>MAFD01000030.1:0-60653 GCA_002013775.1 Mycobacterium sp. D16R18
ACTCGGACACTCCAAAGGCGTCCTCATGAAAGCCGGCCAAATCTTCTCCACTCTCGATACGAGCCTCAGCGGCTCCTTGACTCCCTATGCACGTGCCCTGACGAGGTTGCAGACGCAATCACCGCCCATGGATTCCAGCTTGGCCCGCCAGGTACTCCAAGACGACCTCGGCCGCGAAGTCGGCGAGCTTTTCGCCGAGTTCGATGATGAGCCGATCTCCTCGGCCTCCATCGGCCAAGTGCATCGTGCGACCCTTCACGACGGCCGTCGGGTAGCAGTCAAGATCCAGTACCCAGGTGTGGCACAGGCGATCCGCGACGATCTTGCGAACACTGAACTACTCGCCACGTTCCTGCGAGTGGCCTTGTCCGCGGCCGGAATCTACAGCCAAGCGGACCTGCGCGGCATCGCCGCCGAAATTGCAGACCGGATCGGCGAGGAGATCGACTATCGCAATGAGGCCGCCAACATTCGGGCCTTCGGCGACCTATATCGCGACCACCCATTCATCCGAGTACCTGAACTCGTCGACGAAGCATCCGGCGAGCAAGTGCTCACTATGACTTTCGTCGACGGAATCGGTTGGGACCAGGTCCAGAAAGCTGGCCAAGACCTCAAGGACACCTGGTCAGAAGCTCTGTGGCGCTTTGTATATGGATCCTTTCAGCACTCGTCGCTCTATCACGCCGACCCCCACCCGGGTAACTACCGTTTTGGCTTGGACGGCAGCATCGGTGTCGTCGACTTCGGGTGCGTCAAAGTTTTTCCCGAGTTCCAGCGATACGGCTGGACCCTGATGGGCCAGGCGATGTTCAGAGGCGATAGGTCGGGTCTTCGGCGGCTGGCCGTCGAGTACGGAGTGCTGCCCAGCAATTCGGCCGCTTCGGCTGACGAGGCATACAGCTGGATAACCGGTTTCAGCCCCGGCCTATCCCTGGCGCAACCGGTGAGATACACACCCGAGCTGATGGAGGAATTCCTCGCAGCCGTCAACATCTCCAATCCCAATGCAGGATCGCGCTACCTGACGATTCCGCCCGATATGTTCATGCTCAGTCGTATCACCATGGGTGTTACCTCTTCGATGACGACCCTTGGAGCAACTGTCAATCTGCGGGCGATCCTGTGCGACATGGCGGGTGTTGACGAGCCCAGCACTCCCCTTGGCGTTCAGCATGTGGCCTGGGTACGCGAACGTGGACTGCCATTCGGATTAGACCCCCGGGAACAACCAAAGGTCGGTGCCCAGCTATGAGCGACAACGACATTCCGCGCGGGCGCATCCGGCGCACCATGCCCCTGGCCGGATTCACCGCCCGCGCCGCAGGCGGAAGACTCGTCGCGGGCCTACGCGAAAAAGCCGGAGACACCGGAGCCGTCGAACGGTTCCACGAACGCACCGCAGAGCGCTACACAGAACTACTCGGACACTCCAAAGGCGTCCTCATGAAAGCCGGCCAGATCTTCTCGGTCGCCGATATCGCATCCCACGGATACAGCCAGCTCTCGCCGTATCAGAACGCGCTGACGCGACTGCAGGCCGACGCGCCACCCATGCATCCGTTGTTGGCACGTCAGGCCCTCGAAGAGGATCTCGGGCGTTCGATCGAGGAACTGTTCTCCGAATTCAGCGATGATCCGATGGCTGCCGCGTCGATCGGTCAGGTCCATCGTGCAACCCTTCACGACGGCCGCCGAGTTGCGGTCAAGATCCAGTATCCCGGTGTGGCACATGCCATCAGACACGACCTATCGAACGCTGAGCTAATGGCCACCTTTCTGCGCTTCGCAACGGGAATCGCCGGACCGAGGCCACAGCTGGACCATCGACTGATGGCGGACGAAGTGGCCGCACGCATTTCCGAGGAGTTGGACTATCGGCACGAGGCCGCCAACATTCAGACCTTCGCCGAGCTGTACCGGGACCATCCGTTCATCCGGATACCCGAGGTGATTTCCGAAGCGTCCGGCAATCGGGTTCTCACCATGACATACCTGGACGGACTGGATTGGGCGGCGGCCCAACAGGCCGATCAGGACCTCAAAGATGTTTGGGTGGAGACCATCTGGCGTTTCAGCACCGGGTCTTTTCGGCATGCCAATCTGTTTCATGCCGATCCGCATCCGGGCAACTATCGATTCGGCATGGACGGGTCGGTCGGTTTTGTCGATTTCGGCTGCATCAAGGTGGTGCCCGAGACCCTGCGCTATCGGCTCGTGCAGATGATTCGCGCGGCCGCCGAGGAACGCCGGAAGGATTTGCGGCAGCTCATGGTCGACGCTGGCTACTTCGCGATCGATTCGCCGCTCTCGGAACAGGACATCTTTGAATGGCTCGGGGCGACCGTGCAAGACATCCGCGCCGCTCAACCTGTGACGTTCACGCGTGAAGTGTCGAACAGTGGCACCCGATCCCTGCTCAATTTCCAAACCCTGCATCAGATGTCGATTCCCAGTGATTTGATTTTCCTGGCCAGGATCAATCTGAACATCAGCGCCCTGTCTGCGACGCTGAACGCGACCGCACACACCCGCGCGCTACTCGACGACCTCGACGGTGTCGCCGAACCCGTTTCCCCATTAGGTAAACAGCATGTCGCCTGGGTCCGCGACCGCGGCCTGCCCTTCGGATTGGATCACCATGACCACTGCTAAGCCCATCGCGCCACGGATCCCCTGGGATTCAAGGGACCCCTACCCCTACTACGAAAACCTCCGAACTCGCGGCGACGTCGTGTGGGACGAGAACGCTGGCACCTGGCTGATTGTCGGCTATCACCCGGCCCGCGAGGTGCTCGGCGGCGCCGGTTGGTCGAGTGATCCGCTTGCCAGCCCCCAGATGCGCGCGGCGGCCCCCGACTACCTCGATCTGTCCAACTTCGGCCGAAACATGCTCTTCGCCGATGGACCAGATCACACCGAACTCAGGGGCGCAGTCCGCGACGTGTTTACCCCCGGATTCATTGCCGGTCTGCGCGAGGGCGTGCAGTCCATCACCGCTCAGGTCACCGAATACCACGCGGCAGGAGAGTCTTTCGATTTCATGACCGATATCGCGTTGCCGCTGCCGATCGCCATCATCGGTGAGTGGCTTGGCCTGGATGACTCATCGTCAGCTGTCCTTCGCGAGGAATCTCCGATCATCATTCAGATGCTGGGCGCCTTCGCCGACGTCGAGACCGTCATGGCCGGTACCGCGGCCGGGGCGACCCTCGCTACCGAGCTGCTACCCCTGGCCGCAGATCGGCGCGCACACCCCGGCGACGACCTGCTCAGCCTGATCGCATCCGATACCGACCTGTCGTTGGAAGACGTCGTCACCATGACATTCATGATTGCGATAGCGGGTCATGAGACGACGGCAAATCTACTGGGGGCAAGCATGCTTCGGCTGCTCGCCACACGGGCCGACGGCACCCGGCTGGCCGATCACGTTGACCCCGATGACCCCGCGGTCATCACCGAACTACTGCGACTCGACGGCCCGGTGCAAGGCACCGCGCGCGTGGCGACGCAGGACCATAGCCTCGGCGGGAACACAATCTTGGAGGGCCAGACGGTACTCATCGCGATCGCGGCCGCTAACCGCGATCCGCAGGTATTCGCCGATCCCGCAGAATTCCGGCTCGACCGCAAGAACATCCCGCCATTGGCCTTCGGATATGGCGCGCACCATTGCTTGGGCTCGGCGCTCGCGAGGCTGGAGGCCACGGTGGCCATTCGCGAGATCCTGGCACGCCAACCGGTGGTCACCGGTCCAGTCACCTGGCGGGACACCCCCGCCATTCGGGGACCGCGCAGCATCCCCATGCGGTTTCACGAGTAGTCGAGTTCCCGGCGGTTCCAGGCAGCACGATGTTTCGCGGGTGTACCGAAAGCTAAAGGCATATTGTGTTGAGATGCTCGTCAAAGTGGTCCGCAGCGGGTTGTAGGCCAGCGTGTTGCAACTCATGTTCACCGCGAATGACCTTGCTTTGACGCGGTTTCTCCCGATGCCTGCCCCATTGTTAGAAATGAAGTTCGCGGCACGAGCACTACGGCACGGTATTCGCACACCGTGGGGCGAGCGGTGGCGTTGTCGAGCGCTGGCCGCCTTCCCCATCGCGACGGCACCGGGACGGGCAGTGGTAAGCCACTTTTCATGGTCGTTGTCACCCACCGTGCTGGGCGGCAATTTCGATGAGGGTATGCGGTCCATCGAAGAGCTGAGTCAGCAGCAGGCGCAGGCGGAGTTGGCGGTGTTCGGGCGCGGCCCCACCGAAGGTGCTGGTGCACCGCATTATCTCCGGCACGCCATCGCAGGGGATCGCGAGGCCAACGTGGCGTTGGGGCGCTCGACAAAGAACGCCTACCGGGCGGTGCTGGAACCCTACTGGCCCGATATCCAGGCGAACCATCAGATTGAACTTGCCAGGCAGGGGCGCATGATGACGCGCCACGGCGTGCGGGCCACGCTCGGCAAAATCGTCCCCGGAGCACGATGGAATGGCAATTGCCTGGAGATCGACAGTCCACAGCGCCACACCATCGACTTACGCGGCCGTGGCCTCGTTTTGACACCCAGTGTTTTCTGGGCGGGGCCACCGCTAGTCGGCGAACTTGGCGACCATCCAATCGTCCTGGCCTACCCCGCGCCAATCGACCTAACTCTTTGTGTTGGAACCGAATCCGACCCCCTCGCAGCGATACTCGGGTCGACCCGAGCGGCCGTACTGCGCGTGCTGAGCAAGGAGCACACCACCGGAGACATCGCCCGCGATCTCGATATCAGCCCCGCCTCGGCGTCCGAACACACCTCGGCATTGCGGCAGGCGCGGTTGGTACACAGCCGCCGCGATGGCAAAGCGGTCATTCACCAGGCCACCGCTCTGGGCTTGGACCTGATCGACGCGAACCGCCGGTAATCAGCGGAGATTGCAGTGCAGGAGCCATTTCCATAACAGTTGAGCCCACTACTGTTGACAACTGACGTTGTTAACGTCTCCAATAGGAGGAAGCGAACCGCTCCCTGGGAGGCAACGATGCCAAGCACAGCTGCACACGCCACGACACCGCGCTCGGCGGGTATGCCGCCGCGAGGTGATTCCAAAGCCCGGATTTGGCGGCGGGGAGACGGCCCCCCCCCCGCCGGTCAGCGCACCGGCCCCGACGGACACCCTGATTACGGCTACTTCGGCCCTGGCTCGGTGACCTGGAAGGTGTTTCTGCATCCCTCTGTGGCACCGATGATCGTCCTGGTGACCGCGCTGCTGGAGGGCAGTCACGAAGGGTTGCAGGCCGTCGAGATCAACCACGATCCGGTGTTCACCAAGAGCAAGCGCAACCAGGTCGACTTCGATGACACCGTCAAACGCATTCAACGCACAGCCGGAGTCCCCATACCGATCATCTTTGGCGACACCGCCAGCGCCGATGCCCTCGCCGCGCACCTACGCCATTACCACCGCAACATGAAGGGTGTCATTCCCGGCACCGACCGGCCCTACGACGCACAGGGGCCCGCGCTGGTGCTCTTCGCACACGTGACGATCATGCATGCCGCGCTACGGATCTACGAGAACACACCCGCACCGGGACGTCTCATCCCTCGGCGCCTCCCCAAAGCCGAACGTGACCAATTCTTTTCAGAGGTCAAGACGTTCGCCGAACTCATGGGGGCCGACCCGGACACCGTGCCGGTGACCTCCGACGAGGTGGAGGCCTACTACGACTCGATCGAATCCGAATACCGGATGGTGAAGGGCTTTGTGCCCGGCGGCATGCGGTTCGCCCTGTCGGTGATCAGAAACGCGCGCGGCTTCGGCGGACTGACGGCGGCGGCGGTCGCCGCGATCACCCTCGTGACCGCCGTGCCCTCCGTTGCGGTGGTGCCGCCAAAGGTACGGCGCCATTTGGGAATTCCCCGGATAGCCGACCCGGTGCTGGCGATGCTCCTGCGCGTTGCACAGCCCGCCTTTGTACCGTTCACACTCGAGCCGCTGGCCCGCGAGATTTCTCGCCTGTTCATCGGCGATGACGGTATTACATTGGGAGAGAACGCTCGCGAGCTCATGGAGCAGTCCGCGTAGGCCGTCACACCCGCAGTGCGGTAAACGGCGCGATCGGAATCAACCTGATGGCGAACCAGGCCACGAACACCACCACGATGATCGCCGGCACCCATCCGCGCAGCCACGGCGGATTCCAATCCACTTCGCCGCGCCAGCGGCTACGTGTCCACGCGACGAAGCACACCGTGAGGAATCCCAAGGCCACCAACGCAACCGCGTTGTAGTGCAACGCACCAAGCAAGTCGCCGTGCATCACCGAATAGACCATGCGCAGACCGCCGCATGCGGGACAGTCAAGGCCGGTGAGTGCCTTGAACGGGCAGACCGGGAGCACTCCCCCGGGCGTCGTCGGGTCGCCGAACCACACGGCCACACAACCGGCCGCCGCCACGCCCGCGACAGCGGCAGGGGCGACCAGTCGGGAAGCGATGGTGGTCGAACGGGAGGTGGTCATCGGTTTCCAGTATCCACCTGCCTTCACTACTCACACAGCGGTACAGATCGTTAGCCGGGCTTCACTGGCACTTTAATGAGCTTCGCTGCAGCGACGATTAACTCTTCACGGGCTTTCGACAAAGCGTCAAGCGCTCTCCGGTAGTTGCCCCAGCCGGGAAGATTTTCTAGCTGGGTGTCAGCGTTGCCTAGCGCCTGGTTCCGGAGGATCTTCGCAGGCTCCGCCACAGCGTAAGCCACCCTCTGCAGGCGTAGACATCGTTCACTCAGGTGATCGGCTCCAAGGATGGTGAAACTATCGGCGAGAGACCCCAGTTTGCGGGTGCTCATCCAGACAGCGTCCTGATAAACATTCCACTTTTCTGTAGTCGTAATCGCCTCACGGTTGTACCTACGATCAATGTCCCGCTGGGCGGTAGAAGCCTCCTCGCTCAATCTGATTAGCGTCTCCCTACGCCACTTCTCGACTTCGCGTTCATTTGATGCATCGATCGCATTTTGGTTGTTCTCCACGCTCTTGCGAATGCCGTAGTAGGCACCGAACGCGACCACGAGCGATCCAAGGAGAGGTATCCACGGAGTCCATGCGGACGCTTGGGGTGCAACGTACAGAATCACGCTTCGCATCGTTACACGACTTCAGACCAATACGTTGGATGCTTGATAGGCCGACTGATGGGTGCAAAGCGGGACGTTCGACTACGCGGATGACACCATTCCCATTGGCGCGCCAACCGCCCTCACTCCGCAAGCAATAGCTGTCGCACGCAAAAGCCCCCGACACTCCGTAGAGTGCGGGGGCTTCTGACAGCGAGAAACTAGGCGGTTTCGGTGATCGGCCGATCGACCCAGCTCATCAGGTCGCGCAGCTTCTTGCCGGTGACCTCGATCGGGTGCTCGGCGTTCTCCTTGCGCAAGCCCTCGAGCTCCTTGTTGCCGCCCTCGACATTGGCGACGAGACGCTTGACGAAGGTGCCGTCCTGGATGTCCGTGAGGATGTCCTTCATCCGCTGCTTGGTGCCGGCGTCGATGACGCGCGGACCCGACAGGTATCCACCGAACTCCGCGGTGTCGGACACCGAGTAGTTCATGCGTGCGATGCCACCCTCGTACATGAGGTCGACGATGAGCTTGAGCTCGTGCAGCACCTCGAAGTACGCCATCTCGGGCGCGTATCCGGCCTCGACCATGACATCGAACCCGGTCTTGACCAGTTCCTCGGTGCCACCGCAGAGCACGGCCTGCTCACCGAACAGGTCGGTCTCGGTCTCTTCCTTGAAGTCGGTCTTGATGACGCCGGCGCGGGTGCCACCGATGCCCTTGGCGTAGGACAGCGCGAGGGCCTGGCCCTCACCCTTGGGGTCCTGGTGCACGGCGATGAGCGCGGGCACACCCTTGCCATCGACGAACTGACGACGCACCAGGTGGCCGGGGCCCTTCGGGGCGACCATGGCAACGGTGACGTTGGCCGGGGGCTTGATCAGACCGAAGTGGATGTTGAGGCCGTGACCGAAGAACAGCGCGTCGCCATCCTTGAGGTGCGGCTCGATCTCATTCGTGAAGATCTGCGCCTGCGCGGTGTCGGGCGCCAAGATCATGATGACGTCGGCCCACTTGGCGACCGCTTCGGGGGTATCGACCTCGAGGCCCTGCTCGGTGACCTTCTCGCGCGACTTGGAGTCCTCGCGCAGACCGACCTTCACCTGGACGCCGGAGTCGCGCAGGCTCAATGAGTGCGCGTGTCCCTGGCTGCCGTACCCGATAACGCCGACCTTGCGGCCCTGAATCAGGGTGAGGTCCGCATCATCGTCGTAGAACATCTCAACTGCCACAGTGCTTTTCCCTTCTTACTTCTTCTTCTGACGTCTTTTGACTTCTACTTCGCGGCGGCGATGGACCGCGGGCCACGCGATAGCGCGACCACACCGGATTGCACGATCTCCCGAATACCGTACGGGTCGAGCATCCGCAGCAGAGCATCCAGCTTGGACTGGGTGCCCGTCGCCTCGATGGTCACCGACTCCGGCGACACATCCACGACCTTGGCGCGGAACAGGTTCACCACTTCGATGACCTGCGCGCGCACCGTCGCGTCGGCACGCACCTTGACGAGCATCAGCTCGCGGGCGACCGAATTCTCCTCGTCCTGTTCGACGATCTTGATCACGTTGATGAGCTTGTTGAGCTGCTTGGTGACCTGCTCGAGCGGAAAATCGTCGACGGTGACGACGATTGTCATGCGCGAAATGCCTTTGAGTTCGGTCGGGCCCACCGCCAGCGACGCGATGTTGAATCCACGCCGCGAGAACAGCGCCGAAACACGGGCGAGCACACCGGGACGGTCCTCGACCAGAACGCTCAGGGTATGGGTGCTGGTCATCGTGACCCTTCCTGCTCCGCAGTTTCATCATCGTCGAACAGCGGCCGGATGCCCCGGGCCGCCTGGATCTCGTCATTGCTGGTGCCGGCCGCGACCATCGGCCACACCTGCGCGTCGGCACCGACGACGAAGTCGATGACCACCGGGCGATCGTTGATGGCCCGCGCCTCTTCGATCACCTTGGCCACGTCCTCTTCACGCTCGCAACGCAATCCGACGCAGCCGAGCGCCTCGGCCAGCTTCACGAAGTCGGGGATGCGACGCGAGTGCGTCGCCAGGTCGGTCTGCGAGTAGCGCTGGTCGTAGAACAGGGTCTGCCACTGACGCACCATGCCCAGGTTGCCGTTGTTGATGAGCGCCACCTTGATGGGCACACCCTCGATGGCGCAGGTAGCCAACTCCTGGTTGGTCATCTGGAAGCAGCCGTCACCGTCGATGGCCCACACCTCGGCCTCGGGCCGCGCCATCTTGGCGCCCATGGCAGCGGGCACCGCGAAGCCCATCGTGCCCAGGCCACCGGAGTTGAGCCAGGTACGCGGGTTCTCGTACTTGATGAACTGCGCGGCCCACATCTGGTGCTGCCCAACGCCCGCCACGTAGACCGCGTCGGGACCGGCGATCTTGCCCAACGTTTCGATGACGAACTCCGGACCCAGGCTGCCGTCGTGCTGTGCGTCGTATCCCAGCGGGTAGGTGGAGCGGATGCCCGACAGGTACTCCCACCACTCGGACAGGTCCGTGGTCGCGCCGGTCGCGCGATCATTCCGAATGGCCTCGGTCAGCTCGGCGATGACGTTCTTCACGTCCCCGACGATCGGCACGTCGGCGTGGCGGTTCTTACCGATCTCGGCGGGGTCGATGTCGGCATGAATCACCTTGGCGTCCGGCGCGAACGAGTCCAGCTGCCCGGTGACGCGGTCGTCGAAACGCGCGCCCAGGGTGATCAGCAGATCGCTGCGCTGCAGCGCTGCCACCGCGCCGACGGTGCCGTGCATCCCGGGCATACCCATGTGCAGCTCGTGGCTGTCGGGGAATGCACCGCGCGCCATAAGGGTGGTGACGACGGGGATGCCAGTCAGTTCGGCCAATTCCTTGAGTTCCGGGGATGCGTCGGCGCGGATGACACCGCCACCGACGTACAGCACCGGACGCTTGGCGGCGGCGATCAGCCGGACCGCCTCACGGACCTGCTTGCCGTGCGGCTTGGTGACGGGCTTGTAGCCGGGCAGGTAGATCTGCGGCGGCCAGCTGAACGTCGTCTGCGCTTGCAGGACGTCCTTGGGGATGTCCACGAGGACCGCGCCGGGACGACCGCTCAGGGCGATGTAGAAGGCCTCGGCCATGACCCGCGGGATGTCCTCGGCGTTGTTCACCAGGAAGTTGTGCTTGGTGATCGGCATGGTGATGCCGGAGATGTCGGCTTCCTGGAAGGCGTCGGTGCCGATGAGGCCCCGCCCCACCTGTCCGGTGATCGCGACCACCGGGATGGAGTCCATCTGCGCATCGGCCAACGGGGTGACCAGGTTGGTGGCACCCGGGCCGGAGGTCGCCATCATGACGCCGACCTTGCCGCTGGCGTGTGCGTACCCACTGGCGGCGTGCCCACCACCCTGCTCGTGTCGCACCAGGACGTGGCGGACCTTGACCGAGTCGTACAGCGGGTCGTACACGGGCAGCACCGCACCCCCGGGAATACCGAAGATGACCTCGACGCCGAGCTCCTCAAGCGACCGCACTACCGACAGCGCGCCGGTGACGCGCTGGGGTGCGACGGTGTTCGATTCCGGAGCCGGCCCCGGGGCCGAAGCCGGCTTGGGCTTTGCAGGTGCGCTCATGGTGGTCTGTCCTCTTGTTGTGTCCGTACTAGAAAACCTATGGCAACAAAAAACCCCCGCCAGCGGTCTGCTGTACGAGGGTTGCGCGTCGAGTGTGCGCGAGTTGCCTTGGACTCGGGCTACGCGTCGACGCGCATACCGATTACTACGAGCAAGGCGGGGTTGTTCACACCGCGTACGGTAGCCGTTTCTGGAGGTCCGAGTCAAATCCCCCTTAGCCCTCGACTTCGCCGAGTGTGAAGCCGCTGCGAGTTCTGGGCCGAATTCTCGCCATGGCGGCACTGTCGGCGACAATGGATGGATGACCGAGGAGAAACGCACAGTGATCAGGACGTCGCCGATGGCGCATTTCATGTCCGGGTTTCTGACGCTCGGCATCCTGACCTTCGTCCTGTATCTCCCGGTCCTGGCGCCACTGCTGGTTGTCCCGGCCGTCTTCTCCTACGCCGTCTTCCGGTATCGGACCGCGGTCGACACCCAATCGGTGCAGGTACGAACACTGACGACCACCCGCGAGTTGCTGTGGACGCAGGTCAAGGGGATCGGATTCGACAAGCACGCCTGGGCCCGGGCCGAGCTGGTGGACGGCACCTCCCTGCGCCTGCCGGCGGTCACCTTCTCGACGCTGCCCATCCTGTCGGCTGCCAGCAATGGCCGGGTGCCCAATCCCTATCAGGGGGTCGAGCGGGGCTAAGCGGCCGCACGCTCCTGCATGCCCCACGGCGCACCGAAGGTATTGAGCCGGTCCAGGAACGGCAGGCTGTCGAAGGCCTCCGGCCCCAACACACCCGTGCCGCTCCACGCACCCTCGGCGAGCAGCTCCAGGGCCACAATCGGGTTCACGGCGGTCTGCCACACCACACATTGCGCGCCGTCGCGGGCCATCGTCCATTCGTTGTCGACGACATGGTGCAGATAGACCTCGCGTGGTCTGCCGTCCTTGCCGGTGCCGGTAACCCACAGACCCGCACACGTGGCCCCGCGCATCAGATGCCCTAGCCCGGCAGGATCCGGTAGGCACGCCGCCACCACATCGCGAGGGCTGACGGCAGCATTACCGCCCGCCGCGTGAACGCTCACCGGGTCGGTGCTGTCCAGCCCGACCAGACGCAAAGTGCGCAACACATTGATGAACTCGGCACCGAGGCCGTATTTGAACGTGACCCGCCGGGCGTTCACCCAGCGCGGCATGAGCACCACTTCCTCGTGCTCGACGTTGACGCATTCGACGGGGCCGATGCCTCCCGGGAAGTCGAAAATCTCCGGTTCACTGAAGGGTTCGGTGGTGAAGAACCCTCTATTGCGTTCCCAGATCAGTGGCGGATTGAGGCATTCCTCGATGGTCGTCCAGATGGAGAACGACGGGGCGAACCGGTGCCCCTGCACCTCCAGGTTGGAGCCGTCCCGGGTACCCAGCTCGTCGATCTCGGAGAACAAGTGATCGGCGGCGTACCGCGCGAACACATCGCTGAGACCCGGCTCCACTCCGATGCCCACCAGCGCCAACAACCCGGCAGACTCCCACTTTTCGGCGACGGCGAACTGTTCGTCGCCGAGCATCACCCCGGGCAGCTCGTAAGGCCTGTCCGGGTGGCGATGCGACAGGCTCATCGCCATATCGAGGTAGGTGACCCCCGCGGCGAAACATCCCCCGAAGACGCTCATGACGAATCGAGGATCAACCGCGTTGAGCGCATGGGTGATTCGATGCTCGCGGCACAGTGCTGCGACATCATCGGCCGAGGAGGCATCGATGCGGGCCGCCGTGAACCGTGGATCGCCGAGACGATCCACCACCGCCTGCGCCCGCGCCACGTCGTAGTCCGCGATCACCAGCGCCTCGAAGAACTCTCGACGGGCCGCGATGAACGCGGCCGCACTGCCCACTCCCCCGGCACCCACGATGAGGACTCTCATACCTATAACCGGGCCCAGGCCTCGGTGAGCACGCCGCGCAGGATCTCCTCGATCGCGTCGAACTCCGGTTTCCCGGAAATCAGCGGTGGCGCAAGCTGAATCACGGGGTCGCCACGGTCGTCGGCACGGCAGTACAGGCCTGCATCCCACAGCGCCGCGGACAGGAAGCCGCGGAGCAGCCGCTCGCTCTCCTCACCGTTGAACGTCTCTTTGGTCGCCTTGTCCTTCACCAACTCGATCCCGTAGAAGTACCCCTCGCCGCGCACATCGCCGACGATCGGCAGGTCATGAAGTTTCTCCAGGGTGGCTCGGAACACCGGCGCGTTCTCACGCACTCGGTCATTGAGTCCCTCGCGTTCGAAGATGTCGAGATTGGCAAGCGCCACCGCAGCCGAAACAGGATGTCCGCCAAAGGTATATCCGTGCGGGAAGGTGGTTTTTCCGTCGTTGAACGGCTCGAACAGACGGTCCGTGGCGATCATCGCCCCAATCGGCGAGTACCCGGATGTCATGCCCTTGGCACAGGTGATGATGTCCGGCTGATACCCGAAATCCTCGCAGGCGAACATCGATCCGATGCGACCGAAGGCGCAGATCACCTCGTCGGACACCAGCAGCACGTCGTACTCATCGCAGATTTCGCGCACCCGCTCGAAGTAGCCTGGCGGCGGAGGGAAACAACCGCCCGCGTTCTGCACAGGTTCGAGGAACACCGCCGCGACGGTATCGGGTCCCTCGAACTCGATCGCCTCGGCGATCCGGTCAGCGCAGTAACGCCCGAACGCCTTGGGATCGTGCGCATATGGCTCTGGCGCCCGGTAAAAGTTGGTGTTCGGTGCGCGGAACCCGCCCGGGGTCAGCGGCTCGAAGGGCGCCTTGAACGCCGGCAGGCCGGTGATGGCCAGTGCGCCCTGTGGAGTTCCGTGATATGCGATGGCACGCGAAACTACCTTGTGCTTACCGGGTTTCCCGGTCAGCTTGAAGAACTGCTTGGCCAGCTTCCACGCGCTCTCCACCGCTTCTCCGCCACCGGTGGTGAAGAACACACGGTTCAGGTCGCCCGGGGCGTACCCGGCGATGCGATCGGCCAGTTCGATCGCCGTCGGGGTGGCATAAGACCACAGCGGGAAGAAGGCAAGCTTCTCGGCCTGCCGAGCCGCGGCCTGAGCCAATTCGGCGCGGCCATGCCCGGCCTGTACGACGAACAACCCGGAGAGGCCGTCGAGGTAACTCTTGCCGCGATCATCCCAGATCCTCACCCCCTCACCGCGAGTGATGATGGGCACAGAGATGCCCTCACCGTGCCGGGCGAAGTGACCCCAGAGATGGCGGGACGCCTTCTGCTGCAGGTCGCCGGAAAGATCGTGTGCTACATCGACGGTTGTCACCGAGTACCCCAATTGTATTGCTGTTTCACTAATTTCAGATAGACCAGGGTTTCCGTGGAGGTCACCCCTGGCACCGCACGGATCTGCTTGTTCAGCAGATCCAGCAGGTCGTCATCGTCCTCGCAGACCACCTCGACGATCGCGTCGAAGGTTCCGGCGGTCAGCACCACGTAGTCGACGGCATCGAGTTCCGCGAGACGATCGGCGACCTCGGTGGTGTCACCGGAGCATTTGATGCCGATCATGGCCTGGCGCGCGAACCCCAGCTGCATGGGGTCGGTTACCGCCACGATCTGCATGACACCGGCATCGATCATGCGCTGCACACGCTGCCGCACCGCCGCCTCCGAGAGCCCCACCGACTTGCCGATGGTCGCGTATGGGCGCCGCCCGTCCTGCTGAAGCTCCTCGACGATCGCCTTGGACGCATCATCGAGCTGGAAAGCCGCGGAGCTGTTATTCGGGTCGGCGACCCGCAACAAGCGTCGTTTCGTGTTGGCCACGAGGTCGATTGTGCACGGATTCCATCGTTTCTTGCAATGTTTTACGACGAATTACCGCGAATACTGGACTATTGACGATGGAATCCGTGGCTTCAGGCGCCGGTTTTCGATACCGTGGCCAGGTGATCGTTCCCAGCAGCTGGATCAATGGCCGCCCTGTCACGACCAACGGCGAAGCGCACCGCGTCATCAACCCGGCGACCGGTGCGACCGTCGCGGAACTGAGCCTCGCCACCCCTGCCGATGTGGATGCCGCGGTGGCGGCGGCCAAGGCCGCCGGACCCGGCTGGGCCTCCGCGACACCCGTCGACCGCGCGAATGTCCTGGCCAAACTCGCCGCCGTGATGGCTGCCAGCGCCGACACACTGGTGGCTGAAGAGGTCGCCCAGACCGGCAAGCCCGTGCGGTTGGCCGCCGAGTTCGATGTACCCGGAAGCATCGACAATGTCGAGTTTTTCGCTGGTGCCGCAAGACATCTCGAGGGTAAGGCGACGGCTGAATACTCGGCCGATCACACCTCCAGCATCCGCAGGCAGGCCGCCGGGGTGGTCGCCACCATCACCCCCTGGAATTACCCGCTGCAGATGGCGGTATGGAAAGTGCTGCCCGCGCTGGCGGCGGGATGCACGGTGGTGATCAAACCGAGCGAGCTGACACCACTGACCACACTGACCCTGGCACGCCTGGCCGTCGAGTCCGGATTACCGCCGGGCGTGCTCAACGTCGTCACCGGGCGCGGCGATGACGCCGGTGGCGCGCTCGCCGGCCATCCCGACGTGGATTTGGTGACCTTCACCGGATCCACCGCCGTCGGCCGAAAGGTGATGGCGGCAGCGGCAGTTCACGGCCATCGAACGCAATTGGAGCTCGGCGGCAAGGCCCCCTTCGTGGTGTTCGACGATGCCGACCTGGATGCCGCGATCCAGGGCGCGGTCGCCGGAGCGATCATCAACTCCGGTCAAGACTGCACGGCCGCCACCCGGGCCATCGTGGCCCGCGATCTGTACGACGACTTCGTCGCCGGGGTCGGCGAGGTGATGAGCAGGGTCGTCGTTGGTGATCCGATGGACCCCAATACCGATATCGGACCGCTCATTTCGGCCGCGCACCGCGCCAAGGTATCGAGCATCGTGGATCGCTCCCCCGCACAGGGCGGCCGAATCGTCACCGGTGCGAGCTCTCCCGAGCTGCCGGGGTCCTTCTACCGACCCACGCTGATCGCCGATGTCACGGAGACGTCCGAGGCCTACCGCGACGAGATATTCGGCCCGGTGCTCACCGTGCGCGCATTCACCGATGATGACGACGCGCTGCGGCAGGCCAACGACACCGCCTACGGTCTGGCCGCCTCGGCATGGACGCGTGATGTCTATCGCGCTCAGCGGGCATCTCGGGAGATCAAGGCGGGTTGCGTATGGATCAACGATCACATCCCCATCGTCAGCGAGATGCCGCACGGCGGATTCGGCGCGTCCGGGTTCGGCAAAGATATGTCCGACTACTCCCTTGAGGAGTACCTCACCATCAAGCACGTGATGAGTGATATCACCGGAACCGCCGAAAAGGACTGGCACCGAATTATTTTCGCGAAACGCTAGGCCCGCCCGTCCACATTGTCATTGATGAGCGCCGCGAGCCGGGTGAGGCTGGCGGTCATGGCACGGCGATCGTCACCGGTCAGCTCCGCGAAGACCCTATGCTGCCGCGCCCGAAAGGCCGCTTGCGCCTTGACGACCTGCGCACGCCCTGCGGAGGTCAAGCCCACCAGGACCAGTCGGTCATCCGATGACGAGCGAGCGCGTTCGACCACCCCGCGCTCCTCCAGCTGCTTGAGCGCCCGGGTGGCCGTCGGCACCGCCACCCCCGCAGTCCCGGCGAGCTGGCTCACGGACATCGAATCCCGGTCGAGCAGCGGCGCCATCAGCTCAAGCTGAGAGCGACTCAACCCGGCCTGAGTACCCGAGGGCGACGTTCGCCCCCGGCGCATCGCGAAGTACAGCGCATCCGTGGCCGCGACAAGCTCTTCGATCTCGCGCGCACTGTTTCCACTCGGTTGTCCTGGCACCCCGACAGTCTAAGGGTTAGCATGGCAATAGTTAGCATGCTAACGTTATTGATGGAAACCAAGGGAAGGACGAACTCATGCGGGTAGCGATCATCGGCGCCGGAATTGGTGGGCTGACGGCAGCAGCTGCATTGCGCGCCAACGATATCGACGTCGTCGTCTACGAAAAGGCACACGAATTGCGCGAGGTGGGCGCGGGCGTGGTCGTCGCGAGTAACGGTCTGCGCGCACTCGACGCAGTGGGCCTTGGCGATCGAGTGCGCACCGTGGGCACCCCGATCAAGCGCACCCTCTGGCACACATGGCAAGGAGAAGGCGTTCCGGTGCCCCCGGCGTGGCCATCGGTGAGCCCAGATCGCCCGGTGACCTCCCTACCCGTGCACCGCGGCGAGCTGCAACAAGCATTGTTAAGTGCATTACCTGAAGGAACCGTCCACCTCGGACGCCCCTGCCACGACATCGTCGAGACGGCCAACGAGGTGCGCATCCTTTTCGCCGACGGTTCCGAGGAGCGCGCCGACATCGCGGTGGGAGCCGACGGTATCCACTCGGTAGTGCAGCGCGTCGTGACCGACCCGGCCGAGCTGTCCAGTGATGGCATCATGGCCTATCGCGGCTTGATCCCGGCGGAACTCCTCGGTGACGCAGTCGATCTGGACAGCATGCAGATGTGGCTCGGCCCCGGCCGCAGCTTCTTGATCTACCCGGTCTCCCAACGCCGGCTGCTCAACGTGGTGGCCTTCACCCCGAGCAATCTCGACGCCGAGGAATCCTGGACTGCGCCCGGCGACGTCGCGGAATTGGCTGTCGAGTTCGCGGGGTGGGATCGGCCGGTGCAGCGCGTCGTGGCAGCGATGACAGAGACCTTCCGCTGGGGCCTGTACGACCGAAAGCCGTTGAACAGATGGACCACCGATCGCATCGCACTGCTGGGCGACGCCGCACATCCGATGACCCCGCACCTCGGTCAGGGCGCGAACATGTCGATCGAGGACGCCGTCGTGCTGGCCACCGTGTTGGCAGGAGCCTCGGCCGCTGACGTTCCCCGCCGGCTGGCCTTATACGAGTCGCTGCGCCGTGATCGCACCACCCGAGTGCAACGCAATGCCCGCCAGTCAGGGCACGTCTATCGCTCCGTCGACCTGACTGCACAGCAGCAGGCGGCACAGCTCATCGAAATCCTCACCGGCAACTGGATTCCCGACTACGACGCCGCCACCGCGGCCGGCACGGCGCTCGCCTCGCTCTAGTCTCGGGTGAATTCCTCACCCGTCTGCGGATTCACCGCGACCTCCCCTTGCGGAAGATTGGACAGATCGCCGGCGATGACGGTCTGCTGCGCCTCAACCGCGTCGGGCAGTCCGAAATGGGCACTGGCCCCGGCAGGGGCCAGCACCAGATCGGCGCTGCGCCGCGGCAGCGTCTCCCCCTGGAAGAACGGCGGCGCGGCCACCCGCCACAACAGCATCACGACCACGCCGAGCACCAGCGCGCCGATTCCGACCACCGCCACCGCCCCGAATCCGAAGACGGTGACGTTGTTACCGGCGTCATCGATGAGCCAGTTGGGCTTGGCGTACTGAATCAGCCCGTAAGCGAAGATGACCGTCAGCGCGATTCCGCCGAGCAAGGGGATCGCACCACGCATCATGAAATTGCGCGCACTCTGCGTGAGTGTCCGGCGGTAAAACCACACACATGCGAAGCCGGTGAGCCCGTAATAGAAGGCAATCATCAGGCCGACCGATCCGATCAGCGCGGTCAGCAGGTTGGTGCTGATGATCGTGAAGAGCACGTAGCACGCGATCGAGACCGCACCCATCGCCACGGTGGAGGTAGTGGGCGTCAGATACTTGCGGTGGATCGACGCGAACGAATCCGGCAGCGCCTTGTAGACACCCATCGACAAGGTGGTGCGAGCAGTCGGCAGGATCGTGGTCTGGGTACAGGCCGAGGCCGACGTCAAGATGGAGGCGGAGAGCAAGAGCATCCCCACATGCCCAAGGAAGCTATCGCCGAACAGCTCGGGGCCGATGGCTTTGAACACGTCGGCGGCATTCTCCTGATTGCCCAGGCCTATCCCCTCGGTGCCGACTCCCGCGAAGGCCACCGCGGCCACACTGACCAGCGCATAGGTGGCCAGCAGCAGGAATGTGGACAGCACTGCGGCCCGCCCGGGCGTGCGTCCCGGATCATCGGATTCCTCGTTGCACGCCACCGCGGTATCCCAGCCCCAGTAGATGAAGATCGTTGTCAGCACGGCGGGCGCGATGACGGTGCCGAAATCCATACCCCCGGGCCAGAACCAGGACAGCGAGGGCAGCAGCGAGTAGGCCTCGGCGTTATGGGTGTAGACCTTGATCAGCGCGATGATCGACACGGCGACCAGGACAACCATCTCGACGAGCAAGAGTCCGTACTGCAGGCGCACCGAGACTTCGATACCGCGGTAACAGATGTACGTCATGATCACGATCCACAGAACGCCTGCCACTGTCGACCACAGGGTGCTGTCGGCCAGACTCGCCGCCGCGGTCCACCCCAGATCACCAACAAATGTGAACGAATAGGAGCCCGCGATCTGGGCCAGGTTGGCCATCACGATGACGTCGGCGGCGATGATTCCCCAGCCACCAAGCCATCCGACGATCGGCCCGAAGGTGCGGGACGCCCAGGTAAAGGTGGTGCCGCAGTCCGGCTCGGCCTTGTTCAGCTCCTGATAGGCCACCGCGATGAGATAAATCGGGATGAACGAGATCAGCACGATGGCAGGCGCCTTGACCCCAGCGAGCAGGGCGCCGCCGCTGGCGACGATCAACCCGAGGGTGGCAGCCAGGCTGTAGGCCGGCGCCGTAGAGGCGAGCCCCACGACCACGCTGGAAAGCAGCCCCATCGCGCCGCCCTTGAGGCCCTTGCTCTCCACTGCACTGTCTGAGCTCATACGCGTCTCCTCGCTCGGCGGACTGCGAGCAGAATACGTTTTCCGTTGCCATTTCGCCCAACATGAGCGGAATTCGTTGGGATAACACCCTCAGACCCCGGATTCAGCAACTAGGCCGTCGACGTATCGGCGCACCGAACCGGCCGCGAGACTACGGTTTACGACGCATTCCTCACGTTGCCGACGCACAACGCGGCGTGTCAGCGCGGGAGAGGTGTGGCGAGGCGGCGGCTAGGCCAGCGGATTAACTCCGTTGAGGAACACCCAGATGGCGGCCGCAGCACCCAGGCCCAGCAGCACTGCGGCGAAGGACCCCACGAATGGCCTGCGGGCCCAGCCACGTCCGGCGTCAAATCCGTACCGACCAGGGCCGACGAGGATCACCGCGAGGATCGCGACGATCATCAACAGCTCGAATTCGTGCCCGTCAGGCCAAAAGATCGCGTACCGGTTCGCCTTGTCGGACACCATGTCGGACAGCAGCACGTTGACCATGAAGGCCAGTGCGGCCGCACCGGCCAGCGGGGTGAGCAGGCCGAGGACCAGCAGCAC
The DNA here is from genome assembly GCA_002013775.1 of Mycobacterium sp. D16R18. Taxonomy (GTDB): domain Bacteria; phylum Actinomycetota; class Actinomycetes; order Mycobacteriales; family Mycobacteriaceae; genus Mycobacterium. Next base: position 20,085 of record MAFD01000030.1, read on the forward strand.
CCCGGCGCCGAGCTCCGCCGTCACGCCGATATAGGTAAGGATGTCGGCGTATTTGAAGCCCCGGTCAGTCAGGGTTGCTTCGAAACCGTTGAGTCCGGTCCCGCCCCACCAGCCGAAAACCTTGCGCAGTCCGTGCGCGATGAGCACCGCACCCACGCCGACACGCAGCAACAACAGTCCGAGATCTTGAGTGCCACGACGATCGCCCGTCGGGTCCTGGGTGCCCCACGGCGCGGCATGTCGGGCCTGCACCGCCTCAGAGGATATTTGCGTGGTGGCAGGTTCGGCATAGGGCAGCGGCGCTGGATCGTACAACGGTCCAACCTCTTTCACATCGTGGGAGCTCGTCAGCTTCTCCGCCTGGTAGTGCGGGATTGCCGTGGTCTCGAAATCGCCGCCATAGGTGGCCGACGGCACATCATCTTCAGGGTCGACCAGCTCGGGCGGCTTACGCCACGCCTGCGGATCGTCCGAATGACCGGTCACGGGCCCAGCGTAAGTCCATTGGAGGCCCGAATGTGGCGAGCAACGCCGTAAGGTCCGTAATCTTGCGGGCATGCTCATTCGCTGCCGGAGCCGCAGGGCCGGCGATATCCGGCCAAATCCCGCGACGGGACCGACCAATGAGCCATCGGGGAAAAGACTGCTTGTCGGTTCGATGGCGGCGTTGGCCGGCACGGTGACGCTGCTATCGGGATGCGTGCGGTTCGATCCGACCCAGGATCAGCCGTTCACCGAGGTTCCCCGGCGTGGGGTCGCTCAGACCACCACCACCCCGCCGCCGCCATTGCCGGGTAAACCGTTTCCCAAGCAGTGCCCCGCCGACGGCGTGATGCAGGGATGCCTGGAGGCCACCAGCGGACTCATCATGGGCAGCGACGGCAAGACCGCGTTGGTCGCCGAGCGCGCGACGGGCGTCATCAAAGAAATTGCATCGAGCGCCGAGCCGAAGGTGAAGACAACCATCCCCGTCGACCCCTCCGGCGACGGCGGACTGTCCGATATCGTGCTCTCCCCCTCCTACCAGCAGGACCGGCTGATGTACGCCTACGTCAGCACCCCCACCGACAACCGGGTGATACGTGTCGCCGACGGCGACGTACCCAAGGACATCCTCACCGGAATCCCCAAGGGACCCAACGGCAATGCGGGATCGCTGGCGTTCATCAGCCCCACCACGCTGGTGGTACAGACCGGCACCGGCGGCAATGCGGCAGCAGCCAATGATCCAAATTCTTTGGCCGGCAAGGTCATCCGCATCGAACAGCCCACCACCATCGACCAGGCCGCGCCGACGACCGCGATAAGCGGCCTCGGTGACGGCGGCGCCATGTGCGTGGACGCCGCCAACGGCACGCTGTATGTCACCGACCGCGCACCCGCGGGCGATCGGCTGCAAAAGCTGACCAAGGACGGCAAGATCTCCACGGTGTGGACCTGGCCGGACAAGCCAGGGGTGGCCGGTTGCGCCGCACTGGACAGCTCGGTGATGGTCAATCTGGTGTTCAACCAGACCACCGTGGTGGTGCGCCAGAACCCCGAGACCGGTGCGGTCACCGGCGATCCCGAGGTGCTCCGCCAGAAGGAGCAGCACGGTCACGTGCGGGCACTGAAGCTCTCGGCCGACGGAAACGTCTGGGGCGGTTCCATCAACAAGGACTTCGGCACCGCCACCCCCACCGAGGACGTGGTGTTCCCACTGTTCCCGAAGGGCGGCGGATTCCCCCGCGCCAACGACGACCTGGACTAACTTCTCGCCGACTGTCGACTTTTCGCGGTGCTCACTCGCACTTTGTCACGAAAAGTCGACAGTCAGCGTGTGATTAGGCCTGGCCGCAGGCCTTCAACACCAGGTCCTTGACCTGCGCGGCGTCGGCCTGACCCTTGGTCGCCTTCATCACCGCGCCGACGATGGCGCCCGCAGCTGCCACCTTGCCATCGCGGATCTTCTGCGCGACATCAGGATTGGCAGCCAGCGCCTCATCGACCGCAGCCTGGATCAACGAATCGTCGCGCATGACCACCAACCCACGAGCGGTCATCACCTGCTCGGGCTCACCCTCACCGGCGAGCACCCCGTCTACCACCTGTCGCGCCAACTTGTTGGACAGCTTGCCGTCGTTGATCAACGTGACAACGGCAGCCACCTGAGTCGGCGTGATGGGAAGCTCGGACAGCTCGACTTCACGCGAATTGGCCTGCTGCACCAGGTAGTTACCCCACCACGAGCGTGCTTCTTCGCTGCTGGCCCCCTCGGCGACGGTGGCCTGCACGAGTTCGACGGCACCGTTGTTCACCAGGTCGCGCATCACCTCATCGGAGACGCCCCATTCCTGCTGAATGCGCCCCAGCCGCAGCCAGGGCAGCTCAGGAAGGGTGCCGCGCAGCCCCTCGATCAGCTCGATGCTCGGCGCGACGGGCTCCAGATCGGGCTCCGGGAAGTACCGGTAGTCCTCGGCGGTCTCCTTACGGCGCCCCGCACTGGTGGAGCCGTCCTGCTCCAGGAAGTGTCGCGTCTCCTGGATGACCTCATCGCCCGCGTCCAGAACGGCCGCCTGGCGGCGCATCTCATAGCGGACCGCTACCTCGACGCTCTTGAGCGAGTTGACGTTCTTGGTCTCGGTACGGGTGCCGAACTCGTCGGCACCGGTGGGCATCAGCGACACATTCGCATCGCAGCGCATAGACCCGTGATCCATCCGCACATCGGAAACATCCAAGGCGCGCAACAGGTCCCGCAGCGCCGTCACATAGGCGCGGGCGATCTCCGGGGCACGTTCCCCGGTGCCCTCGATGGGCTTGGTGACGATCTCGACGAGCGGCACACCGGCACGGTTGTAGTCGAGCAGGGATTCGGTGGCCCCGGAGATGCGGCCGGTCTCACTGCCGATATGCGTCAGCTTGCCGGTGTCCTCTTCCATGTGGGCGCGCTCGATCTGCACCCGCCACGTGGTGCCGTCGTCCAGCGGAACGTCGAGGTAACCATTGAACGCGATCGGCTCGTCGTATTGGGAGATCTGGTAGTTCTTCGGCTGATCCGGGTAGAAGTAGTTCTTGCGGGCGAACCGGCCCCACGGGGCAATCTCACAGTTGAGCGCAAGACCGATACGGATGGCCGATTCGACGGCCTTCTCATTGACAACCGGCAGCGAGCCCGGCAGACCCAGGCAGACGGGGCAGATCTGAGTGTTCGGCTCTGCGCCGAACGCGGTCGGGCAACCACAGAACATCTTGGTGGCCGTGGACAGTTCAACGTGGACTTCCATGCCGAGCACCGGCTCGTATCGGGTCAGCACGTCGTCGTAGTCCAGCAGTTCTGTCATGCTGCGATCCTAATGGGTCGGCGTTGCCGGCAGAGCAGACGCTTGTTGCGGAGAAAACGCAGGTAGCGCATACCGCACGCGGGTGCATCGCGAGAATCATCGGCGCCAGGTATGCGCTCGGCGACTACACGGGCGACGTTTCTCAGCCGAAGAAGGCGGCGGCGTCCTCGTAGCGATTCTTCGGGACCAGCTTGAGATGGCGGGTCGCCTCCGACAACGGCACCCGCCCGATGTCCTGGCCCCGCAGCGACACCATCACCCCGTACTCGCCGGCATGGGCGGCGTCCGCGGCGTTCACGCCGAACCGGGTGGCCAGCACCCTGTCGAACGGTGTCGGGGTGCCGCCACGCTGCACATGGCCCAGCACGGTGGTGCGGACCTCCTTGCTGATGCGCTTCTCGATTTCCACCCCCAGCTGCTGGGCCACTCCGGTGAACCGCTGATGCCCAAACTCGTCAATTCCCCCGTCGCGTAACTCCATTGAGCCCTCTGCCGGCTTGGCGCCCTCGGCCACCACGCAGATGAAATGCGAATCCCCGCGCTGGAAGCGGCCTTTGATCAGACGACACACCTCTTCCACGTCGTACGGCACTTCGGGGATCAGCGTCATGTGGGCGCCGGAGGCCAGCCCGGCGTGCAGCGCGATCCACCCCGCGTGCCTGCCCATCACCTCCACCAGCATGACGCGCTGGTGTGATTCGGCCGTACTGTGCAGCCGGTCGATGGCGTCGGTGGCGATGGTCAGCGCCGTATCGAACCCGAAAGTGACATCGGTGCAATCGATATCGTTATCGATTGTCTTGGGCACCCCAACCACAGGCACGTTCTCGTCGGCGAGCCAGCTGGCCGCGGTGAGTGTGCCCTCCCCGCCGATCGGGATGAGCACGTCGATCCCGTTGTCGTCGAGGGTCTGCTTGATCTGGTCCAACCCGGCACGCAGCTTGTCCGGGTTGGTGCGCGCGGTGCCGAGCACCGTGCCGCCCTTGGTCAACAGCCGGTCATTGCGATCGTCGTTGGCAAGCTGAATGCGCCGGTTCTCCAGTAGGCCGCGCCAGCCGTCCTGAAATCCGACCACCTGCGAGTCGTAGCGGTTGGCGCAGGTTCGGACCACCGCACGAATGACGGCATTGAGCCCTGGGCAGTCTCCTCCACCGGTAAGCACTCCGATACGCATAGCCCCATCATGCCCGTGAGCCGGTGAGACGGCAGCGCTACGGAGTCTTCGGCAGGCGGCTCGGAACACTCAGCCTGAACCCGGCCCATACCTCGCGACGGTCTGCGCCCAGGTTCCGCTCCACACGTGTTTCACGGTCGAAGACCATCAGCGGCCAGTCCGGTCCGCGATACAGCGGCCAGTCCTCACTGGGAACGCCGTTGCGCGCGAACGCCACCCAGCGCTCTTGGACGTCGTCCACGACACGTGAGGCATCACGGTGCATAAGACTGCCGGCCAACAGCGGCCCGGCAGGACCGCGATAATTGCCGAAGACCGCCAGCAGCTCGGTGGCGTGCGACCCCTTCAAACCCGCGGCCCGCACAGTCCACGGCGCATAGTCGAATTGGTAGACGTACACGGGTGCGAACTGTTGATGCGCCTCGGCAATCCGCCACACCGAGGATGTGAAGAACATGTCCCCCGCGAGCCGCAGCCGCGCTTCCTTCGATGGATATCCCGGGTACGTCGCGAGGATCCGTTCCCGATAACCGGGGCCCCCGCCCTCGAGAATTTCCTGCTGCTCGGGCTCGGAGAGCGGCATCGCCTTGATCACCTTTGTGAAGAGCCTGGCCTCATCGGCGTTACTGCCAACGATCAACGGAACCCGTTGCGCGTCACCATGTTCCATTGCTTCCACGGGAGGCTTGGGCAGATACTCACCGTCGACCGAAGGCCCGAACGGGAAACTGCCCTCCGCGATCAACGTGCGCTGCGCGCGCAGCAGCCGCCGTGGCGAGGCACTCATCACCGTCGCCGCGGCGTTATCGGGTGCGGCGCCGAGCAGTTCGGCGAAACGCCGGGCATCATGCGCGATCGCGTCGGCGTTGGCGGCGAGGCCGCTGGCGGTGCTTTGGATGATCGCGCGATGGAACAGCCCCGCGGCGGCCGGGGTGGCCATCAGGGTCTCGACAGCACTGCCGCCCGCACTCTCTCCGAAGATGGTCACATTGTCCGGATCGCCCCCGAAGGCGCGAATGTTGTCACGGACCCACTGCAAGGCCAGCACGAGATCACGCAGGTAAACGTTGCTTTCGATGACGTGCTCGGCGTTGGACAGCGAGGACAGATCGAAGGCGCCCAGCGCTCCCACCCGGTAGTTCGCCGACACATAGACGCATCCGCGGCGCGCCAGTATCGAGCCCTCATAGGGCGGCGAGGCGCTGGCGCCGAGAAAGTACCCACCGCCGTAGATGTAGAACATGACCGGCAGCGGACCATCGGGTAACTCCTCCGGCGTCACCACATTGAGCGAGAGGCAGTCCTCGCTGCGCCGTTTTTGCGGCGTGAACACCTTGGGCTGGTACGGCACCGCGCCAAATCTCATGCAGCGCCGGATGCCCTCCCAGGGCTGCACGGGCCGCGGCGCCCGCAGCCGCAGCGGCCCTACCGGCGGTTCGGCATAGGGAATCCCACGAAAACGGCGCATTCCGCGCCGGACAAAGCCTTCGACGACGCCACTGTTGACTCTTACCCGCTTCGGCGCCACTGCCACGGATGCCAACCTAGCGCCCGGGGCGCACCGTCGTGGGGCCCGGCCTCGTCGTCACGATGGTGGCCGATGGCGGAGCGTTCCCGGGGTCTGGCGCCGACGACAGATGATGTTCACCGGGAGGAAGGCAGTCACGGCCCACCGATCCCCCGCAATCCACCGGTTTCACCTGGACTACCGCCTCGGGAGCTTCGGTGTGGCTCGTCCACACCGCACCGGCGAGAACCATCGCGCATGCACCGGCCGTGCCAAGCAGACGTATCGACGCTCTACGGATGCTCGTCACGATCGCGGCAAGACGGTGCTGGGGCGTGTTTTCGTCTGCGGGACGGTCGCCCGCGGCACCATATTGCCCGGGTTCGGTCGCGCGGTCAGGTGCGGATCACCGGAGTAATCGCAGGTGGTGTCCGTCTGTACCGAGCATCGGACCGGCACCTGCTGCGTTACCGGTCCGGCCTGTGAAACCGCCACAACACCGGGTATCGCCGCGACGACACTGGCGGCGATCACCACGCCCCCATACCGAGCTCTCATATGCATATATGCAAATATGACAGCTCTTGCGGCTAGCGCCCGTACAGAACGCTAATAGTTACCTGTGAATCTCTAGAGCGCCGAGGGCAGCGGGCCGCGGGCCGTTTCGTAGGCCGCCCCGACTCGGTACAGCCGGTCGTCGGCGAGTGCGGGAGCCATGATCTGCAGACCCACCGGGAGCCCATCGTCGGCCGAGAGTCCGGACGGCACCGACATTCCGCAGTGCCCGGCCAGGTTCAGCGGCAGCGTGCACAGATCGAACTGATACATGGCCAGCGGGTCATCGACCTTCTCCCCCAACCGGAATGCGGTGGTCGGCGTCGCCGGGGTCACCAACACGTCCACCTGCTCATAGGCCTGTTCCAGGTCACGCTTGATCAGGGTGCGCACCTTCTGCGCCCGGCCGTAGTAGGCGTCGTAATACCCGGCAGACAGCGCATACGTGCCGATCATGATGCGCCGTTTGACCTCTGGGCCAAAGCCCGCGGCCCGAGTGAGCGCCATGACTTCCTCGGCGCTATGCGTTCCGTCGTCGCCGACGCGCATGCCGTACCGCATGGCATCGAACCGAGCCAGGTTGGACGACACCTCGGACGGCAGGATCAAGTAGTACGCCGGAAGTGCGTATTCGAAGTGGGGACAGGACACCTCCACCACATCGGCGCCCAGCGCGGTGAGCTGCTCGACGGCCGCGTCGAACGACGCCATCACGCCCGGCTGATACCCGTCACCACGCAACTGCGAGACCACCCCGACGCGAACACCTTTGAGATCGCCGGTGGCACCGGCCCGCGCGGCAGCCACAACATCGGGCACCGGCTCGTCGACAGAGGTGGAGTCGCGCGGATCATGCCCGGCGATCACCTGGTGCAGCAGTGCGGTATCCAGCACGGTGCGTGCACAAGGCCCACCCTGATCCAGGGATGACGCGCAGGCCACCAGCCCGTAACGCGAAACCGTTCCATAGGTGGGCTTGACCCCGACCGTCGCGGTCAGCGCCGCGGGCTGACGGATCGAGCCGCCGGTGTCGGTGCCGATGGCCAGGGGCGCCTGGAAGGCGGCCAGCGCGGCAGCGCTACCGCCGCCCGAGCCGCCCGGCACGCGCTCGATATCCCACGGGTTGCGGGTGGGCCCGTACGCGGAGTTCTCGGTGGAGGAACCCATCGCGAACTCGTCCATGTTCGTCTTGCCCAAGATCGGAATCCCGGCCGCGCGCAGCCGCGCGGTGACCGTCGCGTCGTAGGGCGGAACCCAGTTCTCCAGGATCTTCGACCCGCAGGTGGTCGGCATGTCCCTGGTGGTGAAGACGTCCTTGAGCGCCAGCGGAACGCCGGCAAGCGGCGAAGGCACGGAGCCGGCCGATATCGCGTCGTCGGCGTCCTGGGCGGCGGCCAACGCCTGCTCTCCCGCCACATGCAGGAAGGCTCGATAAGTCTCGTCGGTACTGGCGATCTGATCCAGATGCGCACGCGTCACCTCAACGGATGACACCTCGCCCGCGTGAATCAGCGCGGCCAGAGAGGCGGCGTCTTGCCTGATCAGATCGGTCACGCTTCTTCTCCCAAGATCTGCGGCACCGCGAAACGCCCATCTGCCACCCGCGGAGCCTGTGCCAGCGCCTGATCGGAGGTCAGACAGTCGGCAATCACATCGGGCCGTGTGACATTGACCGCATCAAGCGGAGAGCTCGTCGCGTCCACCTCATCGAGCTCATCGGTGGAAACGGCACTGATCTGGCTGACGTGGCCGAGGATCGCGTCGAGTTGCCCGGCGTATCCGTCCAGCTCAGCGTCAGTCAGCGCAAGCCTGGCCAGTCTGGCCAGGTGCGCGACCTCGTCACGGGATATGGCGCTCACGGCTAGACAGCCTAGAGGGCGGCGGTGCCTGACCTGTGCCACAGTGTTGGACGTGCCGTCTTATCTGCTGCGCCTGCAGCTTGCTGACCGTCCCGGCAGTCTCGGATCGGTCGCCGTTGCGCTCGGCACGGTGGGTGCAGACATCCTGTCCCTCGACGTCGTGGAGCGCGGACCGGGCTATGCCATCGACGATCTGGTCATCGACCTGCCACCGGGGGCCATGCCCGATTCGTTGCTCACCGCGGCGGAAGCGCTGAACGGGGTCCATGTGCACTCCATCCGCCCCCACACGGGCCTGCTGGAGGCGCATCGCGAGCTGGAACTCATCGACAGGGTGGCCGCCGCCGCAGCATCCGCCCGCCTCGAGGTGCTGGCCCAGGAAGCCCCCCACGTGCTGCGCTCGAATTGGTGCACCGTGGTGCGGCAGGACGGCACCGGCTTCATTCGGGTGGCCGGAAGTGCCGGCGCCCCAGAAACCCAGGCCACCTCGGCCCCCTGGTTACCGCTAAGCCGAGCGCAGGTTCTCGATACCGCTGCCGACTGGGTGCCGCAACTGTGGAAAGACATGGACACCACCTTGGCGGCCGCACCGCTGGGTTCGGGTGACACCGCCGTGGTGCTGGGTCGTCCCGGCGGTCCTGAATTCCGGCCCTCGGAGGTGGCCCGCCTGGGCTATCTGGCGGGCATCGTCGCCACCTTGGTGCGATAGCGGCCGGTTCACAGGAACGGTACAGCCGTCTCCCGGAATCGCCCGGCACACTCACTGGCGTGACTGATATCGACGCGTCCATGAGTAGGACTCGGGAACGACTCATCTTCGCCGCCATTCTGCTGACGATCGCCGTGGTGTACCTCTGGGACATCAGCCATAACGGTTGGTCCAACGCCTTCTACGCGGCAGCCGTTCAATCGGGCAGCGAGAGCTGGAAGGCCTGGTTCTTCGGCAGCTTCGATCCGCAGAATTACGTGACGGTCGACAAGCCCGCCGGTGGCCTCTGGCTGATGGGGTTGTCCGCCAGACTCTTTGGCTTCTCCAGCGCCAGCATGCTGATTCCGCAGGCCGTGCTGGCGATTGCGAGTGCCGCCCTGATTCGCGCAACGGTCCGACGCCAGGCCGGCGCGGGTGCGGGCCTGCTCGCGGCTGCCCTGTTCGCGCTGATCCCCGTGGTCTCGGTGATGTTCCGGCACTCCAACCCCGACGCACCGATGGTGTTCGGCATGGTGGTGGCCGCGTACTTCACCACGCGCGCAATCGACTCCGATCGCTCTCGGAACGCGGCCGGGTGGCTGGCACTGGCCGGCGTGGGCATCGGGTTCGCCTTCCTGTGCAAGACACTGGAAGGGCTGCTGGTGGCTCCCGCGCTGCTCCTCGCCTATGTGGTGTCTGCGAAGTGGCCCTGGAAGACAACGCTCATACATTTACTCGGCGCCGGCGCCGCTCTGCTGGTCTCGTCGGGATGGTGGATGGCTGCGGTCGCGTTGACTCCGGCGGCCAGCCGTCCTTACGTCGACAACTCCACCGACAACAGCGAATGGACCCTGGCAGTCGGATACAACGGACTGGACCGCCTGCTCGGCGACGATTCGAACGGAATGGGCGAAGGCGGCCGCGGAAGTGGACCCTCATTCTCCGGTACCCCAGGCATATTCCGTCTGTTCCAGGACACCCAGGCCGACCACATCGCGTGGCTGTTGCCCACGGCGCTCATCGCACTGATCCTCGGACTCGCGATCGTCAGCAGGACCCCGCAGGCCGAGGGCTGGCTGGGCCGCCTGCGCACGATCACCACCAATCCCGCAGGGGCCGGGCTCGTTCTGTGGGGCACCTGGATGGTGTCCAATTACGTGATCTTGAGCTACATGGCCAAGCAGTTCCATCCGTACTACACCTCAGCCATGGCCCCCGCTATCGCCGGTTCCCTCGCCATCGGCACCGTCCTGCTCTGGAAGCATCGATCCGAACGAATCGGCAAGCTGGGGCTGAGTGCACTCACGCTCAGCGCCACCATCATGGCGTTCGTCCTACTCCGGCGCATACCGGCCTGGCTACCGTGGCTGCGCTGGGTCCTGCTGATCGGTGGCATCGCCGCGGCCATTGCCCTCGCGCTTGGTGTGCTCGAGCGCAACGCCCGGCTGCGCTATGCCATTGCCGCACTGGCCCTTGCGGTTTCGTTGGGCGGGTCGATCGCCTTCACCATCGCGAACGTCACCACACCCAAGGTCGGTGGGCTGTCCACCTCCGGCCCGGTGATGCCCGACGACGACAAGTTCGGCGGGCGCGAGCCCAAGCCGCTCGATCCCGCACTGGCGGCGTTGATCAGGGATTCCGATGCCAGGTGGCCGGTGGCGACCACCAATACCCGCACGGCCGCTCCCATTCAGTTGGAGACCAACGCGCCGGTGATGGCGATCGGCGGGTTCTCCGGACGCGACAATCCGATCACCCTGCAGCAGTTCATCGACTACACGCAGGACGGCACCGTCGAGTTCTATGCCGAATCCGTCAAGGACAAAGACAAGCAAGAGGAGCAGCCGCAGAAGGACAGCGACACCAAGCGAGTGGCCGAAGAGGTCCAGAAGTGGGTCGAAACTCACTTCTCCTCAAAAGATTACGGAGATCTTCGGGTGTTCGATCTGGCGGTGCCGCCAAAACCTTAATCAGCGCCGAGTGTGAAGCCATGGCGGGATTTCGAGGGATTTCTCGCCATGGCTTCACACTCGGCGTCGGACTTGTCGGCGCTACGCGGGCGGCCCGTCGGCCAGCAGCGCCCGGAAGCCGTCCTCGTCGAGGATCGTCAACCCCAGCTCAACGGCCTTGTCGTACTTGGACCCCGGCGCGTCTCCGACAACGACAAAGGCTGTCTTCTTGGACACCGAGCTTGCGGACTTGCCACCCCGGGCGATGATGGCCTCTTTGGCCTCATCACGCGAATACCCTGGGAGCGAACCGGTTACGACGATCGACAGGCCTTCCAGATTGCGCGGTATCGATTCGTCACGCTCATCGGCCATCCGCACGCCCGCAGCGCGCCACTTGTCGACGATGGCGCGATGCCAGTCGACGCTGAACCAATCCACCACGGCCGCGGCGATCGTGGTTCCCACGCCCTCCACGGCGGCCAGTTGTTCGACGGACGCACCCTCGATGGCTTCCAATTCTCCGAACTCGGTGGCCAGGGCGCGCGCCGCCGTCGGGCCCACATGGCGGATCGATAGCGCCACCAATACGCGCCACAGCTGCTGCTGTTTCGCCTTATCCAGGTTCTCCAGCAGCCGGCTTCCGTTGGCGGACAACGCGCCATTCTTCGTCGTGAACAGATCGGTGCGCAGCAGGTCATCGACAGTGAGGCTGAACAGGTCACCCTCATCCTCGATGACCCCAGCCGCGAGCAGCGCGATCGCCGCCTCATAACCGAGCGCCTCGATATCGAAGGCGCCACGCCCCGCCACATGGAAGACCCGCTCACGCAGTTGTGCCGGGCAGCTCCGCGAGTTGGGGCAGCGGATATCGGCGTCGCCCTCCTTCTCGTGAGCCAATGTGGTGCCGCATTCCGGACATGTTGTGGGCATGACGAATTCGCGTTCGGATCCATTGCGCAGATCGGCGACCGGCCCCAGCACCTCCGGGATGACGTCCCCGGCCTTGCGGATCACCACCGTGTCGCCGATCAGCACACCCTTGCGTTTGACTTCAGACGCGTTGTGCAGGGTCGCCAGGGACACGGTGGATCCGGCCACCTTGACCGGGGTCATGTAGGCGAAGGGGGTGACCCGTCCGGTGCGGCCCACGCTCACCCGGATGTCGAGCAGGTCGGTCGTCGCTTCCTCGGGCGGATACTTGTACGCGATGGCCCAGCGCGGGGCACGCGAAGTGCTGCCAAGGCGACGCTGCAGCGCCACCGTGTCGACCTTGACGACAAGGCCGTCGATCTCGTGTTCCACATCATGACGATGTTCGGCCCAATAGTTGACGCGCTCCTGGACCTTCGCGATACCGCGCACCTTGGTGGTGTGGGTAGATACGGGTAATCCCCACTGCCCCAACGCCAAATACGCGTCATGCAGGCTCTCCGGTGCGAAGCCCTCGGCACGGCCAAGTCCGTGACAGATCATCCGCAGCCGACGTCTGGCGGTGATGGCCGGGTTCTTCTGTCGCAAGCTGCCCGCGGCACTGTTGCGCGGGTTGGCGAACGGCGGCTTGCCCTCCTCCACCAGCGAGGCATTGAGCACCTCGAAGTCCTCCAGCCGGAAAAACACCTCACCGCGCACCTCCAAGAGTGCCGGTATCGGGTATTCCTTTGACTCGGTAAGCCTTTCCGGCACATCCTCAATGGTCCTGGCATTCAGGGTGACGTCCTCACCGCTACGTCCGTCCCCACGGGTGGCCCCGCGCACCAGCAGACCGTTCTCGTAGACCAGCGCGAGTGCCACACCGTCGATCTTCAGCTCACACAGGTATTCCGGTTCTTCACCGACATCCCCGCGAACCCGCGCGTCCCAGGCCGTCAGCTCCTCGGAACTGAATGCGTTGTCCAGGCTGAGCATTCGCTCCAAGTGATCAACCGATCTGAACTCGGTGACGAAACCCGCCCCACCCACGAGCTGCGTCGGCGAATCCGGAGTACGCAGCTCCGGGTACTGCTCTTCCAGCGCCGTCAGCCTCTTCAGCAGCTCGTCGAACTGGCCATCGGAAATGAGGGGCGCGTCCTTGACGTAGTAGCGGAACTGGTGACCACGCACCTCTTCGGCCAGCTCACCCCATTGGCGCTGGATGTCGGGATCCATACCGGCAGGCTAACGGACCCGCCCGACAGCACCCGAACCCTACGATGTGCCCATGGGCACACACCCGATTATGTTCACCGAGGACGATCCGGGTCTGGCCGAACTACGCGAGCTGGCTCTCGCACTGCCCGAGACCGCCGAACAGATCTCCTGGGGTAGGCCCGTCTTCAAGGCCGGAAAGATCTTCGCGATGTTCGGCGGGAACGCCAAGGGCGCAACACGGGGCGAGATGATCGCCTACCCCTACTCGGTGCTGGTCAAGGTGGACGATTCGGAGCGCCCCGCACTCTTGCAGGATGAACGCTTCTACTACCCGGCGTATATGGGCCCCTTCGGCTGGCTCGGACTGGATTTCAGCAGCGCCGAAGTGGACTGGGACGAGGTTGCCGAGCTTCTCGATGCGTCATACCGATTGATCGCCACCAAGCGGCTGATCAAGCTGCTCGATCAGCGCGACTGATCCTCGGACAGTCCTTACACTCAGTTTCACGCTTTGCCTACCCCTCAGAGAGACAGGCTGGGATGCAAGTTGTCTGTTGCTAGCAGATTGTGCGGTGCCCTCGGCGCCGCCGCGCTGACCACGATCGTCCCCGCGCCTCCGGCCCTCGCCGATGGCCCCCTCGTGTTTCCCGGAATGGAGATCATTCAGGGAACCCAGAGCTGCACGCTCGGCTTCGTCGACCCCGACGTGCGTTTCGGCCTCACCGCGGGCCATTGCGCCATGGATACCGATGGACCGGTGTATGACGCGACAGGCAAGCTCATCGGCGTCCTCGTCATCGCCGGGTCCAATCTGCGCGACGGCGAGCGGATCGACGGCACCAGATACCTGATCGACTACGAGGCCATCAAATTCCGCGATGACGTTGCGATCAACGACATACTCCCCAACGGGATTCGGCTCGAACGTGGCGGCGGGATCCAGCCGCAAACCGGACTTCCGGTCTGCCGTAACGGCGTCACCACCGGTGAGGCCTGCGGCACCGTCACCACGGTCAACAACGGCTGGTTCGAAATCGACGGACTACCCGCCGACCATGGCGACTCGGGTAGCCCGGTGTACTCGATCACCTCACCCGGGCACGGCGCCATCGTCGGCATCGCGCGCGGAACCACGCGCAGCGTTGACACCGGCGTGGTGCAAACCACCGCGATTTCCTGGTCAACCGTGCTCAATCAACTGCGGGAAGACCTCGAAAAATCACCCGACGCTCCCCCTCCACCTGGGGATTCACCAACCTCGACGCCACTTCCTGCACCACAAGACACCCAGTTCGCATAGGCTTCTGACGACACGGAGAGTCGTGCCGCGTGCTCTCCTAACACTGGTCGGGCTTTGTTGACGGTGAACGTGGCAGACAGAGAGCTATCGCGTGACCAGTGTCGGCGAGAACGGTCGACGGACCGACCCGTGGGGACGGTTGACGGTGTGGGTCGCGGCCCTCGCCGTACTGACCGGTCTTGGCTTCGCGAACCCGGCTGCGGCACATGCGGACCCGCTGATTTACCCGGGCATGGAGATCATCCAACGCCCACCCGGTAGGGAATCGCTGAGTTGCACCCTCGGTTTCGTGGATCCCACCGCGCGCGTTGGCGTCACCGCAGGTCACTGTGGCGGAAATGGGCCGGTGTTCACCAACGACGGTGTCCGTATCGGACAACTCGCGGTGGCCCAGTCCAATATCAAGCCCGAAGGGCCGCTGGCCCGCGACGACTATCGAATCGACTACGAGGGCATCGCCTTCGACGAGGGTGTGCCGATCAACAACGTGCTGCCCAACGGACTACGACTCGGAGTCGACCCCGCCGTCGTTCCCCGCGACGGCCTGTCGGTGTGCCGAATCGGAATCACCACGGGTGAGGCGTGCGGCGCCATCGCCGGATTCGGCAATGGCTGGTTCCTCGTGGACGGTCTGCCCGCCGACCACGGCGACTCCGGTAGCGCCGTCTACACCGTGACCTCGCCCGGCAACGCCGCCATCGTCGGCATCGTGAGCGCGCGATACACGGCCAATCAGACCCGCCGAGAGTCCACCGTGGCGTTGTCCTGGCCGACGGTGCAACAGCAGATCCGAGATGACATCGCGGCGGCCGCACGCCGCCCCGAGGCCGCGAGCCCCGTGGCCATCAATCCGCAGGCGCCGCCGATGGTCCTACCTCCGGCGCCCTCCGATGACCGCCCGTCCGGTCCCGCGAGAATGGTTGTCCCCTAGCCGTCATGCGCCCGTTCTTGTGGATAACGACCATCGTCGCTGTGCTGTGCGCGCTTCCCGCCGCGAACCCCGCACCCGCACATGCAGACCCGCCGCTGGTGTACCCCGGCATGCTCATCTACCAGGGCTCGCTGAGCTGCACGCTCGGTTACGTCGATCCGGGGCTTCGCGTAGGCATCACCGCAGGGCATTGCGTCAACGGTGACGGCATCGTTCGCAATGGAGACTTCGCAGCGGTGGGACACAAGATCCTCGCCCACGACAACCGTCCCCCCGAGGGCCCGGTATACGAGAACGAATACACCATCGACTATGAGGCCATCTCGATCGATGAAGGATTGCCCGTCAACGACGTCATGGCCAACGGTCAACGGCTCGAACGTGATGACACGGTCACTCCCGATGTGGGAATGCCGGTCTGCCGCACCGGTTTCACCACGGGCGATGCGTGCGGATCGGTGACCCGACTTGGCAACGGCTGGTTCAGATTCAATGGCCCGGTGATCGCCAAGGGCGATTCCGGCGGCCCCGTGTACACCCATGTCGGTGGCCGCACCGTGCTCGTCGGCATCATTCGCGGTTTCATGACCAGCCAGTCCGGCGACGACGTGCAGTCCTGGGCAATGTCCTGGCAGTCGGTGGTCAAGCAACTCCGCGAGGACCGCAAGGGCCTACTGCCCGCCTGAACCCGTAGGCTCACGCCCATGTCTGATTCTCTTCGCGCAAGCGGCTCATCGGCGAGCGACTGGAAAGCCTTCACCGTGGAGACCAGCGGGCACATCGCCCAGGTCACCCTCATCGGGCCCGGCAAGGGCAATGCGATGGGACCCGATTTCTGGCGGGAACTGCCGCTGATCTTCACCGAGCTCGACGCAGACCCGGAAGTACGGGCGGTCGTGCTCGCCGCCGCCGGCGCCAATTTCAGCTACGGATTGGACCTGCCCGCGATGGCAGGCACCTTCATGCCGTTGCTGGCCGAGAAGGCATTGGCCAAACCACGCACCGACTTTCTCGACGAGATACGTCGGCTGCAGGCCTCGGTGACCGCCGTCGCGGACTGCCGCAAGCCGGTGATCGCCGCGGTACAGGGTTGGTGCATCGGCGGTGGCGTCGACCTCATCGCGGCCGCCGACATCCGGTATGCGAGCGCCGAGACGAAGTTCAGTGTGCGCGAGGCCAAGGTCGCGATTGTCGCCGATATTGGCTCACTGCACCGTCTTCCGCCGATCATCGGCGACGGTCACCTGCGCGAACTGGCCTTCACCGGCAAGGACATCGACGCGGCTCGGGCCGAGAAGATCGGACTCGTCAATGACGTGTTCGACACTGCGGAGGCAACGCTGGCCGCAGCCCACGCGACCGCCGCCGAGATCGCGGCCAATCCCCCGCTGGTAGTTCAGGGTGTCAAGGATGTGCTGGGCCGCGAGCGCGAGAGTGTCGTTGCCGACGGCCTCAAGTACGTCTCGACCTGGAACGCTGCGTTCCTGCCGTCGGAGGACCTGCAGGAAGCCATCGGCGCCGTCTTCGAGAAGCGTGATCCCGACTTCAAGGGACGCTAGATCTCCCGGTAACGGCCCCAATGCACGGCGTCCTCCAGGGGGCGCCCGCTGCGCCAGCCGAACCGCTCCAAATCGGGGCGCTCGGCGAACTCACGCACCGGTCCGACACACAGCCAGGCAATCGGCCTGATATGTGTTGGCGCGTCTATTAGTTCGGCCAGGAACTGTTCCTCGTAAAAGGACACCCAGCCGACGCCGATCCCTTCGGTGACCGCGGCGAGCCATAGATTCTGGATGGCGAGCACCGCCGAGAACAAGCCGGCGTCGGCAATGGTGTGCCTACCCAGGACGTGCGGGCCGCCACGGCCATGGTCGTAGGTGACCACCACCCCGGTGCCGCTTTCGCAGATGCCTTCGATCTTGATGGGGTCAAAGGTGTTTCGCCGTTCCTCCGGCAGGCTGTCGGCGAATCTCTGGCGCTGCTCCGTCACGTGCGCCGCGAACTTCTCCAGCGTCTGCGACTCACGCATCACCACGAAATCCCATGGCTGGCTGTTCCCGACGCTGGGCGCGCGATGCGCGGCCTGTAGCAGCTTCATCAACGTCGCGTCGTCGACAACCTGCCCGGTAAACTCGGCACGCACGTCCCGGCGGGTGGCGATGGCCTGATAGACGTCCATCAGAGCGCATCCGGGTCGGCATCGATCAGATCGCCGACCTTGCGCGTCAATTCTGTTGCGGTACGTGCCCATTGGAGGTCCGTACCGGCAAGCCCGCATCCAGCGCTGATGCCGATGCGATCGCGCAGCACGGCACGCCCGAAGCCCAGTTTGTCGGCGAGCGCCGCGGTGCGGGTTGCCAGGACTTCGGACGATATCGGCACTGACGTTGGGGCGGAGGGAATCATGCCGAGTATCGCGATCTTCCCCGTGTCCAGCACCGAGGCCAGTCCATCGAGCGCCTGCGCATCCGTCAGGTATGCGGCATCCAGCGCGATTCCGCGAATATTGCTCCCGCGCAGCAGCTCCCAAGGAGGATCTGCGGCGCAGCAATGCACTATCAGTTCACCGCCCACGGCCGCGGCGCACTGGTCCAACAACGTGATCGCTGTCGGTACGTCGACCGGATGTACCGGCGAGAACATGCTGGTGCCGGACAGCCTGCCGTCCAGCGCGGCGGGCAGGGACGGTTCATCGATCTGCACCACCACGGGAACGCCCAGCCGGCGAGACAGCGTGGCTTGATGCAGAGCCAACCCCTCTGCCAGGGACGCCGCCAGGTCCCGCACCGCACCGGGATCGGTGATCGCGCGATGACCGTTGGCAAGCTCCAATTGTGCGGCCAACGTGACCGGCCCGGGGCCCTGCACCTTCACCGCGCGTTCGCTACCCCGATGCCCGCCGCGCTCCCACTCCTCTTCGAGCGCATCCATGTCCTCGTCAAGGAATCCGCGAGCGCGTCGGACCACCGCACCTGGCCGCGCGGTGGTGCGGTAGCCGGTGGGTGCCACATCGACAGCGATATCGACCAGCAATGCCGCGGCTCGGCCGATCAGATCGGCACCGACCCCGCGCGCGGGCAGCTCCACGATATGGGGCAGCGGCAGCTCGGCCACCACGATCCCCGTCGCAGCACGTGCCTCTTGACCCGGCCAGGAGCCGACGCCAGTTCCCTTCGCCCATATATTCACAACCAGAACGTTAGGTGATGAGCGACTCGATCGGACCCTTGGCGAAATAGACGACAAACAATCCGGCCACCACATACAGCAGCGGATGCACGGCACGGCGTCGAGCCCCGCGCTCTGCGGACACGACGGCGAGCACCACCCAGCTGATGAACCCGACCCCGATGCCGTTGGCGATCGAGTAGGTGAACGGCATCGTCACCACCGTCAGGAAGCAGGGCAGCGCATAGTCGAACCGGCTGAGGTCGATGCTGCGGAGCTGGCCGATCATCATCGCACCGACGACCACCAGCGCCGGTGCCGCGGCCTCCAGCGGTACAACCGAATACAGCGGGGTGAAGAACATGGCCGCCAGAAACAGCAGCCCGGTGACCACATTGGCCAGCCCGGTCCTGGCGCCCTCGGCGATGCCCGAAGCGGACTCCACGAACACGGTGTTAGAGGACGAGGACGAGACACCACCCACGACCGCACCGATGCCCTCCACTGACAGCGCCCGTCCGATACCCGGCAGGGTGCCGTGTTCGTCGGCCAGTCCGGCCTCCTTACCCAGACCGGTCATGGTTCCCATCGCGTCGAAGAAGTTCGAGAGCACCAACGCGAACACCAGAACCGTGGCCGACAGCACGCCCACCCGAGTGAACGCGCCGAACATGTCCACCTGACCGAGCAGACTCAGATCCGGGATGCCGCCCGCGGAGGTCGGCCAGTCCGGCACCGTGAGATTCCATCCCTTGGCGTCGACGGGCTGCGCGCCGCGTTCGGTCAACGCCTGCGCGATCATGGAAATCCCCGTCATCACAACAATTCCGATGAGCAGTCCGCCACGAACCTTGCGCACCACCAGGATTCCCATCAGCAGCACGCCCGCGGCGAAGATCAGGGTCGGCACGGTGGCCACCGAGTTGTCGATTCCCAAACCAACCGGCACCGTCGTGTTCGCAGCGTCAGGGATCCGCCGCACGAAACCCGCGTCCACGAAACCGATGAACGCGATGAAGCACCCGATTCCCGCAGCGATCGCCGCCTTCAGCTCGTCGGGAATCGCATGGAACACCGCGGTCCGGAAGCCGGAGATGCCCAGCGCCACAATGACGAGGCCGTCGACAATCACCAATCCCATGGCCTCGGGCCAGCTCATCTGCGACGCGAACGACACCGCGAGCAGGCTGTTGATGCCCAGCCCGGCGGCAAGCGCAAACGGGTACTTGGCGATGACACCGAACAGGATCGACATCACCCCGGCGGCCAGGGCGGTGACCGCGGCTACCTGCCCCACCGGCAGCACATGGCCCAGCACGTCGGCGTTATGAGCGCGTCCCGGCTCCCCACCGATGATGAGCGGGTTGAGCACCACGATGTAGGCCATCGCGAAGAAGGTGACGATCCCGCCGCGAACCTCCCGCCCGAACGTCGACTTCCGCTCGGAGATCCGGAAGTACCGGTCCAGGAGGCCATTCATAGGCGTTGAAAGTACAGGCCCCGGTTGCCGGTCGCCCATCGGAACCAACCCGGGCGAGGGACTTTCCACCCCAGATCGAGGACCTTTGTCACTAGAGGCGCATGCGGCCACCCGATCAAATATAAGTGTCACTTTTAGACACAGATAACTAACCCCGAGGACCGCTTTCATGCCGCAGAAAGAATTCACCGACCTCGAACTCCTCCACGAACTCGAACCCGTGGTGGAGGAGAACACCCACCGCCATCTCGGAGTGTTCAAAGAGTGGAGCCCGCATGACTACATCCCGTGGTCCGAGGGCAAGAACTACAAAGCATTGGGCGGTCAGGACTGGGATCCGGAGCAGTGCAAGCTCTCCGAGCTGGCCAAGGTCGCGATGATCACCAATCTGCTCACCGAAGACAATCTGCCCGCCTATCACCGTGAGATCGCCATGAACTTCACCATGGACGGGCCGTGGGGCACCTGGGTCAACCGGTGGACCGCCGAGGAGAACCGCCACAGCATTGCCATCCGCGACTACCTCGTCGTCACCCGCGCGGTCGATCCGGTGGAACTCGAAAAGCTCCGGGTGGAGCAGATGACCCGCGGCTTCTCCCCCGGCCAGAACCGTCAGGGCGGGGATCACATGTTCGCCGACAGCCTGTTCGACTCGGTGGTGTACGTGTCATTTCAGGAGCTGGCCACCCGTGTCTCGCATCGCAATACCGGCGTCGCGTGTGCCGAGCCCATCGCCCAGGAACTCCTCAAACACATCTCCAATGACGAGAACCTGCACATGATCTTCTACCGCAACATGGTCGAGGCCGGCCTCCAGATCGCGCCCAACCAGGCCGTGAAGTCAATCCACAAGGTTCTCGACAACTTCACGATGCCGGGCTACACGATCCCGGGATTTCGCCGCAACGCCGTGACCATCGCCACCGGCGGTGTCTACGACCCACAGTCGCACCTTGCCGAAGTCGTCCTGCCGGTACTGCGCAAGTGGCGCATCTTCGAGCGCGATGACATCAACGGCGAAGGCGAGTGGTACCGCGAAGACCTCGACCGCCTCATCACCGACCTCAGGAAGACCGCCAGTGACTTCGAGGAAGTCAAGGCCAAGTACCTGGAACGCCAGGCCAGGCGCGCCGAGCGCAAGGCCGCCAAGGTGTAACCCTCCGTAACGCCGACGTGGGCAAACGGCGATATGCCGTTCAGTACCATTGATCGGGGCCGCCTGCCGGCCAGCCGGGAGGAGAGGGACACATGCGCGCGTTCAGGACGCTCTCGACGGTGATCGGCATCGCCACGGTGTTGGCGGCGACAGTGGCCGGCCCCTCGATCGCGTCGGCCGAACCTGTTGCGGGTGCCCAGCTGGTTGCGATCGGAGATTCGTTCATGGCGGCGGGCTCAAACGCCGCGGGTATCACCGGCCCTGTCGGCACCGCCTGCAACCAGGCGACCGACAATGTCGCGCACCTGGTGGCCACGTCGTTCCCGCAGATGACATTCGCCGACTACTCCTGCGTGGGCGCACTCTCCACCGATGTCTACACGCCCTCCACGCGGGGCCCGCAGAACACCGGGCTGTCCCCCGCCACGAAGGTGGCGATCGTATCCATCGGTGGCAACGACGCCGGCTTTGAGCAGATCGCCACCGACTGCCTGTTCGCATTGAGCTGCCCCCCGGAGAAGAAGGCGCAATTCAGCACCAACGTGGCCTCGGTGGGCCCGAAACTCACCGGCGCGTACGCCGCCATACGTCAGGCCGCTCCGAACGCGCGCGTGTTCACGGTGGGATACCTGCCGATCCTTCCCCCGGACGCCAAGGGGTGCTTGGTAGGGCTGATCAATACCCAAGAGACCATCACCTTCCTCAATGGTCTGCAGCGTCAGCTGAACGACACGATCATCACCGAATCCTCGAAGGCGGGATTCACTCCGGTCATCCCGGCGACCAGCAGCGACCACAGCGTGTGCGCGTCCGATTTTCAGCGCTATGTGTCGATGACGGGTACCGGCGCCGGCGATGAGGGAATTCCGATGCATCCGACCGCGCCGGGACGGCAGTATGTTGCCGAGCGGGTAGCCATCGCGATGCGCTCCGCAGGGGTCTAGGGGCCTAGTCGCGCGTGATGATGGCGCTGCCGAGCACCTCGTCGCCCTCAACATCGGGCCGGTACAGCACCACCGTCTGCCCGGGTGCCACACCCCGAAGTGCGGTACGCAACCGGACCTGAATCCGCTCGACCGCCGGGTCGACAACCGCGTCCACGACAGACCCATGCGCGCGGACCTGCACCTGACACTCGACGGGCCCGGACGGGACCCGACCGGAGGTCCACACCACCGGCTCTCCCCCGAAATCCCAAATCTCAAGGTCCTCAACAGTTCCCACGCGAACGGTGGAAGTCTCGGCGTCGATCGAGGTGACGTAGCGGGGACGCCCGTCCGCTGCAGGACCGACCAGCCCGAGCCCCTTGCGCTGACCGATGGTGAACTCGTGCACCCCCGCATGAGTGGCCAGCACACTCCCGTCGGCGTCCACCACGTTTCCGCGTCGCACGCCGATGCGTGCACCGAGGAACGCCTGAGTGTCTCCGGACGGGATAAAGCAGATGTCGTGGCTGTCAGGCTTATTCGCGACGAGCAGGCCACGCTGCTCGGCCTCGGCCCGGATGTCGGGCTTGGAACTGTCTCCGACCGGGAACAGGGCACGGCTCAGCTGCTGCGGTGTCAGCACCCCGAGCACATAGGACTGGTCCTTGTCCTCGTCGACCGCCCGGCGCAACCTGCCGTCCCGTAGCCGCGCATAGTGGCCGGTGGCGACGGCATCGAAGCCCAACGCGATGGCACGATCGGCCAGCGCCGCGAACTTGATCTTCTCGTTGCACTTCACGCAGGGATTGGGGGTGCGCCCCTCGGCGTAGGCCTCGACGAAGTCGTCAATGACGTCTTCCTTGAAACGATCGGCGAAATCCCAAACATAGAAGGGGATTCCAAGCATGTCGGCAACCCGTCGAGCATCGGCTGCGTCCTCTTTAGAACAGCACCCCCGGGAGCCCGTGCGCAATGTGCCGGGTGCCGCCGACAATGCCAGGTGCACACCAACCACATCGTGTCCGGCATCCACCATGCGCGCGGCCGCAACCGAAGAGTCCACTCCCCCGCTCATGGCGGCAAGCACCCTCATGACCGGCCCCCTGCGCTGGCGAGGGCAGCAGCCCGCGCACGTGGAACAGCGACCCGCAGGGCCTCGACCGCACGTGCCACATCCGAGGCAACGGAGGTGTGGCCGAACGTGAATCGCAGCGATCCACGCGCGACTTCGGGGTCGATGCCCATTTCGATGAGCACATGCGAGGGGCGCGCAACGCCTGCCGTGCATGCCGATCCGGTAGAACACTCGATGCCGTTGGCATCCAACAACATCAGCAGAGAATCGCCCTCGCATCCGGCAAAGGTGAAATGCGCGTTTCCGGGCAATCTGCCGCTGTTGACCGCACCGTTGAGGACGGAGCCCTCGATCCGGGTCAGCACCTGATCGATCAGCTCATCCCGTAGCGCTTTCATGATGGCCGCACCCTCACACCGTTCCGCGACGGCGTCGACGAGCGCGGTCGACATCGCCACGATGGCCGCGGTGTCGGGGGTTCCCGAGCGGATATCACGTTCGTGGCCACCGCCGTGCAGCAATGGAACACAAGCGGTTTCACGTCGCAGCAGCAGAGCGCCGACACCCATGGGGCCGCCGAACTTGTGTGCGGCCACGCTCACCGCCGACAGGCCGCTGGCGGCGAAATCGACATCGAGCTGGCCTACCGCCCCGATGGCATCGCTATGCATGGGAATATCGAATTCAGCGGCGATGGATGCCAACTCACAGATGGGGTTGATGGTGCCGACCTCGTTGTTGGCCCACATCACCGTGATGAGTGCGACGTCGTCATGGTCGGTAAGAGCCGCGCGCAGTGCCGCGGGAGTGACGGTGCCGGCGCTGTCCACCGGCAGCCACGTCACCTCGGCCCCCTCGTGATCGGCGAGCCACTGCACCGCATCGAGCACGGCATGGTGCTCGACGGCGCTGGCGATGACGCGCGTACGTCGCGCATCCGCGTCTCGGCGTGCCCAGTAGATGCCCTTGATGGCGAGGTTGTCGCTCTCGGTACCACCGGCGGTGAAGATCACCTCCGACGGTCGGGCGCCCAGGGCCGCGGCGATCGACTCCCGCGATTCCTCCACCCGCCGACGCGCATCACGCCCGGATCCGTGCAACGAAGCGGCGTTCCCGGTCCGTGCCATGACCGCCGCCATCGCCTCGATGGCAGCGGGGCGCATCGGGGTGGTGGCGGCGTGATCCAGGTACACCGCGGATGAGCCATCCGGGCGAGCTGGGGTTCGAGCAGCAGACATAACGCATCCAGGATAAGTCCCACCCAGGTGGGCTCGTGCAATCGCGTCAGGCTGCGATCGGCTCCGGGTGCTCCGGGTGGCTGTGGATCTGCGGGGTTCGGTCACCGGCCCTCACGGCGGCCTCACAGCGGTTGGCCAGATCACGGCGGCTCTCACCGGGCAATTGCAGCCCCGCCACCTGGATATGTGCCACGGTCATCCGCGTCGCGGTGATCCGGCGAATGGAGGCCATCAGGGTGTCCTCCCCGACATAGGCCGGAACGGTCGACAGCTCGCCGCCCTGGTGGTGGTATGTCAGCCGCAGCGGCTGTACCGGCCGCTGCGCGTCGATCGCGGCCTGGAACATCGCGGGGCGAAATGACCCGTACGCACGACCGCACCAGGTGGTGCCCTCCGGGAACGCCACCACGGTCTGACCGGCCTGGAGCCGCGCCGCGACGGTGTCGACCACTCGCGGCAGGGTGCGCAGGTTTCCCCGCTCGATCGGGATGACCCGCATCATCCGGGCGATAACGCCCAGACCGGGCCAATCGATCAGGTCTGCCCGGGCCACGAACGACCCCGGGAGCACCGCGCCGATGGCGAAGACATCGACCCAGGACACATGACCCGCCACCACGAGGGAACCCCGGATATCGCGGATCGGACCGCCTGAGACTGATATCCGAACGCCGAGGCAACGCAGCATCAACCGGCAGTAGCCGCGCTGCCAGCGCACCCGTCCGGGAATTGGTATCCCCAGCAGCGGCGCGAGGGCCAACAGCGTGATCGCCATCGCGATCCGTGTCGTGGTCCGCAGGGTTCGGGTCAGCGGTCCTGGCTCGTCGATGTGGGTGGCCCGCATGCAGCTGTCGTCACAGGTTGCCTTCGGCAGCCAGGCGTGCGCGAATTCGGGTGCCATCGCTACTCCTGGCCGGCCGCCGCCGCGCCGATTTCCGACGCCGCCCCGACGGACCTCAGCCGTTTGAGGTAGCGCACATCGGCTTCGTCCTTGTTGAGCAGTGCCATGAAGTCGGCCACGCCGAAGTCGGGATCGTGTGCTGGTTCGCCGAGAACCTTCGCGCCCAGCCGCAGATATCCGCGCATCAGTGCGGGAACCGCCACCTTGGCGGGCGGCGCGATGTCATCGAGCCCCATCCCGTCGACAACGACCGGGTTGTAGGGGCGCACCGTGTACTCCGGCGCCGCGGCATGCCGCTTCATGACGAAGTCGCGCACGGCGCGCACCTGGCTGCCGGGTGCCTGTTCGGGGTTGTCCTGCATGGGAACCGATACGCATCCGGTGACGTAGGTGTAGTCGCAGCGGTCCAGGTAGGCCAGAATTCCCGCCCACATCAGCAGCACTACCGCGCCGTTGCGGTGATCGCCGCGCACCACCGCGCGACCCATCTCGACAAGCTGTGGACGCAGCGAATCGAGTCCACTGATGTCGAATTCCGTTGCGCTGTAAAGCCCTCCAGCGGCAATGGCACCGGGCGGGGGCAGCATCCGGTAGCAGCCCACCACATCACCCGAGGTGTCCTCTCGTACCAGCAGGTGATCGCAGTGCTCATCGAAGCGGTCGGCGTCGCGTCCCTCGAACGCGGCCGGGGTGCTCGCGAGCTGGAATCCCGGCTCGCTGCTGAACACGTCGTATCGAAGCCGTTGCACGGCATCGATATCGGCGGGATCGTTCGACAGCAGCAGGGTGTACCGAGGACCCTGTGGAGCTTCCCCGGCCTCCCCCGCTACGTCTGAGATGGATTGATCTGCGGCGATGAGAACTGAAGCTGTACTCATGACTGCGAGATTCGCGGAGTTATGCGGCGGAACGGCATCGGAAGCGTGTCGTGTCCATGCACGATCCGTTAATTGCGGCGTTCAGTACGCCAAATGCGTGCTTGCGTCCGTGAATCCCTTAGGCAAACACGGAGCTAACGGACGCTACGCGGGCACTCGCGCATCGGCGCGCAACCGAAGTTCCTCCTCCTCGACCAGCACCAACATCGGCTCGCCGGGTTTGCACATCATGGTCACCACGAAGCGCAGCGCCGCGTCCACACGGTTGTTGGCATCCGAATAGTGGATGACATCACCGCCGGGTTCCCAGAACGCTTCACCGGCCTTGACCACCCGCGGTGCTTGGCCTTCGAGTTCGAAGAGCATCTCTCCCTCGACCACATATCCGAACGCCGGACCGCCTGGATGACGATGCGGCGGCGTACCGGGACTACCGGCCGGCCACTCGATCTCCACCGTCATCACGTGGGCGTCCGACGGGATCACCGGCGGTGTCACGGTCTGCAGCACCGTGAGGGCACTCACCAGATCGTCGTTCGCCATCATCGGCGAGCCATCCAATCGGCGAATCGTGTCTGGGTCAGCACACCGTCATCACCGGTGACCAGACTGAAGTCGTCCACGGGGGTCCCGAAGTAGGTGGCGGCAGAGTCGACAACCACCGGCTTGTCGTCACCGCGCGCGTCAAGCACCGCCTGCGCCATTTCGGCGAACGAAAACTTCTCTGGCCCACCGATGTTGATGATTCCGTTGCGAGGCTCGGCCTCTGCGGCGTGAGCCACCTGTGCGGACACATCGTCGACGGCGATCAGCTGAATTCTCGCATCGGGCACGCGAACCTCATCTCCCACAACGAGCGTGTCGGTGATGGCCTCGGCGAATTCCTGGAATTGGGTGGCTCGCACGATCGTGTAGGGCAATCCGGATTCGGCAATGATGTTCTCCTGCGCCGTTTTCGCCCTCATGTACCCGCTGTCCGGCAGACCATCCGCGCCGACGATGGAGAGCGCGACATAGTGGCCGACGCCAGTCTGGTTCGCCGCGTCGACAAGATTGCGCGCCGCGGCGGTGAAGAAATCCATCACCGGCCCGTCCTCGAACGACGGAGAATTGACAACGTCGATAACCACATTCGATCCGGTGAGCGCGTTCACCAACCCCTCGCCGGTCAACACATTCGCACCAGAGGACAACGACGCCGCGACCACGTCATGGCCGTCTGCGGCGAGCAAAGAAACCACCCGGGAACCGATTTGGCCGGTGGCACCAACAACTGTGATTTTCATTGTGCGATTACCTTTCTCGTCTCCCATGCAACGTTCGCAGCTCGGCGCGGGATTCGAACCCTGGAAAGTACGTAGTCGTCGAGGTGAATCGGCAGCTCGGTAAACTTCCACCCTATTCATCGAATTCGGCGGAGCACTTGGTCAACAGTTACCCGGGATCGCGTTTACGCGGTCGAGCGCCCGAGTGCGCGTCACTCGGGCGGCTGATCGCGGCCGCACGGTCGGGCCCCAGTCAGGTACTCGTCCTACGGGGTGAAGCCGGAATAGGCAAGACCGCGCTCCTCGAGCATGCAATCGAAGAAGCGCAAGGATTTCGCGTGGTGCGCACCGCAGGCGTCGAATCCGAGATGGAACTCGCGTTCGCCGGTCTACAACATTTCTGTGGGTCGCTATCGAACCACCTCGAGACGTTGCCCAGTCCCCAACGCGAGGCGCTCGACATCGCCTTCGGGATAAGCAGCGGACCAGCGCCCGACCGCTTCCTGATCGGGCTTGCCGTGTTGAGTCTGCTGGCCGCGGCAGCCGAACATCAGCCCGTGCTGTGTGTGGTCGATGACGCCCAGTGGCTCGACCGAGTCTCGTTGCAGACCCTGGCCTTCGCCACCCGACGTTTGGCCAGTGAACCGGTCGCAGCGCTCTTCGGGGTGCGCGGTGGTTCCGACGACGAGCTCACCGGACTGCCCGAGCTCAGGGTGGGTGGCCTGCGGGCGGCCGACGCCGCCGCGCTGCTGGACTCCGCGATTCCGGGGCTCCTGGACGATCGGGTTCGTGACCGCATCGTGGCCGAGACGCACGGCAATCCGCTGGCCCTGTTGGAACTCCCGCGGGGTCTGACCACCGAGGAACTCGCGGGTGGATTCGGGTGGCCCGACGGCGGTCGCCTGGCCGGACATATCGAGCAAGCCTTCCTGCGGCGGGTCCGGCAGCTGCCCGACGAGACGCAAACGTTGCTCCTCACCGCGGCGACCGATCCGCTGGGCGATGCGGCGTTACTGGCGCGTGCGTCCGAACGGCTCGGAATCTCGCTGGATGCGCTCGCACCCGCCGAGGGCGCGGATCTGATCGAGTTGGGCACCCGGGTTCGCTTCCGCCATCCATTGGTGCGGTCCGCCGTCTACAGAAGCGCACAGCCGTTGGAACGCAGAAGAATTCATGGCGCTCTGGCCGATGCTACAGATCCGGTAACCGATCCAGATCGCCGAGCGTGGCACCGCGCACACGCCGCGGCGGGCACCGATGCGGCGATCGCCACCGAACTTGAGCAGTCGGCCGACCGCGCCCAGGCCAGGGGCGGCATCCTGGCGGCTGCCGCCTTTTTGCAACGGGCCACCGAGCTCACCTCGAATCCGGCACTCCGCGGGTTACGAGCACTGGCCGCGGCCCGGTCAAAACACGATGCGGCGGCCTACGATGCCGCCCGCGAGCTGCTCGCCATCTCCGACATGGCTCCGCTGGATCCGCTGGCGCGGGCCCGAGTGGCCCGGCTGCGCGCGAAGATCGCCTTCGCGGAAAGCCGGGTGGGCACGGATGGCTCCACCACTGTCTCCAATGCCGCGATCGGCCTGCTGGACGCCGCCAAGGATTTGGAGAATCTGGACGACGACCTGGCCCGGGAGACCTACTTGGACGCGGTCGGGGCGGCCATGTACGGCGGCCGCCTCTGTCCGCGCGGTGGCGCGGTCGAGGTGGCCGAACCCGCGCGACTGGCGCCGGCCGGGTCGCAGCCGCCACGGCCGACGGATCTTCTGCTCGATGGCCTGGCGATGCGGATCACCCATGGGGCCGCGGCAAGCGCCCAGACGCTGCGGGACGCCCTCGATCTGATCCGCCGTGAGGCCGACCGTCCTGGCAACACCAGCTGGATGTGGCAAGCGTTTCCCATTGCCCTCGAATCGGCCACACACGAGGTGTGGGACGACCAGATGTGGCATCACCTCGCAACCCGCGCGGTACAAATCGCCCGCGATATCGGTGCGCTGTCAGTTCTCCCGGCGGCACTGATCTACCGCGCCGGGGTACATGTGCATGCCGGCGAGCTTGATGCGGCGGCGGAGCTTGTCCAGGAGGCCGACGCCATCTCCGCGGCGACGGGCCACGCACCGATCAGATATCACTCGTTGATCTTGGCGGCCTGGCGCGGTACCGAGCCCGAGGCGATCCCACTGATCGATGCCGCCATGCGCGACGGCGCGGCCAGAGGCGAGGGCAGGCTGCTCGGCGCGATGGGTTACGCGGCCGGCGTGCTCAACAACGGTCTAGGCCGGTACCAGCTCGCGTTTCACGCGGCGCGAAGGGCTTGCGAGCACGAGGATCTCGGGTTGTACAGCTGGTGCCTTACCGAACTGATCGAGGCCGCCGCACGCTGCGGTGAACATGACGCCGCCACGAAGGCACTCGACCAACTCGAAGAGCGGGCGCTGGCCGGCGACAGTGATTGGGCCGTTGGCATAGTGGCACGTTCCCGGGCACTGCTCGCCGTCGACGAAAAGGCGGAGGCCTGCTACCGAGAAGCGATCGAACGGCTATCCAGCACAAGGATTTCCGTCCATCTCGCCCGGGCACACCTCATCTACGGAGAGTGGTTACGCCGCTGCCATCGACGAGCAGACGCCCGCCGAGCGCTCACGGTGGCTCACGAAAGTTTCGTCGGTATGGGCGCCGAGGCTTTCGCCGCGAGGGCGCAGCGCGAGCTTCTCGCGACCGGCGCGAAAGTGCGAAAACGTTCCGCCAGTTCATCTGCCGCCTCTGCCCAAACACTGACGGCTCAGGAGGCACAGATCGCCCGGATGGCCGGTCAGGGTCTGACCAATCAGGAGATCGCCGCCCAGCTGTTCATCAGCTCGCACACCGTGGAATGGCATCTGCGCAAGGTCTTCGCCAAGCGCGGCATCACCTCACGCAGGCAGCTGCGCAGCGGAGTCTAAGCCGGAACTCGCGACCGTAATTCGTTCGCGATCTTCTGCAGGGTGTCCTCGGTCTCGGGTGGGCCGGTGAGCATGGCCACTGCCAGGGTGTCGCGGGATCCACCGGGAGTCGATGCGAAGGCACATGTCATCGCGATGCGAACCACACGCATACCGTTTCCGAGGGTGCCCGTCATCCGCGCGTATGACGTGACATCGTCGATCGGCTTCCAGGATTGCGCATCGACCGGCAGTTTCGCGCGCACTTTGTCCTGCGTGGACTTCCCGCACCCGTCGGCACACCGATTCGACCCGATCCAGCCGGCCGCTCCGCCCTTGTTGGCCTCGTCCATACACGTGACGCGCTTATCCAGCGGTTTGTTCTCGGTGTGCATGCACCCCCACCCCGCAGGCAGGTTGAAATTGAACGGCACGTAGGTGGGCATCGAGATGGGCTGGAGCTTTTCGCCCGGGCTGAAGGTCGCGCCGCCGAACGGGCCCTGTGACCCGTTCGGGGCAGGGATTGCTCCCGGGGTCGACCCGGGCGGCACCGACGTTCGACTCGGCGTCGCCGGGGACTCCCCCGGCGCCATGATCGCCATGCCCGCAATGCTGCGCTGGGAACCGACGGCGACGACGGCAACCACCAGCCCCACCACGAGGATGCCCAAAAACGCCGAAAGGACTATCCAGGGCGCTCGACGCGATGGTCGAGGCTCCGGATAGTCCAGTGGCATACCGTCAGCCGCCCCCTGAGGTTGGATGTCGCCGGCAGGGCGGCTCCAGGGCTCCATGGGGTTGTTTAGCCCTTGCGGGCCTTCACGGCCTCGGTGAGCTGCGGTGCGACGTTGAACAGGTCGCCCACCACACCGAAGTCGGCGATCTCGAAGATCGGGGCTTCCTCGTCCTTGTTGACCGCGACGATGGTCTTCGAGGTCTGCATACCGGCGCGGTGCTGGATGGCACCCGAGATGCCCAGCGCGACGTACAGCTGCGGCGACACGGTCTTACCGGTCTGGCCTACCTGGAACTGGCCCGGGTAGTAGCCGGAGTCGACTGCGGCACGCGAGGCACCGACAGCGGCACCCAGCGAATCGGCAAGCGCCTCGACCACGCTGAACTTCTCGGCACTACCGACGCCACGACCGCCGGAGACGACGATATTGGCCTCGGTGAGCTCCGGACGATCTCCGCCGACCACGGGCTGGCGCGAGGTGACCTTGGTGGCGTTCTCGGCGGGCGCGGGCACCTCAACGGCAACCTGCTCACCCGCACCGGCGGCCGGTGCGGCCTCGACGGCACCCGGACGCACGGTGATGACCGGGGCGTCGCCGTTGGCCTGAGCCTCGACGGAGAATGCGCCACCGAAGATCGAGTGCAGGGCCTTGCCACCCTCGCGCACCTCGATGACATCGGTCAGCAAGCCCGAGCCCAGGCGTGCGGCCAGGCGTCCGGCCACCTCTTTGCCCTCGGTGGTCGCGGCGATCAGGATGCCGGCGGGGCTGGCGGTCTCGGCCAGGCTGGCCAGCAGGTCGACCTTGGGGGTCACCAGGTAGTTGTCGACGATGTCGGACTCGGCGACGTAGATCTTGGCGGCGCCGGCCTCCTTGAGACCGTCGATCAGCGGCGCGGCGGTGCCGGCCGGACCGGCCACCACGGCCGAGGGCTCACCCAGGACGCGGGCGGCGGTGATGAGCTCGGCGCTCACCTTCTTCAGTGCACCCTCTGAATGCTCAACGAGCACAAGTACTTCAGCCATATTGCGTATGCCTTCTCTTAATCAGGTTCTATTCGGAATGATCTGCTCTAGATAATCTTTTGCGCAACCAGGAACTCGGCGACCTTGGTGCCACCTTCGCCCTCGTCGGCGATCTTCTCGCCCGCGGTCTTGGCGGCCTTGGGGGTCGAGGACAGCACGGTCGTACCGGCGTTCGCGACACCCACCTCGTCAGCCTCAACCCCGATTTCAGCGAGGGTCAGTACGGCGACTTCCTTCTTCTTGGCGGCCATGATGCCCTTGAAGGAGGGGAAGCGCGGCTCGTTGATCTTCTCGGTGACGCTGACGATGGCCGGCAGCGTGGCTTCGACCTCGAAGACACCCTCATCGGTCTCGCGCTCACCCTTGACGACGCCGCCCTCGACCGTCAGCTTGCGCAGATGCGTCAGCTGCGGAAGACCCAGGTACTCGGCGATGATCGCCGGGATGGCTCCCGAACGTCCGTCGGTGGCCTCGTTACCGGCGATGACCAGCTCGACACCCTCGACCTGACCCAGCGCACGGGCCAGGGCCCAGCCGGTCTGGATGGCATCGGAACCGTGCAGGCTCGGGTCAAGCAGGTGAACTGCCTTGTCGGCACCCATCGACAGAGCCTTACGAATGGCCTCGGCGGCCTTTTCCGGACCTGCCGAGACGACGGTCACGACCGAGTCGCCACCCTCGCGCTCCTTGATGAGCAGTGCTTCCTCGACGGCACGCTCGTTGATCTCGTCGAGTACCGCGTCGGCGGCTTCCCGGTCGAGCGTGAAGTCACCGTCGGTGAGCTTGCGCTCTGACCAGGTGTCTGGGACCTGCTTGATCAGGACCGCGATGTTCGTCATAAGTCTCCGATCGTCCTTCCTCTTCGCTGTCTGCTAGCTATCTGCGTGGTAGTTCCATGCGCACCCGCACTACGCCGGTCGCACTGTCACGTTTCGTGACTAATCCGGCGAATTAAGTTACTGACGGGTAATATACGGAGTTCGCCCGTACACCATAGCCGGTTCACCCCTGGTTTCCGGCCTGTGATCTGGGCCACCAGTATTAAGACACGGCGTTCACCCGATAGCCTGCCAAACGATGAACTCGCACCTGACCGACCCGCACCCGGCTGATCCTCTTCGCGCAAGCGGCTCACCAGCCGATGACCCGGACGCCCTGGCGCTCACCGGGGAGCGGACCGTGCCCGGGATCGCCGAAGAGAACTACTGGTTCCGCCGCCACGAAGTGGTGTACGAGCGGCTCAGCAGCCTCTGTGCGGGCCGCAGGGTGTTGGAGGCAGGCAGCGGTGAGGGCTACGGCGCCAACATGCTGGCGGGCGTGGCCGAGCACGTCATCGGGCTGGACTATGACGAGTCCGCGATCGCGCATGTGAAGGCCCGTTATCCCCGCGTGGACATGCGCGCCGGGAACCTGGCGGACCTGCCGCTCGCCGGCGCAGCGGTGGATGTAGTGGTCAACTTCCAGGTCATCGAGCACCTGTGGGACCAGGGGCAGTTCATCCGTGAGTGCGCGCGTGTGCTCAGCCCCGGCGGCTCGCTGCTGATCAGCACCCCGAATCGCATCACCTTCTCCCCCGGACGCGATACCCCGCTGAATCCGTTCCACACCCGCGAGCTGAACGCCGCCGAGCTCACCGAACTCCTTGAAGAGAATGGTTTTTCGGTGGACGGTGTTTACGGTGTCTTTCACGGGCCACGACTTCGCGAGCTCGACGCCAAGTACGGCGGTTCGATCATCGACGCGCAGATCGAGCGCGCGGTCTCCGGTGCGCCGTGGCCGCAGGATCTGCTCGCGGACATCACCGGTTTGACCACCGAGGATTTCGAGATCATCGACGCCGGGGAACGCGACATCGACCAGAGTCTGGATCTGGTGTCCATTGCGACGATTCCCGGTGATAGCCGGTGATCGAGTGACGGAATCCACGAAGCGCGTTCCCGGGCTATTCACGCTGGTGCTGCACACGCACCTGCCGTGGCTTGCCAATCACGGGCGCTGGCCGGTCGGCGAGGAATGGCTGTACCAGTCCTGGTCGGCCTCCTACCTCCCGTTGTTCAAAGCGCTTCGGACCCTGGCGGGCGAGGGCCGGGAGAACCTGATCACCCTCGGCATCACCCCGGTGGTGGCCGCACAGCTGGATGATCCGCACTGCCTCACCGGGCTGCACAGCTGGCTGGCCAACTGGCAGCTGCGCGCCTTCGAGGCCGCCACCATCGCCAGCACCGACGCGGCCCACGGTACTGCCTCGAGCCCGGAGATGCTGCGGGCCTTCGGAGTTCACGAATACCGCAGCGCCACAAATGCTCTCGACGAATTCGACCTGTACTGGCGTCACGGCGGCAGTGGGCCGCTGCGCGGCCTCATCGATGCCAAAGCCATTGAACTGCTGGGCGGTCCCCTGGCCCATCCATTCCAGCCGCTGCTACACCCCCGGCTGCGTGAGTTCGCACTGCGCGAGGGCTTGGCCGATGCCGCACAGCGTTTCGGGCATGCACCCACCGGCATCTGGGCGCCCGAATGTGCCTACGCCCCTGGCATGGAGGAGGGCTACGCCGCCGCGGGGGTCAAGCACTTCATGGTGGACGGCCCATCCCTGCAAGGAGACACCTCGCTGGGCCGCCCGGTGGGCGAGTCCGATGTGGTGGCGTTCGGCCGCGATCTGACGGTCAGTTACCGCGTGTGGTCACCCAAATCCGGATATCCCGGCCACGCCGCGTATCGCGACTTCCACACCTATGACCACGACACCGGCCTCAAGCCCGCCCGGGTCACCGGGCGCAACGTGGCCCCGGAAGCCAAGGCGCCGTACGACCCCGAGCGTGCCGACGCCGCCATCGACGTCCACGTCCGCGATTTCGTGGATACCGTGCGCCAGCGCCTCATCTCCGAGTCCGACCGCATCGGGCGGCCCGCGCATGTCATCGCCGCCTTCGACACCGAGCTATTCGGCCATTGGTGGTACGAGGGGCCGATGTGGCTCGAACGTGTGCTGCGCGCCCTGCCCGAGGCCGGTATCCACGTGGGCACCCTGGAGCAGGCGCGTGAACAGGGCTATGTGGGCAAGCCCTTCGACTTACCTGCCAGCTCATGGGGTTCCGGTAAGGACTGGCATGTATGGAACGGTGAGAAGGTGGCCGACCTCGTGCAGCTGAACAACGAGGTGGTCGACACCGCCCTCACCGCGGTGGACAAGGCCCTGGGTGAACAACCCGCGCCGCATACCCGAAATCGGGTGGCCGATCAGATCCTGCGCGAGGCACTGCTGACGGTGTCCAGCGACTGGCCATTCATGGTCAGTAAGGATTCGGCCGCCGACTACGCGCGTTACCGCGCTCATCTGCACGCACACGCCACCCGTGAGATTGCCGATGCCCTGGCGGGCGGCCGGCACGACGCCGCAATCCGGTTGGCGGACGGTTGGAACCGCGCTGACGGCTTGTTCGGCGCGCTTGATGCTCGGAGGCTCCCGCGATGAACACGATCTTCGCCCGAGAGGCTCATCAATGAACACGGTCTTCGCCCGAGAGGCTCATCAATGAGAATCCTGATGGTCTCGTGGGAGTACCCACCCGTAGTCATCGGCGGGCTGGGCCGACATGTACATCACCTGTCGACCGAGCTGGCCGCGGCCGGGCACGACGTGGTGGTGCTCACCCGGCGCCCGTCGGGCACAGACCCGGCGAGCCACCCGACGTCCGATGAGATTTCCGAAGGCGTGCGGGTGGTCGCGGCCGCCGAGGATCCACACGATTTCGACTTCGGCACCGACATGATGGCCTGGACGCTGGCCATGGGACATGCAATGGTCCGTGCCGGACTTGCCCTGGCCCTCAAGGGATCCGGCGATTGGCGGCCCGACGTGGTCCATGCGCACGACTGGCTGGTGGCCCACCCGGCGATCACCCTGGCCGAACACTTCGACGTGCCGCTGGTGTCGACGCTGCACGCCACCGAGGCGGGTCGGCACGGCGGCTGGGTATCGGGACGCATCAGCCGGCAGGTGCATTCGGTGGAATGGTGGCTGGCCCGCGAATCGGACTCGCTGATCACGTGCTCGGCCTCGATGCTCGACGAGGTCACCCAGCTGTTCGGGCCGGAACTACCGCAGGTTCACGTCATCCGCAACGGAATCGATGTCACCCGTTGGGTGTTCGCCCCCCGACTGCCCGCCGACGGGTCCGCACCGGTGTTGCTTTTCGTCGGACGGCTCGAGTACGAGAAGGGCATCCACGACGCCATCGCGGCGCTGCCCAAGATTCGCCGCTCGCACCCGGGAACGGTGTTGGCGGTCGCCGGTGATGGCACACAACAGGATTGGCTGCTCGAACAGGCGCGCAAGCACAAGGTCGTCAAGTCCGTTCAGTTCCTGGGCAACCTGGATCACGAGGAATTGCTGCGCTGGTTACATCATGCCAATGCCATCTTGTTGCCCAGCCATTATGAACCGTTCGGCATCGTGGCACTGGAGGCCGCGGCCGCGGGTACACCCCTGGTGACCTCATCCGTCGGCGGACTCGGTGAAGCCGTCATTGACGGCGAGACCGGATTGTCATTCACCCCACGCGACGTGGCAGGAATCGCGGATGCGGTCAAACGCACCCTCGACGACCCGGCCACTGCCGCCGAACGGGCCGTGGCGGCGCGGGCTCGGCTCACCTCGGACTTCGACTGGGCCACCGTCGCCGACGAAACGGCTCAGGTGTACTTGGCCGCCAAACGCCGCGAACGGGAACCTTTGGGCCGCAGCGTTATCGTCGAACGCCCGCTGCCGGACCGCTAGCCTCCATTCCGCGAGCAGCCAACTATTGCACGCAAAATCCTGAGATATCTGTGCAATACCTGTCTGTTCGGCGAGAGAAGGGACTCACACCATGACCGATGCGGCGGCCCTAACGGCAAAGCTGGTCGAGTCCGACCCACAGTTCCAGGCGGCCATTCCCGACCATGAGGTGATGGATTCCCTGCTGATACCCGGACTGCGGTTGTCGCAGGTGCTGCACGCTCTGCTGACCGGCTACGCAGAACGGCCGGTCATGGGTTTCCGGTCCCGCGAATCGGTTGTCGACCCCGTCACGGGCCGCACCGTCGATCGGCTGCTCCCCGTCTTTGAGACCATCACCTATGGAGAACTTCGCGCGAACATCTCGGCCATTCTCGCCGAGTGGCAGTACGGCCCCAACGCCATCGGGGCCGACGACTTCGTTGCGACCATCGGCTTCTCCAGCCCCGACTACGTCACCCTCGACCTTGCCACGCTCATGAACGGGTCGGTGTCGATTCCCCTGCAACACAACGCATCAGTGGCCCAGCTGCGCATGATGCTGGAGGAGACCAATCCGCGGCTGGTGGCGGCGAGTGCGGACAGTCTCGATCTCGCGGTGGAGGCAGCACTGGGGCTTACGGAGCTGCGGCGGGTGGTGGTGTTCGACTACCGGCCCGACACCGATGATCATCGCGAAAAGCTCACCGCAGCAAGGGACCGCCTGCGGGAAGCCGGCATGGAGGTCGTTGTCGAGTCACTCGCGGAAGTCATCGCGAACGGACGGCAACTGCCCGAGCCCGTGCTGTACACGGCCGGCGATGATCAGCGTACGGCGCTGATCATGTACACCTCTGGCAGTACCGGCGCACCGAAGGGCGCGACCTTCACCGAGTGGACGGTGACCCGTTTCTGGTCCTCGGGCGCGGCGCCCAACCGGGACACCCCGATCATTAACGTCAACTTCCTGCCGCTCAACCACCTCGCCGGCCGAGTAGGGCTGCTGACCGCCTTCATTCCGGGCGGCACATGCTATTTCGTTCCGGAGAGCGATTTATCCACACTCTTCGAGGACTGGCGGCTGGCACGCCCCACCCATATGGGCGTGGTGCCGCGAGTGGTCGACATGCTGTTCCAGCATTACCAGACCCGTGTCCACGCACTCATGGCCGAGGGAGCCGACGCCGCTTCTGCCGACCGCACGGCCAAGACCGAACTGCGCGAGGACGTTCTCGGTGGGCGTGTGGTCGCGGGCATGCTCGCCACGGCGCCGCTATCCCCCGAAATGAAGACCTTCCTGGAATCCTCCCTCAACTTCCACCTACTCGATCTGTATGGCTTGACCGAGGTGGGCGGCGTGTTCCGGGATGGCAAGATCTCCCGACCGCCGGTACTCGACTACAAACTCGTCGACGTCCCCGAGCTGGGGTACTACACCACCGATAAGCCCCATCCGCGTGGCGAATTGCTGGTCAAGAGTGCCACCGCGACACCCGGGTACTACAAGCGCCCCGAGGTCACCGCCGAGGTGTTCGACGCCGACGGTTACTACCAGACCGGCGATGTCATGGCCGAGATCGCGCCCGACGAGCTGGTGTACGTGGACAGGCGCAACAACGTCATCAAGCTCGCTCAGGGCGAGTTCGTCGCGGTGGCGAACCTGGAGACGGTGTACGTCGGCGCACCTCTGGTTCGCCAGATCTTCGTCTACGGCAATAGCGAACGCGCATACCTGTTGGCGGTCATCGTGCCCACCGAAGAGACACTGCAGCGTTACACCAATTCGCCTCTCGATATGAAGAACGCTATCCGGGAGTCGCTACAGCGGACCGCCCGCGCCAACCATCTGCACTCGTACGAAATTCCGGCCGACTTCATCCTCGAAACCACCCCGTTCACGATCGAGAGCGGCATGCTCGCAGCCGTGGGTAAGCCGATACGCCCCAAGATGATCGAGTACTACGGCGGTCGGCTGGAACAGCTATATGCCGACCTCGCCGACGCCCGCGTCCAAGAGCTACGGCTGCTG
The DNA here is from genome assembly GCA_002013775.1 of Mycobacterium sp. D16R18. Taxonomy (GTDB): domain Bacteria; phylum Actinomycetota; class Actinomycetes; order Mycobacteriales; family Mycobacteriaceae; genus Mycobacterium. The sequence goes on from MAFD01000030.1 coordinate 59,059, forward strand.
CGCGATACCGCGCAGCAGCGACCGATCATCGAGACCGTCACCGAGGCCGCACAGGCACTGCTCGGCATGTCCGCGGACGCGGTGCGCCCCGACCACCACTTCATCGATCTCGGCGGAGACTCGCTGTCGGCGTTGACCTTTTCCAACCTGCTGCGCGATCTGTTCGACGTCGAGGTGCCGGTCGGTGTGATCACCGGCCCCGCAGCCGATCTGCGCAAGCTTGCCGCCCACATCGAGGCTGCCCGCGAGAGCAACATCGCCACCGCGGCCAGTGTGCACGGGCCGAACACGGCCGTCATCAACGCGGACGAACTCACGCTCGACAAGTTCATCGACGCCGAGACGCTCGCCAACGCCTCCACACTTCCCGCACCCTCCAGCGCCGTACACACGGTTCTACTCACTGGCGCCAATGGGTATCTCGGAAGATTCCTCTGCCTGGAGTGGCTGCAGCGGCTGGCACAGTCCGACGGACAGCTGATCTGTCTGGTTCGCGGCGATGACAACGACGACGCCCTCGCCCGTCTTGAGGCCGCATACGGCGACACCGATCAGGCGCTGCTCGACGAGTTCCGTGCGCTGGCGCGGCGACATCTGCGCGTAGTCGCCGCCGATATCGCCCAGCCCCGCCTCGGTGTAGATGACGCGACCTGGGAGCAGTTGGCTCGTGAGGTCGACAAGATCGTCCATCCGGCCGCACTGGTGAACCACGTGCTCCCGTACAACCAGCTGTTTGGCCCCAACGTCTTTGGCACAGCAGAGATTATCCGCTTGGCATTGACCACGCGCATGAAGCCGGTCACTTACCTGTCTACGATGGCGGTCGCCATGGCGGTGCCCGATTTCGACGAGGACGGCGATATTCGCGCGGTGAGCCCGACTCGCCATATCGGTGCGGGGTACGCCAACGGCTATGCCAACAGCAAGTGGGCCGGCGAGGTGCTACTGCGGGAGGCGCATGATCTGTGCGGCCTGCCGGCCAGCGTCTTCCGCTCCGACATGATCCTCACCCACCGTCTGTACAGCGGTCAGCTCAACGTCACCGATGCCTTTACCCGCATGCTGCTGAGCCTCGTACTCACCGGAATCGCACCGCGCAGCTTCTACCAGGGCGGTACCAACGGAGACCGTCCACGAGCGCATTACGAAGGGCTGCCGGTGGACTTCGTCACCGAGGCAATCACCACCCTGGGTCTGGCGAACTCCGAGGGATTCCGGTCGTACGACGTCATGAACCCGCACGACGACGGCATATCCGTAGACACCTTCGTCGACTGGCTTATCGAAGACGGCCACACCATCGACATCATCGACGACTACGACGAATGGCTGTCCCGTTTCGAGACGGCGCTACGGGGCCTGCCGGACGAACTACGGCGCAGCTCGGTGCTTCCCCTCCTGGATGCGTATCGTGTGCCGGGGCCCCCGCGGCGTGGTGCCGATACACCTACCGACATGTTCCGGAAGGCAGTGCAGGACTACAAGATCGGAAGCGACGGCAACAGCGCCGACATTCCACATATCGATCGCGCTCTCATCTCCAAGTACATATCGGATCTGCGTGCGCACGGGCTGCTCTGAACGCACGCCTCGGG
>MAFD01000031.1:0-59452 GCA_002013775.1 Mycobacterium sp. D16R18
CCGCCTTGCTGACGGTCAGCAGAGGGTCGGTGGCCTGGTTGATGCCGTCGGAGAGTTGTTTGGCGCCGGTGGCCAGCTGTGCAGATCCGGGCCGGGCCGTGTGCAGCCCGTTGGCGAGCTGCCCCGTACCGTCGTCGACCTTCGCAGCGCCGTCTGCGAGCTGTGCGGCGCCATCAGCGGCCTGTTGGATGCCCGTACCGGAAGAAACCACCACGGACAGAACCTGATTGACGGCCTGGCCGGAGATACGGGTCGAGACTGCATTGAGCACCTGGTCGACGGCGGTGCGGCCGATGCTCGAGGAGATGTAGTTGTTGGCGTCGTTGTAGACGGCAACCAGATTGGCCTGCTTCGGCTGACCGGTCAGCGGCGAGGCGATGGCCTCACTGAAATCGGGGGGCAGCTCCAACATGAAGTAGTACGTGCCGTGGTCAACCCCGTTGCGCGCCTCATCGAGACTGAGGACGTGCCAGTCCATGCTGCCGTCGGCGGTGAGGCTCTTGGAGATTTCCTCGCCGATGTTCACGTGCTGGCCGGAGACGGTGGCCCCTTTGTCGGCGTTGACGAGTGCCACGGGCATCTTGTTGACGTGACCGAAGGGGTCCCAGTACGCCCACAGGTACAGCGCGCCGTACACCAGCGGGAGCAGCATGAGGACGACGATTGCGGCGCGGGTCATTCGGCTGCGGCCGAAACGCTTAATTTCTGAACCGAATGCGAGTCCAGCGAGCATGGGTTAGTCCCTCCCGGTGAGGATGCGGTGGTCGTGCAAGTCGTGGACGGGTGCGTCGATGCCCAGGGGGTTCGTCACCCCGACGACGACGGTGCGGTTCTCGGCGATCACACCGAGGCGTTCGGCGGCCGTGGTGCGGCGCGAGTTGTCACGGACCTGCTCCAGGTCGCCGACGACCAGGATGGGCCGGTCCGAGAGCAGCGCCAGCGTGATGCGCAACAGGAACAGGTCGAGATCGGACAGCTCGACGATGTAGGTGCTGCTGGATGGCGGCGAGAGCTCACCGAACACCTCGGTCAGCTTGTCGCGTCCGGTATCGACGGGAACCCGCGAGAACCACGGTGCCAGCCAGCGGACCTGTTCGGCGAGAACGGTCTGGACCGTCACGGTCTCTTCCAGCTCGTCGATATCGGCGAAGGCGGCGATGGCACAGTGCCGACGAATCGCACGCGGATCGCTGTCGCCCATCACGGTGACGGTGCCGTGGCTGGGCTTGAGCCGGCCTGCCAGTGCCAGCAGCAGCGTGTGCTGGCCGGGACCGCCGGGCATCTGGATGGCATGAAACCCCGAGGTGAGTTCCAGGTCGATGCCGGAAAAGAGCGGGCCGTGTTCACCATCCACACCCAGCCCGGTCGCCGTGATCAGCGCCGGAGCACTCTCTTGGCGAGCGTCTTCTCCTGGCTCCTCGGGTAGGGAGGTATCCGGTTCATCCTGTGCGTTCACGGGCGGCTCGTTTCAGATCGCAGACTGGCACGTCCATTCGATCAAACACCGTCATGAGTGACACTCACGGGTTCCCCGGGGCACAAACCCTCAGTCGGTTCCGAGAAGGTAGGGATCCCCGTCGAAACGTTCGCGGGTGACGAACTCGTCGACGGTATTGCGGCGTAGCTTCTTCAATTGCTTTGCGGGCCTACCGATGGGTACCACGGCGGCCACCGCATATGTATCGGGAATATCGAGCAGCTCACGCACTTTCGGCTCCTGTGCGACGGCCATGGTGGTCAGGGTGCCGCCGAAGCCCTCTGCGCGGGCGGCCAGCAGGATGTTCCACACCAGCGGGTAGATCGACGCTCCACTGATGACGCCGATGCGGTCCTGCCCCTGATCCGTGGCCGCGACCAGCCGCAGGTCCACGCACACGACCAGCACCACTGATGCGGTGCGTAGCGGTTCGAAGACCGATTCGGGAACCGTCGTCGCGGCGATGGTCTCCGGGGCAACGTGGGTGGGGCTGACCGGATTCCACGGTGACTCACCGGCTGCGATCTGTGCGAAGTACCGGCGTGCGCCCGGCGTGGTCGCCTCGATCAGACCCGCACGTGTGGTGTCGTCCTTGACCACGATGATGTGCCCGGCCTGCCGGTTGCCGCCGCTGGGAGCGAACCGGGCGTTGTCAAGGATGCGGTCTAACACATTGTCGGGCAATGGTTCCCCGGTGAACTCACGTGCCGCGAAGGTGGTGCGCATGACGTCGTAGAGCTCCATGGCGCCACTCTAGTCAGCATTCCGTGAGCGATTGCGTGCCGAGCACTATCGCCAGGGCGAGGCGTTCGGCGTCCTCGGTTCCGGGTTCGGCCGTGTACATCATGACCCGCAGATCGTCGGCCGCCACGATCAGCACATCGCAGTCCAGGGTGATGTGCCCGACGTCGGGGTGGTCGATCGTCTTGCGTCGTCCCGGATCATGCTGAACAGTCAGGTCACCGGATTCCCAGAGTTCGAGGAAACGCGAGCTTTGCGTGGATAGTTCGGAGATCAGCTGTTTCAGCCGGTGATCGGCTGGGTAGCGCGTGGCGGTCAGGCGCAGGTCGGCGACGATTTGAGCCTGGAAGTCGGCGTGTTCCACCGGGGTGTGCAGCACACGAGTGCCCGGACCAACAATGTTGCGCCAAACGCTGTTTCGCTCGATTCCCTGCCATGTCGTGGTCGGACCCATGAGCGCGTCGTATGGCGCATTGGCGATCACCAGTGTCCAGGTCGCGTCGAACACCGCGACAGGCGTGTACGACAGCCGGTCAAGCATGCGTTGCACACCCGCGGTAATGCGAGTCGACACCACATCGCGTCCGGGCGGTGCGTGTCCGGAAAGGCGGAACAGCAGATCGCGGTCGGTATCAGAGACGCGTAGTGCACGGGCCAGGGCCTCCACCACCTGTGCGGACGGTGAGGTGGCCCGGCCCTGCTCGAGGCGGGTCAGATAGTCGACCGAGATTCCCGCCAGCCCCGCGAGTTCTTCGCGGCGCAGCCCGCTGGCCCGACGACGGGATCCGACCGGGATTCCCGCGGCCTCGGGGACGATGCGGTCGCGCCAGTGCCGAACCGTCCGGCCGAAATCCCAGGTCTCCACTCCGCAACTATGGGCGTCCGCAGGGCCGTTGTCCTGGTACTGGCAGTCCTACGAAAACCCGACGACTGTCTGATCGTCTGCGTGCATTCGACACTGGGGTCATGACAACGACATCACCCGCAATCTCGTCGGGAACAGTGCTGATTACCGGACCGACCGGCGGACTCGGGCGGGCCGCGACCTTGGCGATGGCGCATCGGGCCGCGGCCGAACGCCCCGATCTGTTGTTGGTCGGTAGGCCGGGTGATGCGCTCACCGAGGTGGCGGAGGCGGCCCGCGCGGCAGGGGCGACCGTGTATGCCATCGGCTGCGACCTGGCCAGGCTCGCTGACGTGCGCGCGGCTGCGCGGCAGGTCAAGGAGCTGTTGGCCGTGGGCGCAGTACGTCCGTTGCGGGCGTTGGTGGCCAACGCGGGAGTCTCCGTCGTCGACACCCGCTCGGCCTCCGCGGACGGTTACGAACTGACCTTTGCGGTGAACCATCTGGCGCACGCTCAGCTGATCAGTGAGCTGCTCGACGCGTTCGAGGCTCCGGCACGGATCGTGCTCTTGGGATCGAACACCTATCACCAGAACATCTTTCGGCGAATTCTTGGTGTGCCGCCGGCGCGCTGGCGCGACCCGATCGAACTGGCCCGGCCCGGAGTGGGGACTGAGGGAGGAGTCGCCTACTCCGATTCCAAACTCGCGATCCTCTATTACGCACATGAACTACAGCGCCGTGCGCCCGCCGGAGTTCAGGTATCGGTCTTCGAGCCCGGATTCATGCCGGGAACCGGGATCACGCGGGAGATGCCGGTGGGGGTTCAGCGCGTAATGCGTGCGGTGCAACGCATTCCGGGAGTCTCTACTCCCGCCAAGTCTGGCCCCATGTTGGCATCGGTTGTTCTTGACGATCGTTGGGCGCACCTGCGTGACGGCGCCTTCGTCGTCAAGAATCAGGAACGGGAGGTCAAACCCTTCGCCGTGGACCGCGCTCGCGAGGCCCGGTTATGGGAGGCCACCGCCGAACTCTGTGGCACGACAGGCTAATCGCCGGGGCGTGATGGGTTCAGGCGTCGCTTGATCTCGTTCTGAAACGACATCAGGACGCCACGCACCGCCGACTCGGTGACGGTGACCGGTGTGAGCACCGACTCGGCGAGGCCGACGATCCGCTCGATGCGCGTCATGACGTTCTCCATCCGCTCGACGACGAGCATCATGCGTGGCGTGAGCTCGCCGATGACACCGAGCGTGTCGTTCATGTCGATGAGAACAGCGGACATGTCGGTGAGCACTGTGTCGAGCTGCCCGACGGTGACATCCGCGTTGAGCGCCGCTCGGGCCAGCTTCTGGATCCGCTCTCGCCCGGTACGGGAGGCAGCGGGGCCGCCCTTCTCGGGGGTGTCGTCGAGCACCACGCGGCCAGTATTACAGCTTGATGTGCTCAGTCGTGGTGGTGTTCCAGGAGATCTGCCTGATTGATCTTGAATCTCGGCATGAGTAGCCATCTGAGAGTCTGCTGACGTGCGCGGTCGATGAGCTCACCGGAATGTGAGAAGTCGATCGGCGAGATACGGACCGGACAAAGTGGCGGCACCACTCGTAGCTCGACGGTCCGCTCGAAGCGGGCGACGTCTACGGCCAGGCGTTGGTTGATGGCCAGCGTGGTGGCGTGCAGCGCCATGGCCAGCGCCCCCCGTGGAGCTTCACGAAGTGCGCAGGCGTACCCGGTGGGCAGCACCCAGATCTCGTCAGCACCCAACGAAACGGCATGTGAGAGTGGGGTGTTGTTCACCACGCCACCGTCGATGAAGACCCGTCCGTCGATGGTTACCGGTGGCAGCACGGCAGGCACAGCCGCACTGGCGGCGATCGCGTCGATCGGATCGCCGCTGGACAGCAGAACGTCCTTGCCGGTGAGCACGTCGGTCGCCACGACATGCAGCGGAATGGGAGCGTCTTCGAGCCTGCGAAACTCCAAGTGTTCCTTCAGGAGACGACGCAGACCCGAATCGGAAACCAGGCTGCGACGACGGCCGATGAATCCGAGGAACCCTGTGTACAGATTGGTGGGGAAGACGTCGCCGCGGGAGAGTGACCGCCAGAGGTCGGCGAGCGCGTTCATCCCGTCCATATCGGATCGCGCGGCCAGCCAGCCGCCGTTCAGCGCACCCACCGACGTTCCGACGATCAGATCGGGGACGACGCCCGCCTCAGTCAAGGCCAGCAGCATGCCGACTTGGATCGACCCGAGGCTGGCGCCACCGGACAACACAAACGCCGTTGTCATAGCGCAACACTAGCGATCTACCGGAGAGCGGGGCCGCCGCACAATCATTCTGGACAGGTGTCTGGTTTTCGGTAATAGTGGATGCGGTCCGACCCGTATGTGGCCATGGCCACAAGCAGTTCAGTGTCTGGACACTTGTCTACTTGGAGGTTGGCGTGGCCAGTGATCGTGTTCTGGTGACCGGGGCATTCGGCCTGGTGGGGTCCGCTGTCGTGGATGCCTTCGCGGCACGCGGTTGCGTGGTCGTCGCGACGGACCTGGACACCCCGGCGAACCGTCAGAGTGCCCAGCGTGTTCCGGCTGGGGTCGAGGTGCGGTGGGCGGACCTCACGTCCGCCTCCGAGGTAGCGACGCTGGTCGAGTCCACTGCGCCCACCGCGATAGTTCACCTCGCGGCGCTGATCCCACCGTTCTGCTACGCGAATCGGCGGTTGGCACATGCGGTCAACGTCGGCGCGACGGGTTTCCTGCTATCGGCGGCCGCGAACCTGGAGTCACCGCCGCGCTTCGTCCTGGCCTCCAGCGTTGCCGTGTATGGCGCGCGGAATCCCCATCGCGACAAGGGATTGCTGACAGCAGACACGCCGGTCAACCCCAGTGACCTCTACGGCGCGCACAAGGTCGCGGCCGAAAATCTGGTGCAGTCGTCGGGTCTGGACTGGGTGGTCCTCCGTCTTGGCGGGGTACTGACGGCGGCTCCTCGCTGGAGCATTGATCCCAATCTGCTGCGATTCGAGGCGGTGCTTCCCTCGGATGGCCGGATCCAGACCGTAGATGTGCGCGACGTCGCGCAAGCCTTTTGCGCCGCGATATCGACGAGCCACGTGCACGAGGTCTTCCTGATCGGCGGTGACAGCTCTCACCGCACCACCCAGTCGTCCGTGGCATCGGAAACGGCAGCTGCCATGGGGCTCGCCGGTGGCATTCCGGTAGGGCGTCCGGGCGATCCCGACGAGGATCGCAGCTGGTTCGTCACCGACTGGATGGACACGGAACGTTCCCAGCAGGTCCTTGGCTTCCAGCGACATTCGTTACCCGCGATGCACGCCGAGACCAGTGTTGCGGTGGGGTGGAGACGTGCGCCGATACGGCTGGCAGCGCCCATCGTGCGTGCCGTGCTGAAAACTCAGTCGCCATATCGCGGGATGGGTGGACAATTCGCTGATCCGTGGCGCGCGATCGAACGGTGCTGGGGCGATCCGCAATACTGAGACGATGCGAAAGGTCGAAGGATGAGCGGAATCGAACGGGTCGTCACTCGCGGAACCTTCGAGCTCGACGGCGGCAGCTGGGAAGTCGATAACAACATCTGGATCGTCGGTGACGGCGACGATGTGGTGGTCTTCGATGCCGCCCATTCGGCAGAGCCGATCATCGAGGCGGTCGCCGGACGCAACGTCGTCGCGGTGGTCTGCACCCACGGCCACAACGATCACATCACCGTTGCCCCGGAGCTGAGCCAGGCCCTTGACGCGCCGGTGTTGCTGCATCCCGCCGACGACATGCTGTGGCGAATGACGCATCAGGACAAAGAGTTCCGTGGTGTCGATGACGATATGGTGCTGGCCGTCGGCGGCCTGGAACTGCACGCTCTGCACACGCCGGGGCATTCCCCGGGCTCGGTGTGCTGGTACGCGCCCGAACTGCGCGCGGTGTTCTCGGGAGACACCCTGTTCCAGGGCGGACCGGGTGCCACCGGGCGGTCGTTCTCCGATTTCCCGACGATTCTGCAGTCCATCTCGGGACGCCTCGGCCCACTTCCCGCGGACACGGTGGTGTACACCGGGCATGGCGATACGACCACCATCGGCGATGAGATCGTGCATTACGACGATTGGGTGGCGCGCGGCCACTAGTGCGCGGCGGTACGGAACCGGTCGCGGTAGGCCTTCGGTGAGACCCCCAGCTCGCTGACAAACACGCGCCGCAGCGTCTCGGCGCTCCCGAACCCCGCGATGCGCGCGGCGTGAGCGACGGTGCTTCCCGCATCTAAGGCGCCGCGGGCCGCGTCGATTCGGACGAGTTCCACGTATCGCGCTGGTGTAATGCCCAATTCGGTGTGAAAGAGCCGGGTGAGCTGGCGGGTGCTCAATGCCGCTCGTGCGGCCAGCTTCTGGACACTGTGATCGTCGGCAGGGTCGGCGGCTATCGCGTCGGTTGCCGGACGCAGCGCCGAACCCGTGGGCGGCGCCGACTCCACGAAGACCGAGAACTGGGACTGTCCGCCCGCGCGCTTGAGATAGACGACTAGCGACCGGGCCACTTCGCGCACAATGTCGGATCCGTAGTCGTCCTCGACGAGAGCCAACGCCAGGTCGATGCCCGCGGACACCCCGGCCGAGGTGAAAACGTTTGCATCCCTGACGAAGATCGCATCGGGCTCGACGGTGATGGTCGGGAATGCGCGTTGCAGCAGACCGGTGTGGCGCCAATGTGTGGTGGCGCGACGACGATCGAGTACGCCTGCCTGGGCCAACAGGAAGGCGCCCGTGCAGATGGACGCGATGCGTCGGCAGCGCGCGGGTATGCGGGCCAGGGCGTCCACAAGCGCGGGGTCTAGTGGGCGCCCGATCAACACGTCGCCGCCCGCCACGAGCACGGTGTCCGTGGACTCGATGGAGTCGATCGTCCCGGTCACAGAAAATGGTGACCCGATGGACGTCGCCACGTCCTTGCCGTCGACCGAGGCCACCACCAACCGGTAGTTCGCGCCGAATCGGTTGGCCTCGGCGAAGACCTCGGCGGGCCCCGCCAGATCGAGCAGTTTCATGCCGTCGAACACGACGATCGTGATGAGCCGTTCGTCGGACATGACCTCAGGATCGCAGATGCGCATCCGCGCACGTGTCCGGATCTGTGGGATCAACGGCTGTTCGGCACCTCTCACTGGCGAGCTGCCTAGCCAGAGAGTGGTAGCAGACAGAGTTTCACCAGACAAAGGACATGCCATGACCGAGATCGCCGGAGTCGAGATCCCCGACACCCCGTTGGCCCGCGAGATCACCGAATACATCCGCGACACCGAGGACGACCTGCTGTTTCACCACTCTCGCCGGGTGTATCTGTTCGGTGCACTGCAGGGTCAGCGTCGTGGCGTGAAACCAGACCTGGAGCTGCTGTACGCCGGCGCGATGTTCCATGACATCGGCCTCACCGAGGGCTTCCGGGAGTCACAGCTGCGGTTCGAGGTCGACGGCGCCAACGCCGCCCGCGAGTTCCTGACCGAACGCGGGGTGAGTGCCGAGGACGCCCAGAATGTGTGGCTGGCGATCGCGCTGCACACCACGCCCGGGGTCACGGAGTTCCTCAGCCCGGAGGTAGCTTTGGTTACCGCGGGGGTCGAAACCGATGTGGTCGGCATTGAGCGGAATGCGCTGTCTGCCAGAGATTTAGACGCAGCGACGGCGGTGCACCCGCGACCCGATTTCAAGAACCGAATTCTGAACGCCTTCTTCGAGGGCAATCGGCATCGGCCGCGCAGCACGTTCGGCAACATGAACGCCGATGTGCTCGCACACTTCGATCCGTCATTCGTGCGCGACGATCTGGTGGAGTTGATCCGGGCGAACAGCTGGCCGGAGTAGGCCGCGGCACCTAGAAGGGCGGCGGGTCGTGGGCGGCGAGTGCGGCCAGGGCCGCCTCGCGTTGTAATCGTTGTTGGCGGTTGAGGGTTCGTTCTGCCTGGCGCCGACTGTCGCGTTCCTGTTTCCGGGTACGCCGGCGGGTGAGGGTGGGGAAGAGGAACCAGCTGGCGGGAGTCGTGACGTAGGTGTGCCCCGTCGGCGCCTTCCACAGCACGGTGCCGTCGGGTTCCTGAATCTCGGTCCAGCCGCCGAAGGTCTTCAGGAGATGATGCTTGCGGCACAACGCCTTCAGATTGGTACCGGTGGTGAGCCCACCGACGGCCCAGGGCACGGTGTGGTCGATATCGGAGCGGTCGGCGGCGGCCTCGCAGCCAGGGAATCGACACAACTGGTCGCGGGAACGCACGAAGGCAGCCAGCCCGCCCGAAGGGCGGTATCCGATGCTGCGGGAGTCACGGAGCGTGCGAGTGCGGGCGCCAGCGGCCACGGCTCGGACCTGCTCGGCGGCCAGTACCCCAAATCCCGCGAGGTGGGCGGGTACGTCATCGTGGCCGTCGAGGGTGGACTGGTTGACGACTACGTTGACGACGACCGCGACATCGGCGACATCGCGTCCAGCGCAGTCGGGACGTCCACACGTGCAGCGCATCTGATCGAGACCACGGGTCAACGCGCCGACGGCATCGGCACGGCGCTGGGCCTTGGTACGTGGATCTGCCGGGCACACGGTGTCGGCCAATAGATCCAGGCGCTTGTCGAGGGCCACGGCGTGGGTGGCCTGCAGGGTGCCCCAGATCTCGGCGGCCGGCTCCCCATTGCCGAGCGGGCGGATTTCGACATGCCGGCCCTCGATGGCGGATCTGTTGCGGCGTAGGGCATCCCGATCGAAGCGAAGTACCAATGCATCGAGTGCCGCGGTGATGCGTTTATGGGACCAGCGTGTCCAGCGCGGCAGGGCCTGCACGATGGCGACATCCAACTGCATCACCACCGCATCGCTATCGACGAGTTCGGTGCGGTTGACGATCAGCGCGACAGTCCGATATTCAAGATCGCCCGCGGTGAAGCGTTCAGCGACTGCTCTGAGACGGTGCCGCAGAACCTGGGCGTAGCGCATCTGACGAGAGGCCAATGCCTGTGTGATGCCCTGCGCCGCAGCGATTTCAGCGGCAATCCGATCCCAGCGATCCAGCGGGTGCCGGTCACGCCCGTCGGGTTTATCCAGGTTTGCGTGCCGGTCGACGAGCACACCGATCGCGTCCAGTCGCCGGGCACATGCCTGCGCCTCGGCACGCTGTGCCGACGTGATCACATCGATCAGATCTGCGTCACGCAATGAATCGAACACATGTTTGAATGTAGTGGAATCTGCTGTGCCGCACCGCGCACTAACCCCCCGTTGGGGATAAACCACGGTTTGTGGATAACTCGGAGAATCCCTAGTGCGAGCTACCGGCGGCGCAGGCGCGCGCCGAGGTTTGTCTTGGCCAGGTCGATGAGCTCGTCGCCACGCCCCGACAGCAGGGTCCTCGTCGCCCACAAGGAGAAGCCTGCCACCTGTGCGGCGGTGATGGTCGGTGGAATCGAGAGCTCCTGGCGGGCGGTGAGTACCTCCACGAGGGCCGGGCCGTCGTGACTGAAGGCTTCTGACAACGCCGCATCGAGCTGATCGGGGCGCTCCACCCGGACACCACGAATCCCGAGAGCCTTTGCAACATCGGCGAATACCGGGTTGTCCAGGGCGGTCCCGTAGTTCACGATTCCGGCGGCCTTCATTTCAAGCTCCACGAAACTGAGCGCGCCATTGTTGAACACCACCATCTTGATGGGCAGCTGCGACTGGGTCAGCGTGATGAGATCTCCCAGCATCATCGCCAACCCACCGTCGCCGGAGAGCGTGACGATCTGGCGACCACGATGTGAGGCCTGGGCCCCGATTCCCTGAGGTACGGCGTTGGCCATGCTGCCGTGGTTGAACGACCCCAGCAGACGCCGTCGGCCATTCATGGACAGGTAGCGCGCGGCCCAGATGACGGGTGTGCCGACATCGGCGATGAACACGGCGTCCTCGTCCGCCAGCTCGTCGATCCTGCGTGCGACCAGTTCCGGTCGCACGGGTGTCTGATTGCGATCGTCGACTGCCAGCCGGTCGAGCTGAGCGCGTGTACGTGTGTAGTTCTCTTTCGCGCGCTCTAGATGCTTGCTGTCGGAATGCGGAAGAAGTATCGAATTAAGCTGTTGCAAAGTGTCTTTGACCGATCCGACGAGTGGGACATCCACCCGGACACGACGGCCGATATGTTCACCGCGGATATCGACCTGAATGACGTCGGCCTTCGGCGGATAGAACTGTCGATACGGGAAATCCGTCCCGAGCATCAGCAGCACCTCGGTGTCCTCGAGCGCGTCATACCCGGAACGGAATCCCAGTAGACCCGTCATGCCGACGTCGAACGGATTGTCGTACTCGACGAATTCCTTGCCGCGCAACGTGTGCACGATCGGGGCCTGCAGCGTGCGAGCTACCGCGAGCAGCTCGGCATGGGCGCCCTCACAGCCGGCCCCGGCGAGGATGGTGACCGCGTTGGACTCGTTCAGCATGCGGACGGCTCGCTCCAGGGCGAGTGGATCCGGCAGGCGGGTACCGATGCCGGCAACGATCGGCGCCGAGGGTGCCGCCACATCTGTCTTGGCGCTGAGGATGTCTCCGGGGATTGTCAGGACGGCGACACCCCGCTGGTCCAGCGCGGCACGGATGGCGGTGTCCAAGACGTACGGCAGCTGTTCGACGCTGCTCACCAGCTCGCTGTACACGCTGCATTCGGCGAACAGATTCTGCGGATGGGTTTCCTGGAAGTAGCCGCTGCCGATTTCGGCGCTCGGGATGTGCGAGGCGATCGCGAGGACGGGAACTCGGCTGCGGTGGGCGTCAAAGAGGCCGTTGATGAGATGCAGATTGCCCGGGCCGCAGCTGGCAGCACATACCGCGAGGGTGCCTGTCAGCGCCGCCTCTGCCCCCGCGGCGAATGCCGCCGCCTCCTCGTGGCGCACGTGGACCCACTCCACGGCGCCGTCGCGGCGCAGAGCTTCGGTGAAGCCATTCAACGAGTCGCCGGGCAAGCCGTAGATACGTTGAACACCAGCGGCTTTCACGGTATCGACGATGAGTTGCGAGACTGTGCGGGCCATGGTGCCCTCCAAAGGGGATGAGGCGTGCTGGTCAGGGACGGTTAGTCGGTGTTCGCGTACGCGTCGAGAGCCTCAGCGGCGCAACGTCGCCCGACCTCGATGACCTCGGTGGCGCGGTGAAAGTCCAGGCTCCGACTGACACTGCGAGGGACCTCGATGAGGATATCCGGCGGGTGCGCCGCGAGTTGCATGCGGGCAAGCGAGGATTGCATGACCTCGATGGTCCGGTTCATCACCTCGAAGCTTGTCAGCTTTGCGGCGGGGTCTGGTTGGCCCGCGGTTTCGGTGCCATCGGTTTCGAACAGTGCCGAGGTGCTGCGCAGCAGCCGGTTCAGCCACTCTGTCGTCACCCGCGGCTCACGGGGCTCGGGGTCAAGGGGCGGTGCCGGGGCCCGTACTTCTTCGCCTCCGCTGAGGCTTACCGCCACCCGCAGCTCGGCGTGCACCCCGGCCAGCGGCGCAACCGCCATCAGGTCCAGTACGCCGCCGTCTGCCAGCACTCGGCCGTCGAGCACGTGTGGAGAGATCATTCCGGGAATGGCGATGGATGCGCGGATGGCGGAGGCCAACGCACCGCGCTGCAGCCATACCGACTTGCCGGCGATCAAGTCGGTGGCTACGGCGGTGAACGGGATCGGCAGGTCTTCGATCGCCACGTCACCGAGTAGTTCGCGCACCACGTCGAGGATCTTCTCGGCGCGGAAGAAGCCGGGGCTGGTCCATGTCGGGTCCAACAGCCGCAGCACCGCACGCTGGGTCAGCGATGTTGCCCACGAGGTGAATTCGTCGAGTGCCCCGGCGGCCTCCAAGCCGCCCACCAGTGCACCCATCGACGATCCCGAGATGCCGGAGATCTCGAAGCCGCGCTCGCGCAACTCCTGGATCACACCGATATGCGCATACCCGCGGGCCCCGCCTGCGCCCAGCGCCAGCGCGATCTTGGTGCCGGGTGCGCCGGTACTCGCCTCGTCAGTCATCCACTCAATCTTGGCAAGAGCGGAGCCAGGTATCCAGGTGAGGTGCGCGACACCCGTTACTGGCGAGCGTGGGGATCGGAGGCGTTGAGCGTCGCGACGACTTCGTCGTAGTCACCGCGTGCCTCGCCGTAGCGCAGGAACTTCACCCGCTCTACCTGGATCTCGGTGGCGTCGGGCTGGGTCTCCAGCAGGGTGACGACTTCGTCGACGAAGTCCTTCAGGGGCATCGCGAAGTCGCTCTCTTGCTGTCCCGGCATGAGGTCTGTGCGGACCGCGGGTGGCTGGAGTTCCTTGACTGCGACGCGGGTGTCTGCGAGCTGAAGCCGGATCGACTCACTGAGCATGTGGATGGCGGCTTTGGACGCGTTGTAGCTGGGTGTGACCTTCAGTGGCGCGAAAGCCAACCCGGAGGACACCGTGATGATGGTGGCTTCGGGCTGTGCCTGTAGGTGCTCGATGAAGTTGGCGATCAAGCGAATCGGACCGAGCACGTTCGTGGTGATGATTTCCTCGGCCGACTGAAGAAATGACGCGGGGTGATGCCAGTCCTCGACGCGCATGATCCCTGCCATCGCGATCAGGACGTTCACGCCGGGATGGTCGGCGAGTATCCGTTGGGCGGTGGTGCGAATGCTCTCCGGGTCGGAGATGTCGATCTGCACTGTCGAGATTCCGGGGTGTTCGGCACGGATGCGCTCGAGTAGCTCGGTGCGGCGCCCGCCGACGATCACGGTATTGCCCTTGGCCTGCAAGGCCAGTGCGAGTTCCAGGCCGATCCCACTGGTGGCTCCGGGGATGAACACCGTGTTGTTCGTGATCTTCATGAGGGCGCCTTCCGTTGATTATATGTACGCACCGTACATATATGTAATGTACGGTACGTACACATAGTTGGCAAGGAGTGGGAGACGCTGGTGAGTGCGGCAGGGGACGAGGTGAAGCAGCCGCGTCGAGGGCGTCGGCCGGCCGACGAGGTGCGCGAAGAAGTGCTTCAGGCCGCGGGCGACCTGTTGTTCGGCGAGGGGATGAGCGGATTCACCATCGAGAAGGTCGCTGCTCTTTCCGGTGCCAGCAAGATGACGATCTACAAGTGGTGGCCATCCAAGGGGGCCCTCGCGCTCGACGGCTACTTCCGGCAGGTCGAACCGGAGTTGGAGTTCCCCGACACCGGGGATATCGAGCGTGACCTCCGCACCCAGCTGCGTGCGTTTCTGGGCATCATTCGGGGCACCGTTGGGGGCGGGATCATCGGTGAACTCATTGGCCAGGCCCAAATGGATCCGGAACTTAAAGCGGCGTTTTTGCAACGATATTCGGGGCCTCGTCGGGCCCTCGCGGTGGCGTCGATCCGCCGGGCCCAGGACCGCGGCCAGCTCGATGCGAAGGTGGATCCGGAGGTCGTCGTGGACCAACTGTGGGGCGCTTGCTACCACCGACTACTGGTACCCGACCAGCCGCTGACAGCGGAATTTGTGGACGCCTTGCTCGCCAATCTGTTCGGCGGGATCAAATCCAGATGAATCTAGGTAGGGGAATAAGCTCGACGGAGCCTGGGGTTTGACGCGGTATGCCACGTCAGTTCAGCGAAGCAGAACGTCAGGAATTCCTTGCCGCAAAGCACATCGCCGTGTTGTCGGTCGCGGCCGACAATGGGCGCCCGCCGGCCAGCGTGCCGATCTGGTACGACTACGTCCCCGGTGGAAACATCCGCATCAGTACTAGTGCGGCGAACCGCAAGGCACGGCTGATCGAGCAGGCCGGCGCGGTAACGCTGACGGTGCAGCACGAAGAGCTGCCCTATCAGTACGTGATCATCGAAGGCAGTGTCGTGGAAACGGCTCAGCCGGCCCCGGAAGCGGCGCGGGTGGAAATCGCCATCCGGTACCTCGGCGAGGAGGGCGGCCGCGAGTTTGTGCGCAGCTACGACGGCGCAGACAATGTGCTGTTCACCATTCGCCCCGACCGCTGGTTTACCGCAGATTTCTCGGACGATATCTGAGCCGGGGGCCGATAGGCCCGAGTCACCGTGCCTATGCCAGGGCGAGGAACAGTTTCTCGAGCTCGGCCTCGGTCATGGGCGCGGTGTCTCCGTTGCGGTCGGCGGTGATGCATTCCCGCAGACCGGTGGCGACGATCTTGAAGCCGGCACGGTCTAGCGCTCGTGATACGGCAGCCAGCTGAGTCACGACGTCTTTGCAGTCGCGCCCGTTTTCGATCATGTTGATGACGCCGCCCAGCTGCCCTTGGGCCCGGCGCAGTCTGCTGAGGATCGCGGTGATGCTGTCTTGATCGTCGATCATGTCTCTACCTTTCGAGGGCGCCTAGCTACTGGCACTATACCCTCCTGGGTATGGCGCGTTTGCGGACTCTCAGCGGCCACCAGAACCACGGGCCGAGCAGCCCGGCTATGGACGGGGTCATCAGTGAGCGCACGATGAGTGTGTCGAACAGTAGGCCCAGACCGATGGTGCTTCCGGCCTGGCCGATGGAGCTCAAATCACTTGCCGCCATGGACATCATGGTGAATGCGAAGACCAGCCCTGCGGACGTGACGACTCCGCCGGTTTCTCCCATTGAGCGGATGATTCCGGTCTTGAGCCCCGCGCCGATCTCTTCCTGGAAACGCGAGACGAGCAGCAAGTTGTAGTCCGAGCCGACAGCCAGCAGGATGATCAGCCCGAAGACGGGAGCGATCCAGTTGAGTTCGAGACCGAAAATGTGCTGCCACACCAGCACCGAGAGCCCGAATGCGGCGCCCAGGGACAGCAGTACGGTGCCGACGATGACCAGTGAGGCGACCAGCGCCCGCGTGATGATCATCATCACGGCGAAAATCAGTGTCATGGCCGCGATTCCGACGATCAGGAGGTCGTAATGAGAGCCGGACTGGATATCGCGGTAGATCGCGGCGGTACCGGTGAGGTAGAACGTGGCGTCGGTCAGTGTGGTTCCCTTGACGGCTTGGTGGGCTGCCTCCAACTCGGAGGTGACTGAGGAGATTCCTGCGGGGGTGGCCGGGTCCTTGTCATGGGTGATGATGAAGCGTGCGGCTTTGCCGTCGGGGGACAGGAATAGTTTCAAGCCGCGCTGAAAGTCAGGATTCTGGAACGCTTCTGGCGGTAGGTAGAAGTAGTCGCCGCTCCGGGAGGCATCGAAGGCTTGCCCCATCGCGCTGGCGGTGTCGGTCATCTGAGCCATCTGTGTCACCAGGCTCGAGAAGCTGCTGTGCATGGTCAGCAGGCTTCCGCGCATGGACTTCGCCACGGCGATGATCGGTGGGAACTGGGCGGTCATTTGGGGAATGATTGCGTCGATACTGCCGACATCTACGGTCAGTGCGCGCATCTTGTCGCTGAAGGTATCGACGCCGTCGAGTGCGTCGAACACCGACCTTGTGGCCGAACATGCCGGGATATCGAAACAGTGCTGCTCCCAGTAGGAATAGTTGCGCAGGGGCCGCATCACGTCGTCGAAGTCGGCCAGATGGTCCCGAATTTCGTTCAGCGTCGCCATCGCGTCTGCCATATCCGCGGTCATGCGGTGGGTCGTATTACTCATCTGGCCCAGCAGCGATTGCATCCGCTCCATGGAGCCGATCATGGCGCCGAGATCGCTGCTCATGCTGAGCATGTCGGCTGTACGGTCCTTCATGAATTGAAGGTTCTGCTGGATCGGAATCGACTGGGCACTGATCTGGAAGGGTATGGAGGTGTGCTCAATCGGCCCACCCAAGGGGCGGGTGATGCTTTGTACCATCGCGATTCCCGGCGAACGGAAGACGTCCTTGGCAATCTTATCCAGAATGATCATGTCGCCGGGGTTACGCATGTCATGATCGCTCTCGACCATCAGAATATCGGGATTCATTGTGGCGGCGGTGAAATGACGTTCAGCGGCCGCGTAGCCGATGTTCGACGGCAGGTCTTTGGGCATGTAGAACCGGTCGTTGTAGCTGACCTTCATGGTTGGCATGATGGCGATACCGATGAGCGCTATGGCCAGCGAGGCGGCAAATACCGCGCCGGGCCAGCGCACCGTGGCGGTGCCGATGCGCCGCCAGCGCCGAACTTTTATGGCTCCCTTGGGTTCCAGCAGCCCGAACCTGGTCGCGAGTGCGACGACGGCAGGCGCAACGGTCAGCGCGCCGGCGACAACGACGAGCAGCCCTAGTGCGGACGGTATGCCTAGCGCCTTGAAGTACGACAGCCGCGCGAGATGCAGACACAGCGTGGCACCGGCGATGGTCAGACCTGAGCCCAGGATGATGTGGAAGGTGCCCCGGAACATGGTGTAGTACGCGGTTTCTCGATCCTGGCCGGCCTGGCGCGCCTCCTGATAGCGGCCGATGAGAAAGATGGCGTAGTCGGTCCCCGCGGCGATCGCCAACGACGACAACATGGCCACCACGAATGTCGAGAATCCGAGTAGGTCGTAGTTCCCAAGAATCGCGACAACGCCCCTGGCCGTACCCATCTCGAAGCCCACCATGACCAAGACCAGCAACATGGTGCTGACGGATCGGTACGTGATGAGAAGCATGATCATGATGACCGCGCCCGTCACGCCCATCATGATGAGCATGCTCTTGTCGGCGGCCTCATTCATGTCCGTGGTGAGCGCCGCCGGGCCGGTGACGTAGACCTTGAGGCCCGGTGGTGGGGTCGAGTTGTCCACAATTGTGCGGACTGCTGCCACCGACTTGTTTCCTAGCGTGCTGCCCTGGTCGCCAGCCAGATTGAGCTGTACGTAAGCGGCTTGACCATCGCGGCTCTGGACACCGGAAGCCGTCAGCGGGTCGCCCCACACGTCCTGAACATGCTGAACGTGGCCGATGTCTGCCCGCAGTGCGCGTACCAGGTTGTCGTAGTAGCGGTGTGCTGGTTCGCCGAGTTGGTTGTCGCCCTCCAGCACGATCATTGCGATGCTGTCGGAGTCAGATTCGTGATACTTCTCGCCGATATGCTTAGCCGCCATCATCGCCGGCGCATCATGCGGCGACATCGTTACCGCGTGATCTCTTGCCACCGATTCAATCGGTGGTACAAGCAGATTCACCGCGGCAGTCAGTAGTAGCCAGACCAGCACAATGGGGACAGCGAATCTCCGAACAAATCGCATGAAGGCAGGACGTTCTTGAGTGGAAGGGTTCATGCGGCTTTCACCAGACAGGAGGTCTGGGCGCGGTACCCGTTCGTGGACTGCTCATCCTTGATCTGCCCGTTCACAGTGATCCGACACCCTATGACCGCGCTATTGCCTTGCGCCACAACGCTGGCGATCACTGCCGGTACGGTAGTTTCGATCGTGTATGTCCAGGGCAGACTGGCGAAATCGGCGAGCTGCGGCTGAGCATTCTTGTCCAGGTAGCTCACCGCACCCGCGGTGCCGCTGGGACCGTAGATCTCGTATCGCACCTGTTTGATCGTGGATGACGGGAGTGGCTCTGCGCTACCGCCGGTGGCCGTAAATATGGGCTCGGAGCCGAATGCGCCGCGCAGGTGATTCACGGCGATCACACCGAGACCCACTGCGCACGCAACAACCATCGCGACCCACGCACGCTTCATCACGGCAACTATCGCTATGCGCATTTTACGGCCCCATTTCTGTTGTAGATCAATCATTTTCGGCGCCGGCATGCGCTGTCTTCACTGGCGCCGCGTGGCCGTGGATTGCCGGAGTGGTCCGATCGGAAGGCCGACGCGTACTCTACAAATACCATACCCCCTACGGTATATTCCAACCGTCGGCCGCTCGTCTCAGATTCTTCATATACCGTAGGGGGTATGGTATAAACGGATCAGAACGAGCTCGCGAGCTGAGATGGGAGATGCGGCATGTCCACGGACAGTGGTTCTGCACAAAGCGGAACGTTCGACGTGAGGATATGGCTCGACCCGGTGTGCCCGTTCTCTTGGAATACCGCGCGATGGCTGGATGCCGCTGCGGGCCAGTCCGGCCTGTTGATCGATTGGCAGCTGATGAACCTCGCTGTCTTGAATGAAGGCAGGGAGCTACCGCCCGCACAACAAGCACGCATGGATGACTCTCGACAGGTGGGTCGGCTGATGGCCGGCGTCCATCGCGAGTTGGGCCAGCGGGGCCTGCGCACTGCGTACTTCGCCTTTGGTGAGCTGTATTTCGATGAGTCGATGCCCGTCGGTGCACATCTGGTCGATCGAGTATTGGCAGCGGTCGCACCCCAGCGGACGCCGCGCGAATCGTTGTCGGACACCTCGTTCGATGCATTGGTCCGTTCCTCTCACGAGGCCGGGCAGCGGGCGTTGGGAGACGTTGGCGGCAGCCCGCTGTTGCAGGTGAACGGCCGCACGTTCTTCGGCCCCGTCTTGACCGCGTTACCGGAGCACGGCAACGCGCGTGCGCTTTTGGACGCGGTCACCGTGATCGCCGGGGTGCCGGAGTTCACCCAGTTGCAGCGTCCGCGCCCGGCGCACTAGGGCCGGGCATTGGTCGCCACATCTAGATCCGTGAAAAACAAAGTGCCCGAATAGGGGCCTGTTCAGGAAGAGGGATCGCAGAACATGAAGAAGAAGGTTGTCATCCTGGGTGCCGGAATCGGCGGTCTGAGCGTGATCAACGAATTGCGCCAGTCTCATGTACCACTCGGTGACCTCGACATCACTCTCGTGGACGAAGACTTCTCACACTTTCTGGGATTCACCTTGCCGTGGGTCATGCGGGGCTGGCGCGACGCGGCAAGTGTTCCGATTCGGCCCAGTTCCGAGGCGTTGTCAGGGATAACCACGGTCACGGGCTCCGTCATCGGTATCGATCCCAGTGCGCGTACTGTAACCCTTTCCGACGCATCGACTCTGGACTTTGACGCGCTCGTCATCGCCACCGGTGCTCGCAATGCCCTCGACAAGATTCCGGGCCTGATCGAGGCAGCCGCACGAGGTGACGCGGTGCACTACTACGGTGTCGACGCGGCCGGCGATGCCAGGCGCGCTCTGGAGAACTTCACGGGAAGCAAGATCGTCTTCCTGGTGACGTCACAGCCTTATCGCTGTCCGGTGGCTCCCTATGAGGGAGCCCTGCTGGCCACGGATTTCCTGAACGACGAGAACCTGCGGTCGGATGTCGACATCAGCGTCTACACCCCGGAGAAGCATCCGATGCCCTCGGCAGGCCCCTACGCGGGACCACAGCTGGTGCAGTTGCTCAGGGACAACGAGATCAGCTTCCACGGTGAACACACCACGGAACGTGTCGACCCGGACAGAAAGGTCGTCATATTCAGCGACGGCGCCACAGTGAGTTTCGACCTGCTGGTGTTCGTGCCGCCGCACGAGCCGTCGGTCACTATCGACGGCCCGGAATGGATCGGCGTCGATGCGCAGACCATGCAAACGCCCTATGAGGGCATCTGGGCGATCGGTGACACCGTGACGGTGACATCACCCTCCGGCAGGCCGCTGCCGAAGGCCGCCATCTTCGCCAAGAACGGTGCAAAAGCCGCTGCCCAAAACGTGCTCCACTACCTCGAGAGGTCCGACCGGACCGCGGCGCTTTCGGGTCTGGGGTACTGCTACCTCGATACCGGGCAACACCGTGCGGCGCAGGGTAAAGGTGACTTCTTCACACTGCCGCATCCGGAGATCACACTCACCGAACCTTCCGCGGGTCAGCATCGCGAGAAACAAGAAGAGGAAGCGCAGTGGCGAAACATGTGGGAGTAACGTTCTAGCGCTTGATATCTCGCGTCAGCCGCTGTTGCGCAGCGCGGTGGCCAGACCACTCATCGTGAGCAGTATGCCGCGCTGCACCAGCTCGTCCTGATCGCCGGAACGGTACCGGCGCAGTAGCTCAACTTGTAAGTGATTGAGCGGCTCCAGGTAGGGAAAGCGGTTGAACACCGAGCGTGCCAGTGCCGGGTTATCGGCAAGTAGGTCCTCATGCCCGGTGATCAGTTGATGCATGGCGATGGTCTTATCGTGTTCAGCCACGATCTTGTCGAAAACCCGGTGCCGTAGCGCTTCGTCCTCGACGAGCTCGGCATAGCGAGCCGCCAATCCCATGTCTGACTTGGCCAGTACCTGGGCCATGTTGGACAGCACCGTTTGAAAGAACGGCCATTGAAGGTAGAGCTGCTGCAATACCTCAAGTCGTCCGTCGCCCTCGGCGATCCATTGTTCGATCGCCGATCCCGTCCCGTACCAGCCGGGCAGCATCACCCGCGATTGGCTCCAGGCCAAAACCCAAGGGATAGCGCGCAGGTCGGCGATCGATGTCGTGGGTTTGCGCGAGGTGGGCCGGCTGCCGATATTGAGCGCCCCGATCTCGTTGACCGGCGTCGAAGCCTTGAAATACTCGACAAAGCCGGGTGTTTCGTGCACCAGTTCGCTGTAGGCGCGCTGGGCTCGAGCGGCAAGGTCATCGAGTATTTCGTACGCTGTGCCGGCTGCTTGTCCCAGACCTTCGACATCGAGCAGTGTCGATTCCAGGGTTGCGGCCAGCAGTGTCTCGAGGTTGCGATGGGCGGTGCGTGGTTCGGCGTACTTGGCGGCGATCACCTCGCCCTGTTCGGTAATACGAAGCGATCCGGATACCGCCCCCGGCGGTTGCGCCAAGATGGCGTCGTAACTCGGACCACCACCACGGCCCACGGTGCCGCCGCGGCCGTGGAAGAGCCGCAACCGAATTCCGGTCTTGCGTGCGGATTCCACCAAGTCCAGTTCGGCGCGATACAGGGCCCAGTTGGCGGCCAGGTAGCCGCCATCCTTGTTGGAATCCGAGTAGCCGAGCATGACCTCTTGGCTCTCGCCGCGGGCTGCCACCAGGGCCCGATAAAGCGGAAGTTCCAGCGCTGCTTCGAGAATGGCGGAACCGCGTTGCAGGTCGTCGATCGTCTCGAACAGCGGCACGATGCCCACCGGACAGAACGGCCGCGGTCGTGAAGCGTCCAGCAGGCCCGCCTCCTTGAGCAGGATCGCCGCTTCCAGCATGTCCGAAACCGATTGGCACATCGAGATGATGTAGTTGGGAACCGCCTTAGGGCCGTAGGTCTGAACGGCACGCGCGGCGGCGAAGACGATATCGAGCTCCTTGCGGGCGAGCTCGGAGAGCTCGGCACCCTCGCCGATCAGGGGGCGGCGCGTGCGTAACTCGGTGATCAGCACCTCGATGCGCTCCGGCTCCGACAGTGAGCGATAGTTGGGGTGCACCCCGGCCCACGCGAGTAACTCGGACACCACCTCTTCGTGAACGTCCGAGTTCTGTCGCATATCCAGCCCGCTGAGATGAAAACCGAAGACATGCACGGCTTCTCGGAGCGCGCGTAGACGATCGTCGGCCAGTACCACGCTGCCGTGTGTGCGTAACGAAGCATCCACGATGTCGAGGTCTCTGAGTAATTCCTCCGGTGCGCGGTATGGGCTCAGGTTCAGATCCAGATCGTGCTCCGGCAGCTGGTCAAGGATCTGCGCGGCGGTCGCGGTGAGACGCGCATGGATGACTCGCAGTGCGCGGCGGTAGGGCTCGTCTGCCCGCTCGGTCTCACCACCTTGCTCGGCTAACGCGGTCAGGTCAGGGGAGACAGTGACCAGGCGGACCGATAGGGAGAGCTCCTGCTCCAGTGCCACCAATTGTTCGAAGTAGTAGGCAATGGCCGTCTGGGCGGCGCTGCTTGTCGCAAGATGGACCACCTCGGCGGTGACGTTGGGATTGCCGTCCCGGTCGCCGCCGATCCAGGATCCAGGCCGAAGAATCGGCTCGCTGAGCAGTTGTGTATCTGGCCACCGGCGGCGTAACGCCGTGCGGACCTCGGCGTTGATCTCGGGTATCACCTCGAAGAACGCCGCCCGGTAGTACCGCAGCCCTACCGCGATCTCGTCTTGAATCTTTAACCGGGACAAGCGGATCAATGCAGTCTGCCACAGCGTGAGAATCTGCCGCTGAAGTTCGTTCTCGATATCGCGACCGGTTTCGGTCTGCGTCAGTCCGTGCATGCGAAGTCGCATGAGCTCGGTGACGCGGTGTTGGGTATCGAACACGGTACGACGGCGGGTCTCCGTCGGGTGGGCGGTGATAACCGGGGACACCAGTGCGCCGGTCAGTGCGTGCGTGACGTGATTCGAATCTATTTGCGCAGCATCGAGTTTGAGGTACGTGGCGGCTAGACTGCTGTCCTGCGGCGGCGCACCTGCGGCGACGTGGACGGCGCGACGGCGCTCGCGATGAATATCCTCGGCGACATTGGCCAGCAGCGCGAAATGGGTGAAGGCCCGAATGACGGGGATGGCCTGGTGGATGTCGACACCGTCGAACAGCTTCGCCAGTTCGGCGCGGTCGATCTCCGATCGGCGTACCCGGAACGACTCCACCCGCGCCCGCTCGACGAGTTCGAAGACCTCGTCCCCGCACTGCTCACGCACCGTGCGGCCCAAGATGGTGCCCAGTAGCCGGATGTCTTCACGCATCGGCTCGGTGGCCTCCCGGCCCACCTGTGTCCGGGTAACGGCGCCGATCGGTGCTAGATCCGTAACCTCAGCCATAGGTCGAGTATCCGTGGCAATGAGGCCGTTCGCACGATGAGCGCCGAGCTACCAGACTCGGATCCAGTCGACGAGCATCTCCGCGGGGTATGTGCCGCCGCGGGGATCGCCACCACCGGAACCGGCCACGGCCAGGTTCAGCACGGGAAATGCCTTGTGTCCCGGATTGTTGAACGGCCAGTCCGCCAGGGAGTTGGCGGGGACCTCGAAGTACGGGGCCGCTCCGTCGGTGTAGTCCTTCCAGAACCGAATGCCCTTGTCGTCCCACTGGGTACGCCAGGTGTGCCAGGCGTTGTCGAGGGACAGGTTGTGGGTCTTCCATTCCGAGCCGTTTGCCTTGGCGTGCACGGTGGTTGCGGCCGGCCAGCTGCCGTTGCCGTACCACTCGACGATGTCGATCTCACCGTCCTGGTCACTGCCGAGCCAGAATGCGGGCCACGCGCCCGGGGTCAGGCAGTTGAATTTGATGCGTGCTTCCCAGGTGTAGCCGACACCGAGTTCGGTCGTGCTGTAGATCTTGCCGCCGTAGTAGGTGTTGCCTTCTTTTGCGGCCTTGATGACCAGGTTCGAGTTGCCGTCGAGGTAGACGTTCTTGCGATCGTCTCGATACTGGCCGACATTTTCGGGGAGCTCCCAAAAAGTGGGGTCCTTCATGGTCTCGCGAGCCTTAGAGATTGCCCACTTGGATCCATCGGGCGCCGACCCGGCCGGTCCGTCGAACTCGTCGACGAAGACGTACTTGCCGGTCGGAGGGGCTGCGGGCGGGCGGCCGGGCGGGTTCTGTGGGGACGGTTGCGCCCACGCTTCCGGCATGGAAACCGCCGCTGCCAACATGCCAAGCCCTGAGAACGCCATCATGCGGCGCCGATCCATATTCACCATCGACGCCGACGATAACAGGATTCGCCCACCGCAGTCCGGGAGCGCGGAAGTGGCAGCTAGGGATCGGCGCGTAATGAATCGCGATTGGGTGCCAGCATCGCGGGGGTCAGTCCACGCACAACGAGTTCCTCGGGGAGGGGATTGCCGGTGGTGAGGGCGGCACCCACGCGGGCAAGGGCCGGCGCCATCTGGATGCCGTAGCCGCCCTGGGCGGCGTACCAGACGAAGCCGTCGACATCCGGATCTTCGCCCACGACTGGCGTGCGGTCGGAGGTGAAGGACCGCAGTCCGGCCCAGGCAGAGTTCACGCTCCGGATACCGAGGGTGGTTGCCTCATTGATCATCCCGATCGCCCGGGCCATCTCCAGCTCGTCCGGTCGTGGGTCTCCGGGTGGCTGAAGTGTCTCGTCGGCGGGCGAACAGAGGAATTGGGCGCCATCGGGTTTGAAATAGAAGCTGTCGGAGGCATCAAGTGTCATGGGAAGCGAGCCGGTGACATTCTCCTGCGGTGCGGACACCATGAACGCGGTGCGTCGAAGTGGCCGGATTCCCACTGGACGAGCGCCCATCGCGTGCGCAAGTTCATCGCACCACGCCCCGGCGGCGTTCACGACGGTCGCCGCTTCAAAGGCCCGTCCGGAGGAGTCCCGCAGGACCCATCTGCCCTGATGCCGGACGCTGCTCACGATGGCAGCCGACTTGGCGATGATTCCGCCGCGACGGCGGAATCCGCGCACATATCCCTGGTGCAGCCCGTGGACGTCGAGCTCCATCGGCGTGAGGTCGACGGCCGCCAACCGGACGTGCCCCGGACGCAGGTAGGGGTTGATCTGCTCGGCGACCGCGCCGTCGACCAGCTCCGTGAGACAACCCTGCTGGGAGGCCTCTCGATGAAATTCTCGAAGCATGTGCGCGTGCGCTTCATCGGCGATGACCAACAGCGGCAAGGACGTCGCGAGTGGAGCCTCGAAACCCTCACGCGGGTCGGTGAAAAAGTCGCGGCTGGCCGCTGTCAACATGCGGATGACGGGATTCCCGTAGTTCTCGATAAAGGTCGCGGCGGACCGTCCGGTCGTGTGGAACGCAAGGGTCGATTCGCGTTCCAGTAATGCGACGGTGTGATGTTCGGCCAGTTCGTAGGCAATCGATGCGCCTGACATCCCACCGCCGACAACGATGATGTCGACGCAGAGTTCGGTGTCGATGGATTGGCTCACGTGTCCGAGGGTAGGTCGTGACGGTCGCCGTATTGTCGAACTGAGTCGCAGAAACACACAGAGTGGGAGGCCACATGGCGATCACGCTGCCCGACAATTGGGCTGACAACTTGGGGAACTTGGCCGACTTCTACCGAGACCTGCACCAGCACCCGGAATTGTCCTTCCAAGAACACCGCACGGCGAAGAAGATCCAGGAGATCCTCGCGCCTCTCGGGCTGGAGGTGACGTCGGGTGTCGGGGGAACCGGAGTTGTTGCCTTGCTGCGCAACGGAACCGGCCCGGTTGTGTGGTTGCGAGCGGACTTCGACGCACTCCCGGTACAGGAGCAGACCGGCCTTCCCTATGCGAGCACCGCGCGTGCCACCAACCCTGACGGCAGGGATGTTCCCGTCATGCACGCGTGCGGGCACGATATGCACGTCACCGCGCTGGTGGGCGCCCTCCGGTTACTCAATGAACTCAAGAAGCAATGGACGGGAACGGTGGTCGCGGTCTTTCAGCCCGCCGAGGAAGTGGGCGGCGGCGCGAAGGCGATGATCGACGACGGCATCCTCGACCGGTTTCCTAAGCCCGAGGTGGTTCTCGGTCAGCACGTCGGGCCGCTGCCGGCGGGGATGATCGCGTACAAGACGGGCACGGCGCTTGCCGCCTCGGATTCCCTCAAGATGCAATTGTTCGGACGGGGTGGCCATGGCTCGCAGCCGGAATCGACAATCGATCCTGTGGTGATGGCCTCGAATGTGGTGCAGCGGTTGCAGACCATCGTGTCGCGCGAGCTGTCTCCGTTCGAGCCCGCGGTGGTCACCGTCGGATACCTGCACGCCGGGGCGAAGGACAACATCATCCCCGACGATGCCGAACTCGGCATCAACGTCCGCACCTTCACCGAGGACGTCCGCCGAAAGACGTTGGCCTCCATCACCCGGATCGCTCAGGCCGAGTCGACGGCCTCGGGTGCCGACAAGGAACCGGCGGTGACCTCGATGCACACCTTCCCGGTCACCATCGTCGACGATGCCGCAATGCAGGCAATCGCCGCCGTGTTTCGTGAGCACTTCGGTGCCAACCGGGTGATCGAGTCTCCGAATCCGTTGGCCGGCAGCGAGGATGTCGGATTTTTCGGCACCGCCGCTGATGTGCCCACTGCATTTTGGTTTTGGGGCGGATATCCGCTGCAGCGCTTCGAAGATGCCGCGGCCGCCGGAAAGCCAGTGCCGTCCAACCATTCCCCGGAGTTCGCGCCGGTTCTGGAACCCACACTCAGTACCGGGATCGAGGCGCTCACCGTGGCGGCATTGTCACGGCTCACGCCTTAGCGTCTCACCGTGGAATCTTGTTGAGCCAGTCCGATTCCCCGTCGACGGGTTGGTTGTCGATCACGACCATGGGCACTCCGGATTTGGGGAAGGCCCGCAGCAGCGGAAGGTTGTTCGCCGCGATGACGCGGGCGTCAAAGGGAACCGGCAGGCCGACCCTGATGAGGTCCTGCGCACTCTGGGGAGCGCCGATGTGGCTGGCCAGCTCGGCCAGCTGGTCATTGGTCAGGTCTGTGTCCCCTTCTTCCTCGGGCTGCTGATCCTTCGCGTAGAACCGCTGGATGAAGCGCCAGGTCGTATCACTTGACCGTGATTGGTCGGCCACGACGAACGCCGCATAGATCGCGCGGCTGTCGTAACTGCCGCTGGCCGAGTATTTGTCGAGGAAGTCCACGAACCTGAGGTTGATGTGCAGCTTCCCGGATTCGAGGCGTCGCCCGATCTCGTCGCCCTGGCTTTGAACCATCTTCCCGCTGTAGGGGCACAGCGGGTCCAAGTAGAGATCGATCTGCCCTGGAGCCCCAGGATCACCGAGGGACAGGACATCTCCCGCGGGTGAGGCATCGGCCGCGTGGGCCAGTCCGGCATTGGGGCCCCAGAGCAGAACCGCGCTGAGTAAACCGATGATCGTCGCGAAGCGTTTCACAGCATGCATCGGTCCATCATCGCGTAAGCGGCTAGACCTTCCGGTTCTCGGACTTGATCAGCCAGGCCAGCTTCTCCAGGCCGTCGATGAGCTGATGCAGGATGTCGGCGGTGGTCGGGTCTTCGTCATCCACCGAATCATGCACCGCGCGTAGCGTCTTCACCGCGGCATAGATGCGGGTGGTGATCAGATCGACGACATCGCCGGTGCTGCGTTCGTAGGGCGGGAACTCCGGCAGCGTCGTGCTGGCCGCGACCGTGTCCGAACGGCCGTCGGGCAGTGCGTCGAGTGCACGCATCCGCTCGGCGACCGTATCGCTGGACTCGCGGGCGAAGTCCACCAGCTCGTCGAGCTGCAGGTGCAGATCGCGGAAGTTGCTTCCTACGACGTTCCAGTGCGCCTGCTTGCCCTGCAGGTGAAGCTCGATCAGGTCGACCAGGACTTGCTGCAGGTGGCCGGTCAGTACTGCAGATGCTTGGAAGTTTGTGACATCGGATTCGGGTGTGCGGGCTGTAGTACTCATACTTAATACAATCCCACCTAATCTGGATCTATTCCAGATTAGGTGGGAAACGTCATACGTCGATACGCGAGCCCATGATGACCGTGCGATCCCTGGGCAGTCCGAAATACTCGGCAGCGTCCGCGGTGATATGCGATGTGGCGAGGAACAGCTGCTTGCGCCACCGAGCCATCGTCGGTGCCGTGCCCCTGCCCAGTTCCAGTTTCGAGAGGAAGTACGTGGCCTCGTCGATGGGGATGGCTTGTCCCTCGGTCTGTGCGGGGTCGAGTAGTCCCAGTGCGTGGGGGACGTTCGGGGTCTCCATGTATCCGAATCGTGCCGTGACGTGAATGATCCCGTCTTCGGCGTATCCGAGATTGTCGATGCTCGTCCGCTCGGCGTCTTCCACGCGGGGCACGGGCGATGTCTCGATCGACAGAATGACGACGTGCTCATGCAGCACATGGTTGTGTTCGACGTTGGCACGCATCGCGAGCGGCGTGGTGTCCTTGCTCCGGTTGAGGAACACCGCGGTTCCGGGCACGCGCACCACGCGCGCGGTGTCCTCGTTGAGTTGGTCGACGAACGCGCGCAGTGGGCCTTCGGCCTGTTCGCGGGCGGGCGTCACGATGGTGCGGCCACGCTCCCAGGTCGTCATCACCGTGAACGCGGTGAGTGCGATCAAGAGCGGCAGCCAGGCCCCATGAACCAGCTTGGTCATGTTCGCCGCCAGGAACAGCAGGTCGACGGTCAGTAGCGCGCCCGCGCCGAGCAGCAGCAGCAGCCAGAGCGGGGTATTCCAGCGGATGCGGGCGACATAGAAGAACAGCAGAGTCGTGATGGTGATGGTGCCGGTCACCGCCATGCCGAAGGCATAGGCCAGCGCGGCTGAGGATTGGAACGCGAAGACCAGCGTCAGCACGGAGACCATCAGCACCCAATTGATCCACGGCACGTAGATCTGGCCGATCGTGGATTCCGACGTGTGGGTGATCCGCAACCGCGGCAGGTAACCGAGCTGAACCGCTTGCGATGCCACCGAATATGCGCCGGTGATCACCGACTGCGAGGCGATCACCGTCGCCGCGGTGGCCAGGAGCACGATCGGCAAGCGGGCCCACTCGGGCGTCAACAAGAAGAACGGTGCGCTGATGGCCGATTGATCGCCCAGGATCAGGGCGCCCTGCCCGAAGTAGCTCAGGGTCAGTGCGGGCAGTGCCAGGCCGAGCCACCCGTAGGTGATGGCCTTGCGTCCGAAGTGCCCCATATCGGCGTACAGCGCCTCGGCACCCGTCACCGAGAGCACCACTGCCGCGAGCGCGAAGAAGGCGATGTGGAAATGCCCGATCATGAAACCGATTGCGTAGGTGGGTGAGAGTGCCCTGAGGATCTCTGGATGCGCGATGATGCCAGTGATCCCGCAGGCGCCGATCGCCAGGAACCACAGGATCATCACCGGCCCGAAGAATCGCCCGATGAGGGCGGTGCCGTGGCGTTGCACGGCGAACAAGGCGACGATGATCACCGCGGTGATGGGGACGATCCACGCCTCAAGGTCCGGCTGGATGACCTTCACACCCTCGACTGCCGAGAGCACGGAGATAGCAGGGGTGATCATGCTGTCGCCGAAGAACAGAGCGGCGCCGAAGAGCCCGGCGCCGGCCAGCACCAGGGCCCCGCGACGCCCTTGCCTACCGCCCCAGCGCGTCAACAGCGTGATAAGCGCCATGATGCCGCCCTCGCCGTCGTTGTCGGCACGCATGACCAGGGTGACGTACGTGAACGTCACGATTGCCATCACCGACCAAAAGATCAGCGACACAATGCCATAGACGTTGTCGGTGCTTACCGGCACGGGGTGCGGATCGGCCGGATTGAAGACCGTCTGGATGGTGTAGATCGGGCTCGTCCCGATATCGCCGAACACCACTCCGAGCGCGCCGACGATGACCGCAAGGCGCACGGTGTTCGACGCTGTGGCGGAGCTATGTGGAGACGCGGTCGCAGAGTCGTGTTGCACGGTGCCGTTCTCGTTTCTGCTTCGCCCACCGTGCCGTGCGGTGTGGCTGGTGATGTGGCAGCCAGATATTAGCCCGATCGCGGGCCGCTGGCCCTCTGATAGGCGGCCGTCAGCTCGGCGCCACTGCCCGCATACGGGGCGATGTCGATGCGGGTGACCAGCCCGTCGTGGGTGTCCATCCGAATGACCGCGAAGGGGTGGCCGCCCGGCGCGATGACTGCCCCCGGGCGCCCGTCGATAAGAAGCGATGCGGCCACGGCGATGCGGTCGATGAAGGTGCGCGTCTCCTCGGCAACGGCTCGGGCGCCGCGCACGAGCGTCGCCGCGCCACGGGGGATGAGTGCCGGGGCGACCGTGCGGATCACGTCGGGTGCCATCAGGGTGATCAAGCGCTCGATATCGCCGCCGCGGGCCGCCGACAGGAAGGCATCGACGATCTCCAGCTGATTCTCGACATCGCCGGCACTCGCGGGGTCAGCGATGTCGAGCCGCAAGCGCGCCCTACTGGCGAGCTTCTTCGCGGAGACGACGGTTGTATCGAGTACCGCGGCGACATCCTCGAACGGCACGGCGAACAGGTCATGCAGCACATAAGCCACCCGCTGCCTGGGGGACAGTTCGCCGAGCACCACGAGCATCGCTCGTGAAACCTGCTCGCGCCGTAAGAGATCCTCGTCCGCGGCAAGGCTCGTAGCTGGCATGTGATCGGCAGTCAGTGAAATCTCTCCGCGCCGTTCGCGTGCCCGGAGCTGATCGAGGCAGAGCCGGGCGGTGACGGTGGTAAGCCACCCGTCGAGATTTTCCACCGGATTCAGATCGGTGGACTGAACCCGGATCCAGGCGGCCTGCACCGCGTCTTCCGCATCATGGTGTGAGCCCAGGATCCGGTGAGCCACGGCCAGCAGCCGCGGCCGCGCGGCCTCGAAACTTTCGATGAGATCCACGAGCGAGGTCACCTTTCCGTCATGCCGGTCGTCAAGAGGATGAGGTCCACGAAACCGACTAGATAGGAGGCACAGATGAGCGTACAGATGGTGCTTGAAGTCGGACTGTTGGTGACGACGGTTCTCTGCGTCATCGCCAATGGATTCGAGGTGGCGGCCAAGGCGGTCAAGGCACAGTTCGTGGTGCAGAACTCCGGTGAGGTGGGATTGGCACCGCGATGGATTCCCTA
The DNA here is from genome assembly GCA_002013775.1 of Mycobacterium sp. D16R18. Classification (GTDB taxonomy): domain Bacteria; phylum Actinomycetota; class Actinomycetes; order Mycobacteriales; family Mycobacteriaceae; genus Mycobacterium. The sequence continues at coordinate 31,382 of MAFD01000031.1, forward strand.
TCTTGCGGTAGTCGAGGGTGCTGGGGTGGCAGGTCTGATTATCGGGCTCGCCGGGGTGCGTCCGATCGGCCTCGCAGCGGCAATTGGCTTGGTGGCGTTCTTCATCGGTGCGGTGGCCGCGCACATCCGGAGCAATGTGCTGCACAACATCGCATTCCCGAGCGTGTTCCTGGCGCTCGCGGCGGGATCTGTGGCCTACTTCGCGCTACCGACTGGTTAGGGCCGTCGAGGCCTCGGCGCTCATCGGTGCAATCGGTGCGTACTCGCGATGATCGCGTCGCACAGCGCCTGCTCGGGTTCGGACAGCACGCTGCGACGCCGCAGCAGCACGAATTCCAGCTCGCCCAGGTCGGGCAGGCTGTCATCGCTGACTTTGGTAAGGCCTTCGGGCAAAAGGGATTCCGCGTGCGCGATCACACCCATACCCGCGAGGGCTGCCGCCCGCAGGCCCAGCTGGCTGTCGCTGACGCATGCGATGCGCCAGGTCCGGCCCTCCCGCTCGAGTGCTCGTAACGCGGAGTGCCGGGTCAGGCTCGGTGGGGGATAGGTGACGATGGGTACCGGGTCGCGCACGTCATGCGTGTTGGGCCGCCCCGCCCACACCAGCCTGTCGCGCCACAACAACTCACCATGCTTCTCGCCCGGCAGGCGCTTGGCCACCATCAGGTCCAGCTCGCCCGCGGTCATGCGTGTTTTCAGGTATTCGCTGAGTCCGACGACGAGTTCTAGATCCACACCCGGATGCGAGTCCTGGAACTCGACAAGGACATCAGGCAGCTCGCGCGCCACCAGGTCATCGGAGGCGCCGAGTCGGATGAGTCCGGTCAGTTCCGAACTCGCGAAGTAGCGGTCGGCCTGGGTGTGGGCGTCCAGGATCGAGCGGGCGAACCCGACCATCGCGGCGCCGTCGGCGGTCAGTGCCAGATTGCGGGTATCGCGGCGGAACAGCTCTCGGCCGGCCGACTGCTCAAGCCGCGCGATATGTCCGCTCACCGTGGATTGGCGTAGCCCGAGGATGCGACCCGCCGCAGTGAAGCCGCCTGCGCGCTCAACTGTTAGAAAGGTACGAAGCAGCTCAGGGTCCAACACAGTCATCACGTTACTCGTTCAGAGATATCACTTCTATCAACTTTCATAATCAGTGTCGGTGCTCGTACGGTGGCCTGTGTGACATGGCTGGCCAAACTTCGCATTGACGGCTTCTTGCTGGGGCTGTTCGCTGCCATGGGGATTGGGCTGCTACTCCCCGCCCGCGGCGGTGCTGCCGATGTTCTCGAGTGGGCGACCAAGATCGCCATCGCGGTGCTGTTCTTCCTCTACGGGACTCGGCTGGAACCGCGCGAGGCACTCGAGGGTCTCAAGCACTGGAAACTGCATACCACGGTGCTGGCCGCGACCTATGTGCTGTTTCCGCTGTTGGGGCTGGCAATGCGGTTGCTGGTGCCGTCGGTGCTGACCAACGACCTCTACACCGGTGTGCTGTATCTGTGCCTGCTGCCGTCGACGGTGCAATCGTCGATTGCCTTCACGTCGATTGCCCGCGGCAATGTCGGCGCTGCGGTGGTGAGCGCCTCGCTGTCGAATATGTTGGGCGTCTTCATGACTCCTATCCTGGTGATGCTGCTCATGCAGACCACCGGGGAGGCGACTGTCTCGCCCACCGCGATCCTGGAGATCGTGGTGCAGCTGCTGTTGCCCTTTGTCGCCGGCCAGTTGTTGCGGCCCAAGCTGTATCGGCTGCTGTCCCACGCCACGCTCACCAAAGTCGTTGACCGTGGTTCGGTCTATCTAGTTGTGTACGCGGCGTTCAGCGCCGGGATGGTCGAGCACGTCTGGCAGGGCCTACAGATCTCGCGGCTGTTGGCAGTCGTCGCGGTCAGCATCGTGCTGCTGGCGGTGGTGCTGGGTGTCACGGCGGGGGCGGCGCGGCTGTTGCGGTTCGACCGGGCAGACCGAATCGTCGTCATCTTTTGCGGATCCAAAAAGAGTTTGGCAACCGGGTTGCCGATGGCCACCGTGCTATTCGCGGGACATCCGGTGGGCCTGATTGTGCTGCCGCTGATGATCTTCCACCAGATCCAATTGATCACCTGCGCGGCGCTGGCCGGGCGGTGGGGGCGGGCCGAGAGTTCAGATGCAGCGACCGTCGGCGACGAGACCGTCTCTGCTGCCTGACCTTTGCGTGTCGGCCGACTCGCTATCGCTTCGGTGCGGTATTGGGTAGCCTGTGACGGCTAGCGCGAGGAGGGCCTGGGAATGCCAGAAGGCGACACGGTTTTCCGAACGGCGCAGCGCCTGGCAGATGCACTGACCGGCCGGGTACTCACTGGCTGCGATATCCGTGTTCCACGTTTCGCCACCGTGGATTTGACTGGGGAACGCGTTGACGACGTGGTCGCCCGCGGAAAGCATCTCTTCATTCGCGTCGGCTGGGCCAGCATTCACTCGCATCTGAAAATGGATGGCAGCTGGCGGGTCGTGTCCACGCAGGGATCCGTTCCTACGTGGGACCATCGAATCAGAGCGGTACTTACGACAACCGACTCAGTGGCTCTCGGGATCAGCTTGGGTGTTTTGGATGTGGTCGAGCGGAGGCGGGAAAACGACATCGTCGGCCATCTTGGCCCGGATCTTCTTGGGGCAGATTGGAATCCGTCCGTCGCGTTGGAGCGATTGATGGCGCGGGCAGATGATGAGCTGAGTGCGACGCTTCTCGATCAGAGGGTCATGGCGGGCATTGGCAACGTGTATTGCAACGAACTGTGCTTTCTGGCCGGGCTGTTGCCCACCACGCCGGTGAGAGGCCTCGCCGATCCCGCGCGTTTCGTCGAGCGTGCCCACGCGTTGTTGGATGTCAACAAGGACAACCACCGCAGGACCACGACCGGTGATCCGCGGCCCGGCCGTGAGCTGTGGGTTTACGGCCGACATGGAAAGCCGTGTCGCCGTTGTGGAACGCGGATCTCACGCGATCAGGCCTTGCCGCGCGTGGCATATTGGTGCCCTAGTTGCCAGCGGTGACGTGGCACCGCGCGGGCGGGCGCCGGCAACGCCCGGGTGTCGGAGGGCTGGCTTAAAGTTCATCCAATGATGCTGCGACGGTGGAGGCGTAAAGCGGTTCGGGTGCGCCGCCGCCTGTCGGGTGTGCTGGTTGCGTTGATCGTCGCGGTGCTCGCGGGGCCGATCGTGGCGCTGACCATCTGGCCTGCCGTGGTCGTGTACCGGAGCACCGGTGATGCGCTCCTGGCGGCCTTGACGCAGGCCGGCTATCTGGCATCGCCCTACGCCGTGTATCTGATCTTGCGTGGCGCGGGATGGATTCTGCGCGGGCTGGGCGAGGCGATCGCCCAGCGCCGATATGTGGCCAGGCTGCATCGGTACGCAACGTTGTCGGGACTTTCCGAGATCGACGAGATGTCCGGCGTCGATTTCGAGATGTTCGTCGCGGCCCGGATGCACAGCGCCGGATGGCATATCGAGACCACCTCCGCATCCAGCGACTACGGCGTTGACCTGATAGCCACGAATCGGCGCGATGTCGTCGCTGTCCAGTGCAAGCGCTACTCAAAGACCGTGGGTGTCAGGGCTGTTCAAGAGGTCGTCGCGGGTGCGAGGCACTACGACTGCACCCGTGCCATGGTGGTCAGCAATCAGGAATTCACTCGGCAGGCTCAGGCGCTGGCCGCGACCAGCAAGTGTGAACTCATTGGCCGTGATCGCCTTCCTCGGTGGCTGAATCAGAGCGAGACGCCCGCCTTTTCGAACGCCGCACCGCCCAGATGACCACCAAGAGTGCCACGCCGAAGAGGGGGTAGCCCATGGCGATACGCGCGAAGGCTAGCCAGCCCACTGAGTCCTGGGTGTACAACCATTCCTGCACAACGAATCTGGACGCGAACACCGCCGCTAAGACCAGAGTCGCCACCGCGTAGGCGAACCGCGACGGTTTGTCCTCGCGCCAGCGCTGCCCGGTGCCGGTGACACCGTGCCAGATCACTCCCGCCAGTGGCCGGCCCATCAATACCGAGGCCAGGAAGACCGCTGCGGCGATGAGATTCGTCCAAATGCCCATGAGGAAAAAGCCTTTGGCCGAGCCGATCTGGTAGGCAATTGCCGCCGAGATCGCAACCCCGAACAATCCGGAGATTGCAGGTTGTAGCGGCTGGTTGCGTAACCACCGCCAAGCGGCAACTGCCGCCGCGGTCGCCATGGATATCCAGATCGCGCCGCCTAGACCAAAAGCGCTGTTACCCAACGCAAATGTCACGCTGGGTAGACCGGCATAGAGGAGACCGGACAGGCCGCCCGCCTGTTCGAGCAGGGAGGGCGTGCGTTCGGACCGCTCGGAGAGCTCGGAGATTTCGGTCACTACGCCTGCCGTCCGCCCAGATGCTGGGCCAGGAATCGTTCCGTCGCACGGAACAGGTCGATCTGGTTCTCCGGGTTCAGGAATCCGTGTCCCTCATCCGCCTTGACCATGTATTCGACCTCGACGCCACGCGCGCGTAGAGCCGCCACAATGTTGTCGGATTCGGCCTGGACCACGCGAACGTCATTGGCGCCCTGAACAACTAGCAGTGGTGTCCGGATCTGATCCACCCGGCTGATGGGCGATCGGGCGAGCATATCGGCCTCCTGCTCCGGAACGGCGGGATCGCCGACGTAGCGGTACCAGTTGTTGGTCAGGTTCGGCCGTACAAACGGCGGAAGGGTCCGCATGAAGTTCGCGAGGTTCGAGATGCCCACGTAATCGATGGCGGCCGCGAAGACGTCGGGGGTGAAGGTAACTCCGACCAGGGCGGAGTACCCACCGTACGAGCCGCCGAAGATCGCGACCCGGCTCGGATCCGCGTAGCCCTGCTTGACCGTCCAGTCGACGGCGTCGATCAGGTCGTCGTGCATTCTGCCTGCGAACTCGCCGATGGCCGCCCTCGTGAAGGCCTTTCCATAGCCGGTGGATCCGCGGAAATTGACCTGCAGCACCGCATATCCACGGTTGGCCAGCAGCTGCACTGACGGATCGAAGCCCCAGCTGTCACGGTGCCAGGGACCACCGTGGACCACCAGCACCAGGGGAAGTCCCGCGGGTTCCACGCCTACGGGCAGCGTCAGGTAGGAGTGCAGATTCAAACCGTCGCGCGAGGCGATCGCCACCGGCGTCATCGGTGCCAGGGTCGCCGGATCCAGGTGCGGGTACGGACGGAACAGCTGCCTGCTTTCGCCCGTCTCGTGGTCGTAGAAGTAGGTGACACCGGGATCCCGGTCATGAGTGAAGCTGACCACCCAGTGTTGGCCATTCTCGTCGGACGAGATCTCCGCGAGGTCTCCGTCCGAGAGCTCCTGGAGCTTCTCGAGCACCGGGGCGAAATCCGGATCGAGGACCCGGATTTCCTGTCGCTCGCCGAGATACCGGACGGCCAGCAGCTCGCCGGTTTTTCTATGCCGAATCAGGGGCGGCGCCAGGCCCAGGGCGGCGGAAAGGTCGAACGCAGGATGGCTGTCGACGACCGCCTCTTCACCGGTGGTCAGGTCGAGCCGGACCAGACGCGTGCGATCGGTGTCACGGCTGGAACCCATCCACAACCCGGTGCCGTCCGGCGTCATCTGAGTCGGGTGCATACCCACGGGGTAGTCCGCACCGTTGTAGACGACGAGAGATTCCAGCGCCCCGGACTCGTATCGGGAGAACTCGATATCCCCTTCAGGTGTCAGCGATTGCGTGAAGACCTCGTGATGAGGGCTGCAGAACCAGGCCATGACGTCGCCGGGGTTCTCGGCGAGCATGGTCAGCTCACCGGATGCGATATCGAGCTCGTAGAGGTCGATGTGGTCGATCCTGCGGTGGTTCAGCTGGACAAACAACTTCCCGGGGCGGCCGTGTGGCTGATCCAGGCCCAGCAGTCGCACACCGGGAAACGGAGTCAGATCGACGGCCGGCGCATCGGGGTCGTCCAAGTCCACCCGGTACAGATGCCAATTCTCGTCACCACCGGAGTCCTGCACGTACAGCAGCCAGCGCGGGTCATCGACCCAGAGAAAGCCCGTGACGCTTCGGGTTTCGTCGCGGGTGACGCACTGTGCCTCGGCGGGGTCGTCTCCATCGGCCGCTTGCACCCATACGTTGAGGCGGTTCTTTCGCGGCGCCAGGTAGGCGATCTTGGTTCCGTCGGGTGAGATCGACGCGGACGTGCGAACCGGGGGATCGAAGAACTCCTCGACGGTGATGAGCTTGGGCAGCGCCATTGTGTTCCTCTCGGTGTATCGAAGTAACACCAGGAGAAACTATGCCGCTACGGCACAGTCAACTGTCGAGTGGCTGACCTGCTGAACGGCGCCCGAATTGTCGCGATGACGTGCTGGCGGTTGACGATCAATCCGGCGATCGCCAAGACGCCGTACACACCGCACAGGATGAGTCGGCCGTGGGTTGAGGTGATGGGGAACTGGATCACGAACAGCGCCAGCAGCGCCCACGCGGTGCCGCGGTGGAACCGCAGAGCGAGGATCAGGGCCACGCCCATCATGGTTTGCGTCGCGGTCAGCAGGGTTTCTTCGACCTGACGGGCATCGAGCACCAAGGAGTACCCGCCACCGCCCGCGAGATGGGCGATCGGCAGTGAACCGATCAGGAGTGTCCATTGGTTGACCTTTGACGAGATCAACGTTGCGATGGCCGCGGTTCCCTTGCCGCGGGCGGCGAATATCGCGGCGATGATGAACTCGGGTGCTTCTGATGCCAGCGGTGCGAGCCACTGCACCAGGAGGAACTGGTCTATACCCAATTGTGTTCCGGCGCTTACCAGGCTGTTGGCGAAGGGCTCAGCGCACAACAGGATGATCGACGCCGCGAGTATGAACATGGTGACCACGGTGCTGCGGCGCATGTGCTTGGGCAGCATCCCGATGGCCGCGGCCGTGCCCACCAGATCCGGTTCCTCGGTTTCGCCGCGGCTGATCGTGAACAGGTAGAAGCCGAACCATGCCAGCAGCGCAATGCCCAGCACGAGGTGAATGTGGCCGCTCGCCGGTATCACGAACGCCACCACCCCGGCCACGAGCAAGAATCCGAGCTCGACGCGGTTAGAGGGCGCCAAGGACAGCAGGTTGGTGGAGCGTCCGGATGTCTTGCGGGCCACTGCGAGTGCGATGAGAACGACAACGGGCCAGCCCAGACCCATCAACAACCTGTTCGATCCGGTCATGTTCGCCGCGGCGTACTGGGTGTACTCGGGGACCCGGCCGGAGATGTAGGCGTAGTAGAGATCGACCGCATATTCGGGCAGTACCGCGATCAAGGCCAGCACCGCTATGGCCAGGCCACCGGAGACGTCAATCTGCGCGGCCTCTGCCGCCCACGCCAAGACGAAACTGGCGGCCACTACCGCCGCGCCGTAGATCACCAGAGCCGCTACCGGATTGGGGTGCAACCCGCCGATCCGCGTGATGAGTGCGGGCGCCATGAACAGTGCCGTGATGAACACCGACCGCAGGAGCTGGCGACGCAACGCACCAAGCATCGCGGGCGCACTAGCGGTGGTCTGCACGGAACCAAGCTAGCACCGCGAGGCACGCCCAGCAACAGATCGATATCCCTGCGTGATGCTCATGAAACCCGAAAATTACCAGCTAGTAGGCACCGTTATGAATTCTTCGGGTACCCTAATGTCAATGTGTGGCAAACCGGATGGCTCACGGCGTGGCGTCGTGGCTGATGGGGTGAGGGTTTCGCGTGTTGACCATGCCGCAGCGGCATAGTGTCGAGTGGCGGTTATGTCGGCGGATGCAGAAGGAGTGACGGTGGGCTGGAGCACGCGGGAGCTTGCCGAGCTCGCCGGTACCAGCCTGCGTGCGGTGCGCCACTACCACGACATCGGCTTGCTGGCTGAGCCCGTACGCCGCTCCAACGGCTACAAGAGTTACGGGGTCGCGCATCTGGTTCGGGTCCTGCAGATCAAACGCCTCACGGGTCTGGGTCTTTCCCTGAAGCAGATCGCGGAGATGGATGAGGCCAACGAGGACCCGCGCGAGGCATTACGCGCGCTCGATGCGGAGATGGCTGCCACCATTGAGCGGCTGCAGCGAGTGCGCGACGAGCTGGGACAGATATTGGCCAGTGAGGTAGCGGCTGATATGCCGCCCGAATTCGGCTCCGCCGCAGTCAGCATGGAACTCTCTGATACCGACCGTTCGCTCGCATTCGTCATGTCCAGGGTGCTCGGTCCGGTGGGGCTGCAGGCATTCATCGGGATGTTCTTGGACCAGCAAGACCGGGACCTCGATCATGAGCTGGAGAACCTGGCGGCCGACGCTGACGAGCACACGCGTGCCGATCTCGCCGAGCGGATGTCCCTACATACCCGGAAGTTGTATGCAGATCATCCGGCGATGCTGAACTCGACTGCGGATGCTCCACGCGGTCAACAATTCGCCGAGCGCACCGTGGCTCAGGCGCTCTTAGATCTGTTCAATCCGGCGCAGCTCGACGTGCTGGTTCGAGTGGGTGCTGCGATCAGATCAGAGCAGGATTAGCGGTTCGGCCGTAAATCAGCGGCTTGGTTGCGGGATGTCGCATTGGCTGACTGTTGGATTGAGTCCCGCATAGTTGAGGGGGCCGGCGAGCACGGTCAGCGCGATGGTTCCCGCGCTGGCGCAGGTCTGTGGGCTGTCGGTGAAGTACCCGCGTTGAGCGACGGCGATCGCCCCCACGATCAACCACACCGTTAACAGTATTCCGGCGTATCGCATGGCGTTCTCCCTGCTCTTTCAACCGGTAATTCAGTAGTAGTGGCGGCGGCCGCCGACGGCGTGTCCCATGCGGCCCGCGACCATCAGGATCAGGCCGATGACGATGAGTACGACTCCGCCGGTCCATAGCCACCCGATGTTGAGGATGAAACCGGCGGCCAACAGGATGGCTCCGAGGACGATCATGGCCCTTACCTCGTTCAGTGGATTCTCAGACGTGATGTCTTGTTTACGATGTTAACCATACGCCGTTGGCCCTCATCGGGTGAGATGTTTGAGTGCAGCATTCGCAGCGTGCACACCGCACATACCGTGCGCGCCGGGGCCTGGTGGTGTCGCCGCGGAACAGATGAACATGCCCGGCGTGCCAAGGCTGTAGGGGTTCAGTCCGACACGAGGACCGAACACCAGCTGTCGGATGTCCTTGGCGCCCGTCATGATGTCTCCGCCCACGTAGTTGGCGTTATATACCGACATCTCCGTCGTCGAGCGCACCGCCGTGCCAACGATGCGCTCGCGGAATCCTGGTGCGAATCGTTCGATCTGACCGATGATCGCCCCGGTGGCATCTCCGGCGTAACCGAAAGGCACGTGCGCGTAGGTCCAGAGCGGGTGGACGGTGCCGGCCGAGCGCTGTGGATCCGCCAGATACTGCTGGCCGGCAAGGACAAAGGGACGCTCCGGCATGACGCCGGCGTGGATCTGTCGTTCGGTGGAAGCGACTTCGGCGTAGGTGCCGCCGAGATGGACGGTACCGGCGCGGTGGGCGGCGGGCGTGACCCACGGAACCCCGCCGTCGACCGCGAAGTCGACCTTGAAGGCGCCGGGGCCGTGTCGGAACCTGGTGAACGCGCGGGCAACTCTTGCGGGCAGACGATCACCGAGAATCTTTGCCACAGAGCCCGGTTCAAGATCGAACAGCGTCAGATCGGCGTCGGGCAATTGCGCGGCGTCGTCAATGCGTACCCCCGTGCACACCTGGCCGCCCAGCTCGGTGAGGGTCGCGGTCATGGCCCGGACGAGAGAACCGGTGCCGCCGGAGACAACGGGCCAGCCGTATCGGTGTCCTGCTGTCATGATTCCGAGGCCGACCGCGGCCGTCATTGGATAGTGCAAGGGCCGGAAGGCATGTGCCGCGACCCCGCCGTACAGGGCGCGGGCCGACTCGGTGCGGAGCAGACGCGCGATGGTGGACGCGGGCAGCGCCGCAGGCAGTCCGAATCGCGCCATCTGGACGGGGTGGTGAGGCATCCGCAGCAGCGGTGCCGTGATGTCCTCCACGAGGGTCTCGAAATGCTGCGAGGGATAACCGAACAGCGCACGCCAACGGTTGCCGTCTCGCCCCATCAACGTGGCCGTGTCATCCACCGATCGGTACAGGACGCCCGCGGAGCCGTCGTCGAGCGGGTGAACGCAATCGATCTCGGGCAAGAGCCAGTGCACGCCGTGACGAGCCAGATCCAGACTCGTCAAAAAGGAAGATCCGATGGCCATCGGGTGAGTGGCTGCGCAGTGGTCATGGATGAGCCCGGGTTCGAGCATCTCCGAGGAACGGCATCCGCCCCCGGGTTCATCAGTGGCCTCCAACACAGTGACGGAGATCCCTGCGCGGGCGAGGATAATTGCTGCGGCAAGTCCGTTGGGGCCGCTGCCGACGACGGTCGCGACGCTCATCGGATCACCGGGCCGCTGTCGGGGCTGCCGCGAAATACACAGGTAATCAACGAATTACAGTCACCCTGCACCGTGACATCCACCTCCGTCGGGTCCGTCACCAAAGTCTACAAACTCGGCTGCTGCATGCTTGGCTGGCCGTCTTTGGCATCGGTAAGGGCAGTTGACGAAACTGTAAACGTAGTGCAAATTTTGTCCCTGTGGCGGTACTCAGTGAGCGGGCAGGGATCGGCGATCTTGTGGAACAGCTGCATGGTCGGCATCCGAATCTGACTCGCGACATCGTGGAGGCGGTCGTTCGTGCCGAACACTCCCGCTTCGACGACAGCCCACTGCGGGACTACGTTCCGCTGTTGGTCGAGCGGCGTGCCCGCGAGGAACTGGCCCTGCTCAGCGTGTAGCCGAACTACCGGTCGGGTGTCACTTCGGCTCCATGGATTGCCGCGCGAATCGCATGCTCAACGGCGCTGTTCGCGATGAAGAGCATCTCGTCCCCGGCCTCCAAGACATCCTCGGGCCTGGGTAGCACGACGGTTCCGTTCCGGATCACGGTGACCAATGCGGTGTTCGGCGGCAGTTCCAGGTCTGCGACGCGCCGCCCCACTAGGGGATTGTCCTCGGGCAGAGTCAGTTTCGTCAGACCCGCGCTTCCCTCGCGCAACCCCATGAGACGTACCAGGTGGCCGATGTCGATCGCACCCTCGATACCCGCCACCATGGCGCCGGGTGTGGAGACTGCCACATCGATACCCCAGGCCTGGCTGAACAGCCCCTGGTTGCGAATGTCGTTGATGCGGGCAACAACCCTGGGCACGCCGAACTCCGTCTTGGCCAGCAGGCCCACGACGAGATTGGCCTTGTCGTCACCGGTGGCGGCGACCACAACGTCACAGGTTTCTATCCCCGCATCTTCCAGGGTGTCCAGCTCGCACGCGTCGGCGTTGAGCCAGTCCGCCCCGGGCACTGCCTGAGGTTCGAAGTTACTGCGCTCGCGTTCGATCAGCAGGATTTTGTGGCCGTAGTCGAGTAGCTCGCGCGCAACGGAACGGCCGACCTTGCCCGCGCCGGCAATCGCGACTCGCATCTTCCGTTCCGCCACCCCGCTATCGTGCCCTATGAATCGGAGTCGACCGACGGGAACGAAGTGAGCCTGCACCAGCTGTACTTGGCTTTGCTCATTGGCGGGCTTGTGCTGCTCGCGAGCATCGTCGGTACCCGGGTGGCGACGCGTATCGGATTCCCCAGTCTTTTGTTCTTCCTCTTGGTCGGGGTCGTGCTGGGGGAGGACGGGCTTGGTCTTGAGTTCGACAACGTCGAATTGGCTCGGAACGTGTGCACCGCGGCGCTTGCGGTGATCCTTGTCGAGGGTGGTCTGACCACGCGGTTCTCCGATATCCGCAAGGTGCTCGCGCCCGCCGGCGCGATGGCGACTGTGGGTGTCGTCATCAGCACGGTGGTGACCGCAGTCGGTGCGCATGTGCTGTTGCGTATGGATTGGCAGCTGGCCTTGTTGTTGGGCGCCATCGTGTCCTCCACCGATGCCGCGGCCGTGTTCTCGGTGCTGCGGGTGCTGCCGCTGCCGCGTCGGGTCGCCGGACTGCTGGAGGCGGAGTCTGGATTCAATGACGCCCCCGCCGTGATTCTCGTCCTGATGTTCAGCGTCGTGCCCTTCGTATTCGAGCCGAAGAGCGCCCTGATTCAGATCGTCTATGAACTGGTGGCCGGTTCGGCGATCGGACTGGTGTCCGGTTTTCTCGGTGCCATGGCACTGCGCCGCGTTGCCCTGCCCGCATCGGGTCTGTACCCGATCGCGACATTCGGTATAGGGCTCGTCGCTTTCGCGGCCTCCGGCAGTGTGCATGCCAGCGGTTTCATCGCCGCCTATCTGGCCGCGGTGGTACTGGCCAATTCCGGTCTGCCGCACCGGTCTGCCACCCGATCGTTTGCCGAGGGTCTCGGCTGGCTGGCGCAGATAGGCCTTTTCGTCCTGCTCGGCTTGCTGGTCAATCCCAGCGAGCTGGTGGGTGACCTGGTTCCTGCGATCGTCGTCGGGCTGGTTCTGCTGTTGGTGGCCCGGCCGCTGTCCGTGGTGGGATCGCTTGTCGGATTCGGTATCCCGTGGCGCGAGCAGACCTTTCTGTCCTGGGCCGGATTGCGCGGTGCGGTCCCCGTCGTACTTGCGACGTTCCCGATCGTGGAGGGCGTGCCCGACAGTTACCGCCTACTCAACATCGTGTTCGTGTTGGTAGTGGTCTTCACCCTGATCCAGGGACCGAGCCTGCGGCCCGTCGCGCATCTGCTGGGGCTGATCACCCGCGAGACCACCCGTGAAATCCAAGTCGAAGCAGCACCTTTGGATGTCTTGGATGCTGAGCTGCTGACTATGAAGGTGCAACCGGGTTCTCGGCTGTGCAACGTCACCATCCTCGAACTACGGCTGCCCGACCCGGCAGTCGTCACCCTGATCATCAGGCAGGGCACCACGTTCGTCCCACTACCCGACACCCGGATCGAGTCGGACGATGAACTGATGATCGTCACCACGAGTAAGACCCGGGCATTGACCGAGTCGCGCCTCCGCGCCGTCAGCAGGCGTGGCAAGCTCGCGTACTGGTTCGACGAGTACGGGGATGTCGGCTGATCTACAGCGCGCTGTCAAGACGCTGTCAGGAATTGGGGTTGCGTTGACGCGCAGCGCCACTCGGGCATACAGTACCCAGCGTCAGCACCTCGCTAGGCGAGGCTCCTGCACGAACACAGGCCACTGATCCGACGACGTCGAGAGACGCCCAGGGTTAGGACAGATCTCCCCGGGTTAAGGGGTGATCCGAAGTGGCTTCCCGTTAGGGATCACGTCGTGCAGTGCCGAAGCTCTGACGAGAGAGGTGGTCCACCCGTCCGTCGACGGGTGGCTACTCCTCTTGTCAGAGCGCGCTTGACGTGCGCTGACACCGAACGTTGCGGCACAGCCGCCCTGGCAGCGAGGAGGTGAGGGACGACATGCAGTCCGGCGATAGTCCGTATCCGAGTCCGGATCGAAAACCTGGCTTAGGCCAGCACATACACGTGTTCCCAGCCTTCTGCTGCGACACCGCTCACGCCTGACCCGCCGCGAAACTCATTGCACCGGGGTTGATTTGGCGTGCGCGGAAGCGTCCGCGGTGGACCGAACCCTGAGAAAGGGCGGCATCTGCAATGGCATTCTTCAACGGCGTCCCCCGCCGATACGACAGTGACGGGCACGCTCCGGCGGGCGCCGTCATGGACAGCGCGCATGTCGGAGACATCGTAGGTGCCCTGGGCACCATCGGAGCGCACGAGAGCACCGAGGGTCGCAGCAGGCGGCAGCGATTCCGGATGTTGTTGGCCGTCTTGGGTCCTGGCCTGATCGTGATGGTCGGTGACAACGACGCGGGAGGAGTGGCCACCTACGCTCAGGCAGGTCAGAACTATGGCATGGCGCTGATGTGGACGCTGGCGCTGCTGATTCCCGTGCTCTACGTCAATCAGGAGATGGTGGTGCGGCTCGGCGCGGTTGCCGGGGTAGGGCATGCGCGGCTCATCTTCACTCGATTCGGACGGTTCTGGGGCGCCTTCAGCGTCGGCGACCTGTTCGTGGTGAATGCGCTGACGATCGTCACCGAATTTATAGGCGTGGCAATGGCATTGAGCTACTTCGGACTTCCCCGATGGATTTCGGTGCCATTGGCCGCAGTGCTGCTGTTCGCGGTGGTCGCCGGAGGTTCGTTCCGGCGTTGGGAGCGGTTCCTGTTCGCGCTCATCGCGCTCAACGTGGTGATGATTCCGATGGCGATCCTGGTTCATCCGTCACTCTCCACGACGGCGTCCGGATTGGTGCCGTCCTTCCCCGGTGGTCTGAATGCCGAGCTGCTGATGCTGATCGTTGCGATCGTGGGCACTACGGTGGCACCCTGGCAGCTGTTCTTCCAGCAGTCCAACATTGTGGACAAGCGTCTGACACCCCGCTGGATCCGTTATGAGCGAATCGATCTCGCGATCGGGATCGTTGTGGTGATGGTGGGTGCGGTCTGCATCATGGGGGCCGCGGCATTTGGCCTGGCGGGCACCGACGCCGTGGGGAGCTTCACCGACGCAGGTGCCGTCGCGCGGCTTCTCCACGAGCACGTGAGCCCGACGGTTGGCGCACTGTTCGCGATCCTGTTGTTGGATGCGTCGCTCATTGGCGCCAATGCGGTGGGGCTGGCGACCACCTATGCGCTGGGCGACACCTTCGGTAAGCGTCACTCGCTGCACTGGAAACTGACCGAGGCACCGGCCTTCTACCTGGGCTACGGCGTATTGCTCGCTGTCGCCGCGGCGGTGTCGTTCAGCCCGGACCCGGTGCTGGGCGTCCTCACTCAAGGTGTGCAGGCACTGGCCGGTGTGCTGCTGCCCTCGGCGACGGTGTTCCTGGTGCTGCTGTGCAACGACAAGGCGGTTCTGGGGCCATGGGTAAACACCGCTCTACAGAATGTGATTGCCGGACTGATTGTTTGGTCGCTGGTGCTGCTGTCATTGTCGTTGACCGCGGCAACCTTCTTCCCCGATCTCACCACCCAACAGCTCAAGACGTTCTTTGTCGCGGGAGCGATTGTCGGTGTGCTCGGCGGGCTGGTGATCTACGCGATGAAGGAGCGTGCCGAGCGTGCCGCCGCGCGCGAGACAGCTGCGGATCTTGGCGGGTTGGACCCCGAGCAGGTGCAGGACTTGGACGCCTCGCCGCGGGATCGTGCGCTGCGCCTACAGATTCTGCGGCAAGAACGTGAAACCTGGCGCACGCCAGCGCTTGACACACTGGCACGGCCGGCGTGGTCGCCACTACGCACCGCGGGAATGATCGCCCTTCGCGGCTACCTCGCGGTGGCAGTGGTGCTGGTTGGCGTCAAGGTCGCACAGACCATCGTCGGGTAGCGATATGAAATGGCTTGAGTGGGCGCGTTGCCGCGGCATGCCGATCGATCTGTTCTTCTCGCCGGATCACGAGCGAGGGAGGGCTCGGACCCTGCGGGAGGCCCGCGCCAAACAGATCTGTCGGCACTGCCCGGTGCGGGAGCCATGCGGTAGGTATGCCGTCGCGGCGGGCGAATCGTTTGGGGTGTGGGGGGCAACCACGCCACGGGAACGGCGCGACCGCAGCCGGGTACCACCGAGGAAGCGGGCACTAGACATAGTTAGGAGTAGCGAATAATATTGTTTGGTGAGCCGAAACTATTCGATGGGCCGTGAGGACCTGGATGCGTCGTGGTTCGAGACGGTTGCGATAGCGCAGGCGATCGCCTCGGGTGACAAGGTTTCCGCGGCGCACATCCTGCGGACCAGCCAGCGCGGACTCGCCGTTTCCGAAGGCCTGCTGCACCTGCTCTCGGTGCTGATGCGGGCGGCCCCGGCCGGTGCTGCGAGTCGGTTGCTCGACACCGCCCGGGCCTGCGCGCCACCACCGCCTATACCGAATCTCATTCCAGCACAACCATTCCAGGAGGTCGCGTACACAATGCCCACGCTTACCGATGAGATGAAGCGGATGCTCGGTTCCCAACTGGCGGTACTGGCGACGGTGACCGACGGCACGACACCCAACATCGGGCCCAAACGTTCGCTGCGGGTGCGCGATGAACGGTCCCTGATTTTCAATGAGAATACTGGCGGGCAGACATTGGCCAATATCCTTGCCGGATCAAAGGTTTCCGTCGCGGTGATCGACCGCGACGCACTGGACGGGTATCGGTTCGTCGGTTCTGCCCACATCCACGACTCGGGACCGGCATTCGATGATGCCGTTGCCTTCGCGGAGGAGCGGGGCATGAAACACCCCCGTTGCGCCGTCGTCATCGCCATCGAGGGCATCTACACACTCAAGCCTGGCGTTACTGCGGGTAAGCCCGTGTAGACATGGATCATGACGAAGCCCCTCCCGGCGTCTGACGAGGTCGTCCTGTACTGGCGGCCGGGTTGTCCTTTCTGTATCAAGCTTCGGGCGCAGCTGCGTTTCAGTCCACTGCGCTACACCGAGGTCAACATCTGGGAATCTCCGGAAGCGGCCGCCTACGTGCGTTCGGTCGCCGACGGCAACGAGACGGTGCCGACCGTCAACGTCGCGGGTCATCCCCTGGTGAATCCCTCACGGCAGGAGCTGTTGGCGGCCGCCCGAGAACACGCGCCGCGGGCGCTGCGATAGTGACGCTCCTCACTTCGAGATGGCACCTGAACCCAACATGCCCGGTCAGACCAGCGCGAATGTCCAGTGTCCGGGAGGTGGAGAACATGGACCCACAGGGAATAGTTAGCTTAGGTATGTACTTTTATCAGGTGGGCAATGTTGCCCTCCCACTTACTTAACGCCGATCTCCGAGGTATCTAGGCATGACTGAAACGATCTCCACACCTGCCGCCACGACGACGCCTGATCTCGCGGAACAACAGGAACTCGAACGACGCGTCGCGGAGGTCGTGTCCAACGACCTGCAGCTACAGGGGCTCATCCCCGACGACGCAGTGACCGATGCGGTCAACGAAGGCGGTCTGCCGCTGGTCGAGGTGATCCGGCGACTCCTGGAGGGCTACGGAGATCGCCCGGCCCTCGGGCACCGTGCCACGGACTTGGTGACCGACGAGAACGGCGTGACAAGCCTCGCGCTGAAGCCCGAGTACGTCACCACCTCCTATCGCGAACTCTGGAACCGGGCTGAGGCCATCGCCGCGGCCTGGCATGAGCAGGGAGTCCGTGATGGGGACTTTGTCGCTCAGCTCGGTTTCACCAGCACGGACTTCGCCTCGCTGGATGTCGCGGGGCTTCGCCTCGGCACTGTGTCGGTGCCGTTGCAGACCGGCGCATCGGTGCAGCAGCGCAACGCGATCCTTGAGGAAACCCAACCCACGGTCTTCGCGGCCAGTATCGAGTACCTCGATGCGGCGGTGGAGTCGCTGCTTGCGGCGCCGTCTGTGCGCCTGTTGTCGGTCTTCGACTACCACCCGGAGGTAGACGGCCATCGCGAGGCGCTTCGCGCCGCACGCACCCGGCTCGAGGACGCCGGCCGGACGATCACCGTCGATCCGCTCGGCGATGCGATCGCGCGCGGACGTGAGCTGCCTGCGGCTCCACAGCCCAGCGAGGACCCCGACGCACTGCGTCTGCTCATCTACACATCCGGCAGCACCGGCACTCCCAAGGGCGCGATGTACCCGCAGTGGCTGGTGGCCAACCTGTGGCAGAAGAAATGGCTCAGCAGCACGGTAATTCCGGGCGTGGGCGTCAACTTCATGCCGATGAGCCATCTGGCGGGCCGTCTCACGCTGATGGGCACACTCTCCGGGGGCGGCACGGCGTACTACATCGCTTCCAGCGACCTGTCGACCTTCTTCGAGGACATTGCGCTCATCCGTCCCACCGAAGTGTTGTTCGTGCCGCGCGTGGTGGAGATGGTCTTCCAGCGTTACCAGGCCGAGCTGGATCGCTCGCTTGCCCCCGGCGAAAGTAATGCGGACATCGCCGAGCAGATCAAGGTGCGCATCCGCGAGGAGGATTTCGGCGGGCGCGTGCTCAGCGCCGGATCCGGTTCTGCGCCATTGTCTCCCGAGATGAACGACTTCATGGAGTCGCTGCTGCAGGTAGCGATGCTCGACGGCTACGGTTCCACCGAAGCCGGGGCAGTATGGCGCGACGGCCTTTTGCAGCGTCCCCCCGTCACCGAATACAAACTGGTGGACGTTCCCGAACTCGGTTATTTCACAACGGATTCCCCGCATCCCAGGGGCGAACTGCGCATCAAGTCGGAGACCATGTTCCCCGGCTACTACAAGCGCCCGGAAACCACCGCCGACGTCTTCGACGAGGACGGCTATTACTTGACGGGCGACGTAGTGGCCGAGTTGGGGCCAGACCACCTCAAGTATCTTGACCGCGTCAAGAACGTGCTCAAGCTTGCCCAGGGTGAGTTTGTCGCGGTGTCCAAGCTGGAGGCCGCATACACCGGCAGCCCGCTGGTTCGGCAGATCTTCGTGTACGGCAACAGTGAGCGTTCCTTCCTGCTGGCGGTCGTGGTGCCCACACCGGAAGCCCTTGAACGGTATGTGGATTCGCCGGACGCGCTCAAACCGCTGATCCAGGATTCTCTGCAGCAGGTCGCCAAGGGTGCGGAGCTGCAGTCCTATGAAATCCCCCGGGACTTCATCGTCGAGACGGTGCCGTTCACGGTGGAATCCGGCCTGCTGTCGGATGCGCGCAAGCTGCTGCGTCCGAAGCTCAAGGAGCACTACGGCGAACGGTTGGAGGCGCTGTACACCGATCTGGCCGAAAGCCAGAACGAGCGGTTGCGTGAGCTCGCACGGGAAGCGGACAACCGTCCGGTCCTGGATACGGTGACCGACGCCGCGGCGGCACTGTTGGGGGCATCTTCCTCCGACCTGGCCCCCGACGTGCGGTTCATCGACCTCGGTGGCGACTCGCTCTCGGCGCTGTCGTACTCCGAGCTGCTGCGCGACATCTTTGAGGTGGATGTTCCGGTTGGTGTCATCAACAGCGTCGCCAATGACCTTGCCGCGATCGCCCGGCACATCGAGGCACAGCGCACTGGTGCCGCGACGCAGCCGACGTTCGCATCGGTCCACGGCAAGGGCGCCACGGTTATCAATGCCGCCGAGCTCACCCTGGACAAGTTCATCGATGAGTCGTTACTGAAGGCGGCCAAGGACATTCAGCCACCGACCACGGACGTCAAGACCGTATTGGTGACCGGTGGCAACGGCTGGCTCGGACGCTGGCTGGTGCTTGATTGGCTCGAGCGGCTGGTACCCAAGGGCGGAAAGGTGTACGCGCTTATCCGCGGCTCCGATGCTGCGGCCGCCCGTGCACGGCTTGACGCTGTGTACGAATCGGGAGACCCCAAGCTGTCGGCCCACTACCGCCAGCTCGCGGAGCAAGGCCTCGAAGTGATCGCCGGTGATTTCGGTGACCAGGATCTGGGCCTGTCCGAAGATGTTTGGCAGAAGCTGGCCAGTGATGTGGATCTGATTGCCCACTCGGGCGCGTTGGTCAACCACGTCCTGCCGTACAGCCAGCTGTTCGGCCCGAATGTGGCGGGCACCGCCGAGATCATCAAACTGGCGATCTCCGAACGGCTCAAGCCAGTCACCTACTTGTCGACCGTCGGTATTGCCGACCAGATCCCGGTGACTCAGTTCGAGGAAGATTCCGATGTTCGTGTGATGTCGGCAGAGCGTCAGATCAACGACGGCTACGCCAACGGATATGGGAACTCGAAGTGGGCGGGCGAGGTTCTGCTGCGTGAGGCCCATGACCTGGCCGGGCTGCCGGTGCGGGTGTTCCGTTCCGACATGATCCTGGCGCACAGCGACTACCACGGTCAGCTGAACGCCACCGACGTGTTCACCCGCACCATCCAGAGCCTGTTACTCACCGGAGTCGCGCCGGCCAGTTTCTACGAACTGGACGTCGACGGCAACCGTCAGCGGGCGCATTACGACGGTGTCCCCGGTGATTTCACCGCCGCGTCGATCACTGCGATCGGCGGCGTGAACGTGACAGATGACTACCGCAGCTTCGACGTGTTCAATCCCCACCACGACGGCGTCTCCATGGATACCTTCGTGGATTGGCTTATCGAGGCCGGGTACAAGATCGCTCGGATCGACGACTACGGCCAATGGCTCGCCCGATTCGAAACAGCGCTCAAGGGGCTGCCCGAGCAGCAGCGCCAGCAGTCCGTGCTGCCGCTGCTTAAGATGTACCAGAAGCCGCAGCCGGCGATCGACGGAAGTGCGCTCCCGACAGCTGAATTCAGTGGTGCCGTACGGGAGGCAAAGGTCGGCGGTTTGGGCCAGACACCGGGCGAGATCCCACATGTCACCAAGGATCTGATCCTCAAGTACGCCGCCGATATCGGTCTACTTGGCCTGATCTAGTCGGGGCCGTTACCGGTCTGCCGGGGTCTTCCGGGCAGTAGCCGGTAACGGGCACGTTCAGGGTTGGCGCGGTACCAGGTGAGGGTCTGCCGGATTCCGTTCTCCCAACTGGTGGCGACGCATCCGGTGAGCTCGCGAAAGCGGTTGTCGTCGACAAGGAATGGCCGTTCGAATTGGTAGAGCAGCTCCGCGCCCTCACGGGCGATGGGCGCTGTCAGTTTGAGAAGCCGGATCAGTCCTGGGGTGAGTCGGCCAACCTTGGGTGATGTGCCGGCGACGTTGCCGATTGTCTCGATGAACTCCCGCCCGGTGATGGCGGGGGCTACCGGCACATGGAAGACCTGACCCGCCGCGCCCGGATGCTGCCCGAGATCGGACAGCGCGCGGCCGAAGTCGCCGATGAACGTCGCCGTCATCGGCAGGTCGGGATCGCCGGGCCACATGGCCTTGCGTCCGGTTAGCCCAGCGGTGAAAAGCCCTGCACCGAGCAATGACTCGACGCGTGGACCGTAGAGTTCGGCAGCTCGCCCGATCGTGGACTCGGTCTGCCCCCGGGAATGTGCGGACAGGATCATCTCGGCGGCCAGTGCGCGCAACGCACCCTTGTAGACCACCGGCCGAATCGGGCTGTCCTCGCGCATCGGGCCGTCCACCTTGCCGTACATCCAAGTGTCATCGGCGTAGACAAGTCGCGCTCCGACGTTCCCCGCTGCGGTGATCAACGACCGAGTCAGGTCGACGTAGGTGGGCAACCAAGAGTCCATCGGTGGCAGTGCGCAGTGATAGACGCAGGTCGCTCCGGCGCAGATCTCAGTCATGCGTGCGGCATCGGTTGCGTCTGCGGCGACGACGTCCACCCCGGCCGGTGTGCCCGTGCCGCTTCGGCTGACCGCGCGCACGGTGTGACCGGCGGCGAGCAGTTCCCGGCAGACCACCGAGCCGGTCGCTCCGTTGGCCCCCACCACGACATGTATGCCCATGAAGACTCCTCTACATCTGTAGAGGTAAGCTACTCTACGAATGTAGAGGGAGGCAAGATGGCCGATGATCGGCGGATGCAGCTGGCCGATGCCGGCCTCGCCGTGCTGGCCGCGGCAGGTGCCCGTGGTCTGACTCATCGGGCGGTCGACCGCTCGGCCGGACTCTCCGAGGGCTCTACGTCGTATTACTTCCGGACCAGGGCGGCACTGCTGCAGGCCTGCGCCACCCGGCTCGGAGAGCGGACGATGACGGTGGTGAGCCCGTTGGCAGATGCCGCGGATCTCAGCACTTCGGAATTGGCACAACTTGCGGTCAGTGCCGTACGGGCCTGGGTCGCCGACCATGGCGTGCTCGTTCTCGCACGTCACGAGCTGCTGCTGGAGTCAGCGCACCATCCCGAGATACGTAGCGTTCTCGTTGCGGCCACCGATCACCTCCGGGTGCTCCTCGAGCAGCGGGTGAGTGTGCTCACGTATTCCGATGCCGCCGAGCGCACGGCGGATTTGATCGCGTGCCTCAACGGGGTGGCTCTGGCCCACACCGTGCGCGGGGTGTCAGACGAGGATTCATTGAAGCGCAGTGTGATTCGAGTAGTCGCGGGACTTCTCGATCGCCGCGACTAGTCGTGTCGCGGCACGATCTACGCTGTGATGGACGCAGGAGGAAATCATGGCCAGGAGCCCCATTGCCGTTCTCGGTGGTACCGCACTAGCGGGTGTGGGTACGGCGGTGGCGGGGATCGCAGGCTCGGCCGCGGCTCTGCGCAGCCACTCGGTGGTACGACAGCTCAACAGTTGGGCTGCGCGCAGGTTGACCGATGATCAGCGTGCCGATCGGCATGCAGCCATCTTGCCGACGCCCATCCCGGGGCCCAGTTTCTATGCCGACCCGGGTGACCTCAGTGACCGCGCCAACGGAGAGATCGTTCGCACGCACGATGTGATACCGCGTATTCCGGTGCCTGGAGCCACTATTCAACGGTTTATGGTCCGCTCCACCGATACCGCGGGAAATGCCGTACCGGTGACCGCGACACTGATCGAGCCGAACCGCCCATGGCGTGGCGCGGGTGCCCGGCCGGTGGTGGTACGCAACCAGCCGATCAATTCCCTGGGTTTGAAGGCGGCACCCTCGTACCGGATCGAGCGAGGCCTGTACATAGATGTGCCGCCCCTGGCGCCGCTACTCCTGGCGCGAAACTATGCGGTGCTGATACCCGATCACGAGGGTCCGCGGATGGCCTACTCGGCGGGGCTCATGGCCGCACACGCGGTACTGGACTCGGTGCGCGGAATGCGCAGACTATGTCCAGATCTCGTCGAATCCCCGATGGTCATGGATGGGTACAGCGGTGGCGCCATCGCGACGGTGTGGGCCGCGCAGGAGCAGCCGACCTACGCGCCGGAACTGAGGTTCAGCGGTGCGGTCGCGGGCGGTACACCAACGGATTACGCACTGCTATATCGCAGTATGAACGGCGCCTTGGGATCTGGTCTATTTGCGGCGGCCACGATCGGCCAGGCGCGCGAGTACCCGAGCATGGTGGAGCTCTTTGGCGATTTTGCCTTCTACATGACGACTCTGATCAAAGACTTGCCGCAGCCGCCGTTGGCGGCGGCCGGGATTGCACGCATCGATCTAGACGTATTAGCTGCGATTCCATCGCCTTTCGAGTCCGAGATCGCACAGGATGTGATCGCAGCCAACAAGCCGGGCGCCACGGCGCCGACCATGCCGACCCTGCTGTACCACGGATCGCGTGATCGGTTCATCGGTGACCAGTTCGTTCCCGAGCAAGGCGTTACCGCGCTCATCGAGAGCTGGCGGTCCAAGGGGGCGTCGGTGGACTACCTGCCCGTGCCCGGCGAGCATCTGATCGCGGCCGGATGGGCGATGCCCAGTGTCCTGCGCTGGATGCGCGGTGCCTTAGGGGATTAACGCCCTTCGAATCAGGATGTGACTCAGGGTTTTCCCGGAGGCGCGGACACCTGCGGGACGGCTAGGCTCGCTGGCATGACGACCGTTGCACCCGGGCATTCCGGCATCGCCGAAGACGATGGAGCTGATACCCCGGCGCGGTGGACCCCGTTGCAGAAGATCGGATTCCGTCTGCTGTTCACCATTGGTGGCGGGATCGTTCTGCTCTCGGTGTACGACAACCTCGGGCTTTACAACCTGTGTGAGCCGGTGTTGTGGTTGACGGCCCAGATAGGAAGCTTCCTCATCCGCGGACGCGGTATCGAACTCACCGTGTCTTCCGGAGGCGACCAGTTGTGGTCGTGGTGCTATCACCTCGGGTGGATTGTGATCGCGCTGGTGATCACCGCGATATGGACGGCGTTGGACCGCCACCGGCCGAATTACCGGCGCCTGGCCGCCTCGCTGTGGGTTTTCGCGCGGTTCGGTCTTGCGATGTCAATGATCACGTACGGAATCGCGAAGGCGATTCCCACGCAGATGGGGTTCATGGCTCTCCCCGATCGTCAGCTGCAATTAGCCGGCGACACAAGCCTATTCAACACACTATGGGGCTTCATGGGCGCCTCGGAACCGTATTCGATAGCCACCGGGATCGTGGAGCTGGTATCCGGGTTGCTGCTGCTGTGGAACCGCACGTGGGTCTTGGGCGCCTTGGGATCGGTGTTCGCCATGGCGCAGGTGTTCCTGCTCAACATGACCTATGACGTGCCCGTCAAGCAGGTCTCGGGAGAGCTGTTCTTGATTGCGGTCGCCGTCACCGCGCCACTGTGGCCCAACCTGGTGCGGGTGGTCCTCAACCGCGGCAACACCGAGCCGGTGCGGCTGTGGCCGGCGCTCGGCTCGCACCGGCGATGGCTGCTACGGACGGGTATAGCGCTGAAGTTCGGGGTGTCTTCGGTCCTGACGGCGCTTATCGTGCTGCAGTCACTAGCGGTGTACTCGACATACAAGACACCCACCTCGAGTCTCGATGGTGTATGGCATGCAACGGCATTCACCATCGACGGGCGTGGGGCGACGTTGAACCAGACTGATCCCGAACCGTGGCCCAACGTGGCGATTTCCCACCGCGACACTGTGGCGGAGTTCAGCGTGATGAAGTTTGTTGCCCAGACACCCGACGGACGTACCGCTGCGTGGCTGCTAGCGGTTAACGGTGACCGGCTGGAGTTGCGCAAGCGTGAGTCCGGTCCGCCGCAGCAGACACTTCATGCGCAGCAGCCCAGCCCGGATCGGCTGGTCCTCACCGGTGTCGTGGATGGCAAGAGGATCGACGGCACCTATGAACGCCGGTTCATGGAGCGCAGCAAGTCCGGATTCCGTTGGATTCAGCCGGAGATGGATCCCGAATCCGTGGACGCCGACGGGTAGCAGTCCGAAAACATCTGCACTGATGCCTATTTGGCGATTCGTTGTTGTACTGCCCGCTCTCGCAGATCGTTTCGCGTAGGCGCCGTGCGGGATGTGACTACGCCGAGGCCCCACATCTGAGCAACTAGCCACGCGAGCATTGCCGCTGAACGGCACGAGAACGGATTTCTGGACGAGCAGTCCATTCCCAAATTCGGTGAACAACAAGGTATTAGAAGTTTCCAGACCGAGATTGCGGATTGTGTCTTTCGTGACGCGCTGACATGATTTACTCGTCGGAATCGGGTCGCGCGCGACGAGGCGTGCCGCACGTTGGCGGTGCTTCGCACACGACCGAGCCTGGGTGCCGTCGCATTCGAAGTTCGGTTATCCGTTGTGTTCACATCCGATCTGAAGATACATGTTCGTGCAGCTGACATGCTGCCGAGCGCGGAAGACAGTCGGAGGGACTCGAGATTTTCACGATCTTGAAGCGTGTGTGGATTCCGTTGGTGCTTGTGGTGGTGGCAGTCGCGGGCGGATTCACCGTGTCGCGATTACACGGTGTCTTCGGTAACGAGCGTCGTCCCGCGTATGCCAGTGCCGAACGGGAAGAGAAGCGGCCGCACGACCCCAAGTACCTGATCTACGAGGTGTTTGGCCCCCCGGGCACGGTGGCGACCATCAGTTACTTCGATGCGGATGCCGAGCCGCAGGTGATCAAGCAGGCCCCGCTGCCCTGGTCGGTGGAGTTCCCGATCACCGAGGCGACCGCCATGGGAAACCTCACCGCGCAGGGTGACACCGACAGCATTGGATGCCGCATCCTCGTGGGCGACAAGGTCAAGGACGAGAAGATCCGATACGGCGTCAGCGCGTTGACCTTCTGCATGTTGAAGGCCGCATGAGCACTCTCAACGACCCTCCGACAGAGCCGTTGCCGGTGGGTCACCGTCCACCATTCCTGGCCCGATTGATCCGCAGTCTGTCGGTGCCGATCATTCTTGGTTGGTTGGCGATAGCCGTCGTCTTGAGTATGAGCGTTCCCTCGCTTGAGCAGGTCGAGAAGGAACACGCGGTGGCGATGAATCCGGATGCGGCACCGTCATTTCAGGCAACGCAACGAATGGGCCAGCTGTTCGACGAATCGAATTCCAGCGTGGTGGCGATGATCGTTGCGGAGGGTCAGCAACCCCTCGGTGACGACACGCACCGGTACTACGACGAGTTGATTCGCCAACTGAAATCCGATACGGCCCATGTCCAGCATGTGCAGGATTTCTGGGGCGATCAAATGACGCAGGCGGCTGCGCAAAGCCTCGACGGTAAGGCTACGTATGTACAAGTGGCCCTGACCGATCCCCGGCAGGGGGCTTCGGCGAATCAATCCGTTGAAGCCGTGCGGAGCATTGTGGACCGGACACCGGCGCCGCCGGGAGTCAAGGCCTATGTGACCGGACCGGCCGCGTTCGCCGCGGACTTGGGCCCTGCCGGCAACAGGACCGTTCTCCTGGTCACGGGGTTAAGCCTCGCCGTGATCTTCACCATGCTGCTCCTGGTCTACCGATCGATCATCTCCGTCATTCTCATGCTGATTGTCGTCGGAATAGAGCTGACGGTGGCCCGCGGATTCGTGGCGTTTCTCGGAAACCTGGGGCTCATCGGTATCACCACGTTCGTTGTCAATCTGCTGGTGGCACTTGCCATCGCGGCTGGAACCGACTACGGCATATTCTTCACCGGGCGTTACCAGGAAGCACGCCAGGCCGGGGAGGATCCGGAGACGGCGTTCTACACCACCTTCCGCAGCGTGGCCAAGGTGGTGTTGGGATCGGGTTTGACGATTGCCGGCGCGGTTCTGTGTCTGCACTTCACGCGGCTCCCCGTTTATCAAACACTGGGAGTCGCCACTGCCGTGGGCATGGTCGTGGCCGTCGCGGTGGCGATCACACTCGTTCCCGCGGTGATTGCCGTGGGTAGCCGCTTTGGGCTGTTTGAGCCCAAGCGAAAGGTCACGGTCCGTCGATGGCGACAGATCGGCACAGCGATCGTGCGTTGGCCGGCACCCATTCTTGTCGCGACATGCGCGGTGGCACTCATCGGGCTGTTGACGCTGCCTGTGTACCAGCCCAGCTACAACGATCAGAAATACATCCCGCAGGATATTCCCGCCAATGTGGGCTATGCCGCAGCCGCACGACATTTCCCTCAGTCGTTGATGATGGCCCCGGATGTCCTGTTGATTGAAGCTGATCACGACATGCGGAATCCGGTCGACTTTCTGGTGCTCAACAAACTGGCTCGCGGTGTCCAAGCGGTGCCCGGTGTTTCGAGGGTTCAGGCGGTAACGCGGCCCGGCGGTGAGCCTTTGAAGCACACCACCATCCCGTTCATGCTCAGTATGAGCAGCGCGAGTCAATCGCATTTGATGCCGTTTCAGAAGAATCGCATGGACGATCTGCTGGTTCAAGCCGACGACATGCTCAAGACGATCGCCATCATGAAGCGGATGCAAGCGCTGACTGAGCAGATGGTGGGCACGACCCACGACATGGTCGGAACAACGCACGAGCTCGAAACAATCATGAATGAGCTTCGGGATCATGTTATGGATTTTGATGACTTCATCAGACCGATCCGAAATTACCTCTACTGGGAAAAGCACTGCTACGACATACCGGTCTGCCAGGCCATCCGTTCCGTCTTCGACACGCTCGACGGGGTCGACGAGGTCTCCGACAAGCTGGGTGACCTGGTGGCGAATCTGGATCGGCTGGATGAGCTGCTTCCGCAAATGGCACAACAGTTTCCGGTGATGATCGAGACGATGGAATCCACGCGGAAGATGATGCTGTCGATGCACAGCACCATGTCCGGCATCTTCGATCAGATGGAGCAGTCGACCAACAACTCGACCGCGATGGGTAAGGCTTTCGATGCTGCCCAGAACGATGACTCGTTCTATCTTCCGCCGGAGGTCTTCGAGAACGAGGACTTCAAACGCGTCATGGATATCTTCCTGTCCTCGGACGGGAAGGCGGCTCGGATGCTCATATCGCAGCGGGGCGATCCCGCGACGCGCGAGGGCATGTCGTTGGTTGAGCCGATAGAGACAGCGGCCGCGGAGGCACTCAAGGGCACACCGCTGCGGAATGCCAAGATCTACATGACCGGCACTGCCGCATCGGTCAAAGACGTTGTCGACGGGTCGAAGTACGATCTGCTGATCGCGGCCACCGCGGCCCTCTGTCTGATCTTCGGCATCATGCTGATCATGACGCGAAGCTTTGTCGCTGCGCTGGTTATCGTTGGTACAGTTGCACTTTCGCTGGGTGCGGCGTTCGGCCTCTCGGTGCTCATCTGGCAGAGCATTCTCGGCATCCCCCTGAACTGGGTGGTGCT
>MAFD01000032.1:0-56035 GCA_002013775.1 Mycobacterium sp. D16R18
TTCCACCGCACCGGTCTACGCCGTCGACGCCGACGGCGGGGTGATCGTCGACGCCGACGGCAACTCCTTCATCGACCTCGGAGCGGGTATCGCGGTCACCACCGTCGGTGCCTCACATCCCGCGGTTGCCGCGGCCATCGCCGACCAGGCAGCCCATTTCACCCATACCTGTTTCATGGTGACGCCTTACGAGGGGTACGTGCAGGTTGCCGAGCTCCTCAACGCCCTGACTCCCGGCGATCACGAGAAGCGCACCGCATTGTTCAACTCCGGCGCCGAGGCTGTGGAAAACGCCATCAAGGTCGCGCGGCTTGCCACCGGCCGCCCGGCCGTCGTCGCCTTCGACAACGCCTATCACGGCCGCACCAACCTGACGATGGCACTGACCGCCAAGTCGATGCCCTACAAGTCGCAGTTCGGGCCCTTCGCGCCCGAGGTCTACCGGATGCCGGCCTCCTACCCCTTGCGTGACGAGCCGGGCCTGTCCGGCGAGGAAGCCGCACGGCGCGCCATCTCCCGCATCGAAACCCAGATCGGTGCGCAATCGCTGGCCGCGATCATCATCGAGCCGATCCAGGGTGAGGGCGGATTCATCGTGCCTGCACCCGGATTCCTGTCCACGCTGACAGCCTGGGCCCGGGACAACGGCGTCGTCTTCATCGCCGACGAGGTGCAGACCGGCTTCGCACGCACGGGTGCCTGGTTCGCCTCCGAGTACGACGACATCGTCCCCGACATCATCACCATGGCCAAGGGCATCGCCGGGGGCATGCCGCTGTCCGCCGTCACCGGGCGCGCCGATCTCATGGACGCGGTGTACACCGGCGGCCTAGGCGGAACCTACGGTGGCAACCCGGTGACCTGTGCGGCCGCGATCGCCGCACTGGGCGTCATGCGTGAGCTCGACCTACCTGCACGGGCCCGGGCCATCGAAACCTCGGTGGTGTCGCGGTTGAGCGCGCTTGCCGAGGAGGTCGACGTCATCGGCGAAGTACGTGGCCGCGGTGCCATGCTGGCCATCGAGATCGTCAAACCCGGCACTCTCGAGCCCGATGCGGCCCTCACCAAAGCCATTGCCGCCGAGGCGCTCTCCCAAGGTGTTCTGATCCTCACCTGCGGAACCTTCGGCAACGTGATTCGCTTGCTGCCCCCGCTGGTCATCGGGGACGATCTCTTGGACGAGGGCATCACCGTCCTCACCGACATCATTCGCGAGAAGGCGAGCCGCTAGTGACTGATCACTCCGCCCTGATCGATGCCATCCCCACCGATCTATGGATCGGCGGTAAGCAGGTCCCCTCCTCGACCGGGGCCCGGTTCCCCGTGCACAACCCGGCCACGGGTGCCGTGCTGACCACCGTGGCCGACGCCTCGGCGACCGACGGTGCCATCGCGCTCGACGAGGCGGTGGCCGTGCAGCAGTCATGGGCGGCGACCGCGCCCCGCGAACGAGCCGAGATCCTGCGGCGGGCCTGGGAATTGGTGATAGCGCGACGCGATGAGTTCGCGCTGGCGATGACGCTGGAAATGGGTAAGCCGCTGGCGGAGAGCCAGGGCGAGGTCGCCTACGGCGGAGAGTTTCTGCGCTGGTTCTCCGAGGAAGCGGTGCGCGTCAACGGCAGGTACACCTCGTCGCCGACGGGCAGCGGCCGGATCCTGGTGACCAAGCAACCCATCGGCCCGGCGCTGGCCATCACTCCCTGGAACTTCCCGCTGGCCATGGGCACCCGCAAGATCGGCCCGGCGTTCGCCGCCGGATGCACCATGATCGTCAAACCCGCCGCCGAGACACCACTCACCATGCTGCTGCTGGGCCAGGTATTCGCCGATGCGGGACTGCCTCCGGGCGTGCTGTCGATCCTTCCCACCACGAGCGCCTCGGGCCTCACTGGCCCGTTGATCGATGATCCGAGGCTGCGCAAGCTGACCTTCACCGGCTCCACCGGTGTCGGCAAGGTACTGCTGTCACAGTGCGCCACAAGGGTATTGCGCTCCTCGATGGAGCTGGGCGGCAACGCACCGTTCGTGGTGTTCGACGACGCCGACGTTGACGCCGCAGTCGACGGCGCGATGGCGGCCAAGATGCGCAACATCGGCGAGGCATGCACCGCGGCCAACCGCTTTCACGTCGACAACGCGGTATGCGCCGAGTTCACCGAGAAGCTGACCGCCCGCATGGGTGCGCTCACCATCGGCCCCGGTGACGAAAGTGGCGTGCAGGTGGGTCCGCTCATCACCGCCAAACAGCGCGCCTCGGTCGATGAGTTGGTGCAGGACGCCGTCAACAAGGGCGCCGTCATCACCACCGGTGGCGCCATCGCAGACGGCGAGGGCTACTTCTATCCGCCGACCGTGCTCACCGATGTGCCTGCCAACGCGAGAATTCTCCGCGAAGAGGTATTCGGCCCTGTCGCCGCGATCACCGGGTTCGACGGCGAGGACGCGGGTGTCGCCGCCGCCAACGACACCGAGTACGGGCTCGCCGCATACGTGTACACCGCCAACCTGGATCGTGCGTTACGTGTTTCGGAGTCCGTCGAGTCGGGGATGATCGGCATCAACCGCGGTGTGATCTCCGATGTGGCCGCACCGTTCGGCGGGATCAAGGAATCGGGCATCGGACGGGAAGCCGGCAGCGAGGGCATCGAGGAATACCTCGAAACGAAGTACATAGCGCTGCCATAGAGTCGCGGCGACTGATCAGGCTGCGAACAATTTCAGTCGCCGTGGCTCCTCGATACCCGAGTAGTGACTGGCATCGCCGCTGAGGATCTGACTTCGCCTGCCATAGACGTCGACCGGCACATCCCCTGCCAACGTGACGCGATGTAGTTCGCGCTGTTGTTGTCCGAAGTCGGCGATTCCGTAATGCTGGGTGGCCCTATTGTCCCAGATGGCCACGTCACCCAGCCGCCAGTTCCATCGGAAGGTGTTCTCCAGCTTCGTGATACGCGACTGGAGCAGCTGGAAGAGCGCCGCGAATTCGGCGCCGTTCAGGTCTTGGAAACTCTTGACAAACTGCCCGAGCAGCAAGCTGCGCTCACCGGTCTCCGGGTGCACCCGGACCACCGGATGCAACGTCTCGTACAGAGAGCTGGTGAACTCGCTGTAGTACGCGGCGCGGCGCTCGGCGCTTACCCCGCCCGATGCGCCGGCGCCCACGTAGTCGTACAGGTTTGTGTGCGTCGCCCACAGGTCGTCGGCGAGCGCACGCAACGGTGTCGGCAGCTGTTCGTACGCGGCGACCGTCGACGCCCACGTGGTGGCGCCACCGTAGGACGGCAACGTCACCGGGCGCAGGACCGACGCCTTCGGGATGCGGTCGACGAAGGTGACGTCGGTGTGCCAGCCGTTGGCCGCTCCTTCCAGGTTCAGCAGCTCGCTGCCGTGGGAGGTCACCGTGGGGTGCGGCAGCGTCGGCTCCCCGAGCAGACCGGCGAACGCATACTGACCCGCGTCATCCAGATGATGCTGCCCGGTGAACACCAGCACCTTGTTGACCGCCAGCGCGAGGCGGATTGCCTCGGCCCGTTCGGCCGGCACATCGGCGCCGAGCGTCACACCGTCAACCCGGGCGCCGATGTGTTCGCCCAGCTTTTCGACGGTGATTCCGGCGTCACGATAGATACGTCGTGTGTGGTCGTCACTCATTCCCGCATCACAACAACCCCGAAGCGCTAAGCCCAGGTATAGAGCCAAGTCGATTCGAAAGCGCCGCCGTGGGCGACGGCAGATATGGTCGAACGGTGATCGCGTACGACGAGGAACTGCGGGCCCGGATTCGCGAGCACCTGGCGGGCCACGAACGCAGGACCGTCGAGGACCCGGAGAAACGCCGCGCCGCGGTGGCCGTGGTACTGGTCGACTCGGATCTGGGCGAAGACCGCATCGACCCGGCACCGGTGGACGAGTGGATCGATGGCCGGGAGATAGCCGAGCAGGGGCTGGACGGCAGGATGGTCGACGTCTCGGGCGGCGCAGCGTTCCTGCTGTGCCGCAGAACCTCCCGGCTCAACTCCCATGCCGCGCAATGGGCGCTGCCCGGCGGACGATTGGATCCGGGCGAGGATGCGGTGCAAGCCGCGCTGCGGGAGCTGGACGAGGAACTGGGCGTCACGCTGCCGGATTCGACCGTGCTCGGCCTGCTCGACGACTATCCGACACGTTCCGGATACGTGATCACCCCGGTGGTGGTGTGGGGTGGCGGACGTCTGGAGATGAGCCCCTCGCCCGACGAAGTGGTCGCCGCCTACCGGGTGGGATTGCATCAGCTGCAGCGCGAGAATTCACCGCGCTACGTCACGATTCCCGAGAGCCCGCGCCCGGTGGTGCAGATCCCGTTGGGCAACGACCTCATCCACGCCCCGACCGGGGCCGTCCTGCTACAGGTGAGGTGGCTCTGTCTGGAAGGTCGCACAGACCGCGTCGATGAGCTGGAGCAGCCGGTCTTCGCCTGGCGATAACTGCCCAGTCCTAGGACACGCCGGCGCGCGCCAACAACGTCGGCGTCCCGTAGGGCGCATCCTGCTCCGCCACCCAGCCGGGGTCCAGATACACCGAATTGGATGCGATCACATTGCCGTCGCGCAAGATCTCGCCGAGGTAGTTGCCGCCCTGGTCGCTGAATATGCTCACCTGCGCCTCACGAGCTGTCATCGATATGTCATGCGTCCAGGGCACGAAGGGGTCGAGCCACGTGTACTTGACCGCCTTCTCGCCCTTACCTGTGCGGTAGGAGATGACCACTTGGCGATTGCTTCCCGGATCCTGCGCGGTGACGCGGTAGGTCATTTTCACCGCAGGCTCGGCCTGCGCCACCGTGGCGGCCGGCAATCCCAGCAAGGCGCTGGACGCCAGAACCACCAGCAACGCGAGAATTCTTCTCATGCGCTGGGATGCTAGCTGTACCTAGCGCTCCTGTGGAGAGTGTCGCCGAACTTTGCGCTCCGGTACCCCATTGGGCCCGGTGGTGGACAGTGCATAGGTACCGACCGCAAAGGCGACGGCAGAACCGTTGATCCCCAGCGCCTGCTTACCGACGTTCGCGAGGTTGTCCTTCGGGCCGTGGTAGTTGGGGTCGAAGGGTTGACCCGCGCGGCCCTGCCACATCTTGGCTTCCGGGCCGCTCATTCTCTCCAGCGCACCCGAGCTGATACCGCCGACGGGGATACCCGCGGCCAGGAACGGTCCGTAATCGGATCTGCCGTTGAATTCCTCGGCCGCAGGTCGCTTGCCTGCCAGGTTGAGGTATCCAGCGAAGGTCCGTTCGATCCCAGCGGATCCCTCGGGTACGTCCAAGGGCGGCCGATTCGGATCCGGTTTGGTGGCCGATTGGTCACCGTCGAGCACGAAGTAGCCGGCATTGGGGGAACCGAGCATGTCGAAGTTCAGGTACAGCGCGATGTCGTTGAGTTCTTGGGCGCTGCGGCCCTTGGCATATTCGATCGACCCGGCCAGTCCGTCTTCCTCGGCAGTCCAGAACGCGAACCTGACGGCGTTGTTGACCGCCGGCTTGGGCCCCAACTGCAGTGCGGTCTCCAAGACCGCGGCCACGCCGGTTCCGTTGTCGTTGATCCCCGGGCCCTTGGCCACGCTGTCCAGGTGCGCTCCGGCCACCACCACATTTGCCGGATCACCTGTTGCAGTCTGGGCAATAATGTTGCGCGAGCGCACCTTCGCGACGCTCATATCCAGCACCAGAGTTACCGGCGACGAATTGCGGCGCAGCAGGGTGTCGACTCCCGAGTCGATGATTCCGACCGGAATGGACAGCTGTTCATAGTAATTCGAGGTGAACAGTCCCTCGCCGGCGCCCGTCTGCATCGTCACCAGCACCGCAGCCGCGCCCTTCTCCTTGGCGGCATTGTGCTTGTCGACCACCGAACACCCGGCACCGTCGACCACTGCGATCTGACCGTCGAGCTTGACGGTGCCGTAATCCGCCGCGGCGCAACCACTGGCCTTGCCCGAGGGGCGGATGATGTTGGCCTTGAGCCCATCCTTGGGAGTCTGGGCGAAGTAGGAGGCCTGATCCACCGCGTAGGGCCGACCGCCAATGTCGACGAGCGGTTTGCCCTCGGTGAGCACCTTGAGCCTGGACAGCTCCGGCGTCTGAACCTCGAATCCGCGATCTTTCAACGCCTTTGCCACGTAGTCGGCACTGGCTTCGTATCCCGGTGTGCCCTCGGCACGGTTCCCGCCGTTGGCGTCCGCAGCCTGCTGCAGCTGTTGCAGGTGCGCCATCATGGCGTCCACCGTGACCGTGCGTGCCAGATCCGCTGCCAGGTTGGGATTAGGCGGCGCGACGGTGGCACCCTGAGGGGTCGGGTGCGCACAGCAGCTGGCCACCGCCGCAATCGCGAACAGAGCGCAACCGCGCGCTAGCCCCCGGGCGTGAAACAACGCCATCAAATAAACCTCAATGGAACCTCTTTGGAACCCCAGTGGACTTGTGCGAATCGAGCAATCGCATACGCTACCGCACCAACGTTGATTCCCAAGGCCTTTCGGGACGTTGCAACGAAGCTGTTACCGCGGATTCGGCGGACGGAGCGATGGGGTACGCCCCCGCAAGCGGGAGGTGCCCCCACCCGCTTGCGGTGGCCGACTCGGGTTTGTATCAGTCCTTCAGCTTGTGGCGAGTTCGATCCGCGTGAACGGGCACACCATTGCGTCCGTCGATGCTCTGCGCATACAGGCCGATGGTGTACGCGACTCCGCCCGCGTTGATCGCGAGCGCATCCTTGTTCACGTTGGCCAGGGTGTCGCCCGCCTGGTGGTAGTTCGGATCGAAGGGCTGATCCGCCTTGCCGCCCCAGTCCCGCGCCTCCTCGGACGACATCTTGTCCTCGGCGCCGGAGAAGATGCCGCCGGTCGGAATGCCGGCCCGGCTGAACCCGTCATAGTCCGAACGGCCGTCGTACTCGGTGTCATGGGCCTTCTTGCCCTGCTCGGCGAGGTACGCGATCTCTGTCCGCTCGATACCGGCCGACCCCTCGGGGATCCGCACCGGAACCTCGTTCGCGTCGGGTTCTTCGGACTGGTCACCGTCATAGGTGAGGTACGCGGCGTTCGGGGACCCGAGCATGTCGTAATTCAGGTACAGGGCAATGTCTTTCAGTGCGTCCACGTCAAGCGACTTGACGTAGTCGGTGGAACCGATCAGCCCTTCCTCTTCCGCACCCCAAAACGCGAAGCGCACCGCGTTCTTGACGTCCGGGCTCGGCCCCAGCTGCAGTGCGGTCTCCAGGATTGCCGCCGTACCGGTGCCGTTGTCATTGATACCCGGCCCCTCCGGAACGCTGTCGAGGTGAGCACCGGCCATCACGACATCGGTCTTGGCACCCGTCTTGGTCTGCGCGATCACATTGCGCGCCTTGACGTCCTTGGTCTCCGCATCGACCTTGAGAACGACCTGATCGGGATGTGCCCGTAGATCGGCTCCGGTCGACTTCGTGACACCCACCACGGGGATCTTCGGGGCGGCGTCCTCACCGAGGGTGCCACCCGACTGGCTCTCGTCGACGTTGTCCGCGACGATCAGGCCCACCGCGCCGCGCTCGGCGGCAGCCTTCTCCTTCTCGGAGAACGGGCACGATCCGCGGTCAACCAGGGCCACCGCACCCTTGATATCCAGCCCGTCGTAATCCTCGGCGGTGCAGCCCGGCGATTCTTCCGCCCGGGCCGCGACCAATCGTCCCTGCACCTGACCACCCGGCGAGTACGACAGCACCGCGGCATCGACCTTCTTGGGACCGACCGTCAGCTCAAGGGACTTGGCCTGAAAGTATTTGAAGCTGAACTCGGGTGTCTGTACGTCGAATCCCTTGTCCTTCAGCGCTTTGACCACATAATCGACACTTTGGTCGAAGCCGGGAGTGCCCGCCGCCCGGGTGTTCTTGTTCTTGTCGGCAATCTCCTGGAGCGCCGAGAGATGCTTCACGACATTGTCGATGGTCACCTTCTCGTGCAGGGAGTGCGCGAAGCTGACTGCCTCCTGGGATCCCGCCTGCGGTGCCGAGCGGGGTACGTCAGCACCATTGCCCTTGTCGCACGCCGTCACCGTCGCCAGTACGCACGTCGCAGACATTGCGACCGCATACAGAACCCGCT
Source organism: Mycobacterium sp. D16R18 (assembly GCA_002013775.1). Classification (GTDB taxonomy): domain Bacteria; phylum Actinomycetota; class Actinomycetes; order Mycobacteriales; family Mycobacteriaceae; genus Mycobacterium. Next base: position 8,113 of record MAFD01000032.1, read on the forward strand.
TGGTCCCCATTGTTCTCCCTAGTCCCGACCTAGACGTCGCGCCGCTGCACCACGAACAGGGCCGCAGCGAGCGTGATGACAACCACGGTAGCAAAGTAGATAAGGGATCCCGTGGTGTTCCAGACAAACGTGACCCCATCCACGGTGTACCAGGGCACCCCGGTAAACCGGAGCCCGTTGGCGAAAGGAAGAAAGGGCTGCAACGTTTTTCCTGCACTAGTGAGCCAGCCCAGCATCAATTCGAGCACCGTAGGCCACAGCAGAAGTACCGCCACTGCGCCCGCGGTGTGCTTCAGCAACACACCGACCGCCACCGCGAGAACTGCGCACAGGAACGCGTACACGGTTACCGCACCGACGGTGCGCCACACGCCCTCACTGTCCAACGCCAGATTCGCGCCCGATTCGGGACCAGCCATGGCACGTACCAACATGATCGAGGTCAGCGCCGTGATCGCGGTGACCACCGCCACCCAGACCCCCGCGACCAGCGCCTTGGCGCCGATGACCGCCAGCCTATTAGGCGAAGCCTGAAACGTGGTTCGCACCATCGCCGTTCGATTCTCGTTGGTCACCGTCATGGCGGCCAGCACCATGAGGAGCGGCACACCGACGACGGTCGCCCCACCCGCGGCCTCACCGGGAGAGATCGGCATATAGACCGAGGCGGCAGATCCGCCCTGCAGGCCTGCCAATGCCAGACCCAACGCCAGCGCCAGCAGGCTGCACCACACCGCAGAACGCGACGTGGACACCTTGATCCGTTCGGCCGCGATAACTCCCATTAGCGCGCACCCTCCGCGTCGGCGGGCACGTCGGTAGAGGTTTCCGCAACCTGGTCATCGACCCGGCTGCGGTACTGCACAGCATCGTCGGTCAACGACAGATACGCGTCCTCCAACGAAACCCGTTGTGGGGAAAGCTCGTATAACGTCACACCGCGACGTGCGGCAAGCTCGCCGACCTGCTCGATGAGAGCCCCGCTGACTTCCAACACACCGTCTTCCTTGCCTTGCACCGAGAAGCCGCTTTCCTCCGCAGCCGAGCGCAGAGTATCGATCTGCGGGCTGCGCACCCGCACCACGTCGGCGCCGGCCCTGCTCACAAACTCATGCATGGATGTCGCCGCGATCAGGCGACCCCGGCCGATTACCACCAATTGGTCTGCGGTATTGGCCATTTCGGACAGCAGATGACTTGAGACCAGCACCGTGCGTCCCTGCGCCGCCAGGCTTTGCATGAGCGTCCGGATCCAGTGGATGCCCTCGGGGTCCAGACCGTTGACAGGCTCGTCGAACAACAGCACCTGCGGATCACCGAGCAGCGCCACGGCAATGCCCAACCGCTGGGACATGCCCAGCGAGAAGGTACCGGCGTGCCGGTTAGCCACCTCGGTGAGACCGACCATCTCCAACACTTCATCCACCCGTTGGGCGGCAATGTCATTGGCGGCGGCGATCCACCGCAAGTGGTTGCGCGCCGACCGGTTGGGGTGAAACTGCTTGGGATCCAACAGTGCACCGACCTCGCGAAGCGGATGGTCGATCTCGTGGTACTGCTTGCCACCGATCGTCGCGGTCCCCGAGGTGGGGCGTGCGAGCCCCACGATCATGCGCAGCGTGGTCGACTTACCTGCCCCATTGGGGCCCAGGAACCCGGTCACGACGCCCGGCTCGACGGTGACGGAAAGGTCGTCGACCGCCGGGGTCTGCCCATATACCTTGGTCAGCGACCGCAGTTCGATCATGCGGCCCACTATGCCAGCTATTGCTGCGTGGTTCCGTCCGGATCCGGGCTGGAGGCCTGCGCCCAAAAACGGCGGGGTATGCGACCAGCGTGACGAGCCAGATGGCCGGCGGTCACGGCCGCAGCCATCGCCGCCGCCATGCGTTCGGGATCGGCTGCGCGGGTCACGGCCGTCGCGAGCAGCACGGCATCGCAGCCAAGTTCCATCGCGAGGGCGGCGTCGCTGGCGATGCCGATTCCCGCGTCCAGGATCACCGGCACTCCCGCGGACGCCACAATCATCTCGATGTTATGTGTGTTGGTGATGCCCAACCCGGTGCCAATGGGGGCCCCGAGCGGCATCACCGCCACGCATCCCACGTCTTCCAATCTGCGAGCCAGCACCGGATCGTCGTTGGTGTAGGGCAGTACCACGAATCCGTCATCGACGAGCTGTTCGGCGGCACGCACCAACTCGATGGCATCGGGCAGCAGCGTGCGCTCGTCCGCGATGACCTCCAACTTGATCCAGTCGGTCTCCAGGGCCTCGCGCGCCAGTTGGGCGGTCAGCACGGCCTCGGCCGCACCCCGGCACCCCGCGGTGTTCGGCAACGGCATGATGTCCAGCCGCTTGAGTAGATCCAGCACTCCGGTGCCGCCGGCAGCATCGACCCTGCGGATCGCGACGGTGGTCAGCTCGGTACCGGATGCGAGCAGTGCCCGTTCCAGAATCGAGAGGTTCGCGGCGCCCCCGGTTCCCATGATGAGCCGGGAACCGAAGGATCGGCCCGCGATACACAGCGGTTTGTCTGCGCTGACCACAGTGCTTATCCCCCCTGCACCGCAGTGACGACGTCCACCAGGGCACCGTCGGAAACCGTAGTGTCCCAGTCGGATTTGGGTACCACGGTGTGATTGACGGCCACTGCGATACCGCACTCGGGAAAGCCAAGCTGGTCGAGCAGCTGCCAGATGTTGGCACCCTCGGCGACCTCGCGCGCGTCACCATTTACCTGAATGTTCATCGGGCCTCCTGACTGGGTCTGCTCAAACTGGGTGCCTTCTCGAACCGGCGGGGATCGACGGCGGCCGGCGACTCGCCACCGTCGAGCAGCGCCCCTATCGTCTTCGCCGTCCACGGCGCGAGCAGAAATCCGGACCGACCGTGCCCGGCGGCCACCAGCGTGCGGTCATCGATCCTGCCCACCAAGGGCAGATTGTCTTCGGTCATCGGGCGCAGGCCCGCCGCGCATTCGGCGAATTCGTATTCGCCCAGACAGGGCAGCACCGCGCATGCGTCGTCGAGCAGGTCTCGCACTCCCGCGACGGCAGGCGCGGTGTCGTGGCCGTGCTCGTACTGCGTGGCGCCGACGACGACGCCGTCCTCCCGGGGCACCAGGTAGACGTGTCGGCCATGGACCCGCGCCCGGATGACGTGCGTGGGGGGCGGCATCGCACCGGGACGTCGCCGCAGCCGCAGCACCTCCCCCTTCACCGGGCGAACCGGCAGATTCGCGAATGTCGCCGCATCCACCCCGTTGGCGACCACGATCTGGTCGGCGGACACCTCATCGAGGTTGGCGACCGCAGGGCCCCTGCGCACGCCGAGCGCCGCGCAGTCGGCAGTCAGGGCCTGCAGCACCTTGCGATTGTCGACAGCGAGTTCCTCCGACGCCGTGAATCCGCGGCGGATGTTCTGCGCCAGCAGCGGCTCGACATCCCGGGCGTTGGTGGTTTCTGCGACGGTACGGCCCTGCCCGGCCAGCCAGTCGATCATCGTGCGCAGCTCGCCGACATCGGCGGTGTCGACGGCCACGGTGAGTGACCCTCGTGCGGTGATCACGGTGTTGTCCGCGTCGTCGATGAAACCGTCGCGCCAGATCCGGAGGGATTCGATACCCAGATCCAGCAGGTCATCCTCACCGGGCCAGGCCTCGCTGTAGGGCGCGAGCATCCCGCCCGCCACCCATGACGGTCCCTTTCGGCCGTCATCGTGAACGGTGACCCGCCAACCGCCGCGAGCGGCTTCACGTGCCACGGATAGCCCGATGACACCGCCGCCGATCACAGCGACCGAGCCTGGTTGAGACGACATCACAATCGGAGTCACTCCCTTCGCCGGCATGACCCGGATCAGGTCCGACGGTCAGGGCCAGGATCATCGGCCCACTCTCAGCCCCACAACCTTGGGGCTCCCGCGTTACTTACGCCTACAACGCTAGCGTCTTCGACTATGCACCCGCGTTCGGCCCGGCTTGAGTCCGCTCACCTCTATCTCTGCACCGATGCCCGTCGGGAGCGCGGCGATCTCGCCGAGTTCGTCGACTCCGCCCTCGCCGGCGGGGTCGACATCGTGCAGCTGCGCGACAAGGGGTCTGTGGGTGAGCAACAATTCGGCCGGCTCGAGCCCAGCGAGGAGCTCGATTGTCTGGCGATTCTCGGTGCGGCCGCCGCCCGCCACGGTGCGCTGTTCGCGGTCAACGACCGCGCCGATATCGCCCGTGCGGCGGGGGCCGACATCCTGCACCTGGGCCAGGCCGATCTGCCTCTTTCCGTCGCCCGGGAGATCGTCGGACCGGATGTACTGATAGGCCGGTCGACCCATGATGGCGAGCAGGCCGCGGCCGCCGCCGATGACGCTGAGGTCGACTACTTCTGTTGCGGACCATGCTGGCCGACGCCCACCAAACCGGGTCGCTCCGCGTCCGGCCTGGGTCTGGTGAAAACTGCATCTGAGCTAGGGGCTTCTCAACCCTGGTTCGCGATCGGCGGCATCGACGAGGCACGGGTGCCCGAGGTGGTCGCCGCCGGAGCGTCGCGAATCGTCGTGGTGCGCGCGATCACCGCGGCGGCCGATCCCCGCGCGGCGGCGGCGGCGCTTCGCGAGCTGGTCCTTCACCGAGTGTGAAGCTGCGGCGAGATTTCGGCCGAATTGTCGCCGTAGCTTCACGCTCGGCGTAAGCGTCAGGGCCAGATCTGCGCGGGGGCGTCCGGATACTTCGCCTTCCAGCTCACCCATTGCACGTCGGTGGGCCCGATCGCGCTCTCGAGGATGTTCCACTTCGGGCCGGTCTTCCGCAGTAAGCCCTCATACGGCGTCGGGTGGGCGCCGCCGGTGTCCTCCAGCTGACCGTCGATGAGCGCCCAGTCGTCAGCACTCTTGAACATCTTCACGTCGAGTTTGACGGGTTTACCCAGGTCAGCCTCGACACGGGCGAGCGCGGTCGCCACCACCTCGTTGCGGTCGCCCGGCCCACTCTCGGCTTTCTCGGAGCTGCACGCGCCCATCAGCACGCTCGTGATCATCGCCAACGTCAGAAGAAATCCGATGCGCATCACCGAACGCTACGGCAGTTGCCAGGCGAAACGCCCGGGCTCGAGCTCGACAGTGCCGAGCCCATCCACGCCACTTGGCAACATTTCGACAACCCGCAGCAGCGGCCACGCCGACTTGAATCCGGGATGCAACCGCATCCCCTCGATTTTTTCCTCGGGCACCCACCGCAGCTCGGTGCTCTCGTGATTGGCCTCAGTCGGCAGCAACTCGGCGGCATCGGCAACGACCGTGGTGTACGTCCAGTGCGCCTGACCATCAATGCGTTTCGTCACCACCGAAGAACGGATGGTCATCGCACCCGGCGCGATGCCCGCCTCTTCGGCCGCCTCCCGAAGCGCGGCCTGCTCGGCGGACTCATGGCTGTCCCGCGCACCCCCGGGCAATGCCCAGGTACCGCCCTGATGGCTCCACCAGGCCCGATGCTGCAGCAGGACAGCGGGCTGGCCGCTCGGCAGTGGTGCGCGCAACAGCAAACCCGCCGCACCGAACCGTCCCCAGAATCGTGCACCCGTGTCAGCGACAACCCATCCGTCACCGTCGCCACGCACAGAGTCCACAGTAGAGCCACCAAAGGCTAAATATGCTCTTAGACTTTCCATTAAGGCCGGGGAGAGGAAGGTAAGAGGTGACTGTCGGGACGACGCGGTTAGCGCACCCGTCGACCGAGCCCGTCGGCGCGACCAAACCGGTCGTGCCAGCTCATCCGTGGTGGTGGTTCCTCAAGTCCACACCCGGCAAGATTCTGATGCTCGGTATCGTCCTGGCCACCGCCGGCGTGCTGTCCGCGGTGGCCACTTCGGCGAGCGTGCAGAACCGGCAGCTCGCCCTGAGCACCGTGCTCAACCACACCGAACCCTTGGCCTACTCGGCCGGACAGCTGTACAGCACCCTGTCGGTCGCCGATGCCGCCGCGACCACCGCGTTCATCGCGGGCACCGAACCTCAGGGTGTCCGCGAACGGTACGAGCAGGCGATCACCGATGCCTCGACCGCGCTCGTCGCCGCGTCCAGCGGGCTCACCGACAGACCGATGCAGGAGCTGCTGAGCCGGATCAATGCCGAACTGTCGGTCTACACCGGATTGGTCGAGACCGCCCGCACCAACAACCGGGCAAGCAATCCCGTCGGCGCCTCATATCTGAGTGAGGCGTCCGCACTGATGCAACACACGATCCTGCCGGACGCGCAGCGTCTCTACGAGGAGACATCCAACCGCGTCGACCAGGAGACGAGCGCATCCACTCGGGTGCCCTTCCCGGTGATCGTCATCGTGCTGGGCACCATGATCGGCGGGGTCTTCGGCCATCGCTGGCTGTCCAAGAAGACCCGGCGCATGATCAATCCGGGCATGCTGGCCGGTGGCGCGGCGCTACTGCTTATGGTGGTTTGGGTGGGTATCGCATTGGCCGTCTCCGCCTCGCTGGGCACCGACGCGCGCAATGGCGGCGCTCATTCACTGAAAACCATCACCCAACTGGTCATCTCGGCCCAGCAGGCCCGCGCCGACGAAACGCTTGCACTGATCCGCCGGGGCGACGAGAGCGTCCGCAAGAAGTCGTACTACGACCGCATCGACGAGATGGAACACAAGATCGGCGAGTATCTGACGAATCCGGATGCCATCGCCCGTGCGGACCTGGAGCGTGCGCAGCAGCTGCTCGGCCGGTGGCGACAGGCGGACGACCGCATCAACGCCTACATCGGCGTCGGCAACTACCAGGCCGCGACCCAAGTCGCCCTGGGCAGCAGTGAATCGGACTCGACGCCGGCCTTCGACAGTCTCGATGCGGCGCTGCGCAACGGTGTGCAGGACAGCCGACGCCAGCTTCGGTCGGGCGTCCTCAACGCCGAGCGCGCCCTGACCCTGTCCTCGGCGGGAGCGTTGATCCTCTCGGTGGGCGGTGCGATCTGCGTGGGAGTCGGTCTGTGGCCGAGACTGAGCGAGTACCGATGATGAGAACAGCGACGCAAGGCACGGCACGCAAACTCGCCGCGTTGGCGGTCGTTGCCACCATGCTGGCCGGATGCTCGACACCCGAGAACTCCACACCGCTGCCGCAACTCACCGTGCCGAGGCCGACCCCGGCCGAGATGACCGAACAGGAACCCAACCGGGCGCACCTGGACAAGGTGGACACCTCATGTGACCCCACCGCGAGCCTGCGGCCCACCAATGACAGGGCCGCCAACGACGATGCGGTCGCGGCGATCCGCAAGCGCGGCCGGCTCATCGTCGGGCTGGATATCGGAAGCAACCTCTTCAGCTTCCGCGACCCGATCACCGGTGAACTGACCGGATTCGACGTCGATATCGCCGGCGAGATCTCCCGCGATATCTTCGGCACCCCCGAGCGGGTTGAGTACCGAATCCTGTCCTCGGCGGATCGCGTCGCCGCCTTGAAGAACTCGACCGTCGACATCGTGGTGAAGACCATGACCATCACCTGCGCACGACGCAAGGAGGTCAACTTCTCGACGGTTTATCTGATGACGTACCAGCGGATCCTCACCTCACGCGATTCGGGGATCACCAACGCACAGGACCTCTCCGGCAGGCGCGTGTGCGCCGCGCGCGGCACCACCTCGCTGAACCGGCTCTCGCAGATCACCCCACCCCCGGTGATCATGTCGGTGGTGACCTGGGCGGATTGCCTTGTGGCACTTCAGCAACGGCAGGTCGACGCAGTGAGCACGGACGACTCGATTCTCGCCGGCCTGATGTCCCAGGACCCCTATCTGCATATCATCGGGCCCAACATGAGCGATGAGCCGTACGGGATCGGCATCAGGCTCGAGAACACCGATCTGGTCCGGTTCGTCAATCGCACCCTGGAGCGCATCAGGCGCGACGGAACATGGAATGCCTTGTACCGCAAATGGTTGAGCGTGCTAGGGCCCGCACCCGCACCTCCGAGCGCAAGGTACCGGGACTGATGAGTAACGATCCCGATGGCCGGGAAGACCCCGACGAACTGGCCGACGATGCACCCGAGGACGGGGGCCCCGGCACCCGGCCCGCATCCCTCGATGACCTAGACGCCGACTCTGCCTCCACGATGCGACCCATGGCCACCCAGGCCGTGTTCCGTGCCCAGGACTCCACTCAGCCCACAACACAACCCACCACCCAGCCGGAGGCTCGCGCCACCACCACCCGGGTTCGACTCTCCCCCACCCGCCGGCTCGGCGGCGGACTGGTCGAGATTCCCCGCGTTCCGGAGATCGATCCGCTCGCCGCCCTGATGACCAATCCCGTTGTCGAGGAATCCAAACGGTTCTGCTGGAACTGCGGTAAACCGGTGGGGCGCTCGGGCCAGAAACCCGGGGACAGCAGCCCCGCCCAGAGCGACGGCACCTGCCCGGCCTGCGGCTCCACCTTCTCTTTTCTGCCGCAACTGAATCCGGGCGACGTGATAGCCGGGCAGTACGCCATCAAGGGCTGCATCGCCCACGGTGGTTTGGGGTGGATCTACCTCGCGGTGGATCGCAACGTCAACGACCGGCCGGTAGTGCTCAAGGGCCTGGTGCACTCCGGTGACGCTGAGGCACAGAACATCGCGATGGCCGAGCGACGATTCCTCGCCGAGGTGGCTCATCCCTCGATCGTGAAGATCTTCAACTTCGTCGAGCACCCGGACCAGCATGGGAATCCTGTCGGGTACATCGTGATGGAGTACGTCGGCGGCACCTCGCTCAAGCAGCCCATGGGCAGCACGCTTCCTGTCGCGCAGGCCATCGCCTACATGCTGGAAATCCTTCCCGCACTGGGATTCCTGCATTCGGTCGGACTCACCTACAACGACCTCAAGCCCGAGAACATCATGATCACCGAGGAGCAACTCAAACTCATCGACCTCGGTGCGGTGGCCTCACTGAACGCCTACGGCAACCTGTATGGAACTCCGGGCTACCAGGCACCCGAAATCTCCAAGACCGGCCCCACAGTCGCCTCGGACATCTACACGGTGGGAAGGACCCTCGCGGTGCTGACCCTGAGGATGCCCACCCGCAAGGGCCGATACAAGGACGGGTTGCCCGGCGAAGACCCGGTGCTCACCAAATACGACTCCTACCACCGGCTCCTACGCCGCGCCATCGATCCCGATCCCGCCGCGCGATTCGGCAGTGCCGAGGAGATGGTCACTCAGCTGGTGGGGGTGCTTCGCGAGGTGGTGGCGCTCGACTCGGGCACCCCACGGCCGGGTATGTCCACGCTGTTCAGCCCGTCCCGGTCCACGTTCGGGGTTGACCTGCTGGTGGCGCACACCGACGTGTACGTCGATGGACTGGCCCATCCACCGAGCCTGACGGCACCGGATATCGTGACGGCCCTTCAGGTTCCGCTGCTGGATCCCACCGATGTGGGCGCTGCGATCCTGCAGGCCACCGTGCTGAGCCAGCCGATACAGACCCTCGAATCGCTGAAGGGCGCACGCCTGGGCCGGATCGACGCCGATGGCGTGGATCTCACCGAATCCATGGAGCTACCGTTGATGGAGGCCCGCGCTCTTCTCGATCTGGGCGATGTCGCCAAGGCCAACAGCAAGCTCGACCAGCTCGAAGACCGGGTGGGCACACCGTGGCGGTTGACGTGGTACCGCGGTATGGCGGCACTTCTCAACGGTGACTACGACCAGGCCACCAAGCACTTCACCGCCGTCCTGGACTACCTGCCGGGCGAGATAGCCCCCAAGATGGCGCTGGCCGCGACCGCCGAACTTGGCAGCGACGAGAAGAATCTCGACTTCTACCGCACCGTATGGTCCACCGACAACAGCGTCATCTCCGCGGGTTACGGGCTGGCCCGCACCCTGGCCGCACGCGGGGAACGGGCCGAGGCGGTGCGCATGCTCGACAACGTGCCCCCTACCTCACGTCATTTCACCACCGCGCGCCTCACCAGTGCCGTCACGCTGTTGTCCGGTCGCACCCTTTCGGAGGTCACCGAGGACGATATCCGCGAGGCGGCCCGCAGAGTCGAGGCACTTCCCGAGACCGAGCCGCGCGTGCTGCAGATCAGGGCGCTGGTCCTCGGGACGGCGCTGGACTGGATCAAAACCAATCATTCGACCGGACATCACATCCTGGGTGTTCCGTTCACCAAACGCGGCCTGCGCCAGGGTGTGGAGAGGAGCCTGCGGGCACTGGCACGCCGGGCCACCGAGCGTGCCCACCGCTATGCGCTGGTCGATCTGGCCAACTCCACGCGCCCGACGTCACTGCTCTAGGGCCGCCCCCACTGCTGCCCTGGCGATGGCCAGTTCCTCGTTGGTGGGCACCACCAGCACCGTCACCCGTGACGCATCGGTGGAGATACGGCGAATCTCTCCGGATCGCACTAGGTTTCGCTCGGGATCGATTTCTATGCCGAGCACTTCGAGTCCGGCCATCGCATCGGCGCGCAACACCGCATCGTTCTCCCCCACCCCGGCGGTAAAGGAGATGACGTCGGCGCCACCCAATGTCGCGATGTAGGCACCGATGTACTTGCGGAGCCGATGCACGTACACGTTGTAGGCGAGCTGCGCCGCGGCGTCCCCGGCCTCGATCAGGCGATGAATCTCGCGAAAATCGTTGGCACCGCAGAGCCCGAGCATGCCCGAGCGACGGTTGAACACCGTGTCGATCTCGTCGATGCTCATGCCATGGCGGGCCAGGTGGAACACGATGCCTGCGTCGATATCACCGGTGCGGGTGCCCATCACGAGGCCCTCCAGCGGAGTGAGTCCCATGGAGGTTTCCACGGCGCGCCCGTGCAGAATCGCCGATGCCGACGCCCCGTTGCCCAGGTGCAGCACGATCTGGTTGATCTCGGCGTACCCCCGCCCCAGGAACCCGGCCGCCTGTTCGGACACATACTGATGCGAGGTGCCGTGGAATCCGTAGCGCCGCACGCCGTAGCGTTCGGCGACCTCGTGATCGAGCGCGTAGGTCGCCGCCGCGGGCGGCAGGCTGTAGAAGAACGCGGTGTCGAACACCGCCACCTGCGGCACGTCGGGGAGCAGGCGCCGAGCGACCTCGATGCCCTGCACACCCGCCGGGTTGTGCAGGGGCGCCAGTGAGGACAGCTCGGCGATCTGCGCGACCACCGCATCGTCGAGCACCGTCGGCTCGTGGAATTTCTGCCCGCCGTGCACCACGCGATGGCCGACCACTTCCACGTCGTCGGTGTTGATGGAGTCGAAGACGAGCCGCAGCGCCTCTTCGTGATTACGAACCGGCTCTTCACCGATGCGCTCCACCAGCCCGTGGGCATCCACCCGGCCCGAATCCGGTTCGATGAGCTGATATTTCACCGAGGACGAGCCACAGTTGAGAACGAGCACCGCACTCATCGGGTGAGGTCCTGTGCCTGGATCGCGGTGATGGCAACGGTGTTGACGATATCCTCCACCAGGGCCCCACGGGACAGGTCGTTGATGGGTTTGCGCAACCCCTGCAGGACCGGCCCGATGGCGATGGCCCCGGCACTGCGCTGCACCGCCTTATAGGTGTTGTTGCCGGTGTTGAGATCCGGGAAGATCAGCACCGTCGCACGTCCGGCGACCGGAGAGTCGGGCATCTTGGTGGCCGCCACCGAGGGCTCTACCGCCGCGTCGTACTGGATGGGACCCTCCACCAGCAGCTCTGGTTGCCTGGCGCGCACCAGTTCGGTGGCGATGCGCACCTTTTCGACCTCCGCACCGCTACCCGAGTTTCCCGTCGAGTAGGACAGCATCGCGACCCGCGGGTCGATACCGAACTGTGCGGCGGTCCGCGCCGAGGAGATGGCGATATCGGCCAGCTGCTCGGAGGTCGGGTCGGGCACGATGGCGCAGTCGCCGTATGCCAGGACACGATCGGCCAGGCACATCAAGAAGATGCTGGACACTGTAGAAACACCGGACGTCGTCCTTATGATTTCGAACGCTGGCCTAATCGTATGCGCGGTGGTGTGCGCCGCACCCGAGACCATGCCGTCGACGATGTCGTTGTAGACCAGCATCGTGCCGAAATACGAGACGTTGCGCATGATCTCGCGCGCCCGATCGGCCGTCATGCCCTTGTGCTTGCGCAGCTCGAAATACTGGCCTGCGAACTGCTCGGCGAGCTCGCTTGTCTTGGGACTGACAACCAGCGCGTTCGAGATGTCGACACCGAGCTCGGCAGCACGAGCACGTATTTCGGCCTCTTCACCCAGGATGGTCAGATCAGCGACCTGACGTTGCAGCAGCCGTCCGGCCGCCTTGAGGATCCTGTCGTCATCCCCCTCGGGAAGCACAATGCGCTTGCGGTTATCCCGAGCACGGTCCAGCAGCTGATACTCGAACATCTGCGGTGTGGTGACCGACGGTATCGGAATGGCAAGCTGCGCGATGAGATCTGCGCCGTCGACATACCTGTCCATCAGCGCCAGCGCGGTGTCGATCTTGCGCGCGGAGGCAACGGTCACCCGGCCACGGGCATGCGCCGCCGCGCTCGCGGTCTCGAACGTCCCCGAATCCGTCGCGATGATCGGCAGTCTCAGTCCGATGCCGTCCACCAAGTCCGCGATCCGCGGGTGCAGCTTGAGCCCGCCGTTCAAAATGATGGCCGACAGTGACGGAAATCCCTCGGCCACATGGGCGCTCGCCACCGCCAGCAGCACGTCGGAACGGTCCGCGGGAAATATGACGGCCTGGCCCTCCTGCAGCCGTTCCAGACAGTGTTCGGCCGTCATGCCCGCCACCATGAAGCTGGTGGCCTCGCGTGACATCAGCGCCTCGTCACCGCTGACCAATGAGCCGTTGACCGCCTTCATGAGTTCTTCGACCGACGGCGAGAACAACAGCGGCACCTCGGGCAGCACCCAGGCCGGCTTGTCGAACCGCGACAACGCTTGGCGCACCTCGTCCAGCTGATCGGGGGCGCACCGGTTGGCGACAATGGCCGCGGTGTGCGCACGCTGTGCCTTGAGCTCCCCGAGGCAGACCTCGGCCAGAGCCGCCACCTCGTCCGGAGTCCGATCGAATCCCTTGATGGTCAACAGGACCGGGGCGCCGAGATTGACGGCGATACGTGCATTGGTGCTCAGCTCGCTGGGGCTGGCGACATCGGTGTAGTCACTACCGACAATCACCACAGCATCGCAGCGCTCCGCGACAGAGTGATATCTGTCGACGATCGCGGCGATCGCTGCATCCGGATCCTGGTGCAGGTCGTGGTACGAGACGCCGAGACAGTCCTCATATGCGATATCCGCGGTGCTCTGCTCCAGCAACAGTTCCAGAATGTAGTCCGCACTTTCCCCGGAGCGCGCGATGGGGCGGAACACACCCACGCGCGCCACCGTTGCGGCCAGCCGATGCATCACACCCAGTGCGACGGTGGACTTTCCGGTGTCACCTTCGGGCGAGGCAATATAGATACTCGATGCCTTCAATCCTCTAGCCTCGGTCATGCGCGCCTTTCTACGCCGGGAAATCGCAGCGTCAAGATCTTGAACGGTCGGAGTGTCAGGTGCATTGCGTCGCCGTCGAAACTGACGACGCCGGATGCGTCCAGGGTTTCAACGGAACGCTCCAGCAGATCGGTGACGATCGCCCGCTGGTGGTCGAAGTTAGTGAGGAGGGTCGCCTCGGCCCGTCCGCCACGCGATTCGTACAACCGCACGATGACATCGCCCGAGCCATCCAGCGCCAGTTTCACCGATTCCACCACCACGGCCGGATTATCCAGGCTGACAAGCGGTTCGATGTTCTCCACGGCGCCGTCGACGGCCCGCGGGGTGAGGTTGCGCCGATATCCCTGCTCGACGGCGTCGCCAATCAACGCGCCCGGTCGCACCGAGAACCTGAGTCGATGACGTCCTTGGTCGCAATCCGGATCTGGGAAGAGCGGGGCACGCAGCAGTGACATCCGCACGAGGGTGGTAGATCCGCGTCGGCTGATGTCGTGCCCGTAGGTGGAATCGTTGGCCACCGCCACTCCGTACCCGGATTCACCCACATGTACCCAGCGGTGCGCACATATCTCGAACTTGGCTTCGTCCCACGAGGTGTTGGCGTGCGTGGGGCGATACACATGGCCGAACTGGGTTTCCGATGCGGACCGGTCAGCCTGAACATCGAAGGGAAAGGCCAGTTTGAGCAGCTTTTCGGTTTCGTGCCAGTCGATGTCGATATCGATGTCCAGCGCGGGCGACCCGTCCTGCAGGGTGATCCGTTGCACCAGATGCGAATTCCCGAATGCCCGCTCGATGACCAGCGCGCCGTCCACGACGGCGACCGAGTCTGCAGACGTGAGGTTGGTGACGGTGTTCCGGTAGAACCCGTCGATATCCCAGGCATCCCATTGGTTCGGCGTATCGCGGTGCAACTGCAACAGATTCCCGGATGTGGCCATGGCCTCGCGACCGGTGGCAGCGTCGACGAGCGAGACCAACAGTCCGTCCGCGTCGAAGGTGGCGGCGAGAATCCCGTTGTCCAGCAGGAATCCTTCCCTGGTTTTCACGGGAGTGACCGATCGCGGCTCGTCTACGGCGGCGGCGCCCAGCGCCGATACCCCGTCGCGATCATGCGGCGCCGCATTGAAGATCAGCCTGTGCTCACCCTTGCCCGCCAAGGCCTGTATCGCCGATTCGATGATGGTTTCGAGTCTTTTCGCGATCGCCGCATAGTTGCGCTCGGCGTCCCGGTGCACCCAGGCTATGGAGCTGCCGGGCAAGATGTCGTGGAACTGCTGCAGCAGCACCAGCTTCCAGATCTCGTCCAGCTCGGCATACGGGTATGCAAAGCCGGTACGCACGGCGGCCGTGGCCGCCCACAGCTCGGCCTCGCGCAGCAGGTGCTCGCTGCGACGGTTGCCCTGCTTCGTGTTGGCCTGCGAGGTGTAGGTGCCGCGGTGCAGTTCCAGGTAGAGCTCACCGGACCAGCGCGGCGGGTTGACGTATTCGGCTTGGGCGGCGGCGAAGAACTCCGCCGGGGCGCCCAGCGACACCGTCGGCGAACCCTCCAGGGAGCGCTTTCGCGTTGCGTACTCAAGCATTTCACGGGTGGGGCCACCGCCGCCGTCGCCGTAGCCGAACGGCACCAGCGACATGGTGCCCGCGCCTGAGTCGCGATAGTTGCGCTGGGCGTGGGCGAGGTCACCGCCACCCAGGTCGGAGTTGTAGGTGTCGACGGGCGGGAAATGCGTGAACACCCCGGTACCGTCGATCCCCTCCCAGATGAAGGTGTGATGCGGCATCCGGTTTACCGAATTCCAGGAAATCTTCTGTGTCAGAAAATATTCCGAGCCGGATGCGATGACGATCTGGGGCATTGCCGCGGAGTAGCCAAACGAATCGGGCAGCCACACCTCCGGGGTGTCGATCCCGAACTCGTCGAGAAAGAACTGCTTGCCCGCCACGAACTGGCGCGCCATCGCCTCCGCGCCGGGCATGTTCGTGTCGGCCTCCACCCACATGCCGCCCACCGGGATGAACTGTCCCGCAGCGACCTTCTCCTTGATACGGGCGAACAGGGTGGGGTATGTCTCTTTGATCCATGCGTACTGCTGGGCCGAGGAGCAGGCGAACCGGAAATCGGGGTGCCGGTCCATCAGGTCGACCATGTTCGAGAAGGTCCGCGCGCACTTGCGCACCGTCTCACGCACCGGCCACAACCAGGCCGAGTCGATATGGGCGTGCCCGACAGCGGTGATCCGATGGGCACTGGCGTACGCGGGGCGCGCCAGCACCTCGGCGAGTTCGGCACGACCGGCGACCGCGGTACCCGCGAGATCATCGGGATCCACCGCGTCCAATGCGCGTTCCAGGGCGCGCAGGATCTCGTGGCGACGCGGCAGATCCTCGGGGAGTGTGTGCATCAGCCCGTCAAGGGTCGCGATGTCCTGCTGCAACCCCCACAGGTTCAGGTCTCGTAGCGCGAGATCGATACCGCCCAGCCGATACAGCGCCTCTTCGCCGGAGGTGGCCTTGTTGCCCAACGGCATTGGCGACCAGAAGTGCTTACCGATGTCCGGGTTGGCGGCGGCCTCGATGTAGAAGTCCACCGGGGCGCCCGGATCGTCGATGGGCACGTACGCGTTGCGCGGCGCGATCCCCTTCACCACGGTGCCGTCGGGCCGGTACACCAAACCCTCGGCATTGAAGCCCGGTCCCCCGGTGAAGCCGAGTTCCACCCGCATCTCTGGGGAGCCCTCGGAGCGGCCGCGCCACTGCTGCGGAACGGTGCCCGTCACGTGCAGCCACAACGTCGACCACGGTGGCCCCCACGGTGTCCCGGGAGTGATCTCGGTGAATTCCTGCGTCACCGCCTCGGCGAACGGCACGGGCTCCCCGGGCACGGCCCACGCCGTCAGCGTCAGCGGCGCCGAATCCACATAGACAGCACCGCTGAGGCGCTTGTCGACAAAACGCCGAATGCGGTCCTCAACGATGCGCCGGTCGTCATGCATGACCTGACCCTATCGGCTAACTATTTCGCTCTAGGCAGTCTCGCCCAGACGAACCGTCACCGTCACGCAGCCACTGTCGTCTTTTCTCGCGATTCCGTAACCGGGCACGTCAACGCCATTGAGCCGGAGCTGCAGCGGCCTGCCTTCTCCGAGGAAGTTGCGCCACCACTTCTTGGTTTCGGGGATGCCGACCCAGATCACGATGTCGTCGCCCGAGCGCCAGTAGTTCACCGGCGTGCTGAAGATCTGTCCGGATCGGCGGCCGGTGTAGGTGACGACGGTGAAGTACCGGCCCGCCAGGCTGCGCAGCCCCGGCACGTTCAGCGCTATCACCGGCACGGTGTTGACCGCGTCGACAAAGCGTCGAAGTAAGGAACTCATCTATGCCTAACTGTCTTCGCGCGAGCGCTCATCCCAGCTTCCGCAACCGCGGTTCGAGATCGTTCTTGAACAGTTCCAGGAACCGCTTCTGGTCGTGACCGGGCGCGTGGAACACCAGGTGGTTCAGGCCCCAGCCTACGTAATCGGCAACCTTCGCCACCGCCTCGTCCGGATCGGAGGCGACGATCCAGCGCTTGGCGACCTGCTCGATGGGCAGCTCGTCGGCGGCACGTTCCATCTCGATGGGGTCGTGGATGCTGTGCTTCTGCTCGGGGGTCAGCGACAGCGGCGCCCAGAAGCGGGTGTTCTCCAGCGCCTTCTCCGGATCCGGGTCGTAGGAGATCTTGATCTCGATCATCCGGTCGATGTCGTCGAAAGTGCGCTCGGCCAGCGCGGCACCCTCCTTGACGGCGGGGATGAGCTTGTCCTTGTACAGCTCCTCGCCCTTGCCGGAGGTGCAGATGAATCCGTCGCCGGCACGTCCCGCGTACTTGGCGACGACGGCGCCGCCCGCGGCGATGTAGACGGGGATGCCGTCCTCGGGCACGTCGTAGATGGCCGCACCCTTGGTGCGGTAGTACTCACCCTCAAAATCAACGCGCTCACCGGTCCACAGTTCGCGCATGAGCCGGACAGACTCGCGCAGCCGTGCGAAGCGCTCCTTGAACTCCGGCCATTCACCGATGAACCCGGTGGCGATCTCGTTGAGCGCCTCACCGGTGCCGACACCCAGGAAGATGCGGCCCGGGTACAGGCAGCCCATGGTGGCGAAGGCCTGCGCGGTGACGGCCGGGTTGTATCGGAACGTCGGGGTCAGCACCGAGGTACCGAGCTGCAGGCGCTGAGTGCGCTCACCCACTGCGGTCATCCAGGCCAGTGAGAACGGGGCGTGACCACCGTTGTAGCGCCATGGCTGGAAGTGGTCACTCACGGTCGCACTGTCAAAACCGTGCGATTCGGTGGCGACCGCCAGCTCGACGAGCTCACGCGGCGCGAACTGCTCCGCCGATGCTTTGTATCCCAGCTTCAGTTCCCGTGCCATCCGCGCGCTCCTCGCCTCAAGGGTGCTTACCGCTCTTCGCGCAAGCGGCTCATCGCAAGTTCTCCAACCACCCTAACCAAACCCCGGATAGTCTCATTTCCATGGTCGAGATCACCCAGGTCAGCGACGCCGTGCATGTGGTCAACGGAGAAGCGGTCAACTGGGTGATCGCCTCGGATGATTCGGGCGTCACACTCTTCGATTCCGGCTATCCGGGCGATCGCGATGACGTTCTGAAATCCATTGCAGCGCTGGGACACAAGCCTCAAGATGTGCGCGCGGTGGTGCTCACGCACGGGCACATCGACCATATGGGCACCGCCATCTGGTGGGCCGCCGAGCACGGAGTCCCGGTGTATGCCCACAACGCCGAGTTGGGCAACGTGCGGCGCGACTACGTGGACCAGGCCGAACCCTTCAAGGTGGTGCTGAATCTGTGGCGGCCCGGATGGCTGCCATGGGTCATCCATGCGATGCGTCTCGGAGCCGGGGTGCGTGACGGCATTCCGACGGCGGCTCCGTTCGGTCCCGAGCTCGCGGATCTGCCAGGAGCGCCCGTTCCCATCCCGACACCCGGGCATTCCGGCGGTCACTGCTCGTTCCTGGTCGCCGGTCACGTGCTGGTGGTCGGGGACGCCATCATCACCGGGCATCCGATCGCGACCCGTTCGGGACCTCAGCTGCTGCCTACGCCATTCACCAGGGACATGGAGCAGGCGCGGCGCAGCGCCGAGGCCCTTGCCGACGTGGAAGCCGATGTGCTGGCGCCGGGGCACGGTCCGGCGTGGACGGGATCACTGCGCGACGCGGTCGAGATCGCCCTGCGCACCTAGCGCCGAATGTCGGCTTATCGCGCTACGCACTCGCAGTTTCGCGCGGAAAGTCGACACTCGAGCCAGAGATGGCGGCGAGCCCGAGATGCTCGCGCAGCGTCTCGTGTTCGTACTCGCTGCGGAAGGCTCCGCGCTCCTGCAGCAGCGGCACCACGGTATCCACGAAGTCGTCGAGGCCGGCCGGAGTCAGATGCGGGACCAGGATGAATCCGTCGCAGGCATCGGCCTGGATGTAGCGGTCCACCTCCGCCGCCACCTGTGACGGGGTACCGATGAACTGCTGGCGCGAGGTGACCTCCTTGATCAGCTCACGGATCGACAGGTTCTTGGCCTCCGCGAGCTCCCGGTACTTCGCGGCGATCTCCCGCGGATCGCCGTGGCGCGCCTTGCCGCGGGTGATCGATTCGTCCCCTGTCGGCTCCACGTCCGGCAATGGCCCATCCGGGTCGTACCCGGAAAGATCACGACCCCAGACCTGCTCGAGATAGGCCAGGGCGGTCTGCGGGCCCACCTGCTGGTCCCTGATGTGCGCGGCCTTCTCGATCGCCTCCTGTTCGGTGTCACCGAGGACATAGGTGACGCCCGGAAAGACCTTGAGTTGATCTGGGTTTCGGCCGTGCGCGACGGCACGGGCCTTGACGTCGGCGTAATACTTCTGGCCGGCGGGAATCGAGGAGTGGATGGTGAACAGTGCATCGGCATGCTTGGCGCCGAAGTCACGCCCGTCCGCGGAATCCCCCGCCTGCAGCAGCACCGGATGCCCTTGCGGAGATGTCGGCGCGGTTGCCACACCACGGACGGTGAACTGCGGCCCCTTGTGGTTTACCGGGTGGATCTCGTTGTCCCAGCTATCCCAGAATTCGCGGGCCACCGTGATGAATTCCTCGGCCCGGTGGTACCTGTCGGCGTGATCCAGGAAACCGCCGCGCCGGAAGTTCTCACCGGTGAACGCATCGGACGAGGTGACCATGTTCCAGCCCGCGCGCCCGTCCGTCAGATGATCGAGAGAGGCGAACTGCCTTGCCACATTGAAGGGTTCGTTGAAGGTGGTGTTGATGGTGCCTACCAGCCCGAGGCGGTCGGTGACGGCGCCGAGGGCGGCCAGCACCGTGAAGGTATCGGGCCGACCGACCACATCGAGGTCATGGATCCGTCCCCGGTGCTCGCGCAATCGCAGGCCCTCGGCGAGGAAGAAGAAGTCGAACAGTCCGCGCTCGGCGGAGCGTGCCACGTGTACGAAAGAGGCGAAGTCGATCTGGCTTCCCGACGCGGGATCCGACCACACCGTGGTGTTGTTGACCCCCGGGAAGTGCGCGGCAAGGTGAATCGGCTTGCGGTCCTTGCCTTCCCGAACCTGGATCGCGTCCGAAGGGGCGCTCATCAGATCAGTCCCCATTCCTTGGCGATGAGCTCGTAGGACCTGCGCCGGTCCTCGTGCCGATGGGTGATGGAGGTGATGACGAGCTCGTCGGCGCCGGTGACCCTGGCCAGGGTGTCCAGCCTCTCGGCGACCTGGCCGGCATCGCCGACGAACTGGGTGGCGAGCCGATCCTCCGAGTGGCGGCGTTCCTCATCGGTAAGTGGTTGTGCACCATCGGGATCGGGATACGGAATGGCGCCGTGGCCCGACCGAATCGAGTGCACCCAGCGACCAAACGTACTGGTGAGGTGGGCAGCGGTCTGCTCGTCCTCGGCGGCCACGGCGTCAGCGGAGACGATGACATACGGCTCTGCCAGTGCTTTCGAGGGCCGGAAGGCCTCGCGGTACGCCTGCACCGCTTCCAAGGTGGACCAGGGCGTGACGTGGTAGTTCGCCACGAATGGCAGACCACGACGCGCCGCGACCTGAGCCGATTCGCCCTTGCTGGAACCGAACAGCCATAGCGGGAGCGCGGCGCCCTCTCCCGGACGGATATGCAGGGCAACACCTTCCGGACTGACATAGGTGCCGTCGAGGAATGCCTGGATATCGGACACCTGTTGGTCGAAGTCGGCGATCTGGGCGCCCGGCTGCTGCAGGGCGGCAACGGTGGCCCGTAGCTTTGGGTTGTCCTTGATCCCGAATTCCGTCGGCGCCTGCGGGATGAACAACCCGTCAACGTCATGTGCCGGTGCCGGTTCGGGCTTCTGCTCGTTTCCGGCGAGACGGTCTCTGATCCGGTGGCCCGTGCGCCCCAACCCGAGGTCGATACGCCCCGGGTAGAGCGCGTCGAGAATGCCGAAGCTCTCCACGATCGCGGCGGCCGTGGTCGAGGCAACCTGAACGGCACCGGCGCCCACCCGGATCCGACGAGTGGCGGCGGCGATATGGGCGATGACCAGGGCGGGAACTGTGCTCGCCACCGAGACGAAATGATGCTCGGCGAGCCAGTATCGCCGGTAACCCCATTGCTCTGCATTCTGGGCCAGGTCGATCGAATTACGCAGTGCCGTCGCGGCATCCGAACCTTCGCTGACCGGGGACAAGTCGAGAACCGAGAGTGGGACGTTCATGCCGACTTCCTTGCGTAGCGGTTGGTGGCGGTAGGCAGGCCGAGCCGTTCGCGCAGCGTTCCGCTCTCATACTCGGCGCGGAACCCCTGATGGGCCTGAAGAAGGGGCACGAGTTCGTCAACTATGACGGGGATGTCGAGCGCGTTGACCGCGGGTCGCAGGCGCACACCGTCGATTCCCCATTCATGCCACTGTGCGATGAGGTCGGCCAGCTCGGCGGCGTGCCCGGTGAATATGGCTGCATCCGAGTGGAATTCGTCATCACGACCGAACGAGACCACCAGATCTGCCAGCACCTTGATGGTGCGGTGCCCCGCGGTGTTGTGCAGGCGCGCCGGGATCTCGGCGGCGGAGGCGCCGTCATGCGGGGTGACAAAGATCAGGTCGGCGCTCGATGCGGCGAAGGCCTGCCCGGGGCGGCTACGCGCGAGTGCGGCGACCACCGACTGCCCCTGCGGGGACCTCGGCGTGATGGACGGCCCCTTCACCGAAAAGAACCGGCCCTCGAAGTCGACGTAGTGCAGCTTGTCCCTGTCGATGAAGCGTCCCGTCGCCACGTCTCTGATCTCGGCGTCATCCTCCCAGCTGTCCCATAACCGTCGAACCACCTCGACGGAGTCCGCGGCCTCCTCCAGCAGGTCTTGCAGTGGTAGCACCTTGGTGCGGCCGAACGCGTCAGCCTCTTCCCCGGTATCGGCGATCGTCACCTGCCAGCCGGCACGGCCGCCGGACACGATATCGAGGGTCGCAATCGATTTCGAGATGTGGAACGGCTCATTGTGGGTGGCCGGCGCGGTGGGGATGAGTCCGATATGCGTTGTCGTCGGGGCCACGCGCGCGGCGGTCAGAATCGCGTCCAGACGGCCGCCGGAAGTGCGCGCGAAGGTGTCTTCGAACGTCACGAAATCCAGGAGCCCGTGTTCGGCAAGCTGCACCTGCTGGGTCCAATACTTGCCGGTCAGGGGATTGCCGGCACGCTTATCCGCGTCCGGATGCCAACCGTGTCCGTCCAGAGCCAGCCCGAGCAGTGTCGTCACGCCCGATTCAACGACTGCGATCCGCACAATGACGGCGTTTATCTCAGCCTGAGGAAAAGGGCCCCGGCGTTGCCTGCTTCGCAGGGGCCCTACTCGCCGAACTCCTCCTCGACGCGGGGCCGATAGTAGCTCCACGGCTGACACTGTTCCGGACGCTGCGAGACCATCTCCGACAACAAGTCCAGCTGGTAACGCGCCTTGTCCGCATGCGGATCATCGCCGATCGCATCCAGTGTCACCTTGATATCGGCGATAGCCTTGCGAATCTGCCTGGGCAGCTTCATATCCGGGTCCACTATGCCTCCCCATGGCGCTGGTACGCGCCGTGCAACCCAGAACCCACCTGTCCGCGCAGGACGGTGCTTCCTTCTGCAATCAGACGGTGCGCATCACTGGAGTGCAACATGCAGCAGATTTCATCAGGAACACCCTCACGTGGGCAACCGAAATTCGTTCCTGCCGAGTTAGGTCTCGAGGTCCTTCTCGAACGGATGGATACCGACCTCATCGGCGGACAGGGTCTGGTCGTAGAGCGGCCGGTATCCCGCGGCAAGGTACAACGCCTTGGCCTCGGGCTGGCGCGGGCCGGTGGTGAGGTAGATGCGCCGGTATCCACGGCCGCGGATCTCCTGCTCCAGCGCAGCCAGCGTGCGCACCGCCAGGCCCTGACGGCGATGAGCGCTCGACGTCCAGATGCGTTTGAGCTCCGCGGTATCGGCGTCATAACGCTGGAACGCGCCACCGGTCACGGCCACACCGCCCTGCACGCCGATCAGCAGCCCTCCGTCCGGCGCCTCGAAATGGGCAGCCGGATAGTTGACCAGGAACTCGTGGTGCTCGTCGAGGGTCCCGCCGTATCGCGTGCTGTATTCCACCGCCAGCTCGGCCAGCAGCGGAGCGGCCAGCGGATCCTGCTGCTGCACCGTCGTGAACTGCAGCAGATCCTCACACGCCGTCATGTCATCCCTGCCTCGGTAGTCCGCGGGGGTTGACTTCGGACCGACTCACTGCCTCGTTCTCCAATCCCCAGCGCTGCAACACCTTACGATACGTGCCGTCGGCAATGGCCTGGTTGACGGCATCGGAGATGGCCCGCACCAGCCCATTATCCTTCTTGGTGAGCACCGCGATCTCACCCTGCAACGCCTCCCCCGCACCGGAAAAGGTACCGACCAGCTTGGTCTGCCCGGTGGCCTGGGAATGAAACACCGCCGTCGGGTTGGGACCCACATACGCATCGATGCGCCCCGACGCCAATGCCAGGTAGTAGCCGGTGGTCTGCTGGAAGTACTTGAGGTCGGCGGCGGGAAGACCGGCCGCGATGTTCTGTTCGTTCCACTGCACCAGCAATGCTTCCTGGTTGGTACCCGACCCGACGCCAATGGTCTTACCCGCGATATCCCTGGCACCCTGGACCTTCCAGTCCAGGGATCGCCGGACCTCAAAGGTGACGTTGTCCAAACGGTAGGTGGCGAAGTCGAACTTCTCCTTACGCTCCTCGGTCACCGTCACATTCGAAATGAACGCGTCGACCTCACCGGAGTCCACCTTGACGAAGTTCTGCGCCCAATCCGCCGAACGCAGATCGACGCGCAGGCCCAGAATGTCGGCCACCAGATAGGCGAAGTCCGTTTCGATCCCGATCATCGTCTTGTCGTCATCGGCGTAGAACCGCAGCGGGGGTGCGGAATTGGCATCACCGGTGACAATCAGGCTGCCCCGCTTGCGGATGGCATCGGGCACCTCAGCGGCTATGGTGTCCACCTTGGCCGCACGTACCCGATCCTGATCAGGGCTCAGGTTGAAGGAGGAGGATGCGCCCGGCTCCGCACCCCCGGCACAACCGGTGAGGACCACCATCACCGCACAGAACAGCGCGATAAGACCCCTCACGCCAGCACCTTCGACAGGAAGCCGATGGTCCGCGGATGCGAGGGGTTATCCAGCAGCTCTTCCGGCGGGCCCTGCTCGACGATGGCGCCGTGATCCATGAAAACCACGGTGTCGGCGATCTCCCGGGCAAGCCCGATCTCGTGCGTCACGATGACCAAGGTGGCACCGTCACGGGCCAGCTGGCGGATCACATCGAGCACCTCGGTGACCAGCTCAGGATCCAGCGCCGACGTGGGCTCGTCGAACAGAATGACCTTGGGCCGCAAGGCCAGAGCGCGCGCGATGGCCACCCGCTGCTGCTGGCCGCCGGATAGCCGGCGCGGATACTCCGCCAGCTTGTCGGCGACCCCCACCCGTTCGAGCAACCGGGTCGCCTCGGCCACCAGCTCGGCACGCGACGCGCGCCGCGCCGCCAGCGGCGCCTCGATGACGTTCTCCAGCACCGTCATATGCGGGAACAGGTTGAAGTTCTGGAACACGAAGCCGACCTGCGAACGCTGCCGCAGAATGGCCCTTTCCGAGAGCTCGTAGAGCACCGATCCACGCTGCCGGTAACCGATGAGCTCGCCATCGATGCGGATGGTCCCGCCGTCCACCTTCTCCAGGTGATTCAGGGTGCGCAGCAGCGTCGACTTCCCCGAACCCGACGGCCCGATAATGACCGTCACCTCTCCCTGTCGCACAGTCAGATTCACATCGCGCAGCGCAACCACCTGGCCGTAGGACTTGCGCACCCCACGCACCTCGATGGTGCTCATCGGTGTGTGCCCCGGGCGTAATGCCGTTCGATGTAGTACTGCACGACGGTCAGCACCGACGTGATGACGATGTACCAGACTGTCGCCA
The DNA here is from genome assembly GCA_002013775.1 of Mycobacterium sp. D16R18. Classification (GTDB taxonomy): domain Bacteria; phylum Actinomycetota; class Actinomycetes; order Mycobacteriales; family Mycobacteriaceae; genus Mycobacterium. The sequence goes on from MAFD01000032.1 coordinate 33,118, forward strand.
CCATGAGCAGCGGCACCACGCGTCCGTTACGCCCGAATATCACCTGCACCTGGTAGAAGAGATCGGCGATGGCCATGGTGGACACAATCGACGTGCCCTTCACCAGACTGATGACCTCATTCGCGGCGTTGGGCATGACCGACCGCATGGCCTGCGGCAGCACGATCCGGAAGAACTGACGGCGCCGGGGAATCCCCAGGGCCGCAGCGGCTTCCAATTGCCCTTCGTCGACGGACAGGATGCCGCCCCGGATGATTTCGGCGAAGTAGGCGCCCTGATGCAGGGTCAACCCGATCACGGCGGCGGTCAGACCACTCAGCAGCTCGTTGGTGTCGACGGTGATCAGGCTCGGCCCGAAGGGGATCCCGAAGCTGATGCTGTCGTACAGGTAGGCGATGTTGAACCAGAACAGCAGCTGCACGATCAGCGGTATGGATCGGAAAATCCACACGTAGGTCCACGAGATGACCTTCAGGACGGGATTGTTGGACAGGCGTGCGGCCGCCAGCGCCACCCCCAGGACGAACCCGAGCACCGTGCCGTAAATGGTGAGCCGGATGGTCAGCCACAATGCCGCCAGCACCGATTTAGCGGTGAAGTACCGCGCGAATGTCGGCCAGTCCCACCCAGGGTTTCGCACCAGACCGTGCACGAACATGGCCACGAACAGCAGCGCCACGGCCGAGAGAATCCAGTTGCCCGGACGGGCTCGCCGTCGTACCCGCAGCACCGGCTCGGCAGCGTCGTCCGACGCCCGAGCGCGCGGCGGCGCAGCGGGTGCCGATGTCATGCAGTCGAACCTAGGAACACCGACCAGTGCACAACAGTCTTTGGCTCCCGGCGAATCGAACGGAGGCTATCCGTCATGTTCGACCGGGGAAGCATCCGCGCCAATCGAATGTTCAAATAGGACATGCCAGAAATCCCCGCGGGCTTCGAAGATCTCCTGGAACAGCGCCTCTACGGTCACCTGGCCACGGTCGGTAGCGACGGTTCCGCACAGTCCAGTCCGATGTGGTTCAGCTGGGACGGCGAGCGGGTGCGCTTCACCCACACCAACAAGCGGGCCAAGTTCCGCAACATCCAAGCCGAACCGCGGGTCGCCTTCTCCCTCCTGGATCCCACCAACCCGTACCGGTATCTGGAGGTGCGCGGCGTCGTCGACCAGATCGATGACGATCCGACGGGATCATTCATCCAAGAGCTGGCCCACCTGTACCAGGCACCATGGGCCGGGACCAGCACCGGCGACGAGGCAGACCGCGTCATTCTGTACCTGCGGCCCACCAAGTTCGTGAGCCACGGCTAGGCCAGCGGCCCCAGCAGGCGCATACACATATCGGTGGCCTTGGCTCCCAGCTCGCCAGCGCTGCACCTGTTTTCATCGGCAAGCCAATCCTCCATGAGGAGAGTGACGCCGCCGACTCCGAATACGGCGGCGTCGAGCAGCGCCGGCTCTGGCTTGGACACCTCGGGCGCGATGGTCAGCAGTATCGCCCGTGCGACGCGGTGCTGAAGGCTCCGGCGTTTGGCGGCAAGTCCGGGATATCCGGCCAGGTCGGATCTCAGAATCCGCAGCACCGCACGATCCGCGACGGACTGCTCGAGGTACGCCGTGAGCCCCGCAGTCAGCTGCGCGTGCGGATTGTCGCCAGCCAGCCGGCCCGCTTCTGCCATGGACGCGAACAGTTCGGCGAACACGTCTTCCACGATCTGCAGAACCAAATCGCCGATCACCTCGAACTGCTCATAGAAGTACCGATCGGTCAGCCGGGTCCGGGCACAAACACCGCGTACGGTCACCGCGGCCAGGCCCTTGTCACTCCAGAGCTCACGGCCCGCACGCAGCAGCGCCACGCGGCGCTCATCTCGGCGCTGCTCTCGCGTCTTGCCACCGTACGTGCGGTGAGTCTGACCGTTCGTCACGCGTAAACGCCCTTCGTCTTGACATAGGCAACCTACTCGCTAATGTTGAGGACACCCGTCATCAGAAACTACCGACAATGTGGTCTAGGAGAGTTCATGACACTTGCGCCCGAGCATTCAGCCTCCGACACGGACTTTGAGGAGCTCATCTCCCGCCCCTTCGAGTCCCAGCTGCGCGAATACGACTACGAGGTCACTGAGATCGACGGCACTCTGCCGCCAGCGCTGACCGGCACGCTTTTCCGTATTGGCCCCGGCAAGTTCGAGGTGGGAACCACCGTGCTGCGCACGATGTTCGATGCCGACGGCATGGTGTCCCGATTCATCCTGGACGGCTCGTCGGTCCGCTTCACCAACCGATATGTACGCACCCAGCAGTTCCGGGATGGGTTGCAGCAGGGCCCGATGCGCAGACCTGGGATCACCACCCAGGTGCCCGGGAAACTATTCGCCAACCTCCAATTGCCTGCGAACGCCGCGAACACCAATATCGTGTCACTGGCCGGGGAAATGCTGGCGCTCTGGGAGGGCGGGCCACCGCACCGGCTGGACCCCGACACCTTGGAAACGCTGGGCACCAACGACTTCAAGGGCAAGCTTGGGTATGTCGGCGCCTTCTCGGCACACCCCAAGTGGGATCCCGTCACCGGCGAGATGTTCAACTTCGGCCTGGATGTCTTTCCCACACCACGACTGCGCTGCTACCGGGTGAGCCCCGGCGGACAACTTTCGCAGATTAATTCGGTAACCCTGTGGGATATGGGCTGGAACCACGATTTCGCGCTGACCGAAAAGTATTTGGTCTTCGTCCTCGATCCGATCCGCCCGAATATCGGCCAGCTGCTGCGCGGCAAGCGTTTCGACGAAAGCCTCGAGTACCAGCTGACCAATGGCAGCACCAAGTTCATCCTGGTGCCCCGCGATGGATCCAAACCAATCGTCATCGAGCACGCGCCCCAGACCCATATCCACGTCACCAACGCCTTCCAGGACGGCGCCGATGCGGTGGTCGAGTTCGTCAGATATGAAAGCCTCGAGTTTCTGCGGCGGACACTGGACGCCGCCATGGGGCCCAAGGACCACCCAAATCCTCATCACCATCTGGTAGTCCGCGAATGGCCGGACAGCCACCTGGTCAGATTCCGCATCTCGCCCAACGGCAAGATCACCGAGGAAGTGGTGTCGCAGTCCGCGAAAATCGAATTCCCGCAATATGACTGGCGACAGTCGACTCGCAATCATCAGATCACCTATACCGCCGGGACACTGGAACGCAAGGGCCACTACAACGGCATCTTCAAGTTCGACCACCGCACCGGCGCCATGACGCATTGCGATTTCGGGAAAGCCTCGGTGTGCGAACCCATCTTTGTGCCGCGTGCCAAAGACTCGGCACAGGATGACGGCTGGCTACTCACGGTCAATCACGATCTCGTGGAAAACCGTTCGCAGCTAGTCATTCTCGACGCGCGTGATGTCGAGCATGGTCCAGTCGCAGTGGCCCACCTGACCCACCACCTGCCGATAGGGTTCCACGGCACATTCAACAGACGGATCGCCAATCCCCATGCACCGCTGCCGCATCCGACGCTAGTGGCCTAACGGGCCGATCCCTGTCACGCCTTGGAGGGCCACCAGCTCAGCTTGCCGAAGGCCTGAGCCAGCGTCGGCACCATCAGGGTTCTGACGATGAACGTGTCCAGCAGGATGCCCACGCCGATGATGAACCCCATCTGCACCATCTGATTGACCGACCCGACCATCATGCCCAGCAGGCTGGCTGCGAACACCAGTCCGGCCGAGGTGATCACCGACCCGGTCTGACGCACGGTCCGGATGATGCCAAGCCGCATGCCCCGGGCGCTCTCCTCCCGCAGGCGCGAGATGAACAGCATGTTGTAGTCGGCCCCGACGGCCACAATCAGCACGAAGGTCATCGCCGGGACAGCCCAATCCAGCTGTTGCCCAAGGAGAACCTGGAACACCAGCACACCGATGCCCAGTGACGCGATGTAGGTGAGCAGCACCGTACCCAGCAGGTACAACGGCGCCACCACCGCCCGCAGCAGCAGACACATCACCAGAAAGATGATCAGCAGCGTGACAACGATGATCTCGCGCAGATCACTGTCGTAGGCCTTCTTCAGATCGGCATTGATGGCGGGGAATCCGCCCACCGACACCGTGGCACCGGCCAGCGCGGTGTTGGGCGTGGCCTCGTTGCCGACGCGCTCCATATCGCGGCTCAGCTGCATCGCCTCGGGTCCATAGGGGTTGAGCGGCGACTGCACCAGATACATGGCGGTACGCCCGCCGTCCTGCAGGAATGCCGAACTCAGCTCCTTGAATCCGGGATTCTGCAGCATCGCCCCCGGAACGGAAAAGCCGGATGCCGCAGGCGAATTGGAGTCCTTGCCAATGGTCTGCAGGGTCACTGCGGCCTCGCCCATGGATCGCACCGTGTCCTCGAGTTGGGTGTTCAAGTCCCGGATCCGCACGCCCATCGTCTTGACGGAGTTCATATCCACTCCCAGCCCCTGCAGCTGCTGGAAGTAGCCCGAGATGCGTTCGAATTTGCGTTCCATCTCGGGCAATTTCGCGAGCAGACCGCGAATCTGCTTGAACTGATTGTTCATATCGCCCAGCAGCTGGGTGATCGTCTTGCCGCCGGTGACAGTCCGCACCGACTCTCGCAGGCTCTCCACCGAGGAGAGCGGACCCGTGTCGCGCAGCGCGAACAGCTGGTCGCGCAGCTTCACACAATCGGGCTGGACCGGGCAGAACGGGGATTCGGCAAGCGTCTGGGTCAACGACACCCCGGCATCGAGCGCCGAGAAGGTCGCCTCGACCGAGGGGCCCATCTTGGCCAGCTGATCCACCATCCCCGCCACCGTGCCCATCTGGGATATCAGCGACTGATATCGATCGAGCTGCCCCTCAACCTCTTTGGCCATCGACAACATCTGCGGCATCATCTGCTGCATCCGGGCCAGATCCCCGTCGCCCAGCTCGTTGGTCATGGCCGACATGACATCGGCGAGCTTCGACATCCGTTCGAGCTGTGGCCGCAGGTCGGCGTTGACCTGTCCGCTCGTCTTGTCGATCTGCGTTCCCATGTACCCGATCTGCCACGCCAACGTGGCCTGGGTGAGCTTGTTCCCGTCGGGCCGGGTAATGCCGACGACCTTCCCGACTCCCGTGAGCTGGGAGATCCGCTCGGCCATCTGGTCGAGATCCCCCAGCGCACGCGGATTGCGCAGATCCGACGGTGCCTGGATCAGAAGATATTGCGGCATCACCGAATTGGCCGGGAAATGGGCGTTGAGGATGTGCATACCCTGGTTCGACTGGGCCGAATCGGGCAGTACCCGCGACATATCGAAACTGGGTCGCATGAAGGGGACGAAGGACGCGGCCGCCAACAGGATCACGATTGCCACACCGAAGACGGGCCAGGGGTGCCGCACGATGGTCACACCCATGCGGTGCCAATGCACCCCAGCCCGATCGGGCCCCGGCACTCCCAACCCGCGCTTGGCCGCGAGGCTCAGCGTCGCCGGCAGCAGCGTGGTGACCACGAAGAACGCGACGATCACCCCCATGGACACGGCCGGGCCTGCCGCCGCGAGGAAGGCCAGCTTGGCGGTCAACTGCGCGATGTTGGCGATCGCCACGGTCGCCGCCGTCGCCAGGATGACCCTGGTCATCGAGCCACAGGCATGCGCGAGGGCCTCCGGCGGCTCCTCCCCCGCGCGTATTCGTTCGTGGTATCGACTGACCAGGAACACCGTGTAGTTGACGCTGGCCCCCATCAGCACGGCCATCATCAGTCCGGCAGATACCGAGGACACCGGAACCAGGCCTCGATCGGCGAGCCCTGCGATGACGCCGCGCGCGATGAGCAGGCTCATTCCCATCACCAGAAGCGGCAGCATCGCGGTGAACCACGATCGGAACACCAACAACAGGATGAGACCGATGACCACCACGGTCACCGCGCCGATCTTGGGCAGGTCGCCCAGCGCGGCGTTGCCCATATCGGTGATGGTCCCCGCCGCACCGGTGATGTTGGCTGTGGTGGCCGAACCGTCGAAGGTCTGTTTCACCAGGTCATCGACCGACCGATATGCCCGCTGCGCCAGCGGGGTACCAAGGTCACCGGCCAAGCCGGCCATCGCGTACCAGGTGGTGCCGTCCTCGCTGAGCACCTGCTTGCGCGCCACGGGGTTACTGCGCATCCGCGGATCGCCCAGCTGATCCTGGACGAAGGTGACGTACTCCTTGTTCGCGCCCAGCCGGTCGATCAGCGCGGAGTACCGGGCCTGCGCATCGGCGTCGAATCCCGTGTCGCTGTGCATCACGATGATGACGGCGTTATCGATTCCGGGGCGGCCGAACGCCTTTCCCATCTCCTTCATCGATGCCAACGCCGGGCTCACTTCGCCCGTCGGCAGCGGACTGACCGAGTGCTCGTTGGCCACCCGCTCCAGTTGCGGCCACGCCGTGTTGACCAGGACTCCGACCGCTATCCAGGCCAGGATCACCAACTTTGCGTGCTTGGCCACCAAGCGTCCTGCCCGCTCGAACGCCGGACTGTACTGGTGCGACATGGTCAGCTCCTCAAATCAACGGCGGGAAGGTGACACTGGGCATGCCCGGCACACCGGTCATCGGCATCACGGTGTAGCGCAGGGTGAAGGCTCCACCGAGGTCGTCGCCGACCACCAGCACGGTGTACTTGTTGTTGAGATAGGCGTCCTGGCCCATCACGGTTTGATGTTCGAATCCGGCGTCGGTCAGCAGCTTGCCCGCTGCGGCCGTGGCCGATGCGTCAACACCGCTGACGGCCAGGGTTCGAGAATCGCCCTCGCCGTCCTGGCGATATGTGCCTTTGATGACCGGGATATCACGCGGAAAGTCTGGGGGCAGAACGTTTACGCCGGGCGGGGGCGGCGGAATCGGCGTGACCGGCGGATATGTGGTGCGCTCTACGGCGCCACCCACGAAATCGGACATCGAGCAAGCACTCAGGGCCTGCGGCATCATCACGGCGGCAAACACCAATACCGCGACATGAACGCTTCGTTGCGTCATGACGGGATACTACAAAGGCTTCGCCCTTAGTGCTAGCCCCTGCTAACTAAAGCTAGCCCGAATTAGCTCAGCGCCCGATCCAGGTCGGCGATGACGTCCTCTGTGGACTCCAGCCCGACCGACAAACGCACCACACCGTCGGAGAGCCCGATCGCCGCACGGCCCTCCGGGCCCATGGCGCGGTGCGTCGTGGTGGCGGGGTGAGTGATGAGCGACTTGGAGTCGCCCAGGTTATTCGAGATGTCGATGAGCGAGGTCCCGTCGAGCACCTCGAAGGCACGCTGCTTACCCGCGTCGCCGTCGGCGTCGAGTTCGAAGGTGACGACGGTGCCGCCGCCGCTCATCTGCCGCTTGGCCAGCTCGTACTGCGGATGCGTCTGCAGGAACGGGTAACGCACCCAGCGCACCGCAGGATGCTCCTCCAGGAACTGCGCGATCTTGGAGGCGGACTCGTTGGCATGCCGCACCCGAAGATCCAGCGTTTCAAGCCCTTTCACGAGCGTCCAGGCATTAAACGGGCTGAGCGCCGGCCCGGTGTGCCGCATCAATGTCTTGACGGGGCCCTCGATGTATTCGGTGTCGCCCAGGATCGCGCCGCCGAGCACCCGACCCTGTCCGTCGATGTGCTTGGTGCCGGAGTAGACCACCACATCGGCACCCAGCGGAATGCCCTGTTGCAGCAACGGGGTGGCAAAGACGTTGTCCAGCACCACCTTTGCACCGGCGGCATGTGCCAGCTTGCACACCGCCTCGATGTCGACCAGTGATTGCATTGGGTTGGAAGGGGTTTCAAAGAAGACGGCCTGCGTGGGAACGGATAGCGCCTCCTCCCACTGGGAGAGGTCCTCGCCGTCGACGAACACGGTCTCCACGCCCCAGCGGGGCAGGATTTCGTTGCACACCACGAAACAGGAACCGAAGAGACTGCGCGCAGCGACAAGTCTGTCACCAGCACCGAGTAGCGCACCCAGTGCGGTGAAGACCGCCGACATGCCTGTTGCTGTCGCGAACGCCGCCTCGGCACCCTCGATAAGCCGTAGCCGCTCCTCGAACATGGAGATCGTCGGGTTGCCGTATCGCGAGTACACATACCGATCGACCTCGCCGGTGAAGGCGCGTTCCGCGGCGGCGGCACTCTCGTAGACGTACCCGGAGGTCAGGTACATCGCCTCGGCGGTCTCCTCGAACTCCGAGCGCAGCAGCCCGCCGCGCACACCGATGGTCGCCTGGCTTACGCCCTCGGGCAGCGCCTTGGGAATGCGGACAGAGGGAACGCCGTCAGGAGTCTGGTTCATGACTGCCGCCACGGCAGACCGATGGCACGCCAGCCGACGCCGCCACGGTGCTTGTTCTCGTCGAGGTTGCCCTCGAACCCGTCAAGCACGTTGTAGGACGGTGTGATTCCCGCCTCGGTGGCCAATTCTGCCGAACCGATCGACCGGTTACCGGATCGACACAGGAACACCACCGGACGGCTGTCCCCGTTGGAGGGCCCGGTAACGCCCGCGGCCGCCAACTCCTCCAGGAACTGCTCATTGCGTTCGCCGTTGGAGCGCACCCACTCGATGTACACGACATCGCGGCCGAGCTCGGTGAGGTCGGGAACCCCGACCCATTTCCACTCCGCCGACGTGCGCACATCAACCAGCACGGCTTCCGGGTTTTCCGTCAGCAGCGCCCACGCCGCCTCGGGGGTGATATCTCCTGCGTAGCCCACGAAGAGCCAGTCTATTGGTACTGCCCGCACACCCTCCACGAGCCGTCTTCCTTGGCGAAGGAGACGTCGGCGGTGAGCTTGTTGTCCTCGGATTTCATGTAGTGATAGGTCACCGTGGCTATGGCGGTATCCCCGCTGATCTTGACGTCCTTGACGTCGTCCACGTACCGGTTTCCGTGTGCGGCCTCGGACTTGTCCTGTGCGGCAATCACATTCTTTTCCGGCGTGACAATGGCCCGACAGCTGTTCGCCACGTAGTCGGCGTACGCGCGCCGCTGCAGCGCGTCGTTCTGTGCGACCACGGACTGCCCCACTCTGCCCTCTTCGGTGAGGCCGTCGCCCGTCCGGAAGAACGCCGATACCGCGATACCGATCACCACGATTCCAAAGATCGCCGCACCGGCGATGAACGGTGCCGGACTCCCGGCGTCCTCGTGATCGGCCGCCTGCTCGTCGGGTGTCACCGCAGATGCCGGGCGACCTGTTGCGCACGGCTCAGCGCCAGCGCGGTGTTGGGTGCGGTTGCCAGAGCCACGCCGACACGACGACGCCGGTGGATCTCCGCGTGCCCGAACATCCGAACATCGCTCTCAGGTATCTGCAGCGCCTCGTCAAGCTGCCGCGACGACGGACCGGGACCGTCGCCGTAGACCACCTCGGCGGCCGCCGGCGACACCAGAATGGTGTCGATCGGCACGCCCAGCACTGCGCGTGCGTGCATGTCGAACTCGGACAGTCGCTGTGATCGCACGGTCACCAGCCCGGAGTCATAGGGCCGGGCACTCACGTCGCAGAAGTACACCTCGTCGCCGCGGACAAACAGTTCGACACCGTAAACACCATGCCCACCAAGGGCATTGACCGCCCTGGCCGCAATCGACCGGGCCAGCTCCAGCGCCGCCTGGCTCAACGGTTGCGGCTGCCACATCTGCAGCGCGTCGGTTCCGCTCTGCCGGTGTGCGATGGGCTCACAGAAATACAGTCTGGTCGCACCGCCAACCCCGGCCGTGCGCACCGTGAGCAGCGTGATCTCGTAGTCGATCTCCACCGCTGTCTCCACCAGCACCCGCTGGCCGCCGCCGATGTTCGACGCGACGGCCTGATCCCACGCTGGTTCGGCGTCACTGTCGCGCAGCACCACCGATTGGCCTTGGCCGTATGCGGCCGACACCGGACGCACCACCGCCGGGAAACCCGCGGTCTCCAGAACCTTGTGCAGCTCCTCGACCGAGTTCGCGAACCAATACGCGGGTGTGGGCAGGCCGAGTTCCTCTGCGGCCATCCGCCGCATCGCCTCGCGATCGCCGGCCAACCGCACCGCCTTGGCGGTGGGAATCACCTGGGTGACCTTGCCCTCGGCCAATTTGTCGAGCGCCTCGCCCGACGCCGTCTCGACCAGCGGCACCACGAATCGGGGCCGTTCCTTCTCGACGAGCGCCAGTAGGCTCTCCGACTCACCAATCGGTGCGACCACCGAACGATCTGCCGCGGTATGGGCCGGTCCGCCCTCCCCGGTGTCCACCACGACCACGTCAGCACCCAGGCGCTGGAAAGAGATGGCCAGTTCCCTGGCCAGTTCACCGGACCCCAGCAGCATCACGGTGGTGCCGTTCACGGCCGGTGCGGAGATTTCGATGCCCGCCAGTTCGGGGACGGGTTTCACGCTGTTGGCGGCCTTAGAGGCTGCAGCGGCCCTGGCCCCGTTGGTGGCACGGACGGCGTCCTCGGTCACCGGCGCCGCCTCGGCGGGCCCGGGCGAACCCTCCTGCGTCACCACGATGCCTTTTACGCCTTCCGGTCGATCTGTCGCCCTATTGGACCGTGCCTAGCGTGCCAGATTGCCACACATCCTCAACCGAGAGTGCTGTGGACATAACACCAGCGCCAATCCTCACCGGGCTCGTGTGAACGCATCACCGGATGCCCCGAGGCGTGGAAATGCGCGGTGGCGTGCTGGTGGGGGCTGGAATCACAGCAGCTCACCCGGCCACATTCCAGACACAACCGCAAGTGGGCCCACACCTGCTCACCCAGTGCCGCGCAGTCCTCGCACTCCCCCGGGGTCCGTGGTTGTGGGTCGTGCCCGGTGGTGGCGGCAAGCTCAGGACAGGGACCTTGGCCCCGCGCCGACTCGGGAGCGGCGGATCCGCGCCGAAACAGCCGCTTCATATATGCCCTCTCAACGTGCCCACTTAGGCGCCAGAACCGCTCTCCGCACAGAATACGAAGGTGAACGTTTCCCTGCTGGCGGTACTCACGGTTGCCCTGGTACTGGCCGCGATTTCCCGGCGATTCGGGCTTCCGACCCCGTTGGTGCTGGTCGTAGCCGGATTGGCGGCCACCGCCATCCCTGGATTGCCGTCCATCGAGATGGATCCGGACCTCGTACTGTTCGTGATCCTGCCGCCGCTGCTGTACACGACGGCGCTGGAAAGCTCCTACGTCAACCTGCGCAAGAACATGCGGGCGGTCAGCAGCCTCGCCGTGCTGCTACCGCTGCTCACCACCGTCGCTGTCGGCTTCGTGGCCTTCTACACCGTCCCCGAGCTGCCGTTGGCCGGCGCGTTGGTGCTCGGTGCCATCGTGGCTCCGCCCGACGCGGTTTCGGCCACCGCCATCGGCCGGCGCCTGGGACTGCCGCGCAACATCATGACGCTGCTGGGCGGCGAGAGTCTGCTCAATGACGCGACCGCGCTCACCGCGTATCGGGTGGCAATAGCCGCGGCGATCGGGCTCGGCGCCACCGTGGCCGACGGGCTCAAGTTCTTCGCACTCGCGGCCGTGGGCGGGGTGTTCGTCGGGTTCGTCATCGGCAAGTTGGTCAACATCATCCGGTGCAAGCTCGACGATCCGCTGTCCGAGAGCGCAATCGGCCTGGTGGTGCCATTCTTCGCGTACCTGCTCGCCGAGGAGATTCACGGCTCCGGCGTGATCGCCGTCGTCGTCGCCGGGCTCATGCTGGGGCACCGCTCGGTGCACGCCGGCTACGCGACCCGGCTTCAGGACGACGCGGTGTGGAAGGCCGTGCAGCTGCTGCTGGAATCCTTCGCGTTCCTGCTCATCGGGTTGCAGCTGCCCAAGGTCGTGGAAGGACTACGCGGCCTGTCCTTCGCCACCATCCTGCTGTCCTCGATCGCGGTGCTGTCCACGGTGATCGTGGTGCGCATCCTGTTCGTGTTCGCCTTCGCCTATATGCGCCCACCCGGCCAACGCCCCTCGGCACGTGGGGTTTTCGTGGTGGCGTGGGCCGGGATGCGTGGCGTGGTGTCGCTGGCGATGGCCTTCGCGGTGCCGCTGTCCACCGTCACCGGCGAGCCGCTGCCCGGGCATCCGCACATCGTGTTCCTGACCTTCGTTGTGGTGGTGGGAACCCTTCTGCTGCATGGGCTTACCTTGCCGTGGGTGATCCGGGTGCTCGGCGTGCAAAGCGATGACGAACGCAAGGACGCGCTCGCCGAGGCCGCCGCTCAGGACAAGGCCGCCCGCGCGGCCGCAGACCGTCTTGAAGAGCTCCTCGATGACAATGACGGCATCGAGGACACCAATGTGCGCAGCCGCGCCGCCGAAATCCTGCGGCACTGGAATACCCGTCGCCGCAACGCGGCATGGGAACGCCTCGGGCGCAGCGACGAGGACGCCGGCGAGAGTCCCATGGCCGCATTCCGGAATCTGCGGCTGGAGATGCTCGAGAAGGAGCGCGAGGTGTTCATCGCCGAACGCGATGCGGGCAATATCGACGACGAGGTGCTGCGCACCGTGCTCCGCGGGCTCGACCTCGAAGAGGCCACCATGAATCAGGCTGACCGGTAGGCCCTCACGGCTGGCCGGGCAACAGCTGCACCATCAGCCCATTCGCATCGGCCAGCACCGTGCCCTGCGCGTCGTAAAGCTCCGCTGAGACGAACGCCTTGCGGCGATCCACTTCGTCGATGCGGCTGCTCGCCGTCAGGGGCACGCCCACCGGCACCACCTGGCGATAGTTGACGTGCAGGAAGGCCGTGCGGCTGATGGTGCGGCCCGCCATGATCACCGTCATCCCGAAGAGATGATCGAACAGCAGCGGCAGGATGCCGCCGTGCACGGCGCCGTTACCGCCGAGGTAGAACCGCGGGAAGTCGCCATGAGCCTCGATGCCGTCCGGGCCCGCTCTGTCGATGAACCACGGTGGCAGCAGCAGGTGCCCGTTGGCCGGTTCATCGGCGACCCGGTTGGCGGGCCCGACGCCCTCCGGCGCCGCATACGGGTCCATCAGCTCGACGAGCTTCTCGGTGAGATCGGCCGCCTCGTCCCAGCGCGGATCGTCCATATCGGCGGACACCGCGAGATCCTGCAGCCGCCGCACGGCGGTCAGGAAGCGCCCGAACCCCGGCCCCACCGAGGACGGCGAATACTGCGGGAAACCCCCGCCACGGATTTCACGGATCGCCCGATTCATCTCTTCATGTAGTGCGGCGAGTCTGTCCCCGTCGGCGGTCATGACTTCGAGAGTATGTCCCGCCGCACGATCGTCTGATCCCGGCCCGGCCCAACACCGATGCACGACATCGGCGCACCGGCCAGCTCTTCCAGACGCAGCACATAGTCCTGCGCCTTCGCGGGCAGATCGCCGAACTCCCGGGCGGCGGAGATATCCTCCCACCACCCCGGAAGCTCTTCGTAAACCGGTGTGGCGCGGTAGATCTCACTCTGCGTCATCGGCATCTCGTTGGTGCGCTTGCCGTCCACCTCATACCCGACGCAGATCGGGACGGTCTGCAGGCTCGACAGCACGTCCAGCTTGGTCAGGAAGTAGTCGGTGATGCCGTTGACCCGGGTGGCATACCGGGCGATGACGGCGTCGAACCAGCCGCAGCGCCGGGCTCGCCCGGTGGTGACGCCCACCTCGCCGCCGGTCTTGGCCAGGTACGCGCCGTGCTCGTCGAACAGTTCGGTGGGGAACGGACCCGAACCCACCCGCGTGGTGTACGCCTTGAGAATTCCGAGCACGGTGGTGATCCGGGTGGGGCCGATACCGGATCCCACGGATGCGCCGCCCGCCGTCGGATTCGAGGACGTCACAAAGGGGTACGTGCCGTGATCGACGTCGAGCAGAGTGCCCTGCGATCCCTCCAGCAGTACCGTCTCGCCGCGTTCCAGCGCCTGGTTGAGCTCAAGACGCGCATCGGCGATGCGGTGCTTGAATCCCTCAGCCTGCTCCAGCACGCCGTCGACCACCTGATCCGGGTCGAGTGCCTTGCGGTTGTAAATCTTGACCAGCACCTGGTTCTTGATTTCCAGTGCGGCATGGACCTTTTGGCGCAGAGACTCCTCGTCGAGAACATCGGCGACCCGGATCCCGATGCGCGCCACCTTGTCCTGATAGCAGGGGCCGATACCGCGGCCGGTGGTGCCGATCTTCTTGGATCCCAGGTACCTTTCGGTCACCTTGTCGATCGCCACGTGATACGGCATCAACAGATGCGCGTCTGCGGAGAGGATGAGACCCGAGGTATCGATACCCCGCTGCTCCAGACCCGCAAGCTCGGTGAGCAACACGCCAGGATCGACAACGACCCCGTTGCCGATGACGTTCGTCACTCCCGGGGTAAGGATTCCCGACGGGATGAGGTGGAGGGCGAAGTTCTCGCCGTTGGGTAAGACGACGGTATGTCCGGCGTTGTTACCGCCTTGGTAGCGGACTACCCATTGAACCGAGCCACCGAGCAGGTCGGTTGCCTTGCCTTTCCCCTCGTCGCCCCATTGGGCGCCGATCAGGACTATTGCCGGCATGTGCGTTCTCTGCGCTTCCCTGTTGGCAGCACACACTGTCCTTCCGGCTGTGCGAAGGCGGCGCGACGCTGCGCGTGCAAAATGTTGTTCAGCCGGTGAGCCACTGTATCGCAGCATGCGGGCCCGCGAGGACCCTGTACGTATTCGCCACCGAAGAAGGAGACCCATGGTGAGCACCCCGAGCGGCACCGAAACGGCGCCCGCCCGGGTTTTGCTGTTCGGTGCACGCCGACTGCCCCGCGCGCTGCGTGGCCTCCCCGTGGATCCGGTGGCGGATCCCGACGCCGTGCGCGCGCTCGTGGACGCCCTTCCCGGCGGTGCGACGCGGCTCATCGTGGTCGGCGCGGACGCCGACCTGGGGCAGGTGCTGACCCGGCTGATGCGCGCCGAAAAACTGGACGTGGAACTGGGTTTTGTACCTGACCGCCGGTCACGCGCGCGCCGGACCTATCGGATCGGGATCGGCGCGGCACGGCGGGCCCGCGCGGGCCGCGCACACCGGGTGCCGCTCATCCGGGATGACACCGGCACCGCCCTCGCCGGACGTGCCTCGTGGCAAAGCGCCGACGGCGACGGGGTCACCGGCGAGGCCACCGTCGATGACACCCTGCTGTTCGAAGGCTTCGCCGCCGTCGATGTCGAGCCCATCGAGTCGCTGCCGGGCCTGCGGGCCTCGGTGCGCGGCCGAACGCGGCTGGTTCCCCGTCGCTGGGTGACCGGACGAGCCGCTCAACTCGGCTCCGAGGGGGCCGTCGTCGTCCGTGACGGTGTCGCGGGGCCCCGTCCCGTCACCCGGTCCACGTTCTATCGGCACCAACAGGGCTGGTTGCTCGTCCGGTAGCTTTTGCCCGTGAACGTCAAGCAGTCGGTCCGGCCCAGCCCCGTCTTTCTCGCGCTCGTCGCACTCACCGTCGCCGGGGCGGTGCTCGCATGGCTCGGCGGCAATTCGACCGAGCCGCTCGCCCGCGGCGGGGTGTTTGTCTTCGTGTTCGCCGGCTGGGTGGTGTCGCTGTGTCTGCACGAGTTCGGACATGCCTACACCGCGTGGCGTTTCGGCGATATCGGTGCGCGCGGATATCTGACGTTGAACCCGCTGCAATACACCGATCCGGTGCTCTCCATCGTGCTGCCCCTCGTGTTCATCGCACTCGGCGGCATCGGGCTTCCGGGTGGCGCGGTATACGTGCACACCGCAGGCATGAGCAACCGGCAGCGCACGCTAGTGAGCGTGGCCGGGCCGAGCGCGAATGCCATACTCGCCGTGCTTATTCTGGGGACGACCGCGCTTTTCGCCGACCGCGAGCACATCGTGTTTTGGGCGGCGATGGCCTATCTCGGATTTCTTCAGGTGACGGCGGTGGTGCTCAACCTGCTGCCGGTGCCGGGCCTGGACGGCTACGGTGCGCTCGAACCCCATCTGAGCCCGAACACGCAGCGCGCGCTAGCCAATGCCAAGACGTTCGGATTCTTGATCCTGTTCGCGCTGCTGATGTCGCCGCCGATCAACAGGGCATTCTTCGACGCCGTCTACTGGATCGTCACGTCCTTGGGCGTCGACCCCGACCTCTCCCGCATCGGCGGCTGGCTGTTCCGCTTCTGGGGCAAGCTGCTCTAGCCGGGGCCGCACCTCTACCAGTTAGCGTGCTCTTCGCAATGCTCTTGCGCCTCAGGCGGTTCCACCTGAATGGTGGCATGAGGAAGACCGCGATCGGCGAGCACGGACCGCGCGGCCGCGAGCACCCGGGCCGCGTCGGCGGTGCTGGTCAGGTGCGCGGTGGCCATGTCCTTACCGGGCACCAGGGTCCACACGTGCAGATCGTGCACGCTGGTCACGCCCTCGACCGCCAATAGCGCGGCACGTAGTTCTTCGACGTCGATGTGCTTGGGCGATGTCTCAGTCAGGATGCGCAGCGCGGCCCGCGCCAGCGAAAACGCCCGCGGCAGGATCCACAGCGAAATCAATACGCCGACAACGATATCGGCATACTTCCAACCGGTGGTCAGCGTGATGATGGCGGCCACGAGCACCCCGACGCTGCCGACGGCATCGGCCAGCACTTCCATGTACGCGCCGCGCACCGCAAGGCTGCTCTCGGCATGTGAGCGCAGCAGCCAGATCACCACCACGTTGGCGGCCAGCCCGGCCAGCGCGACAACCATCATCGGCAACCCCGGCACCTCCGGAGGCGCACCACTGGTGAGACGCTCCACCGCCTCGTACATCACGAACGCCGCGATGCCGGTGAGTAGGGCCGCGTTGACGATCGCGGTGAGCACTTCTGCCCGGTGCCATCCGTAGGTCCTTGCCGCCGAGGTGCTTCCGCGGCGTGCCAGCAGGATGGCGCTAAGCCCCATGATGAGCCCGACCAGGTCGGTGAGCATATGACCGGCATCGGCCAGCAGGGCCAGCGAGTTGATCATCAGGGCGACGACAAGTTCGAGCACGAAGAACGAGCCGACAATGCCCAGCGAGACACACATACGTCCCACCCGGACGTCGGCCGGATTGGCTGAACTGGCTACGTGTCCGTGATCGTGTCCGGCTCCCACGCTGGCTCCTCTCGACCTCTCGAACTTATATGCAAAAGTTCGCATAAGCCAATGGGTCCGCCCGCCTGCCCACCACCTCGTCGACACGCCGTGACATGCCGAACGATCCGCGCATAACGCGGCGTGTCGGCGAGGTGGTTCTTAGGGAGTGCCGCCGTCAGGACGTGAGCAGCGCGGGGCGGGCCGCCGGATCGCAGTCGTCGAGCAGATCGCAGCAGCGCGCGAACTCCTGACCCTCACCGATCAACTGAGCGGCACGCGCCAGGGCGGCCACCGCACGCAGGAAGCCGCGATTGGGCTCATGCGAGTAGGGCACCGGACCGAAGCCCTTCCACCCGTTGCGTCGCAACTGGTCCAGGCCGCGGTGATACCCGGTGCGGGCGAATGCGTAGGCGGTGACGGTGCTGCCGACGGAACCGTCACCATCCAGCGCGTTCTCGGCCAGTTCGGCCCAGGCGATCGAGGCGGAGGGATAGGCCGCCGCCACCGCGGCGGGATCCTGGCCATTGAGCAGGGCGGACTCGGCGTCCTCATCTCCGGGTAGCAGCACCGGCTCGGGACCCAGCAGATCATGCATTGGACTCATGGATCCCATTCTGACGCGAACCGCCCCCCGCGATCGCGATAGGGTGGGCGCGGTCGATCGCGCCTGCGCAAAAGAGCGCTCAGCACGGATAAGGAACGAGACGCATGGCGAACCCCACCGGTGGAAATTCCGAGACCAAGCCCGACTCACAGGGCGACAAGCCTGCGGACTCCGCCGAGCAGCCGGAAGGCGCCGCGAACACCCCGGAGATATCCGATACGGCCGACACCGGCCCGGTCCCCCCGCTCGATGACGCCCAGACCATCGTGATGGCTCCGGCCAAGCCCGACGTTCCGCGCTACACGGCGCCGGGATTCGATGCCAACAAGACCGAGATGATCGCACCCGTCGGCGACGATCCGAAGACCGAGCTCATCGCACCGCTGGCCACCCAGGCACGCCCCAAGATCGCGACCCCCGAGACGATCGCGCCACGCAAAGAGGAGAAGCGCAGCTGGGGCTGGGTTATCGCGCTGGCACTCGTCGTCGCCGCGTTGGCCGCGGTAATCGTCCTGGCCGCGGTCGTCATCTCGCGCACCACCGCACCAAAGGCGTCACAAGAAGAGCTGGTGCGCAACAGCATTCAGAGCTACGACAACGCCATCCAGACCGGCAACCTGGCGGCTCTGCGGACAATCACCTGCGGCGAAACCCGCGACGGTTATGTCCGCTACCCGGACGCCGAGTGGTCCCAGACGTATCAGAAGGTGGCGGCCGCCAAGCAGTATCCGGTAGTGGCCAGCATCGACGAGGTTGTGGTCAACGGCGAGCACGCCGAGGCAAACGTCACCTCGTTCATGGCGTTCGCACCGCAGACCCGGTCATCGCGGAGCTTCGATCTGCAGTTCCGCGACAAGGAATGGAAGATCTGCCAGTCCGACTAGCTCCCGGACCCCGACGACGAGCCACCACCGGATGACGAGCCGCCGCCGCCCGAGGATGAACCACCGGAGGACGAGGACGAGCTCGAACCACCGGACGAGGTGGAGCCGCTAGGCGAACCGGCGCCCGTCTCACCGGCGCTGTCCCCGCCTTCGTCACCAGACTGCTTCTTCGTCCCGTGCGATGAGGTACCCGTGCGTGTAGATCCTGCCGGCGTGGACTTGTTGGCGCCGCCATCACTAGCGCGCGAGCCCGTGGCGTTGGTATGGGATCCGGTGTCGGATCCTGTCGTGGCGGAACCGTTGGCACCTGCACGACCGTCCTTACCGAATGCACCGCCCTTGCCACCCGCCCCACCGGTTTTTGTGGTGCTCTTGGTTCCATCGCCGTTCGCATCGCCTCCGGCCCCGCCACCACCGCCGTTGCCGATGGCACCCGAGGTTCCGCCGGTGCCACCGCTGCCACCGGTCGCGGGTCCGGTCTTCACGACGCCGGTGGTGGTCTCGGCCTTGCCTCCCGCACCTCCGCTACCGCCATTGCCGACAACGGCGTGCGAACTCGCGCCATTGCCGCCGTTGCCGCCCACCGCGGTGCCTCCCAGGCTCGACGAGGCACCGCCCGCGCCACCGGAACCGCCGTCACCGGCAAGACCACCCGAGGCTCCACCGGTGCCACCCTTGGTTTCCCCATAGGTCGTCTTGGCCTCGCCACCGGCACCCCCGGTGCCACCGCTGCCCGCAACCAGGCCGCCGCTACCGCCAACACCGCCATTTCCACCAGTGCCCGGCTCGGATGTCCGGGTGTCAAACGAATTGGATGTGCCACCTTGGCCGCCCGCTCCACCGTTCCCGAGCATGCCCGCACTGCCACCGTCACCACCGGTACCGCCGGTCGAGGTCCCGGTGAAGAAGTTACTGCCCTCTCCGCCCTTGCCGCCGGCACCGCCGTCACCCGCCAGCGCGCCGCCCTTGCCGCCGTTACCACCCGCGCCGCCGACACCTGTCTTGCCGTCGGCCGTCGCCGATGCATCGCCGCCCTTGCCGCCAGCCCCACCGGTTCCGACCAAACCGGCGTTGCCGCCGTCGCCACCCTTCTGACCGGGCAGACCGTCACCACCGGCACCACCGTTGCCCATCAGCAGACCACCGTTGCCACCCTTTTGACCGGGTAATCCCTTGCCGCCGTTACCAATCAGCAGACCGCCGTCCTGACCGAGGCCGCCGTCACCGATGATCAGGCCGCCCGGGCCGAACAGCGGACGCTGGGTGTACACACCAGCGGCGTTGGGTGAACCATCGCCGATGATCAACCCACCCGGTCCGAACAGCGGGCGTCCACCAAACAGATTCCACGCCGATCCCCCATTGCCGACATTGGTGGCTCCGCACTTGCCCGCGGCTCCCGCAACGCAATCGGCATAGGCCTGCTCGGCGATCGCCTTGTCCGCGGCAGCCTTCGCCGAAGCGAGCCGGTCTTTCGCGGCGGCGGCGGCGTAGTCGGCGGCAGCCTTGTCCGCGGCAGCCTTGGCGGCTGCATAGCCGTCCGCCTTCTGTTGTGCGGCCGCGAGCTGATCGGCGGCCTTCTGTGCGTCCGCCCTCGCCGCTGTCGCCTGATCGGCGGCGGCCTTGGCCGCCACCTCCGCTGCCGCCCGCTCACCCGCGGCCGTCTGCGCGGCAACGGTCGCCTGCGCGGCCAACGCCTCCGCGGCTTGGGCGGCGCGCTCGGCCTCATCGGCCTGCTCCGCGGCGATCCGGGCCGCGTTCTGTGCCTCGGCAACCTCGGGTCCCGGTGCCCCCGCAGTCAAGGCGGCGTCCAACGCGGTCTGCGCCGCGGCCGCCTGTTTCGTGGTTTCGACAGCCTTGGCGCGAGCAGCTGCCGCATCGGATACGGCTGCTCCGGCAGCGATACCCGCGCTCTCGGCGGTGCCTGTCTTGTCGGTGACCGCGCGCTGGGCGGATGTCTGTTGAGTGTCACGCGCCTGCGCCAACTGCGCAGCGGCTCCGACCTGCATCTCGGTGGATTGGACCTTCTGTTCTGCCTGAGCCTGCGGGTCGGTCTGAGCTGCTGCCGCCGCTTCGGCGAAGATCGGACGGCAGTCGGCGGCAATGATGTTCAGACGCTGCTTGGCTTCCTCCGCGGACTTGTCCATCGCTACCCGGTCCGCAGCGGCCTTCTCCGCCGCCAACTTCTGGAACGCGGCCTGCCCCTCCGCCGCCTGGACTTCCGCAGCGCTGGACGCACTTGCCGCCTCGATTTGCGCAGCCGCCGCACGATCCTCGGCGGCCTTGGCGGAATCCGCTGCAGCTGCCTGGGCTGAAGCGTCCTTGTCCTTCAGCGCCTGCTCGGCCGCGGCCCGGTCACGATCGGCGGCAGCCTGAGCCTCGGTGAATATCTTGGCGGCGTTGGCAGCACGCGCAGAGGATGCGGCAGCAGCCTCCGCTGATCGCAACGCATCTGCGGCGGCCTTGTCGACCGCGGCCTTGTCCACCCCCGCCTGAGTTGCCGCGTCGATGACGGCCTTCTGATCGCCGACTGCCTGGTCCGCTGCCGCCTTCGCCGCGGCCGCCGCATCAGTCGCCGCCTGCACCGCGGTCGCGGTTTGGGTGGCCTTCGCCGCCGCAACGTCCTTGGCGGCCTGCGCATCCTGGGCAGCCTTCGCCGCGTCGGCCAGCGCCTTATCTGCAGCGGCCTTGGCGGCCTGCGCATCGGCGGCAGCCTTGGCGTCCTGGGCCGCCTTGTCGCCAGCTGCTGTAGAGGCGTCCACCGCAGCCTTCGCCGCAGCCGCGGCATCAGCCAGCGCCTTATCTGCCGCGGCCTTTGCCGCGGCGGCCGCGGCAGCCGACGTAGACGCACCGGAAAGCTGCTGATCCGCAGCCTCTTTCGCAGCGGCGGCATCCTTGGCGGCCTGGTCCGCGCCGGCCAGCGCGCCATCGGTGACGGCCTTGGCCGCCGCGGCGGCGTCGGCGGCAGTCTTGGCATCGGCCGCGCTCCGGTCCGCGGCGTCCTTGATGCCGGCGGCATCGGCAGCGGCCTTCGCCGCATCGGCCGCCTTCTGATCGGCGGCCGTCTTGGCCGCCGCGGCATCGGCAGCGGCCTGACTCGCGTTCGCCGATGCCTGATTTGCCGCATCGGATGTCGAGAGGGCGTCCTTGGCCGCCTGGTCGGCCGCAGCCAACGCCTGATCGGCGGCTACCTTCGCGGCCTGCGCGGCGGCAGCGGCCTGGGCCGCCTGCCCTGCCTGTACGCCCGCCGCATCCGACGCGCCCTGCGCACCCTGAACAGCACTGTCCGCAGCCGCCAAAGCCTGATCGGCGCCGGCCTTCGCCGCCGCGGCCGCATCGGCAGCCGCCTTTGCCTCAACAGCCTTCTGATCCGCAGCAGCCTTGGCCGCCACCGCATCCGAGGCAACCTTCGCCGCGTCCACGGCCTTCTGATCAGCCGTCTCCTTGGCAGACGTCGCATCAACTGCCGCCTGGATGGCGAGGGCGGCCTTATCGGCGGCATCCTGCGCCGCGGTGGCCGCGCCGGTCGCGCCCGTGTTCGCATCCGTCAGTGCCTGGTCCGCGCTGGCCTTCGCAGCCGCGGCCGCATCGGCAGCCGCCTTTGCCTCAACAGCCTTCTGATCCGCAGCAGCCTTGGCCGCCACCGCATCCGACGCAGCCTTACCCGCGTCCGCGAACGCCTTGTCCGCCGCGGACTTGGCCGCGCCCGCCGCATCATCGGCAGCCTGTGCGGCCACAGACTTGTCGGCGGCATCCTGCGCCGCTGCGGCTGCATCTGCGGCAGCCTTAGAAGTATCGGCAAACACCTTGTCGGCGGCCACCTTTGCCGCAGCCGCCGCATCGGCGGCGGTACCCGCCTCGGTGGCCTTCTGTTCCGCAGCGGTAGTAGCGGCAGCTGCATCGGCAGCGGACTTACCCGCATCGGCCAACGCCGCATCCGCGGCGGCCTTCACCGCCGCGGCCGCATCTGCCGCCGTTTTGGCAGCAGATGCGGTGTCGGACGCTGCGTTGGCGCTCGCCGTCGCATCGGTGGCGGTCTTACCCGCATCGGCCAATGCCTTGTCCGCCACGGACTTAATCGCCGCGGCTGCGTCGTCGGCAACCTGCGCGGCCGCGGCCTTGTCGGCAGCGTCGCTGGCGGCGGTAGCAGCATCTGCGGCAACCTTATCCGCGTCTGCCAGTGCCGTGTCGGCCGCAGCCTTCGCGGCCGTGGCGGCATCCGATGCCGTCCGGGCATCAACGGCCTTCTGGTCCGCGGCAGCCTTGGCCGCCGCCGCATCCGCAGCCGCCTTATCAGCATCTGCCAGCACCCCGTCGGCCGCTGCCTTGTCGGTGGTGGCAGCATCTGCCGCGGCCCTGGCATCGGTCGCCCTCTGATCTGCGGCGGTCTTG
>MAFD01000033.1:0-52379 GCA_002013775.1 Mycobacterium sp. D16R18
GGGCTCGGGCTTAGCGGGCTCGGGCTTCTTCTCAGGCTTGGGGGCCTCGTAGATTGGCGCCGCGCCGCCACCCTTGCGGGCCTCAACCAACTCCTGGTCCAGCTCCTGAACCCGCTGACGCAGATCCGAGTTCTCCTCGATCAGGCGGGCCAGCTCGTTCTCCACCAGGTCGAGGAAGGCGTCAACCTCGTCCTCGTTGTATCCGCGCTTACCGATGGGTGGCTTACTGAACGCGACGTTATGTACATCAGCTGGTGTAAGCGGCATTGCCTGCCCCTATCAAGTCTCGACGTCTGGAATCGTATTGCAGTGTAAAGCGAACATGCAGTGTCACTGTAACTGGCGTCCATCCTGTCACATCAGACCCGCCGGTCGCAGCAGAGCGCGTTAAGTATCCCTCTGACGTGCATAAAAATACTCTGAGGCTTTGGATATGACGCGCATTCGTATCCAGATCGATGTGAGTTGAATACCGAAATTCAGCGTCGCTGGAGGCTTAGCCAGCGGCCATCAGGAACGCCACCCGCATGCCAAAGAATCCGACCAAAAGCAGCAAAGTAATGGACAGATCGAATCGCACCGCACCAAGAGAGAGTGGCGGAATGAGACGACGCAATAACCGCACAGGCGGGTCGGTGATGGTGAAGATGAGCTCCAGAATCACCACGGTGGCACCTCGCGGGTGCCAATCTCGGCTAATGGACTGAATGGTCTCGATCACTATGCGCGCGAACAGCAGCAAACAGAAGAGCAGAAGCGCGTAGCCAATGATCTCAAAGAACAGTGCCAAGGGACCCCTCATCGGCCAAGCGTGAACAAGCACGCGCGGGCTTCGTGTAACAGCAGCCCCAGCCTACCGGCAGGCCCCGTGGGGTCGCCCGCCACACAAGGAAACCCCTGGACCGCGCCACAAGGCGCAACCATTCGCAACTTATGGTTGCGTATCACCGCTTTCGGGACTACGGTAAACGCAACCGATTGTTGCGAGTTGGGAGAGACATGTCATACGAACGCATCGACCGAGAGCTTCACATCGACGCGGCGCCGGAGGTGGTCTTCTCCGTCATCAGCCGCCCCGAACATATGAGGCAGTGGTGGCCGGACGACGCCGAGTTCGCCCCGACTCCGGGAGCGCGGGGCGAGATCACCTTCAGTGGCGAGGAACCCGGCGAGGTCCACATCTTTGGGCTCACACTCGTCGACGTCGATCCGCCACGGCGGTTCTCGTTCCGTTGGTGTTATCCCGAGGGGCGCGTGGCGAACGCTGGAAATTCGCTACTGGTGACCTTTGACCTCACGCCTGCGGGTACGGGCACCCGGGTGCGCATGACCGAGGTCGGCTTCCGGGACCAGGGCCGAACCGAAGCCGACGTCATCGAGCAGTACGAGGCGCACGAGGAGGGCTGGGCGCGGCACCTGCCCCGCCTCGCTCCCTGCGTGGGCGAGCTGGCGGGCCGGTCATGACGACAGCCGTCATCGACGACGATCTGTGGGCGGCGGTCGGCGATCCCACCCGACGGCGGGTCTTCGACCTCATCCTCACCGACGGCACGGCAACAGCCACGACGTTGAGCGATCGCCTTCCGGTTACCCGGCAGGCCGTGACCAAACACCTGGCGGTCCTCGGCAAGGCCGGCCTGGTCCACGCCACCGCCAATGGGCGGGAGAAGCAGTACCGCGCCAACGCCGAACAAGTCGCCCGTATCGCCGAGCAGCTCACCGCGGTGGGAGCGGCATGGGATCGACGGTTAGCGCGGATCAAGCAGATCGCCGAGGCCATCGAGAGGGCAACATCATGAGGACTCCCCCGATCGTGTCGGCGCAGGATTGGGAAAACGCTCACCAGCAGATGCTCATCGAGGAAAAGGCGTTCATCCGGGCCCGCGACGCGCTGGCCGCCAAACGCCGGCGCATGCCCTGGACCGAGGTGGACGCGGCCTATCGATTCGAGGGCCGGGACGGCACGGTGACCCTCCTCGACCTGTTTGAGGGTCGCCGCCAGCTCATCGTCTACCGCGCCTTCATCGACCCCGGCACCGGCGACTGGCCCGAACACGGCTGCACCGGCTGCTCGCTGATGGCCGACCACATCGGCAATCTGGCCCATCTGAACGCGCGTAACACCACGCTCGTCTACGCCTCGCGCGGGTCGCAGGCGGATCTGGAACGCATCAAGGCACGGATGGGCTGGCATCACCCCTGGTACACCATCGCTGCGGACAGTTCCTTCGACCGGGACCTCGGAGTGCACGACTGGCATGGCACCAACGCATTCATCCGTGACGGGAATCGGGTGTACCGCACCTATTTCATCAACAACCGGGGCGACGAAGCGTTCAACAACACCTGGACCTTCCTCGACATGACGGCGTTGGGCCGCCAGGAAACGTGGGAGGACTCACCGGAGGGCTACCCGCAGTCCGCCGCATACGAATGGTGGGACTGGCACGACGAGTACGGCTCACATGAGCCCTCGCGGTGGTTCGGCGACCCGGATCCCGACGATCCACACGATCCGCGCCCCACGAAGCCCTGCCACTAAAGCGAATTCGGGCGAGAAGATGCACTCATCGCATCTTCTCGCCCGAGTTCGTCAGAGGTTTACTGGTAGGAGTAGAAACCGCTCTCGGCGATTCGACGGCGCTCCTCGGCGCTGACGTCGATATCGGCCGGAGACAGCAGGAAGACCTTCGTCGCCACCTTGTCGAACGAGCCGCGCAGCGCGAACGCGAGCCCGGCCGCGAAGTCCACGACGCGCTTGGCGTCGGCGTTGTCCATCGACACCAGATCCATGATCACCGGGGTGCCGTCGCGGAAACGCTCACCAATGGTGCGGGCCTCGCTGTAGTCCTTGGGACGCAGCGTGGTGATCTTCGACAACGGGCTTCCCTCTTCGAAGATGGCGGCGCGGCGCGGATCCATGGCCAGCGCGCCGCGGGTGGGGGCACTACCCCGCAGCGAACCCAAACGCGGTGCCGGACGGTCAAATTCGCGCGACGCCGGATGGCGAGTGGCAAAGCGGTCTTCCTCGGCGTAGCCGGCCGGACCAGCCGGCCGGTAACCGGGCTCGTCGTAGCCGTACTCGGCATCGTCGGCGAACCGCTCGCCACGACGCGGGTACCGGCGGTCCTCGGCGGACGCGCGGCGGGGCGCGGGAGCGTCGACGTCGTCGTAATACTCGTCGTCGTAGTCGTCCATGGGAGCCATGCCGAAGTAGGCCTTGACCTTGTGCAGCGTGCTCATCGCGTGACCTTCCGTGCGTGGGCTATATGGAGTTCAGTTGTTCGCTCGGTCTCTACAGCTGTGTTGCAAATGTGACTGGAGTGACGATCTACCGTGACGTTAGCGGTCGTTGCCCCATCAACGCCGTTCCGACACGCACACAAGTAGACCCATATTTAATGGCTGTCTCCAGGTCGTTGGACATTCCTGCCGACAAGCGATTCGCTTGCGGATAGCGCTGCCGGACGCGTTCCTGTTCTTGCTGGAGCCGACGAAAGGCCTGGTCGGGATCGGCCTCGCGAGGGGGCAGAGCCATCAAACCGTCGAGCTCCAGATGCTCGCTGGCGACCACCTGCGCGCACAGCTCGTCGATCCCCGCGAGGTCCCCGACATCCACCCCGCCCCGGGTGGTGTCACCGTCCAGGCTGATCTGGAGATAGACATGCAGCGGCTCGCCCGTCTCCCCCGCTCCGCGAGCCGTATCCAACGCGGACACCAGCCGCGGGTTGTCCACCGAATGCACCGAGGACGCCCAGTGAGCAACCGACTTCGCCTTGTTGCGCTGCAGATTGCCCACCATGTGCCATTGGATATCCGCGTGGCCGACCTGCTCCACCTTGACGGCGGCCTCCTGATCCCTCGATTCCCCGAACGCACGGCAGCCCAACCGGTACAACTCCTCGACGTCGGTCGCCGGAAAGAACTTGGTGACAGGGAGCAGTTGGATGTCGTCCGGATCGCGATCGACGGCCACGGCGGCGGCGCGAACCCGCTCCCGCACCGCATCCAGCGCGGTGCTCAGCTCATCGGTACGCGACATGCCCGACGGTCTTCGCGCAAGCTGGGGGTCCCTCCCGCTTGCGGGGGCCTCATCCACGGCTGAGCCAGATCACCGATGCAAGTCGACCGGTACGCGGCTCCCGGCGATAACTGAACAGATCGGAATCTTCCACAGTGCACCGCGGGTCGATATCAACGGCGGTCACGCCCAATCCTGAGAGCTGGCGGGCGATTCCGGCACGCAGATCCAGGCCCGGAGTTCCGGCCGAGGTCGTGGTGCGACTACCGGGCAGTGCCTTTTCCACATCGGCTGCCATGTCCGCGGGGACCTCGTAGTGCCGACCACTGACCGCCGGCCCGAGAAACGCCGAGATGCGTTCCACCTGCGCTCCGGCGGCCACCATGGCCTCGATCGTGCGCGGAACGATGCCGAGCTTCGCCCCTACCCGTCCTGCGTGGGCACCTGCGACAACGCCCGCCGCCGCATCCGCGAACAGCACCGGGACGCAGTCGGCAGTCAGCACCGCAAGCGCGATCCCGGGCTGGCTGGTCACCAGAGCGTCGGTCTCGGGAATCACCGAACCTTCAGGACCTTCGATCCTATGTACGTGGTCGCCGTGAACCTGCTGCATCCAGATCAGGTGATCGTCCGGCAGCCCGAGGGCACCGGCGAGCCGTGATCGGTTGGCTGCCACCGCGTCGGGATCATCACCGACGTGATCACCGAGGTTGAAGCTGTCAAACGGCGCGCGCGATACCCCGCCGCGGCGGGTGGTGGTGACGCGCCGAACTCGAAAACCCATACGTAAGAGGGTAGTTCGTCCGTTATCGCCGCATGAAGGGCGGTACGTCGACGTCGTCCTCGTCACCGCCGAGCGTCACGGTGGCGCCGTTGGTGTCCCTGGGCAGGCTCTGCGCATCGATGGTGTCGAAGATGCTGTTGCCGTTCGAGCGAGACCCATTGACCGCACCGGCCTTGCCGGGGGCCACTGCTCCCGGGGCAGCCGTGCCGCTGATCGGCGTGCGGCTGGGACCACCGGCGTCGAACCCGGCGGCGATGACGGTGACCCGCACCTCGTCGCCGAGGGAGTCGTCGATCACGGTGCCGAAGATGATGTTGGCCTCGGGGTGCGCGGATTCCTGCACCAGTGTCGCGGCCTCGTTGATTTCGAACAGACCCAGGTCGCTGCCGCCGGCGATGGACATCAGCACGCCCTG
Organism: Mycobacterium sp. D16R18; assembly: GCA_002013775.1. Taxonomy (GTDB): domain Bacteria; phylum Actinomycetota; class Actinomycetes; order Mycobacteriales; family Mycobacteriaceae; genus Mycobacterium. The sequence goes on from MAFD01000033.1 coordinate 5,221, forward strand.
AGCGCCCTCCATAGAGGCCTCCAGTAGCGGCGAATTGATCGCGGTCTCTGCGGCTTTGAGCGCCCGGCCGTCGCCACGCGCCGAGCCGATGCCCATCAGCGCACTACCGGCGCCGGACATGACGCTCTTCACGTCGGCGAAGTCGACGTTGATCAGACCCGGCGTGGTGATGAGATCGGTGATGCCCTGGACACCGTTGAGCAGCACCTCGTCGGCGCTGCGGAATGCGTCCATGAGCGATACCGCGGCGTCGCCCATCTGCAGCAGCCGATCGTTGGGGATGACGATGAGGGTGTCGCAGCTCTCGCGCAGCGAGCCGATTCCGTTTTCGGCCTGGCCACTGCGGCGCTTGCCTTCGAAGGAGAACGGCCGGGTGACCACACCGATGGTCAGCGCACCGAGCTTGCGCGCGATGCTGGCCACCACCGGCGCACCACCGGTACCGGTACCGCCACCCTCACCGGCCGTGACGAAGACCATGTCGGCGCCCTTGAGGAGCTCTTCGATCTCGTCCTTGGCGTCCTCGGCAGCCTTGCGGCCGACATCGGGGTCCGCGCCCGCGCCCAGGCCCCGCGTGGAGTCGCGGCCGACGTCGAGCTTGACATCGGCGTCGCTCATCAACAGCGCTTGCGCGTCGGTATTGATCGCGATGAACTCGACCCCCTTGAGGCCGTGTTCGATCATCCGGTTGACGGCGTTGACGCCGCCGCCACCGATGCCGACGACCTTGATCACCGCGAGGTAGTTGTGTGGAGGCGTCATGGTCGCCTTCCTCCCTAGTTGCTGCCGTGGCCTGGGTAGCTGGAGCCTCTCTGCAAACTCTCAACCTCTACCTCAGGCTTAGTGTTATGTCAGGTTGTCCCGCTGAAACAGAACGGTAGGGGGCGCGTGATACGGCGCCCGGGAGGCGCGCCGAAGGATGCCGGGATTTTCCCGTGGCTATTTCTAGAAAGCCTGAGCAGACCGGTCGACTACTTGACCGTCGGCAGATCAGGGCTGGACACGTCATACATGCGGCCGGGCTGCGTAAGCAGCGCCCCCAGCTTCTCCGCCTTCTCCGCGGTGCGATCGGTGGTCCCCCACACGATGGTGCGACCGTCGTCGAGGGTCAGGGTGATCGACGACACCGACGGCGCCGCGACCTTGGCGACCTGCCGGGCCAGGTCGGGTGCCAGCGAGGTGAGTACCTGTAGTGCCGCCTTGGTCGTCGGATCCTGCGGACCCGGAGCCACCACGTCGAGCACCGGTATGCCCGGCGGCGGCGGTTCGTTCGCGAAGTCCACCCCATCGCGGTCGATGAGGTGCGTGCCGTCACCGCCCGCCCACGCCGCAACGGGAACCCGCTCGACGATCGTGACGCGCAGCGTGGACGGATACTCGCATTGCACTCGCGCGCTGGCCACCCGGCGGATACTGGCCACCCGGTCTGCGGCGGCGGCCGTGTCGACCTGCAGCAGCCGTGTTCCCTTCGCAATATTCAGCGCACCAAGGACATCCTCTTGGGTTACCACTCCGGTACCGGTGACCACCGTCTGGCGCACCGACATCAGCGGCGTGAAGTACAGAACCGCCCCGAGCCCCACCGCGATCAGCGTGAGCAGTACCGCGAGTAGCAGGGTGTGCAGACCCTGCACCTTCCCTCGGCCCGCGGCCTTGTTTTGGTCGACCTGCTTACCCTTGGCGGCGGCCTTCGCTTCGCGCCGCCCCTGTTCCAGGGCGATCGCGCGCCGCTGCGCATCCCGGCGCTCCATCCGCTCGCGCCTGGCCCGCATCCGCGGCCCCTCGTCGGCGTCGTCCTCGCCGGACCCCTCGGCGACGTCGTTCTCGTCAACCGCCTCGACAGCGGAGTCCTCGAACTCCTCGGGTTCCGGGGTCGATTCCGCCGCGTCCTCGGAAGTCTTATCCGGCTCGCTCATTGACCATTCCTCGGCGGCGGCCAATCATTGGCTCGCACGCGCAGTGCCCGCACGATCTCCTTACCCTGCAGCGTGACATCGCCGGCGCCCATCGTGACCACCAGATCCCCGGGCGCCGTGGCCGCGGCAACCTGCTCAGCCACCGTCGACAGGTCCCGCAGGTAATGCACCGGTACTCCGCTGATCTGCTCGGCTATCAGCGCACCGCTGACACCCGGCAGCGGCGCCTCGCGCGCCCCGTAGACATCAAGCACGAACACCAGATCGGCGATGCTCAGCGCCTCGGCGAACTCCGTCGCGAAAGCCGCTGTCCGCGAATACAAATGTGGTTGAAAGACGACAACGGAACGGCCGTGTCCCTGCTGCGCGACAATCCCGGAAACCGCCTGTAGCACCGTGCGCACCTCGGTCGGATGGTGGGCGTAGTCATCAAAAACCCGCACACTCTCGACCTGGCCGACCAGCTCGAACCGGCGACGCACACCTTCGAATCCGGCCAGCCCGTCGAGCACGCCCTCGACGGAGGCCCCGATCTCGGCGGCGGCCACCACGGCGGCCAGCGCATTCAGGGCCATATGCCGTCCGGGCACCGACAACCGCATGGTGCGTGGGGTCTTCTCGCCCGCCAACTGGATCTGGGCGATGGCTCCGGTGTCCCTGAACTGCCAGTCCCGCAAGTGCCCGGCCACCGGGACATACCCGGCCTCGGCCTGTTCGATGCTGCCGTATCCACGTACCCGTATGCCGCGCTCATGGGCGCGGCGTGCCAACGCGGCGGAACCCGGGTCATCCAGGCACACCACCAAAATCCCTTCGGGACCAAGGGTTTCGGTGAACGCATCGAACACCGCGGTGTAGGCCTCGACGCTGCCGAAGTGATCCAGGTGGTCGGCCTCGATGTTGGTGACGATGATCAGATTGGGCCGATACTGAAGCAGGGAGCCATCGCTTTCGTCGGCCTCGGCCACGAACACGTCCCCGCTGCCATGGTGGGCGTTGGTACCGGCCTCGTTGAGCTCACCCCCGACCGCGAACGAGGGGTCGTACTCGCAATGCTGCAGCGCCACAATGAGCATCGAAGTGGTGCTGGTCTTGCCGTGCGTTCCGGTCACCATGAGGGTGCGGTATCCGGCCATCAGATCCGCGAGCACCACCGGACGCAGCAGGATCGGTATTCCGCGCCGATTCGCTTCCACCAGTTCAGGGTTGGTCTTAGGAATGGCGGCATGGGTAGTGACGACCACGGTCGGACCGCCCGGCAGCAGGTCCAGCGCATCACCGTCGTGACCGATGTTGACGAGGGCGCCGCGGGCACGCAGTGCGAGCACGCCGCGGGACTCCTTGGCGTCGGAGCCCGATACCTGCGCTCCCCTATCCAGCAGAATGCGGGCGATACCGGACATTCCGGCGCCGCCGATGCCGACCATGTGCACGCGGTGCAGGTGCTCCGGAAGTGGGCCGGCGTTCATCGCGAGGTGCCCCGTCGCTGAGAACGCCGCTCTCGGGCGACATCCAATGCCACCTGAGCCACCCGCCGCGCGGCATCCGGATGCCCGGACAGCGCGGCGGCCGATGTCATCGCGGCAAGTTTGTCGGAATCGGACACTATCTCGATAACCATGTGCGCCAACGTCTCCGGAGTGAGGTCGCGATCCGCGACGATGACCCCACCACCGGCGTCGACAACCGGCAACGCGTTGAGACGCTGTTCGCCGTTACCGATGGGCAGGGGTACATAGATGGCGGGCAACCCGACCGCGGAAACCTCCGCGACGGTCATCGCGCCGGACCGGCACACCGCGATATCGGCGGCGGCGTAGGCCAGATCCATCCGGTCCAGGTACGGCAGGGCCACGTACTTGGGGCCGCCCGGGGCGTCCTGCGGCCTCGGCTCGGGTAGCTCGATCGTGTTCTTCGGCCCATGCGCATGCAGCACCGAAACCCCTGCAGAGGCAAGGTCATTGGCGGCGGCCGAGACAGCATTGTTCAGGGACACCGCACCCTGGGAACCACCGAACACCAACAGCACCAGCGCATTGTCGTCAAACCCGTAGTGGGCGCGCGCCTCCTGCCGCAAGGCGGCACGATCCAGTGCCGTGATCGTTCCACGAACCGGCACTCCGACAACCTCCGCGTGGCGCAGTCCCGAATCCGAAACCGCGGACAACACGCGCTGCGCGCGGCGCGCACCGACCCGATTGGCAAGGCCGGCACGTGCGTTCGCCTCGTGGATGACCACCGGAACACGGGAACGGCGCAACGGTCCGCGACGAGCCGCCAGGTACGCGGGAAGGGCCACATAACCACCGAAGCCGATCACGACGTCCGCCCCGACATTGTCGAACACCGCCCGCGTCTGCCGTACCGCCCGGCGTACCCGCAGCGGCAGGCGCACCAGGTCGCCAGTGAGTCGACGCGGCAGTGGCACCGGGACGATCAGTTCCAGGTCGTAGCCACGGTCGGGCACCAGCCGCGTCTCCAGGCCGCGCTCGGTGCCCAATGCGGTGATCCGTACCGACGGGTCGATCTCCCGCAGCGCGTCAGCGACGGCCATCGCGGGTTCGACGTGACCCGCGGTACCGCCACCGGCCAGCACTACCGAAAGCGGCCGAAGCTCGTCGGCGCCTGATGTTCTTCGCGCAAGCGCCTCATCACTCACTCCGGAGAGCATCCTTTCGGTCTGGCAGCAATCACATGTCCGCAGCTATCGATGGGTTCGAGCGCGTGAACCAGCGGCCCGGGATTGCTCACGGGTCCGGCCGCTCGCACGCGTGCCCGAGGCCCTGCGCACCTGCTGTACCTGCCTATGATGCCCTGCTTCGCTGTCGGTGCGTGCACGTGGCTTGCGCTTGGGTTCTTGTTTGGGCTCTGCCTGCCGTGTGCGCTCGGGCCGCGGATTGGCCGTCTCGGCGCCCCGCGTGCCCGACTTGGCACGAAGCCGATCACGCGCGCTGTCGATCCGCGGCGCCACATACGGCTCCGGCGAGGGAAGCCGCAGCAGTCTGTTCATCCGGTCACCCGAACCCGCACGCAGGGCAGCAACGGCCTCCGGTTCGTGTCGCGCTGCGTTGGCAATCAGGCCGATCATGAAAAGGGCTGTGGCCGTCGCTGTTCCACCCGAGGAAATGAGCGGAAGCTGGATACCGGTCACCGGCAGCAGCCCGATCACGTATCCGATGTTGATGAAGGACTGACCGATGACCCACATGCCGGCGGTGGCAGTCAGCATCCGCAGGAACGGATCGGCACTGCGCTTGGCGATGCGCATGGCGGTGTACGCGAAGACCCCGAACAGGGCCAGCACCCCGAGGCAGCCCACGAAACCGAGCTCCTCGCCGATGATCGCGAAGATGAAGTCGTTGTGGGCGTTGGGTAGGTAGTGCCACTTGGCCGACCCCTGCCCCAGGCCCTGGCCGAAGAAACCGCCCTGGGCCAGTGCGTATCGGGCCTGGCGCGACTGATAACCCGTGGCCTGCGGGTCTGCCGAAGGGTCCAGCCAGGCCTTCACCCGATCGGAGCGATACCCGGCAGAGACAGCGAGGATGGCCGCCGCCAGCACGGCGGCGATCACCGAGCTGAGGAACACCTTGAGCGGCAGCCCGGCATACCAGAGCAGCGCCAACAAGATGATGCTCATGGAGACCGTCTGCCCCAGGTCAGGCTGGATGACGATGAGCACGAGTGCGATCAGCGCGGCGGGCACCAGGGGAACGAGCATCTCGCGCAGCGACGCCTTCTCCATGCGGCGCGACGCCAACAGATGCGCACCCCAGATCGCGAAGGCGATCTTGGTGAGCTCGGAGGGCTGCATCGACATGCCGCCGTAGACGAACCAGCCTCGAGAACCGTTGGAGTACGTACCGATTCCGGGTATCAGCACCAAGGTGATCAGGACGATGGTGAACACGAATGCTGGAAAGGAATACTTGCGCATCACCCGGATCGGGGTGCGCAGCGCGATGTAAAAACCGACCAGGCCTACGCAGACCCAGAGCACCTGCTTGCCGAAGACGGCCCACGCCGATCCGTCCAGGTCGTAGGACTCGACGCCGGATGCGGACAGCACCATGATGAGCCCGAGCGTGGTCAGCAACGCGGCCGTCGCGACGATCAGGTGGAACGAGGTCATGGGCCGGTTCAGCCAGGCACCCAGCCGAGTCCGGGCCACCAGCCCGTCGGCCTTCGGGCCGGCGGACTTCTTGGCCGGTGTGGTCGCTTTATTGGAGCGGAAAATTCTGGCGAATGGGGCGGTCAGGGTCGACACGTCGCTGTCACCTAACCGGTAAGTGCGTGCACCGCCGCGGCGAACCTGTCGCCACGCTCGGAGTACCCGCTGAATTGGTCGAAGGATGCGCCGGCCGGAGCCAACAGCACGGTGTCGCCAGGCTGGGCCACTGTGCTGGCGTGCCGGACGGCCGCCGACATGACTCGGGTACCCAGGTCAGCGCCACCCCCATCCGCCTCATCAGTCACATAGACCACATTTGCCTCTTGCACCCCAGCATCCTCGCGCGTCACAACCGCAACTACGGGTACATCCGGCGCGTGTCGCGCCAAAGCCTCAGCAATCAGTCCCCGATCCGTGCCGATCAGCACAACCGCGCCTAGCCGGTCGGCACAACCGCGTACCAGATCATCGACCGCGGCCCCCTTGAGCAACCCCCCGGCGATCCAGATGACGCGTCGATACGCCGCGATGGACGCCGCGGCCGCATGCGGATTGGTGGCCTTTGAGTCATCCACGTAAGAAACACCGTGACGTCGCGCGACCAGCTCAGCCCGGTGCCGTCCCACCTGAAAGGCCTCCAACGCGCGGGCAACAGCCTCGGCGGGCACACCCACCGCGCGAGCCAGGGCGGCAGCCGCCAGCGCATTGAGCACACCGATCGGACCCGCCACCGGGAGCCTCGACACCTCGATCAACGACACATCGGCCCCGAACGCCCGGTCCACCAGCCGGCCGTCGCGCACTCCGAGCTCACCGGGCGCGGGCTCACCGGTGCGGAATCCCGCCTTGATCGGCGCCGGTGCGCCGGAAAGCAGCCCGGCGGCGACCGCGTCGTCCAAGCCGACGACCGCGACCGCACCATTGAGCGCGCGCGCCTTGTCCCGGGTGTACGCGTCCATTCCCCCGTGCCAGTCGAGGTGATCCTCGGCCACATTGAGCACCACACCTGCTGCCGGGCGCACCGACGGCGCCCAATGCAATTGAAAGCTCGACAGCTCGACAGTGAGAAATTCGACGTCGCGATCCAGCACGTTGAGTACCGGATCGCCTATGTTCCCGCACAACGCACTGGTGCGTCCCGCCGCCGTCAGCATGTCGTGGACCATGGCTGTGGTCGTGGTCTTTCCGTTGGTTCCCGTGACCACCACCCATTGCCTGGGCGGCCCGTACCGACCGGAAGCGTCCAGGCGCCAAGCCAATTCAACGTCACCCCAGATAGGCAACCCGGCCTGAACAGCGGCCAGCACGACAGGTGAAGACGGACCGAAGCCGGGGCTGACGATCACCAGGTCCTGCTCGGCCATGGAACTCTGCGCCGCGGCGGTGGTGAGCGCCCCACGGCCTGCTTCGCGATGACGCCGCAGAGCCTCCTCATTGTCGTCACAGACAGTGATGGAGAGGTCGAATCCGGCCAGTGCGGCCACTACCGCATCCCCGGTGACACGTGCACCGCAAACCAGAACTCTTGTCCCGCTGGCCAGTTCCGTCACATCAGAAGCGGTCATGGCCGGTTAGTCACCGATCGTGGCGAGCCACTCGCCATAGAACAGAGCCAATCCCAACCCACAGGCGATGGCTGTCAAGAGCCAGAACCGGATGATGACCGTCGTTTCCGCCCAGCCCAGCAGCTCGAAATGATGATGGAACGGCGCCATTCGGAACACCCTGCGACCGGTGGTGCGGAATGCGGCGATCTGCAGGACCACCGACACGATCTCGGCGACGAACAGCGCGCCCAGCACCACGGCGAGCAGCTCTGTCCGCGTGGTCACCGACAGGCCCGCGATGATGCCGCCCAGGGCCAGCGATCCGGTGTCCCCCATGAAGATCTTGGCGGGCGCGGCGTTCCACCACAGGAACCCGATACACGCGCCCGCGGTCGCCGCGGCGATCACCGCCAGGTCCAGCGGGTCACGCACGTTGTAGCAGGCGACACCGGGATGTGTGGAGCAGGCGTTGCGGTACTGCCAGAAGGTCACGATGACGTACGCGCCGGTCACCATGGCCATACATCCACCGGCCAGCCCGTCCAGGCCGTCGGTGAAGTTGACGGCGTTGGACCACGACATCACCAGGATCACGCAGAAGAGCACGAAGACCGCGGCGGGCATGGCGACGGTGGCGATCTCGCGCACGTAGGAGAGCTGCGGACTACCGGGCGTCAACCCGTCGGTGTTGCGGAACTGCAACACCAGCACGCCGAAGACGAGCGCCGACAGGATCTGGCCGACCGTCTTGGAGGTTTTGTTCAGGCCGAGGTTGCGTGCCTTGCGAATCTTGATGAAGTCGTCGATGAAACCGACGCCACCAAGCATGGTGCCCAACGCAAGCACCAGCAGCCCCGACGCCGAGGGGCCATCGGACCCGAACGCGATGCCGACCAGGTGTGATCCGAAGTACCCGGCCCACATACCGGCCAGGATCGCGACGCCACCCATCGACGGGGTGCCGCGCTTCTTTTGATGATGCTGCGGGCCGTCGTCCCGGATCTCCTGGCCGAAGCCCTGCCGCGAGAACACCCGGATGAGCACCGGCGTGAGCATGATCGATACCAGGATCGCGATCCCGGCCGCGATGATGATCTGCCTCATGCGTCACCCGCTTTCAGCAGCTCATCGGCTACAACCCAGAGCCCGGCCGATCGCGATGCCTTGACCAGCACCACATCACCCGCGGCCAACTCGTCGGCCAGCAGCGTGGCGGCTGCCGCAGGATCGTCCACCAGCACCGCCTCGGACCCCCACGACCCCTCCATCACTGCACCCGCATGCATTGCCCGCTGCGACCTCCCGGTTCCGACGACTACCAATCGACTGACATCTAAGCGCACCGCGGCCCGTCCGATGCGGTCATGCTCGGATATCGCGTCGGGCCCCAGCTCGGCCATCTCCCCCAGCACCGCCCAGCTGCGTCGGGATTCTCGCCCGTGGCGAGCCATGGAGACCAGGGCCTTCAGTCCGGCCATCATCGAATCCGGGTTCGCGTTGTAAGCGTCGTTGATGACGGTGACCCCGTCGTCGCGGGTGCTGACTTCCATCCGGCGCCGCGATACCGGCCCCGCCTCGGCGAGTGCGCCGGCGACCTGCGCGAGGGTGGCGCCGCATTCCAGCGCGACTGCGGCAGCGGCCAGCGCGTTGCCCACCTGATGCTCACCGTGCACAGCCAGCTGAACCGGTAGGGCCGCGTCACCGGCATGCAGGGTGAAGCGGGCACGCGCCAGCTCGTCGACGCTCACATCGGTCGCCCAGATATCGGCGGTGTTGTGCGCGCTGGTGCGCACCACCCGCGCCTGCGTCTTGGCGGACATCGCGGCCACCGCGGAGTCGTCGGCATTCAGCACTGCCACACCATCACTCGAAAGCGACTGGGGCAGCTCACCCTTGGTATCGGCGATGGCCTGTCGCGAGCCGAACTCACCCAGATGTGCGGTGCCGACGTTGAGCACGACACCGATCGATGGCGGCGCGATGGCCGCGAGGTCGGCGATGTTTCCGGGGCGGCGGGCCGACAGCTCCAACACCAGGAACTTGGTCGATTCGCTCGCCCGCAGGACGGTCCAGGGATGACCAAGCTCATTGTTGAAGGATCCGGGAGGAGCCACCACTTCACCGAGCGGGTTGAGCACCGCGGCGATGAGGTCCTTTGTCGACGTCTTTCCCGACGAGCCGGTGACGCCGACGATGCGCAGCCCTCGGCGCGTGAGCCGGCGGGCCACCTCGGCTGCCAGCGCGGCGGTCGCGACCAGCACCGCGGCTCCCGATCCGTCCGAATCATGTTCCAGTGCAGACACTTCGGTGCGCGCCACGCCGGTCGGTGACACCACGATGGCCGGCACACCCACCGGCCTGGCCGCCAGCACGGCGACGGCACCGGCCGCGACGGCACCTTCGGCATGATCGTGACCATCGACCCGGGCACCCGGCAGGGCCAGGAACAGTCCACCGGGCCGCACCTGACGCGAGTCGAATTCGACGGTGCCGGTAACCGTCGTGTTCCGGGCCTCATCGGCACTGATTCCGTCGAGACGCCCGCCGACGATCTCGGCGATCTCGGCGACAGTCATCTCAATCATTCAGGCTCCCGCGTCTTTTCGAGCTCTCCAGGCCTTCCAGCGCGGCACGCAGCTCCACCCGGTCGTCGAACGGGACGGACACCGCACCGATGCGCTGACCGCCCTCATGCCCCTTGCCCGCGATCAGGACGGTATCCCCCGGTCGTGCCCATCCTGCGGCAAACTCAATGGCGGCCCGTCGGTCGCCCATCTCGACCACCTCGACATCCGAACCGGCTATCCCGGAGATGATCTCGGCGCGAATCGCGGCCGGATCCTCGTCTCGGGGGTTGTCGTCGGTGACCACCACCAGATCGGCCAGCTCCGCCGCGACCTGCCCCATGTCGGCGCGCTTGCCACGGTCGCGGTTGCCGCCCGCACCGAACACCACCGCCAGCCGGCCCTCGCGGTGACCGCGCAGGCTGTCCAGGACCGCGCGCAGCGCTCCGGGCTTGTGGGCATAGTCGACCAGGGCCAGGAACGGCTGACCGGCAACCACCGACTCCATGCGGCCCGGCACCCCGGCGGTCGCGATCCCCGGTGCGGCTGCCGCGGCCGACACCCCGAGTAGTTCCATGATTGCAATGGCCACAAGGCAATTGGCCACATTGTAATGGCCAGGTAACGCGATACCGAGTTCAGCGCTGCCCGCGGGACCATGCGCGACAAACCGCTGACCGCCGTCGTCGCCGACCGCCACATCCGAGCAGGTCCAGTCCGCGACGGCACCGGCTCGCGAGCTCACCGTGACGGTGTCGGGACCCGCCGCGCGCGCCAGCTCGGCCATGGCGCGCCCGGCATCATCGTCGACACAGATGACCGAATGCTGCGCCCGCTGCGGTGAATCACGCTGGAACAGCCTGGCCTTGGTGGCGAAGTAGTCCTCCATATTGGGATGGAAGTCGAGGTGATCTCGCGAAAGATTCGTGAACGCCCCCACCGCGAAGCGAGTGCCGTCCACACGGTTGAGAGCCAGCGCGTGGCTGGACACCTCCATGACCACGGTGTCCACACCACGCTGGACCATTTCGGCCAACAGCTCCTGCAGAGCCGGCGCCTCGGGCGTGGTCAGTGCGCTGGGGACATCTTCGCCGTCGATCCGCACCCCGACGGTGCCGATGAGACCGACGCGTTTGCCCGCTGCCCGCAGGCCGGCCTCGACCAGGTAGGTGGTCGTGGTTTTCCCAGATGTTCCGGTGACACCTACTACCTGCACCTGCCGCGACGGATCTCCGTACACCGTCGCGGCGAGCTGACCGAGTACAGCGCGCGGGATGGGATGGACCAACACCGCGACGTCAAGGGCCTGGTCCGCCAGCAGCTGGGCGCCCGCGGAGTCCGTGAGCACGGCCGTCGCCCCCGCAGCGACCGCCTCGGATGCGAACTGCGCGCCGTGCGCGCTGCTGCCGGGCAGCGCTGCGAAGAGATCACCCGAGCGCGCGTCCTGCGCCCTGAGGGTGACCCCCCAGACGGTCGCATCGGCGCTTGGCCCTCGCAGTTCGGCCGAGACCATTGCGGCGAGGTCGGACACCAGATGCCGACGTGTCCGTGGGAGGAACCGGTGGGTTCCGGATGCCGCCACCAGTGATCACCTCCTGCCGTGGTTGTGCCGCCCCGGGTCCTTGGGCGTCAAACGACACTACCGGGCAGCCGGACGCCCATGACCCGACGAGGACCGGCTCAGGTGGCCTGCAAGATGAGCGGTGGTCCGGGATCGGGTGATAGCGGCACGTTTTGGCGGCGCATCAACCACGACGCGATGTTGTGGAACAACGGCGCGGCGGTGCTGCCCGGGCGGCCATCCGCGGCCCGGTGTGGCGCGTTCATCTCGATGCCAATGACATAGCGGGGGTCGTCTGTGGTGGCGATTCCCGCGAAGGTGATCCAGTACACGTCATCGAAGTAGCACCCGCAGGCAGGATTGATCTGCTGTGCCGTGCCGGTCTTGCCGCTCAGCTGGTAACCCTCGACAGCGCCAGCCGCACCGGTGCCGTTCTGAATCTGGCGTGCATCGGGTTGCAGCACCGCGCGCAGCATGTTCCGGACCGTACGCGCGGTGCCCGCGTTGACCACCTGCACCGGCTCGGGACGCGGCTCTTCCTTGCGGGTGCCGTCGGGCGCCGTGATGCTCTTGAGAATGCGCGGCGGCATCCGCACACCATCGTTGGCGATGGCCTGGTACATGCCCGTCATCTGCAGCAGCGTCATCGACAGCCCTTGACCGATGGGCAGGTTTGAGAAGGTGCTGCCCGACCACTGCTCGATCGGCGGCACGATGCCCGAGCTCTCCCCGGGCAGGCCGACGCCGGTGCGCTGCCCCAGACCGAATTTCTCCACCAGATCCATGAACCGCTCCGGACCCACCCGCTGGGCCAGCATCAGCGTGCCCACGTTGGAAGACTTTCCGAACACACCGGTGGTGGTGTACGGCACGGTTCCGTGTACCCAGGCATCGCGAACCGTGACCCCGCCCATGTTGATGGAGCCCGGAACCTGCAGCACCTCATCGGGATTGGACAAATCGTTTTCGATGACCGCCGCCGCCGTGATGATCTTGTTGACCGATCCGGGCTCGAACGGCGAAGACACCGAGAGATTGCCCATCTCACGATTGCCCTGCTTACCGAGGTTCTGTGAGGGGTCAAAGGTGTTGTCATTGGCCATCGCCAGGACCTCACCGGTCTTCGAATCCAGCACAACCGCGGACACGCTGCGCGCTTCGGACAAGTCCTTGGCCTGCTGGACCTGCTGTTGTACGTAGAACTGAATGTCATTGTCCAGCGTGAGCTCGACGGTGGATCCGTTGACGGAATTGTGTTGGTCGCGGTAACTGCCGGGAATCACCGCGCCGTCAGAGCCACGGTCGTAGGTCTGGGATCCGTCCTTGCCTGCCAACGCACTGTCCAGGGAATCCTCAAGCCCCAGAAGGCCGTAACCCTCCCAGTCGATGCTGCCCACGATGTTGGCAGCCAACGAGCCACCGGGGTACTGGCGGATGTCCTGCCGCTCGGCCCCCACCTCGGGGAACTCCTTGACGATCTGGGCGGCGATGGCCGGATCAACCGAGCGCGCCAGGTACGCGAAGGTGTCGTCACTGCGGATCTTCTTCAGCAGGCTCTTGGCATCGGGTTTGTTACCCAGCTTGGCCGAGACTCCATTGGCAATGTCCTGCAGCCGCTGCTCGGGCTCGACGGACCTTATCTTCGCCGCCGCGGCCTTATCGGCGTCGCTCTTCCCAGGGTCCTTGAGGGTCACCTGGCTTTTCTCCCAGGCCTTGGTGAGTTGTTCGCGAATCTTCTTCGGCTGGAAGGTGAGAGCACGAGCCTCGATGGTGAAAGCCAGCTTGTTGCCCATGCGGTCGACGATGGTGCCGCGCAACGCCTTCTCGGTGTCGGTGACCTTCAGCTGGCGCGAGGCTTCCTCGCGCAGACCCGCGGCGCGCGGTCCCTGCAGAGTGAACAGCTGGGTGGCGGCGATGGCGAGCGTGAGGAAGATGATGATGTTGCCCGCCCGGTGCCGAAAGGCGAATCCGGCAGTCCGCGACACAGCAGCGACGGGCCGCCGGGTGCGACGGGCACCGACCGGCCGGGACCGATCCTCCCGGGTCACGTTGCCGGGCGGGGACTCGTTGTTGCCACGGGATTGAATTGTTCCCCGGTAACTGGAGAATTCGTGATATTTGATGCTTGCGGCGCGTCGGCCACGGGGGGCGGTATCGCGATAGCGGGATCCGGCGCGGCCACGACCGGCGCGGGCACCGGAACCGCAGGCTGCGCCAGCGCGGGATCCTGTCCGGCGGGAGCTTCCACCACGGGCGCGGGCACCACAGCCGGTGGCGCCATATGGGGCACCACGGCCACCGGCGGCGGCACGGGCGGCAGCTGTACGGGCACCTCGACCGAATTGCCGGCCTTCGGAACAGCATCGACATCATCGGGGATAATGGAGTTCAGCGGTGCCGGTGCGACGCCTTCCGCGGGCTTCGGAGCACCCACCAGCAGCCAGTTGCCCTGCGGGTCCCGCACCAGATGCGCGATATCACGCGACGGGATCATGCCGAGGTCGCGTGCCGAATCTGCGAGTGCCGGTGCGGATTCCGCACGCAACACATCGCGCTCAAGGGCCTCCTTGCGTTGCAGCAGATCCTCATTGGTGCGCTGCTGGGTACGCAGCTGGTAGGAGCGTTCGGCGGCATCGGTCGACAACCACAGCGTGATGGCCAGACCAACGCCGAGGGCACCGATGACCAGCACGACGAACGGGACCTTGGCGATCCACACATGTGGCCGCAGGTCCACGTCGGACAGGCGGGTAAGAATTCGTTCGCGTAGCGGTATACGAATAACCTTGGGTGCCTTGGCCTTGCGCGCCTTCGCCCGGGCCTTCGCCTGTTGGGTGCTGGTTGCCGGACGGATCTTCTCCGGAGCCTTGCGCTGCACCGGGATCGGCATGGTCTGCGGAGCAGAACGGCGTGGACGCGGCGAAGGACCGGCACCGGTTGCCTTGGGCGCGGCGCCGCGACGTTTGGCGGGCTTGGCGGAGTCGGTCTTCTTGGGGGCCTCAACAGCCTTCTTGCGCACCCCAATCATGCGCTCCTCCTGTCCGCAACTCGTTCGACTGCCCGTAACCGCACTGGTGCACTACGTGGATTGACTTCTATTTCCGCATCGTTCGCCCGTTCGGCTCCGCGGGTGATCGCCCTGAACTCCGGCGCATCACTGGGTAACTCGACCGGTAGGTCGATGGGCGACCGGGACGCGATGGCGGCCGCGAACTCCGCCTTGACGATCTTGTCCTCGAGCGACTGGTAGGCCATGACAGCGATACGACCACCTGGCCGCAACGCCGCCATCGCGGTAGGTATCGCGGCGGCAAGGGATTCGAGCTCGGCGTTAACCGCGATTCGAAGGGCCTGGAAGGTCCGTTTCGCCGGGTGACCGCCGGTACGACGAGTGGCGGCAGGGATGGCGGCATAGAGGAGTTCAACCAACTGCCCACTGCGTGTGAAGGGTTCGACGGCGCGGCGCCGGACGATCTCGTCGGCGATCCGGCGTGCGAAGCGCTCTTCGCCGAATCTGGTGAGCACCCTGGACAGCTCTGCCGCCGAATAGGTGTTCAGGATGTCCGCGGCGGTCAGCTCGTCGTGCGCGTTCATCCTCATGTCCAACGGAGCGTCGACCGAATAGGCAAAGCCGCGTTCGGCCTGATCGAGCTGCATGGAGGACACACCCAGATCGAAGAGCACCGCGTCAATCGAAGATGTTGTCCGGTAATCCAACCCGTCCAGTGCATCGGCCAGGCCGTCGTAGCGGGTATGCACTCCGACGAATCGAGTCCCGAAGGGCGCCAGCCGCGTTCGGGCAATGTCCAGGGCGTTGGTATCGCGATCGAGACCGATGACCGTGAGGCCCGGCAGCGCGGAGAGGAAGTGCTCAGTGTGCCCGCCCGCGCCGAGAGTGGCGTCGACCAGAACAGCGCCGGATCCGTCCGCGGACCGGGCCGTCAGAGCCGGAGCCAGTAGCTCAAAGCAGCGCTCGAGCATGACCGGAATGTGGCCGAACCCGGGCCGAGAATTGTTGTCAGACACGGCGACACCCCTCCGGGAGCGAGAAACGCCCCTGTGGGAGCGCTGGTAGGTGCAAGGAAACCGTGCAGCCCGGTCCCTGCCCGATGGTCCGAACCTGGCGTCGGGGAAGTACGCCAGGGCCGTATCGGACAGAGGCCGCGCTGCGCGGGCTCGCTCAGAAGATGCCATTGAGAGATTCATCGCTGGCCGCCGAGAAGTTCTCTTCGTGTTCCTCCAGGTACTGCTGCCACTTAGCAGCATCCCAAATCTCTAGGTAGTCAACGGATCCGATGACAACGCAGTCCTTGGACAGATCCGCATACCGCCGATGGTCGGCGGACAGGGTGATACGCCCCTGCGCATCCGGATGCTGTTCGTCGGTGGCCGCGGCCAGGTTACGCAGGAAGGCACGCGCCTCGGGGTTGCTACGAGAAGCCGTGGCCGCCTTGCGCGCCAGCTGCTCGAACTCGGCCCGCGGATAGACGGCGAGGCTGTGGTCCTGACTTTTGGTGACCATCAACCCTCCCGCTAGTGCGTCTCGAAACTTGGCGGGCAATGTCAGCCGCCCCTTGTCGTCGAGCCTGGGCGTGTAGGTACCGAGAAACATCTCGACACCTCCCTGTCCAAACCCTTCGGAGCTACCCTTCCCTCCGATAGGCGCCACTTTACCCCACAATCCCCCACTTTGAATCTGATTTGCCGCGTGTCTCCCCACGATGCACCCACCACCAGGTCGACAGAGGTCACCGACATGCCATTTCCGCAGGTCAACCCAGTGGGGACGAGTGGGGCACCGGTATCCAGACGAGTTGATAACGATTTGGCCTGCCCGGGCCAATGGGCTTGCGAGCGGTCACCCCACGGCGGTCGGCCGCGGGGCGGGGTCATTCAGGCAGCAACGCACACAGCAACAGACCCGCGCGGACTGCGCGGGTCTGTGATGTCGGGCTGCTTTAGATGAAGTCTGTCAGTTGTCGAAACGGCGGCGGAACCGCTCTTCCATGCGCTGCGCGAACGACCCGGCGGCACGGGGGCGGCGAATGCGACCGCTGACCCCACCTTGCCCCACTTGCCCGGCAGCGCCTGCCTCGGAACGTCGGCTTCCAATGATTGCGAAGACCGCGGCCCCGAACATCACCACGAATCCGATGACGCTCAGGATCGGGAAGTTTCCAATCTGGGTGGCGGGCACCGCGACGCCAACCACCAACATGGCCAATCCGATGCAGAAAAGAGCCGCACCCTGCAGGCGGCGGCGGCCGGAGGTCGCACCCAGGCGTCCTCCGCGCACACTCGACGCAAACTTGGGATCCTCCGCGTACAGCGCGCTCTCAATCTGGTCGAGCATGCGCTGCTCGTGCTCGGAGAGTGGCATCGGTCCCTCCCTCTGGCGCATCGCAACCGGTTGAGTATGTCGTGTCGTTTTATCAAGGGTGCCGCGGTTACAACACCCTCACGTTCATAATACGAGGTGAATACCCGCTATACCACCCGGTTCACCCACCAATCTCCCAGCCAGGCCCTACCGGGCAACCCCCTGGGACGCGGCGCGCCGACAGACCCGGCGAAAACCGCGACAGCACCCAGGACTGAGCAGAGCGTGATAAACCCGGGCGGTACACAGAAAGCCCACACGGAAACCAAAAGGACGCACGTTGACGACATTCCTGGCCGACTTGTCGCAACGCGATATGCAGCGCAGGCTCAGCGAAGCGCTTCGCGTCTACGTCATCGCCATGGGCTACCCGCACGGCACCGAGGATCAGCGCGCGCCCATGTGGCTGGAGCACAGCCGTAGACGCGGGTGGCAGGCCGCAGCCATCTTCGATGCTCCTGCCGCCCCATCGTCTGACTACACCAAACCCGACGAAGACCTGATGGACCAGGCACGCATCGTCGGGATCGCATACGGCTACCGCGGTGCCGCCGACCAATGGTGGCACCAGCAGGTCAGCCAGGGGCTGCGTAAGTCGGGGGTGCCGCGCGACCGCATCAGCGCCCTGCTCGACCAGTACTTCGAGCTGACGGAGCTGCATGTCGACCCCGGGCTCCAGGGCCACGGTTTTGGCGAGGCGCTGGCGCGGCGGCTGCTGGCGGGCCGCTCCGAATCGCATGTCCTGCTGTCCACCCCCGAGATCACCGGCGAGTCCAACCGCGCGTGGCGGCTGTACCGGCGGCTCGGATTCACCGATGTCATCCGGCAACACCAGTTCGCGGGAGATCCCAGACGATTCGCCGTGCTTGGCCGGCCCTTGCCCCTGGAGCCCGGATATCGCCAGCCGAACGTATCCACCATCTGGCACGATGAGCCTCGATGACTAGCCCCATGCCCTTCGCGCGAGCGGCTCATCGCAGCCCAGGGCGGGTGACGCGCATCGCCGCCGTGCTGTTGTTGACGACGCTGCCGCTGCTGTCGGGATGCGTGCGCGTCAAAGCCTCGATGACCGTCACCACCGACGATCACGTCTCCGGCCAACTGATCGCCGTCGCTAAGCCACAAGGCAAGGACGATAAGGGCCCTCAGCTCGACCGAAACATGTCGTTCGCCCAGAAGGTTCAGGTGGGCGAGTACGAGGAGAACGGCATGGTGGGGTCGCGCGCCATCTTCAACGATCTGACCTTCTCGGAGGTCCCCCAGCTGGCCGGGATGAACAAGAACGCCGCTGGGTTCGATCTGACACTGCGGCGCAACGGCGAGGTGGTCGTACTGGAGGGCCGCGCCGATCTCACCGCGTTGGAAGACAACTCAAATGCCGATGTGTCGCTGGCCATTTCCTTTCCCGGCGATATTGAATCGACCAACGGGGAGATGCTCGGTTCCGATGCCGTGCAATGGAAACTCAATCCCGGCGTGGTCAGCACGTTCAGCGCGACCGCTCGCTATAGCGACCCCAGCACCCGCTCGTTCAACGGAGCCGCGATCTTCGTGACGATCGCTGCGCTGCTGGTCGGCGCCCTCGTCGCGTCCCTGGCGTGGCTGGACCGTGACCAGTCCCCGCGGTTTACGCCCGGCCAGTTCCCGGAGTAACCCTCAGCCCGAGGTTCTCCAGCACCTCGGAGGTGGCCCGCGCGAAGTTGAGCGTCATGAAGTGCACGCACGGCACACCCTCGGCGATCAGCCGGGAAGCCATCGCGGTGGTGACCTCGACACCGACCTTGCGAACCTCATCACGGTTCTCTTCCGGACCGCCTCCAGCAGCCTGCAGGAGCCGTTCTTCCAGCGCAGCAGGCAGCGTGGACGAGGCGAGCTCGACTTGCCTACGCACTGACCGCAGCGACGTGATGGGCATCAGACCCGGCACGATCGGCTTGGCGCCTTGTTCCGGATCTGCCGCCACCACCCGATCGCGCAGCCGCAAGTAGTCGTCGACGTCGAAGAACATCTGGGTAATGGAGTACTCGGCCCCCGCCCTCAGCTTGTTGACCAGATTGGCCGTATCGCGTTCCAGGTCGATGGCCTGCGGATGGCCCTCCGGGAAAGAGGCCACGCCGACGTGGAAATCACCCAGATCACGAACCAGCCGCACCAGCTCTTCGGCGTAGGTCAGGCCGCCAGGGTGCGGAATCCATTCCGCATTCACATCTCCAGCCGGATCGCCGCGCAGGGCAAGGATATTGGTGATGCCACGGTCCACGTAGGCGCCCACCATGGCGCGTAACTCGTCGACGGTATGCCCGACGGCCGTCAGATGCGCAACCGGCAGCAAGGTGGTGTTCTCGGCCAGCTCACCGGTCACCCGCACCGTGCGGTCACGGGTGGAACCGCCGGCGCCATAGGTCACCGAGACGAACACAGGCTGATACCGCTCGAAAACTCTTGCCGCCCGCCACAACCGCGCCTCGGCCGCCTCGTCGCGGGGCGGCATGAACTCCACCGAGAACGCCACATCACCGGGCTGGACCGCGGCCAGTCGATCGGCGATCGACCCCGGATCCCGCAGCTCGGCGACCGTTGCGTCACGGTCGAGCGGGTGAGTTGTCACCCGTCCAGGATAGGTGCGATTAGTCTGGGTTCACTCCCCGCGCATCCGGGACCAATTACCGCACCGTGAAAGGACGCCCCGCTGAGTGTCAACGTAGCCGCTGCCAACGCCCGGCACCTGACCGATGCGGTGAGCGACCAACTGAGCCAATTCCTGGCCGAATGCCGCGAGCACACCGCGCATATCGGGCAGAACTATGAGCATGCGATAACCGCCCTCGACCAGTTTGTACTGCGTGGCGGCAAGAGGCTGCGCCCGGCATTCGCCTACTGGGGCTGGCGAGCGGTCACCGACGACCCCGACCCATGGAACCCCGAAGTGCTGCGGGTGTGTGCCGCGCTCGAACTGCTGCACACCTGCGCGTTGATCCACGATGACGTCATCGACAGCTCTGCCACCCGCCGCGGCGAACCCACCATCCACGTCGAGTTCACCACCCTGCACCGCGAGAACAGCTGGTCCGGCTCCCCCGAGCAGTTCGGCATCTCCGCCGCGATTCTCCTCGGCGATCTGGCACTTACCTGGGCCGATGACATGGTGGCCGGGGCACGGCTGTCCCCGGAGGCACACGCGCGGACCCGGGGCGTGTGGTCGATCCTGCGCAGCGAGGTACTCGGCGGCCAATATCTGGACATTCTGTCCGAATCCTCTGGCGACGAGTCCGTCGAAACAGCCATGCGTGTGATCCGCTTCAAGACCGCCGGCTACACCGTGCAGCGACCTCTGCAGCTGGGTGTCGCGATCGCGGCCGAGAACCCCGAGATCTCTGGACTTCTCGGTGATGTCGGGCTGGACATCGGCGTCGCATTCCAGCTGCGCGACGACGTGCTCGGGGTTTTCGGGGACCCCAAGGTCACCGGGAAACCTGCCGGCGACGACCTGCGTTCCGGAAAGCGCACCGTGCTACTGGCCGAGGCTCTGCGGCTGGCACGCGCCAACGACAGTGCCGCCGAGGACATGCTGCACTCCTGGATCGGCAGCCCGCTCACCGATCAGCAGGTCGCGCAGATGTGTTCACTGATAGTCGACTTGGGCGCGCTGGCGGCCGTCGAATCCCGTATCGAAGAGCACACACACCGCGCACTCGACCAGTTGGCCGGCGCCGATATCGCCGACGACGCCCGTGCCGCGCTGTCAGACCTCGTCCGATTGGTGTCCAACCGGAGCGCATGATCACGTGAGTACATCATCAAAGGCGCTGGAGCCTCCCCTGAAAAGTGCCGGGCGGGCAGCCGTCTTCCTGCGGTCCCCCGCCGGACGCGCGGCCGTCACCGGATTCGGTGGTGCCATCCTCATCGCCATCGGCGGACTGGGTGCGGGCAGCACTCGGCAACACGATCCGCTGCTGGAATCGGTCGGGCTGTCCTGGTTGCGTTTCGGCCACGGGTTGGTCGTGTCGTCGATCTGCATGTGGCTCGGGGTAGTCCTCATGCTGCTGGCGTGGCTCGGGCTGGGCCGGCATGTGATCGCCGGCAAGGTGACCAAAGAGTCCATCCTGGTCGTCATTCCCTGCTGGCTGCTGCCGTTGCTGGCCTCTGTGCCGGTGTTCAGCCGGGACGCGTACTCCTACCTCGCCCAGGGCGCACTGCTGCGCGATGGATTCGACCCGTACGTGGTGGGACCGGTAGAGAATCCAAACGCGTTGCTGGAGAACGTCAGTCCGATCTGGTCCACCACTACCGCGCCGTATGGCCCGCTGTTCATGCTGATCGCACGCTTCGTCACCCAGATCGTCGGAGACGACGTGGTGGCGGGAACCATGCTGCTGCGCCTGTGCATGCTGCCCGGGCTGGCCCTGCTGGTGTGGGCCACACCCCGCGTCGCGCGCTGTCTTTCCGCCAACGCCAGCAAGGCGCTATGGATCTGTGTGCTCAACCCGCTGGTCATCATCCACCTCATGGGCGGTGTGCACAACGAGATGCTGATGGTCGGCCTCATGATGGCGGGCATCGCGCTCGCCCTTGAGCGGCACCATGTTTGGGGCATCGCCGTAGTGACAATGGCTGTCGCCGTCAAGGCCACCGCCGGACTGGCATTGCCCTTCCTGGTGTGGATCTGGATGCGCCGGCTCGTTCAGAGCGCCGACCAGAGCTCGCCGCAGCGCCGCCCGGTCGTCGCGTTCGCGATGGCATCGGCGGCCTCTGTCGCGATCGTGGCCGCGGTCTTCGCAGTGCTGTCCTGGATCGCCGGAGTCGGCCTGGGATGGCTCCCCGCACTGGCGGGCTCGGTGAAAATCATCAACTGGCTGACGGTGCCGACCGCGGTAGCCAACCTCATCAACGTCTTCGCAGGCCTTTTCGTCACCGTCAACTTCGATGCCTTGCTGTCGGTCACCCGCGCTGTCGGCGCTGCACTGGTGGCACTCGCGCTGCCGGTGGTGTGGTGGCGGCACCGCCACAACGAACGCGACGCGATGTTCGGGATCCTGTGGGCGATGGTGATCGTGGTGCTCATGGCACCGGCCGCGCTGCCCTGGTACTACACATGGCCGCTGGCCATCGCGGCGCCGTTGCTGCAATCGCGCGCCGCCATCGCCGCCATCGCCGGATTCTCCACCTGGATCATGGTGATCTTCAAACCCGATGGCTCCCACGGCATGTACGTGTGGATCCACGTGCTGATCGCCGCGACCTGTGCCGCCATCGCGTGGCGGATGATCAATACCGCACCGGAGTCACACGAACCCGAACCGGCCGAGGCCGATATCCCGGCACCTGCCGCCTAGTAGGCCAGAGCCTGTGCCCGCCGCAGCACTTCGCGTGCTTGGTGGCCGTGCAGCGCGTCGACCGGGCGGGCCTCCTCGATACGTTCGGTGGTGCCATCCCTGGTCACCGTGAGCGACTCATCACCGGTGAACAACCAGCGCATGATTTCCGGCTCGTGATACCCGCCGTCGCGCAGCACGGAAAACAGTCCGGACAAATGCTTGACCACGGGCCCCTCGGGGCTGAAAAAGATGACGGGAACCTTGATTTCACCATCGCGCCGCACCGCGATCAGCTCACCGTCGCGCAGATATTGCTGAACCTTGCTCACCGTTACCCGCAGGCGCACGGCCACCTCCTTGAGAGAGAACAGCGGCTCATCGGCGTCAAGTGTGTCGGCGACGTAGGGAATTGCGCTCATGACGAATGACGCTAGTCGTCCCGCGGGCCGTCGTCGTCCAAAAGTGTCCTCCGGGTGTGGTGACGCGCGTAACCTTCGGATCGTGACGAGTTCCGGCGATCCGACATCGGTCACCCACAGCGAGTACTACCCCTACCCCGTCGAAAAGGTCTGGGATGTTCTCGTCTCCGTAGAGCTCACCGCCTCACAGGTGAACGAAGTCAATGATGCACCGGTCGAGGTCGGAGAGACCCGCGTCCTCATCACCCATCCTCAGCCGGCGGTCGGCTTCGATGGCGTGCTCCGCACCACGTACACCAGCGTGGTGCCCTGTGAGCACATCGAACAGGTGCTGACCGCCCCCGGAATCGAAGTGACCTCCCGGTGGAACCTGCTGCCCGAGCCGGGCGGCACCCGGCTCCGCGTCACCTACAGCCGGTTCGACCCTGCCATTCCCCTGCATCGTCAATGGCGCACCATGCTGTTTTCGGGGGCCGGGCCGACGCTCAACTCCGTCCGCGAAATGCTCGACAAGCGACATTGACGACGGGGCGTTACCGCATCACTCGATACGATCGATGCGATGACATCGCCCAAGTCCCCGACCGGCCGCCTCGATCCGATGATCGGCGCCGTGCTCGACAGTCGGTACCGCATCGAGACCCCGATCGCGACGGGCGGTATGTCGACCGTCTACCGCGGGCTGGACACCCGGCTGGACCGCCCGGTGGCCGTGAAGGTGATGGACAGCCGCTACGCCTCCGACACCGGGTTTCTCGCACGATTCCGACTCGAAGCCCGGGCCGTCGCGCGGCTGCGTCACCCGGGGCTGGTGGCCGTGTTCGACCAGGGCATGGACGGTAGGCACCCGTTCCTGGTGATGGAACTGATCGACGGGGGCACTCTGCGGGAGCTGCTGCGTGAACGCGGGCCCATGCCGCCGCATGCGGTGGCCGCGGTGTTCAACCCGATGCTGGGCGGATTGGCAGTCGCACACCGATCGGGACTGGTACACCGCGACGTCAAACCCGAGAACGTCTTGATCTCTGATGACGGTGAGGTCAAACTCGCCGATTTCGGACTCGTCCGTGCCATCGCCGAAGCCGGGATAACCTCAACCAGCGTGATCTTGGGCACTGCGGCGTACCTGTCCCCCGAGCAGGTACGCACCGGCTCCGCCGGCCCACGCAGCGATGTCTACTCGGCGGGGCTCTTGATGTACGAGTTACTCACCGGCTCAACACCATTCACCGGCGATACGCCGTTGGCACTGGCCTATCAACGCATCGATCGTGACGTCCCGGCACCCAGTGAGGCGATCGACGGCATCCCGGAGGAGTTCGATGAGCTGGTGCTGCGTGCCACCTCCCGCGACCCGGACGCACGCTACGCCGATGCCGCACAGATGGGCGCCGAGCTCGATGCCATCGCCGCCGATCTGCGCCTGCCATCCTTCCGGGTGCCCGCGCCCCGGGATTCCAAACAGCATGTCGCCGAACAGCTATATCGCAGTCGGCTGATCGAAACCGGTGGCAGTACGGACGCCGCCCCGGCCCGTGATCTCGACGCCGCCGACACCGCCTCGGCCGCGGCAGCCCTGGGTGTCGCTGCACGACCCAGTGCCGCGCCGCGCCCCAGGGTGCCCAATCCCACACGGATGATGGACCCGGTACCCGCTTACGATCCCGAATTCGATCGGGAATTCGACAGCGAACCAGACGACTCGGCGTTCTTCGCCGATGTCGACGACTCGGACTACCGGTACGAACGTCAGCAGAGCCGCCGCGCGATCTTGATGTGGCTGGTGATCGTCCTCATCATCACCACCTCAGTGGCGGCGGGATGCTGGTCGCTGGGCGCCAACATCACCAACCTGCTCTAGTCCCTGAGCATCTCCGCGACGAGGAACGCCAACTCCAGCGACTGCTGGGTGTTCAGACGCGGATCGCATGCCGTCTCGTAGCGACCTGCCAGGTCGTCATCGGAAATATCCTGTGCGCCACCAAGACATTCGGTGACGTTCTCACCGGTGATCTCGACGTGAATACCGCCCGGATGCGTGCCGAGTGCGTTGTGCACCTCGAAGTAACCCTGCACCTCGTCGACAATCCGATCGAAATGCCGTGTCTTGTAACCGCTGGGCGACTCGTGGGTGTTGCCGTGCATCGGGTCGCACTGCCAGACCACCTGATGGCCGGCGGCCTGCACCTTCTCGATGATCGGCGGAAGCAGATCGCGCACCTTCGAGTTGCCCATCCGCGAGACGAATGTCAGACGGCCCGGCTTGTTGTGCGGGTCAAGGCGTTCCACGTATTCGACGGCCTGATCGGGCGTGGTCGTCGGACCGATCTTCATCCCGATCGGGTTGGCGATGATCTCGGCGAAGGCCACGTGCGCGTGATCGAGCTGCCGCGTGCGATCGCCGATCCACAGGTAGTGGGCCGACAAGTCGTACAGCGCGGGCTCGCCGTTCTCGTCCTCGGCCAGGCGCAGCATCGCCCGCTCATAGTCGAGCACCAGTGCCTCGTGGCTCGCGTAGATCTCGGCGGTATCCAGGTTGGAATCCGCCACGCCGCAGGCACTCATGAACTTCAGGCCGCGGTCGATCTCGGAGGCCAGCGCCTCGTACCGCGCACCCGCAGGCGAGGTGCGGACGAATTCGCGGTTCCAGTCGTGCACCAGGGCCAGCGAGGCCAGCCCCGAGCCGGTCACGGCACGCACCAGGTTCATCGCGGCGCTGGCATTGGCATAAGCGCGCACCAGGCGCGACGCGTCGTGCTCACGCAGTGCGGCATCGGGGGCAAAACCGTTCACCATGTCACCGCGGTAGGACTTCAGCCCCAGGGCGTCGGTGTCCGAGCTGCGCGGCTTGGCGTACTGGCCTGCGATACGGGCCAGCTTCACCACCGGCATGCTGGACCCGTACGTCAGTACCACCGCCATCTGCAGCAGTGCGCGGATGTTGGCCCGGATATGCGGCTCGGTGTTATCGGCGAAGGTTTCGGCGCAGTCTCCGCCCTGCAGCAGGAATGCCTCACCACGGGCCACCTGGGCCAGCTGGCCCTGCAGACGCTGGATCTCCGCGGGGACGGTGATCGGGGGCACGCTTTCCAGCACGGTCCGCATGGCAGCGGCTTGATTCGCGGGCCAGCTCGGCTGCTGAGCAGCGGGTTTGGCGAGCGCGGCATCCAGGCGCTGACGCAGGTTGGCCGGGAGCGGCGGCAGCTCCGGCAATTGATCGATAGGGACGTCGACTGTCCAGTTCACGAACCCATCTTAACCGCCCCTTACCAGCGGATTTTTACCCGGGATTACGCAGTGATCAGGTCGGCGGGACCATCGCGCGGTAGCGGACCAGGTTGTACCGGGCATCGACCAGTGCATCGTGCGAGTCGGCGGGCCGTTTCGGCACAGTCGGCTGGCCCAGGTCGTGCCACAGCTGCTTGAGTTCCAGGGTGAACCGTGGGACCGGCCGGGGCAGCGCCGTCATCGGTCCCCACAGCTGACAGAGCGCCACATGGTCATAAGCACCCACCCAGGCCCACAATTCGATCGGTTCGGCCGGTCCCCCACCGTTCAGCCCGAGGAACTCGGCCAGCTCGTCGCGGATCTGCCCGCGTGAGCGCCACAGCGGCGAGGACAACGCCGGCAGCTTGGGCAGCACGTTCTGACGTACCCACGGGCCCGCCTGCTGCGGATCGAAGGCGGTGGAAACGGCGTAGTACTCGCGGCCGTCTTCGCACACCATCCCTATCGAGATGAGTTCGATGGTGCGGCCGTCGTCGATGAATTCCGTGTCGTAGAAGTAACGCACGCATACCGCCTAATTGTGCGCCGGAGAGGCCGGCGCCAGCTCATCGGCCTGTGCCGAATCATCTTCGCGCACAACATCGTTCACGTCCGATGGGTCACGCCGCAGCCATATCCAACTGGCCACGAGAACCCCGAGATGAACGAACACGTACAAGCTCGGGATCAGGTCGTTCAGCACGCCACCGGGCCGCAACGTCAACGCGCCGGAGTCCGGTGTCTTGCCACTCAAGCTGGTGAACCAGGCCGCGAACACCGCGCAGAACGCCCACATCGTGATCGCCGAGGCCCGTTTGCCCAGCACGTAACCGCGGTAACCCAGATGGACGACCAACGGCACGAACCACACCCAGTGATGGCTCCAGCTGAACGGCGATGCCGCAGCCGACGCCATCCCCACGATGGAGATCGCCAGCAGCAGCTGATCTCGCCGGTAGGCCAGGACTGCGACCACCAGGCTCGCCACGATCACCAGCACCGACAGTGCGGTGGCGGTCCCGGCCGACAGATCCAATCTGAGAAACAGTCCGCTGATGCTGGTGCTAGCGGTGGGATCGCGGGTGATGCGGCTGATCTTCTCGAAGGCACGGTCCACCCAGTAGTAGTGCGAGGCGGACGGCAGGAAGACGAAGCCCAGCCCGATGGTGGCGATCAGCGTGACGGTGGCGACGACGGCCGCGCGAATCCGTCCCACCAGGACCAAGAAGACGATGAAAATCATCGGGGTCAATTTGATGCCGGCCACGATCCCGATTCCGATCCCGGCGAGTTTCCACCGTTTGGGAGCCAGGATGTCCGTCACCACGACGGCCAGGATCAGCAGATTGATCTGACCGAGCTGAATGGACAGCCGGACCGGCTCCAACCACGAAACCAGCCCGACCAACAGTGCCAACAGCCCCCACAAACCGGCTTTGGCGGAGACATTCAGCCAGGCCAGCATGCGCCACACCGAATAGACGAGCAGCGCCGGGAACACCACGAGCGACAAGATCTGCGCCGTGAAATCGGTGATGAAGGCCAGCGGGGTGAATACCAATGCCGCAAACGGTGTGTAGGTGAACAGCAGATCGTCGAGCTCGCCGTTGCGCCCGATCGAGTACAGATCGAGCCCGTCCAGTACGCGGGTACCACCGAATCGGTACACCAACACGTCGATCTGCAGCGCATACGTCGGCCAGTGAATGAAGACGACCGCATGCAGCAACAGGGCGACAGCGAGGACGAGCGGGCCACCCCACGTGATCCACCTGGCCACTCGACGAGCGGAGCCGAGGTCCGCGTTGGTCGATTTGTTTATTGAATTCGGCACGGCCCTCGCATCTCTCAGTTCTCCCGCCGGGTGGCCTCAAGACTAGCGGGCGCGGCGCGGGTAGCTGACCCACGCCCCACGGCGAGGTGCCACCTCAGATGCAGGGAAGATGCACGGACCCCGGATTAACCGGCGGCGCTCTCCGGGATGCGGTCGGGCTGGTGTGCGGGTTCCGCCGGCTTGTCCTTGAGGGCGGCCGCGTAGATGTCCACGTACTCCTGACCGGAGAGCTGCATCAGCTCGTACATCACCTCGTCGATGACCGCGCGTTCGATGAAGCGGTTTCCGGCCATACCGTCGAAGCGTGCGAAGTCCAGTGGCTTGCCGATTTTCACGGTGACCTTGGAAAAGTGCCAGCGAGCCGTTCCCGGCGGGTTCATCACGTTGGTGCCGACCATCGCGATCGGGACCACAGGTACCCCGGTGGCCAGCGCCATGCGCGCCAGGCCCGTCTTGCCCTTGTACAGGCGTCCGTCCGGGGAGCGGGTGCCCTCCGGGTAGATGCCCAGCAGCTTGCCCTCCCCGAGTAACCGCTTGGCGGTGCTCAGCGCGTTCTCGGCGGCGTCGGCGCTGGCCCGGTCTATCGGCACCTGCCCGGCACCGCTGAAGAACACCTTCTTGAGCCAGCCCTTGAAGCCAGGCTCGGTGAAGTACTCGCTCTTGGCCAGAAAGGTCACCCGGCGGCGCAGCACCAAGCACAAGTAGAAGCTGTCCACCACCGCGAGGTGGTTACCTGCCAAGATCACCGGCCCCGACGCGGGGACGTTCTCCAGACCTTCGACTTTCGGTCGGCCCATCAGCTGCAGGATCGGCCCCATGAAGACGAACTTCAGCAGCCAATAGAACATCGCGCATCCTCTCCCGATCCCCGTGAGCAGCACAGGGCTGGCGCCGAGCTTACCCTCGGCGTCGGTGAATCTCCGTGGACTGCCGAAGGTCCCGCGCCGGACATCCACTGAGCACATCAGTTGGACACATACATGGGACGCGGTATCCCGGAAGCGCCCTGAGGTGCCCCATCGCGTCGAAGGCGATTACTCCGCGTCGAACGGACATTCCGACTCGACGCAGGACGCTCACTACTCGTCGATGTCGACCGGGATCGGTTGGTACCCAGTGGATTGCGAGCTGGGCGACGGAGGCGGGAACGGACTCTGATACTCGCGACCCGGCCCACCATCTGGGCCGTCGGGATCATCGGGACCACCTTGTCCCTCGGCCTCCAACATCGCCCGCACCACCATCACCAGCGCGAGGCTGTGTTCGGCGATCGTCGCCAACAGCGGATGGTGCTCACCCTCGACAAGAGCCGCGAGCGCACAGACCGGGCAGAACAGCTGGTTGCACTTTCCGGGCACGCCGCCGTCTCCGGGGGCGCGAGCAGCCTGCCGTAGCGCCGGGTCGAGCATGTCGAGGATGGAAGCGGCCAACGCCCGCAGCTCGGGACCGAGCTCCGGATGGGTACCCGTCACGTAGGCCACACCTCCGGATCCGCTCTAAACCGTATGGTCAGCTCACTACTGACAAGCCGGGCATCGACAACCACACAGCGCCGCAGCACGGAGGCCAGCCGGACCCGCCGGCGCATCCCGTTTGCACCGATGACCAGGTCATCTCCCACCCGGCCGAGGCTCAACGTGGCCGGGTCGATCTGCGGTAACTCTAGCCGTAACCGATAGACGGTGTCCGCTCCGGATCCGGATTCGTGCTCGACGACGGTGGCCAGCGGCGCCGGGGGCGCAGCGCCGTCGCGGCGCCGCACCGCCTCTGCCAGTTCGCCGAGAGCCTCCGGCCCGATGGGCTCACGCGGCAGATGCGGCACCAACAGCATCTCCACGTCCCCGATCGCCTCGGCCATCTCGTCGAGAACCGCGGCCTGGTCGGCGATGCGTTGCATGTACCAGTCAAACGCCGGATGCGCGGGCAGATTGTGGTACTCGTACGAATCATCTTGAATAAGAACCTGATTGACGATCACCTGATCGATGCGCACGCCCATCAGCGCCAGCGCTCCGACGGTGCGGATGGCCTCGGCCACCACCACCCGCTCGGGGGTGAGCACCAGATGCGCTCCCACTCGCTCGGCGTCCGACAGCAAGCCCGCGAGCCGATCCGCCGACGCCGCAACGCGTTCCAGCAGTTCGGCCAGAATCTGCGCGCGAGGCGTGCCGACACCGCCGAGTCGACGATGCCGCGGCCACGCCCGTTCCAGGTACATCGCGAAGGTTCCGGGCAGGGTCAGCATGCGCAACGCGTCGGCCGTCGAGGCACAGTCGACCACGACCACATCCCATTCGCCCGTCTCGGCGAGCTGCTGGACCTCGTGCAATCCAAGCATCTCCTGGACGCCCGGCAGCGCGGAAAGCTCTTCGGGTGCAAGCGATCCGATATCCGATTCGGGATACTGCGCGGCGATCGTCTCGGCAATGTCACCCCAGCGCCGCTCCAGCAGACCGAGGGTGTCCAGGGCCATGACGTCGAGTTGTCCCCCGTACGGGTCCTCGAGCACCCGCACACAATCGGCACCCGGCGACGGATCGACCCGGACGCCGAAAACGTCGCCAAGGGAATGCGCCTGGTCGGTGGACACCGCGAGCACCCGTTGACCGGCCCGCGCGTAGCGGACCGCGGTGGCACCGGCCAGCGTCGACTTACCCACGCCCCCCTTGCCGACGAAAAGGCCGATGGTGGCTGTCAACGGCGATTCGACATCTGGGCGCGGCGTCGCGTCGACGTCGCTAGCGGTCAGATTCGACTCGCTTCTTCAGATCCTTGAGCGCGGAATCGGTGATCTTGCGTTCGGCCTTACGTTTGAGCATTCCGATCATCGGAATTTGAAGGTCGACCGCGAGCTCATACGTCACCTCAGTGCCAGACCCTTTGGGCGCCAAAAGGTATGTCCCTTCCAGCGAACGCAATAGGGAGCTCTCCGCCAGGGTCCAGGTGACCTTGCGGCCATCCGGAGACCACACGTACTCCAGGACCTGGGTGTCCTTGAGGACACCGGCGTCCAGCACCAACCGGGCACGCTTGACCCTGCCCTGGGCGTCGGTGTCGAGCACCTCGGTTTCCTTGTACTCCGACACCCATTCCGGGTAGGCGCCGATATCGGCGATCACCGCCATCACTTTGCCGGGTTCGGCATCGATGGCAATCGTTTGGGTAGTCTTCTCAGCCACCTGACAGACGGTACCCTTCTCCCTGCCGCTCGGATACTCCCATCCTGGCAATTCGCCGCGGCCGCGCGAAGGAGAGACGCCCATGAGTCGTCTGGTGGCGAAGGTGCTCGGTGTGCACCAAAGCATCTACATCGCATCGAAAGGCTATCTGGGTCATCGTGTTCCAGGCCTGGCCCCCAGCCTGCTGCTGACCTCTATCGGCGCCAAGAGCGGAGAGCAGCGCATCAACTCGCTGACTTACGCGGCGGACGGCGACAATCTCGTCGTCGTGGCCTCCAATGGCGGCGCCCGGCGTAACCCCGCCTGGTATCACAACCTCAAGGCCCATCCAGACGTGCAGGTACAGCTGGGCAGGCACAAGCGCCGCGTCCGCGCGACGCCCCTGCTGCCCGGCGACGCAGACTACGAGCGACTGTGGAAGTTAGCCGACACCAACAACTCTGGGCATTACAGCGCCTACCAGCGGGCGACTTCCCGCGCCATCCCGGTGGTCGTGCTCGCCGCCATCTGATCAGGCCTGCGGCACCCACGATTCGCCGATCGGCCGACTGGCCTCGAGCCGCTGTTTGACTCCGAAGGCGAACCGCTTCCCGGCGATGCGACGGGCATGATTGAGCTTGGCCAGATTCAGCTTCGCCGCCTGTGCGGCGCTGACGCCGGCGGGCTCGGCGTGCAGGAAGTAGTGCAGGATCGCGCCATCCAGCGCGGGCTCCAGCCACACCTCCATCGTTCCGGTGACGGCCCCTGCGACCGTCCAGCGGATGCCTTTCTCGCCCCGCTCCTCGACGACGTTGAGCTGCAGGTCAGGCCACCAACGGCGCCAATCCGCAGGGTTAGAGATGGCGCGGCCGATGTCCGCGGGATCCGCGGCGATAAAGGTCTGGTCGGCGACCTGAATGCTGTTCATCGCCGACAAGCTTAAGCCTCGCCGCCGAAGGAAATGCGGCAACGCCTTCGACGATCTTGAGGCCACGACTAGTCTGAGCCGGTGCGAGAGTTCAGCGTCCCTGCCCCATTCACCGTCGAGGACAACGCCTCGGTTGTTCGTGCCGTCTACGACTACGAGCGTGAAGACCCCAACCAGGCGGCATTCTCCCGTCTCATCGACGGCACCTGGACACCTGTCACCTACGCGGAGGCTGCAGCGCAGATCCGTGCGGTGGCCAATGGTCTGATCGCCAAGGGCGTAGCACCCGGCGATCGCGTGGCTCTGATCTCGGCGACACGGTACGAGTGGACGATCATCGACTACGCGGTCCTGTCGATCGGCGCCATCACCGTGCCCATCTATGAGACGTCCTCGGCCGATCAGGTCCGGTGGGTGTTACAGGATTCGGCGGCGGTGGCGCTGTTCGTGGAATCCGATGCCCACGCCAAGATCGCCCAAGAACTCGCGCCCGAACTGCCCAACCTGCGCACCGTGTTCCACATCGCCAGCTCGGGTGCACCCGCGGCCCTCGACGAACTCACCGAGGCGGGCGCCGGTGTAGACCCCGCCGAGCTCACCGGCCGACTCGACGCCATCAAGGCCAGCGACCCCGCGACGCTCATCTACACCTCGGGAACCACCGGACGCCCCAAGGGCTGCCAGCTCACCCACTCCAACCTGGTGTACGAAACCCGCGGTGCGCGTGCCGTTTTCCCCGATTACTTGCAGAAGGGCAGCAGGACGCTGATCTTCCTGCCGCTGGCTCACGTGCTGGCCCGCGGCATCGCGATGGCATGCTTCCAGTCCAAGGTAAGCGTCGGTTTCACCAGCGACATCAAGACACTGGTGCCGACCTTCGGGATCTTCAAGCCGACCTTCATCGTCTCTGTCCCCCGCATCTTCGAGAAGGTGTACAACACCGCGCGTCAGAACGCCGTGAACGACGGCAAGGGAAAGATCTTCGACGCCGCCGCCGATACCGCCGTCGAATACAGCCAGGCGCTGGACAACGGCGGCCCGGGCATCGTGTTGCGCGCCAAGCGCGCCGCCTTCGACAAGCTGGTGTACGGCAAGCTGCGCGCGGCACTCGGCGGTGAATGCGTGGCGTCGATCTCCGGTGGAGCCCCGCTGGGTGCCCGACTCGGCCACTTCTACCGCGGCGTCGGCCTGACAATCTACGAGGGCTACGGCCTGACCGAGACGACGGCAGCCTGCGCGGTGAACGTCATCGGCGGGCTCAAGATCGGCAGTGTCGGAAGGCCGTTGCCCGGTAATGCCGTGAAGCTCGGCGATGACGGCGAACTACTGGTGTCCGGCGGCGTCGTGTTCAGCGGGTATTGGAACAACCCGACCGCGACCGGCGAGTCGATCGTGGACGGCTGGTTCCACACCGGTGATCTCGGCGCGATCGACGAGGACGGCTTCGTCACGATCACCGGTCGCAAGAAGGAAATCATCGTCACCGCCGGCGGCAAGAACGTCGCACCCGCGGTGCTGGAGGATCAGCTGCGCGCTCACCCGTTGATCAGTCAGGCGATGGCAGTCGGCGACAAGCAGCCGTTCATCGGCGCTCTCATCACGATCGACCCCGAGGCCATCGACGGCTGGAAGCAGCGCAACGGCAAGCCCGCCGGTGCCACCGTCGCCGACCTGGTCGAGGATCCTGACCTCCTCGCGGAGGTCGAGACCGCCGTGAAGGCAGCCAATCAGGTTGTCTCCCATGCTGAAGCCATCAAGAAGTTCCGGATCCTGCCGGTCGACTTCACCGAGGCCACCGGTGAGATGACGCCGACGCTGAAGGTGAAGCGCAACGTGGTTGCCGAGAAGTTCGCGGCAGACATCGACGCGATCTACTCGGGGTCACCCGAGTAGATCGGTCCACCACCGGATCCTAGGCGGAGCCGCCGATCAGTTCTGCGAAGCGCGCTGCGTGGTGATCCCAGCGCCAGTGATCGGTCACCCAGGCGCGCCCCGCCGCCCCCATCGTGGCGGCGCGTGCCGGATCCGACAGAATCTGGACAATCGCATCCGTGATCGCGGGCACCGACCTGCCGTCGACGACGAGTCCCGTCTCGCCATCGAGCACGGTTTCTGGTGCGCCCCCGGAGTTTCCGGCGACCACCGGGACACCGCATGCCGACGCCTCCAGGAACACTATTCCCAGGCCCTCTACATCGAGCCCCGCCCCGCGCGTACGGCAGGGCATCGCGAAGACATCGCCCATCGCGTGATGAGCGGGTAGCTCTTCCCATGGCACCCCGCCGGTGAACACCACGTGTTCATCGACACCGAATCGATTGGCCAACGCCTGCAACGGTTCCGCAGACGGACCGCCGCCCACGATCACCAGCGCCGCGCCATCCACCTGCTCCCGGATCGCCGGCAGCGCCTCGATCAGCATGTCCTGGCCCTTGCGCGGAACGAGCCGCGAGACACACACGATGGTGGGCCGCTCACCGAGCCCGTAGCGCCGCCGCAGCTCCTCGCGCGCCACCGGGTCGGGACGGAACCTGCCGGTGTCGACACCGGAGGGCAGATACTCCAGCGCGGCACGCGGCCCGAACGCGGAAGCGAAGCGCCCCCGTGTGTAGCGGCTGACGTAGGTGATCACATCGGTGCTGTCCCCGATCTGCCGCAGCGCGGACCGCGCCACCGGAAGCATCGACCAGCCCACCTCATGCCCGTGTGTGCTGGCCGCCGTCACGACAGCTCCCGCCGCCTTGGCCGCCGAGGACAACAACGCGAGCGGCGCGGCCGCGCCGAACCACACCACCTCGGAGCGCTGTGACCTGATGAGATCCACCATGCGCTGCCGGACACCTGGGCCAGGAAGCATCAGCGAGGTCGGGTGGCGCACCACGTGGTAATCGGCGGCCGCATCGTAACGTTCACACCCCTTCCACCGCGGCGCATAGACAGTGACCTCATGCGATCCGGCCAGCCGGGTCACCAACTCCTGCAGGTAGGACTGAATACCGCCGGGCCGGGGTGGAAAATCGTTGGTGACCAACAGGATCCGTCGTCGCTGGCCGCCAAGCTCAAAGGTCACGACGCCTACCGTAGTGGACGAGAGCCGAGCCAGCTCCGCCACTGCCGAACCAGCGTTGCCTCGTCGATGCCCAATGCCCGCTGGATCGCCGCGCCGGGCGGGCCCGGCGCCAGATCCGCACCGTACCGGTACAGCTGCACGAGCTTGGGCTCACCGAAGGCTTCGGCCACGTATTGCGCCACCGACCAGGCCTCCTCGTACGCCTGTGTGCGACGGGGCCCCGGACTGTCGATGTCGTCATCGGTGGGTAGATGGTCCGGAATCTGGCCCGCGGCAAGGGCACTCGCCAACGTGGGGGCGGCGTTGCGGAACGGGGTGCCGCTACCGCGGCGCCCGTTGTAGTCGGCCACGCCCTCCACCAGCCAGAGGGGCGCATGGTCGCCGGTGACCGTGCGGGCCGCGGCGTGGAAGAGCTCGTGGCGCAGCACCACACGAAACTGATCGGGCGGTAGTGCCGCCGAGCCGGGTGCGAAGATCACCCGCTGCCCTACGGCAACGCCGCTATCGACACGGTCGGCAACGGCGGCGGCGGCGATTCCCTCGGTGTGCTCGCCACCGACAAGAGCGGCGAACTCGGCGTCGGTCTCTGCCGCGATCAGCAGCACCCCCGCATCCCACTGCGGGCCCCAAAACTCCGACAGTGACGTCATCGCACCGGATATCTCATCGACAAGCCGCGGCGCCACCGCTGAGCCGGGATGCCCGACCACCACCACGTCCCGGTCCCCTATTCGCTTCCGCGTCTCCGCAACCGGCGCGAACTGCCAGGGCACGGCGACCGCGCCGGCGTCGAACAACCGCCAGCCGTCACTGTCGTGCACCACACCGACCGTGACGGGGCGCCGGACGGCGACTGCGTCCACCCCGCTGATCGCGTAGACCAGCGTGGCGTCCAGTGTCCATTGCTGTTGCAGGGCAACGGGATCAGCCGGAACCTCGGCCGCCAGCCGGTACTCGAACGTGTCCGTATTCAGCCCCGAGAGATTCTCCTGCATGCGCTGTTGAGCCTCGAGGAACGCGGGCTTGCCGGGGGCGAGCACGGCGCGCAATGCTGCGACGTCATGGCTGCGCAATGCATCGGCATAGCGCGTCAGCAATGCCTGAATCGCCGTGCGCACATCGTTGGCCGGTGCGGCGGGCTGCGCTCGACAACCCCCGCAAATAATCAGCAGAAGCACCGCGAAGAGCGATGCCCAGCGTGCTACCCCGGGCACACGCGCACGACGGCCGCGGCTCAGTAGCGACGCGCGTTATAGATCGGGCCGGAAGACGTGATGGGCGCGACCGCGACCGGAACACCATAGGTGGAGGCGTGCACCATCATGCCGTTGCCGACATAGATGCCCGTATGCGAGGCGTCCCCGTAGAAGTTGATGACATCGCCTGGCTGCAGATCGCTCAGCGCGACCGGTGTACCGCCACGGGCGAGTGCCTGGCTGGAGTGCGGCAGGGACACACCCTGCTGGCCGTAAGCCCACATCACCAGACCCGAGCAGTCGAAGGCGTTGGGGCCCGAACCGCCCCACGAGTAGGGCGCGCCGATCCGGGTCAATGCGGCCGCGACCGCGCTAGCACCGACAGGCGAACCTCCGCCGCCGATGGCGGCTTCCGGTGCGGGTGCTGCGGCGGCGGCCTGCATCAGCGGCTCATCCGGGATCTGTCCCGGTTCGCCGGCGGGCGGCGGGGGCACGGGGGCCGGTGCCAACAGCTGTGCACGCTGGCCGGGGCTCAGGGTGTTGTACTGCGACTTGACGACCGCGATCTGCACCTGCAGCTGGCTCTGCTTGGCCTGCAGCGAAGCGCGCACGTTCTTGGCCTGCTCGGCGGCCACCCGGGCCTGTTCGGCGGCGTCGCGGGACCGCTGCTCGGCCTGATCTGCCGAGGACTGCGCGGCGCGATAGCTGTCCATCCGGCCACGCATCTCGCCGCCCACGGTGCGTTGCACCGAGAGCTGGTCGATCAGGTTCTGCGGCGAGTTCGACGTCAGCACGGCGCCATAACCGCTGGTGTTACCACCCATATAGGCCGCGACCATTGCCTTGTTGACGTCGACTTGGTACGTGGACACCGCCATGCGCGCGGCCTTCGCGACGGCCTCATCGGCGAGAACAGCCTTTTCGGCATCGCGCTGACTCGCCAGCTTGGCATCGAGATCGATCTTCGCCGAGTTAGCCGCCTCGGACGTTGCCTCGGCCTGTCGGGACAGCTCGTTGAGCTTCTTGACGGCGTCGTTGTTGGGGTCGGCGGTCGCGATCTGACCACCCGCAAATACCCCGCCCACCAGGGCGGCAACAGCCATCGCGAGCATGGCGCGACGGAGAGGAGAGGGCGTCAGTCGATCCGAATGATTTCGAAGAAGACGCCCGACACTCACTGACTACATCCCTTTACTGCAATTTGATCGCCGCGAACTACGGCGCCGATAGGTCTCAGATAGGTTACGAAATGGCATCGACATTGTCCACCGCAGTGTGGAATGACGTCAGTGTCGCGTAAACGTCGGTTCTCCTCCCCGTTCCCGGGGCGGGCCATCATGCACCTATTTCGAGTGTGCCCTATGCGACTCCCGCATCGGGCGTCTTCGCCGAATCAGGCGTGTCGTACCTGCGCTGAATCGGCACCAGGCGCAGCCTGGGTGCCATCCCGGCCTCGGCCAGGACGGCCAGCGCGGCACGTTCATCGTCGGCGAGTGTCTGGGGCACCCCCAACAGCACGCTGACGACGCAGTCACCGCATCCCGGGCCGCGCATCGCGCAATCGTCGCAATCGATGAGCATGGCTCCTCCTCTCCCTTGAGTCGTTCTTTCGGGTTCAGGCGGACGGTAACCGCGCCCACCGACAAGTAGACGGTCCCTGGCACCCTGGCGATATGACGGAACAGCCGCAACCAGCACACAGCGACCGCCGCCGGGCTGAGTCGTTTGGAGACTCCGCCGACGCCTACGACCGTCATCGCCCCCGCTATCCGCAACCGCTGATCGACGAGCTCGTGTCCGGCGGGCAGACGCGCGCCCTGGATGTGGGAGCAGGTACCGGGATCGCGGCGGCGCAACTCGCCGCGGCCGGCGCCAAGGTGCTGGCGGTCGAACCGGACGCGCGGATGGCACGGGTGGCGGCCGGCAAGGGCATCACCGTCGAGGTGGCCACGTTCGAGGACTGGCAGCAGGCGGGCCGGACATTCGATCTGGTGCTCTTCGCCCAGTCCTTCCACTGGGTAGAGCCCACTGCCGCGTCGCAGAAAGTGTTGACGGTGCTTCGCCCCGGCGGCCGCCTCGCCCTGGTGTGGAACCGGATCGTGCCCACCGCGCCGGCACAGCACGAGCTGGACACCGTCTACGCCGATTTCATGGACACCACGCGGCGCCCGTCCATCGACACCGAGGACACCGTCTCCCCGGCCCTTGAGAAATCCGGGTACCACGTGCGGCGCTCCCATTTCGTGGAGCGCAGACATTTCTCTGCGCAGGAGTACCTGGACATGGTCTTCACCTACTCCAATCACCTCACGCTCGATGCCGCCGCACGCAGCGCGTTGCGGTCCCGACTGGAGGACAAGATCGGCGATGACGGCGTCGAGACCACAAACGACGCACTCGCGCTGCTCTGCACCCCCGTGGCGTGACCCCGATATGTCGGTCCCGGGCCCTACGGTCACGACATGACGCAACTGACCTTCGACGAGGTGCACTCCTCGCCGGGGTCGTCGGCGCAGGCCCCGTCTGTACAAGCATTGCGAGACACCACCTTCGTGGTGGTGGACCTGGAGACGACCGGGGGCAGCGCGGAGAACGACGCGATCACCGAGATCGGCGCGGTGAAGGTGCGCGGCGGCGAAGTGCTCGGGGAGCTGGCCACGCTGGTCGATCCGAAACGATCGCTGCCGCCACAGATCGTCCGACTCACCGGCATCACCTCGGCGATGCTGGTGGACGCACCGCCGATCGAGCAGGTGCTTCCGACATTTCTCGAATTCGCCCGCGGCGCAGTGCTGGTCGCCCATAACGCCGGCTTCGACATCGGGTTCCTCAAGGCCGCCGCGCGGCAATGCGGCATCGACTGGCCGCAGGCCACGGTGCTGTGCACGGTCCGGCTGGCCCGCCGGGTGCTGTCGCGCGATGAGGCGCCCCGGGTCGGCTTGGGTGCGCTGGCGCAGCTGCTCGGCGCATCCACCACCCCCAACCACCGGGCTCTCGATGACGCCCGAGCCACCGTCGATGTACTGCACGCGCTGATCGGCCGGGTCGGCAATCAGGGCGTCGACACCATGGGAGAGCTGCGACGGTACCGCACCCACGTACCCAACGCGTTGCGCGAGAAACGCTCGCTGGCCGATGGGATGCCTTACGCCCCAGGTGTTTATCTATTCCGTGGGCCGTCCGGTGAAGTACTGTACGTGGGCACCGCGGTCAACCTGCACCGGCGCGTGCAGCAGTACTTCACCGGCGCGGACCCACGCGGCCGGATGCGCGAGATGGTCACCATCGCCACCGCGGTGGATCACGTGACCTGTGCGCACCCCCTAGAGGCGGCGGTGCGCGAGCTGCGGCTGTTGGGTGCGCACGCACCGCCGTACAACAGGAAGTCGCGATTCCCGCACCGCTGGTGGTGGGTGGTGCTCACCGAGGAGCCGTTCCCCCGTTTCGCCGTCGTCCGGACCACCAACGGGCGCCAGATGCTCGGTCCATTTCGCGCACGCGGCGACGCCGCGGCCGCCGCCCTGGCACTCGCCCGGTTCACCGGCGTGCGCACGTGCGCCGCACGCATCGGCGCCAACGGACGGCACGGCCCCGTCTGCAACGGTCAGTCCTACCCGCACGACACCGCCTCCCCATGCCCCGCCCATTCCGGGGTGGACGCACACGAATACCGGGACGCCCTCGTCACGGCACTCGCGGTCCTGGCCGGCACCGAAGGACAACCGCTGCACGCGATGTGCGACCGAGTGACCGACCTGAGCGGTCTACGGCGGTATGAAAGCGCCGCGCGACAGCGCGATGCGACGGCCGCCCTCGTCGAGGCACTGGCCCGCCAGCACCGCCTGCACGCGCTCGCGCGCATCGAGGAGCTGATCGCCGCGCGGCCCGACGGTGAGGGCGGATGGCATATCGCCGTGATGCGGCATGGACAGCTGGCCGGTGCGGCGGTCGCCCGCCGGGGTGTCCCCCCGATGCCGGTGGTAGCGGCTGCTTCGATATCGGCCCAAGTGGTACTGCCGACCCCGGAACCGTTCGGCGGGGCCGCACCCGAGGAGACCGGGCTGATCACCCGCTGGTTGGCCGAACCCGGCGTACGCATCGTGTCCTCGACAGATGGCTACGCCGAGGCGGCGGGATGTTCGGGCCCCCTGCGGGATTGGGCGGCGACGGCGCGCAGCGCGCGCATCGCGCACGCCGTCCGCCACGACGACTGGGGAATGTCCGAGCTGATCAGACCTGCGAGTCCTGTTCCGTCCCGAGCCGTCGGCTGACCGCGCCGGCTAGTCGGCCAAAAGGGAGCCGAATATCGCCGTGCCGCACTGAGTCGCGGTGGCCAGATCGATTACCAGCCCGGTTACGTGCGGGTTCCGATCCGCCCACTTGCGTGCCGACTCGCTGTCGGTGAAGAAGTTGAGGAGAGTGCAGCAGGTGTCTGCCGAGGGATCTTCGCCGGTATGGACTCCCAGAAAGACGGCCGTCGAGTCGGGGACGGCGGTTGCCTCCGGGCCACGGACCGTGACGGCAATGGGGTCGCCTGTGCGGGGATCGACCGAAGCAATGCCGACGTGCAGTCCGCCGAGCATCGCGGAGATACCCAACGCGTCGACGGCACACATCGCGTACGCGTCGACGCCACCGTCAATCGTCACTTGATGCGCGGTCGGGATGCCCGAGAACGGGTAGGCCGAACTGATTCGTCCCATGTCGTCGAGTTGAATCACATCGGACTCCTGCAGGCTGTCCAAAACAGCGGCGATGGGCACCCCCGTGGCGAACTCAGCCAACTGGTCTGCCCGCGGCGGGCTCCCTGTCTCGGCAAAACCACGCAGAATGGCGCGATGTACGGCACGTTCGATCGGCCCGGCAGGCTGCGCACCACCGCGCCACGCGATCAGGCCGGCCAGCACGACCTCGCCGGTCACCTGCCGTTGCAGTGCCGCCCGGAGGGCTTCCACCGAGGGCGCTCCGTGAAATCGGCCGTCTTCTCCCGGGTAGAGGCGACAGGAGAGCCCCGCCGACAGTCCACGTTCGCCGAACGGGTCCTGCCCATCGACGAGCAATGTCGGGGAGCCCGTCATCCGGAGCTCTTCGGCCTCCTCCGCTGTTTTCACCACACGATGAGTGATCGTCACGGCGATCTGCTCACCGGCCAGTGCAGCGGCGATCCGATCTTCCAGGAGTTGAACATTCGGGCAATCGGGCACCTGCAGGATCTCGAGGTTCATCGGGCCGTCCCGCCGGTGTGCAGCGTGCCGATCAACGGGCAGCAGCGATCAGCGCGCGGCCGGTCGCAGGTGCTCACGAGCTCGGCCAGCGACTGTTCCATGCGCCGCAGCTCGGTGATCATCCCGGTCAGCCGGTCCCGCTTGGCCTGCGCCAAGTCGCGCGCGGCCTGACAGTCCTCAGGGCCACCATGGGCCAGCTGCATCAGCTCCTCGACCTCGTCGAGGGTGAACCCGAACTCCTGGGCATGCTTCACAAATCGCACGACCTCGACCGCGTCCACCGGATAGGACCGATAACCCGAGGACGAGCGTGGCGGCTGTTCGAGCAGCCCCCGCCGTTCGTAGTAGTGCACCGTCTGGACGCTGACACCGGCCCCGGAGGCCACCTCACCGCTGCGCATGACCCAATTGTTGACCCTCTACCCCGCTACAGGGTCAAGCCGAATCTGTCTCGCGATCCCTACTCGGCCCCGAGCCGTTGGCTGACGACGATCCACTTGTCCAGCAGCGCCGCCGCTGCGCCTGAATCGATCGCACTGGACACCCGCGCGAGTGCGTTCTCCCAGGCGGGCAGCCATTGGGCATCGCTGGCCAGCCCGGCATGCGCCACCACGGCACCCGCGGCGTTGAGCACCACCGCGTCGCGTATCGCCCCCGTGCCGCCGGCCAGGACAGCCCGGACCTCGGCGGCATTGAACTCCGGATCACCGCCGACCAGCTCCTCCAGTCGGGCGCGCGCGAAACCGAATGCCGCCGGATCGAACCGCAGCTTGTCGACGGTGCCCGCCTGAACCCGCCAAATGGTGCTGGTTGTGGTGGTGGTCAGCTCATCGACCCCGTCGTCACCATGCACAACCAAGACACTCGACCCGCGTCCGGCGAAAACCCCCGCCGTCACCTCGGCCAAGTCCGCGAACGCGCAGCCGATCAGACCCGCCCGCGGTCGAGCGGGATTCGTCAGCGGCCCAAGCAAATTGAATACCGTGGGGACACCGATCTCACGGCGCACCACGGAGGCGTACCGGTACGACGGGTGAAAATGCGGCGCGAAGCAGAATCCGATTCCCACCTCGGCGAGACTGCGCGTCACCTGCTCGGGTCCCAGGTCGATGCGCACCCCCAACGCCTCCAGCGTGTCGGCGCCACCGGCCAGCGAGGACGCGGCCCGGTTGCCGTGTTTGACCACCGGCACACCGCACGCCGCCACCACGATGGAGGCCATGGTGGACAGGTTCACCGTGTTCGCGCCGTCGCCGCCGGTGCCGACGATGTCCACGGCGTTCGCGCCGATCTGTTCCCCCGCGGGAAATCCGATCGCGTGCGAAAGCATGGTGTCGGCCAGCTCCCCGACTTCGGCGGAGGTCGGGCGCTTCATCCGCATCGCCACCCCGAAGGCCGCGATCTGGGCAGGGGTGGCAGCGCCCGTCATGATCTGGTCCATGGCCCAGGCCGCCTGACCCTCCGACAAGTCACGACGGTTGGTCAGCTCGCCCAGTACCAGGGGCCAGGAATGTTCGGGCACGCGCAAATGGTCCCATGGACACAACGCCGACAACAAAGGACCAATTGCCTTCCGGGCACGGTGCGACACGCCGGGCTAGGGCCACCGTCACCACTCTCATCAGAGGCCACACACGTTGTGGAGAGTCGGTCACAAATCAATGTCGGACCCGAGTGGCTCTCGACAACTACAAAGCGTCATACTTACGACGTGACGACCGCAGCAGCCCCAGGATCGCCGGCGGGAACCGCCATTACCCAGCGGGTTCATTCACTGAACCGGCCCAACATGGTGAGTGTTGGCACCATTGTGTGGCTTTCCAGTGAGTTGA
This sequence comes from Mycobacterium sp. D16R18, assembly GCA_002013775.1. Taxonomy (GTDB): domain Bacteria; phylum Actinomycetota; class Actinomycetes; order Mycobacteriales; family Mycobacteriaceae; genus Mycobacterium. The sequence continues at coordinate 48,601 of MAFD01000033.1, forward strand.
TGTTCTTTGCTGGACTCTTCGCGTTCTACTTCACCGCGCGGGCCCAGTCCGGTGGCAACTGGCCGCCGGAGCCCACCGAGCTGAACCTTGGTCTTGCCATCCCCGTCACCGCCGTGCTGGTCGCCTCATCCTTCACCTGTCAGATGGGTGTGTTCGCCGCGGAGCGCGGCGATGTCTTCGGGCTGCGCCGCTGGTACATCGTCACACTCATCATGGGCACCTTCTTCGTCCTCGGCCAGGGCTACGAGTACATCAACCTCGTGCACGAGGGCACCACCATCGCCGGCAGCGCCTACGGCTCAACCTTCTACTTGGCCACCGGCTTCCACGGTCTGCACGTCATCGGCGGCCTGGTCGCCTTCATCTATCTCCTGGTACGTACCCGGATGAGCAAGTTCACTCCGGCCCAGGCAACCTCCGCGATCGTCGTGTCGTACTACTGGCACTTCGTCGACATCGTGTGGATCGCATTGTTCGCCACCATCTACTTCGTCCGATGAACCAGCCCGACTCGGTGAAGGGAGCGCCACAGTTGAGCGTGGAGCCCGTAAACAACACAGCCGCGAAGAATCGCGCACGCCGCAAGTTTCGCCGCCGCATCTCAGCAGGTTTGCTGCTGCTGATCGCGTTGGTGGTTGCCGGCGGCCTGGCCTCTACCTTCACGCCCACCCCGCAGGTCGCGGTGGCCGACGAGGACAAGTCCGCGCTGCTGCGCACCGGCAAGCAGTTGTACGAGACCTCGTGCATCACCTGCCACGGCGCCAACCTGCAGGGCGTACCTGACCGCGGCCCGAGCCTCATCGGCGTGGGCGACGCGGCCGTCTACTTCCAGGTCTCCACCGGCCGCATGCCGGCCATGCGCAACGAGGCCCAGGCCCAGCGCAAGGACCCGATCTTCGACGAGGAGCAGACCGACGCCCTCGGCGCGTACATCCAGGCCAACGGCGGCGGACCCCAGGTCATCCGCGACGGCGACGGCGCGATCGCTCAAGGGTCGTTGCGCGGCAACAACATCGCCCGCGGTGGCGACCTGTTCCGGTTGAACTGCGCGTCCTGCCACAACTTCACCGGCCGCGGTGGCGCCCTCTCGTCGGGCAAGTTCGCCCCCGAGCTCGATCCGGCCAATGAGCAGCAGATCTACACCGCCATGCTGACCGGCCCGCAGAACATGCCCAAGTTCTCCGACCGCCAGCTGACCCCCGACGAGAAGAAGGACATCGTCGCCTACGTCAGGGCGTCGTCCGAGACCCCCGATCCGGGCGGTTATGGACTGGGCGGTTTCGGACCGGCCTCTGAGGGCATGGCCATCTGGATCATCGGCATCGTCGCCGCCATTGCCGCGGCACTGTGGATTGGAGCGCGCGCGTGAGTGGCGATCCCAAAGTAGAGATTCCCAGCGACGAGCAGCTCGCGGCCATGAGCCGTGATGAGCTGGTCAAGCTCGGTACCAACCTCGACGGTGTCGAGATCGTCTACCGCGAACCGCGCTGGCCCGTTGAGGGCACCAAGGCCGAGAAGCGCGCCGAGCGCCTGATCGCCCTGTGGTTCGCCCTCGGCGGAGTGTTTGGCCTGGCCCTGCTCGGTGTGTTCCTGTTTTGGCCCTGGGAGTACAAGCCATTCGGCGATCCGGGTAACGCGGCGTACAACCTCGCGACACCGCTGTACGGCCTGACCCTGGGTCTGTCGGTGCTCTCGCTGGGTATCGGCGCGGTGCTGTACACCAAGAAGTTTGTCCCCCAGGAGATCTCGATCCAGGACCGCCACAACGGCCCGGGCTCGTCCGAGGTGGACCGCAAGACCATCGTCGCGCAGCTGCAGGACACCCTGGAGACCTCGACGCTCCCCCGCCGCAAGATGATCATCCGGGCCCTCGGGTTCGGCGTCGGCGCCATGGGAGCCGGCACGGCTGTCGCATTCATCGGCGGCCTGATCAAGAACCCGTGGGCCCGCGTGGTCCCCACCGCCAACGGCAAGCAGCCGGTGCTGCTCACCAGTGGCTGGACCCCTCGATACAAGGGTGAAACCATCTACCTGGGCCGGGCCGTGGGCAGCAGCTCGCAAATCCTGCTGAAGGTCCGTCCGGAGGACATCGACGCCGGTGGCATGGAGACCGTGTTTCCGTGGCGCGAGTCCGATGGCGACGGCACCACCGTCGAATCGCACGAGAAGCTGTCGCATATCTCCATGGGCGTACGTAACCCGGTGATGATCATCCGGGTGCGCCCCAGCGATATGGGCAAGGTGATCAAGCGCAAGGGACAGGAAAGCTTCAACTACGGCGACCTGTTCGCCTACACCAAGATCTGCTCGCACCTGGGTTGCCCCACATCACTTTTCGAGCAGCAGACCTACCGGATCCTGTGCCCGTGCCACCAGTCGCAGTTCGACGCACTGCACTTCGCCAAGCCCATCTTCGGGCCGGCCGCCCGTGCGCTGGCACAGCTGCCCATCACCGTCGATAAGGACGGATACCTCGTCGCCAACGGCGACTTCGTCGAGCCCGTCGGACCCGCATTCTGGGAGCGCAAATCATGAGCGAAACAGCCCAAAAGCCGTCACGCGCAGCCAAACAAGCTGAGGCGCTGGACTCTCGGTATCACCTCGCCGCCGGGATGAAGCGGCAGATCAACAAGGTCTTCCCGACGCACTGGTCGTTCATGCTCGGTGAGATCGCGCTGTACAGCTTCGTCATCCTGCTGCTCTCGGGTGTGTACCTGACCCTGTTCTTCGACCCGTCGATGGCCGAGGTCACCTACAACGGCGTCTACCAGCCGCTGCGCGGTGTGCAGATGTCCAAGGCGTACGAGACCGCGCTGAACATCAGCTTCGAGGTTCGCGGTGGTCTCTTCGTGCGACAGATCCACCACTGGGCGGCGCTGATGTTCGCGGCCTCGATCATGGTGCACCTGGCGCGCATCTTCTTCACCGGCGCTTTCCGCCGCCCCCGCGAGGCCAACTGGGTCATCGGCTCGCTGCTGCTGATCCTGGCGATGTTCGAGGGCTACTTCGGCTACTCGCTGCCCGACGACCTACTCTCCGGTATCGGTCTGCGCGCCGCGATGTCATCGATCACCCTGGGCGTCCCGGTTGTCGGCACCTGGCTGCACTGGGCACTGTTCGGCGGCGACTTCCCCGGCAACATCTGGATCCCGCGCATGTATGCGCTGCACATCCTGCTGATCCCCGCGATCATCCTGGCGCTCATCGGCGTGCACCTGGCGCTGGTGTGGTACCAGAAGCACACCCAGTTCCCCGGCCCGGGCGCCAAGGAATCCAATGTGGTCGGCGTGCGCATCCTCCCGGTGTTCGCACTCAAGGGCGGCGCGTTTTTCGCCTTCACCACCGCCATCCTGGCGCTGATGAGCGGCCTGCTGCAGATCAACCCCATTTGGCTGCTGGGCCCCTACAAGCCCTCCCAGGTCTCGGCGGGCAGCCAGCCCGACTTCTACATGCAGTGGACAGAAGGCCTGGCGCGTCTGTGGCCTGCCTGGGAGCTGTACATCTTCGGGCACACCGTGCCCGCGGTGTTCGCGGTGGCGATCATCATGGGTGTGGTGTTCGGTCTGCTGACCATGTACCCGTTCATCGAGAAGAAGCTGACCGGCGACGATGCGCATCACAACCTGCTGCAGCGTCCGCGTGATGCTCCGGTACGCACCGCCATCGGCTCGGCGGCGATCTCGTTCTACATGATCCTGACGCTGGCCGCGATGAACGACGTCATCGCGCTGAAGTTCCACATCTCGCTGAACGCGACGACATGGATCGGCCGCATCGGG
>MAFD01000034.1:0-51089 GCA_002013775.1 Mycobacterium sp. D16R18
CCCGGCGTGCAGCCATGCCTGCCGGGTGATGTGCCCGCCCTGCTCGCCGAACTGGGTGACGCAGCCACCGATGACCTGCTCGACCTCGTGGGGATCGAGACCGGCACGGGCGATCACCGACTTCTGGATGCTGCCGAGAAGCTCGGCGGGATGCAGCCCCGCGAGCCATCCACCGCGTTTGCCGATGGCACTACGCGTCGCTTCGACGATGACCGGATTACCCATGGAGCTGCTCCTTTGCACTCTGAACGTTGTTGGGGTGTCTTAAAGTTCACGTTGATAGGCCGTGATAAGGGGCTCGGCCAACTGTCTGCCTTGCGCGGTGATGATCAGCCACCAGTGGTACTGCCATCCGAAGATGTCAAAGTTGTCGACATAGTCGGCGCGGACCTCGCGCAGCGCAGCTTCGGGATCATCGGCCGGCACAAATCGGTGTGCGTTTGGCGCCATAGTGCCCAGCTCGAATAGGCCGTCGCGGAGAAGCGAGCGGACTATGCTCAGTGCGGTCGCCCGGATCCTCGGTAGGTAGGCCTGCCTGTTGGCTTCTTGGACATGCCAGTGCACTGCCAGCAGGCATACCCCACCTCCAAGGCCCTCCATGAGGATCTTGGCGTGCGCCGAGTCGTGGGCGTAGCTCACAGGTGTGGCCTTTCCGCCTACAAGGCATCGTCGGGCAGTCTCATACCGGCTTTGCATGTCTTAGCGCTGCAGTTTCCAGACCACGAATACGGTTGCGCTCATGAGCGCGATGAGTGTTGCGATGGACATCCACGAGTGCATACGGGGCATTCCTGTCAGGTGTGTGTGGGGTGGGTGCGGCCAGCGTGGTTGCGGGCGTGGGCGATAGCCTCTTCGAGGGTGTCAATGAGGTGGTTTTCGTGGCGTAGGGAGTCGATGACGCCGACGTTGGTGAGAAGCTTAAGGTGTTCGGGTCGTACACCTTTGATGATGACGGTGATGCCACGGGCCTCAAGGTCTTCGGCGATCTGGGCCAGGGTGTGTGCGCCGGTGGCATCGAGCATGCCCAGTTGGGACATGCGGATGATCACGACATTGACCTCGGGATGGTTGGCGTCGGTGATGGTATTCGAGATGCGTTCGGCCGCACCGAAAAACATGGATCCATCCAGGCGCAGCAGCGCGACCCTCTCATCACCCGGCTGAGGTGGGCCAGGTAGTTCTTCGCGAGTAACGCTGCTTCTTCGCGCCACGACACGCAGGGCGAAGAAGGCGGCCACCACGATGCCGATTTCCACGGCTTCGATCAGATCGAAACAGATCGTGATAACGGCGGTAAGAACGAAGGTGAGGGCATCAGAGCGGGTGGAGCGCAGGATCGTGACCGCGGTGCGCGCCGAGATCATCCGGAAGGAGGTGACCATCAGGACCGCCGAGAGCGCGGCTAACGGGATGGCAGCCACCGGCCCGCTAGCCAGGTACACCACCGCGAGCAGCAGCAGTGAGTGCGTGATCGCCGCAACCCGGGTACGGGCACCGGAGCGCACGTTAACGGCGGTGCGGGCGATCGCTCCGGTGGCCGGCATCCCGCCGAACACCCCGGAGGCCACCGAGGCCAGGCCCTGCCCAAGCAGCTCGCGGTCGGGATCGTAGGGGCCGGTGGGTGACATGGTTGCCGCCACCCGCGCCGACAGCAGCGACTCGATCGCAGCCAAGGCGGCGATCGCCACCGCAGCACCTAGAAGGGCTTGCAGGGCAGCCAGATTAGCGTGTGGCAGCAGCGGTGCGGGTAGCCGCGACGGCAACTCGCCGATACGGGCCACCGACAATCCTGTTGCGCTCACCAGCACGGTTGCGGCCACGACCGCCGTCAATGATTCGGGGATGGCGCGGTGCAGTCGCGGCAGGCCAACCATCAGTGCCGCAACGAATCCCACCACCAACAATGGTGGTGCGGCCGCGCTCCAGCGGGTGTGTGTGAGAACGTCGATCGCGGCGGCCAGCGGGGGGTGGCCCTGCGGCGCCGGCAGGCCTACGGCGGCGGGAACTTGCTGTAGGAAGATGATCGCGGCGATCCCCAGGGTGAAGCCCTCGATCACCGGCCACGGGATGAAGGTGACCGCCCGGCCCAACCCGGTGATGGCGGCGGCCACCACGATGATCCCGGCCAGCATGGTGACCAAAGCTAAACTGCCAGCGCCGTATTGCGCCACGATCGGGGCCAACACGACCGCCATGGCCCCGGTGGGCCCGGACACCTGCACGTGGGAGCCACCGAACACCGCCGCCACCACACCGGCGATCACCGCAGTAATCAGACCCGCAGCGGCCCCGGCCCCCGAGCTGATACCGAATGCCAACGCCAGCGGCAGCGCAACCACCCCAACGGTGATCCCGGCCAGGATGTCGCGCCGCCATGACCGGGGCAGACCGGCGTAATCGGCGCGCCGCGGCAGCAACCGCGCCACCGCGACGCCAACTGCACCCATCACGGGGTCCAGTGATCGATGAGGCCCTGCCGCGGCGCGGAGACCTCAAATATGTCGGCGGTCACCGTGATTCGGTGGCCGAGCCGGCGCATCCCTGCCGGGCTTCGACCAATCGTGTCCGCAGCGCGCCCAGCTCGACCCGCAGGTCATCGGGCAGCCGGTTGCCGCCGATGCTGGCATACCAATAATCGATGGATTCGGTCTCGGTGATCCATTCATCGATGTTGACCGATAGCGCCTCTTCGAGGTCCTGGTCGCTGATGTCCAGGCCGGTGCGATCGAGCGCATCAACGGTGGGTAGGTAGCCGATCGGGGTTGCGACCGCATCGGCTTCGGCATCGAGGCGCTGCAGTGCCCATTTGAGGACGCGGGCGTTGTCCCCGAAGCCGGGCCACAGGAACTTGCCGTCGGCGCCGCGGCGGAACCAGTTGACATAGAAGATCTTCGGCAGCAGATCCGGGTCGCTGCGAGTGCCGATATTGAGCCAGTGCGCAAAGTAGTCACCCACGTGATAGCCCAGGAAGGGGCGCATCGCCATCGGGTCGCGGCGCAGCACCCCGACTTCGCCGGCAGCAGCGGCGGTGGTTTCTGAGGACAGCGTGGAGGCCAGGAACACCCCGTGACGCCAGTTGCGGGATTCGGTGATCAGCGGCACTGTGCTGGCGCGCCGGCCGCCGAAGAAGATCGCCGATATCGGCACCCCGGTGGGATCATCCCATTCGGGGGCCACTGTCGGACACTGCGCGATCGGGGTGCAATAGCGTGAATTCGGGTGCGCGGCAGGTTCGATGGATGCAGGTGTCCAGTGCTGGCCGCGCCAGTCAGTTAAGTGTTCGGGCGGCGTTGTGGTCATCCCTTCCCACCACACATCTCCGTCGTTGGTCAGGGCGGTGTTGGTGAAGATCGAGTTTCCCAGCTCGATAGTGTCCATCGCGTGCGGATTGGTGGCCCGCCCGGTACCGGGGGCGACCCCGAAGAATCCGGCTTCGGGGTTGACCGCGTACAGGCGACCGTCGGCACCGATCCGCATCCAGGCGATGTCATCGCCGATCGTTTCGGCCGTCCAGCCCGTCAATGCGGGTTGCAGCATCGCCATGTTGGTTTTACCGCACGAGGACGGGAACGCTGCGGCCACATACTTCACAACACCCTGCGGGGAGGTGAGCTTGAGGATCAGCATGTGTTCGGCCAGCCAGCCCTCATCGCGGGCCATCACCGAGGCGATCCGCAACGCGAAACACTTCTTGCCCAACAGTGCGTTACCGCCGTAGCCCGAGCCGTAGCTCCAGATGGTGCGGGTGGCCGGGAAATGCGAAATGTATTTGGTTTCATCACAGGGCCACGGCACGTCAGCCTGCCCCGGCGCCAGTGGGGCGCCCACCGAGTGCACGCATTTGACGAACCGGCCGCGCAGCCCGAGCCGGTCCCACACCGGGGCACCGGAGCGCGTCATGATCTGCATCGAGGCCGCCACATATTCCGAATCAGTGACCTGTACACCGAACTTCGGGTCATCAGAGCCCAGCGGGCCCATGCAGAACCCGATCACGTACATGGTGCGCCCGGCCATCGCGCCCCGATATTCCTCGGTCATGATCGTGGTCATATCGACCGGGTCCATCCAGTTGTTGGTCGGACCCGCATCGGCCGCGTTCTCCGAACAGATGAACGTGCGGTCCTCCACTCGCGCCACATCCGCCGGATCCGATACAGCCCAAAACGAATTCGGCTTACCCCGCAACGGCACAAACGTGCCCTTAGCCACCAGCTGCCTGGTCAGGCGATCCCACTCGGCGCGCGACCCGTCACACCACAGCACCCGATCCGGGCCCAACAACTCGGCCATCTCCGCCACCCACAACAACACCCCCGCATGGGTGGTCGGCGCAGGCGCCAAACCCTGAACTGTCGTATCCACTGCGTCCACCGAACTCACCACGACCACTCCTCACCAGCTCTTCAGAACCTGACTATCAACAAAGCACGCTAATTAAGAAAACAAGCAACTAGAGGGCGCTAGCCGGAGGTAACGGCCCTACCTCCGGCTAGCGCCGGGCCCGCGACGCCTGCACGGGCCCCACAGGGACCGGGGCGGCACCATCAAGCCATTCGGCTTGATCGGCATTCACCCCGGTCAAAATCCGCCGCGCGGTGGCCAACAGCTCGGCCACCTGCGGGGAGGTCAACGTGTACAGCACCGAGAGCCCTTCACGGCGCGCCGTCACCAAACCCGCCCTGCGCAGCACCGCCAACTGCTGCGACAAATTCGCCGGCTCGATCCCAACCTCCGGGAGCATCTCCGAGACAGCCTGATCTCGCTCACTAAGCAACTCCAACACCCTTATCCGCACCGGATGACCCAGCGTCTTAAAGAAATCCGCCTTCATCCGGTACAGCGGCTGACGTGCATCCACCACAAGCCCACCTCACCAAAACAATCAACATGCAAACATTAGCAACCCGGCAACAAGGCTGGACAAGCGCCCGTCTATAGTTCCTCTTGGCTCTCACCGGGGCTACCTTGTACTCATCAGAACTGCCTGATGCCCGCTTCCGGTGAGAGCCACCCCATACCTACCCAGACACCTACCCAGTTGGCTCGCCCGAGCAGGCGCACCGGGCATTCCAACGACACAGACGCCAGGAGTTTGTCTATGGCCGCCGACCGCCCTAGCCGCTGGCAGTACATCGCCTACGCGTATGGCAAGCGCTTGCCCGACAACATGAACGATTGGGTCGCCAACGATCTGGCCGGTCCCGGAGCCATCCGCCGGCACATGATCCGCTATGTGATCCCGCCGCACTTCATCTTGGCCCCCTTTTGGCTGTTACCCGGCGGGCTGCTGCTGCACACGGCAATCACCCTGCCGATCTACGTGTGGGCGATTCTGATGACCCACGCACTCAACAAGATCTGGCGTCGCCACCGCCTGGCCACACACGGGCTAGATCCCAAACTCGCCGACAACGTTAACCGCGAAAAGAACGCCCGCAAGCACGAGGCGTACGCCCAACGCTACGGCGAGCGCCCACAAACAACCGACAGCTACTCCAGCAGCGACCCCATCTAGACAACGAAGGTACCGATGAACCGGCGGGCACTGCTCCTGGGCGGGCTCACGATCGTGGCTGTTGCCGCGTGCGAACGAGGCACTTCAACGCCGACCACCACCCCATCCCCGTCCGAACACAGTGACCCGCTGGAAGTCCTTAATGCCGGCAACGCTCGCTTTGTCAGCGGGCAGATGACCCACCCACATCAATCACCGCAACGCCGTCAAGACCTGGCTGGTGGCCAGGATCCTGTCGCAATCGTGTTCAGCTGCATCGACTCTCGGGTTCCACCGGAGATCGTATTCGACCAGGGCCTTGGCGATCTATTCGTAGTACGCACCGGCGCGCAAGATTACGACGCCCTCATCGAGGGCAGCATCGAATACGGCGCTATCACGGACCACACTCCGCTGATGGTGGTTCTTGGCCACCAGCGCTGCGGTGCCGCCACTGCCGCCGTGAAGTCGCTCGAGCAACACACACCCGCGCCCGCACACCTTGCCGAAGTGGTCGAGGCACTCAAACCGGCGTATTTGGAAGCCAAACAGACACCAGGGAAATCCCTTGATGACCTAGTCGAGACAACTATTCGCGCTCAGATCCGATTGACCGTCAATGCTTTGCGCACAGACCCGCCATTGGCGTCGAACGCCAAGAACAACGAGCTGAGTATCGTCGGCGCCTACTACACACTCGACACGGGCGTCGTCACGTGGCTGGACCAATAGTCGGCTGGGTAGCGCTCCGTCGGGCGGTTCCGCAACACCGCTAGCATCAGGAATCGCCGATGCTATGCATTCGCTCTCTCTCCAGTAGTGGTCGCGTGGACCTGCTGAGGTATGCGGCTACGCGGTAGCGCTGTGGAGGTGCCCGGCGAAGCTGGTGCTGTCGTTAGCCGCAGCCAAGTGGCCAATTGCGTTTTGGGATACTCTTACGGGGTGCAGGCTATGGCGAGAGTTCGCGGGATGGTTGCCGTCCTTGCCACGCTCTTGTGTGTTCTCGGGGCGGTCGTTCATGCGCCCGTATCTTCTGCGGTGGTATCAGGACCGTCAACCGCTGTGGCGGCATGGTCGCCAGCCGAACAGGCCCACGAGAAGGCTTTCAAGCTTCCGCGCCACCTGGCGGCGCGGGCAATCCACACCGTAAAAGCTGTTGCGCAGCTGGGCTATATACACACATTGGCGGGTCTGCAGGAAACATCGGCGCGGGGAGGAACTGTTGTGGTGGCGGCGGGGTCCCCGGGGTCGGGGTATCCACCCGATAATCCGGGGTGGCGGCGGCTGCTGAACATAGGTATAGATCGGCGCTGAGCCGCGCTACCGCGGGCTGTCATGAGCCCGTGCGATGACCAGTGTTCGGACCCCTATTCGACTTTGTCAGTCGTTTCATCTCCCCGCAGAACGTGTGCAGTACAGATCTCCCCGTGAGACGTTGCGCTCCTTGCTGATTGGACTTTCATGACAACTTCAGTTTCCACTCCAGTGTCGCGGTGGCCGGGCCTGCAGGATCTACGCCACGATGTACCTGCCTCACTGGTGGTCTTCCTTGTGGCTTTGCCTTTGTCGCTGGGTATCGCGATCGCTTCGGGTGCCCCGCTGATGGCCGGCTTGATCGCCGCGGTGGCCGGGGGCGTGGTCGCCGGTGCCGTCGGGGGCTCCCCGCTTCAAGTGAGTGGGCCGGCAGCGGGAACAGTGACTGTGGTGGCCGGGCTTATCGGCCAGATCGGCTGGCAGGCAACATGTCTGGTTACAATCGGCGCAGGTGTGCTGCAGATCCTGTTCGGAGTGAGCCGTATCGCCCGCGCGGCGTTGGCGATCGCGCCGGTAGTGGTGCACGCGATGCTTGCCGGGATCGGCGTCACGATTGCGCTACAGCAGATCCACGTGTTGCTCGGCGGCACATCACAAAGCTCGGCGTGGGCGAACCTGCGTACGCTGCCGCAGAGCCTGATTCACCAACATGGGCCTGACGTGCTCATCGGCGTACTCGTGATCGCTATTCTGCTGTGCTGGCCCCGGTTGCCGGCGAAAATCCGGACGATTCCGGCAGCGTTGGTGGCGATCGTTGCAGCTACCGCACTGGCATCAGCCCTGCAGTTATCGGTGGAACGAATCACGCTATCGGGCAGCTTCTTTGATGCCATCACACTGCCTAACATCAGCGCCGCAGATGCGAGCGGGTGGGGCCCGGTGCTGCTGGGTGCGGTGACGATCGCGCTGATCGCCAGCGTCGAATCGCTGCTGTCGGCGGTTGGTGTCGACAAGCTGCACACCGGTGTGCGCACCGACTTCGATCGCGAGCTGATCGGACAAGGAGCCGCCAACGCGGTGTCCGGCTTTCTGGGCGGGCTACCTATTACCGGGGTTATCGTGCGCAGCTCCACCAATGTTGCCGCCGGTGCGCGCACCCGAATGTCCGCAGTGCTACATGGGGTGTGGGTTTTGGTGTTCGCCTCCCTGTTCACCAACCTGGTGCGGCTGATCCCGAAGGCCGCGCTGGCGGGCCTGCTCGTGGTTATCGGGATACAACTGATCAAGCTGGCTCACGTCAAACTGGCTCACCGCACAGGCGATTTGAGCGTCTACGTGATCACGATCGCCGCGGTGGTGTTCCTGAATCTGCTTGAGGGCGTCGGTATCGGGCTCGCGGTAGCGGTGGCGATCCTGGCCACCCGAGTGCTGCGCACCCACATGCAGGCCCACCCCTTCGGCACACCCGCCTCACGCCAGTGGCAGGTCAGCCTGGAAGGCACGTTGAGTTTCCTGTCGCTGCCGCGGCTGACCAAAATCCTGCGCACGGTGCCAGCGGAGGCGCACGTCACGCTCGCGGTGAGCGCCGACTACATCGATCATGCCGTCTCCGAGGCCATCGCCGACTGGCGCCATGCCCATGAAGCTGCCGGCGGCACCGTGATGATCCTGGCCCCCTCCAATACGCGCCTACACGAAACACATACCAAACCACCTCAGCGCCAACCGATCACTCGCGCAATCGGTGCCGCCCCGCGCCGATCCTGGCGCCCTGGCACCGGCGCCTCCATTACTGACGGAATCACCGAATACAACCGCACCGGCGCCCAGGTGCTCCACCCTCACATCACCGGGCTATCCGACACACAGCACCCAGAGGCGATGTTGCTCACATGCGTGGATTCACGCATCGTGCCCAACGTGATTACTACCAGCGGGCCCGGTGACCTGTTCACCATCCGCAACGTCGGCAATCTGGTACCCACAAACCCAGCCGACGGATCAGTCGAGGCCGCACTGGATTTCGCGGTCAACGAACTTAAAGTCAACTCTGTGGTGGTGTGCGGGCATTCGTCGTGCGAAGCTATAGCGACACTGCTGGCCGACTCCTCGGATTCTGCCATGACCCGCTGGCTCGACTATGCACACGAGAGCCTGATCGCCTACCGCAACCACCACCCCGCACAGATCAGCGCACAAGCGCACGGCTTCAACGCCGCCGACCAACTCGCCGTCGTCAACGTGGCCATCCAAGTTCAACGTCTACGAGCACACCCGGCTCTGGCGATCGCCGCCGCAACCGGTCACATCCGCATCATCGGCACATTCCTCGACATCGCCGCAGCTCACATGTACGAGGTTGACCACAACGGCATCACTGCACCCCACACCGGCGGAGGGGGCACAGGCGGCGTGGCGATGAGTCGACGCACACGACATTGAGCACGCTAACCGACTCCAGGTAGAGAGCCCGAATGGGCCAGAGGCATGCTGAGCAGTCCGCTAATGCGACGCGCCTATCCGCGAAGACAACGAACAACGCGGCCGCGGCCTACTGACCCAACTCGGTGTCGCTGCCGCAATATAGCCATCAGTCACCTTGCCGTATCCAGTTACCATACAAACAATTTCCAATATCCGGCTGCAAGGAGCTATTGGCACGATCGCCAGCGACAATCCCTCTGCGCAGTTCGTGTGTCACCGCAACAGCGGCAATCCCAGATGACTGCCGTGCCATGCGCAAGGAAGCCGATGACCGAGTCGATGCGTACTTGGCCGGAATGGCATCCGGCGACGACTCCCCGTCCCGCCACAGTCTAGGCAGGCGCCCATGTGTTTTGGTGGCTCAACTGCCTCGCCACCACCAAAAACCGCACCACCTAGGCGGATCTACTTAGCCGCCGCCAGTGTGCGAATGTATTCGGTTTGGGCTTCCCAGACACCGGGTTTCCGGTTGGTGATACGGGCGGTTTCGGCGTCTAGTTTCTTGTTCCTCCCGGACGCATGGAGATATTTCAGCGTGGGGTGGTTGTTGAGGATGGCGTAGTCCTCGGGTGTCAGGTCGGGATTGAGGCTGCCCGTGATGAGGTAGGTGAGCTTCGGTGCGGTCATTAGCGGCGAGATATCGCGCAGGTTCTTCAGGCCGGATAACGAGATGCTTCGCAGATTACTGGCGGTCGACAGATCCGGTAGCTCAGTAACCGCCGACGTGGATAGTTCAAGATGCCGAAGCTGCGTGCAACGTGTAATCGGGGTTATGTCTTGGACTTTGGTCTGATAGATAACGAGGCCGCGCAGTGACGGCAGGCTCGTGATGGCGGACAGATCGGCGCAGCGGCCTCCGTTAAGCGCGAGCCAATACAGCTCCGGGAGGTCGCGCAGAAAGTCGAGATTTTCGAATTTGCAGGATATCAATCCCAGCTGTCGTAAGCCTGGAGAAGCTGCCACGCTATCGAGGCCGGGCGTTTTTGAATCAAGATGCCACAGGTTCAGGCCTCTAAGCCTTGGGAGGTTTTCGAGGATTTTTAGGGAGAACCGTTTTTTGGTGGGTGGAAAATCGAGTTCTTCGAGGTGGGTGAGGTGGCGTATGCCGTCGATGGATTCCAGGGTGTCGTACCCGTGGCTTGCCTCGAAGGTTTTCAGCCAGGGGAACAGCTCCAGGAAATCGAGGTCTTTCGCGTCGTAGAGGACACTGAGACCCACCTCGGGATGGGGGCGCATGAGGTCGGCGACGCGCCGCAGGTGCTGGTCGTCGAGTTCGGTCCAGAGCAGGACTTTCTTCTCATGCGGTTGTAACGGCGCGAACATGTCCTCGGTCAGCGGTTCGCGGATTGGCCGGGTCGGTATCCGGTCTGTCACCTCGATCAGTCCCTCTCCGGGCATCAGTGTCCATGGCGAGCGTGTTTGGCGCGGTTGCCCTTGCCTTTGCCGTTGCCCTTGTTGCTCTTACTACCACCACTATGCGAGCCGCCGCTGCCGTCATGGTGGCTGCCGGTCCCGCTGCTGCTGGGCTTGTTGCCTGCAGCGCTGTTTCCGTTCTGGTGAGCCCCGTTAACAGCCTTGGATCGCTGACCATTGGTGACGGACTGCCCGTGGGCGGCCTGGGTACCGCGCTGCTGGGCCGGTGAGGTGATGCGTGGCTGTGCGTTAACGGCCAAGTGGTCGCTGGCGGCCTGCTCGTATCCCGGCGCCTTCTTACTTTTTGGGTCGACACCGTTTTTGAAGTTGCGGCCAAGAACGCCGTCGCTCTTTGTCGGGTTGAGGGTTCCGCGTTCTCTGATTTCGTGTTGTTCCAGGCCGCGTTGGGCGGCGTAGTCGTCGGTGCGGTGTGCGACGTGAACGGTGTCACCAGGCCGGATCTTCTGCTTCAGCGGATCCGGTTCACGCAGGTGTTCGCCGATGCGGCGTTCGATGTCGTTGGCCCGCCCTACATAAACGTCCTGGCCCTGCGGGTTTTTGACGACGTAGATGCCGCCACTGGGCTCACCGGGTGCTGCTTTGGGGATCGTGCAGTTGTGGACCAGTACGTTGCCTGCGGTGGTGGCCAGGTGGAAGGTGTGAGTGTTCTCGACGGTCAGATCCCACATATCCGCCTGACCGGGTACCACGCGGGTGCTGACGACCTGGGCGGGTGTGCCGTCGAGGGTGGTGAGCCGGTCTGCGGCTTGCAGGTCGGCAGCGTTGGTCCAGCCGCGCGCCGTGGCGCCGGTTTTGGCCGCGAGGCCGGTGACGCCGCTGATGTTGGTGTTATCGCGGTAGAAAGGGTGTCCGGCAGTGGTGTGCACCACCGTGGGTTGGCCGTCACTGTTGGTGATGGTGAGGTCGAGTAGGTCGGTGTCGTGGTTGACCCACACACCCGAAACTGGCTGCGGGGCAGTGATTCCTGTGGCCGGATCGGTGGCCAACACCCGGTCTGCGACAGTCATGGCGCTGATGGATTTGGTGCTGCGATCGGCGAGCACGACACGGGTTTCGGGGGTGAACGACTGTCCCGTGCACGGCACTTCCCGAGGACTTGCCGGTGGTGCGTTCGGAGCCTTGGGCGCGGCCGGGTTGGCCGCGGGAACCTCGGGGGCCTTTCCTACCGAGGCCGGGATGTCATCAGCGAGCCTGGCTGGCGGGGTAGGCACCACGGCTTTGGCGGCATCATCGGCCTTGGTCGTGAGCTTGGGCAGTGCTTTTTGGGCGAGGGTTTCCACACCGTCTTTGGTGAGTGTGGCGGCTTCCTGCAGGCCTTTTTTGGTGATCCCGCCAGGCCCAATGTAGGTGGCGGCCTCGGTCGCCACTGCGGCGACTTGCAGCCATTGGTTGTCGGGGTTGGCTTGTGCGGCTTTGTTAACCAATCCGGAGGCCCCGCTGACGATCAGACTGGCCCCGAACCCACTGCCGACCCCGGAGGCGACAAGTGCTGTCCCGCCCACGATTTGGGCGAATTCCAGCGGGTTTTCCTTGACATAGTTGGCGCCGGTCTTGATTCCCGACCAGGCTTGTGAGGCCAGCTGCGCGTTGGCGGCAGCGAAACTCTTGACGGCAGGGGCGGCGACCTCGACGGCCTTGTTCACCAACTGCTCGCCGCTGCTCACAACAGAGGAGACGGCGTTTTTGGCGGCGGTGATCGGGTTGGGGATGTCGATGCCGAACGGGTCGGCGTACACCGGCCACGCCGTGGACGAATCCGGCGAAATCACCTGCGAGAGTAGATACAAATTCGGCTGTAGCTGTTGGGTGATGTAGGCCGAGGGCACCAACCCACCCGCCGAATCGCGGACTTCGGAGGGAGCGAACATCGCCACCGTCTGCGCTGTCGGGGTGGCTTCGTTGACGGTCAGGAATCCGTTGGTGTGCGCCAGCATCACGGTGTCGGCCGGGGTGCGCACGAACATCGTGACCGTGCGCGTCTTGTCAGGCCCGGAAATGCGGGTCACCATCCGCTTGCCGATTGCGGTGTTTTCGGCCAGCACGTCATACCCGGCACCTGCATCCGGGTACACGACCTGACCGGACGGCGTGACCTCACCGGCGCCGAGCTGTCCGGGCGGCACCAGCTGCACCGTGCGCCCATCAGTAGTAGGCAGATCCCAGCCCGCGGCGGTATCGGCCGGGATACCGGCTGAACGTTGCGCTGGCGGCAGCACCGCATCCCCGGCTAGTTCCGGGCCGAGCTCAGAGGTCGAGAACGCTGTCGCTGCGCTTTGCGCGAACTGCTCCGCCGCGGACAGCGCCGGACGGGTGGCCGAGGGTTGAACCATCGACAGTGGCACCGCGACAGCGGCGAGCACCGCGAGGGCCTTCACGACAGAGGGCAACCTTTTGGGACGGCCCGCAGGCGACGCAGGGGAAACATTCTCTAGCCGCCGGCCCGGCCACCAACGGTGGCATGAGCGCACCGATAGAAGCTTGCCTTTACTACGGCTAGAAGCGCGATTCACAGGAGCTTTCTCGGACATAGCAAGCAACGTACACCCAATCGCAGATAAGTAAAAGACGAGCTAGAGAGCAGTATTGGATCTTGGTTAGCGATCTGACAGATAACTCGATTCCTAGCTCCATAGCGAGTTTGTCAAACTTCGCCTACATTGACCCAGCTCACACAATGAGCCCGACATGTGCAGCCATCGCAGGGAAACCTTCACGTAACCCACAGGCAAACAAATACAGGGGATCAGATGTTGGAGTGCTGAAAAGGATGACAAAGGTGCCCCCGCGCTCGAACCATCGGGGAGTGAGGTGAGCGCGGAGGCAGTCGCAACCCTAACAGCGGATCGATGCATAGTTCGCTACAGACGGCCTTCGAGCTGTTCAGGCAGTGCTGGCATGTCACCGCTACCGCCGTGGGTAATTCGTGCGCGTAGCTCGCTCTGGGGCTGATTTCATGGACTGTGCTGTTTGGGGTTACCGATCCAACCAACTCGCTCAATCACTGTCACTGATCCCGAACCGCTTCCAGCACATGATCATTCATCCAAACACTCGCTAGAATCGGTTACACCACTACAGATAACAATGTTCCTCACGATGTCAACGACGTGTTCATCCGACATGGGTAACAGTCCTATACACCCCTTGTTTCACTACAGATAAAACGGCTGCAGCGAACTGAGAATGAAGCGCGGCGCGGTCTAGCCCGCCCAAGGCCCCGAGCGCTTCCAGTCTTGCCGGGACCTCTGCCGGGGCATTCGCGTGGACGGTGCCCGCGCCGCCATCGTGACCGGTGTTCAGAGCGGTTAGCAGTTCGACCACCTCGGCTCCGCGCACCTCCCCCACCACGATACGGTCGGGACGCATGCGCAATGCCTGACGTACCAATTGGCGCAGGGTCACCTCCCCGGCGCCCTCGACGTTGACGGTGCGTGCCGCCAGCGTGACCACATGCGGGTGACGCGGCGCGAGCTCGGCGGCATCCTCGGCGCAGATGATGCGTTCTGACGGATGGACGGCTCCGAGCAGTGCCGAAAGCAAGGTGGTCTTACCCGCGCCTGTGCCACCAGTAACAAGGAATGCCAGTCGAGCGGCCAGCATTCCGCGAAGCAACCTACCGGCATCCTCCGCAACAGTGCCGTCAGCGATCAGCTGGTCCAAACCCCTAACAGTGGGACGTAATACGCGCAGCGACACACACGTCCCGCCAACGGCGACGGGTGCCAGCACGGCGTGGATACGCACTACTGAACGGGGTGGACCGATGCCCGTCAGCTGACCGTCTACAAATGGCTGCGCGTCATCGAGACGTCGCCCAACCGCAAGAGCCAACCGTTGCGCGAGTCGGCGCACGGCGGCCTCGTCGGCGAATCTCACTGTGGTGAGCCGCAATCCTTGACTGTCATCGACCCAGACCCGATCGGGTGCGGTGACCAGGACGTCGGTCGTACCCTCCGCGCATAACAGCGGTTCGAGGATGCCGGCACCGGCCAGCTCACTCTGGAGCTCTTTTATGTTGTGCAGCACATCGCTATCTCCCAGTACACCACCGGATTCAGCGCGTATCAGGGCCGCCACCGCCGAGGGCCGCAGCGTGACATTCTCAGTGGCGAGCCGCTCCCGAACACGGTCGATCAACGATCCGGTCACGCCGCCGCACCCGTACCGTCCCGCGAGACCAGTGCCAGCACTGCCCGCGCGGCGCCCGTTAATGGTGAACGCCCGGATATCCGCAGACCACCATTGTCGAGACGATTGCCGAGATTCGGCTCGGGTCGCATGGCGGCGATAAGTGGGGCTCCCACGATTGCGGCCACCTCTGCCGGACGCAACCCGCTCGGAGCCGGACCGCGCACCACAACACCGATATTCGGGTTAGCGACCTGTATCGCCGTGGTCACAAGTGCAGCTGCCACACACGCCCGTACCTCGGCAGGTACCACCACGACCACCAGATCCGTGCGCTCCAGTGCGGCCACACTCGTTGTCCCGAGCCGCCTCGGCAGGTCGACGACCACCGGCACTCCGGCTTCCCGTGCACTGTCGATTACCCCGCCGACCGCCTCCGGGTTGCCGCCACCGCCTGTTCTGTCACCCGACACGACAACAAGCCCACGACGATGTGGCAGTGCTCGCCGAAGAGCGTCGAAACTCACTCGGCCGCTTCGCATATCGACGTCGGGCCACCGCAGGCCCTCGATGTCCTCCCACCCGAGCAGCAGGTCGATTCCACCGCCGAGTGGATCGGCATCGACGATGAGCGCACCGCCCGGCACGCTCAGACCAATCGCGGCGCACAGAACAGACGCGCCTGCACCACCGCGTCCACCCACCACAGCAATCACCGGAGCCTTGCCCGCCCCGGCGGTGGGCGGTATCGCTGAACAGGCCTCAACGAGCCTGACCTCATCCTCAGGCAAGGCGAGCACCTGCTCGGCACCCACCGATACCGCCGTGCGCCAGATCTCACTCGTCGGCTCGTCCCGAGAGACGAGCAGGACCCGCGCTCGACGCGGCAGCCGAGTCACCGCATCCAGCGACGGGTCAGCGCCGTCGAGCACTACGGCGCCCGCACGGGCCCACGCCTGTCTGCTGATGGCGCCGGCGTCAGTAGCGAGGATCAATGGTCTACCACTCGCGGCAACAATCCGTTCGATGTCGTTGCCAAGCGCTCGATCGCGCACAGCGACGACGATCGGATCCCCCGCGATTCCCTCCACGCGCTCCACCATCGAGGTTGCGCGAAGGCGGCGCCAGAGGCTCTATCGAGATTGGGGATGGATGCGAATCTGTGGATAGATCCGAGGTGAACCGCAAAAACCGGTGATAAACGTCCCCAGAAAAGAGGACGACCCTCGCCAGGGGGGGAGGAGGCGAGGGTCGTCGTGCTTCAGCCCCGGGGGGTCGGGCTGAGACACACTCGGCATAGCCGAGTAACCCCACTATACACACGAACCGGGTGAGGGTGGCAAGACCAAACGACCGAAAAAAGGGAAAGAAAGGCAACCCTTCTTCTGGCACCGCCGCGTTACCAGACCACCCCCGTTGACATGCGACTTTCCGGATGGACACGACGGCACACCCAGCGAGATCTATCCTCGAACTGTGACCGACCACGCAACGGAACCCGCACCCTTTCCTTCCGTTGAGGACCGTGATGCCGCGGCCATCAGCCAGCCCACGGACACCGGCCCGGCGCCCCGGACGGCGGCCTTCTTCGATCTGGATAAGACCGTGATCGCGAAGTCGAGCACACTCGCGTTCAGCAAGCCGTTCTTCGACCAAGGCCTGATAAATAGACGCGCCGTCCTAAAATCGAGTTACGCACAATTCTTCTTCTTGCTGTCCGGCGCCGATCACGACCAGATGGATCGGATGCGTACGCACATCACCAACATGTGTACGGGCTGGGATGTCGAGCAGGTGAAGGCGATCGTTGCCGAGACACTGCACGACATCGTCGATCCACTGGTGTTCGCCGAGGCCGCCGACCTGATCGCCGACCACAAGCTCTGCGGCCGCGATGTCGTCGTGGTCTCCGCCTCGGGTGAAGAGATCGTCGCCCCCATCGCCCGCGCCCTCGGCGCGACCCACGCGATGGCAACGCGCATGGTCGTGGAGAACGGTAAGTACACAGGCGATGTCGCGTTCTACTGCTACGGAGAAGGGAAGGTAGCGGCGATCGAGGAACTCGCCAAGCGCGAGGGCTATCCGCTGGAGCACTGCTACGCCTACTCAGATTCGATTACCGACCTACCGATGTTGGAATCTGTCGGTCACCCGACAGCCGTCAATCCAGATCGGGCGCTGCGCAAGGAATCCATGGCGCGCGGCTGGCCGGTACTGACGTTTTCGCGGCCCGTGTCACTGGGTGATCGGATACCGGTTCCCTCCGGTGCCGCGGCCGCCACCACGGCCGCCGTTGGGCTGAGCGCTATTGCTGCTGGGGCACTTACCTATTCGCTGATCCGCAAGCTTCGGCCGTAGTACTAGACACACGTCACTTTTGGCACGCACGTCACAAAGCAGTGACCATTGGAATTGCCCCTTGATGTGACCGTCGTCTCAGTGTAGAAAGAAGGTACGGAAGCCTGGCAAGGCCAAGGTCGACTCGGAAGAGAAGGATCGATCTCCCGACCTAGGATTCCCAGCACGGACCACGGCACCCACGCGGAGCACGCCGCGACAAGGGCAGAAGCGTTGTGGGCCTGCGCAATCGCGAACAGAGATGACTCATCAGACTTCTTGGGTGAAGTCCGAGTTAGAAGCGTCGTGAAAGCGCCGAGGCCACCCACACAACCCACAATGCACGCTTGGTAACCGGAGGATCCGTGCTAACGGGCGGCGGGCCGATTTACTCGGACCGTCGCCCGTTTTTATGTACAGACACGTTCCGCGTCAGCTCGACGCGGTGTCGGCGATCGATGTCGCCTCAGCAGCGCCCGCCGTTAATGCCTGACAGCAGAAGATGATCCATGCAGCAATGGCATCCGGCGTCCCCTCCGCGAAAGCGGAGGAAAGCTCTCGGTACCTGCCCGACTGACGCATCCACATCACCTCGGGAACGCCGAGCGCGTGCGGATCAAGACCACGCGACACTGTCACCAACCGGGATGCCGCGCGCGCGACCACACCATCGGCAGAGCCAAAGGGGTTCAGCGTCAAGAGTTCCCCGTGTGTAATCGCCGCAAGAATCGGTGCGGACACCGATGTTCCACCCGAGATCAGTTGCGCCAACAGCTCCAGCCGGTCGGTGTCGACGCCGGGGCGCGGCCGTCCCAGCGTGTCCTCGTCGGCCATGCCGGTGGCCGCCAGCACATGCAGACGCGCCAATGCCTGCAGCGGCGCACGCGACCACACCGACGTCATCTGGCTGAGCGCATCGCCATCGAGTGCCTGCCCCACACGCAGTGCGCCGGCCAGTATCGGGTCATCCACCGCTCCATCGGCGCTCAGCTTCATCGTGCCGCCGTCCAGCGCCGACGAAGACCTGGCCGCTCGCACCGCCGCCTCGGCCGCGGTAACCGGCCAGCCCCGCAGATTGGCGCGGTGACGGTGCACCTTGCTCACCGCGTCGCGAGCGGATTCGGCGGCTTCGGATACTCCCGGCAAGGTGGCCAACGGCGCGAGTGGATCAGTCATGGTCCACTAACGGTACTGAATAGCTCGTCGTGCAAGAGACTCACCGCAGCGCCTTGCGCTCCTCGCGCCGGATCCGCTGCTGCTCCGGGTCGGGAACCGGCACCGCCGCCAGCAGACGTTTGGTGTAGTCATCAGTCGGCGCGGTCAATACCTGTTTATCGGAACCGAATTCGGCGAGACGGCCATGGTTGAGCACCGCGATGCGGCTCGCCACCAATTCCACCACCGCCAGATCGTGGCTGATGAACAAGCAGGCGAAGCCGTGCTCACGTTGCAGCTCGGCGAAAAGTTCGAGCACCCGCGCCTGCACCGAAACATCGAGTGCCGAGGTCGGTTCGTCGGCGATCAGCAGCGTGGGCTCCAGCGCCAAGGCCCGCGCGATGCCAACCCGCTGCCGCTGCCCACCGGAGAGCTGATGGGGGAAGCGATTTCGCATGTTCGCGGGCAACTGCACCTGCTCCAGCAGCGTCTTGACCCTGCTTTCCCGTTGGGAACGATCCATATCGGTGTGCAGCGTCAATGGTTCGCCGATCGACTGGCCGATTGGCCACCGCGGATTCAGCGAGGACCCCGGATCCTGGAACACCACCCCCACCTTGCTCCGGATGTCCCGCAGCTGCTTGCGGTCGGCCTTCGAAATATCATGTCCGGCAACGCTGATGATTCCCGATGTCACCTTGAGTAGGCCTACCGCGGCGCGCCCGATGGTGGATTTCCCCGATCCCGATTCACCCACGAGGCCCACCACCTCACCCCTACCGATGGAGAAGGACACATCGTCGATGGCCCGGAAACCTCCCCCCTTGCCCGGATACTCGATGACCGCGTGCTCCACCTTCAGCGCCAGATCGCTTGCCGGTTCCAAAGGTTCGTCAGTATCGTGCAGCGTCGCGCCCAGGTGAGGCACCGCCGCCAGCAGCTGCTGCGTGTACGGCTGCTGTGGCCGGTGGAAGATGCCGCCGGCGTCTCCCTCCTCGACGACCTCACCGTCTTTCATCACCATGATGCGATCCGCCATGTCCGCCACCACACCCATGTCGTGCGTGATCAGGATGATCCCGGCCTCGATGCGATGTCGCAGATCGCGCATGAGATCAAGGATCTCGGCCTGCACGGTTACGTCGAGCGCGGTGGTGGGCTCATCGGCGATGAGCAACCCGGGATCCAGCGCAAGAGCCTGTGCGATCATCGCGCGCTGGCGCTGCCCACCGGAAAGCTGGTGCGGGTAGTGCTTCACCCGCTTCTGCGGCTCGGGCATGTCCACCAGCTCAAGGAGCTCAATGGCGCGATCGCGTGCCTGTCTGCGCGTCACCTTCTTATGCGCACAGACGGCCTCTGCGATCTGCCAGCCGATGGTGTACACCGGATTCAACGCCGTCATCGGCTCCTGGAAGATGACGGCAACATCCTTGCCGCGCACCTCACGCAGCTCATCATTGGTGGCACCGAGCAGCTCGGCACCGTTGAGTTTGATGCTTCCCGTCACCCGTGCGCTGGATGGCAACAGCGCAGGAATGGCCATCGCCGTGGTCGATTTCCCCGAGCCGGACTCGCCGACGATGGCAAGCACCTCGCCCTTGGCGACGGTCAGCGAGACGCCCTTGACAGCAGGTATCCATTGCTTGTCGACCTCGAAATCGACGGTGAGGTCTCTGATCTCAATCACGGATTCTGTGGACACCTCGCCTACCTCCTCCGCGGATCGAGAGCATCCCGGAGGGCGTCACCAACCATGATGAAGCCCAGCACGGCGGCCGAGAGGAACAGGGCGGGAACGATTACCAGTCGTGGCGTGGTTGCGAAACGGGACTGTCCGTCATTGATCTGCAGCCCCCACGAAATCTCCGGCAACTCCAGGCCGATGCCCATGTAGGTCAGCGTGGCTTCCGCTGCGATGAAGCTGCCCACCGCGATGGTGGCGTACACCAGGACCGGCGCCAATGCATTAGGAAGTATGTGTCGCAGCAGGATTCGCCATGTCGGGGCTCCCAATGCGATCGCGGCCTGGACGTAGTCGCTCTGCTTGATGGTCATGACGCTGGAACGCACGAGCCGCATCGACGTCATCCAGCCGAACACGATCAGCGCACCGGCGACACTCCAGATCGTGCGATGACCCACCACCGATAGCAGGATCATTCCGCCCAGAATCGTGGGAATGCCATAGAAGACATCGGTCAACCGAGACAAAGCGGAGTCGGCAATGCCCCCGAAGTATCCCGCCAGCGCCCCGACGAGGACACCGATGATCAGCACACCCACCATCGCGATCAGCCCGATCGTCAGTGACACTCGGGCTCCATAGACCACATTGGCGTAGTAGTCGCAGCCCTGCAGGTCCGTACCCAGCCAATGGGCCGCGCTGATCCCCTTACGGGCCTGATAGAGATCGCAGTCGCGGGGGTCCTTCCCGAAGGTGAACAGTTGTGGAGCCAACGCCATCAAAACCAGAATCGTCAACAGGATCGACCCGGTGATGAAGAAGCCGCTGCGGCGCAGGTATTTCCATGCGTTGCCCCACAGGTCCGCCTGTTCCACCAGCGATTCGGCAACGGCGTCGGGGCCCGACAGCGGGCCCGGAGCGTGTATTGGGTCACTCATAGCGAATTCTCGGATCCAGCAGCGCATAGAGGATGTCTACGACGAGATTGAAGAAGATGTAGAAGAAGACGATCAGTGTCAGGATGCTCACCACCACGGCACCCTCCTGGTTGCGGACCGCGTCGAATGTCGCCCTTCCCAGTCCGGGGATGTTGAACACCGACTCGGTGACGACGGCGCCCGCCAGCAGGGCCCCCACATCGGCACCGATGAACGTGACCACCGGAATTAGGCTGTTACGCAAGGTATGCCGCAGCAGAATGCGCGATTCGGAGATGCCCTTGGCGCGGGCGGTACGGACGTAGTCGGCATCCATGGTCTCCAGCATCGAGGTCCGGGTAAGGCGGGCGACATAGGCCATAGATAGCGAGGCCAACACCAGTCCCGGCAACAGGAAGCTGTACCAGCCGTCCCGGATTCCGGCGATGGGGAACCAGCCGAGCTTGAAGCCGAACAGGTACTGCGCCAGGAAGCCGAGCACGAAGACCGGCATGGACACCAACAGCGTGGTGCTGACCAACACCAGATTGTCGAAGAACGAACCACGGCGAACCGCGCATAACACGCCGGCCGCAATGCCGATGATCGTCTCGAAAACCACCGCCACCACCGTGAGCCGCAAGGTCACCGGCAGGCGTTGTGAAACAGTTTGCGCGACAGGGCGTTCTTGAAAATCAGTGCCGAAGTCACCGTGCAGAAAGCCCACGATGTACTTGCCGTAGCGCACCAGGAACGGATCGTTGAGGTGAAAGCGCTCGCGCAGCTGCGCCATGACCTCGGGAGTGAACGGGCGGTCGCCTGCCAGGGCCCGAATGGGATCACCCGGCAGCGCGTACACGAGGGCGTAGATGAGCAGCGATGTGCCGATGAGCACCGGGACGGCCAGCAGCAGGCGCTTGACGATGTATCGAAACATGCCTGCGTTCTGCCACAAGCGCTGGACATCAAGGAGTCTGGCGGTCATTGCACGACCTCGACATCGGCGTACTCGATGCTGTCTTGGATGCTGATCTTGACATTGCTCACCCGCTTGGAATGCACCGCCTGGTTGACCTCATAGAACAGCGGGGTGGCCGGAAGATCCTTGAACAAAAGGTCTTCCGCCTTCTGATACGCCTTGGTCGCCAGTGCCACGGTCGGTTCGTTGTTGCCCTGCCGCAGCAGTTCATCGAATGCCGGGTTGCTGTAGAACACGTAGTTGGATCCGGCAGGGGGAAGCGCCACCGTGCCGTACAACGACTCCAGGAAGTTGTAGATCGACGGGTAGTCCATCACCCAGCCGGACCGGAACGGTCCTGTCATACCCTTGCTGTCCTGCAACGGTAGGAACTGCGACCACGGCAGGCTCTTGAGGACGTAGGGCACCTTCAGGTTGGATTGCAGCTGGTTTCCGATGGCCTGCACCCACGACAGCGCGCCGGTGCTCGATGAGCTGTACCACAGCTCAATGGGCTTGCTCCGATCGAAATGAGCGTCATCGAGCAGTTTGTTGGCCTCGTCGACGTGCAGCTCGCACAGCTTTCCGCACGCCCCCTTGCGATACCCGTAGACCACCGCCGAAGCGTAGGAGGTGGCAGGCGTGCGGGTACCGGAGAAGATCACCTGGGTGATTGCCTCACGGTCAATGGCCATCGAAATCGCCTGACGCACACGTACATCGCCGTACCGTGGGTCGTACATCGGGAAGCCCAACGAAGTGATGTCCGGGCGGGGCCGCTCCAGGAAGGCCGATCCGAATTCGGCCCTGGCGTTCTCGTAGGCGGAGTCGGGCAGATCGAGCTGAATGTCGAGGGCACCGGCCTGCATATCGGTGTACGCGGTCAGGCCCTCGGTGTACACGCGCCAGATCAGGCCCTTGGATTTGGCCTTTTTCGGGCCCGCGTACTGGTCGTAACGGCTCAGCGTGAAGCCGACGCCGCGCACCCAGTCGCCGTCCGCCTTGAAGGGGCCGTTGCCTATGGGGTGCACACCGAACTTGGCCGGATCACGATAGAAGGACTTTGGCAGCGGCAGGAACGCGGTGTACCCCAAGGTCATCGGGTAGATGGCGAACGGTGTGTTGAGCCGGACCGCGAATGTCACGTCATCCACGACACGGAGTCCGCGCATCTGGGTGGCACGCGGTGGGATCTTGTTCTTCGGATCGCCCTGTAGATCGCCGTACCCGTCGACATTGGCGAGGAAACTCGAGGAGCCCTGGGCGTTGGTGCTCAGGGCGGTGTAATTCCATGCGTCCACATAGGACTGGGCAGTCACCGGTTCGCCGTTGTGGAATGTCCATCCGGGCTTGAGCTTTATCGTCCAATTGATGTTGTCGTGGCTGGTGATCGATTCGGCCACACCGGTGTACTCCACCTCGGCAGTGTCGTTGTTGAACTCGACCAGCGCCGTAAATAGCGAGCGCAGGATGCGACCACCCTGATTCTCGGTGGTGTTTCCCGGTACCAAGGTGTGCTCGGGTTCGGTGATGTACATGCTGAAGTAGCCCGGCGGCGCCGGAGTCACGAGGTCACCGCAGCCGGCGGGAAGGATCGCGGCAATACCAACGAGCAACGCGACGGCCAGTTGGCGGAACCTCATCCTCACCCTTCCCTTCGGTAGCTGAAATAGGTAGGACGAACCATAGGCGGGTATCACGCCGATGTCTCTTCATCGACACACCGCCGCGCCCGGATCTGCACGACGACCTCAATTACTTCTCGGTAACCAAGACCGCCCACTAGGCTTTCGAAACGGACCTGTCTATGGCAGAAAGGCCAGATCAGATGACCGAAATCAGCACCGAACCGGATCGCTACCCGCCGTCGCCGGAGTTTGTGGCGACAGCGAACGCGACCGCCGACCTCTACCAGGCGGCCGAGGAAGATCGGCTCGGGTTCTGGGCGCAGCAGGCGGACCGCCTGCACTGGAGCGAGCCCTTCGGGGAGGTACTCGACTGGTCCGAGGCGCCGTTCGCGAAGTGGTTCGTCGGCGGCAAGCTCAATGTCGCGTACAACTGCGTCGACCGACATGTGGAGGCCGGCAACGGTGAGCGCGTCGCCATCCACTGGGAAGGCGAGCCCGGTGACACCCGCACCATCACCTACGCCGAGCTGCTGGCTCAGGTCAGCCAGGCGGCCAACTATCTGACCGAGCTCGGCCTGGTGTCCGGCGACCGGGTGGCCATCTACATGCCGATGCTGCCCGAGGCGATTGTGGCGATGCTGGCGTGCGCACGGCTGGGCCTGATGCATTCGGTGGTCTTCGCGGGGTTCTCCGCCGCGGCACTGCGGGCACGCATCGACGACGCCCAGGCCAAGCTGGTCATCACCTCCGACGGCCAATGGCGCCGCGGCGCTGCGGCCCCGCTGAAGGCCGGTGTGGATGAGGCGTTGGGCGGCGAGCCGAGTTCTGTCGAACATGTTCTCGTGGTGCGCCGCACGGAGATTCCCGTCGAATGGACTCCGGGTCGCGACGTGTGGTGGCACGAGACAGTTGCTCACGCCGATACCACTCACGTCCCCGAGGCGTTTGATTCCGAGCATCCGCTGTTTCTGCTGTACACCTCGGGTACGACCGGAAAGCCCAAGGGCATCGTGCATACCTCGGGCGGCTTCCTGACGCAGACCTCGTACACGCATTTCAATATCTTCGACCTCAAGCCCGAGACGGACGTGTACTGGTGCACAGCCGATATCGGCTGGGTCACCGGCCACACCTACATCGTCTATGGCCCACTGTCCAACGGCGCCACCCAAGTGGTGTACGAGGGCACACCCACCTCCCCGAACGAGCACCGGCACTTCGAGATCATCGAAAAGTATGGCGTCACCATCTATTACATCGCACCCACATTGGTGCGGACGTTCATGAAGTGGGGCCGCGAGATCCCGTTCGCGCACGATCTGTCCAGCCTGCGACTGCTCGGCAGCGTCGGCGAGCCGATCAATCCGGAGGCGTGGCGCTGGTACCGGGAGGTCATCGGCGGCAACCGGACCCCCATCGTCGACACGTGGTGGCAGACCGAAACCGGCTCGGCGATGATCTCTCCCCTGCCTGGCGTCACCGACACCAAACCCGGTTCGGCGATGCGTGCGTTGCCCGGCGTCTCCGCGAAAATCGTTGACGACGACGGGAATCGGCTGGAGCCGGCGAGCGGCGATGAGCCCGTCACCGGATATCTGGTTCTCGATCAGCCGTGGCCGTCGATGCTGCGCGGCATCTGGGGCGACCCGGAGCGTTTTAAGGAGACCTACTGGTCGCGCTACGCCGACAAGGGCTGGTACTTCGCCGGCGACGGCGCCCGATATGACAGCGACGGCGCCATCTGGGTGTTGGGTCGCATCGATGACGTCATGAACATCTCCGGCCACCGGATCTCCACCGCCGAGGTGGAATCTGCACTCGTCGGACACGAGGGTGTCGCCGAGGCCGCCGTCGTCGGCGCCTCCGACGACACGACAGGGCAGGCCATCGTGGCGTTCGTGATTCTGAAGGCCAGCCACACGGTCGAGGGTGACGAGCTCGTCTCACACCTGAAAGCTCAGGTGTCCAAGGAGATTTCGCCCATTGCCAAGCCGCGCGAGATTCACGTGGTACCCGAGCTGCCCAAGACCCGCAGCGGCAAGATCATGCGGC
Source organism: Mycobacterium sp. D16R18 (assembly GCA_002013775.1). Classification (GTDB taxonomy): domain Bacteria; phylum Actinomycetota; class Actinomycetes; order Mycobacteriales; family Mycobacteriaceae; genus Mycobacterium. The sequence continues at coordinate 25,529 of MAFD01000034.1, forward strand.
GGCTGCTGCGTGACGTGGCCGAGGGACGCGAGCTGGGCGATACCTCGACACTGGTCGACCCGAGCGTCTTCGAGGCGATCAGAGCCAGCAAGTAGGACCGTCTACCCGACCGGGGTGTAACCCACTCCGGCGGTACGGTTCTTGGCGTTGATGTCGGCCAGCACGGTATTGATCGAGTACGTGGTGGTCGGGGTGTGCAGCGGGATGTACTTGATGACGCACACCGGCAGCTTGGTAGCGGCGCCGTGGATCATTCCCACCAGTTGTCCGTTTACGGTGACCGGCGCACCCGAATCTCCCGGTTGTCCACACACCTGATTGATGAATGTGCCGGGCTCAGCTCCGGCGCCGAAGGTCACGCCGCATGAATTGCCGGTGGTGCGTCCCAGCTTGCACGCGATATCACCGGGCTGCGGGTCGGGCCCGATCCCAGTGATGGTGAAGCCCTTGTAGGTGTTTACCGGCTGCACCTTCTCGGGATCGAACTGGATGGTCGCGTAGTCGTACTGCTCGTTGCCGTTGACGAACTTGCCGAGTACGCCCTTCTTGGGAAAGTCCTCAGAGACCACCTGTGAACCCGACCCGCCGCAGTGAGCGGAGGTGAAGCCCACCAGATTGCCCTTGTTGTCGTGACCGATCGTGGTCAGCGTGCAGAGGGTGTCGCCATTGATGATCAGCCCGGCGCCGCCGCCCATGGGCACCTTGTCATCGGCGCCGGCGGCGGGGGCCGCACCAGCCGGGATCACGCCCGCGACGAGGCCGAATAGTGCGATCAGCACCGGCAACCCGTACCGCATACGCCGCCGAGGTGACCTCATCGGCGCCCTAGCTTCTTCGCGCATGCCGCTCATCGGTGCAGCCTTTCTCATTCCGGCCGCATCTCTCCCCCGTCGGCCATGCCTGCCATCATTCTAAACAAGATTCACACTGGTCACTTCTGTCACAGTGCTATCGATTGGGTAACGACGCCCCCGGCCAGACGCGCCGCAGCCTCGGCGCCACCGACGTGGCAACATAGGCCGCACGACATCACACCGGACCCGCAAGGGACACGGAGGGAGCACAGTGAGCAGCCCTGGAAGCCGCAACTACCGCACGGACAGCAATGGTGTTCCGATCACCGTCGCAGCCATTCCGCTGTCCGATCCGAACGTGACCGGCACCGGCGAACCCACCATCGGCAATCTCGTCCGTGATGCCACCTCCCAGGTTTCCGCCCTGGTGCGCGCCGAGGTCGAGCTGGCCCGCGCCGAGGTAGTCCGGGACGTCAAGAAGGGCGTCGCGGGCAGCATCTTCTTCATCGCGGCTCTCGTGGTCCTGTTCTATTCGACGTTCTTCTTCTTCTTCTTCGCCGCCGAGATCCTCAAGATCTGGCTGCCCGCCTGGGCCGCCTACCTGATCATCTTCGCCGCGATGGTGTTCGTCGCCATCCTCGCGGTGCTGATCGGTTTCCTTCAGGTCAGACGAATCCGAGGACCACGCGACACCATCGCCTCCGTCAAGGAAACACGGACCGTGTTCACCTCGCGAGACGACGAAACCCCCGCACTGACCAAGTCGGCCAAACCCGCTGACCCGTCGGGCTGGTAACTGATTCACGTCGGCTCGATACCGACACATCCATGCTGTTTGACCAGACGGCCCGCCACCCCGACCCGTCCGTGGTCCGCATCGTCGGCCCATGGCGTCATTTCGACGTACATGCCAACGGAATTCGGTTTCACGTGGTGGAGGCCGAGGCCCCCAGCACACCGACCGTAGCCGTCACCAGCAGACCACTCGTATTGCTGCTACACGGATTTGGTTCCTTCTGGTGGTCATGGCGTCATCAGCTTCGCGAGCTGACGGACGCCCGCGTGGTGGCGGTCGATCTGCGCGGCTACGGGGGCAGCGACAAGCCACCGCGCGGATACGACGGATGGACCCTGGCCGGCGACACCGCCGGATTGATTCGCGCCCTGGGCCACACATCGGCCACGCTGGTCGGACATGCCGAGGGCGGGCTGGTCTGCTGGGCCACCGCCAACCTGCATCCGCGCCTTGTCGATGCCATCGCGGTGGTGAGCTCGCCGCACCCGATCGCCTTACGCACTTCCACATTCCGCGGAACCGGACAGGGTGGGGCGCTACTGCCTTCACTCATGCGCTACCAGGTGCCGATCCTCCCCGAGCGCACCCTGACACGTCATCGCGGTGCCGAGCTGGAACGTCTGGTGCGCTCGCGGGCCGGCGCGCAGTGGACCACCACCGAGGATTTCGCCGAGACCATCACTCAGCTGCGCACCGCGATCGCCATCCCCGGTGTGGCCCATTGCGCACTGGAGTACCAGCGGTGGGCGGTGCGCAGCCAATTGCGCAGCGAAGGTTGGCGTTTCATGCGTTCAATGAACCGCGAACTGTCTGTCCCCGTGCTCCACATGCGCGGCGATACCGATCCCTACGTGCTCGCCGACCCGGTGCATCGGTCACTGCGATTCGCACCGAACGGGCAGTTCGCCGCGCTGCGCGGGGTGGGTCACTACGGCCACGAGGAAGATCCCGCCACCGTCAACGAACACCTACGGAGCTTTATTGGGCGCCGGTGACTGCGGCCCATTGACGGGCTGCTCCGGCGACTTGCTGGCCTCGGGTGCCGAGATGCAACTGCCGGTGCCGACGGGCTCGACAAGATCGGCCTTGGCCAGCTGATCCTTGACCTGTTTGGCGGTGAGCGCGAAGCCGGTGTCGTCATCGTCGATCGCCGCCCCGAAGACCACGCCGAGCACCCGACCTTCCGTGTCGATCAGCGGACCGCCCGAATTGCCTTGGAGCACTGAGCCACGGACGGTGTACACCTCGCGGGTGACCGTGGTGGACCGGTAGATGTCCGGGCCATTCAGTTCGATGATCTCGCGGACCCTTGCCGGGGTCGCCCTGTAGTTCCCACCGCCCGGGTAGCCCAGCACGATGGCGTCGTCACCGGTCTTGGCCGCCTTAGGTGCGAAGACCAGCGGCGCCGCCGGCATATCGGGAACAGCGAGAATCGAGATGTCCGCATTGGGGTCGTAGGCCACCACGCTGGCGTCGAAGGTCTGCCCTGCCGACTCGACGGTGACACTGTTCGTGCCCGCCACCACGTGGGCATTCGACATCACTCGGTGCGGGGCGATGACGAATCCGGTTCCCTCAAGCGATTTTTGGCAGCTGCGGGCAATGCCCTTGATCTTGACGACACTCGGCTCGGCTCCGCGCACCACCGGACCGTCGGCCAAAGTCGACTCGGGAGCGTCGACGGCTGCAATCGGGGTCTTTCCAAACGGCTGCAACACACTGGGCAGCCCGGAGGTATCCAGCAGCTTCGACAGATCGTTGGGAACCTTGCGGAGTTGGTCCGGGGCGTACTTGTCGACCTGGCTGAGCACCTTCGATTCACGTGCTGCCGCAGAGATGTTCGGCTGGGCAGAGCTTTGCATCGGGATGGACAGCAGCCACGCGGCAATCAGGACGGCGGCCACCTGCAGCACCACCCCCACCACCGAATCGCCGGCACGCAGCGCCCGATTCTTGATGGCGCCACGCATGGCCCGGCCCAGCACCACGCCCGCGACCTCGCCGATGACCACCAGCACGAGGATGAGTAGGAGCGAGGCGAACAGCTTGGTGCGCGCCCCTTCCAGGTTGCCCACCACATGCGGGGCCAGCATGATTCCCGCCACCGCGCCCAGAATCACCCCGACGAAGGACATCAGGGAACCCAATGCACCGGAACGCCATCCGGATACCGCGGCGATGAACGCCACAGCGATGACGGCGATATCAAGCCACTGCGATGGATTCAGGTTCATACCGACCCTCCCAGGTGCTCGGCCAGTAGCTCATCAAGATCACGAAGGTTACGAGTGTCCCACGGCTGGGCCCAGCCGGACACTTCCAGCATCGCCGCGATGATCTGCCCGGTGAAGCCCCACACCAGCATCCCCGGCAGCAGGAAGGCCGGGCCGCTGTAACGAATACCAAAAGTCTTCTTGGTCACCATGATCCGATTCGCCGGGTTGACGAGGTCACCGATCTTCACACGCGAAACCTCGGCGGTCTCACCCGGGTCGACGGCGAGGACCGGACCCGGATCCGGTGAGTACGCAAGCACGGGCGAGACGTGGAAACCGGACGGAGGAATGAACAGCGGGTCCATCACCGTCAGCGGTTGCACGCGGACGGGGTCCAGCCCCGTCTCCTCGTGCGCCTCCCGCAATGCCGTTCCCACCGGTCCCCCGTCACCGGGATCGGTGGCACCACCGGGAAACGACACCTGGCCGCTGTGTTGACGCAAGGTCGATGCCCGCACGGTCAGCAACAGATCTGCCTCGGTGGGGTCGGTGATCGTTCCGTCGGCGGACACCAGCACCAAAACCGCCGCCGGCCGTCCGGAGGACGGCAGCTGGCGCGCCCGCAGCACCGCCTTGATCGCGGGGTGCACGCCGCGGCCATAGATGTCTTTGACACCCGCGGCATTGTCCACCAGCGGTCGCATCCAGTCAGGCGCGGCACTGGGCGTCAATGGCGCCGTCGCCAATCCTCTTCGCGCATGCGGCTCATCGGCAGTCACGACCTAGAACCTCACTCCCAACGCTTGCTCCACCTCGGCACCGATCTCATCCGCCGAAGTGAACGAACGCGGTAGCACTCGGGCAACGCTACCGTCCGCACGGATCAAAATCGTTGTGGGCATGACATTCGGTGACTTCAGCGCGGCCGCGATTCGGCGGGCTCCATCCTGGATCATCGGCAGCCGCACGTGAAGCTCGGCGAGCTTGGCCAGCCCGGCCGCCTCATTCTCGTCCTGATGCACCGTCACAACGGTCAGCTTGTCGCCCGCGCGGCGCTGCACCTCGGCCATCGCCGGCAGCTCATCGGCACACGGGCCACACCAGTAGGCCCACAGGTTCAGCACCACCTCACGCCCGGCGAGCACAGCACCAACCGGCACCCTGACCCCGCTGCATTCCAGCGTTATCCCGGCCAGTTCCGGTATGCCCGGGGCACTGCCCGCGGTCGGACATGGCGGCAGTTGCGCCTGGCGGCGCAGTTCGGCCAGGGCTTCGGGGGTGTCGGCGTCTCGGCGTTCCCGGGCAGCGACGGGATCCTGTCCCCGCGGCCCGCGCTGCCGCTCATCGTGTTGTTGCGACAACATGACGGTGATCAGCGCGGTGACCAGCACCACCCCCACGATCGTCCACCGTGCCCCGGTGCTGAGCCGAGCCACGTCACAACCCGGCCAGGGCCAGCAAGTGCTCGGTTTCCGGCCCCTTCACCAGCGGCGCCGCCAGCTCGGGATCCGTCGGGCCCAGCCCGTACGACGGACAATCCTTGGCCAGCACACACACCCCGCAGGCGGGCTTACGGGCATGGCATACGCGCCGACCGTGGAAGATCACCCGATGACTGAGCAGGGTCCATTCCTTGCGCTCGATGAGCTCGCCGACGATGTGCTCGACCTTGACCGGGTCCTCTTCCTCGGTCCACCCCCAACGCCGTACCAGCCGCCCAAAATGCGTGTCGACGGTGATGCCCGGGACGTCAAAGGCATTGCCCAGGACAACGTTTGCGGTCTTGCGGCCAATGCCGGGCAGGGTGACCAAGTCCTTCAGGCGCGGCGGCACCTCGCCGCCGTATCGCTCCACCAGCTGGGTTCCCAGCCCGATGATCGAGTTCGCCTTGTTCCGGTAGAAGCCGGTGGTGCGGATCATTTCTTCGAGTTCGGTCCGATTGGCCCCTGCGTAGTCCTCCGCGGTGCGGTACTTGGCGAACAACGCCGGGGTCACCATGTTGACCCGGACGTCGGTGCATTGCGCCGACAAGATGGTGGCCACCGTCAATTCCAGCGGCGTGGTGAAATCGAGTTCGCAGTAAACGTGTGGAAATGCCTGCGCCAGCGTCCGATTCATCCGTCGCGCGCGACGGACCAGTCCCGCGTGCGTCTCAGCCTTCCGCGCTCGGACCGGGACTGTCGTCTTCGCCGTCGATTTCGCTCTGGGCTTAGAGGCCGATCCGGTCACAGACACAAGCCCAGGGTAGCGGGAGCCTGAGACGCCGCAGGGGCGAGCACGTCCACCGATTGCACCCTTGCGCAGGACAAACCGGTTGTTTTTCGTGACCTCGTCGAGATCTTGGGCGTGTTTACTTCAACCCGTGTCGGGCCTATTCGGTTTATTGGTACCCGGACTTCTCATGCTTGCCAGCCTTGGGCTGGGAAGGCTGGAAGCCGGGTTGATGCGGCATACCTTGCAACCAAGTGAGGTCGCCGATTTTCTGGACCAAGCAAGTCCATCGGATATGAATCGGCTCGCGCGCGACGGCATGCCGTCGGCCATCGAGGGTTTGCACCGGCGTCAGTTGCAACGCATCGAACCGTCGTTGGAGGCGGTGTACGAGGCCACCACAAACGGCTACAACCAGCCACGAGTCAACGGTCCGTCCATGAAGCCCCCGCGAATCGGTGGTACCTCCAGCCTGCGTGATGAGGGTGTGCACTCCATGCGCTCCCGGCATTCGGTGGTGGATTCACTGCGTGCCGGTGGGGCAGCGGTGTAGCTTGGATCACGTTCTTTAGCGACTTGGCCTCTAGACTCATGTCGAGCAGGCCAGCGCAAGCATGACCAACGAATTTGGGTAAGGGGCAAACGTGGACGAGATCCTGGCCAGGGCCGGAATCTTCCAGGGTGTCGAACCGACTGCCATCTCGGCGCTGACGAAGCAGCTGCAGCCGGTTGACTTTCCGCGCGGACATACAGTGTTCGCCGAGGGCGAGCCTGGCGACCGTCTGTACATCATCATCACCGGCAAGGTGAAGATCGGACGCCGGTCACCGGACGGCCGTGAGAACCTGCTGACGATCATGGGACCGTCGGACATGTTCGGTGAGCTGTCGATCTTCGACCCCGGGCCCCGGACATCCAGCGCCACCACCATCACCGAAGTGCGCGCGGTGTCGATGGACCGGGACGCATTGCGCGCCTGGATCGCCGACCGTCCGGAGATCGCCGAGCAGCTACTGCGCGTGTTGGCTCGCCGCCTGCGCCGCACCAACAACAATCTCGCCGATTTGATCTTCACCGACGTGCCCGGTCGCGTGGCCAAGCAGCTACTGCAGCTAGCCCAGCGGTTCGGCACCCAGGAGGGCGGCGCGCTGCGCGTGACGCACGACCTGACGCAGGAGGAGATCGCTCAGCTGGTGGGTGCGTCCCGCGAGACCGTGAACAAGGCGCTGGCCGATTTCGCGCACCGCGGCTGGATCCGGCTGGAAGGCAAGAGCGTTCTGATCTCCGACTCGGAGCGTCTGGCCCGCCGAGCGCGCTAGCGCATCAGCGTGATGCACTGAACGCCACCACCGCGACGCACAGCAGAGTCAGTACCGCACCGGCTTGCTGAATCCGGCTCAGCCGCTCATGGAGCATCACGCGGGCGATGAGCACCGTCACCACCGGGTACAGCGAGGACAGCACCGCCGCCACCCCCAGGCTGCCGCGCGCTGAGGCGTACGTGAACAGCAGGATCGCCGACGTATCGAGCACCCCCGCGAGGGGCACCACCCCGAACGGCGGACGCAGGTTCTGTCGCAGGCTCTTCCAGTTGAACGCGCCGAGCACCAGGATCAGCATCACCTCGGTGGCGCGGGAAACCACCACCGCCTCCACGGGGTGATACCTGCCCGCCTCGGCCAGCAGAATCATGCAGACCCCGAACATCACCGTGCAAAAGAACGACCACGCGAGCACCTGTCGCCCCGGACGCCGTCCGTCCAGACCTTGTGAGGCCGAGGCCAGCATGACGCCGACGAGTGTGCCGGCCAGCCCCAAATACGTGAGCCCCGAAAGTGACTGTCCGATCGTGGCGCCCCAGATGACCGGTACCACCGCGCCTACCGCCGCGATGGGCGAGACGACCCCCATCGGACCGATGGCAAGCGCACGGTACAACGCGTAGAGGGCAGTGAAAGCCGCTGGGCCGGAGAGCATTCCCAGCAGCGTGCGGCCGTCGAAGTGCGTAGACGCGGTAAGCACAGCCACCAAACTCACCACGGCCAGCCCGACGGGCCTGCTCAGCGCGAGTACGGCCAGTGTGGAACGTCGCTTGCTCGCGTGCCCGCCAATGAAGTCACTGATGCCCCAGCTGAGCGAGCCCGTGAGGGCCAATGGGATGGGGTTCACTGCCGACTAAACAGCGCGCAGATAGTCCAGCTGCGCCTGCACCGACCATTCGGCGGCGCCCCACAACGACGGATCCACATCGGTGTAGACGAACTCGACAACCTGCCGAGCCGAGGCATCCTCGCCCAGTGCCGCCAGTGCCCCGCGCACCTGGTCAAGACGCTGCTCGCGGTGCGCCAAATACGCGGCCGAGGCTGCCGAAAGGTCGCCCAGCTCGGGACCGTGGCCGGGCAGCACGGTGCGCTTGCCCAGGCCCTCAAGGCGTTTCAGTGACTCCAGGTAGTCGCCGAGACCGCCGCCGTCCTGTGCGATGACGGTGGTCCCCCGCCCGAGGATGGTGTCGGCGGTCAGTACCGCGTCGTCGAGAACGAACGACACCGAATCATCGCTGTGCCCGGGGGTCGCGAGCACCGAGATCGACAAACCCGCGACATCGATGCGCTCGCCGTCGGAGAGCGCCACCGAATCGCCGCGCAGCCACGCCGGGTCAACGGCACGCACCGGCGCACCGGTCAGCTCGACCAGACGGTCGACACCACCGGTGTGATCGAAATGCCGATGGCTCACCAAAACCAGAGCCACCTTGCCGATCTTCGCCAGCTCCTCGACGTGCACATCGGGGTCACCGGTGGCGACACCCGGACCCGGGTCGACGATGACGACCTCATCGCTGCCCGGCGCGCGCAGCACCCAGGTATTGGTGCCTTCGAGCGTCATCATCCCCGGGTTGTTGGCCAGCAGCACCGAAGCTGTCTCGGTGACCGGACGCAGTTGCCCGTAGGCGGGATGGGTCATCAGGCGGAGACTTCCTCTCTGACCTCCACCACGATCTCCACCTCCACCGGGGCATTGATCGGGAGCTCTGCAACACCCACGGCCGAGCGCGCGTGCACGCCCGCGTCCCCGAACACGTCGCCCAGCAGCTCCGATGCTCCGTTCACCACACCGGGCTGGCCGGTGAACCCGGGTGCCGAGGCGACGAATCCGACGACCTTGACCACCTTCACGACGTTGTCGATCCCGACGAGTGCGTCTACCGCGGCGACCGCATTGAGGGCGCAGGTACGGGCCAGTGCCTTGGCATCCTCCGGCGTGACCTCGGCCCCGACCTTGCCCGCGGCAACCAGGTTGCCGTCCACGATGGGCAGCTGCCCGGAGGTGTAGACGTGGTTGCCGCTGCGCACCGCGGGTTGATACGCGGCCAAGGGCGCTGCGACGGCGGGCAGTTCGATTCCGAGCTCGACGAGCCGGGCGCTATGCGTGCTCATTTGGACCTCTTCAGGTACGCGACGTGCTGTTCACCGGTGGGTCCGGGTAGCACGCTCACCAGCTCCCAGCCGTCACTTCCCCACTGGTCCAGGATCTGCTTGGTGGCATGTGTCAACAGCGGGACGGTGGCGTACTCCCATGCGGTGCGTTCGGTCATACACGCAACCCTAGACAAGCACAGACGTTCTGACATCGACTCGATCATGGACGGCTAGCATGCGTGCGTGGTGAACACTTCCCCTGGCTCCCCCAGCGATGCGGCGGCGGGGCCCTTGTCAGATGCCTGGCCCGCACGAGTCGCGAATGCACGACTGCACTTTGTGACCGGCAAGGGCGGGACTGGAAAGTCCACCATCGCCGCGGCCCTGGCCCTTGCGCTCGCCGCGGGCGGCCGCAAGGTGCTGCTGGTCGAGGTCGAAAACCGACAGGGCATCGCCCAGCTTTTCGACGTACCGCCGCTGGCGCCCAAGGAACTCAAGATCGCCACCGCCGAGGGCGGCGGGGCAGTGAACGCCCTGGCCGTCGAGATCGAGACGGCGTTCATGGAGTACCTCGAGATGTTCTACAACCTCGGTCTGGCCGGGCGGGCGATGAAGCGCATCGGGGCCATCGAGTTCGCCACCACCATCGCGCCGGGTCTGCGAGACGTGATCCTGACCGGAAAGATCAAGGAGTGCATCGTCCGCGTCGACAAGTCCGGGCGGCATGTGTACGACGCCGTCGTGGTCGATGCACCGCCCACCGGCCGGATCGCCCGCTTTCTCGATGTGACGTCGGCACTATCCGATATCGCCAAGGGCGGCCCCATCCACTCCCAGTCCGAGGGAGTGCGCAAGCTGCTGCACTCGGACCAGACGGCCATCCACCTGGTGACCCTGCTTGAGGCGCTGCCCATGCAGGAAACCGCAGAGGCCATCGCCGAACTGAGCGGGATGGGCCTGCCGATCGGCAGCGTCATCGTCAACCGAACCGTGGTGCCGCACCTGTCGCCCGCGGATCTGGACAAGGCCGCCGAGGGCGTCATCGACGCCGACGCGGTGCGTAAGGCGTTGACCGATAACAACGTAACTCTCTCCGACGCGGACTTCGCCGGTCTGCTCACCGAGACGATCGAGCATGCGACACGTATGCGTGCGCGTGCCGAGAGCGAAGAGCTGCTCGGGGAGCTGCAGATACCTCGACTGGAATTGCCCACCCTGGCCGACGGGGTAGACCTGGGTAGCCTCTACGAACTGGCCGAGAGCCTGGCCGAGCAGGGAGTCCGATGAGCAACACACCTGCCGTCTTGGATATGGCGGCCATTCTCGAAGACCGCAAGAACCGCGTCGTGGTCTGTTGTGGTGCAGGCGGTGTCGGCAAGACCACCACCGCCGCGTCGGTCGCGCTCCGCGCCGCGGAGTACGGCCGCACCGTCGTGGTGCTCACCATCGACCCGGCACGCCGGTTGGCGCAGTCACTGGGCATCGAGGCGCTGGGCAACACCCCGCAACAGGTGCACGTCGAGGGCGTCAAGGGTGAGCTGTACGCGATGATGCTGGATATGCGGCGCACCTTCGACGAGCTGGTGGTCCAGCACGCGGGATCCGATCGCGCACAAACGATTTTGGACAACAAGTTCTATCAGACAGTCGCCACCTCCATGTCGGGCACACAGGAATACATGGCCATGGAGAAACTGGGACAACTTCTCCATGAAGACAAATGGGACCTGATCGTGGTGGACACACCGCCGTCCCGCAATGCCCTTGACTTCCTGGACGCGCCAAAGCGGTTGGGCAGCTTCATGGATGGACGTCTCTGGAAGATGCTGCTGGGCTCTAGCCGCGGCCTGGGCCGGATCGTCACCGGAGCCGTCGGACTGGCGATGAAGGCGCTTTCTACGGTGCTCGGATCGCAATTGCTTTCCGATGCTTCACTGTTCGTGCAATCACTGGACTCCACGTTCGGAGGGTTCCGCGAGAAGGCTGACCGCACCTACGAGCTGCTGCGCCGGCGCAGCACCCAATTCGTCGTGGTGTCGGCCGCCGAACCGGATGCGCTGCGTGAGGCCACCTTCTTCGTCGAGCGGCTGAGCCAGGAGGGCATGCCGCTGGCGGGCCTCATCCTCAACCGCACCCACCCCACGCTGTCGAGCCTGACCGTCGAGCGCGCTATCGATGTCGCGGACAATCTCGAGGAGTCGGGCGAATACAGCCTTCCCGGGGCGGTGCTGCGGGTTCATGCCGAGCGCGCGGCGACCGCCAAGCGGGAGATCCGGCTGCTGTCGCGGTTCACGAGCGCCAACCCCACGGTCCCGATCGTCGGGGTGCCCTCGCTCCCGTTCGATGTCTCCGATGTGGACGCACTGCGCGCCATCGCCGATCAGATCACCGGCGTCGCTTCCTAGAAACGCAACGAGCGCGCACTCAGGTGCTCCAATCCTCGCGGATCGGCGTGCCTGAGCGCGCGCTCGGCGCTAAGTGTTAGACGGCGCTCTTGTGCTTGCGCTGTGCGGCGAAGAAGTCCGCCCAGGAGTCCACCTCGGGGTGAGCCTTGAGCATCGCCCGGCGCTGCCGTTCGGTCAGTCCACCCCATACGCCGAATTCCACCCGGTTATCCAGGGCATCGGCACCACATTCCATCATCACTGGGCAGTGCCGGCAGATTACTGCGGCCTTACGCTGTGCCGCTCCGCGGACGAATAACTCGTCAGGATCGCCTTGTCTGCATCTGGCCTGTGACACCCAGGCAATGCGTGCTTCTCCACCATCGATCGATCCCACTGTATGTAAAGCACTCATGGCAGGCCTTGAAGCTGACACTGGCTATCCCTTCTGTCACTAGTGGCCCACAAGAGGCGTGGGCCACAGTCCGCTCGGTGTGTAACTTGAATCACACCGTGAGATCAAGTTAGTGGTCAGGGATCTCCAACGCAACACCTGATCCGAATTTTTTGGGACGGTTGTGCCGACAACGTCTTTTCATCGCCGTTTCGGAGCCCCGTGTTACCGGTCAACTACCCGCAGACACCCCTGGGGACGCCAGTTACCCTGTGCGTATGTCAGAACGCCCGCCCGAGACGGTGACCCTCGCGAAGCTCGCGGGCTGCGGGCTTATCGCGGCGGTGGTCTTGGCCGGGTTGATGTTCCCCTTCGCGGGCGGATTCGGGTTGGCATCCAATCGGGCATCCGACGTGGTGGCCAACGGCTCCACCCAGCTGCTCGAGGGTGAGGTACCCGCGGTCACCACGGTCGAAGACGCCAAGGGCAACAAGATCGCGTACCTCTACACACAGCGGCGTTTCGAGGTGCCCGCCGACCAGATCGCCGACACCGTCAAGCTGGCCCTGCTGTCCATCGAGGACAAGAGGTTCACTTCGCATAACGGTGTCGACTGGAAGGGCACCCTGGGCGGCCTGGCCGGGTACGCCTCCGGTGACGAGGACACTCGCGGTGGTTCGACCATTGAGCAGCAGTATGTGAAGAACTACCAGCTGCTGGTGGTGGCCAAGACCGACGCCGAGCGCAAGGCCGCCATCGAGACCACCCCCGCGCGCAAGCTGCGCGAGATCCGGATGGCGCTGCGCCTGGACCGCACCTTTACCAAGCAGGAGATCCTGACCCGGTACCTGAACCTGGTGTCCTTCGGTAACAACTCCTTCGGCGTGCAGGATGCCGCACAGACCTACTTCGGGGTCGACGCCAAGGACCTGAACTGGCAGCAGGCGGCGCTGTTGGCGGGCATGGTGCAGTCCACCTCCGGACTGAATCCCTACGTCAATCCCGAACGCGCGCTGGCGCGCCGCAACCTGGTGCTCGACACCATGATCGCCAACGCACCGGAGAAGAAGGCCGAACTAGTAGCCGCCAGGGCACAGCCCCTGGGTGTACTGCCCCAGCCCAACGAACTGCCACGCGGTTGCATCGCCGCGGGTGACCGCGCGTTCTTCTGCGATTACGTGCTTGACTACCTGGCCAAGTCCGGGATCAGCAAGGACCAGGTGATGAAGGGCGGGTACCTCATCCGCACCACCCTGGACCCCGAGGTGCAGAACTCGGTGAAACAGGCGGTCTCCCACGTCGCAGATCCCGGTCTCAACGGCGTCGCCGACGTCATGAGTGTCATCAAACCCGGGCAGACCAGCCACCCCATCCTGGCGATGGCCTCCAGCCGTACCTATGGCCTGGATGGCGCGACCAACGAGACCATGCAGCCGCAGCCGTTCTCGCTTGTTGGCGACGGCGCCGGCTCGATCTTCAAGATCTTCACGATCGCCGCGGCCATGGATATGGGCATGGGTATCAACACCGTGCTCGACGTGCCGCCCACCTTCGCGGCCAAGGGCCTCGGCAGCAGTGATGGCACCAAGGGCTGCCCCAAGGACACCTGGTGCGTCAAGAACGTCGGCAACTACCGTTCCCCAATGAGCGTGACCGATGCCCTGGCGACCTCGCCGAATACCGCGTTCGCCAAGCTGATTCAGTCGATCGGCGTGTCCAAGGCTGTCGATATGGCCGTCAAATTGGGCATGCGTTCCTACGCGCAGGCGGGCACCGCCAAGCCCTATGACCCCGAGGGCGACGAGAGCCTGGCGGACTACATCAAAAAGTACAACCTGGGCTCGTTCACACTGGGCCCCATCCAGGTCAATGCCCTCGAATTATCCAATGTCGCAGCCACTTTGGCCTCGGGTGGCAAATGGTGCCCGCCCAATCCCATCGACAAGGTCTTCGACCGCCACGGCAAAGAGGTGCCGACGACCACCGAGTCGTGCGAGCAGGCGGTACCCACCGGATTGGCCAACACACTCGCGAACGCCCTGAGCAAGGATGACCAGCCCGGCGGCACCGCCGCAGGTTCGGCGGGTTCGGTCGGTTGGGGCCTGCCGTTGTCCAGTAAGACCGGAACCACTGAGGCGCATCGGTCTTCGGCGTTCCTGGGATTTACCAACAACTTGGCCGGGGCGAGCTACATCTTCGACGACTCCACGAGCCCCGGCGATCTGTGCTCGTTCCCGCTGCGCAAGTGCGGCGACGGAAACCTGTACGGCGGTAATGAGCCGGCGCGGGCCTGGTTCGAGGCCATGAAGCCGATTGCCGATAACTACGGCCCCACGGCCCTGCCGCCCACTGAACCGCGGTACGTGGATGGAGGTCCGGGTTCCAAGGTGCCCAGCATCAACGGGCTGCGCGAGAGCGAGGCGCGTGATGCCCTCAAGAAGGCCGGATTCAAGGTGGCCGATCAGGCCAGCGTGGTGAACAGCACCGCGCCGTTCAACGAGGTTGTAGGCACCAGCCCGTCCGGGACCACCATCCCCGGTTCCATCATCACCATCTTGTTGAGTAACGGCATCCCGCCGGCGCCACCGCCGATCGTCATTCCGGGCTTTGGCGGCCCGCCGGGCGAGATGACCACCACGGTGGTGAACATCCCGGGCCTGCCGCCAATCACCGTGCCGGTGCTCGCGCCGCCCCCGTGATCTAGCTCTCGGGGATCACATCCGCGACGAGAAATTCGCCACGTTTCGCGCCGGTGATCAGGGGTCGCTCAGCTTTCGGAGTTACTCTCGGGTGATGAACACGTCGTTCAACACGGTTATCAAGCGGGCCGCGGCGTACTCGGCGGGTTCGGCCGCGCTTGGCATCGGGTACGCGTCGATCATCGAACGCAACGCGTTCACCATCCGTGAAGCGACGATGGATGTACTCGATCCCGGAGCCTCTCCGCTGCGCGTGCTGCACATCAGCGACATCCACATGCGGCCCGGCCAGCGCCTTAAGCAGGCCTGGCTGCGTGAGCTTGCGCAATGGCAGCCGGACTTGGTGATCAACACCGGCGACAACCTGGCCCACCCCAAGGCGGTGTCCTCCGTTGTCCAGGCACTCGGCGACTTGCTGTCGGTCCCGGGGCTTTTCGTCTTCGGAAGCAACGACTACTTCGGTCCGCGCCTGAAGAATCCCGCCAAGTACCTCTACAAGAGCGATGAGCGCACGCACGGCGAACCGCTGCCGTGGCAGGATCTGCGCGCCGCGTTCACCGAGCGTGGGTGGCATGACATGACCCATACCCGTCACGAGCTGGAGGTCGCCGGCGTGCGGATCGCGGCCGCCGGAGTGGATGACCCGCATCTGCACCGGGACCGCTACGACACCATCGCCGGAATGCCGAATCCGCTGGCCACGCTGCGACTCGGGCTGACCCATTCACCCGAGCCGCGGGTGCTGGACCGCTTCGCCGAGGACGGCTATCAGCTGGTGATGGCCGGTCACACCCATGGCGGGCAGCTGTGCCTGCCGTTCTACGGGGCGATCGTCACCAACTGCGAGCTGGACCGTTCCCGGGTGAAGGGCCCGTCGCAGTGGGGCTCGCATATGCAGCTGCACGTGTCGGCGGGTATCGGGACATCACCGTTCGCGCCGATGCGGTTCTTCTGCCGACCGGAGGCGACGCTGCTGACGCTGGTGCCCGCGCGCATCCGTGGCCAAGGGGCCGACGCCGAATCCGGCGACCGGCTGCCCAGCGCCACCGCGCAGTGACGTGAGCCGCGCGTGGGCCGATAACGCGGTCCGGTTGATCGAGGCGGATGCGCGCCGCAGCGCCGACACCCATCTGCTGCGATACCCGTTGCCTGCGGCCTGGGCCGACAGCGTGGATGTGCAGCTGTATCTCAAGGATGAGTCCACACACATCACCGGGAGCCTCAAACATCGCTTGGCGCGTTCGCTTTTCTTGTACGGGCTATGCAACGGGTTCATCAGGGAAGGCGCCACGATCGTGGAGGCCTCTTCCGGTTCGACCGCGGTTTCCGAGGCCTACTTCGCACAACTGTTGGGGCTGCCGTTCATCGCGGTGATGACGGCCTCGACGAGCCCCAGCAAGATCGCCTTGATCGAGTCTCAGGGTGGCCGTTGTCATTTCGTTGATGAGGCGCAGCAGGTGTACGCCGAGGCGCAGCGACTCGCCGACGAGACCGGTGGGCACTATCTGGACCAGTTCACCAACGCCGAACGAGCGACCGATTGGCGCGGCAACAACAACATCGCCGAATCGATCTTCAACCAGATGCATCACGAGAAACACCCGCTGCCAACGTGGATCGTGGTCGGCGCGGGCACCGGCGGCACCAGCGCGACCATCGGGCGGTACATCCGGTACCGGCGCTACCCCACCCAACTGTGCGTGGTGGACCCCGACAACTCTGCCTTCTACCCCTCATACATCGCGGGACATGATGTGGTGACCGGAATTTCGTCGCGCATCGAGGGCATCGGACGCCCCCGGGTGGAGTCGTCGTTCCTACCGACCGTGGTGGACCGCATGGAACAGATACCCGACGCCGCTTCGGTGGCGGTGATGAGACACGCCAGCAGAGTGCTGGGCCGTCGAGTGGGGCCGTCAACGGGAACCAACCTGTGCGGCGCATTCCGGCTCATTTCTGAGATGGCACGCGATGGCATCCCCGGATCGGTGGTGACGCTGCTGGCCGACACCGGCGATCGGTATGCCGACACCTACTTCGATGACACCTGGGTCGCCGAGCAGGGATTCGAGCTACTTGCGACGTCGGAGCGCCTAGCCGAGTTCGAGGACACCGGGCATTGGGGCTAAGCCTCGCGACAATAAGGGCATGTCACATCCGGTTTTCACACCCGGGGATCAACGCATTCGCGACCGACGGCCTCGATGCGATACCCTTGCGTGGCTTCAAAGCGGGGTGTGGCGCAGCTTGGTAGCGCGCTTCGTTCGGGACGAAGAGGTCGTGGGTTCGAATCCCGCCACCCCGACGCTGGAAGTAAGGCCCTGACCAGGAATCCCCGGTCAGGGCCGTTTTCATGGGCATGGCGGAGCAGCGTGTTGCCCCTCCACCGTGACATGGTGGAGGCATGGCCGTCTCTGAAATCGCGTCGAATCCTGTCGCCCTCGCGGCCATCGCCATCGGCCTGCTTCTCGTGTGGAAGCTGCGCAAGGCCGTGATGTTGGTCGGCGTGCTGGCAGGGCTGGTGCTCCTGGTCGCGATGTACCGGTAACAGCTAAGCCCGGGCATGCGACATTTCATTCGGTAAGGTTTGACAAAACCCGACGATGGGAGCTTTCAGATGAAGAATCGCCTTGTGGGTGCCGGTGTGATCGCACTGGCAGCCGCACTCAGCGGACCGGCGCTGGCCGCCGCCGCACCTGCCGACGAGCAGCAGATCCGGCAGATCATTTCCGGCGAGGCTTCGGCGATCAAGTCGCTCGACAACGCCACGCTCTCGACATTCTTCTGCGACAAGTACCGCGGCACGATCGCCTCGAAGTCCGCCGAAGACCAGATCCCACCGATCAGTGAAGTGTCCGGCTACGGGCCCGGAATGATCGGCGCGGTCGCCTCGGCGGCGGGCGTCTCCGGACCCACCACCCAGGCGCTGACCACCGCGATCCAGAACAACGACGACAAGGCCTACCGGACCTCGTTCCGTAACGCGGCGCGCGAGGTGCTCTCCGGCGTCACCTACAACGTCTCGGACATCAACGTCACCGGGCCGACGGCGACTGCCGCGGTCACCGCGCAGGGTCACGACGTGACCGCCAACCAGCAGCGCGAGTTCGTCCAGGAGAACGGAAAGTGGAAGGACTGCACCGATCCGGAGAAGCGCGCCGAGACCTCGGGCAACCCGCTGCTGACGTCGCTGCTGCACTGACGCACTAGAACTTCAGAACCAGATCAGGCCGCCTGCGTCCTCCGGGACGTAGGCGGCCTGATCTGTGATGACCCCCGCAATACTCGGTGGCGTCGTCCCATCCCGGCCTCTACTCTGGATCCGTTTGTGCCATAACCGATTACCTCCAAGAAGATAGAGCCGATGTCTGACTTCTCCCCGATCATCACCGACTTCTGGCACAGCTATTTGGGCCGCGGCACCGTCCTGCACAGCGGTGAGCACTTTCAGCTTGCCGTCCACCCCGGCCTCGATGAGGACAGTCAGCTGATGGTGCTGCGCACGGTGGACGGCAAGACCAGCGTCGCGCTCGTACCGGAACTCGCCAAACGTGCGGCAATCATTGGTGCCCAACCGATTTCGGAATCCGATTTCTGGGCGGGCCTGAACAAGGCCGGTATCGCCATGCACGGCGCGGACAACCTGTTCTACTTCACCAACGACGCCCGCGAGGCACTCGTCACCGAGATACCGACCGGAGATGTCCGCCGGCTCACGGCAGATGACGCGGCCATCTTCAAAGCGTTCGAATCGGTTGCCTCAGAACAGGACTGGGATAACGCCCAAGTGGAATTGGATCACTGGGCGGTGTTCGGCTCCTTCGATAACGGCCGCCTGGTCGCCGTCTCCAGCATCTATCAGTGGGAGAACGCGGCGATCATGGATCTCGGAGTGCTGACGCTGCCGATTTTCCGGGGCCGGGGGCACGCCCGACGGCTGGTGCGCGCCGCGTTTCGGTATGCCTGCGCGCAGGGTTATGAGCCGCAGTACCGGTGCCAGGTGGACAACGCGGCGTCGAGCGCACTGGCTCCTGCCGCGGGGCTCACGCTGTTTGGCACCTTGGATGTGATCGCCGACTAGAGCCGGCGGGTCAGCTCGGTGACCGCACTACTCTGCGGTCACCGGCATGTCGATGGTCTCGGATTTACCATCACGGTCCGTGATGACCAGCTTGGTGAACTGCCACCACCCGCTGTCATCCGGGAGTGACTGCGAGGCTTGGAAGACGAGCGTGACGTCCCGGCGGGTCGTCCCACCCGTCGCACAGTCCGGAACACAGTCCTTCGTCACGCGGACGGCCTTGCCGGTCGCCCGCTCCTGAGTCCAGCTGTCCCAGGTGATGTCCACGAGCATGTCTCCGGCGTCGGCGATAGTCAGCACGATCTCAGTGGGCTTCGCTTCCGGCTGCTGGGTCGCCGGATTCCAGTAGACGCCGCCGGCCGGCACTACCTTCTGAGAAGGCTCGGGAAGCGTTGTCGATGACGGCGCGGCGGACGTGGACACCGGGGTCTGCTCTGTCGATGTTGGTGTCGAGCCGCAGCCGGTAAAAACGAAGGCAGCCAAGGTAATTCCGGTCAACAACACGATCCGCGTCATGCCTGGACCCTACCAGCGAACTGGTTACAGTTGTTGTCCACTATCAGAGCCGACGGGTTAGCCGAGTGCCGATGAGTGGGGCGATCTTGTCGGCCAGGTAGGCGTGCCCGGCATCGTTGGGGTGCACTCCATCCGAGCCAATGAGCTCCGGGCGCCCGACGAACCACCGTTCGGCCAACGGGTCCACCCAGGATGCGCCGATCGCGTGGGCTTCGCCGTACAGGATGTCGCGCAGCTGCAGCACAACCTCCGGGACGTCGGCCGTCGGCCAGGGCGGGCCGATAACCAGCAGCTTGGCCGCCGGGGCCATGCGCCGCGCCGACGCCAAGGTGTTGCGGGTCACCTCGGCGTACACGTCGGGATCAACGTCCTGGTCGTTGCGCGAGCCGAAGAACACCACAAGCTCGTCGTCGGGATGCACCACCCGGGCGGTGAGGTCCGAGAAGACGCTGCCATGGTCACCGCGCACGCCGTATCCGGCGCGTCCTTCGGCCGCGACGTCGGCGGTGATCTGGACACCTTGACGGCTCAGCATCCGCCAGGTCAGCGATGCCCACGACCGGGCGCCCAGGCCGCCTTCCCGAGTGCCGGTGGTGTACGAATCGCTGACCACCGCGACATGGTTCAGGCCGGACCCGGAATTGAGCAGGCGGTACGGGCGCACGGGCGCGGGCTGCTGAGTAGCCACACCGAAGAGAAACGCGAATGCGATGACGAACGCCGCCAAACGAACCACTGCTACCTCCACTGTCCCCAGCATTTTACGGGCCTCAAACCCGACTGCGGCACAGCGTTATTCGTTTGAAACTAACGGCGCGTTACGGCGGTCGACGCCGGCTCGTGCTCGGCGCCCGCGTGGTGTTTCTGGCCGTTATGGGTGGAGTGATCGGTGACCGCCGGCTTGGTGACACCAATCATGCTGCGCATCCAACGTCGCCCCGGCTCCTCCACCCAGTGATAAAGACCCATGGCGAGCACGACGGCCAGCGCCAACAAACCGAGCATGATCCACCCGCCGCCCGGGTCCGTCAGTGAGAGCTCGAACTGCTTGGCCGCCCAAATCCACGCCGTATGCACGAGCTCATGCACCATGTAGAGCCCGAAGGAGATCTGCCCGCCGTAGACCATCACCCGTGTCGAGAGCAGGACCGGCAACGAGCCAACACCCACCGACAGAGCCATGACCAGTGGCACGAACAGAACGTCGACCAGCCCGCTGCTGTCGGTGACGTGCGAGATCGGGTTGGCATCCAGATAGTAGAGAGCGCCCACGATCACGACGATCATCAGCAGCGCGAGGTAGCCAGCCGCCTGGCGCGCGCGATGCGTCAGCCGCAGCCGACTCACCGCCGCGCAGGCCAGCGCGCCCGCGGTGAACTGCATGACGATGCGCGGCAACCAGCTCCATGGTGTGTAGAACTGACCCGTCAGCAGCAGCATGATCACCGGCGGCATCGATGCGACGACGGCCAGGACCATGAGGCTGCGAGCCCTGGTGGCGTGTGCCATGCGGAAGACGACCAGGATGAGGGCGCCGAACAGGAGATACGCCAGCCATTCCGCGCTGATCGACCAGGCAGGTCCGTCCCAGCTGGAGCCATCGAAGAACGGCTGGAACCACAGCTGCACCAGGAAAAGCTGACGCACATAGCTGACGGCGTTGAATCCGCTGGTGACATCGCTCTCCGGCGGAATGTGCCCGACGTGCATGGTGAAGATCAGCCACAGGGCGGCCAGATGCAGGGTGACCAGGTAGACCGGCCACACCCGGGCCAGGCGCAGCCACAGGAAGTGCAGCGTCTCCCGGGTGGACCAGCGGTGGCCCATCCTGTCGAGGTAGTTCCAGGTGAGGACGAACCCGCTGAGAATAAAAAAGAGGTCCACGCCCTGGGCACCACAGTTCAGGACGGGTGCGAGCGCGGAACGGAATCCGGGAACGGATTCCTCCAGCAGCGGGCGGAAGTGAAAGAGCACAACCCAGAGCGCGGCGATGATGCGAAGTCCCGTGAGGGCCTTGATCTCTCCGCCGCGCACAACTCTCATCTCTGCTTTACCAGGCATTTCTCGTTGCCGGCCGGTCGCGCGCCTCCCCTGCGTCCCCAACAGACCGTCTTCGGAGGGTATCAGCGCAACCCGCCAACGCCGGAATCTCGGGCACGCTGTGTGTGACACAGGGCGTCATCTCGGCCCGCTGCGATGCACCAGGTCCCCCACCTCTGGCTCCCCCATCCGGCACACTGGCAGGGAACGCCATGACCGCAGCGCTAGGACAGACACTCAGATGACGCAACCGCAGTACCCCCACGGCCAGTACCAGCAGCCACAGCCGCAGTTCACGGGCTACCCGCAGCCTGATCAATACGGCCAGCCTCCCGGCGGGTACTTCCCCACTCCGAAGCCACCGCGGCCACCGATGTCCCCGCAGCAGAAGGCCCTGGCCGTCGTCGGAGGCTCGCTCGGCATCTTCTTGATCGCCCTGCTGGTACTCGGCCTCACCACCACCAACTCCAACACCCAGAGCACCCGAACGTCTGCCAACGATCAGATCGTCGACGCGCCCCGCTCCTCAGGCGCCAACAAAGACGAGGACATCAAGCAGATCAAGCAGACCATCTCCGGTATGGCTGAGGCCGCCAAGGCCAACGACTTCAAGAAGATGCTCACCTTCTTCTGCGCCAAGTACCGCGAGGCGTTCAAGGACATCGCGGGCAGCGGTCAGGCTCCCGACCTCAATGCCTTGACCAAGTCCGATAACGGCCCGTCGAAAATCACTGGCCTCGATATCGACGGCGACACCGCCATCATTCACATCACCGATGCCAAGGGCAAGCACGACATCGAGTTCAAGAAGGAGACGGGCGGCTGGAAGTTCTGCCCGGGGGCCTAGCAGACCCGCTCACCCGCCAGTGGATTCCACCGTGGCCGTTGGATATTCGCCGCACCCTCGGCATCCACCGCCGCGGATCGACTGATCCGGCATATCGTGTGTCCCCCGGAGGATCGATCACCCGGGGCTCCTACACTCCGGATGGTCCTGGCGTGCTGACGATCTCGCGTGAAGACAAGACCGTCGTCGGACGAGCCTACGGTGACGGCGCCGAATGGCTGCTCGATCGCCTTCCTCGTCTGCTGGGCGCCGACGACGAACCCGAGGCACTCACACCGAAACACGATGTCGTCACCCGGCTGCTCCAGGGCGCAAAAGGCGTCCGAATCGGCGCCAGCGATCGCGTCTGGGAAGCCCTCGTCCCCGCTGTGCTGGAACAGAAGGTGCCCGGCGCGGAGGCCTGGCGAGCCTGGCGCTATCTGATCAACCACGTCGGCACCGACTTAGGCGGCGCCAAGGTTCCACCACCCCAACGGGAATGGCTCGGCATCCCGTCGTGGGAGTGGCACAAATCTGGTGCCGAACCGGTTCGCATGCGCACCATCCGCACGGCCGCCACCGTTGATGTGGAAACCAAACCAGAGCACCTGACCTCGATCCACGGAATCGGACCATGGACCGAGGCCGAGATCCGGATACGTGCGCTCGGCGATCCCGATGCCGTCCCCGTCGGGGACTACCACATCGCCGGACAGGTGGGCTTCGCGTTCACCGGCCAAAAAACCGATGACGCTGGCATGCTGGAACTCTTGGAACCCTATGCTGGGCAACGCTATCGAGTCATCAGACTCATTGAGCTCATCGCCCCGAAACCCGCCCGGCGCGGATCACGAATGCCCGTGCGCGACTACCGCAACTTCTGAGATCCGACAAGCGGTTCGTCGAATTTGTGGATAGCCATCGCGGCTGTGGATAACCCCGGCCAGCTGTCGGTCGTCGTCCATAGCCTTCAGGCATGAGTCCCATCGACGATCTACTGACGACGGCCACGGCTGTCGTCGAGTCGTCGTTCGACGAGCTCAATAATCCCGAATTACTCTCGGCACTAAGGCAACTGGAAGTCGCGCAGCGCAAGATCACCGCGGCCTCACACACGCTGACCGCCCGGCTGGTGGAGCGCGGGTCCCCGGTCGAGCTGGGCGGTACATCATTCGCGGAGGTGCTGGCACGGCACCTCTCGATAAGTACCGCAACCGCCCGGCGCCGCCTCGCAGACGCCGCACATCTCGGCCCGCGGCGTGCATTCACCGGCGAGCCGCTACAACCCCTACTTCCGCATGCCGCCCACGCATTGCGACAGGGCCGCCTGGGCGACGAGCACGTGCGGATCATCCGCAGGTTCTTCGACGTCTTACCCGACGCGGTCGACGCCGATACCCGCGACGCCGCCGAAGAGCGGCTGGCATCAATGGGAACCGAGTTCGGCCCGGAACAACTCCGCGCCGGCGCCGATCGGATCGCGGCTCTGATCAATCCCGACGGCCGGTTCTCCGACATCGACCGCGCCCGCAGGCGGGGCATATCGATCGGACGCCAGGGAGCCGACGGGATGAGCACCGTCAGCGGCATGCTGGATCCGGAGACCCGGGCCTATCTCGACGCAGTACTGAGCAAGCTCGCGGCGCCAGGCATGTGCGATCCTCGCGATGAATCTCCCACGACCGAAGGTGAACCCGACTCAGCGGCCGCCGAGCGAGACACGCGAACTTGCGCCCAGCGAAACCACGATGGGCTCCGGGCGTGCCTACGCAGTATCTTGACCTCGAGCAAGCTGGGCTCACACCACGGATTACCCGTCACGGTGGTGGTCTCGACGACGCTGAGCGAGCTGCGGAGTGCGGCCGGGCGGGCGATATCGGGTAGCGGCAACCTGGTGCCCATCCCCGATCTGATCCGGATGGCGGCCCACGCCCTGCATTACCTCGCGATATTCGACGACGGCGGCCGTCCCCTCTACCTCGGGCGTTCCAAACGGATCGCCACTCCCGATCAACGAATTGTCTTACACGCCAAGGATCGCGGTTGTTCGGCGCCCGGATGTACGGTGCCCGGTTATCTCTGCCAGGTACATCACGTCGACGACTGGCGCGACGATGGGCCCACCGACATCGACAATCTGACCTTCGCCTGCGGCCCGCATCATCGGCTGCTCCAACAGGGCTGGACCACCCGAAAACGTCGTAGCGACGGAATCACCGAATGGATTCCGCCGCCGCACCTCGACACCGGCCAGTCCCGCACCAATGACTACCACCACCCCGAGCGGTTCATCCTGGACAGCTAGCCTGCCAGGTGCGCCGAGAGCAACCACGCCGCAACAGATGACCGGCCATCGGGCTCGATCTGGTGCCGGGCGAAGCCCTGCGCCAGACCCGGCTCGAACCCCTTGAAGTTCGCGTAGATCTTCGCCGGACGAATCTCATCGATGGACCAGTACTTCGAAACCACATCCCGCAGTTCGTTTTCGGTAACAGCCTTGACGGGAGATTCCGCCGGGAACGCGGCCCGATCGAAGACCAGGACGTAGTAGCGAGCCCCTGGCGCGGCGGCCCGGACGATCGAACGCTGATAGCCCTCGCGCAGTTCGACGGGCAGCGAGTGGAACAGCGTCGAATCGATGATGGTGTCGAATTGGCCGTCGTACCCGGTGAAGGCCGAGATATCGGCGACCGCGAAGCTGGCATTCGTCAGACCACGTTCGGCCGCATAGCCTTTCGCCAGCTCGATGGCCTTGGGCGCGGAGTCGAGCCCCACGGTGGTGTGTCCCACTTCAGCCAGGTACAGCGAGGTCGCCGCCTCGCCGCAGCCTGCGTCCAACACCTCTCCGCGCACCTTGCCCTCGGCGATCAGCGTCGCGATCTCGGGCTGTGGTTCGCCAATGCTCCACGGCGGCCTAACACCCAGGCCATCGGGACGCTCGCCGCGGTACGCGGCCTCAAATTCGAGATCAAATTCCTCTGTAGCGATCTTCTCAGTCATACATTCAGAATGTCAATCCACCTGACATATGTCAAGGGTGTTGACATATGAATCGAGAGGCAATTGCCAGAAACGTCCTCAGCCGCCAAAATGTAGTCATGAGCAACGACGAGGGGGGCGTCACTCCGTCTCCGCTACCTCCGGGACCCCCAGCCGCCTACCCTCCTCCCGCCCCTGGCTATGCC
>MAFD01000035.1:0-49807 GCA_002013775.1 Mycobacterium sp. D16R18
TCGCGAACATCGGCGGCAGCACCGACAAACTCCAGCAGGGCACCGACGCGCTCCGGCAGGCCAACGATCAGATCGATGGCATCGCCAAGGCACAGGACAACGCCGCCAACGCGCTGACCACCGTGATCGATCAGCTGGCCGGACGCCAAGATCCGGCGGCGAACACGTTGCGCGGGATACAGGATCAGCTGCGCGAACATCAGTTCACACCCCAGGTTCGCCAGCAGCTGACCGACGCGGAGAACGCGTCGATCGCGATGACCGAGACGCTGCGCGGACCCGGCAGCCCACTGAAGTCTGCGCTCGATCAGGTTGGCGGCAAGGGGCAGGAGCTCACCAACAAACTCAACCAGCTGCGGAACGGCGCACAACAGCTCGCCACCGGAAACGCGCAATTGGCCAGTGGCATAGCCCGAATGGACGACGGTGCGCAGCAACTGAAGTCGGGTACCTCGCAGCTGCGTTCAGGCTCGGCCGAACTTGCGACCAAGCTCGCTGACGGGGCCAAGCAGGTACCCAACTGGAGTGCTCAACAGAAGGACGCCATCGCCGATACCATCGGCGGCCCGGTGCATCTGGAGACCTCACACGAGAACGCCGCACCCAACTTCGGTACCGGTATGGCACCATTCTTCGTCACGCTGGCGTTGTTCTTCGGGGCCTTGGTGCTGTGGATGATATTGCGGCCCTTGCAGAATCGCGCAATCGCCGCGGAGGTACTCCCCATCCGGGTGGCGCTCTCCAGCTATCTGCCCGCCGCCACCATCGGAATCTTCCAGGCGATCATCCTGTACTGCGTGGTGCGATTCGCCCTGGGAATGCACGCCGCTCACCCGGTCGCGATGCTCGCCTTCATGGTGCTGATCTCGTTCGCGTTCGTCGCCGCGACCCAGGCGATCAACGCGCTGGTGGGTCCGGCTGTCGGGCGCGTGCTGCTCATGGCATTACTGATGTTGCAATTGGTCAGCGCCGGCGGCATGTATCCGGTGGAGACCACCTCGAGACCCTTCCAGGTTCTGCACAAATACGACCCGATGACGTACGGCGTCGACGGGTTACGTCAACTGATCCTGGGCGGTATCGACGGCAGGCTATGGCAGGCGGTGGTCACGCTGCTCTGCATCGCATTGGGCGGGCTCCTGATCACCAGCCTCTCGGCCCGGCGTAATCAGCTCTGGAATCTGACGAGGCTACTGCCGTCGATCAAGATGTAGCCTGGTCCGCTGCGGTGCCCTTACGCCGTGACCGCGTCATCGCCACTCGGCGCTCACGAGTTGTCATCGCACCCCAAACACCGTGTGGTTCATCAGTTCTCATGGCATGGGCCGCACATGGCTTTCGTACCGGACACTCATTGCAGATCCGCTTCGCCTGCACCTCGTACTGCTTCCGCAAGGCTCCGCGCTGGGACTCGGCGTAGTAGAAGATATCCGTCGACATTCCGCGACAGACGGCTTTCACCTGCCACTCCAGTTCATCCAGCGCCGGTTCCACGCCGCGAAACTTTGGTCGTGTCACGGCCTTGCCCCAGACCACCCACAAACATTCGGGTGCGTCGATGCCATCCGCATCCACCGAGTCTGGAGCCGAAAGCCACCGAAATGCGATAGCCACTTTGGACAATCCGAGCCGCGGAATTGACCCGACTGGCTCTAGGATTCGCCGGAGCCGATCGCTACAGTGCGCGACCGCCGAGCCATTTCGTCTCGGCGGACGGGTGAGGCGACAGCCCAGGCGGCGATTGTGCATGACGCTGCCACGACCAGACACAGGACGGTGTACCAGAGGCTGCCGATCGGATCACCGGTGGCGGTAGCACCATTCGCCGCCCCGAAGTAATCGGGCAGCGCGGTCGCCCACAACAGCGTCATGACCGCGAGGTAGCTGCCCGCATAGATCAGGATGGCCCGATGCGTGGTGTAACCGTCCGTACCATTGCGCCACACACCGAACCCCTGCTTGATCAGCACGGGTACCGCCACCGCCACCAGAGCGATCAGCTCCAGGGCGTAGACGACGCCGACCACAGCGGTGCTGCCCGATATCGCACCGGCGATGGTGGCGGGCATCGGCAAGACCGCGGTACCGATCGAGGCCAGCACACCGATAACGACAGTGCGCCAGATGATCTGACCACCGCTGAAGGACCTTCCCTCGTCCACATGGCGGCCGACGAACAGCTGCGCGCAGAACGCCAGGGACATCGGCCACAGCGCGGCGAAGACGACCACACTTCCCATCGGCACCGAGTCGAAGAACGGCTTGTTCAGCGGGTTGTCCAGAGTCCACTCCCACCAACGCAATTGCGGTCCAAGGTGGTCAAAGATCTCATAGAACGCGTGGTGCACCAGACCGACGCACGCCGCTCCGACCAAGACACCGTAGCGGCGGAAGACCCCCAGTGTGCGCACGATCTCGAAGGCCACGGTGGCCATCATCGGATAGATCGCGATGATGTACAGGGGTAACCGGCCCCACAGAAAATCCGCCGTAAAGACGTTGTGCGCGAACATCGTATCGACATGCTCGCTGATCCCAAACGGCCCGGGAAAATACAGTGGCGGTTCGATGATCAACAAATACGCGATCGCCCCGAACCACACGACGATGTTCGTCGGATCGTTGTGGCGGCGCAGCCGGATGATCGCGTACACCAAGGCCAGCACCGCGCCCGCGATCACCGTCAGCTCCAGAACCGGCAGCGTCCAGTTCTGCAATGAGAACGGACTACGGAAGGCGACGATTCCACCCGCGGTGTCGCATGAGAATCCCAGCCGCGCCGCCAGATCGGCGAAGGTCGGCGCACACAGATCCGACATGGTCAGACTCCCACCTGAGCTGCCTGGTCGGCGGCCGTGTACCACTGAGTGACTTCGTATCCCGCCTCATACCGCGCGAACCATTCGTTCGCCAGTGCCGGCAGCTTCTCGTGCGCTGGATTGTGGCCCGGGATCTGACTGCGCACCGCGCCCGACATGGCGACCATCACCTCACGCACCGGCAGGTGGCTGAATGCGTTTTCGACGGGCCCGTCATACGGTGCGTCTACGAAGGGGAGGCGGTGCAGCAGTGCCTTCTTACGCGCTTGCATACCGAACATCGACAGAGCATCCACCTTGCGGTCTTCGAGAGGCACGTGTTTGTTGAATCCTTCGCACGCGATGCGCAGCACCGCCCACACATGCCGGAAGATCGAGGGCGCCATCCGCATGCGGTACCACGGATCGTCGGCCACGGCGTCATAGATGATCAGGGCGGAACTCCGATGCTCAACCTCTTCGACGAAGTGCCATAGGAACAACGAGGCCACGCGATCATCGCCGGGAGCGAACAAGCTGTCATCGTGGTCCAGCATCAGCTTGAAGACCGGCGTGAAGGTCGCCTCCAGGTCGGCGGTGTAGGCCAACCGGTACTTCAGCGGCTTGTTCGCGGTCAGGCCATCGAACGCGGCGATCACCTCGTCCAGGGTTTCCTTGAGGCCCGGGTAACTCTTGATCAGACCCTTGGCGTGCTGACGATGCCCCATGGAGTGCTGGCCCTCTTGCCGCACGAAGGCCTCTGCCTCTTGCGCGATCGCGGGATCGGCAATCAACGGAATGGCCTCGGGGATCATCTGCCCGATCATCTTCTCGAACGCGATCGCCAGAAAGGAGACCGCGTTGGCCATGCTCGAAAACGCCGGGTTGGACTCGTTCCACAGGAACGGCACGTGATGGTCGGCGAACGCGAACCGCAATTTGCGCACGATGAGTTCCGTCATGGCAGGCACCTCACTTGAACATACAATCAGACATTGATTTGTTGTTCTGTATGATTACTGGATCGAACGAGCGCTGTCAACGGCCGATATGCTGCACAGATGCCAGCGGCCAGGGGACTAGACGATGGCGCGTAGGCGGGGATGGGACGGACAGCCGCCCAGCAGCGACGAGGAGGCCTCCGCGCGGATCACCGCTGCGGCGGTGAAGTTGATCGGCGAGACCGGCTCGGCGGTGAGCCTCGCCGACGTCGCGGCAGAGCTCGGCGTTATCCGACAAACCGTCTACCGGTACTTCCCCACCGCCGATGCGCTCATGCACGCCGCTTCCATCGCATCGGTCGACGGCTTTCTGGACCGGCTGACGGACGTGGTGCGCGGCATCACCGATCCCGCCGATGCGCTCACCGAGGGTGTGCTCTACACCCTGGAAGAGGTCACTCGCACACCACATTTGGCGATCATGATGTCCGAGCCCTACGCACACTCACACACAAGCGATATGACCTCCGATGAGGCTCGAGCATTCGGTCTGCGCATGCTCGGCCGGTTTGACGTCGAGTGGGATCAGTATGGATACGACGATGACGCCAAACGCGGACTCGTGGAGTTCGCGTTGCGAATCATGCTGTCGTTCTTCGTCTCCCCCAATGAGGCCACTCGTTCCCGCGACGAACTACGGCGCTTCCTCAGGCGGTGGCTGGGCGGAGCCATTCTGGCCCAGCCAGCTCATTGATCATGATTTCCGTTTCAAATAAACGTTTATATCGCCTTTTGTAATTAGTCCGCGCGGGCATACCGTCGCCCTATGAAGCCGATCAATCGACGTACCGTGCTCGGCGGGGTCGGAGTGGCGGGGGTCGCAGCCGTCGCCGGTGCAGGAGCCGACCGTGCATTGTCTTCCCCGCGCTCCCGTGACGACATAAAGGACCAGACCGTGACCGATGACGCCGCCCGCTTCGGCGATCCACGCATCCCCGCCGAACTGAACACCGCCCAACCGCACATGTTTCACCTCGGCGCCCTGGCACCGCAGACTTTCGATGGTGGTGACCTACGCCAGGCACATGAGGGCAACTTCTCCATTCTCACCGGGCAGCAGGCCAGCATCGTCATGGTGACCCTGCAGCCGGGCGGTATCCGGGAACCGCACTGGCATCCCAGCGCCTGGGAAATCAACATCATCACCAGCGGCGTCGCGAAATGGACGTTGTTGGACCCCGAGGGACACAGCGAAACCTTCGACGCCCACGTAGGCGATGTGGTCTTCGCGCCACAGGGGTCGCTGCACTACTTCGAGAACAAGGGCACCGAAGACCTCAAACTGCTGATCGTGTTCAACGCGAGCACCGCAGAAGGCAAGGACGACATCGGAATTGGCGCCTCGATCAGCAAGCTCCCACCCGACGTCCTCGCCGCTGTGTTCGGCGTGCCGACGGAAACCTTCTCGAAGTTCAAGAAGATCGACGAGTCCGTCACCATCCTGCGCAGACCTACCGCATAGGGCGCTGCACGACACGTAGACACCCATTGCGCGTTCACCGACACTAGCCTTACTCGACGGGCAGCGGTCGGCGCGCGTTATGGAGGAGAAGGTGGCCACATCCCGGCGCCGTCGTGTGTCCTTAAAAGTCCGGCGCGCTTTGGTTCTCGGTCACCGCTGGGTTGGCCTGGTCTGCGGACTCCTTGTTGTGGTTGTCAGCACCAGTGGTGCCCTGCTCGTCTACCAGCCGGAGATGGTCCGGGCGCTCCATCCCGATATGTTCCACACCACGGTCGCCGAGAGGCCGGTTGGCTTCACACAGGCGATAGACGCGGTCCAGTCGCGCTATCCCGACATTCAGCTTGCGAATGCGTCGCTGAAGGACGGCGTGTATCTGCTGAGCGCCTCGACCGACACCCATGACACGTTTTTCGTCGATGCGGGGACCGGCCGGGTCAACGGGCGAATGGACCTCGGCACCGGCGTGCTGGGGTTTCTGGTCAATCTGCACGATTGCGGTTTCACCTGCGAGGACTACAGCGGCTACCTGCCATTTCTCGCCCAGCCCTGCCCGCTGGCACAGGTAAGTGCCTTCTCTGGATTGTCCTGGGGTGCAGCACTACTGACGGTCGCGGCGGCCATCCTGCTCCTGCTGGTGATTCCGGCGCCGTTCATCTGGTGGAAGGCAATCCGCAAGCTGCGCAATGCTTTGCGTGTCCGTTGGCGGGCAGGGCGATTCGCTCGCGATTTTGACCTGCACGCCATCATCGGCATCGTCGCCACGGCACCGCTGCTGATATGGGGACTGACCGGACTGCAATTCGAGATGCCCGGACTCACCACCCTCTGGTACTCAGTGACCGGCGGTCAGGCTGCCGACAACACCTTCACGGCAGGGTCCGGCGATCAGAACGTCACCGTGGAACAGGCCACGGCGGCGGCCAAGGACCAGTTGCCGGGTTCAGAGGTGACCTGGATCGGAATGCCAGACGACCAGAATCCGTTCTACACCGTCGACCTGCTGGACCGGGACGGACCGGATCTACGGGCGTATAGCCACAATTACCACGGGAATCGCTCGGTGGGGGTAGACGCTCACGACGTCGGGCACGTGCAGATCCTTCGAGGCAAGCCAGCCACCGCATCGAACGCCATCGCCGATGAATGGGCCAGCTCTGCCGCTCATTTCGGCCTTGCTGTAAACGGCTATTGGCGTGCCGTCTGGTTCGTCCTTGGAATGGCGCCACTGCTGCTCGCCCTCACCGGCTTCAGCACCTGGCAGTGGCGCCGCCGAGCCCGTCTGCGTGCTCGCATCAGGACCGCACAGGTTCCCGACGTGGACGCGCCAGCACCCGCGTCGGCCACCAGAACCACGTCCCCAGCAGCCGAACCAGTGCGGGCACAATGAATGAGCGCACGATCAGCGTGTCGAGCAGCAGGCCGATGCACACGGTGGTGCCCACCTGGCCGATGGTTCGCAGATCACTCGACAGCATCGCCAGCATCGTGAAGGCGAAGACCAGACCGGCGGAAGTGACCACGCCACCAGTACTTCCCAGTGCGCGGATGAGCCCCGTGTTCAACCCGGCATGGGTCTCTTCTTTGAGTCGGGCTATCAGCAACAGGTTGTAGTCCGAGCCCACCGCCACCAAGATGATGAACGTCAGCGGCAGGATCAGCCAGTGCAACGGCAGACCGACAAGGTGCTGCCAGATGAGCACCGAGAGACCAAACGCACCCGCGAACGAGAAGGCCACCGTGCCAATGATGACGAAGGGCGCCACCAGACTTCGCGTGATGACCATCATGATCAAGAAGATCAGCGTGAAGGCCGCGATTGCCGCGATGAGCAGATCCGATGCGGCGTACTCCTTGATGTCCTTGTTGTTGGACCCCGCGCCACCGATATAGACCTTCGACCCGGCCAACGAGGTTTCCTTCAGTGCGGTGGTGATGGCATCGGGGAACTCGTCGACGTGCTCGATGCCTTCCGGGCCCATGGCATTTCCCACGTGGGTGACGATGAATCGTGCCGCCTTGCCATCCGGTGACATCATCAGCGTCATACCGGTTTTGATGTCCTCGTTGTCGAACGCCTCGTGCGGGATGTAGAAGAAGTCATCGCTACGGGATGCGTCGAAGTCGTTTCCGACGTTGATCATGTCGTCGAAGGTCTGGTCCGTGGCGGTGGACTGTAGGTTCGTCTGGCCGTAGGTGTTGACGATGAGGGCCTGCAACGCTTCCTGGTCGTTGGCGGTGAGTGTCAGTAGCGCAACCATCTGCGGCAGCAGTCTGTCGACGGCCTCGAGGGAGCCCACCGCATCTTTGATGTCGGCAGCCAGTTTGTCGATGCTGTCGAGCATGTCGAACAACGACCTGAAGGACAAACACACGGGAATGTCGAAACAGTGCGGTTCCCAATAGAAATAGTTGCGCAGTGGACGCATGAAGTCGTCGAGGTTCGAGACCTTCTCGTTCATGTCTTTCGTGACCTGCTGCATGTCCTCCATCGTCACGACGGTGTTATGCATTTCGTCGGCAAGTTTTTGCGTCAGGTCGACGGTCTGTCGCAGCACCGCCACAGAGTGCGCCATGATCTGGGCCTGCTTGTCGGTGTTGGCGTTCTGCGCCTTCGTGAACGGGAGCTGCTGGCCGTTCCCGCTGCCCTGCGTGGTGAACAGGTAAGGCAGAGAGGCATGTTCGAGTGCTCGCCCCATCGGCCTGGTGATGCTCTGCACCATCGCGACACCGGGAAGCCGCACCAGGCTCTTGGAGACCCGGTCCAACGAGATGAAGTCGGCCGAGTTGCGCATGTCGTGATCCGACTCGACCATGAGCATCTCGGTGAACAACTTGCTCGGTGGGAAGTGCCGGTCCGCGGCGGCAAAGCCTTCCTTCGCGGGGGCATCAGACGGTTGATAGGCGCGATCGTCGTAGCTCACTTGGTAGGTCGGCACAAAGACCGCGCCGACGAGAACCGCAGCAGCACTTGCCACCAGGATCGGCTTGGGCCAACGCACCACGCTTGCCCCGATGCGCCGGTACAGACGCGCCTTGGCCCTTTGTTTGGGATCGAAGAGCCCGAACAGGCTGCCCAGGTGCAGCATCGCCGGGCCGAGCGTGAGCGCTGCCGCGATGGTCAAGAGCATGCCGATGGCAACGGCGGGGCCCATGGTGTGGAAGTAGTTGAGCCGCGCGAAGCTTAGGCACAGACCCGCACCCGCGATCGTCAATCCTGAACCGATGATGACGTGAGAGACACCGCGGTACGCCGCGTAAAAGGCGTCCTCGCGACTCATCCCCGCGTTCCTCGCCTCGTGGTACCGCCCCAAGAGGAAGATGCCGTAGTCCGTCCCGGCACCCAGCGTCAGCGAGATGACGATGTTGACGGCGAATGAGGACAGCTCGATGTATCCAAAGTGCCCGAGAGTGGCGACAACTCCTCTCGCAACCAGCATCTCGACCAGAACGCCGAACAGCGGCACCAGCATCGTGGTGACGGATCGGTACACCATCAGCAGCATGAAGATGATGAGGAAGATCGTCACGATAGTGATGTTGTTCAGGCTCGAGTTCGCGACGCTCAACGTGTCCGAGGCCAGCGGTGCCGCGCCGCTGACATAGATCTTGAGGCCGGGTGGTGGCGTGTCCTTGTCGATCAGGTTCTTGATCGCGTCGACGGATTTGTTCGCCTGCATCTGGCCGATATCGCCTGCCAAGCGCAGCAATACGAACGCGGACTTGCCATCGAGGCTCTGCGCTCCGGCCGCGGTAATCGGCTTTCCCCAGGTGTCCATCACGTACTGCACGTGCTCGGTGTCGTTCTTGAGCCTGCGCACCAGATCGTCGTAGTACTGGTGATCGGCCTCGCCGAGGGGCCGATCGGCCTCCAGCACCAGCATGGTCAAGCTGGTGGATGTGGATTCCTGGAACTTCTCCCCGATCTGCAGCATCGCCCGCTGAGACGGCGCGTAGTGCGGGATCATCGGCCCGGCGAGCTCTGCCGCAACGTCTTCCACGTGTGGCACAAACGTATTCGTCGTTACCGCGACGATGGCCCAGAAGACGATGATCGGAACCGCCAGGACGCGGACCATCCTCGCGACGAAGGGCTTCTTCTCCCGATGCTCGCTCATGCCGACTTCACCCTGCACATGACGTTCGCATCCGCATGGTCGTCGGACATCTCATCGCGGACCACATCATTCACCCGTATCCGGCAGCCGACCTGACCCCCACGCACCTGTACCGAGATGCTGCCCGACACCACGGTGAGAGTCGTTGTCTCCGTGTGCGACCACGGCAACGTGGTCACGTCAACCTGGTGCGGATGACCGTCGATATCGACATAGCTCAACATCCCGCCGTTCCCGACTGCACCGAAGACCTCGTAAGTGAGCGTCTTGGGTGTGAACTCCGGCGGCGCCTGCGGCGGATTGACGGTGAGCACGGGCCCGGGCGCAGACAACTCATGCACCTTCAACATCGATCCACCGGCCACTCCGAGCGCGATGACTGCGACGAGAGGCATCCAGGCTCGTGCCAGGACCGTCCTGCCGACCGAACGTGGGCTCACCCGACCGCCTCCCGCACCTCACGTCACGTGTATGTCAATGGAACTGACATAAGTACGGTCGGAAATGTTATCAGCCCAACCTGGGAATGCGAACGCCAACTTTGACCACCCCAACAGTCCGTCAGATCAGCGTCATGCGGCGCGAGGCAACCGCCCCTTCAACCGCCGCATCCTGAGTACCTGTGCCGTGATGTTGATCGACGAGATCATCGGAATCACCCCGAGAAATGTTCGCTCGGAGGGTGTGGCTCCGTGTAGTTGCTCGAGGCTGCCGAGTACATAAAAGCAGCCCAGGCTGAAGATCGTGGCCGGGATGGAAAACGCCCACAGCGACCCCCGGTCGGTGATCGCCTGTCGTGCGAAGTGGAGCTCGTCGGCCGACATCGGCTCCCGTTTACGCACCTTCTTCAGCACGAACGGGTAGCCGCCGACCTGGTCCGCCAGCGGTGATGACCCTCGGTTCCTCAGACGGGTGGTGTACACGAACATGCACGTGGCGAAGGTCAGCAGGGCCACGAAGGCGAGAATCGCCAGATACCCAAAGAGGTGCCAGTTATGCCCCAAGAAGTTCCAGTTCATCACACCGTCCCTTTGCCCCGCTGTTGAGGAATCTCCTTGGAGATACTCAGGGTTTCCCTGGATCAAGTCAAGGCTCCTGACACTGCCCGCCGCTCGTATCGTTATGCCGACAGTGCGTTCTAGGTGTGCTGTACTGGCCAGATGCCCGAGTCTCGCGAGCTCAACGAGGTGGTCGATGCCGCGATCGAGCAGTCGCTCCTCGGGGGCCCACGCAAGTACACCCGCTCGCAGGTAGCCGAGCTCTCCGGCGTGCCCGTCGAGCGCGCCCGGAAGCTATGGGTGGCACTGGGCTTTGCGGCGGCGGAAAGCGATGACGATGTCGCGTTCACCGATGCCGATGTCGCCGCGATCCGCACTTTCACGGCGCTGGAGACGACGACCGCCGCCGACGAACAGAGCCAAGTCGCAGCCGCCCGAACGCTCGGTCAGGCCATGGCGCGGCTGGCCGAGTGGCAGGCAGACCTACTCACTCGCGAGATCGGAGATCGCATTGCCGCCGAGGGCGACCAGTTCGCGCCCGGGTCAAGCGTCGAGGCCGTCGCCCAGACAATCTCCACACTGACGGCGCTGCAGGACTACGCCTGGCAGCGACACCTTGCCGCGGCGCTCACTCGAGCACATGAATCCGGCAGCACCACACGACAATTACTCGTCGGATTCGCCGACATGGTGGGCTACACACGCCTGTCCCGCCACCTGGACCCCGATGAGCTGACGAACCTCCTGGAGACCTTCGAGACCGCACTGACCGATGCGATCACTACGCATGGCGGCTGGGTGATCAAGAACGTCGGCGACGAGGTCATGTTCGCGGCCGCGAACGCCGAAACGGGCGCGCGCATCGCTATCGCCATGAACGCGGCGATCACCGAAGCAGCACAGAGGATTCCGGACATGCCGCAGATACGAGTGGGCCTGGCCTACGGGCAAGTGCTTGTGCGCTTCGGCGACCTCTACGGCACCGTGGTCAACATCGCGGCGCGACTGACCGGCGTGGCGCGGCCCGGAACGATCCTTCTCGACGATGCCGCCGCAGCGGCATTAGGAGACAGCGACGAGTTCGTTCTCCGTCACCTGCGCGGCGTGCGCGTCAAGGGCTTCTCCCGATTGGGTTCGCACGTACTACGAACGCGAAAACGCTCATAACGACCTGACGATTTTGATGGATAGGAAAGGACAACACGTGGCGCAGTACACCGAGGAAACAATCTTCGAGGCACCCCGAACGACTGTGTATGAATTATTCGCCGACCGCGAAGGGTACAACGAATTCCTGCCCTTCACGGTCACGCTGGTACGCCCCGGCACCACCGAACGACAGGGCGTGGGGGCAATTCACCGCATCGGTGTCGGCCCGGTCGGCGTCAAAGAGGAGATCGTCGAACTCGTTGCCGGGGAACGTATTCAATATCGCGTCGTCGGTGGACTACCGGTACGCTCGCACATCGGAACCATCACCCTCACCGACCATCCGCAGGGGACGGCCGTGCGTTATTCGATGGAATCCACCCCACTGGTCCCGGTACCCAATGCCGCAATGGTCTGGGTGCTGCGTAAGTCGATGTCGAGTCTCGTCGACGGCGCACGGCGCGAGGCCGCTCGCAGGAGTGCGGGCGGAAAAGCATAGAAAACCAAGGCTATTTGAGTAACGAACGTATTTGAATTCCAACACGCGAATTCGAATTTCTGGTTCACTTCGTGCGCTTTTTCTGCGCGCTGTAAAATTGTCGCATTGACGCCCAGAACTAGGCGATCTTCTTTTCTGTAAGCACTTTCGCCCTACACGACAATCGACTCATATCGAATACCTTTCCATCACAGTTCCATCTCGCCTGAACGCATGCCCGCTCCAACCGAGATGCCCCTTCTGACATGGTGATTAGCGTGGTATGCACGAGGCATCTGATCACCGCCGTTCGCCTCTTAGATCACAGCCGTAGTTCCTATTCCGCATCAACTTCATAACCAACCTGAACGTCAGCTGGACGACATTTTGGGGGCGTTATAAAGTTCAGCTATCGAATTTCATCAGCGTGATTTACACGCACAAGCTAGGGAGTCGGGTCGGTGGCGATCATCATCTTTGATCGATTGGCTATTCAGGTAATTGCCAGCGCTGGTTTATGTGCGGCCGCCGTAGCATGGGCGCCGGCCGCAGTCGCAGAGTCACTTGTCGTCGGGCACTACGCCATTGACGACGGTGCCGGCGGCTCCGGTAAGGGTGCGCTCGTCGGCGCCCCCGCCGCTGGAGCCGCACCCATAGCCGGTGTGCCGATTCTGCCGGGGCCTGTCGCGGCACCTGTCGTTCCGGCAGCACCCATTGTCCCGGCCGCGCCGATTGTTCCTGCGGCACCGGTGGTTCCAGCAGCACCTGCCGTCGTTCCCGCCGCGGCACCCCTGGATGGTGCGCTAGCCGCAGGCCCCGTGGGCGGTAAGGGCGCACCCGTCGGTTCTACGGTTCCGGGTAGCCCGACCCCAGGTGTTCCGACTCCGGCCGGCCCGCAGGACTGATCGTCACACCCGATTCTTGACCATGATGCCGAGGCTCCCGAAAGGAGCCTCGGCATCATTGCTTTTCGCTAAGCATTAAGGGCTGCAGCCGGTTTCAAACTTGTAGTGCAACTACTCCTGCACGACCACCGGATCACCGATGTTGGCGTTGTTGAAGTACCACTCGGCGGCCGCCGGAGGCAGGCTGATGCAACCGTGACTGACGTTCTCGTAACCCATCGCCGGCACTGCCCACGGAGCCGAATGCACAAAGAGGCCGCGGTTGGTGAAGCGAACGGCGTTCTCGACGTCGATCTTGTAGCCATCGGGAGCCGAGACAGGAATGCCCACGCTGCTGGAATCCATCAGCACCGAGCGTTCCTTCCCCAAGACCGAGTAGGTGCCGACGGGCGTTGGATACTCCGGCCGACCCATGGAGGCCGGGAAGACACCCTCCTCTCCCAATCGGGGAAGGTGGTGCGGCGCGGGCAGTCCCGTCGTCCCCTCCGACGGCCGTCTCCACACTCCTTCATAAGACACCGTGAACGTGTGCCGCGAGATACTCGCGATGCCGATCAGGGCAGGGCCCGTCGAGATCTCCGCGGGCTTGCCACCCACCGTCAGTTTCACCGTGCTGTGTGCAGGCCAGAACCGGTCCGGAACCCATTGCACGACGTTGTCGTCGATCCATTCATACTTGCCCGTCATAGCGGGTACCGAGGTAATCCCCAGCGCGCGCTCGGCGGCCTGCCGGTTGGCGATAGGCCCGTCGAGAGTCACCACCACGGGGTGCGCAATCCCCACGGGCTTGTCCGGCGTAGGCGCGATGGATCTGACATCCAGATCCAGCGGCAGGCTGACAGCCGTAGTCTCGACGCCGGTGGTACGCCCGGCCAGCGTCGCCGCCACCACGGATACCGCGACAACCATGTGAAGAACTGTCCTCATTGACCCGACCCCTCTGGGATGACTACTTCGTCATGAACGATGTGATCGTATGGACGTGTCAGGGACGGAAGTAGCGGGCGCGCTTGCCGTTTCGGTAACGCGTTCCCCACGTTTTGATAACGAAAAAGTCAGTGAAATACGCCCGCTAACTGGTCTCAGGAAATCCCCAAATTATGGGGTCTCATCAGGCGTTTTCCCCGGAGATGAGGGCCGTCAACAATGGGGCCATCAGCGCGACAATCTCGTCGTCGCTGGCGGCCGCGAGATCGGGCATCTGCAAGAGGTACCGCTGACTGGCAATCCCCATCAATACGGCACTTAACAACGCCGCTCGCAGCCGCGCGTCAGGCTCATCGATGGTGTCCGCCACCGAGCTCACCGCATGATCGGTGACCTGTTCACGCAGCAGTTCCAACGCATCCTCGCTGGTCATACTGTTGCGGAGCAGAACTGCCATCGGGCCGTTCGGCTCGGCGGCCCATCCCGCGAGCAACCCGCGCAGGTAGTTCTCGGCCGTTTCCGCCG
The DNA here is from genome assembly GCA_002013775.1 of Mycobacterium sp. D16R18. Taxonomy (GTDB): domain Bacteria; phylum Actinomycetota; class Actinomycetes; order Mycobacteriales; family Mycobacteriaceae; genus Mycobacterium. The sequence continues at coordinate 14,359 of MAFD01000035.1, forward strand.
GGTTAGGCACCGTCAGCTCCTCCACCGGGATCGTCCAGTGGACGGCCTCACGGAAGAGGTTGCTCTTGGTCCCGAAGTACTGGATCACCGACGACTTGTCCACGTCGGCCGCGGCCGCGATGCCCCGAATCGTGGCCTTCTCGTACCCGACCTCGGCGAACACCCGGCGGGAGGCCGACAGGATTCGTTGCCGCGTCCGCTGTCCCTTGCGCTCGGGTGTTGGTGAAGACATAGACATATCCTCGCAGGAATAAAAGTAGACAACTGTTGAGTTATTGTGACGAGTACCGACGAGAAGGGACGAACGGATGACACACGTAATCGACTGGGATGGCGCCTACCGGAAGGACCGGCCGGCGTGGAACATCGGCGAACCACAACCCGAGTTCGCCGCGCTCATCGACCAAGACGGGATCGTGCGGGGCGAGGTGCTCGATGCCGGCTGCGGATATGCCGAACTGGCACTTGCGCTGGCCGCGCGTGGCCACACCGTCGTTGGGATCGACCTGACACCCACCGCGGTCGAAGCCGCCACGGCCGCCGCCGCTGAACGCGGTCTGCGCACCGCCACCTTCCAACAGGCCGATATCAGCTCATTCACCGGCTACGACGGCCGCTTCGCCACCGTCTTTGACAGTGGTCTGCTGCATGCGCTGCCCGCAGAGCTTCGCGACGGATACCTACGGTCCGTTCATCGTGCGGCGGCTCCCGGCGCCTCGTTCTACATCCTGGCGTTCGGCACCGGCGCGTTCGGAGACCACGATGGCCCCGCTCCCACACAGTTCACCGAAGACCAGCTGCGCGAAATCGTCTCGAAGCACTGGCAGGTCGAGAGCATCACACCAGCACGTCTCCAGGCGGGCACCGGCCAGAGCAGCGTGCAGTTGCCCGGACATCTCGTGATCGCCCGCAAGGCTTAAGGGGCCGGACCATGGCCTTCACTGCGAGTGAACAAGAGTTTCTGCTGCGGAAGCCCATCGGCCGCCTGTGCACCCTGGGGGCCGATGGTGCTCCGCAGATCAGACCGGTGGGCGTGCACCTCGGTCCTGACGGAACAATCGACATCGTCGGTCACGCGCTGGCCTCAACGCAAAAGTGGCGCAACGTGATCGGAAACTCACGCGTGGCCTTCATTGTCGACGAAGTGATCTCGGTAAGGCCTCCGCAGGCGCACGGCATCGAGATCCGTGGGACGGCGGAGGTGATGCCCGGCCAGGGCAGTACCGACGGCGGGCTGAGCGGCGACATCATCCGCATCACGCCACACCGGATCATCTCGTGGGGAATCGACGACCCGCAGACGCACGGAAGAAACGTCTAGGCGTCACCGCACGGCATCGGTCATGCTCTGCGGTATGCCTGTGACGATCGAGACGCACGGCCGGGTCCGCGTGATCCGGATGGACCGGCCCGCGAAACGCAACGCCATCAATCCGGAGATGACACTGGCGCTGGACGACGCCATGAACGAATTCGAAGACGATGCTGGCCTGTGGGTGGCCGTACTGACCGGCTACCGCGAGGGTTTTTGTGCGGGCACTGATCTCGCCGAGACATCCGGCCCGCGCACCGTTCGCGGAGGAGAGTACGGCGTGATCCGGCGTTCACGCCGTAAGCCGCTGATCGCCGCCGTGGAAGGAATGGCACTGGGTGGCGGAATGGAGATCGTGCTCGCCTGCGATCTTGTGGTGGCGGCGACCTCGGCGACTTTCGGACTCCCCGAGGCCCGCCGGGGGGTCATCGCTACCTGTGGTGGCCTGTTCCGCGCGCAACGCGCACTGCCGCTGAACATCGCACGGCAGATTCTCCTGACTGGCGATCCGATAACGGCGGAACGTGCCTACCAATTGGGGCTGGTGAACGAGCTGACTGAAGGCGGCGCTGCCCTGGAGTCTGCGATAGCCCTCGCCCAACGGATCGTGCTCAACTCGCCTGTGTCAGTTCAAGAAAGCCTGCGCGCGACGCACAAGGCGTTCGACCAGGCTGACGGTGCCGGGTGGACGGACACCGAGACGGCATTCGAGGCAGTGCTGCAGTCCGCCGATATGGCCGAAGGGATCACCGCGTTCTTCGAACGTCGACCACCTCAGTGGACGGGCAAGTAGCCCTGCCTTTACCGGCCCGCGTTACGCGCCAGATCGATGGCGAACTGGTTCACGAAGGTTCCGGCCCGAGGATCCCCGCGGTCGCATGAGCCGTCGGATTCCCCGGGACGCTTGACCCACAGGTAGGCGTCGACGTTCGGGCTCGCGGTCGCCGTCGTGGGCGCGGCGCCCAGTGCGCGGCCGCTGGGATTGCACCAGTAGAGCGCGTCAGCGGTGGGCCCTGCCCCATTGCGCGAGGTGTCGATCACGTAGTGCGCGCCGTTCGTCATTCCGGAAATCGCGTCTCCGTATCCGATTTCCTCGTCAGTGGTGAAGAAGTTGGCGGTGTTGAGGCTGAAGCCTCGCGCCTTGGCGACTCCGACGTCGTTGAGCCGGGCCGCCATGGTGTCGGCGCTCACCCAACGCGAATGGCCACCGTCGACGTACACGGCCGAGGCCGGATTACGGGTCAGCGTGTCGACGGCGTACCTCATCAACTCAAAACGTTCCTGGCGTTGGCCGGCCGACAGGCAGTCGGCCATGGCAAGCGCGTCGGGTTCGAGGATGATCACTGCCGGCCCGGAACCCACGGCAGACGCGACGCCATCGATCCACCCTCGGTAGGCATCGGCCGACCCGAAGCCCCCGGCGGCGAAGCTGCCGCAGTCGCGGTGCGGGATTGCGTACAGAGCCAGCACCGGCGTAGCGCCGGAAGCCTGCGCCGCACTGATGTACTTCGCGTCCACACTGGGAGTCGAGACGTTATCCATCCAGTACGCCTGCGGCGTGTTGGCGATGGAGGTCAGCTCGGGGCTTCCCGCACCCTGCGCGGCGCGCATAGCCGCCGAGTTCGGATTGACGTAGAACCCCTGACCATCCAAGGGGTTGTCCGCCCTGGCCACCGGGCCAACGACTAGACCCAGGCACGTAACGGCCAGGATGGGGGCGATCCATCGCGCGAGGAGACCAGCAGCTGAGGAAATCACCTCAGAAAAATAGCCGTAGCACGCCCAGGAGCGCCATTCGACCCGGTGGGGGTTCCCGCGGGGCTACCTGTCCATGGTGTGCGGCGGGTTGTCTACTTCCTGCTGGTCCTCACAAGCATCCAACGCGTTGACGAGCACACAGTTACTTCCGCTGTCCTGTTGGTTAGGCGGGTCCTGCTCGCAATCGCCAAACTCGTTGACCTTCTCGCACATCACGCGAGTTGTAGGCGCCGCGTAGGCGGTGGGCGCCGAGACGGAAAAAGCACCTGCGATCACTGCGGCACATGCCGCGGCAATGATGCCTCCAACACTGGCCATAATGCCCTCCCTTCTTCCTACGGGCACCACCCCCGGATCACGGTTTCTAAGCAGCAACAACACGTGGATACGGGCGGTGACCACCCATTTTACAGAGTAATGAGGGAGCCGAAGGCCGATTCAGATGCGGATCGGCGTCTATCCGCACACAGTCTGCGCGCTAGTGTGCTTGCGTCGGCCTCAGCGAACAGGCCGGTAGGAAAGTTGGACACCTCATGACTGCACCAGCAGAAGCGTCGACGCTCGAAGCACGCGTCGGCCACTACTACCAGATGGACGGCCCCTACTTGGTCGGCCGCGAGAAGGTGCGCGAGTATGCCCGCGCGGTGCAGGACTATCACCCCGCCCACTGGGACGAGGCCGCTGCCGCGGAGCTGGGCTACTCAGGTGTGGTGGCGCCGTTAACGTTCACGTCCACTCCTGCCATGGCCTGCAACCGACGCATGTTCGAATCCGTTGTCGTCGGCTACGACACCTACCTGCAGACCGAAGAAGTCTTTGAACAGCACCGTCCGATAGTCGCCGGAGATGAGCTGCACATCGATGTGGAGCTGACGTCGGTGCGCCGGGCCGCAGGCCGGGACCTGATCACCGTGACCAACACCTTTACGGACACGGCCGGCGAGCGGGTGCACACCCTGCACACCACCGTCGTCGGTGTCACCGCCGACGAGATCAATCCGGGGACGATGGCGGCCGTGCAGAGGGCGATGATGCACGACGTCGACTTCTCCGGCGTCGGCGCATCAGCACAGGCCTACGAGAAGACCGTGCGGCCCGCGGCCGAGGTTCGGATGTCCGCGGACACCACGCGTCCACTGGGGACGCCGTCCTTCGACGACCTGAAGGTCGGCGACGAGCTGCCGGTACATCACACCCGGCTGTCCCGCGGCGACCTGGTGAACTACGCCGGCGTCGCAGGCGATGCCAACCCGATTCACTGGGACGAGGACATCGCCAAGCTCGCTGGGCTGCCCGACGTGATCGCACACGGCATGCTCACCATGGGCTTGGGTGCCGGATTCTTCTCGACGTGGTCGGGCGACCCGGGCGCGGTGACCCGCTACGCGGTGCGGTTGTCCGCGCCTGCCATCGTGTCGGCGGCCGAGGGTGCGGACATCGAGTTCGGCGGCAAGATCAAATCGCTGGATCCAGAGACCCGTACCGGCATCATCATCGTGACTGCGAAGTCCAGCGGTAAGAAGATCTTCGGCCTCGCGACAATGCACGTCCGCTTCAGCTGACCTGAGGATCCTCAGAACTTCAGCAGCGTTCAGGCTTCCAGCCGAGCCCGAACACTCGCGAGTCTGCGTCGAAGCTCGGCATCGTCGATGACGCCGCGGGCGACCAGCGAGTGTGCCAGTGATACCAGCTGACTCTCGGGATAGGGCAGGCTGGAATACAGAGTCGCCGAAAGCGCGTCTTCATCCCTGCGCTGTGCGAAGGTCGGGACATCAGCGCCACAAGAGGCGTGGTCGAGCGCATCGCAAAGGCCGTCCAGACTGGTCTTCCACGGCGGCAAGGGGTTTTCGACCCCGTATTTGGCCGCCATCTCCGGCCAGACCTGATGGCGCCTCACAATGTCCTGCAAAGGTTTGATGGCAACCTCTCCGACCGAGCCCAAATCCTCTGTCTGCATGATGTTTCGGCTCTCAGTCGGTTACGGATGAACGGCCGGACGAGTGTCGACAATGACGTTGGTGGTGACGCCAACCTTGGGCAGGGCGACACCGATCAAACAGTCACGGGTGATGATCTCGACTAATCGGTCCTCATCCCAGCCTTGTGTGCCTTCGGGACGCTCGGGCATCACCATGAACCGATGTTTCTGGTTGGAATCCTCCACCCGGACCTCAACGTCGTCGGGCAGGTTGAGCCCGAATTCGGAGAGCACCTGACGTGGCCAGCGGACGAGGCGGCGGCGATAGTTGGGCGTGCGATACCACTCCGGAGAATTCCCCAAGATCGGCCGCGGATAGCAGGAACACAATGCGCAGACGATGACGTGGTGCAACGTCGGTGTGTTCGCCAGGATCTGAAACGCCATGAAGTCGCTGGGCGTGCCCCACCCGGTGGGTTCAAACCAATCGACGCCGACCTCCTTGCTGGCATCCATCGGTTTGGTGAGCGCGAGTTCCTTGAATTCCGGATCGAGCCACGCCCGGGCCACCAGACGCGCGGCGGGAGTCGGGCCAATCTGCTCGGCGAACTCGGTGAAGTGCCGATGATCCTCGGCGGTGAAAATTCCTTTCTCGATACATAATTCGCGCAACGCGATCTCCAGGACTTCGAAGTCGGTGATCTCGTTCACCATGGGGGCAACAGTGCGAGTGTGGTCGTGATCGTGGTTGTCGGTCATGTTGCTGCCTTCAGTGCGCGCTCGGGAAGCTCCGTCTGCAGGGTGTCGATCGTGGCTCCGGTATAGCCGTGCCACAGCTCGGACTGGTTGAACCGCACGATGTACATCCATTCGGGTGTGGCGTCCGGGCGATCCCACGTCTCGTCTTCTGCGGCAGGGGTTTCGTAGGCGATCGCCGCGATCTCGCCGGTGGCACCCCGAACGTATTCCGGTGTGCGGGTGTAGAACAGCGCAGGCTCCTCGCGCACAACGACTGCGTCTCCGACGTGAAACTTGGACTTGCCCGCCTGCCCGGCATAGACCTGCGGGTCGCCCTTGCCGACTGCTTCGATGTGATGGGCATTGCGCCTCACCTGGGCGCCATCACCTTCGCACTTCGGCCGCGCTTCCGGAGTTCTGCCGTCCAGGCCGCCGTCGTACCGCGTCTTGACCTCCAGCATCCGGTCATTCAGCTCCCCCAGGCTGATGTGATGCTTCTCCACCAGCACCCGGCCGACCGCCCACAGCCAGCGCGCGTAGTACGGAAGCCCGAGATAGATGGTGCGACCCACGTCGACATTTCCGATCCGGCGTCGCTCCTCCGAGAGCCAGATCCCGCGCCATGCCAGGACTTCGCACATGACGTAGGTCAATTCCTCCCACTTCTCGTACTGCTTGTTCTCGTACTTGATCGGCGCATCCGGCTCGCCACCGACATCATGTGAGGTCTTCATGTACGCGGTGAAGTAGTCGTGATCGATGAGATCAGGAGTCGGCGCATCCACGATCTCCGGATAGGACGATTTCAAGCGCGCCACCAGATCCAGACGTGACGCACGCTCGGCTGCGGTACTCATGAACGTCCCCTTGCTGTCGTACGGAACGTTGGTACGGAAGCGCAGAGCTCCCTAAGTCCTGGACGCTAGCAGCTCTCGATAGCGGCGACAATACCTTTCAGCTAAGTCAATGTGGATGTTGAAAATCGCGTCGAAAGCAGACCTGACCTGGATCCGTGACGGTAGGTCCGCGGATCGTCATTCAGGCCTGAAGATGCTGACTAGACACTGGATACGCCCGTTCCCCACTATCCGAGGATCCGGCGCCCAAGACCTGCTGAGCCCTCCGGGGTAACGGCTGGAAACGGTCACCGAATCTCGACTACAGCAAAGTATTAGACATCTCGGCTAGAGCTCGGTCACGCGACCGTTGTCGACCATCCACGAACGGTCCAACCGAACGTTCTGCAACATCCGGCGGTCATGCGTCACCAACAACAATGCGCCGTCATAGCTCTCGAGCGCCTCCTCGAGCTGCTCGATCGCGGCCAGGTCGAGATGGTTCGTGGGCTCATCGAGAACCAACACATTCGTGCCGCAAGCCTGCAGTAGCGCTAGGCCTGCCCGGGTCCGCTCTCCGGGCGAAAGCTCGTCAACCGTGCGTTCCACATGGTCGGCACGCAGACCGAACTTTGCGAGCAGGGTTCGCACATCGGCTGTCGACCATGCCGGCACCCGCTGCTCAAAGCGATCGACGAGCCGGTCGCTTCCAGTGAAATCGGCTCGCGCCTGGTCGATCTCGCCGATCGCGACATTTGCACCCATACTGGCGCGGCCCTCGTCGGGCCGCTGGCGACCCAGGAGCAGGCGCAGCAGGGTGGACTTACCCGCCCCATTTGGGCCCGTGATACCGATCCGCTCACCGGCATCAACCTGAAGCGACACCGGCCCCAGGACGAACTCGCCTTGCCGCACAACGGCATTGTCGAGAGTTGCAACGATGGAACTCGACCTGGGCGCGGCACCGATGGTGAATTCGAGCACCCATTCCTTACGGGGTTCGACGACCTCTTCGAGGCGGGCGATCCGGCTCTCCATCTGACGAACCTTCTGCGCCTGCTTCTCGCTGGACTCGGAAGCCGCGCGGCGGCGGATCTTGTCGTTATCGGGGGCCTTGCGCATCGCGTTGCGCACACCCTGGCTCGACCATTCCCGTTGAGTGCGTGCGCGCGCCACGAGGTCGGCCTTCTTCTCGGCGAATTCTTCGTACTGTTCGCGTCGGTGCCGCCGACCCACTGCGCGCTCTTCCAGATAGCTTTCGTAACCGCCACCGAAGACCGTCGTGGTGTTCTGAGCCAGGTCCAGTTCCAGGACGTGGGTGACGCTGCGGGCGAGAAACTCGCGATCGTGGCTCACCAACACCACGCCACCACGAAGGTCGCGGACGAAGTCCTCCAACCGGGCGAGCCCATCGAGGTCGAGATCGTTGGTCGGTTCATCGAGCAAGACGATGTCGAACCGCGACAACACCAGTGCCGCCAACCCGACACGCGCCGCCTGACCGCCCGACAGGTCGGTCATCAGGGTCGACTGTGGACGCACCGCATCCGAGCCGAGGCCCAGATCAACCAGTACCGCAGGCAGCCGCTCGTCAAGATCCGCCGCACCGGAGGCGAGCCAACGATCAAACGCCGCCGAGTAGGCGTCGGTCGGATCGATCTCCGAGGGGCTCTGATCCTCATCGGCCAGCGCCGCGGCCGCGGCTTCCATGGCCCGCGTGGCCTCGGAGCATCCAGTGCGACGCGCGATGTAGGTGGCCACGGTTTCTCCCGGCACCCGCTCGTGCTCCTGTGGCAGCCACCCAATGAAGGCGTCGGAGGGCGCCACGCTGACAGCACCCTCGAGCGGCTCCAGATCCCCGGCAAGTATCCGCAGAAGTGTGCTCTTGCCGGCACCGTTGGCGCCAACGACCCCGACCACATCCCCGGGCGCGACAGTCAGGTCGAGCGACTCGAAGAGGGTCCGGTGGGCGAATCCGCCGGCCACATTCTTCGCGACAAGCGTTGCGGTCATGGGTTCATCGTCCCATCACCACGCCCGAACAGAGCCCGCGCGTAAGTAGCGGACCGCTACCATCGCGCCATGCACCTGTCGGTCACGAGGCGCGACGCCCTTCGATACGCATTGGCCGCGCCCATCCTCGCGGGTCTTCCGATAGCGCTTGCACCGCACGCATCCGCAGACGGCACGCGGCTGATCGACTTCACCGAGCGGCTGGTTACCCCGGAACAGATCAAATCTGCGGGCTACGCGGGCGCCCTGGTTTACGTATCGGAGTTGCGGCCGGGCGCGACCTTTGACTTCAAACCCGTCACCCGGGACTACGCCGCCGGGCTACGCGCGGCCGGACTGCACGTCGTCAGCTGCTATCAGTACGGCAAGCCCGGCTGGCCCACCCCATCAGACTTCACCCGCGGCTACGACGGCGGTGTAGCCGATGCACAGACCGCCCTGCGGCTGCACGGCGCCGCGGGAGGACCTGATTCCGCGCCAATCTTCTTCAGCGTTGATGAAGACATCGATCAGAACACCTGGAAAACTGTTGCTGTGCAATGGTTTCGGGGCATCAATTCGGTGTTGGGTGCTGGCCGCACCGGCATCTACGGCCACGCCCGGGCGTGCGGATGGGCGATCAGCGACGGTGTCGTCGGGCACTCCACGACCGGCGGGTATCGCTGGGCCTGGCAGACACGTGCCTGGTCGGGTGGGGCGCGCGAGCCCGCGGCCGTGCTGTATCAAAGCGCGGTCAACACCGCCTCGACCCCTGGCCCGCTCATCGGCGACGTACATGTGGACGTCGACGATGTTCTAGCAACCGATTTCGGACAGTGGGACTTGCCTCGATAAGCATCGAGAGATGCAGTCCGAGGCCGCCATCGTATTGGCCGCCGCACACCCAGATATCTAGCACCGCAGCGGAACCAGATCTTCTGCGCAGAGGGCCGCCCCCAACCGAAGCAAGGTTACGCTAACCTACATTGGCTGGCCCATTTCGTAGACGCCAGCGAGCACTGGAGAGGAGACGCCAGGGCCGCCCGCGCGTCGCCCTGCAAATCGGTCAGATGATGAGTTGCGAAACTGGTTCCCCCACAGTCGGTCCGACTAACGGCGCAGGCAACGGCTCATGACAGCTCCGGTTTGGATGGCGGCTCCTCCCGAAGTGCATTCGGCCTTGCTCAGCAGCGGCCCCGGTCCCGGTCCCCTGCTCGCGGCGGCAGACGCCTGGCGTTCATTGAGCACGGAATACTCCTCAGCGGCAACGGAACTCACCACCACGTTGGGTACAGTGCGGGCGGGCTCATGGAACGGCCCCAGCTCAGAGCATTACCAGGCCGCACACGTGCCCTACCTGAGCTGGTTACAGCAGACCAGCACAGCCAGCGCGGGAGTGGCTGCCCAGACCGAGACTGCGGCCACGGCGTACTCCGAGGCGCTGGCCACCATGCCGACCCTGGTCGAACTCGCCGCCAATCACGCGACGCACGGGGCGCTGATCGCCACCAATTTCTTTGGTATCAACACTATTCCACTCGCCGTCAATGAGGCCGACTACATCCGAATGTGGATACAGGCCGCTACCGTGATGAGCACCTACCAGGCCGTCTCCGAGACCTCGGTGACATCAGCACCGACGACGCTGCCGTCACCGCTGGTCCTCTCGCCAGAAGGTGGTGGCACCGCGCGGGCCGCGGCCCAGGACGCCACCAAGCCACCGCCGATCGTGCCTGATCCGAACGATCCCATTGAGATGTTGTTGGCGAACTCCCAACACTTCCTGGGCATGTATCGCGCGCTGAAGGGACTGATCACCGACCCGGTCGGCACCATCATCCGGATCATCATCGACTTCTCCACCAACCCGGCCGCAGCCCTGGTTACCTGGCAGCCGCTGTTCTTCGTATTCGCCTACGCCGCAACATTTGGTGTGATGGGCACGCCCATCTACGCCGCAATCTTGGGCCCCGCAGCGGGTATCTCGCTGCCGCTCGCCATCACCTTGGGCAGCCTGGCGCAGATGCCGCCCGCCCCACCGGCCGACCTGGCCACGGAGGTCGTCCATCCACGTCCTGAACAACCCAACGCCGTCGCGATGAGCGGTGGCACGGTGACCACAGCGAGCTCGGCCGCGCCTGCCCCGTCATCCACCGCCACCTCGGCCCCCAGCTCTGCCCCGGCGCCCACACCGCCACCCGCGGGAGTCGAAGGCCTGGGTTACGCGGTTCGGGGCGACGGTCCCGGCTTCGGGTTCGGTCCGACCATGGGCCAGAGCACTGGGGCCGTGGCCCACGCACCGAGCAGCGCCGTGGCGGCCGCTGCCGCGTTGGCCTGCAATCCCGGAAAGTCCAAGAACCGCAGGCGTCGCCGCGGAACCACGGAGGACCGTGGCTACCGCCACGAGTACGCCACCATGGATGCCGAAATCCCCGCAGGCCCTGATGATCCAGCGATCGTGAGTGCTTCCAGCACGGGCGCGGGGAGGCTCGGCTTCGCCGGTGTGCGCACGACGTCTGCAGGCACCGAGGCGGCCGGATTGACCACTTTCGCGGGGGACGCACCCGAGAGCCGGACCAGCCCGATGCTGCCGCAAACCTGGAACGCTGCGGACCACGACCCCGAGAGTCGCTGACCACTCGCGCTTTCAGCGCTTCATTATCGATGTTTCAGCATTCCTTCGAGCGGGTACGTCTTCTCACATAGGGCCCAGGCGCACTGGGCAAGGAGAGGACATCATGATCATCTTGGGCATTCTGCTGGCCGTGTTGGGGTACGTACTGGTCGTTCCGATTCTGCAGACAATAGGAATAGTCCTCGTAGTGGCCGGGGCCGTGCTGTGGATCCTGGGAGCGGTGGGCCGGCCGGTTGCGGGCCGCAAGGTGTGGTTTTGAGTGCACCCCTGCTTTGAGCGAAGTCGAACGGGTACGCCTATCTGACTGAGTGTTGCCCGAATGTTTAGTGGGTCAAGCCGGTCGGCTCTGGGACCCTTCATTTTTCCGCGAGCTTCTTGGGAGATTACTGTGCTGGTGAGACGCGTTGCACGTCCGATGCTTTCGTCCATCTTCATTGCGGCGGGAGTTGACGGCCTCCGTCGTCCTGCCGCTTCTGCGGGTGTGGCCAAGCCGCTGGTCAACAATCTGTTGGACAGTGCGCCGGAGTCCGCGAGCAGATACCTGCCCCGAGACCCGCAGACGTACGTCCGCATCCATGCGGCCACTCAGCTTGCTGCGGGGCTGGCTCTTGCCAGCGGCAGATTTCCCCGGCTATCGGCATGGACACTCGCCGGCACCCTGGTTCCGGCGACGCTCGCGGACCAGGCGTTCTGGCGCGAACCCGATCCCGATCTCAAGTTGCAGCAGAAGACCCACTTCTGGAAGAACATCTCGCTCCTGGGCGGATTGATCATCGCCGGTATCGATACAGAGGGACGGCCCGGCTTGTCGTGGCGCGCCCGTAGAGCTGCCAGCGACGCCGTCGCCGCCGTTACCTCGGCGATCCCCGGAGCTGACCATCCCTCGCATTCACTACAGACCAAAGCCGCAGAGCTCGGTGAAGCCGTACGCGAGAAGGCGCCGCTCATCGCCGAATATGCCCGTGAGCGCGGAACCGAGCTCGCTGAGACCGCTCAACGACGCGGCAGCCAGCTGACCGAGATTGCCTCTCAGCGCGGAAGCGAACTCGCAGAACTGCTTTCAGAGCGCGGCTCGGAGCTGGCAAGCGCTGCCGACAAAGGCCGTCATCACATAGAGGCTCTTGCCGCCGATCCACCTCCCAAACTCCGCAGATTCGCCCGCGCCTTCGGCCGGTAGCACGACTTAACTATCGGCAAAACCCATGCCGCACATGACGGTATCCACATGTTCGCCATAGAGGGTGTCGCTGTCGGCCACGAGTTCCCGCAGGCTGCCGAAAACCTCACCGGCCAGGTATCCGGTAATCGACGCCCATGCGGAGACGCCGATCCCGATGATCGCCGGGTCAATCGGCATGTCCCCGCCCGTGCCGAGCAGTGCGGCCAGCAGTGGCCCCGGCGCCGACCGGAGGAATTTGGTGCGTTGCGGTACCGCCTCGCCGGCCTGTACCGCGCTGAGGTACGCAACCATGAAGGATCCAATGACTCTCATCGCGGCAGGCCCGGTCTCAGACGGTTGCGCGCGATACCCCGGGATGGGCGTGCCGCTGAGCAATGCGAAGTCCCCCGGATTCGCGAGCGCCCAGCGGCGAGCCGCGACGAACGCGGCACGTACTTGCCCCGTCGCGTTGTCCTTGGCGGCAGCTTCTTGGCCGTCGGTCATCGCGTCTGCGAGAGCAATGTTCGCGTCCACGCACAATGCGGTGATCAGCGCCGCCTGCGTCTCGAAATAGCGAAACAACGCCGCAGGGGCCATACCCATCTCGCGGGCTATTCCCCGTAACGACAGAGCGCCCGTGCCGCCGTCGGCAAGCTGCTTTCTGGCGTGGGACTTGATCTCATCGGTTGTCTGCGCACGCTGTCTAGCCCGCCTCGTCGCGGGGACATCCGCGGCATTCGTCGGGGTGGACACGTAGCCAGTCTATGAATGCCCGCGTGCTCAGCTGTTGCCGAGTCTGGAACGGAGTACCTCCATGCCAGAGCCGGAGAGCTCGGCCAACGCACTCGGGCGACCACCGACCGCCATCACGATTGCCTCGGCTGGGCCTCGAATCTCTGGCCCATCACCGTAGGTCCACTCCATATCGGTTGCCGTCCAACGTAACCCGATAAGCCTGCGCTTCGAATGGATGAACGGGTCCGGGTTGTCCAGCACGGTCCGCAGCGTGCCATCCGGAACCTGCCGGGGATGGTTCAGCGGTCGGCGGATGTCTTGCTGATGAATGAGCAAGTCAGCAAGGACCAGCTTTGGCTGGATCTTCGCCGAATAGCTTCTCTCGATGGTCGATTCGAAGGCCGTAAGCAGTGTGTCCGTCGACCATCCTCGCGCCCTATCGATGTAGAGCTGATTCAACTTGTCGGCCGACCCACCCACCCGGACGACCTCGTAGAGGTACTTGGGCAGTGATGTTCCGTCATACAGCAGGTGGGCCAGCACATCACGCACGCGCCAACCTGCGCACAGTGACGGCGCATCCCAGTCCTGCGGAGACAGCGTGCGCAGCAGCGCGGCGAGATCACGCTTCTCCTGCTGAACCATTGCGTATGTGTCGGTTCGGGACATCGTTACCTCCCTAGTGAAATCGCAATTGGATGAAGTTGCCCAAGCGGTTACGCCGCCAGCTCGAAAGCATCTTTGGCGTCGGCAGCCAAAATGGGTCCGGCACATGGAACCCAAGTCGCGTGGCGCGCGTGAGTCCCATCTCCCGCATCTGTCGTGCCATCGTCAACACCGGCAGATGTGGTTGGTAGGAGTAGTCGTGTCGCCCTTGCGCGATGGAGCCGGTGATCAGGCGGGCCATCTCCACGGGCGACCGAGTGACACCGGCGAGCTCCGGATGTTCTGCCCTCCACTGGTTCGCGGCGTCTTCGGATGCGAAGAAGCTGTTGTAGTCGCACCACCCGACGACTCGGTGGGGCATCTCACGAATCGGATAGCCCAGATGTACCCGCAACGTCCGCGGCGAATAGTCCACCAACACGCCGTCCAGCCCGACGAGGCGCACAGGCTGCCCGGTCTGTCGGCACACAGAGTCCACGATCACCTCGGTATCGGGAAACTGCCCGGATATCGCGCAGGCCTCGACCGCGCACTCCGCGTACCACTTCTGCTGGCCCCCAACGGTAATCGCATAGTGATTTTTGAACGTCGCAAACGGGCGCACGTACACCAGCTCGCCAAGAGGGGGCTGCGGTGCGGTGAGTGCTTCGCCCTGGAATGTCGAGCTCTCCGCATGCTCCTCGTCCTGGCGTGCCACACAGATCGCCCCTTCTAAGTCGCGCAGCAGCAGAGCCATCTCCTCGTCCGACATCGCGAACTCGCTGAGTAATTGCGCGATTGTCGGCGCGGTCCCCTCGCTGCGCATTTCAGCCATGATGCGTTCGCGGATCGCCAGCGCGTCCTCACTCAGTGTCGTCACGAGTACCTCCCTCGCCATTAGTGATCACTGCTCACTTTTCGATCACTGTACACAAATATGCAGTGCCGTCAACGGACATCCCCTGCCTGGGATACGTCTTCTTGGTCCACTAATATGACCGTGTGGTCATATCGGATGCTGAGTGGCCCACATCGACTTGAGAGGGATGCCGTGTCCGTTCGCCGTACTGTCCAGGAGCTTGCCCAACGCCGCACCCTGCTACCTGCACGGATCGATTCCCTGCTGTCCGGCCCGGGTCGCGACGTCAGCCAACTGACCGTCGTGGTCACGGGCGCGTCAGCCGGAATCGGCCGGCAGACCGTCACGCAACTGCGCGACCGCGGAGCCCGGGTCATCGGCGTGGCCCGCCGGGCGGACGAGCTACAGATACTGGCGGCAGAGACCGGTTGCGAATGGCGTACTTGCGACCTGTCCGACGAGACCGAGATCGAACGATTGTTGGAGTACCTCGCCGATCAACACGTGGATGTGTTGGTGAATAACGCCGGTCGTTCCATCCGCCGTCGCATTGTCGACGCATCCGACCGGTTGCACGACTACCAGCGCACCATGGCACTGAACTACTTAGCGCCCGTGCAGCTGACCCTGGGCCTGTTACCCGGAATGATCGAGCGCGGCCGCGGCCAATTCGTCAACGTCTGCACTTGGGCCCTGCACGCCAACACTTTTCCGCGTTTCTCCGCGTATGCGGCCTCGAAGAGCGCGCTGGCGATCTTCGGGCGCAGTCTCAACGCCGAACGTCCGCACCCCGGTGTGCACGCGACCAACGTGTACTTCCCGCTCGTACGCACCGAAATGATCGCACCCACAGCGGAATACGATGGAGCCGCCGCACTATCGGCACAGGAGGCCGGGCGCTGGATCGTGCGCGCGATTACCCATCAGCCGGTGGAGGTCAACCCTGCCGTATTGCGGGCCTTGCTGCCGGCGATCGACTTGCTCTCCCCGACAGCGTCGGACAGCACCATCGCCTCGATCACGTAGAGCCGGCTACCGCACGGACTTGATCGGAAGCACGGCCAGCGCACCAAGGACTGATAACACCATGGACGCGATGTACAGGATGCTGAAATCCCCTTGGGCATGATGTAACCCGAACAACGCTGTTGCCAGCAGGGGGACGAGCAGCTGCGGCAGCAGGTATGCCATGGCCACCACGCCAAGGTCTTTGCCCGACGAGTCCGTCTCGGGCAGCACCTCCGTCATCAGTGCCAGATCCACTGCGGCGTAGGCGCCCTGCCCCGCTCCGATGACCGCCGCGCCAAGCAGGAGTGAATTAAAGTCCTTGAACAGCAACAGAATCATCAAGCCGACCGCGGTGATCAGGCATGAGGTCCAGACGATGCCCTTGCGTCGCCCGGTGCGATCCGACCACCACGCCGATACCGCTGCGGTGAGCATATTGGTGATCAAGAAGGCTCCGATGATGACGCCATACTTGGCGGCCGCCTCATGCTCGGACAATCCCAGGGTGCCCGCCACGATGTACAGCATGTAGACCGTCACCAACAGCACCGACATCGTGACGAAGAGACGGCAGATCCACGCCCACGCGAAGTCCTGGTGCTTCCTCGGATTTATCCAGTAGCTGGAAAGGATCGCCTGCCAGCTTCGGGGGATCCGCTGAGTGCGCACGATGTCGCGCAGAACCAGCACCGCGGCGCCATTGAACAGCAGCGCCAGCACCGCCGGCAGACCGAACCACCATCGGGGGTCGTTGGGCAGGACGTTGATGAAAACACTGCCGACAACGGGCGCCAGGCTGGTCGAGATGCCGAACACCGCCGCCACACGCGCCCTGATGGCCACCGATATCTGGTCTGCCAACAGTGCGTTGAACACCACAAGCGTTGCCGCGAAACCGATCTGGGTGATGCACCAACCCGCGACGACTCCCCCGACCGTCGGCGCCGTGGCCAATGTCGTCAGACCGACCGCCCCGATAAGGGTGCCCCCCACGAGAAACGGCCTGCGGATACCGAATCGCGAGGTCGATGTGTCGCTGAGATGACCCAGCGGCGGTGTCACCACGATGATCGCAATTCCCCCGAGAGCCATCGTCAGCGATAGCACCTGCGTCTTGTGTGCGGGGTCGAGCTCGGCAAGACGCAGGGGAATGCTGACCGCACCGGCGGCAAGCAGCGCGACCGCGGAGGCGAAGTAGGCCAGTAGAAAGACCGGTAGGAAGGCGCGCGGCTGCACAACCCGGACACCCGCCTCAAGGCGTGTAGCAGGCGTTTCCGTAGACATACGGTCCTCTCGATGTTCGTCGACTAACCACTGTAGGTGGTCTCGCGTGAGGGCCGCTGGGGACGAGATCGGTGCACAATCATTACTGCACCCTGAAACCATGCCCGACAACTGAGGCGGATACTCGTGGCACGCATCGACACCCACCATCACTGCATCCCGACCTCGTATCGCAAGGTCTTACGGACGGCAGGAATCGACGAGGCCGGCGGACGGGCGCTGCCGGAGTGGAGTCCCGAGGCCTCCCTGAAAACGATGGATGCCCTGGACATCGCTACCGCGATCCTGTCGGTATCGACGCCGGGCACCACCTTCTTGTCTTCGGCCGCCGATGCCGAGGCACTGGCCCGGGACCTCAACGACTACACCGCAAGCGTCGTCGCCAGCCAACCCGAGCGATTCGGCTTCTTCGCCACCATCCCGATGCCCCATGTCGACGAAGCTGTCACCGAAACCGTTCGTGCACTGGATGTCTTGCACGCAGATGGCGTGGTCCTGCTGGCCAATAACGACGGCGTCTACCTCGGCCAGGACGGGCAGGCCGACCTGTTCGCCGCTCTCGACGCCCGCTCGGCAGTGGTCTTCATCCATCCCGCCGAGCTGCCGGGTCCCGTTGTACCTGGAGTGCTGCCCTTTGCCGCCGACTTCCTTCTCGACACCACACGCGCCGCATATCTATTGGTCCGTAACGGAATCCGTCGCAAGTATCCGAACATTAAGTTCATCCTCAGCCACGCCGGCGGCTTCGTGCCGTATGCGAGCCACCGCATGGCCGTCGCCATCACCAGCGACACCGGCGCCAGCCCCGCCGACAATCTGGACGATTTCGCAAGCTTCTACTTCGATACCGCGCTCTCCTCCAGCCCCGCCGCGCTGCCGTCGCTGCTGGCATTCGCCGAGCCGGGCCACATCCTGTTCGGGTCGGACTGGCCGTTCGCGCCCCTACCCGCCTCACAGTTGTTTGCCGCGGGGCTGGAGAACTACCCGTTGGATTCAACGACCCGCATGGCTATCGACCACGAAAACGCCCTGGCGTTGTTCCCGCGGCTCGGCACCGCACCCATTCCGCCGAAGCAGTCGCTCGCTGATAACGCACGGAACCTAGCGCGCCGCACCGTGATGCGCGGTGTTGCACGTTTGATGGCCTGAGGATGATCACCCCCGCCCGATTATCTCGCTCGCTTCACCGACAGCGGTTGAGGACAATGGGCTCGTGTACGTACCGAAGAACTTCGCGATGCGGGACGCCGAGACGGCTGCGGCGCTCGCCGAAGTCGGCCTGGCCCACCTCGTCACGCACGAAGACGACGGATACCTGGTGACACCGGTTCCCCTGCTCTACCGAGCCACGACAAACACCCTGGTGGGGCATGTCTCTCGGGCCAACCCGCATTGGCAACGAAGTGGACCGGCCGTCGCGATCATTCCGGGGCCGCAGGCCTACATCTCCCCGAGTTTCTACGCCACCAAGGGCGAGACGGGCAGGGTCGTACCGACCTGGAACTACGAAGTCGTCACCGTTCACGGCACCCTCACCGCTCATGACGATGCAGACTGGGTGCGCACGCTCGTCGCCGAACTCACGGACCGACATGAGCAGAACAGGGATTCACCCTGGGGAATCGATGATGCGCCAGAGCCATTCACCGCCGCACAGATACGCGCCATCGTCGGGATCGAACTGAGCATCGATCGTGTCGAAGGCAAGACGAAGATGTCGCAGAACCAGCCCGAACGCAATCGCACCGGTGTGATCGACGGACTGCGTCAGTCCTCCAATCCGGCAGACCAACGCGTCGCCGAGCGTGTGGAGGCCCAGAGCTCCGGGGACTAACCCTCGGTCTTCTCCTTGATTCGTTGCAGCGAGCGATGCAGTCCCTCCAGCGCGAGGATGTCACGCGGCCTGCCGAACGGGCCCGACCAGCGCAACACTTTGTAAAGAAATGCCGAGCGGGGCCACTCTCGGTATTCGGTGACCACGACACGGCCGTCCTCAACGGGATCCAGGTAATAGCCCCATATCGTGCCGACGAGATAGACCTTGAACTCAAAGTGGCGGCCAGGCTCCAGTGCCGTCACGCGGCACGGCGTTACCCAGATGACTGGTCCAATGCGATTGAAGCCGACGAACCACGAGTTCACCGCGGGTATCGCGGAGGGTTTCAGCCACCATCCGGTGCGGTTCTCAGGACTGAAGCGGCCCATGCGGGTGATATCGGAAACCATGTCCCACAGCTGTTCTCGCGTTGCAGAGACATGTAGCGAGTACTCGTCGCGCACACCCGCTGCCGTTTCCGTGCGTAATACCTCTGCTGGGCGCCGAAGCAGGTTCTTCACCATGGTGCTCCTCGCGTGTCTGTACTGCGTTGTACCTACTGCAGCGAACCTATGGGACGCCCCGATCTGAGGGCGGAAATTGGCGCTACCCGCGCGAAGTATGTGACGGGTCCCAGCGCGCGCTCTCACCCTTCGATAAACGTCACCGTTTCATCCAGAGGGGCGCGGCCTGTGCGCGTGTAGTTCACCGTCGGGTCTTCATATCCGATTGACATGCCGCAGAACAGCATCAGCTCGTCGGGAGGTGACACGATTTCGTCCACGGACTTGCGAACCTGCGACCACGCCATCTGAGGGCAACTGTGCAGTCCCTCGGCGCGAAGCAGCAGCATGACCGTCTGCAGATACATGCCGAGATCGGACCATTGGGGCAGGCCCAGGCCACGGTCGATGTAGCAGAACAGCGCGGCGGGCGCACTGAAGCAATCCCAATTCGCGATGGCGGCCCGCATGCGCGCCTCCGTATCCCCGCGCGCTACGCCAAGCATGCTGTAACGCTCCTTGCCGAACGCGGCTCGGCGGTCACCGTACGGCGACTTCATGTCGTCCGGATACATCACGAACTCGCGCTCATCCCACGGCTCCCCGCTAGCCACGCGCTCGGTGGCCATTTTCTTGAGCTGCGCCAGCGGTGCGCCCGTCACCACGTAGATGTTCCACGGCTGAACGTTCGATCCCGACGGCGCACACCCCGCGGCGCTCAACACGCGCTCCAGTACCTCCCGGGAGACGGGTTCGGCGGTGAAACCACGTACCGCCCGCCGGCTCGTCACTGCCTCGTAGACGTCCACAACCGCGCACCTTCCTGGGAAGTCCTATCTGCTGATGAATCCATCCTCGCGACCCTCGGCTGCCGGCGCACCCTTGGAAGTTCGTGGTCCTGCTGCTCCACTACCGTCGATCTGGTGAAGGTATCGGAATCGTTCATCATCCGGACCTGTGCCGTCGTAGCCGTTCTGCTTGCCCTCACGGGGGTCCCTTCGTGCGGACACTCAGCGCATCCACTCCCGGCGCCCAGCGTGGTTCCCCAAGGCCCTTTCGCCCCCGTCACCCGCCTCGTGAACGACGCGGTTGCGGCACCTCGGCTGCCCGGTGCGGTGGTGGAAATCGGGCACGCCGGCAAGATTGCCTTCCGACAGGCTTTCGGGTGGCGCAAGCTCCCCGATGAACCCGGCCTGGATGGGTCGCCCGCCCCCGCCGAGCCGATGACCGAAGACACGATTTTCGACCTGGCGTCGTTGACCAAGCCCCTTGCGACGAGCGTGGCCCTTCTCCAGCAGTACGAAAAGGGCCTGGTTCAAATTGACGAACCCGTGCAGACATATCTGCCGGACTTCAATCCCGCCAATGACCCACGACGCGCCCAGGTGACGCTCCGCATGCTGCTCACGCACACCTCCGGCATTGGAGGCGATTTGAGCCATCAAGGCCCGTGGGGAGTGACGCAGGCGGACAAAGCCGATGGCATCCACCGCGCACTCACCGCCCCGCTGGCGTTCGACCCCGGTACGACGTTCCACTACTCCGATATCAACTTCATCGTCCTCGGTGCACTCATCGAAATGATCACCGACGAGCCCTTGGATATCTACGTGCAGGACAACGTCTTTGCGCCGTTGGGCATGGCGGATACTCGCTACCTTCCCGCGTCCAAGGCGTGCGGCAAGTACCAAATAATCGGTACGGCAATTGCTTTCGACGGAACCGCTCGTACCGCTACGCCGTGCCCGCCCGGCAACTGGAGCACTGATCTGTTCACACGTATCGCGCCGACGGCTCGAGACGAAGACACCCCGGGCACCAATCCCAACTACGACCATCTGCTTCGCGGCACCGTGCACGACCCGACTGCCCGCCGGATGGGCGGTGTGGCCGGCAGCGCCGGTGTGTTCTCGACAGCCGACGACGTCGGCCGATACTCCCAGGCACTGCTCGACCGGCTCGCCGGGCGCCCGAGCCCGTTCCCGCTGAAACAATCGACCCTGGAGTTGATGACGAGCCCACAGCAGCCCGGCCACACCGCCACGCAACTCGACGCGGCGAACACCGCCACCCGTGAGGCCATCGAAAAGACCCCCAACCCAACAGATCCCCTGCTTGCACCGAGTTATCCAGCGATAACGGGACAGAACCTGCGCGGCTTCAGCTGGGACATCGATACCGAACTGTCCAAGCCGCGGGGAATGCTCTTTCCTATTGGCAGCTTCGGTCACTCCGGCTTCACCGGCGTATCACTGTGGATGGACCCGGGGTCCGATACGTACGTGGTCGTCCTGGCGAACGTCATCCATCAGCGCGGCGGCCCGCCCATCGTGAGGCTGAGCGGCGATATCGCCACAACGGCTGCGCAGGTTCTGCAGCTCTACAGCAACTAATCGGGCCCGCAGCCGAGAACGACTGCGCCCGTGCCGATCACGAGGTCGTTCGCCTTGATGCAAGAACGTTATCGGAAGTACCGGCGAGGCTACATCTTTAACAACAGTCACATTGTTAACTTCCTGCGATGCAAGAGTCGTCGGGGATTGACAGCTTTCTGCGCTCCTCACGTTCGGTAACCCGACGTGACGCGCTGCGCTACGCCACAGCCGTGTCGGCATTGGCCGGATTGGGTGCGGCATCAGCCGGTGCCGGCATACCGACGGCGTCCGCCGCCGCTCCCACGTTGATCGACTTCGCCATGCGCCAGATTCCGGCAGAGCAGATCAAGGCCGCCGGGCACTCGGGAGTCATCAACTACGTCTCAACGTCGCGTCCCGGCTCGTCCATGGGAGCCAAGCCAATCACCCGGCCCTACGCCCAGTCGCTCACCGCGGCCGGTCTGGTGATCGTCAGCAACTTCCAGTACGGAAAGCCCGGCGGGACAGCACCTTCGGACTTCACGCGCGGATACGCCGGCGGTGTCGAGGACGCCCGCACCGCTTGGCAGCTGCACACCGCGGCCGGGGGCGGCCAGAGCGCGCCGGTCTTCTTCTCCGTCGACGACGACATCAACCGCGATACCTGGAACGACGTTGCACTGCCGTGGTTCCGGGGCATCAACTCGGTACTGGGGGTGCAGCGCACCGGTATCTACGGGGGTGTCAATCCGTGCCAGTGGGCCGCTTCCGATGGCGTGATCGGCAATTCTCGCTCACCCGGCCACGTGTGGGCCTGGCAGACTCGGTCCTGGTCTCGCGGCCAGGTCTTCCCCGGCGCGGTTCTCTACCAACGCATCGTGAGTACCGTGTCCAATCCGGGCCCGGTGGTCGGCGGGCTCGAAGTCGACGTCAGCGACGCCCTGGCCCAGGATGTCGGCCAGTGGAACTTTCACCAGTGAGAGACACGCGAAGCTCGGCGTAGGCGTCGACGAGTGCGTCCAGCGTGAACCGCCGGTTGAGGCCGCTGGGATTCGGCAGCACCCACGTCGTCACCTCCGCGAAGCGGAATGGCTGTAGTCCGAATGCGATGCGCGGGGATTCAAGCATGGACACCACTGCACGCTTTCCGAGAAATGCCAGTGCTCGAGGTTTCAAGCGACGCATATTATCCTCGAAATATGGCCGCGCCGAACGGAATTCGCTAGCTTTGATGTCGTCGCCCCGCGGTGTTGCGCGGCTGACAGCAGCGGTGATGCCGCACCCAAACGTCAGCAGTTGCCGCTCGTCCTCCGGGCGGAGGCGAATGTCGGTGAAGCCTGCCCGGTAGAGCACTTCCCAGAAACGGTTGCTGCGGTTCGAGAAGTTGTGTCCATCGGCCACAGCGGTAGAGGCGGGATTGATTCCACAAAAGACGACGTCGAGCCCGGCAGCGAGAATATCGGGAGAGTACTGGCCCACAACGTGGAGCTTCTCATGGCTCACCGGCCTGGCGGTACCGGACTGTCTTGGGGGGCTGGAGGGTTCGGGCCTTGCCCAACGACGCGCTCCTGAAGCCGGTACAGGGTGTATTTGAAACTACCGACAAAGTAGCCCCAGTCGGCCTGCTTGGGTCCGTGGTAATCGCTGGAGCCCTTGTTGCCTGCATCGTCGATGTTGCCCAATGCGAGCTTGGCGATATTGACGTCATGTGCTTGCGCACTACCGGCGTTCGCCTTAATGAGCATGGGTATCAACCGGTTCAGTGCGACCAGGCTCGTGTCGGGACTCACCGCGATGTCATTGAAGCCACGCGAGATTGAGTTGAGGTCGGCGAGTGTGCTGCGACCGTCGGTGCCCTGGATCGATGGGAGCTTCGCAAGTTGATCGCTGATCTGCCCGCTCTTGTTGGCCAGGTCGCCGATCTGGTTGGCATCGATCGCCTGCACGCCCGGGGCCGATGCCTCGAGCAGAGCATTGATCGTCTTCTCTCGTGACGAAATCGAGGCGGCCAGCTGGGATGTCTTATCCAATGAGTTTTGAATCTGTACCGAACGCCTGTTGAGGGTGTCCAGCAGCTGATTCGATTGCCCCACAATGTCGCCCAGGGTCTGGCCATTGTCTGCCGAAGCCTTGCCGAGCCCGTTGACCAGATGGGTCAAGTTGCGCACCACACCACCGTTGACCAATACCGCGGCTGAACTCAACACACCTTCCACGGAGGCAGCCGACGACGTGGTTTGTAAATCGAGAACGTCGCCGTCCTTGAGGAGTTCCGCAGATGGCTGAATGGGGGGTTCGAGGGCTACGAACACGTCACCCAACGGGGTCGCACTGCGCAGCTGGGCGGTGGAGCCGACCGGCAGGCGCACACCCCTGAGTATCCGAAGTTTGACGACGGCCACATCGTCGATGGCCTCGATGGATTCGACCTCACCGATATCGGCACCCTTGAGGCGTACCTTTGCCATATCCGGCAGATTCAGAGCATTGGCAAATTTCGCGGTCACCGCATACGCATCGGAACCGATGCTTGGTGCCGGCAGGTCCAGACTCTCCAGTGTCGGCGGATCGCAGGCGGATACTGTCATTGCCAGGAAGGCTGCTGCGGCGGCGTGAACGACTGTGCGAAAGCGAGGAGATGCCCCTGCCACTGTTGAGCAGATGGGGACAACCGTACCAGAATTTATCTGGGAATGCGGGTCCCATGTCATCGCGCAACCGTATCAAGAGAAATTGCGTAAAAGTGCTTCGCTATCTCGTGAAAGCCAGTGATCTCCACTACATGACGGTGCGTCAGATGAGTATCGTCACGGGCCTGCATCGGGTGACGGATTTGACTCGACGCGTTCAACGAACGAATCGGGACCGGGAGGTCGCTGAAGGCAGGGGCGCGCCGCATACTGGTCACGAAGAGTGGTCAAGTGTTTGCTACACAAATGCATTCTTCGGTTCTGCGAGGCGCCAAAGACTCTCTTCACCGCATTGGTCGCCCGGTTTCGGGCACCCCGCCCAAGCAATGCTGATTGTTAAGGCAGTGAATTTGCCATGCGCCAGAGAAGGTAGCGCGGGCGATGGTCCGTCGCGTTCAGCAAGCCGGATCGGCACCGTGAACGGAAGGTGGCTTCAGGGGAGTTTGGCCGCCCGGTCTCGGCCGTGAATCTGTATGCGGCGCAACATATAAGCGCAACTATTCGGCTGTTTATTCTTGAAGAATGTGTCCACGCTCACATGCGCTGCATACGATACCCCCGTAATGCACAATGCGCATATGACAGCTGATCCGAGGTCCGCCTGGAAGGCACTCAAAGAGGGCAACGAGCGTTTTGTCGGTGGTTTGCCGCAGCACCCGAGCCAGAGCATCGCGCGTCGTACTGAGCTGGCCAATGGTCAGAGCCCTGATGTGCTGCTGTTCGGCTGCTCGGATAGTCGGGTGGCGGCGGAGATCATTTTCGATCAGGGCTTGGGCGACATGTTCATCGTGCGTACCGCGGGTCAGGTGATCGACTCGGCGGTGCTGGGTTCGATTGAGTATGCGGTGGCGGTGCTGGGTGTGCCGTTGATCGCGATCCTGGGTCATGACTCCTGTGGCGCGGTGGGGGCCACGGTGGCTGCGCTGGACAGCGGCGAGGTGCCCGGCGGGTATATCCGGGACTTGGTGGTACGGGTCATGCCCTCGATTCTCAGTGGCCGTAAGGACGGGTTGTCGCGGATTGATGAGTTCGAGGCTCGCCATGTGGAGGAGACAGGCATCAAGCTGCTGCAGCGCTCGCAGGTGGTCGCCGATGCCGTCGAGGCCAACAAGCTCGCCATCGTGTACCTGACCTACAAACTGGCCGACGGCCGCGTCGTTTTACACGGCCACGTCGGCGACATCGGCGACCCCGAGTAGGCGACAGCGGCCTGGCGCTGCCTATCCGAGCAACAGATGCAACGCGGGCATCTCGACAAAGGTTCTCAAGATTCGATGGAAGTCAAATCGTCAGCCGCACAACGGATTAAAAGACGAAGCTGACGTCATACCCCGATCTGTATGGGCAAAACTCCAGCCCTGCTTGATATCTCGCAGGTACCGGCTATGCTCACCGGCGACCGCGAGGCGTTCGTGCAGTCCGTCGGTCGGTGACCGCTCTAGTGGGCGCCGGCAGTACTGCATGACCCACGTCGGGCGCCGGTTACTGATCGCAGTTTGGCTAGTCGTTTCCGGTTAGCTTGTCCTTGACGGCCTCGACACCCTCTTTGACTTTATCGGCAGCGTCGGCGATCTTCTGCTTAGCAGCGGCGATCCCC
This sequence comes from Mycobacterium sp. D16R18, assembly GCA_002013775.1. GTDB lineage: Bacteria > Actinomycetota > Actinomycetes > Mycobacteriales > Mycobacteriaceae > Mycobacterium. The sequence goes on from MAFD01000035.1 coordinate 40,198, forward strand.
TGCTCGGCTTGTCCTTCAGCTTTCAGATCGTCGTCGTTGGTGACGGACCCGGCGGCTTCCTTCGCGCGGCCCTTAAGATCATCGAACTTGTTCTGGGCGTCATCAGTAATTCCCATGTTTTCCAACCTTTCTCACGATGTCATCACAGCGAGACAAGCGTCTCGTTTTTGGAATGGCCAATTCTGCTGATGTCAGCAGCACGGGTCGTCTGCGGCGTTTCGAGGGCCACCGACGACCCGTGCCCGTGCTGACGTTTCTACTGGTTGCTCAGTTTGTCAGTGAGACTTTCGCATCGGCATCGCCGGCTTTGAACGTGATCGTTCCGTGCTCGAAGGTGGACTTGAACGAGCCGTCGGTCTCGGTCACCTCATCGGCCGTGGGATAGCCGAGTTTGCCTTGTGAGGCTTGATTGTCATTCCAGGTGTCTCGGATCTTGCCCCACACGAAATAGACCGGCTCTCCATTGCGGTAGATCAGCACGCCGCCGTCAAACTGCTGATAGACGCCGCTCCGATCCAGGGTCTCCTTCTGGTTGTCATACGGTGCGCCCAGGTCCTTCTTCTGAACATCGTTCAGGGTGTTCCACTTGGCGAGGATCGGTCCCTCCACGGTGTAAGGCGTGCCGTTTTTACCCGGAATCTGTGTGGTGCTGGGCTTTTCGGAGGGCGAAGCGGTGATGGACGAAATCGCCGACGAAGCGGCCGAGCTAGCGGAACTGAGCGAAGGCGCGTCACCAGTCTTGTGTGAGCAGCCCACCGCAACTGAGGCAATGACGCCTACTGCGACGGGCAACGCGGTGACATGCAGATTCTTGATGCGCATCTACTTCTCTCCCTTGGTGTGTGATCGATCTTCCGCGACAAACGCGCGCTGCACTCATGCCGATCGTGCGCCGGCAAGAGACATCTATGAACGAACCTCGGATGTCCGACGATGCTAGCAATAGTTTACAGAATAAACTAGGGTTGTGGCTATGACGGGTAAGCCTTCAAATCGCCACCGGATGTTGGGACGAGCGCTGGTGGTGTGCGGGGTCGTGACCTTGTTCGGCGGCACCATCACCACCAATCACGGCAGCCACGATGGCGTCCTTTCCACAGTGATGGCACTCCCCGGCAATTCCGAGGTGGCCGATCCTGACAGCGATTCTTCCGGGGGTTCGGACGTGACCGGTCCCATTGGAAACTCTGACCGTTCCGACGTGACGGGCCCCATCGGTGGTTCACCCAGCGGTCCCATCGGCAATTCCGCCAACTCGAACGTCCCCCCCATCGGTGGTCCCGGCGGCGGTTCCGCAGGCGGTTCCTCCAACGGTCCCGCTGGCGTGAACGGGGCCGCGGGTGGGGTCCCCAGCGGCCCCGCCGACATGAACGGCACCGTCGGCGGCGGTCCCGGCACCCAGTAATTTCGTCGGGGTTGTGGCGCCCCCGGCAATGGCGGTAACACCGACCATAACCAGCATTCGCGGCTAATCTCGCGACGCAACAACGGAGACTCGGCGGACACACGTTAGATGCTGGATGGTGCGCGCGAGCTGGTAGGCATCTGGGCGCGTTAAGACGCGAGCTGGCGGCGGCGCTGCGTACCGGGCGTGCCGAACGAAAACTATCGCGCTGCTTCATGACGGCCAGCGTCGGTACGACCCATGTATTAGCCACCAAACCCGGGGCGCTTCACGTTGATAACGATATGAAACCTCAGTGGTTTCAATGCGATACGTGGACCCGCGTGCTTGCTGGACGCCACTATGTTCACTACGTGCACCGTCGAACGGCCCTGAAGATTCCGCTAGTGCTGGCAGTAGCGACTCTCCCTCAGATACTGGCTCCTCTTTCGGTAATCCCGCGGGCGACCGCCGCGCCAGGCCAATGGCCGGTTGAACGCGCCAATGCGTGGTACCAGGCGCAGGGTTGGCAGGTCGGAACCAACTTCATCACCTCGAACGCGATCAACCAGCTCGAGATGTTCGCGCCGGGCACCTATGACGCGCGACGCATCGACAGCGAGTTGGGGGCGTGCCGGCTATTGGGGTTCAACACCGTACGGGTGTTCCTACACGATCTGCTGTGGGCCCAGGACCGCGCCGGATTCCAAAACCGGCTGTCGCAATTCGTCGGGATCGCCGCGCGCCAGGGCATCAAGCCACTGTTCGTCTTCTTCGACTCCTGCTGGGATCCAAATCCTCAGCTAGGAGCCCAGCGGGCGCCGACGCCGGGCGTACACAACTCGGGCTGGGTACAGAGCCCAGGGGCGCACCGCATCGACGACCCGAGCTACCGCGGGATGCTGCGAGATTACGTGGTGGGCGTCATGAGCCAGTTTCGCAATGACAACCGGATCCTGGGCTGGGACCTGTGGAATGAGCCGGACAACCCGGCCAAGCAGTACCGCAAGGTGGAGCGCAAAGACAAGATCGACGCCGTCAGTGGGCTGCTTCCGCAGGTATTCAGCTGGGCACGTTCGGTCAATCCAGTGCAGCCGTTGACCAGTGGTGTGTGGCAGGGCAGCTGGGATCGCGGAAGCCGTAGTGAGATAGCCGGTTTCCAACTCGACAACTCCGACGTCATCTCGTTCCACTCGTATGCAGGCCCCACCGAGTTCGAGGCCCGCATCAACGAGCTCGCCCCGCTGGGCCGACCGATCCTGTGCACGGAGTACCTGGCCCGCGACCAGGGCAGCACAGTCGAGGGCGTGCTCCCAGTTGCGAAGCGGCACAACGTCGGCGCGTACAGCTGGGGGCTGGTGGCAGGCAAGACCCAGACCTACTTCCCGTGGGATTCCTGGGACAAGCCTTACACCAAGGTCCCGGACGTGTGGTTCAGCGATCTACTACAGCCAGACGGGCGGCCGTATCGCGACACCGAGTATCAGACGCTGCGAAAGCTGACTACGCGCGTGTAAAACATGTCGACCAACAATGACCAGCACTCTGCTAATCCTCGCGGCATCTCGACAACCGAATGTAGTTACCGCGCCATGTTGGTGAAGCGCGACAGGTGCAGCTGGTGCGCCACGGTGATGGTGGCCGTCGGACCATTACGGTGCTTGCCGAGGATCAAGTCTGCCTCGCCGCCTCGCGGATCGTCACGCTCAAATGCATCCGGTCGGTGCAACAGGATGACCATGTCGGCGTCCTGTTCCAGCGAGCCGGATTCACGAAGGTCGGACACCTGCGGCCGCTTATCGGTGCGCTGCTCGGGACCACGGTTGAGCTGACTGATCGCGATGACCGGAACCTCGAGCTCCTTGGCCAACAGCTTCAGATTTCGGGAGAACTCCGAGACTTCCTGCTGACGCGATTCGTGCTTCTTACCGGAGGTCATCAGCTGCAGGTAGTCGACCACCACCAGCTTGAGCCCCGCCTTCTGGTTGAGCCGTCGCGCCTTGGCGCGGATCTCCATCATCGTCAGGTTCGGGGAGTCGTCGATGTAGAGCGGCGCCTCGCTGATCTCGCTCATCCGCCGTGCCAGCCGCGTCCAGTCGTCATCGCTCATCCGGCCCGAGCGCATATCGCCCAACTTGATCTTCGCCTCGGCCGAGAGCAGTCGCATCACGATCTCGGTCTTGCTCATTTCCAGCGAAAAAATCACGCTGGGCAGCTGGTGCTTGATCGAGCAGGACCGCATGAAATCCAGGCCCAATGTCGATTTACCGACACCAGGTCGCGCCGCCACGATGATCATCTGACCCGGGTGCAGACCATTGGTGATCTCGTCCAGATCGGTGAAGCCCGTCGGCACGCCCTTGGACATACCTCCGGCCGACGCGATCGCGTCGATCTCGTCCATCGTCGGCTGCAGCAGCTCTTCCAGCGGCACGTAGTCTTCCGACATCCGTCGGTCGGTGACGTCGTAGACCTCGGCCTGAGCGCGGTCCACCACCTCGGCCACATCGGCACCCTCGGCCCCGGCGTAGCCGTACTGCACGACGCGGGTCCCGGCCTCCACGAGACGGCGCAGCAGTGCCTTCTCGGCGACGATGCCCGCGTAGTACCCGGCGTTGGCGGCGGTCGGCACGGTGGAGATCAGCGTGTGCAGATACGGCGCTCCGCCTACCCGGCGCAGCTGCCCGCGCCGGTCCAGCTCGGCGGCCACGGTCACCGCATCGGCGGGCTCTCCCCTGCCGTACAGATCGAGGACGGCCTCGTACACGCTCTGATGATTAGGCCGGTAGAAATCGTGCGGCCGCAGCTTCTCCAGCACATCGGCGATGGCGTCCTTGGACAGCAGCATCCCGCCCAGCACGGACTGCTCGGCAGCCACATCCTGAGGTGGTTGACGGCCAAACTCCTCGGGAGGGGCCACCGGACCGGACTGGCCCAGATCGTCGACTATCGCCACGGCGCGCGGTCCTCCTACTCAAATCAAGTCGAACACATGATCGCGACAAGGTCCGACAAGTACGGTTCATCCCGGCGCGCCGCGGTAGACGTTAGATGTTGCTAGCGACCCTGCCAAGTGGCCCTGTGGATGAGCCTGGGCATGGGGTGTGGACTACTGTCCAACCCGGTGTTAGGGGGTTGGGGACAACCTGGGGATAGCTACCTACATTCCTGCACTTTTCCCTGTTGGCAGCCGGTCAACTAATTGACAGGACTGTGGATGGGAATCTGTTCGGCGTGTCGCATCAGGTTGCGTGCTCGGGCGTGTTCTGTTACCCCTCTCAACCCTCTAGGTTAACTAGAGGTAGCTTCGCTGGAGTGGCACACGCGTACAATACGTTCGCCAGCAGATACGGCAACGGCGCCGCGGAAACCCGCGACGCCGTTGACCCGGCAGTATTTAGGATCGATCAGCCTGCGGCGACTACATCCACAGTGACCTTGGTTGCCACCCCGGCGTGCAGATGCACATCCAGTGCGTACGAACCGATCTGCTTAATGTGTGCCTTCGGCAGGGTGACGGTCCGCTTGTCCAGGTTCGGTCCACCGGCGGCCTTGATGGCACCCACCACGTCAGCGGCGGTCACCGAGCCGAACAGCTTGCCCTCGCCGGCGGTCTTCACCGTCAGCTTGACGGCACCCAGGCCCTCGATCGCCTGCTTGATCTCGTGGGCGTGCTCGACGCCACGGATCTCCTTGGCCTCACGGGCCCGACGGATGTCGGTGGCCTGGCGCTCCGCACCACGGGTGGCGACAATCGCCAGTCCGCGGGGCAGCAGGTAGTTGCGTCCGTAACCGTCCTTGACCTCAACGGTGTCACCGGCAGCGCCGAGGTGCTCGACCTCGGTCGTCAGAATCAGCTTCATCAGATGTCCCTCCGGTCCTACCGCGTCGCCGAGCTGAACGGGAGCAGGGCTACTTCGCGAGCGTTCTTCACCGCGATAGCGATGTCGCGCTGGTGCTGAACGCAGTTGCCGGTAACCCGGCGGGCACGAATCTTGCCGCGCTCACTGATGTACGTGCGCAGCAGGTTGGTGTCCTTGTAATCGATGTTCAGCGCCTTCTTGGTGCAGAACGCGCACTTACGTGTCTTGACCGGCTTTTCCGGGGCAGGACGGCGCTTAGTCGTCTTGGCCATGGTGAATCTCTTTCTTTCTAGCTAGATAAGTTGTATCGCCCAGATCAGAAGGGCGGTTCGTCGTCGGCCGCGGTGGAACCGGAGGCCGGGGCACTGCCCCACGGATCGTCGGCGGGCTCGCTGGGACGGGAAGCCCCGCCGCCACCTCCGCCGCCGCCGAAACCTCCACCGCCGCCACCACCACGCGAGGCCTTGTTGACCTTGGCGGTCGCGTACCGCAGGGACGGGCCGATCTCGTCGACCTCGACCTCCATGACGGTGCGCTTCTCGCCCTCGCGGGTTTCGAAGGAGCGCTGCTTGAGCCGACCAGTGACGATGACACGTGACCCGCGGGTCAGGCTCTCGGCCACATTTTCGGCGGCCTCACGCCAGATATTGCACCGCAGGAACAGCGCCTCTCCGTCCTTCCACTCCGAACTCTGTCGGTCGAAGATGCGGGGTGTCGACGCCACAGTGAAGTTGGCGACGGCTGCCCCGGACGGTGTGAAACGCAGTTCTGGATCGGCGGTCAAGTTTCCGATGACCGTGATGGTGGTGTCACCTGCCACGGTTCCTCCTCGTGTCTGTCAGCTGGCGTGGTTAACCGGCAGCCTACGGAAGTCGACTGACTTCCGTAGGACCTCTAGCGGGCTCCGGTACGCAGGACCTTGGTCCGTAGCACGGACTCATTGAGGCCAAGCTGGCGATCAAGCTCCGATACGGTGGCGGGCTCCGCGACCACGTCGATCACCGCGTAGATGCCTTCGGCATGCTTGGCGATCTCGTAGGCAAGACGGCGCTTGCCCCAGACCTCTACCTTCGAAACGGTTCCGCCGTCACCCCGGATAACGTTCAAGAACGTATCCAGCGATGGAGCTACGGTGCGCTCGTCAAGGGTTGGGTCGAGAATGACCATGATTTCGTACTGACGCATGAGAAACTCATCACCTCCTGTGGTCTAGTGCGGCCACGGCGTGTCCGTGGCAGGAGAGTCGCCTGCGTCGGCAACCGGCCAAGGCTACCGCACAGCCCCCTGACCGGCGAAATCGCCGACTGGGCGGACTATGCGCGGGCGATATGCGGCGCGGGTTTACGCGGCCGCAGCCAGGAGGGCAACCACGGCGGAGCGTCATCGGCGGCCCCGTCGCACGGGCCGCCCGCCGGATCGTCGGTGTTGTCGCTGTGCGCGCGCACCAAATCCTCGCTGGGGTGATAGATCTGGCGCAACACCAAGGCGCACAGACCGATCACCGCGATATCGCGCACCAGCACCGTGCCGGTGAACCACTGCTCGGGCAGTCCCTTGTTCTCCATACCCAGCAGGTAGTACATCCGCGGAATCCAGACGAGCGCATCGACGGTCATCCACGCCAACAGGATTCGGCGGTGCGGCAGTGCCACCACGGCCAGCGGCACCAGCCACAGTGAGAACTGCGGGCTCCACACCTTGTTGGTCAGCAGGAACACCGCCACCACCAGGAAGGCCAGCTGCGCCACGCGCGGACGCCGCGGAGCCGTCAGTGCCACGTATCCGATACCCAGGCAACAGATTCCGAACAGCACCGCCGAGACCGCGTTGAGAATGACCGGGGGCTCCCAGAAGCCCAGCGGGCCGTCGAAGCCCTGCCACCCCGTGAACGACTTGAAGACGTTGTACAGCGAGTCCATATCGTCGCCGCGACGGGTGTTGAGCCGGAAGAACTCTCCCCACCCTCGCGGGAAGAGCATCGCCACCGGAGCGTTCACCACAACCCAGCTGGCCAGCGCGGCGGAGGCGGTCTTCGAGAACTCGTGCATCTTGCCGCCCCGCAGGCTCACCAACAGCAGCGGAAACAGCAGCAGTAGCGGATAGAGCTTGGCTGACACCCCCAGCCCAATCAGCACACCGGCAAGCCACGGTTTCTTGCGCGCCCACGCCAACAGCGCCGTCATGCTGAATGCCGTTGCGAGAGCATCGAAATTCGTGAAGATCTGGAAGATCACGATCGGAGACGCCGCGATCATCACCGCATCCCAGGGACGCGTACGCGGGCTCAGTCCCGCACTGGCCCAAATGGTCACCAGCCACGCCAGCGCCAACCCGAAGGCCACGATGTTGAAGAACATCACCACTTCGGCGACGACGGGCAGCCCCAGCAGATCACTGGCCTGGGTGTACGTCTTGGCCAGGGCCATCGCGGTGTACTGGTACACCCCGGTGACCACCGGGTACTCCATGTACCGGACCGCGGGGGTCCCGTCATACTGAATCTTCTGACGCCCGCTCGAGTCGGTTTCCAGCCAGCTCGACTTGTACGGGAAGCGGCCCTGATTCAACAGCTCCGCGCCATAGAGCGGCACGGTGTCCGAATAGCACAGTTGGTAATAGGCCCGGTTGTTATCCCAATTTGCCACGCGCGCAGCGCCGTTGCCGGTTCCGCTCTGCTGCAGACAGGGCGCCTTGCTGGTCCAACCCAGCATGAGGAACCCCAACGCGATGACGAGCACCACCCGCAGCGGTGTCCAGAACGGCTGTCTGCCGACCAACGCGTGCCGGCCCAACGGTCCGCCGACCACCTCGGACAGCTCGGCGCCCATCACATCTGTGCGACTAGGGAAGTCACGATCGTCGGCGCTGCGCAGATCACCCGCTAGTTTCTCGGGAGACACCGTCGCACCCTGCACGTCACCGGCGCTGCGGCCCACAGACTGTTCTGCCGGCACCTGCCTACTGCCCCGGAGGCGGTGGCGCGTCACCCGCCGGTGGCGCCGCCGGGCCCACCGGAATCGTTGTCGGCGGTCCCACCGGAATGGTGATACCCGGTGCGATCTCGATGGTCGGTTGTATGACCGTCACCTCGCCGCCGCCGCCCGGCGCGGGCGCCGGCGGACCGTTCGGAGCCGGAGGCGGAGGCACGTAGACCGGCACGCCGGCGTAACCACCGATGGCGCCCGGCTTCGGGAAGGTCTCCTTGGTGGAGCCGTCCAACGCGCCATTCATGGTCTTCTGCCAGATGTCCGACGGCAGACCGGAACCGTAAATCGGCCCGCCCCAACTGTTCTTGATCGGCTTGCCGTCGTCGGTTCCGACCCACACCGCCGTCGAGAGCGACGGGGTGACACCGACCATCCAGGCGTCCTTGTTGTCCTTGGTGTCGCCCAGCTGGGCGGTGCCCGTCTTGGCGGCCGACTCTCGTCCACCGGCCAGCGCGTGTCCACGTGAGTAACCCGCGATCGGTTTCATCGCCGCGATCGCGTTGTTCGCGACGTCATCGGAGATGCGCTTCTCGCCGGTGTTGTCGGAGGAGCCTGCGTCGAAAAGCACCTGACCGTCGGCGTTCACCACCTTCTGAATGAAGTGCGGCTTGCGGTAGGTCCCCGACGCCGCCAAGGTCGCGTACGCCGAGGCCATGTCGATCACCCTGGTCTGATACTGACCCAGCACGACACCGTTGTTCGGCGGGCCGCCCTGACCGTCCTCGGACAGGGTGTGTGAGACACCGGGAAAGTTCTCGGCGATACCGGCGGAATGCGCGGCGGTAGCCACGTCATCGGGCCCGTTCTTCAGCTTCAGCATGAGCCGGTAGAAGCTGGTGTTCAGCGAGCGCTTGAGAGCCTCGGCCACCGAACACGTTCCGCACGAAGCATCTTCGCTGTTCTTGATGGTGATGCCCTGATAGGTCAGCTCCGAGCTGTCCAGCTGGTAGCCCAGACCGATCCCCTGCTGCAACGCCGCCACCAAGGCGAACACCTTGAACGACGAGCCGGTCTGCAGACCCTGCTGCGCGTAATCCAGGCCCTGCGCATTCGACCCGCCGTAGTACGCCTTCACCGCACCCGTGCGCGGGTCGACGGAGACCACCGCCGTCCGCAGATCCGGGTTCTCCCCCTGCAGGGTGCTGTTCACCGCGTTCTCGGCGGCCTGCTGCGCCTTGGTGTCGATGGTCGTGGTGATCTGCAGGCCCTCGGTGTTCAAGGTCTGCTCGTCGATATTGAACAGGTCGGTCAGCTCCGCCATGACCTGGCGTTTGATGAGGCCGTTCGGGCCCGTGGTCGCGTTCTGGGCGGCAGCCTGCTCAGGCGGCACCGTGGCCGGATACACCTGACCGGCACGATCCTGCGCGGACAGCGCG
>MAFD01000036.1:0-48837 GCA_002013775.1 Mycobacterium sp. D16R18
TTGATGCGCTGCCCGGCGCTTACCGACATCACTCCGGTGAGATGGCGGCTAATCAACATAAGACGGCATTTTATCGGAAGCTCGCATACCGCAGGTTCATAATCTCGGGTGCTGCCGCGACCCGAGCGGGAATAGCTGCCTGAACGCGCGGGGTTGGCCAAGAGGTGAAACTTGGAGTGGCTATCGGTCGACCTCTCAGCGTGCAGAGCGATACCAACCTGGTCGACGCCTTCATCGCCCATGGGCGTCGAGTCACCGACGCCGGGGTTGGCACGTTATGGCTCGGGCAGATGTATCACTACGACGCGATCACCATGGCGGCACTGGTGGGGCAAGCGATACCTCCGGAAAAACTCCGCAGTGTGGGGGTGTCGGTCATCCCCATCAATCCGCGCCATCCCATCGAGGTATCGGCGGCCGCACAGACCGCGCAGGGCGCAACCCGCGGGAGATTCCAGCTTGGGCTCGGACTCGGTGCGCCGGTGATCGAGGGTCCGAGCTATGGCCTGCAGGTGGACAAACCGATACGCCGCCTGCGTGAGTACCTCACTACGCTCCGGCAACTACTGGACACCGGAACCGCCGATTTCCGCGGTGAGACCCTCACGGTCGCACCGAAATTCACGACCTTGCAACCCGGCGGCGAAAACATCCCCGTCTTGGTGGCGGCCATGGCGCCGCAGGCGCTGCGTGCCACTGGCGAGCTGGCCGACGGCACGATTCCGCTGCACGCAGGACCGCGGGCGCTCAGTCAGGACATCGTGCCCGTCATCGACGGCGCCGCCGAACGGGCCGGGCGTCCGCGTCCGCGCGTCATCGCGGGCGTCGCCGTCATCGTCACGTCCGACGCGGAACGGGTTCGTGCGCTCGCGATCGAAGACATGGCCTTCTACGAGAGCATCCCGTCGTATCGGAAAGTGCTTGACGCCGAGGGTGTTCAGCACACAGGAGAACTGGCGATCATCGGCGACGAGCAGCATGTGGCCAAGGAACTGCAGCGGTACTTCGATGCGGGAGCCACCGAAGTGTTCGCGAGTCACACCGAATTGGGCGGACCGGAGGATGAGGCTCACACCCTGGCGCTCCTGGGGGAACTGTCCCGCGGGAATTGAGTTGCTCGCGGCCCCTAGGCTGGGCAGCGTGCCAGAAAGTACCGAACCCCAGCTGCACGGACCGGTGCAGCTGCGCCGTGATCGCTGCGAGAACATCACCGCCGACCAACGTCTGTTGGACACCCGCGACACCACCACCTGGACGCACACCGACCCGTGGCGCGTACTGCGCATCCAGGGTGAGTTCGTTGAGGGATTCGACGCTCTGGCGGAAACACCCAAAGCGGTAACGGTTTTCGGCTCCGCCAGGACGAAGCAGGATTCACCCGAATACCGGCTTGGGCGCGAGCTGGGCGTCGCCCTGGTGAAGGCGGGATACGCCGTGATCACCGGGGGCGGACCGGGTGCCATGGAGGCCGCCAACCGCGGCGCCAGTGAATCGGGCGGCTACTCGGTGGGCCTGGGTATCGAGCTGCCGTTCGAACAGGGCCTCAACGAATGGGTGGACCTGGGTATCAACTTCCGCTACTTCTTCGTCCGTAAGACCATGTTCGTCAAGTACGCGCAGGCCTTCGTCTGTCTGCCCGGTGGGTTTGGCACCCTCGACGAACTCTTCGAGGCGCTCACCCTGGTGCAGACCCGCAAGGTCACTCGATTCCCCATCATCCTGCTGGGCACCGAGTATTGGTCGGGCTTGCTCGACTGGATCCGGGGAACACTCGTGCCCGCGGGCACGATCGGCGAGCAGGACATCGCGCTGCTCTCGGTGACTGACAGCGTCGAAGAGGCCGTGGAGATCATCCTCACGTCGGCGGCGAATGGGAACGGGAACGGGGCACGATCATGAGTTGGTCGGTCTGTGTGTACTGCGCCTCCGGGCCGCGGCACCCCGAACTGTTGGACCTGGCCAGTCGTCTGGGTACCGCCATCGCCGAACGCGGATGGACCTTGGTGTCCGGTGGAGGCAACGTCTCGGCCATGGGGGCGATAGCTCAGGCCGCGCGGGCTGCCGGCGGACGCACCATCGGCGTCATTCCCAAGACGTTGGTGCACCGGGAGGTCGCCGATACCGACGCCGATGAACTCATCGTCACCACCACCATGCGCGAACGCAAACAGATCATGGAGGACCGGTCCGACGCCTTTATCACCCTGCCCGGTGGGATCGGCACCCTCGAGGAGGTCTTTGAGACGTGGACCGCCGGCTACCTGGGACTACACCAGAAGCCGGTGGTACTGCTGGACCCCGACGGGCACTACACCGGACTGCTGCGCTGGCTCGACGAAGTGCAGGACAAGGGTTACGTCGCAGCCCCCGCCCGGGACCGGCTGTTGGTGCACACCGATATCGCTGCCGCCCTCGACGCATGCAAACCAACGGATTGACGGGGCCTGACCGTTCGTCAACAATGCGGTGAGCCATTGCCTACTGGGCGGTAAGAACGAGAATGAGCCGCTAGCGGGAAGACCGACTACAGGGAGAACCAGATGTCCGCAAGCAGCACCATTCCGTCCACCGCCCGTAACCGGGTGCGGCTGACCGAGGTGCTCGCACAGCTTCCCTCGCTGGCGCTCGACCTGCCGATCATGGCGGGTGGCGTCCTCGGCGGCATCAAGGCGAACCCCAACGGGCGTCTGTCGATCGGTGCGGTGTTCGCCGAGCGCGCCGCCAAGTACGCCGACAAGGTGTTTCTTCGCTTCGAGGGCAACGACATCACCTACGCGCAGGCCAACGCCACCGCCAACCGGTACGCGGCAACCCTGGCCTCGCATGGTGTCGGCCGCGGCGACGTCGTCGGCATCATGGTGCGCAACTCGCCGCAGACCGTGCTGCTCATGCTGGCCACCGTGAAGCTGGGCGCCATCGCGGGCATGCTCAACTACAACCAGCGCGGCCATGTCCTGGCACACAGCATTGGCCTGCTTGACTCCAAGATGCTCGTCACCGATGCGGAGTTCGTGGATGCCATCGGCGAATCCGGCGTCAACGTGGTCGCGCAAGTGACCGCCGACGAGCTCGACCGGATGTCGGTGCTGGCGCCCACCACCAACCCCAGCGCCACCGACGCGGTGCTGGCCAAGGACCGGGCGTTCTACATCTTTACCTCGGGAACCACCGGGCTGCCGAAGGCCAGCGTGATGACCCATTACCGGTGGCTGCGCGGCATGTACGGCATCGGGAGCTTTGCCCTGCGGCTCCGGTCCAGCGACGTGCTGTACAGCTGCCTTCCGCTGTACCACAACAACGCGCTGACCCTCGCGGTGTCGACGACCATCAATGCCGGAGCCACCCTGGCCATCGGCCGGGCATTCTCGGTCTCCAGGTTCTGGGATGAAGTCATCGCCAGCCGCGCAACAGCATTCATTTACATCGGCGAACTGTGCCGGTACCTGCTCAACCAGCCGGCCAAGCCCACCGATCGGCAGCACAAGGTGCGCGTCATCATCGGCAACGGGCTGCGGCCCGAGCTGTGGGGCGAGTTCACCCGGCGGTTCGGTATCAAGCGGGTGTGCGAGTTCTACTCGGCCAGCGAGTCGAACACAGCATTCGTCAACGCCCTCAACATCGATCGCACCGTGGGCATCTGCCCGTACCCGCTTGCGTACGTCAAGTACGACATCGAGACGGGGGAACCGCTGCGCAACGACAAGGGATACCTGACCAAGGTGGGTGCCGGTGAGGCGGGCCTGCTGCTGAGCAAGGTCACCAGCATGTCGCCGTTCGACGGGTACACCGACCCGACCGCTTCGGAGAAAAAGCTCGTACACGATGCCTTCAAGAAGGGCGATACCTGGTTCAACACCGGCGATTTGATGCGCAACCTCGGTTGGGGTCATGCCGCGTTCGGGGACCGGCTCGGCGATACCTTCCGCTGGAAGGGCGAGAACGTCGCGACCACCGAGGTGGAGGCCGCGATCGATAACAACAACGCGGTGGAGGAGTCAACCGTGTTCGGTGTGCAGGTGCCAGGCACCGACGGGCGTGCCGGAATGGCCGCCATCAAACTGCATGACGGTGTGGAACTCGATCCAAAGGCGCTGAGCGACACGGTATATCAGCATCTGCCGGCCTACGCACTGCCGCTGTTCATTCGGATCGTGGACACGCTGGAGCACACCACCACGTTCAAGAGCCGCAAGGTGGAACTGCGTGAACAGGCTTATGGCGATGCCGTGACCGATCCGCTGTACGTATTGGCCGGCCGCGCGGAGGGATACGTCCCGTTCTATGCCGAGTACCCGTCGGAGTTGGCCGAGGGGCAGCGTCCCAAGGGGTAATACGAGCACCCGGAGTGCTTGACGTATCCACATCGTTCGTCAACGATTCGTTAGGCCCGAACACGGTGGTTCGGCGAACTCGGAGGACACATGGTGGTGCGCGAAGACATTCCTGCTGCAGCCCGCGAACGGGTGGAACTGGCCGACGTGCTGGTCAGGTTGCCTGCGCTGCTGCCGGACCTGCCGATCATCGTGCGAGGCCTGCTCAGTGCCGCCAGGGCGACGCCGGGTGCTCGCACCTCAATTGGCAGCGTCTTCGCCGATAGTGCCGTCAAGCACGCCAACCGGGTGTTCCTGCGGTTCGAGGGCAAGGACATCACCTACCGGGACGCCAACCAGATAGCCAACCGGTATGCGGCCACACTGGCGGCACAGGGTGTGCGTCGCGGTGACGTTGTCGGCATCATGCTGCGCAACTCGCCCGAGGTCGTCCTGCTGATGTTGGCGACCGTGAAGCTGGGTGCGGTGGCCGGCATGCTCAATTTCAACCAGCGCGATAACGTGCTGGCCCACAGCATCGGCTTGCTCGATGCCAAGGTTCTGCTCGCTGATTCCGAATTCGTTCCTGCGGTGCAGGACTGTGGCGTGCAGGTCGCCGCACTGTTCACCGTCGAGGAGTTCGACGCGATGGCGCAGGGTGCCTCGGCGGCTAATCCGCCTGCCACTGCCGAGGTGCGGGCGAGCGACAAAGCCCTGTACATCTGTACCTCCGGGACCACCGGGCTGCCCAAGGCGAGTGTGATGACGCACTACCGATACCTGCGGGCCGCCGCCGGATTCGGCAGTGTGACACTGCGACTGCGTCCGTCCGAGGTCTTCTTCAGCTGTCTGCCGCTCTATCACAACAGCGCGCTCACGGTGGCCGTCGGCTCCACGCTGACCACCGGCGCGACCTTGGCCATCGGCCGGTCGTTCTCGGCCTCACGTTTCTGGGATGAGCTCATCGCCAGCGGTGCGACAGGCTTCATCTACATCGGGGAGCTCTGCCGCTACCTGCTGAACCAGGCCCCCAAACCCGTTGACCGTCAACACAAGGTTCGCGTGATGGTGGGCAACGGTCTGCGGGCGGAGCTGTGGGGTGAGTTCGGCCGACGATTTGGGGTACGGCAGATCAGCGAATTGTATTCGGCCAGTGAGGCCAACACCGGATTCATCAACGTGCTCAACATCGATCGCACGGTGGGGATCTGCCCCTCGCCGATCGCCTTCGTCAAGTATGACGTGGAGACCGGCGAGCCCGTCCGGAACTCGAAGGGCTACCTGACCAAGGTCGGTACCGGCGAGCAGGGTCTGTTGTTGAGCAAGGTGACGTCGCTGGCTCCCTTCGATGGCTACACCGATGCGAAGGCAACCGAAAAGAAGTTGGTGCGCAACGCCTTCAAGAAGGGTGATGCCTGGTTCAACACCGGCGATCTGCTCCGGGATCTGGGGTGGCGTCATGCCGCGTTCGGTGATCGGCTGGGTGACACCTTCCGGTGGAAGAGCGAGAATGTCGCCACCACCGAAGTCGAGGCAGCGCTGGACCGGGATGACGCGATCGAGGAGTCGACGGTTTTCGGCGTCGAGGTGCCGGGCTGCGACGGCCGTGCCGGTATGGCCGCCGTCAAGCTCCATGGTGAGACGGCATTCGATCCTGAACGGTTGGGCCAGTTGGCCTTCAAGAGCCTGCCTGGGTACGCGCTGCCACTGTTCGTCAGGATCGTCGACAGCCTTGAGCACACCGTGACCTTCAAGAGCCGCAAGGTGGAGCTGCGCAATGAGGCATACGGCGACGCCGTGACCGATCCGCTGTATGTGTTGGCCGGTCGCACCGAGGGTTACGTGCCGTTCTATCCGGAGTACGCCGCCGAGCTCGCCTCCGGGCAGCGTCCCAAGGGATAGGTGCTCGAGGAGTTACTGTTTCACGGTGGGAGTGAGTCGCCGGGTGCGCGCGTCGCGGCGCCGTCAACGTCGGGTGAAGCTCGCCGACAACGACCTCACCGATGAGCAGTGGTCGACCCTGGTGGTGGCGTGGGGTGGTTGCGCCTACTGCGGCGCAACGGGAACCGCGCTGCAGCGCGACTGCGTGCAAGCGATCTCACGCGGTGGCCGCTACACCCGCTCCAATGTGGTGCCCGCCTGTGCGTCCTGCAATGCGAGCAAATGCAATGCAGAGGTGACCAGCTGGATGCGGCGCAAACGGCTTGACGAGAAGGCCTTTTTGACCAGGTACGTGGAGATCTCGGCGGCCGGCTAGCTCGTGGTGTAGACGGCTCGGCGGCAAGGCAATTGAACACATGTCGGTAGTCGTAGCGTGGCCCCGCGCCGTGTCATTTCGTTCGCCGAGTGTGAAACCTAGGCGGGAAATAGACGGAAATCTCGCCCCCATTTCACACTCGGCGCAGCAGCGGAGGCCCTGGCCTGCACAATGAGGGCGTGCGCGAGACATTTTGTGGACGACCGGTCCGCACCGATCGTGCCCTCATCATGGCGATCGTCAACCGCACGCCGGACTCCTTCTACGACCGCGGCGCCACCTTCACCGACGAGGCCGCTCAGGCCGCCGTGCACAAAGCGGTAGCCGACGGCGCGGATGTCGTGGACATCGGCGGCGTCAAGGCGGGCCCGGGCGAGACGGTGGACGCCGAGGCGGAGATCGCTCGCGTGGTGCCCTTCATCGATTGGGTGCGCACAGCTCACCCCGGCCTGCTGATCAGCGTCGACACCTGGCGCGCCGAGGTCGCGGAAAAGGCCTGTGCGGCGGGCGCCGACTTGATCAACGACACCTGGGCGGGGGCCGATTCGGAGCTGCCCGCGGTGGCGGCGGCCCACGGCGCCGGATTGGTGTGCTCGCATACCGGTGGTGCGGTACCGCGCACCCGGCCCTTCCGAGTGAACTATGGGACGGAAGTGGACGGTGTTGTCCATGCCGTCATCGCCGAAGTGACCGCATCTGCCGAGCGTGCGGTGGCTCTCGGGGTATCGAAGGACTCGATCCTGATCGATCCGACGCATGACTTCGGCAAAAACACGTTCCACGGGCTCGCTTTGTTGCGCCACGTAAACGATCTCGTTAATACCGGGTGGCCCGTGTTGATGGCATTGAGCAACAAGGATTTCATCGGGGAGACTCTTGGTGTGGGACTGACGGAACGACTCGAGGGCACTCTTGCCGCCACCGCGCTGGCGGCGGCGGCCGGTGCCCGGATGTTCCGGGTGCATGAAGTCGGACCCACACGCCGCACGCTGGAAATGGTGGGCTCCATTGTCGGGACCCGCCCTCCGGCGCGAACAGTGAGGGGGTTGGCATGACCCATCAATTAGACGGAGCAGTTGGTATCGACCCGGGCTGGCTGGATACCCACAGCTGGAACCGGCCCGAATGGACTGTCGAGCAGCTCATCGCTGCGAAGAAGGGCCGCACCGTGTCGGTGGTGCTGCCCGCGCTCAACGAGCAGGAGACGGTCGCCTCGGTGGTCGACACCATCAGCCCGCTGCTGGGTGGTCTGGTGGACGAGCTGATCGTCCTCGACTCGGGCTCCACCGATGACACCGCGATCCGGGCCGTGGCCGCGGGCGCGCGCGTCGTAAGCCGTGAGCAAGCACTGCCCGAGGTGCCGCCCAATCCGGGCAAGGGCGAGGTGCTGTGGCGCTCGGTGGCGGCGACGACGGGCGACGTGATCGCCTTCGTCGACTCCGACCTCATCGACCCCGACCCGATGTTTGTGCCGCATCTACTCGGCCCGCTCTTGCTGGGGCAGGGTGTGCACCTCGTCAAGGGCTTCTATCGGCGTCCGCTGAAGGTGAGCGGGTCCGAGGACGCCAACGGTGGCGGCCGGGTGACCGAGTTGGTGGCCCGACCCATGCTCGCCGCGCTGCGGCCCGAGCTGAGCTGCGTGGTGCAGCCACTGGGCGGCGAATACGCGGGGACTCGTGAGCTGTTGTCCTCGGTGCCCTTCGCGCCCGGATACGGGGTCGAGATCGGGCTACTGATCGACACCTACGACCGTCTCGGACTCAACGCCATCGCTCAGGTGAACCTGGGTGTGCGCAGCCACCGCAACCGGCCGCTGGTCGAGCTCGGAGTGATGAGCCGGCAGGTGATGGCGAGCATGCTCTCGCGCTGCGGAATTCCGGACTCCGGGGTGGGAATCACCCAGTTCTTCGCCGACGGCGACGGGTTCACCCCGCGCAGCTCGACGGTCTCGCTGGAGGACCGCCCGCCCATGAACAGCCTGCGCTGACCCTCAGGTCTTCTGGATCTCGCGCTCACCCTCGGTGGGCGACCACACGGTGACCATCATGTGGCCGTCGTCGAGACGCACCGCGGACGCGCCCCGGATGTCGGCGACGTAGAACGGCGCGAAGCGTCGTCCGCGTAGATCGAATCCGATAGTGGCATAGAGATGCTCGGCGAACGCGGCGTGTAGGTCGAGATCCTGCTCATCGTGCACCGTGCCCCAGACCTTGGCATCGCCCTCGCTGACAAGCGTGTCGGTGGTGGCTGTGTGCAGCTCGAAACGGGGGTCACGGGCGAGGTCTGCGAGCTTGGCGGTGCCGGGCATGCCGCCGACGATCAGCCTGCCCTCGAAGATGCGAGGCTCCATGGGGCTGATCCGCGGGGCGCCGCTGTGCCGCAGCGTCGAGAGGAAACACAGATTGCGGGTCGCGTCGTGGCGGCGGGTGAACACGTCGGCGATCGTCGGAGCCTGTTGCGTGAACTCTTGCCAGGAGGTCATGACCCCACGCTAGGCGCGGATGTCAGACCTCGCTGGCAAGATCGTCTCGTGACGTTCGCGCTGACGTATCTGCTGGTTCTTATCGCGGTTGCCGCCGTGCTCTTTGTGCTGGGCTCGATGTTGTTCGGCCGCGGGGAGGCGTTGCCGCCGCTGCCCAAGGGCACCACCGCCACCGTCCTGCCCGCCGAAACGGTGACGGGTGCCGATGTGGACGCCGTGAAGTTCTCGCTGGTGTTCCGCGGGTACAAGGCCAGCGAGGTCGATTGGGTGCTGGACCGGCTCGCGCGCCAGATCGATGAGCTGCGTGCCGAGCTCGACGAGGTGCAGGGCTCCCGAGTCAATATCGACGCCAATGCCGAGTAAGGAACCCACCCGCTGTACCTGGGCCGTGGATCCGGCCGGCTCCACGTTGTACGCCGACTACCACGACAACGAGTGGGGGCGCCCGGTGTACGGGCGTGATGCCCTGTTCGAGCGGGTCTGCTTGGAGGCCTTCCAGAGCGGGCTGGCGTGGATCACCATCCTGCGCAAACGTGAGGGCTTCCGGCGCGCGTTCGACGGCTTCACACCTGAGGTGATCGCCCGCTACGGCGACAAGGACGTGGCGCGGCTGATGGCCGATGCCGAGATCGTGCGGAACCGCGCCAAGATCGAGTCGGCGATATCCAACGCGCGCGCTGTCCTCGATCTGGACACCGATCTTTCGGATCTGCTGTGGTCGTTTGCGCCGAAACGCCGCGCCCGGCCGCAGCGTCTTTCGGACGTGCCGGCAGTCACCGACGAGAGCACGGCGATGGCCAAAGAACTCAAACGCCGGGGGTTCCGTTTTGTGGGCCCTACCACGGCGTATGCCCTGATGCAGGCCACTGGGATGGTGGACGATCATGTGCGTTCCTGCTGGGTTCCGCGAGCCGATACAGCCCCCTCCAGAAGGCCCAGTTGAGGGTCTGCTGTCCCCAGATGTTCGCGATAGGGAAGAATGGTGCAGTGAAACGGCAGCTCAGATAGGGAACAATGGTCGGAGATGCCGAACACCCTTGGCTGGAATTTGGAGGGAGCACACGATGGCGGCCATGAAGCCCCGAACAGGCGACGGTCCTCTCGAGGCTACGAAAGAGGGGCGCGGGATCGTCATGCGCGTGCCACTGGAAGGTGGCGGTCGCCTGGTGGTCGAGCTGACCCCCGATGAGGCCGCCGCACTCGGCGACGAACTCAAGAACGTCACCAGCTAGCGCCCAGCCTTCGGGCGCTAGCTGGAGACCTTTTGATAGATCTGCAGCGTCATCTCCGCGATGTGCGCCCACGAGAACTCTTCGATACACCGAACTCTGCCCGCGTTGCCGTACTCGGTGGCGCGGGCCGGGTCCGCGACCAATGCGTTGACCGCATCGGCGAGCCCAGCCTCGAACGCCGCGGCTTCGCTGCTCTCGTAGGCGACCAACGTCCCGGTGACGCCGTCGGCAACCACCTCGGGTATCCCGCCCACCCGAGATGCGACGACCGCCGTACCGCACGCCATGGCCTCAAGGTTGACGATGCCCAAAGGCTCGTAGATCGAGGGGCACACAAAAACCGTTGCCGCGGAAAGCACCTCCCGCAGTTTGGCTGCGGGCAGGAACTCGCGTATCCAGTGCACACCGGGCCGCACCGCGGCCAACGCGGTGACGGCACCAGTGATCTGTTCGGCGATCTCGGGGGTGTCCGGCTCGCCTGCACACAGGATCAACTGAACCTCGGGGGAGAACCGGTGTGCGGCCGCCACCAAATGGGCGAGCCCCTTCTGCCGGGTGATCCGTCCAACGAATACAACAATCGGGCGGCCCAGATCCACGCCGAGCTCGGCGAGAATCGACCCTGGTTGCGTGATCGCCTGGGTTGGATCAACCGGATACCAGGTTGTGGTGTCGATTCCATTGCGCACCACATGGATCCGGTTGGGATCCAAATCGGGATAGGTCGCCATGATGTCTTCGCGCATCCCGCTGCTGACCGAAATGACCGCGTCAGCGGCATGTATCGCGGTGTTTTCCACCCACGACGACACCCGGTATCCGCCGCCGAGCTGTTCGGCCTTCCATGGGCGACGGGGCTCCAGGGAATGCGCGGTCAGCACGTGCGGAATGCCGTGCAGCAGCTTGGCTAGATGTCCTGCCATGCCCGTGTACCAGGTGTGCGAATGCACCACCGTCGAACCGGCAGCTGCGGCCGCCATCACCAGATCGGCCGACAAGGTCGTCAGGGCTGGATTGGCGCCGTCCAGCGCGGGATCAGGCCGATGGACGAAGGCACCGTCGCGAGGCGCGCCCATACAGTGCACGTCGACATCGCACAGTGTGCGCAGCTGCGCCACCAACTCGGTGACGTGGACCCCCGCCCCGCCGTACACCTCGGGTGGGTACTCCCGCGTCATCATTGCCACCCGCGTCGGGGATGAGTCGCGTCCGAGAAGACCCTCCGTCGGGGATGAGCCGCGTGCGCGAAGACGGTCGGTCATGCCACGACCGTAGTAGGTGGCCCCGACGACCGCAGGGCCGCCAGGGGTGTACCGCTGGCCGCTTCTGCCGAGTGCCGATAGGTTGATTGCTATGAG
Source organism: Mycobacterium sp. D16R18 (assembly GCA_002013775.1). GTDB lineage: Bacteria > Actinomycetota > Actinomycetes > Mycobacteriales > Mycobacteriaceae > Mycobacterium. Next base: position 11,640 of record MAFD01000036.1, read on the forward strand.
GGCATCGCCACACGTTCTGGGGATCGTGCTAGCCGGCGGTGAGGGCAAGCGGCTCTACCCACTGACCGCCGACCGTGCGAAACCGGCGGTGCCCTTCGGCGGTGCCTATCGTCTCATCGATTTTGTGCTGAGCAACCTGGTCAACGCGCGATTCCTGCGGATTTGTGTTCTGACCCAATACAAGTCGCACTCACTGGATCGGCATATCTCGCAGAACTGGCGGCTGTCGGGTCTGGCGGGGGAGTACATCACGCCTGTTCCTGCCCAGCAGCGGCTCGGCCCCCGCTGGTACACCGGTAGCGCCGATGCAATCCATCAGTCGCTCAACCTGATCTACGACGAGGATCCCGAGTACATCGCGGTGTTCGGTGCCGACCACGTCTACCGGATGGATCCCGAGCAGATGCTCGACTTCCACATCGACAGTGGTGCGGCGGTGACGGTCGCGGGAATCCGGGTGCCCCGCACCGAGGCAAGTGCCTTCGGCTGCATCGACGCCGATGACACCGGCCGGATCCGGGAGTTCATTGAAAAACCGGCGGATCCTCCGGGTACACCGGACGATCCGGACGCCGCGTTCGTGTCGATGGGGAACTACATCTTCACCACCAAGGAACTTGTCGACGTCATTCGCGCGGATGCCGAGGACGACCACTCCGATCACGATATGGGCGGCGACATCATTCCCCGGCTGGTGGCCGATGGGCGCGCCGCGGTCTATGACTTCAACACCAACCTGGTGCCCGGCGCCACCGAACGCGATCACGCGTACTGGCGCGATGTTGGAACCCTCGATGCCTTCTATGACGCGCATATGGATCTGGTGTCGGTGCACCCGGTGTTCAACCTGTACAACCGGCGCTGGCCTATCCGTGGCGAGTCGGAGAACCTGGCGCCCGCCAAGTTCGTCAACGGCGGTTCCGCGCAGGAGTCGGTGGTCGGTGCGGGAAGCATCGTCTCAGCGGGGTCCGTCCGCAACTCGGTGCTGTCCTCGAATGTCGTCGTCGACGACGGCGCCGTTGTCGAAGGCAGCGTGCTGATGCCCGGCGTGCGGGTGGGCCGCGGTGCGGTGGTCCGGCACGCGATTCTGGACAAGAACGTGGTTGTCGGTGTCGGAGAACAGGTTGGCGTCGACATCGAGCGCGACCGCGAGCGGTTCAACGTCAGCGCCGGTGGCGTCGTCGCCGTCGGCAAGGGCGTCTGGATCTAGTTTCGCGGGCCGGGCATCCCCTCACCACACCAGCGGCACGAGACGGCTGCGGACCTTTTCGGTGTATTCGTCGTAGCCCTGAAGGTCGTGGCGCAGCATCTTCTCCTCGTCAAGGATTCGCACCACCAGCGAGGCCGTGGCCGGCACGGCTGCGAGCAGGCCCCAATACGACCCCAGCGCCAACGGCATACCCACCATCATCACCAGTGAACCCGTGTACATCGGGTGGCGAACTAACCCGTACAGGCCGGTTGAGGTGACGGTCTGTCCGGATTCGACGGTGATGCTCGCGCCCGCGTAATTGTTCTGGGCCACCACCAGAGTGGCGGCACCCAGTCCGGCGATCACCAGCACTTCGCCGACGATGACGAGCCAGGTCGGCAGGTGCGACCAACCGAACCGGCGATCGAAGGCGCTCACCACAACCAGGGCCACGAAGGAGCTCAGCAGCACAGTGACCGCGACCTTCTGTACCAGGCGAGTCTCCGCGATGGGGCCACCATGGAGACGACGTTGCAGCACCTCGGGATTCGTGGTGGCCAGATAGATCGACGAGACTGTGGAGCTGATCACGAAGATCGCCAAGAACACCCAGGCCTGCCAATAGTCGAATGTGCCCGCGGGCCAGAACAGTGCCGCGGCAAAGACGGCGAGGCCGATGATGCCCGAAACAAGAGCTTGTACACCGGTTTTCATAATCTTCCTTTCTCAGATCGCGTCACGACGGCGGTAAATCTCGCTCGCGGCAGCGGTGAGCCCGACACCGATCACCATGAGGGCGAACATGGTCAGCCACGGATACTCGACGGGTGCGCTGACCCGCATCACCGGGGACAGCTTCACGATCCAGGACGGCAGCTGCAGTATTCCGGCATAGAGCATGCCCACGGAGAATGCCACCACCAGCCAGCCAATCCAGCTGTGTCGCACCGCAACCGCGAGCGCAGCGATACCGGCGATCACCAGCAGCGCGGGAAGCTGCGCCAACGCGGCGAGGGTGAGGCGCCACACCACACCCGGATCGTGCAATGTGGTGGCCGCGCCCAGGCCACTACCCAGGCCCGCGATCAGCATGAGAAGCGTGCTGCCCAACATCGTCACCGCCACCGCGGATAACAGCCAGTTCCCGCGCGATACCGCGCGCGCCAACACCGACTCGGCGATACCCGACTGTTCATCCTTGGCGAGCCTGAGGATTGCCGACACCACGTACGCGGTGATCGCGATGGCAAGCACCTGGTTGAAGGTGGCGAAGATGCTGTCCAGACCGTGTGCCTGGAATGCGCGTGTCAGCAGCGGGTTGGTATCGATCGAATCCCGCAGGCTCTTGGCCATCGATCCGAATGCCATGCCGCCCAGGAAGATTCCGGCAGCCCACCCGGTGAGCAGCCCGCGTTGTAGTTGCAGGTTGAGTCCGAACACGGAGGTGATCTCGGGGGCATTGACGTTCTCGCCGCGCGAGGGCAGGACGCCCGCGTCGTACTGGCGATGCCCTTCGAGCACGTGTGCGGTGAGCATGAGTGCCAGGGTGGTGCCGACCAGCAGCAGGAAGGGCCACCAGCGCAGGTCGACGAACGGTCGCATCTGCTGGGCCCAGGCCACAGGTGAGAACCAACTCAGTGCGCTGCCCGTGTTGTCGATGATGTCACCGAGCCCACGAACCACAACGGCTGCCGCGAGGGACGCCATCGCGACGCCGCTGGCCGCGCGGGAGGTCCGCCACAGCTGGGAAGTGACCGCCGCGATACCGGCGAAAACCATGGAGGCTCCGGTGATTCCGAGACTGATTCCGAGGGTGTCGGCGATATCGAATCCCGCCGCGGATAACGCGACCGTCATGGCCAACGCCAGGACGGCGTTCATCAGGCCCACCACGATGAGTGCCGCGTAGGTGCGTGCCTGGTGGCCGATCACCGCCGACATCACCAGCTCGGCGCCACCGGATTCCTCTTCGGCGCGGGTGTGCCGGATGACGGTCAGGATGGACATGATGGCAGCGGCGGCGATCATGACGGTCATCAGTTCGTTGGCGACCATGACGCCGATATCGGTCTCGTTGACACCGAAGTTCGGCCCGCCCATGATGATCCCGGCCGGGGTCTTCATCATCGTGACCCGTGCCATCCGGTCTGCGGATGTCGGATACATCGACGTGAATGCCAGCGGCGTATAGGTCATCAGCAGGGTCAGCCAGCCAACCCACATGCAGATCCGGAATCGGTCGCGGCGCAGTGCCAACAAGATCAGGATGCCGGTTCCGGCCAACGGGTGTCGCGGAGTGCCGTCCGAAATCGGCTGACGAATAGGGAGGGTCGCGAAGTCGGTACTCACCGCGGTACCCCCTGATACTCGCGCATGAACAGTTCTTCCAGCGATGCCGGTGCCACCGTGAGGTCGACGATCCCCAGGCTTGCCAACTGCTCCATGGTGCGGTCCAGATCGCTGCGATCCACTGTGAAGGAGGCCCGATTGCCACCGATCGTGAGGTCGTGCAGCTGCGGAATCGATGTGAGCCCTGATGGATTCGCCAATGTGCGTACCGCCACGGAAGTCCGCATGAAATGGCGCAGCTCGGCCAAGGATCCGGACAGCACCGTCCGGCCGGCACGCACGATGGTCACCCGGTGGCACAGCTTTTCCACCTCGGCCAGGATGTGGCTCGAAAGCAACACCGCGCAACCTCGCGCGGCCACTTCGGCCACGCACTCTTGAAAGACCGTCTCCATCAGGGGATCCAGGCCGGACGTCGGTTCGTCGAGAATGAACAGCTCGGCATCTGAGCAGAACGCGGCGATGAGTGCCACCTTCTGGCGGTTGCCTTTGGAGTAGGTACGTGCCTTCTTGGTGGGATCGAGTTCGAAGCGTTCGATGAGTTCGTTGCGCCTCGGTAGCGAAATATGCTCGGTGCCACGCATTCTGGTGAGAAAGTCAATTGCCTGTCCGCCGGTGAGGTTGGGCCACAAGGTGACATCACCGGGCACGTAGGCGATGAGCCGGTGGAGATCGACGGCGTTGATCCACGGATCGCCGCCGAGCAGCTGTATCGAGCCGGCGTCCGCGCGCAGCAGCCCGAGAAGCACCCGAATGGTGGTGGACTTCCCTGCGCCATTGGGTCCGAGGAATCCCGCCACCTCGCCGTGCGCGACCGACAGATCGAGCCCATCGAGTGCCTTGGTCTTCCCGAACGACTTCGAGAGACCGCGTATTTCGACCGCGAGGTTGGGGTACATCACTTCGAATCTCCTCCGTTGCGAGAGTTTTCCTGTTGTGCTGCAAAGGCATCGAGCATGGTGGAATCGGTCATCAGGCCTTCGGTGTAGATCTCGATGGCGGGGAAGATCAGCTCATCGGAGTAGCGGCGCAAGATCGTGCCCAGGTCGTCGTCGGGGTGCATCTGCACGTAGATCGCCAGCGCGCCCACGCCGTTCAACGACAGCCACAGCGCCCTGCCCTTGGGATTACGGCTCGGCTTGATCGTGCCCGCGCGTACCCCGTCCTCCAGATATGTCTCGGCGTTCTCGATGGAGTGCTGAAGGAATGCGCGGCCGGGTTCTCCCCCCGATTGCACACTGAGCAGCAGGTACCTGACCATCGGCGCGAATGTTTCGATCTCGTCGATGGCGTCGAGCCAGACCTTGGGGTCGTTGGAGGTCAGCGTGCGCGATTTCTCCGAGCGGATGTACTCCAGCAGGTATTCGTCCACCGCCTGCCGGAGCCCGTCTTTGGATCCGTAGTGATGGATAACCAGTGCGGGGCTCACTCCCGCGGCCTCGGCGATCGCTCGCACGCTGGTGTTCAGTCCCTGTTCGCCCCACAACTTGATGGCGGCATCGCGTATGCGGGCGGCGGCGGTGAGATCATCGACTGAACGCATGTTTAGTAGACTAAACATGCGTTCAGTCGAGCGTCAAGCACTTTCCGGTCGAGAATCGGTGTCTTGACGAAAACGGTGCCGAGGCTGCGCGGAAACTACGATTTCTGCGTCGTTGTGCGGGTGGCGCGCGCAGGACGCGGCGTGTCGGCGACTGGAGTGTTTGGAACGTTAGTCGCGGGTGGCGGCGAGCAGGCCGTCGCCCAGCGGGATCAGCACCGCGGTGAATCGGCCGTCGTCGGCGATGATGCGCGCGGCCTCGCGCACTCCGACCACGTCCGGGTCATTGGCCCCCGGATCACCGGCGCGCCCGCCGGCGGATGCCCCGTGGATAACGACCGCTCCGCCCGGGCGTAGCAGTCGAATGCCTCCGGCCAGGAACTCGGGTTGATCGGCCGGCGCGGCATCGACGACCAGCAGGTCATACGACTCGTCGGCCAGCCTGGGCAGCACCTCCTGGGCGCGCCCGCCGATGAGGCGGGTGCGCGACGGCGCGATGGACGCCTCCGAAAACGCCTGTTTGGCACTGCGCTGGTGCTCGGGTTCCAGGTCGATGGTGGTCAGCACGCCGTCCTCGCGCATTCCTGAGAGCAGCCACAGGCCGCTGACCCCCGCGCCCGTACCTACCTCGACGACGGCCTTGCCGCCGGAGAGACGCGCGAAGACACTCAAAAGTGCGCCGACCGCGGGCGTCACGGGGCCCGCTCCCAGGTCAACAGCACGTTCCCGGGCGGCAACGACGATTTCGTCTTCGGAGATGGCGCCCTCGGCGTGGCTGACCATCGCCTCGACGCGGGATCGGTCTGCGCTGCTGGTCACGATTCGATCCTGTCGAGCGGGAGTGGATATGTCCCGCGACACGCCGGACCTGTGACCGATCGGGGCGTTTTCCTACTCCGGAACCCCTGGTGAGATCGGATCGAGACCGCATTCTCAGGAAGAGTTAAGTTGCCTCATAAGTGGCCCACACCTCGGTAGTAGAAGGTCATTGCTATGTCGCGATCCATCCTGAAAACGCGCCCCGCCGCACAGGCCCAAGCCGGGAATAACACCCATGGCATCCGGGTTGAGCAGGCTGAAAGCCTCCCCGTGTTGGGTGAGGCCACCGCAACCGAACAGGAGGAACACGCGATTTCGCTTCCGCGTATCAGCGAGTCGGCCGAATACACCGACTTTGTCGAGGCTATCGATCCCGCAGAACTATCCGGGACCGCAGTATTCGATGCCACCGGAGACCAGGCAGCCATGCCGTCTTGGGATGAGCTGGTTCGTCAGCATGCGGACCGCGTGTACCGGTTGGCCTACCGTCTGGCGGGCAACCAGCAAGACGCCGAGGACCTGACTCAGGAAACCTTCATCAGGGTGTTCCGCTCGCTGCAGAACTACCAGCCCGGCACGTTCGAGGGGTGGCTGCACCGCATCACCACGAACCTGTTCCTGGACATGGTCCGTCGCCGCGGACGCATCCGCATGGAGGCCCTGCCCGAGGACTACGACCGCGTGCCGGCTACCGATCCGGATCCCGAGCAGATCTACCACGACGCTCAGCTGGGCGCAGATCTGCAAGCCGCGCTCGACGCGCTGGCTCCGGAGTTTCGCGCCGCCGTGGTGCTGTGCGATATCGAAGGTCTGTCATACGAGGAAATCGGCGCCACACTGGATGTGAAGCTCGGCACCGTCCGTAGCCGCATTCACCGCGGCCGGCAGGCGATCCGTGAGCATCTGGCTGCGCACTCCTCGACGTCCGCGCTCGCGGCCGCCGAATAACGCACGACACCATTGGTGCAGGTTGGTACGCAATGAGTACATTCGCGCGCTATCTTCGAGTTAGGTCGGTACGAGTCCGCCGGCCGTTCCGGACCGAAGGGAGCGTTGCCGTGGTGGATAGCGGCTCGTTCCGGCGAGCGTTCTCGAGTTTCTCGTCGTTCTCCCGGCTGCCGTCCCCGTTCGCCTCGCAGAGTGAGGCGCCGGTAGGTGCTCCTCGTCAGTTCGGATCGACCGAGCATCTGTCCACGGAGGCGATAGCGGCGTTCGTGGATGGCGAACTGCGGATGAGCGCGCACCTACGGGCGGCGCACCACCTGTCGATGTGCCCCGAATGCGCCCTCGAGATCGACGCGCAACGCCAAGCACGCAGTGCACTGCGTGATTCCGCCGGTATCCGGGTGCCCGGTTCACTGCTCGGGCTGCTCAGCCAGATTCCTCATATCCCGCACGAGGCGGTACCGCCGCAACCGTCGTCACATGACGGCGACTTGCCGCCCGCGCTGGGCGATGACGCGGTGCGACCAGATAGCCGAGTACGCCGTAAGCGCCGGTAGGGTGGGCCGGTGACCGCAAAACAGGACACCGCTCCTCGGTTGGCGCCGCGCCCGGTAGACCGGCCGCCCGTCGATCCGGCTTCGCAGCGGGCTTTCGGCCGTCCTTCGGGGGTATCCGGTTCGTTCCAGGGGTTGGACAAGTACCGGGACCAGGGGGAGTACACACCGCGAGTGGGGCCGCCCGATCCGGTACTGGCACAGGCCTTCGGGCGACCTGACAACACCAATACCTCCCTGCAACGTCATCCCGCCGATGCAGGCAAGCTCAATGCCGCAGATGAGGGTCCGGAGGCCGCGGAGGATCCGTGGCGCGACCCGACCGCGCAGGTTCAGCTGGGCAGGCCCGCGGTCACCAAGGCGCCTGTTGCGGTGGACGGTACGCCCGCACCGAAGCTGGGCGTCCGTGATGTTCTTTTCGGCGGCCGGGTCTCGATTCCGGCGCTCGGCATTCTTGCGGTCATCGCACTGCTGATCGGCCTGGTCGGCGGCATCATCGGCCGTAAGACGGCCGAGGTGGTTCAGGCCTTCACCACGTCAAAGGTCACGCTGACCACCGATGACAGCACCCAGCCTGACGAGTCCCGCTTTACCGCGGTCGCGAACGCGGTCAAGGGTGCGGTGGTGACCATCGAGGCCAGCTCGGACGACGAGGTGGCGCAGGGGTCGGGAGTCGTCATCGACCCCAAGGGTTACGTCGTCACCAACAATCACGTGATCTCCGATGCTGCGAAGAATCCCGGCAAGTTCAAGATCGAAGTGATCTTCAACGACAGCAAGAAGGTGCCCGCCAATCTCGTGGGACGTGACCCGAAGACGGACATCGCGGTGTTGAAGGTGGACAACGTCGACAACCTCTCGGTGGCGCGCCTGGGTGACTCCGACAAGGTCGCGGTGGGGGCCGAGGTCATCGCCTTCGGTTCGCCGCTGGGTCTGCGTAGCACCGTGACCAGCGGCATCATCAGTGCGCTGCATCGGCCGGTGCCACTCTCGGGTGAGGGCAGCGACACCGACACAGTGATCGATGCGCTGCAGACGGACGCCGCCATCAACCACGGCAACTCCGGTGGCCCGCTCATCGACATGAAGTCTCAGGTGATTGGGATCAACACCGCCGGAAAGTCCTTGAGCGACAGCTCAAGCGGCCTGGGCTTCGCCATTCCGATCAACGAGGTTGCCGACGTCGCGCAGACGTTGATCCGTGACGGCAAGGTCGTGCACGCGACACTGGGTATCAGCAGCCGCACGGTCAGCAATGCGACCGCCACGGGCGCCGAGGTGGCCAACGTGAAGGCCGGCAGCCCCGCCGAGAAGGGCGGCATGCTGGAGAACGATGTCGTCGTGAAGGTGGGTAACCGCACAGTGGCCGACGCCGACGAGTTCGTGGTCGCGGTACGGCAGTTGAAGATTGGGCAGGAAGCCACCGTGACGGTGCTGCGCCAGGGGCGCCCCGTCGAGCTCAAAGTTACTCCCGGCCCAGACGGTTCCTGATGTTCGGCAGCGTCGGCTGGGGGGAGCTGTTGGTCCTACTGGTCGTGGGGCTCGTGGTGCTTGGTCCCGAGCGGCTTCCGGGGGCGATTCAGTGGACCACTGAATCGCTGCGCAAGGTCCGCGACTACGCCAGCGGGGCGACGGCCTCCCTTCGTGAGGAGCTTGGCCCGGAGTTCGACGATGTGCGCAAGCCGCTCGCCGAACTGCAGAAGCTGCGCGGTATGACGCCGCGTGCGGTTATCACCAAACACCTTCTGGACGGCGATGATTCGGTGCTTGATTCGTTGACCAAACCGCTCGACGATGTGAAGAAGGCCGTGTCGGAGCCAATGCCTACGCCGGTCGTCAACCCCGAGCTCACCAAGCCCGCGGAGTCCGGTCCGGCTCGATTCGACGCCGACGCGACCTAGTTGCGTCGGGCGGTATCGATGTTCAACGACATGCCCGCCAGCCCGCGGCTACGTGTCGATAGCTTGTCGGCGATCGCCCGGAGTGCCTGGCCCGCAGCCGAATCCGGCTGACTGAGCACGATGGGCAGCCCGTCGTCGCCGCCTTCACGTACCGCGGGATCCAGCGGGATCTGGCCAAGGAGAGGCACTTTCGTACCCACGACGCGGGTCAGGCTCTCGGCGACAGTATCGCCGCCGCCGGATCCGAACACCTCCATGCGGGTGCCATCGGGCAACACCAGCCAGGACATGTTCTCGACCACGCCGACAATGCGCTGACGGGTTTGGGTTGCGATCGCCCCCGCGCGCTCGGCCACCTCGGCGGCCGCCTGCTGTGGCGTCGTGACCACCAGAATCTCGGCGCCGGGAATGAGCTGTGCCACCGAGATCGCCACGTCGCCGGTACCCGGAGGCAGGTCCAGCAGCAGCACGTCCAGGTCTCCCCAGAACACGTCGGCCAGGAACTGCTGCAGGGCGCGATGCAGCATCGGCCCGCGCCACACGACCGGGGTGTTGCCCTGGGTGAACTGGGCGATCGAGATGACCTTCACATCGTGGGCCACCGGGGGCAAGATCATCCGCTCCACCTGGGTGGGACGATCGGAGGTGCCCATCATGCGCGGTACCGAGTGGCCGTAGATATCGGCGTCGAGCAATCCGACCGACAGTCCCTTGGCTGCCATCGCCGCCGCGAGGTTGACTGTGACACTTGATTTTCCGACGCCGCCCTTACCCGAGGCCACCGCGTAGACGCGAGTGAGTGAGCCGGGCTGGGCGAACGGGATGATGGGCTCGGCGCTGTCGCCGCGCAGCTGCTTGCGCAGTTCGGTGCGCTGTTCGTCGTTCATGACATCCAGCAGCACGCGCACGGTGCCTACGCCATCGACATCGGCCGCGGCCTGGGTCACCCGCTCGGAGATCTCGGCTTTCTTCGGACATCCGGAGGTGGTGAGGTAGATCCCGATCTCGACGTTGTGGGCGTCGTCGAACGTGATGTTCTTGACCATCCCCAATTCAGTGATGGGGCGGCGAAGTTCGGGGTCGATTACCCCGGCGAGTGCGCTGCGCACGGCCGTGGTGAGCTCGGATGTCACTACCCGAGTCTAGGGCGTGCCGTTTATGGCTTTGGCGCTGCCGGTCCCGGCGCAGGTCCGGGGGCCGGTCCCAGCTCCACCGGTGGCGGGGGTGGAGCGAACGGGTTGAACGGCTGCGGGGCAGGAGCCGGTGCGAACGGGTTGAACGGCTCGGCAGGGGGAGGCGGCGCGAACGGATTGAAGGGCTCGGCCGGAGGCGGCGGCGCGCAGAAGAACATGCAGGGTGCCTGAGGCGCCTCGGGTGCCGGCGCGACAGCTCCGGGTAGGCCCGCCACGGCGGCCCGGTCTGGTGTCAGCGGGTTGACGATCGGCAGCTGGGCCAAGGGATCGTTGGGAGAGAGTGCGGCGACGTCGGTCACCGAGCCCGGTCCGAGTCCGCGGGATTCGCCACCACCGAGATGTGCCTTGCGTTCGGGTGCAACATCGGCGGCGGTCAGCGGTGGCAGGTTGAGAGGGATCACCCCGGTGGCGTAACCGGCGGCCCAGGCCAGCACATTCTGCGCATACGCCACCGAGTTGTTGTAGCGCAGGATGGACGACATCACCTGCGAGCGATCCCGCAAATTCAATCCGCCGCTGCACAAATAGCGGGCGGCGGCCAGGCTGGCGTCGAAGACGTTCTGTGGGTCGGCCTTTCCGTCGCCGTCGCCGTCGGAGGCGTAATGGTTCCAGGTGCTCGGCAGGAACTGCATGGGCCCCATGGCCCGGACGTACACCTGCGCACCCTGGGTGCGGGTCTGCTCGTGGTCGACGATGACCTCGTTACCCGGAAGGGTGCCATCCAAACTCGGGCCATAGATGGGTCGGACCACGCGGCCTTTCACGTCGGTGGCGCCGTTGTTGGCGTGGCCCGATTCGATCCGGCCGATGCCCGCCAGCAGGTTCCAGCTCACTCCGCAACCGGGTGCGGCCTTGGCCATCATCCGCTCGGCGTTCTGATAGGCGTCCAATGCGATCTTCGGGATGCCAAGTCCCCCAGGGGCCATCACGATCCCCGGCGGCGGCGGTGCGATCGCAGCGCTCGGTGCCACCCGGTACTGCGTCGGCGGGCGCATCACGGTCACCAGGTTCAGCGGGCCCATATCCGCCTGCACGGCGGCCACCGAGGCCAGCGGGACGGGGATAGGCACCACGGCCTGCCCGCTGACCTGTGCGCTGCTGGCGGCCACGGCGGAGCCGACGACCACCAAGGCGCTCAGTCCGCCGATCCGAAGCCAGGGCACGGGAGCGCCCGTGACGCGTAGTGCCACGTCGCGGGCATGTTTTACCGACGACGCAACCCAACCCGGAAGCTTCACCGCGCCCCTATCTCTCGGGCCCCTGTTCTACACGCATGGGTCCCGTCTGTCGGCATCCATTCTGACCTATGCAGTCGTGACGGATGTGACCGATGTGAACCGGAGCAACCATACCGGCGAGGTGACGGTCCGGTTGCAAAATGGGCAAAGCCCAGCGAATCGCGGACCGCCCACGAATCCCCCGTGAGCATGCCGGGTTAGGTCGGGACGCGCCGCAGAAAATGGGCGAGTGGCTATCTCACGTCGGGTGGAGCGCGATGAATCTGACTTACGGTCAGTGTCTGGACGTAAACATAATCAATTGATAGCGTTACAGCATGACCGCTTCACCGGACGTTGCCGTGCACTGGGAACTTGGCTCCGATCGGCCCCGCGAGGACTACGGGTTCTTTGGGCCGGACTCGCCCACGTGGAAGGTGTGGAGCAGCCCCACCGCGCTGATCGGTTTCCAGCGCTCGGTGGTGCTGGAACATTTCGAGCCCCACCTGGCCGCCGCGGTGGCCGATTCGGCGGGGATCTACCGGGATCCGCGTGGACGGATGGACGGGACCCTCGCCTACTTCCTCATCGTGGCGACCGCCGATTCGCGTACCGCGGTCGAGGCCTCCGAGCACCTGCAGAAGGTTCATGCTCGTTCCAAGGGAATGGATCCGGTGACCGGAAAGCGCTACAGCGCCAACGATCCGGCCTCGCAGCTGTGGATCCATGTGACTGGCTGGCATTCGGTGCTCAAGTGTTACGAGATGTTCGGGCCCGGGCCGTTGAGCCAGGCCGAAGAGAACCGTTACTGGTCCGAGTGCGTGACCGCGGCCGAGCTGCAGACCGTCAATCCGGCCGACGTACCGCGGTCGCGTGACGAGGTTCGCGAATACTTCGCGCAGATGCGTCCCACGCTGTGCACCTCCGAGCGCGCACAACAGGCCATGCACTACCTGCTGCGTACTCCGCGGTCGGGCAGCAATTTGCGGTTCTGGGCGGTCAGTCGGCTGATGGCTCCGGCGACCATCGCGACGTTGCCGCGCTGGATGCGGGAATTGGGCCAATTCGATCAGCCGGGAATTGTCGACGTGGCGTACCGGCCGTTGGTATCGGCAGCCATGTCGGTCGCCAGCGTTCCGGCGATCGAAGACTCCGTTGCGCGATTCGCCAAGTTACCGATGACCGCGACGACCTTGCGTGACTTCCACGCGGCCAAGGCCCCGGTGCGTACGGTCACCGTCACACCGGCCGAAGCCAAGGAGCGGTACGGCAGGCGAGCCACCGCATAGGGCGGCGCTTTACGCTGGCTAGCTGTGACCTATCGACCGCGCCGCACCACACTCGCCGTCCCCGGCAGCAGCCAGAAGATGATTGACAAGGCGAAAACCCTTCCCGCGGATGAGATTTTCCTCGACCTGGAGGACGCCGTCGCCGCGCCCGCCAAGGTAGTGGCGCGCCAGCGCATCGTCGATGCCCTGAATGCTCCGGGATGGTCGAGGCAGCTGCGATCGGTGCGCGTCAACGACTGGACCACCGAGTGGACCTACGCCGATGTCGTGGAGGTGGTTTCTCGGGCCGGCGCCGGCATTGACAACATCCTGTTGCCCAAGGTCACCGGCGCTTCCCATGTCACGGCGCTGGATCTGCTGCTGACGCAGGTCGAGCGATCACACGGGCTTGAGGTGGGCGCGATCGGTATCCAGGCGCAGATCGAAAACGCCGTAGGACTCACCAACATCGACGCGATCGCATCGGCAAGCCCGCGGGTGCGGTCGTTGGTCTTCGGTCCTGCCGACTTCATGGCCAGCCTGGGCATGCGCACCCTGGTGGTGGGGGAGCAGCCTCCCGGCTATGACGGCGAGGCGTATCACCACGTGCTGATGACCATCCTGGTTGCCGCGCGTGCGCATGGAATCGACGCCATCGACGGCCCCTATCTCAAGGTGCGCGACGTCGCTGCTTTCCGGGTCGCGGCGAGCCGTTCGGCCGCGCTGGGATTCGACGGGAAATGGGTGCTGCACCCCGCGCAGATTGAGGCGGGCAACGAGATCTTCAGCCCGCGTCAGGAGGACTACGACAGAGCTGAGCTCATCCTGGACGCGTACGAGTGGCACACCTCGGTGGCGGGCGGCGCACGTGGCGCGGTGATGCTGGGAGACGAGATGATCGACGAGGCCAGCCGCAAGATGGCGCTGGTGATCGCGGGTAAGGGCCGTGCCGCGGGGATGGCGCGGCAGGCGCCTCCGTTCGAGCCCCCGACGGGCTAATACGAACTCGAGCTGCCGCCTGAAGCGATGCCGATGATCATGATGAGCACCCAGAACACGATGACCGCGGCCCCGATGATGATCCCGGCGATGGCCACACCCTTGCCGTCCTGCGGTGAGGTCTTGAGCTGGTTGAGGGCGATGAAGCCCATGATGACTCCGGCAATCGAGCCGATGCCGCAGAAGACGCCGACGATCGACGCGATCAAAGATCCGATGGCCAGCGGGTTGGTGCCGCCGGTCTGGCCATATGCGCCATACCCGTACGGGTCGGCGTATCCGGGCGCCGGATATCCCTGATAACCGCCGGCGGTGGGATAGCCCGGTGGCGGGTATGCCCCCGGTTGTCCTGACGGATAGGGGGGATACGCCTGGCCGTATTGAGGCGGATATGCCGGCGGTGCCGTCGGATACGGCGGAGGCGCGGTGGGATAGGCGGGAGGCGCGGTCGGGTAAGCGGGAGGGTAGGCAGGGTAGGACGGCGGAGGTCCCGGGGTCTCCCACGCCGGTGGAATGCTCGGCGGTACCTGGCTGGCAGAGGACGCCGCATCGGCCGGTGGGGCGGACTGTTCCAGCGACGGGTACTCGTATCCGGACGAAGCGTCAGGACCGGTGCCGGAGGATTCGTTGCCCGGGGTAGTCATGGCGCAAACTTATCGTATCGAGGGGGTTTCCGGCCGCGCTGCGGGCGGAAAGTCGCAGGTAGCGGTCAAAGGGGCACCATCTGGTGCCGGCGGGCGTTAAATGGGTGCTAGCTATGCATCACTGACTTTCTGCAGGAGGACCGAACTCGTGGGACAACCGCTCACACCCGGGCAACAACAGCGCTCGACGTCACCGCGTTCCCCCTTGTCTTCGTCGTTGTCCCTGCCGACGCCGCCGCAAGGCTGGCCCATCGGTTCATACCCGACATACGCGGAGGCCCAGCGTGCCGTTGACTATTTGTCCGATCAGCAATTCCCGGTCGAGAACGTCACCATCGTCGGCGTGAATCTGATGCAGGTCGAGCGCGTGACCGGCCGACTGTCGTGGCCCAAGGTGCTCGGCGGAGGCATGCTCAGCGGAGCCTGGCTGGGCTTGTTCATCGGCCTGGTGCTGGGGATGTTCAGTACCAATCTGGCCGGCTCACTCGTTGTGGGCCTCACCGTCGGATTGGTCTTCGGATTGGTCACCGCCGCGGTGCCCTACGCGATGACGAGGGGCACAAGGGATTTCGCATCAACCATGCAGCTCGTCGCGGGACGATATGACGTGTTGTGCGAGCCGGCGCAGGCGGAGGCCGCGCGCGACATGTTGGCCAAACTAGCTATCTAGGCCCCATCGGCTGGTGCCGGACGGCGCTGGCCTGCGGCGTTGCCCGCGCCCCGGATAACGGGACGCGCGCACCGAACATGTTGCATGTCACCTGGTTTTAGCTCTACGGTTGCCGCGCGGGACGGGTGTGCCCGCCGTGCCGGCACACGGAGGTGCCGAGGCGCGTCAATGGACCAGGAGGCGGTCGTGCTGGAGTCGTCGGCCGGATGGTTCCGACGGAAGGGTGTGGCGCTGGGCGTCACCTGCCTGACGCTGGCCTCGCTGACGGGATGTGCCCGCTCCGATGACGACGTCATCATCCGCTTCTACACGCCGGCCAGTGAGGCCGGGACCTTTACCGCCGCCGCGCAGCGATGCAACAAAGAACTGGGCGGCCGGTTCACCATCAGGCAAGTCAGCCTCCCGAAGCGGGCCGACGAGCAGCGGTTGCAGCTTGCCCGCCGATTGACCGGTAACGATCGCACCCTGGACCTGATGGGCATGGACGTGGTGTGGACCGCGGAGTTCGCCGAAGCGGGTTGGGCACTGCCGCTTTCCGACGACCCGGCAGGTGTCACCGAGGCCAACGCGGCGCGCGACACCCTCGCGGGTCCGCTGGCCAGCGCCCGCTGGAAGGACAAGCTGTACGCGGCCCCCTTGAGCACCAACACCCAACTGCTCTGGTACCGCAAGGACCTGGTACCCGAACCGCCCGAGACGTGGGATCAGACGGTGCAGGAAGCCGAGGGCTTCGCACGTTCGGGCGGACCTAGCTGGATTGCGTTGCAGGGCAAGCAGTACGAAGGTCTAGTTGTGCTGTTCAACACCTTGCTGGCCAGCGCCGGCGGCTCGGTTCTGGCCGATGACGGTAAGACGGTCACCTTGACCGATACCCCGGAGCATCGCGCCGCCACGGTCGCCGCATTGCGGATCATCAAATCGATCGCGACGGCAGACGGGGCGGACCCTTCCATCACCCAGACCGACGAGGGCACAGCGCGTTTGGCCCTTGAAGAGGGCAAGGCCGCGTTCGAGGTCAATTGGCCGTTCGTGATGGCCAGCATGATGGAGAACGCGATCAAGGGCGGGGTGCCCTTCCTGCGTCTGGACCGGCGGCCGGATCTGACCGGTGCGATCGGAGCAGCGGGCCGCTTCGAGCCGACCGATGAGCAGTTCACCGCCGCGTACGAGGCCACCAGTGCGGCGCTGGGTTTCGCCCCGTATCCGGCGGTGGTCGCCGGTCGGCCCGCCAAGGTCACCATCGGCGGACTGAACATCGCGGTCGCCAGGACAACGCGATACAAGGCGCAAGCCTTCGAGGCATTGAACTGCTTGCGCAGCCGGGAGAATCAGAAGGTGACGGCGATCGAGGGCGGGCTACCTGCCGTGGACGCCTCCCTGTACGACGATCCCGAGTTCCAGGCCAAGTATCCGGCGTACGCGATCATCCGCGATCAGCTCGCCAACGCCGCGGTGCGTCCGGCCTCGCCGTATTACCAGGCCATCTCGACAAGAGTCTCGGCAGTACTGGCGCCGATCACCGCGATCGATCCCGAGCGCACGGCCGACTTGCTGACCGATCAGGTACAGAAGGCCGTTGACGGACGGGGGCTGATCCCGTGACCAGATCGGTGACCAACGGAGCCGCCTCCGACGGGAAGAAAGCCGAGCGCCGCCTCGGTCTACTGCTCATCGCGCCCGCTGCGATTCTGATGCTCGCGGTTACCGCGTACCCCATCTGCTACGCCGTGTGGCTGAGCCTGCAGAAGTACAGCTTCGCCAGCCCGCAGGATCGCAAGTTCGTGTGGTTCGACAACTACATCACGGTGCTGACCGACAGATATTGGTGGAGCGCCCTTGTGGTCACCCTTGTGATCACGGTGATCTCGGTGGTCATCGAGCTCGTGCTCGGACTGACCCTCGCGCTGGTGATGCATCGGACGATCTTCGGCAAGGGCATCGTGCGCACCGCCGTGTTGATTCCGTACGGAATCGTCACCGTGGCAGCGTCATACAGCTGGTACTACGCGTGGACGCCGGGCACCGGATATCTGGCCAATCTGCTCCCTTCGGGCAGCGCACCACTGACACAACAGATTCCGTCTCTTGCGGTGGTGATCCTGGCCGAGGTGTGGAAGACCACGCCATTCATGGCGCTGCTACTGCTGGCCGGATTGGCGCTGGTTCCCGACGATTTGTTGAAGGCCGCCCAGGTCGACGGTGCCAACGGCTGGCGCAGGCTGATCCGCGTCACCATCCCGATCATGAAACCCGCGATTCTCGTTGCGCTGCTGTTCCGCACCTTGGATGCCTTCCGGATCTTCGACAACATCTACGTGCTCACCGGGGGCAGCAACAACACGGGGTCGGTATCGATTTTGGGGTACGACAACCTGTTCAAGGCATTCAATGTCGGGCTCGGCTCCGCGATCAGTGTCCTGATTTTCCTGTGTGTGGCGATCATCGCCTTCGTCTTCATCAAGGGTTTTGGCGCCTCGGCGCCGACGGCGGATGACGAGGGGGCAAGGCGGTGACCCGCACGAATCCATTGCGTGCTCGGCAGTTGTCGGGGTGGGTGATCGCCGATGTTTTGGTGCTCTGTTACGCGCTGGTGCCGGTGCTGTGGGTGCTGAGTCTTTCGCTCAAGCCCACATCGACGGTCAAGGACGGCAAGTTCTTCCCGTGGCCGGTGACGTTCGATAACTACCGTGGCATCTTCAGCGGGAACGTGTTCACCTCGGCATTGGTGAACTCCATCGGCATCGGGCTCATCGCGACGGTGATCGCCGTGAGCGTGGGCACCATGGCCGCCTACGCGGTGGCGCGACTGGACTTCCCCGGGAAGAAGGCGCTCGTCGGTGCGGCCCTGCTCATCGCGATGTTCCCGCAGATCTCGCTGGTGACACCAATTTTCAATATCGAGCGCTCGTTAGGCCTGTTCGACACCTGGCCGGGGCTGATCATCCCGTACATCACCTTCGCGTTACCCCTGGCCATCTACACGCTCTCGGCGTTCTTCCGCGAGATCCCTTGGGAATTGGAGAAGGCCGCCAAGATGGATGGTGCCACACCGGCACAGGCCTTCTGGAAGGTCATCGCCCCGTTGGCGACGCCGGGCATCGTCACGTCCGCGATCCTGGTGTTCATCTTCGCCTGGAACGACCTGCTGCTGGCGATCTCGCTGACGGCGACGGACCGGTCCATCACCGCCCCGGTCGCCATTGCGAACTTCACCGGCAGTTCGCAATTCGAGGAACCCACCGGATCGATTGCCGCGGGCGCCATCGTCATCACGGTGCCGATCATCATCTTCGTGCTCATATTCCAACGACGGATCGTTGCCGGGTTGACCTCCGGTGCAGTGAAGGGTTAACGATGGCTGAGATTGTGCTCGACCAGGTGTCCAAGACGTACGCGGATGGTTCCGCGGCGGTACAGGATGTCAGCCTGAACATCGCGGATGGCGAGTTCATCATCCTGGTTGGGCCGTCGGGGTGCGGTAAGTCGACGACGTTGAACATGATTGCCGGACTTGAGGACATCTCCTCGGGTGAGCTCACGATCGCCGGTGAGCGGGTCAATGAGAAGGCGCCCAAGGACCGCGATATCGCGATGGTCTTCCAGTCGTATGCGTTGTATCCACACATGACGGTGCGGCAGAACATCGCCTTTCCGCTGACTCTGACCAAGATGAGCAAGGCAGATGTCAGCGCCAAGGTCGAAGAGGCCGCGAAGATCCTGGATCTGACCGACTACCTGGATCGCAAGCCCGCCAACCTCTCTGGCGGTCAGCGACAGCGAGTGGCGATGGGCCGTGCGATCGTCCGCAGTCCGAAGGCGTTCCTGATGGACGAGCCGCTGTCGAATCTCGATGCCAAACTGCGCGTGCAGATGCGTACCGAGATCGCGCGGCTGCAAAAGCGGTTGGGCACCACCACCGTGTACGTCACCCACGACCAGACCGAGGCGATGACGCTCGGTGATCGTGTGGTGGTGCTGCGTGCGGGAAAGGTGCAACAGATTGGCGCGCCCCAGGA
Organism: Mycobacterium sp. D16R18; assembly: GCA_002013775.1. Classification (GTDB taxonomy): domain Bacteria; phylum Actinomycetota; class Actinomycetes; order Mycobacteriales; family Mycobacteriaceae; genus Mycobacterium. The sequence goes on from MAFD01000036.1 coordinate 30,947, forward strand.
GCTGTACGACACACCGGCCAACCTGTTCGTGGCGGGTTTCATCGGTTCCCCGGCCATGAACTTCTTTCCGGCGACGCTCACCGATATCGGGGTGCAGCTGCCCTTTGGTGAGGTGACACTCGAGGCGAGCGTGTACGCGAATGTCTCTGCCAAGAAGGCCGGCGTCCTGGGCAGCGATGTGATCGTGGGCATCAGGCCCGAGCAGTTCGAGGACGCCGCCTTGGTGGATACCTACAAGCGGATCACCGGGTTGACGCTCACCGTCAAGGCCGATGTGGTGGAGTCGCTGGGTTCGGACAAGTACGTGCACTTCACCACCGAGGGCGGCGCCGCGCATTCGGAAGAGCTCACCGAACTTGCCCAGGAGGCGGGTTCGGCTGGGGCAGGCGAGAACGAATTCGTGGCAAGGCTTTCGGCGGCCTCGAAGGTCGTGGAGGGGCAGCCCATCGAGCTGATCATCGATACCGGCAAGCTGGTGATCTTCGATGCCGCGTCGGGGGAGAACCTTTCCCTGCCCGCCATCGGCGAGTGAACAGCGCTGGAATGACTTCGGACGAAATTGTCCGCCAGGTGCTCGCGCATCTGTCCGGTCATTTCGCCACCCTCGGTGCGGGGGAGCCGGATTCGGCCTCGGTCACCTTTCTTGGGTCCGAACCTTACGAGCTGCTGCGCTATGGTCCCGATGATGCCGGGGTGTCGCATTTCGTCTCGGTAGGGGCATCGCGGTATCCCATGAGCGACCCGGGGGAGATGCTGGCCTCCGAGGAATTGGGACCACGTGCCGAAATGTCGATTAGCCTGCGCGGCAGTGTATTTCCCGGCCTGGCCCGATCTCTTGCGGTGCTGGCGGCCTCGCCCGCGGTAGAAGGGTTAGTGCTCACCGAGGACGCGCTGGTCGATCTCGGTGAGCCGCTCTGGGACGATCCGGCACGGCAGGCGTACACCGCGGTGCTATTGCAAGCCGCTGATATCCCAGATCTTCCTTTGCCCGAACCGCTCTCGCCGGTGCGGTTCCTGGCGGCGGTGCCCATCACCGCCAACGAAGCGGCCTGGGTGCGGCTCAAGGGAGCCGAGGCGTTGAGAGACGCATGGCAGCAGGCCGACATTGACGTGATGGACCCGTCACGTGCGCACGCCCAGCCGAGCTAGCGCATTCAGAGCCAGCCGTTCTTGCGGAAGTTTCGGTACAGCAGCGTGCAGACGACGACCATGACGAGCAGGACGACGGGGTAGGCGGCCGGTTCAGCCAGCTCGGGCATGTGCTCGAAGTTCATGCCATAAATACCGGCGAGCATGGTCGGAAATGCGGCGATACCGACCCAGGCACTGATCTTGCGCATATCGGTGTTCTGCTGCATCGCAACCTTGCCGAGCGCCGCGTTCACCAGTGAGGTGAGCATCTCGTCGTAGCTTCCGATCTGGTCGGCCGCGTGGCTCTGATGATCGAGCACGTCACGTAGGTACCGGCGGACTTCCTTGGTGATGAGGTCGTTGTGGTCCTGGGTCAACTTTCCGAGGGCTCCAGTCAGCGGGCTGATCGCGCGGCGCAACTCCACCACTTCGCGCTTGAGCATGTAGATATGTTCGATGTCGGTGCTGGATCCGGCCGAGAAGACGTTCTGCTCCATGGAGTCGATGTCTGTCTCGACGAGATCGGACACTTGCATATAGGAGTCGACCACGCGGTCGGCGATCGCGTGCATCACGGCGTAAGGGCCCAGGCGCATGTGATCGGGATCCGCGTCCATCTGCGCACGCACCTTCGCCAGCCCGCTGTGGTCGCCGTGGCGTACTGTCACCACGAAGTCACCGCCGACGAATATCATGATCTCGCCGGTCTCAACGATCTCGCGTGCGGAGGAGATCGATTCATGTTCAACGTAGTTCACCGTCTTGAGGATCAAGAACAGGGTGTCGTCGTACCGTTCCAGCTTGGGACGGTTGTGTGCGTGCACGGCGTCTTCGACGGCTAGTCGGTGCAGTCCGAAGGGTTGGGCGACGGCTTCCATCTGATGCTCGTCGGGTTCATGCAGCCCCACCCAGACAAATCCGCGATCCAGTGAGCGCACCTTCTCCAGGGCGGCGGTGGGGGTGTACTTCCCGGGCAGGCGTACCCCGTCGACGTAGACACCGCAATCGACGATGGCACGGGCTAGGGGAACCGGGATGCGTTTGGCGTCGGTGACTGGTTCGCGGCCGCGGATAGGTGAACGCAACGATGACGGATTGACCGACGGAAATCGCGCCATGATGTGGGCTCCCTGCTCGCAACCAATCGTTCTGCGTAACCGTTCCGCGCGATGGTAACCCGAGAAGCTGTGGGGCGGCCTGGGACACTGAAGTCGTGACCTTCGATATCGCGGTGTTCACCTCAGTGTTCATCACCCTGGTGGTCATCATGGATCCCCCGGGTGTGGTACCGGTATTTCTGTCGCTGACGGGCCGCCAGCCGGCCGCCGAACGACATCGCGCCGCGTGGCAGGCGCCGGCGGTCTCGTTGACGGTCATCTCGATGTTCGCGATAGGTGGCCAGGCGATCCTGGCCTACCTCCATATCGGGGTGCCCGCGCTGCAGGGAGCCGGCGGACTGCTGCTACTCATCACGGGTTTGTCCTTGTTGATGGGCGGGGCCACCAGTCATGACGCGGACAGTGGGGTCAATGTGGCCCTGGTCCCGCTCGGTACTCCGCTGATGGCAGGCCCGGGTGCGATTGCGGCGACCATCATCGCGGTCCGTCAAGCGCAGGGGCAGGTGGGTACATATCTGGCCATCGCTGCCGCGATCCTGTGTGTGCACCTGGTGCTGTACCTGACACTGCGGTTCTCAACGGTGCTGATCAGGGTGCTGCGGGAGGGCGGAATCATGCTGTTGGCCCGGGTGGCCGGTCTGTTACTGGCCGCCATCGCAGTGCAGATGATCGCCGAGTCGGTACGTGGATTCGTGGCGGGCGCGTAACAGGCCGCTCACAGTTCCAGAGTCGCGAGGAGTGACCTCCACGGCGGCCAGTAGTCTCACGCTGTGACCGCATCCGACGTTGTCGTGACAGATGAAGAGATTTTCGAAGCACATATTGACGGGAAGCTGTCGGTAGAGCTCAGGTCGCCGCTGGATACCCAGCGTGCACTGTCGATCGCGTACACCCCGGGTGTCGCACAGGTGTCGCGGGCCATCGCCGCCGACCCCAGCCTGGCCAAGAAGTACACGTGGGCGCATCGCCTGGTCGCGGTGGTGAGCGACGGTAGCGCGGTACTCGGTCTCGGCGATATCGGTCCTTCGGCATCACTGCCCGTGATGGAGGGCAAGAGCGCGCTGTTCAAGACCTTCGCCGGGCTCAATTCCATCCCGATCGTGCTTGACACCAAGGACCCCGACGAGATCGTCGAGACGCTGATCCGGCTGCGTCCCACCTTCGGTGCGGTCAACCTGGAGGACATCTCGGCGCCACGCTGTTTCGAAATCGAGCGACGCGTGATCGAGGCGCTGGACTGTCCGGTGATGCATGACGACCAACACGGCACTGCCATTGTGGTGTTGGCTGCGCTCATGGGTGCATCGCGGGTGTTGGGCCGCGACCAGCAGTCGCTCAAAGTGGTGATCTCCGGTGCGGGTGCGGCAGGCGTCGCGTGCGCGAACATCCTGCTGGCCGACGGCATCACCGATGTCACGGTGCTGGATTCGAAGGGCATCGTGCATTCCGGCCGCGATGACCTCAACGAGTTCAAGGTGGATCTTGCCGCGCGCACTAACCCGCGTGGTCTCACCGGCGGACAGGCAGAGGCGCTCGCGGGTGCCGATGTCTTCCTGGGTGTTTCGGCCGGAAAGGTCGAAGAGTCACTCATCGCGACCATGGCCGACCAAAGCATTGTCTTCGCGTGCTCCAACCCCGATCCCGAGATCCACCCGCACGTGGCGGCCAAGTATGCGGCGATCGTCGCGACCGGGCGCAGCGATTTCCCGAACCAGATCAATAACGTGCTGGCATTCCCCGGAGTGTTCCGTGGGGCATTGGACGCCGAGGCCACCAAGATTACTGAGCGAATGAAAGTGGCTGCGGCCGAGGCAATTTTCTCGGTGGTGGAACCTGATCTGGCCCCCAACAAGATTGTGCCAAGCCCACTGGATCCGCGTGTCGGACCCGCCGTGGCCGCGGCGGTCCAGGCTGTTGCGCACGAGAGCGACTAGCCGTTTGACGTTTCGGGCATGGACGGCGGGGCTGCTGGTTGCGGTGTCCGTTCTCGCCGGGTGTTCGGAAAACCCTGGCCCGGCACCGTATTTGACGGTGGTCACGCCGAATGAACCGCAATATCGGGTGCTTGCGCATATCTATGCGGCAGTGGTGAAGGCGACCGGTATCGACACCAAGGTGCGTGAGAGTGCCGATCCGGTGGCCGAATTGGACACTGGCATCGCGAGCGTCGCACCCGGATTCACCGGCAGGCTGCTGCGCCAGTTCGCGCCGCAGCAGCGGCCCAGCGGGGACGAAGAGGTCACTTACACCGCCATGATCGCCTCCTTGCCCGCCGGTGTGGCGGCGGCCGATTATGGGACGGCTGAAGATCGCCCAGCCGTGGCAGTTCCGTCCGTTGCGACAAGTGTTTCGGCCACACCCACACTGGCCGGGCTCGCACGGCATTGCGGCGAGCTGGCGCGCGCCGGCCAGGCGGGTTCGGGGCCTGTTCCGGTGGTACGCATCGGCTCCTGTCCAACGGGTAATCCGCGTCAATTCCCCAATACTGGTGAGCTTTTCGCCGCTCTCAAGCGTGGGGAAGTAGCGGTCGCCTGGACGTCAACCGCCAACCCGGCTCTTCCCGCCGCGGGGGTCACCGTGGTCGACGACGAGAAGAGCTGGCTTCCGGCCAACAACGTTGTGCCGTTGTACCGGCGCAACGAGCTGTCCGAACCTCAGGTGTTGTCGCTCAACAAGGTTGCCGGCGAGCTGACCACCGGTGATCTGGCGGCGATGACCCGCGAGGTCTCGAGCGGCGTGGATGCCCAGCGTGTGGTGGATACCTGGCTCAACGACCACCAGATACTGGTGCGCTAACCGGCGGTGTTGATGTGCTGGCTCGCGATAGTGGCGGCGAGCCGGGTTACGTGATCAACGACCTGTGCCTCGGTGAGCACGAGTGCGCCGGAGTGCCATTCGCTCAGCATGCCGGTGAATCCGTTGAGGCCGATGGTGACGTCGACCCGGAACGCGTCGGGGTCGGCATCTGGCCGCAGATGAGGGTTACCGGTGTCGATCATGAGTTCAATCAGTTCCCGCTGGGAGGCCTGTCTCTTCTTCTCGAGTGCGGGACAACCTGTGTGGGTGCCCAGTAGCACGTGCGCGCGGGGAAAATCGTCGGCAACCCACGTGACGAGCGTGCGCAGTGCCTCGCTGAGTGTCTCCAGCGGAGGCCGGTCCGGATCGAGAGCGACTACTTCCAACAGCGCGGCGAGTAGTTCGGCCCGGATGCCTTCCCACACCGCGACCAACAGGTCGTCTCTATCTGAGAAGTCTTCGTAGAAATATCGGGTGTTCAGGGTTGTCTGCGCACATACTTTGCGCATCGTCACCGCTGCCCAGCCAGACTCGCGCCAGATGTCGAACGCGGCGCGGACAAACCGTGAACGACGTTCCTGCCGTCGCTGCGCATGCGTTTGGCCGCCATAGAGGTCAGACGTGCGGCGCATCTGTTGATGATCGCAAATCTTGCTGACTCCTTGAAAACTTTGACGGTAAGCGCTCTAATGTAAATGATCTCACATGAGATCAGATGATGATTCGGATCTCGGATCTCGCATACCGGAGAGGTGAAGACAATGGCGTCTGTAGCGGTCCAGGGTCTCGAGGCGCGCCCGGCCAGTCCGGCCGGCAAGCCGGTGGTCGTTTCCGGAGCGCCGGCCACATATCTCAACGGCTTGTCCATGAGCGTTCAGATGGCGCGGTACGGCCTGGATATCAACAAGGGCTGGGTCAGGCGGGTGGCGGGACACGACATCTCCCGCTTCCGATGTGGCACTAGACGATTCGTATGCCTCACGCATCCGGAGTACATCGATCACGTCCTGCATGCAGGCAGGCTGAACTATTACAAGTCGTTTGAGTACGAGCTGTTGAGGGCGCTGTTGGGGGTCAGCTTGTTCACCGACGAGGAGGAGTCCTGGCAGTGGCATCGCACACTGCTCAATCCCATGTTCGCGAAGCGCAGACTCAACGGGCTCGTGGATTTGATGGTGGCCCCGATCGACGATCTGGTGGAAGAGCTGCAGTCCCGGCCGGATTCGACAGAGATGAGCCTATCGGACGCCATGGTCAAGCTGACGCTTAACGTGGTCGGAAATGCCTTGTTCGGCAAGCAATTTGGCGCGATCTCCGATGAGATGTCCGATAAGGTCACCACCGGACTCAGATTCGGTGAGCTGTTGTTGCGGCTGTTTCTGGTGGTGGAACCTCCGCGGTGGATGTTCCGGGCGGCCATGCGTGGCGCGTTCTTGCCGATCCCGCTTCCGTGGCCTTTTCGGACCATGCAGGTCGTGGCGAAGTCACTCGATAAGTCGGTGTGGGATTTGGTGCGCGATCGCAAGAAGAACCCGACAAATGGGCTCGATCTGTTGAACTACATGCTGACCACCGAGGCTGAGGGCGGTAAACCATTGCCGGACAAGCGTGTCCGGGATGAATCGATAACCTTTATGCTTGCTGGCCACGAGACGACCGCCAACGCGCTGTCGTGGATGTGGTACTTGTTGGCCCTGAACCCCGCAGTCCGTGATCGGATGATCGACGAGATCGACACGGCACTGCAGGGGCGTACGCCGGGTGCGGACGATTTGGCGCAATTGCCATGGACGACTGCCTGCTTCATGGAAGCAATGCGTTTCTACAGTCCCGCGTGGGTCATTCCGAGAGTCGCCGTGAAGGACGACGTCATTGACGGCCACCGTATCCGAAAGGGAACGACCGTCATGCTGCCCGGGCATCTGGTCCACCACGATGCGCGGTGGTGGACGAACCCGGAGGAATTCGATCCCTCACGATTCTTGCCCGGAATGGGCAAGGGGCGCCCCCGGAGTGCGTACGTGCCCTTCGGCGGGGGAAAACGTATCTGTATCGGCCAGAGTTTCGCCGTGATGGAGGGTGTGTTGGTGACGGCTATCTTGAGCCAGCACTTCATATTTGACCTCAAGCCTGGGCACCCGGTGGACCCGGAGGCAACCCTGACGCTACGTCCTCGCCACGGACTGCAGGTCATTGCACGCAAGAGGCGGTCGGCATGAAGGCGCCACAACGCATTGTGGTTACGGGTGCGGCCAGTGGGATCGGCGCTGCCACCGTGGAACGCTATGCCCGCCAGGGTGTCGAGGTGATCGGCCTGGATATCAACCAGGACGCACTGCAGGACTTCGTGGGCGTCGCCCGGCAGGGCGGCAGGCGGGTTTTCGGATACCAGTGCGATGTAGCCCATGCCGAATCAGTGGATGAGGCAGCTGCGCGCATCAGAGCCGAGCACGGGCCTGTCGACGTTCTGGTCAACAACGCGGGGGTCGGCGTCGGCGGTGATTTTCTGGAGACCACGGTCGAGGACTGGGTGTGGTTGAGGTCCATCAATTTCGACGGTGTCGCCCACGGGTGCCGGGCGTTCGGAGCCGATATGGTGGCACGTGGATCAGGGCACGTGGTCAACGTGGCCTCCGGAGCCGGATACATTCCCAACCGCCGAATGGCTTCCTACTGTGCATCCAAGGCGGCGGTCATCATGTTTTCTCGCTGTCTGCGCGCGGATTGGGCGAGCCGCGGAGTTGGCGTCAGCGTTATCTGTCCCGGGGTGATCAAGACACCGATTTTGGAGCACACTCGCTTGCGCGGTTCTGTCAACGAGGAAAAGGAAATGATGGCGAGGGGCTTCAAGCTGGGACATCCGCCAGATGCTGTGGCCAGAGCCATCATTCGCGCTGCACAACATAACCTTTCGATCGTGCCTGTCGGCATCGAGTCTCGGCTTGCCTACCACGCACTTCGCGCACTGCCGGCTTCGTTCGGCAACTTGCTTGCTCGCATTTGACCTACTCGAGAACTGGATCATCTATGACAACCTCCGTCAACGACGACGTGGCGACCACCGAACCCCGGCCATCGGCTACATCGGCCGCCAAGCTGCCGACGCCCGATCATCTCGTCATCATCATCGGTGCCGGCTTCTCGGGCATAGGTACCGCAATCACTCTGCAAAAGAATGGATTTCACGACCTGCTGTTGATTGACGAGGCCGACGGTGTTGGGGGAACGTGGCATTGGAACACCTATCCGGGCATTGCGGTCGACATCCCGTCGTTCAGTTACCAGTTTTCTTTCGAGAAGCAACGCAATTGGTCGCGTAGCTATGCACCCGGCCGAGAGCTGAAGGCGTATGCGGAGCACTGCGTTGAGAAATACGGTCTCGCAGACAAAATTCGGTTCAACACCACCGTGACCGGCGCGGTGTTCGATAAACAGGCATGTCTGTGGAAAGTCAGTACCGCCGCAGGCGAACAGCTGACTGCGCGCTTTGTCATCAACGCGTGCGGCGTCTTGACCCGGCCGGTCTATCCGGAGATTCAAGGCATCGAGGATTTCACGGGGCAGACGATGCACACCGCCCGCTGGGACCACAGCCAGAGCGTCGCGGGAAAGCGAGTCGGAATCATCGGAACTGGGGCATCCGCGGTCCAGATCGTCGCCGCTATCGCTCCGGAAGTAGAGCATCTCACCGTGTTTCAGAGAACGCCCATCTGGTGCCTGCCCAAACCGGACTTCTCGTTGCGCGGTACCGTGTCGCGATTGCTGACCCGGCTACCCGGCGGGCTGCAGGCCACCCGGCTGGCCAGCCAAGCGTTTGTGGAAGCGACTTTCCCGATCCCGGCGCACTATCACGGGGCGATACCCGGCATGTCACCCGTTGTGGAGTCACTCGCGCGCAGGTACTTGCACAGCCAGGTTCGAGATCCCGAGACCCGTGAGAAGCTGACACCCCGGTATGGGCTGGGCTGCAAGCGCCCAAGTTTTCACAACGAGTACCTTGCGACTTTCAACCGCGACAACGTCACGCTCGAGACAGACCCGATCACCGGTGTCGGCGCGCATTCGGTCCACGTGTCCAGCGGTGTCGAACACCAGCTGGACATGCTCATCCTCGCAACAGGTTTCAAGGTGATGGACCCGGACAACATGCCGACATATGACCTGACCGGACGTGACGGACTTACCCAACAGGCCTACTGGGATACGCACCGTCTACACGCCTATGAAGGTGTGAGTGTGCCCGGATTTCCCAATCACTTCTCGATCATGGGACCGTACGGATACAACGGATCATCGTATTTCGCGCTGATCGAAGCGCAGTCCACCCATATCGCTCGGTGCCTCATGCGCGCACGCAAGCTCGATGCCAACTACATCGAAGTCACCCAACGGGCCAACGACCGTTTCTTCGCGGAGATGCTCAGGCGCAGACGCCGTCAGATCTTTTGGCAAGACAGCTGCACACACGCGAACAGCTACTACTTCGACAAGAATGGTGATGCTCCTCTTCGTCCGACAACCACGTGGGAATCCGCCTGGCGCAGTCGCACATTCAACCTCGCGAACTATCGATTCGAGCCGTCGGCCCCGGGGGCCCAGAACCCCCGGTAGTGGATGACGGCGGAGAGGGCTGCGGGTCGCTGACCTGCAATAACGCCTTCATACATCAGATCGTGACTTGACCTGGTCATTTATGCCGTGCTACTCACGTCTGACTATGGCGATCCCTCTGGGCCCCAATGTTGCGGCCACAGCACCTGTACGTGTCGATGAGCTGTACCCGGGTGACCTGCCCGGACTGCGGCTACCGGGCGGAGTGGAGGGCTGGGCGCGGCCTGAGCTGTCCTCCGTCGTTCGGACCTTCGACTGGATGTTCACCAAGTATCGGCTGGGTGGCGGTGGTCTGAGCGTCTACGTTGACGGTGAACCCGCGTTGGATATCTGGGCGGGCGCGGCGGCGGCCGGGCAGGGCTGGACGCGAGACACCGGAGCCCTCGTCTTCTCGGCATCGAAGGGTATCGCCGCGACGGTCATTCACCGTCTGGTTGATCGTGGCCTGCTTTCCTATGACGCCCCGGTCGCGCGCTACTGGCCGGAGTTCGGGGCCAACGGTAAGTCGTCCATCACCGTGCGTCAGGTGCTCGATCATCGCGCCGGTCTCTCCCGTCTGGATGGGATCGCTTACCACGCAGAGGAAATCGGCGATCACGAGTTGATGGAGCAACGCCTTGCCGCTGCCCCCGTCGACAAGTTCTTCGGCAAGCGCGCCTATCACGCACTGACCTTCGGATGGCTACTCGCGGGGCTCGCTCGGTCGGTCACCGGTAAGGACATGCGCGAGCTTTTCCGTACCGAGATCGCCGAACCGCTCGGGGTCGACGGAATTCACCTCGGTCGGCCGCCGCGCTCCTCGCCGACCAAGGCCGCCTCGATGTACCCCTTCCTGGAGTCGGTGGCGAACAAGCCCGTGGTGGGCCGGGTGCTGCCGACGGTCATCCGTGCCATTGATCGCCTTCCCGGTTTCGAGGGTGCCATCGGCACGATGTACGAGCCCGGGATGGAGCGGATCCTCGCCGACGACGGCACGTTGAACTCGGCTCTGTATGACATGCAGGCACCCGCCGCCAACGCGGTGGCCTCGGCGCCCGCGCTCGCCAAGATGTACGCCGCCCTGGCGAATGGTGGCCGTGTTGACGGCCGTGAGTTTCTCTCGCCGGAAACTGTTGCCGGGCTGGCCCGTAAGACCAATCTGACCATCGACCGCACCATCGTTTTCCCCATGGGAATGCACCTGGGGTACATGTCGCTGCCGATGAACGGATTCCGCGGTGGGTTCGGCCACATCGGACTCGGTGGCTCGATGGGGTGGGCCGACCCGAAACGCAAGATCGCCGTCGGCTTTGCGCATAACCGGCTGCCGCTGACCATGGCGCTCGACCAGATCTCATTTGCGTTCTTGTGGCCGCAGATCATCAAGGCCGTCGGCTGAGTCAGTGAATCACCCCTAATCGGTGAGCGCCGATTGGGTATCCGTCTTGAGATCTGCTCGGTCAGTCTTGTCTTGACGTCAAGTACCTGGTACTCAGTGTTACTTATGGCACAACCTCATGGCTTCGATGACGCGGTCACGGAATCGTCGCAACCTGCATCCGTTCCCTTCGCCTACCCGCCGCTGGAACGCGGTGTGGAGCTGCCGCCGGGGGTTAACGGCTGGGCCCGCCCCGAGTTCCGGGGGGTGGTGCGGGTCTTCTCGCTCGCCTTCACCAGGTACCACGTAGGCGGCGGCGCCATCTGCGTGTATGTGGACGGCGAGCCCGTCCTGGACCTGTGGGCAGGGCTCGCGCAGATGGGGCAGCAGTGGACGCGGGACACCGCGCCGGTCATCTTCTCGGCGTCCAAGGGCGTCACCGCCACGATCATCCACAGGCTGGTGGATCGCGGCCTCTTGGACTATTCGGCGCCGGTGTCGCAGTACTGGCCCGAGTTCGCCGCCAACGGCAAGGGCGCGATCACGGTGGACGAGATCCTGTCGCACACGGCGGGTTTGTCTCGGCTGACGGGTATCGCGCACAGCTACGAGGAGATGTTCGATCCGGACTTGATGGCAGACCGGCTTGCCGCCGCGCCCGTCGACAGATATTTCGGCAAGCCCGCGTACCACGCGTTGTCCATCGGCTGGCTGATGGGGCGCCTCGCCAAGGCCGTCACCGGTAAGGACCTCGAAGAGCTGTATCGCACCGAACTCGCCGAGCCGCTCGGGGTCGACGGTATCCACATGGGCCGGCCTCCCGAAGGCGCGCCCTCCGAGTCCGCGGCCCTCACACCGTATTTGGATCGGGTCGCACGATCCGGCTTCATTCGTCGGACGGCTCCGCCGGTCATGGGGGTCCTCGACAAGATGCCCGGCGCTAAGGGTGCGGCCTCCACGCTGTACCAGCCCGGTGCCGAGATGCTGCTGGCCGACGACGGGCATGCGAGTGCACCGGTGATGGACCTGCGGTGCGGTGCGGGCAGCGCCTGCTGTACCGCACCCGCGCTGGCCAAGCTCTACGCGGCCCTGGCGGGGGACGGCAGTGTCGACGGGATACGGCTGCTTTCGCCGGAAATCACAAGGGGGCTGGCGCGTAAGAACAGCTACCAGATCGACCACACGCTGGGGATACCGATGGGCTGGCACCGTGGGTACCACTCCTTGGCGGTGCCGGTGATCGGGGGCGGCTTCGGGCATATCGGAGCCGGAGGTTCCTTCGGGTGGGCCGATCAGAAACGCAACATCTCGGTGGCGATCGTGCACAACCGACTGCCCAGCACGATGGTCTTCGACCAGACCATCATCGGCACCTTCCTACCGTCGATCATTCGCGCTGCGCGGTAGCGAAAAGCGCGAATGATCGACTCCAGGAGGCTACTTCGTGGGCTTGGGTAGCAGATAGCGCGTGAACAGGGAAAAGATGTCCTGGTAGCGCGCTCCGGTGACCCGAACGATCACATCAAGGATCTTGGCATCGGGGCCGACGAGCACGCGGGGCTTCTTCTTGCGGACGGCGGTCAGGATGATGCGCGCGGCGGCTTCGGGGCTGGTGTTCGCCAGGTACTTGTCGAACAACGCGGCCCCGGCCTTGACGTCGTAGCCCTCCGCGGCGGTGGAGTTGCGCGCGATGGCGGTCTTGATGCCGCCGGGGTGCACGCAGGTGACCGCGACGGGCTTCTTGCCGATGATCATCTCCTGGCGCAGCGACTCGGTGAAACCGCGTACTGCGAATTTCGCTGAGTTGTAGGCACTTTGGCCTGGCATGGACAGCACGCCGAACAGGCTGGAGACGTTGATGACATGGCCGTCGCCGGAGGCGATCAGGTGCGGCAGGAAGGCCTTGGTGCCATTGACCACGCCCCAGAAGTCGACATCGATGATGCGTTCGATGTCCTTGAAATGGCTTTCCTCTACCTCACCCTGATACGCGATGCCGGCGTTGTTGTAGATCTGGTTGACCTTGCCGAAGTGCTCCTTGATGGCATCGGCGTAGAGCAGGAAGGCTTCGCGCTCAACAACATTGAGGCGATCGGAGCGGACCTCTGCACCCAGGGCCTTGACCTGGCGTTCGGTCTCGGCCAGACCTTCGGCGTCGACATCGCTGATGGCCACCTTGGCGCCCGAGCGTGCGAGTTCGACCGCTAGTGCGCGTCCGATTCCCGAACCCGCGCCGGTCACCACGGCGACCTTGCCGTTGAAGCCTTCCATAGATGTCTCCTTGTTAGACGACTGTCAAATAGTCAGGGTAGTGGGTCAGCTGGAACGCTTGGGCATCAGGAACCGCTCGCCGAGAAGGAACAGATCCTGGTACCGCGAGCCTGTCAGTCGGACCAAGACGTCGATCACCTTGGCATCGGGCCCGACGAGTACGCGGGGCTTCTTCTTGCGGACGGCGGTGAGGATGATGCGTGCCGCCGCCTGTGGGCTGGTTCGTGCGAGCAGATCGAACAACTTCGCGAATTCGGCATGGTCGTAGCCTTCGGCCACCGTGGCGTTGCGCGCCACATTGGTCTTGATGCCGCCGGGGTGCACGCAGGTGACCGCGACGGGCTTTTTGCCGATGATCATCTCCTGGCGCAGTGACTCGGTGAATCCACGCACCGCGAATTTCGCTGCATTGTAGGCACTTTGGCCCGGGCATGCCATGATGCCGAAGATGCTGGAGACGTTGATGACGTGGCCGTCGCCGGAGGCGATCAGGTGTGGCAGGAAGGCCTTGGTGCCGTTGACCACGCCCCAGTAGTCGACGTCGAGGATGCGTTCGATGTCCTTGAATTCGCTGATCTCGAAGTCGCCGTGGAAGTCGATGCCGGCGTTGTTGTAGATCTGGTTGACCTTGCCGAAGTGTTCCTTGACGACGTCGGCGTAGAGCAGGAAGGCTTCGCGCTCAGCGACGTTGAGGCGATCGGAGCGGACCTCTGCACCGAGGGCCTTGATCTGGCGTTCGGTCTCGGCCAGGGCTTCGTTATCGATATCGCTGATGGCCACTTTGGCGCCCGAGCGTGCGAGTTCGACCGCTAGTGCGCGTCCGATTCCCGAACCTGCGCCGGTCACCACGGCGACCTTGCCGTTAAAGCCGTCCATGAGCACTCCTGACAGATTTACGTTGTGAGGCTGGCGTCAATCAGTGAGGGTAATGGATGGCGGTGCTCAGCGGTCAGGGCGGCGGCAGTAGTGGTCAGGTCTTGAGGCCGACGCAGATCCAGTCGACGGAGATCAGGGGTGGCGTGATCGGCCGCGCCACCGGACGGTGCACGACAACATCAAACCCGGCACGGGAGAACAGTCGCTCCATTTCGCCGGCTGTAGGGAAGTGCGCCGGTCCGCGCTCGCCGGTTCCGCGACGCAGCCAGCGGCGCTCCTTCGGGCAGATTGTGGCGACCGAGGCCATGCCGCCCGGGGCGAGCACGCGGTAGAACTCCGCCAGTGCGGCAGGCTGGTCGAAGAAGTGGAATGCCGACGTTGTCACCACGGCATCGAGGGTGGCGTCCCCGAACGGGAGCTGCTCCGCGGGTGCCTTCTTCCACTGGACGTCGGTGGACCGAGCCCTTGCCTTGGCGAGCATGCCATCGGACATGTCGACACCGAAAACCGATGCCGGGCTCAGCTCGGCCTGGATGCGGGACGCCAATATTCCTGTGCCACAAGCGATATCTACGATCCGTTGAGAGTTGTGTTCGCGTAGTTGCGCGATGGTGTCGTCTTGGGCCGGCCTGTAGATATGGCGTTGCACGAACGGGAAGTTATAGACCTTCGACATCATGGTCCAGTACCGCGTGACCAGCTCATTGAGCGAACGCCGTGGGGCGATGGCAGTCATCTGTGAAACCTAGAAGTGGTGCGGGTGAAAGTCCGTGGCTCGGCCCGATCTTTGTGAAAGATACGAGGCACATGTCCGAAAGCTATGACTGGCCCCAATAACCTCCGTGCGGTGCGATGAACCTTTGAGCAAACCTCCGAACTCAACTGCGGGACGGTAGGGTGCGCAGGGGTCTCGCGGATATGGTCCGTGAGGGGACGGGTATTCCACGGTGCAGTGGGAGAAGGTTGGAGTCCGCTGATGACGGCGTCGCTCAGTGATCGGTTCATGCGCCAGCTGCCGGAGACGGTGCGCCATGCGGTGGACTGCTTCGCCGCTGAGGTGCCGTACTACGGGATGCTGCCCCGTGAGGTTCTCGATGGTGAGATCACCGAGTTCACCAAGCAGAATTTCCGGATTTTCGTCCGGGTGCTTTTGGAGTCGCGGCCGCCCACCGAAGACGAGTTGGCAGGGCCGATCCTGGCGGCGTCACGGCGGGCGCAGGAGGACATTCCGCTCGCGGCGCTCCTGGCCGCGTACAACGTTGCCGCGCGGGTCGGCATAGAGACGCTCCGGGAACTGGCAACCCCCGACGAGGTCAACGAGGTGCTCACGGTCAGCGTCCAACTGCAACGGTATCTGCAGTTGATGGTGCCCGCGGTTACCACCGCGTATCTGGAAGAGCGCCAAGGTCTTCACGGTGCGTCGGCGGAGGCTCGGCGCGACCTTTTCGATGCGTTGGTCAAGGGGACACCGTGGACCGAGGCTGCCGAACGCGCGAGTGTCACGCTGGCGTTGTCCTATGACGTGCTGTTCCTCTACATGCCGGAACCGGCGGGGAACACCGTGGTGGCTCGGCGGCGTGCCCACCGCGTGCAGGACATCGTCGATCAGTACGCACGTGAGCCCGTGCTCACGTCTTTGGATGGCCGCGGGGGTGTCATATTGTTGCCCGCCGTGGGCAAGGTGGAATCGCTGCTGCCTTTGTTCTCAGAGGTGGCCGGCGGGCCTGTCACGCTCGGAGTCTCCGAGGCGGCCGATCCCGGTGAGATTGCGGCCGCGACGGAAGAGGCACGTGAATTAGCGCTGCTCGCACTGAGACTCGGCCGTGCGCCCGGCGCCTACCGGCTGCCGGATGTGCTCATGGAGTACCAGATCACCCGTCCCGGCAGGGCCCGTGATCTGCTCGCGGCGACGGTTCAGCCACTGGCGGCGCACCCCCATTTGCAGCAGGCGCTCAGCGCGTATCTACAGCACGAACACGGACGGCAGCTTGCGGCCAAATCGCTGCATGTGCACCCGAACACCCTTGACTACAGACTCCGTCGCGTCGCCGAACTCACCGGCCTGGATCCCGCTCAGCCGTCCGCCGCGCGCACTCTCGCGGCCGCGTTATTGGCCGTAAAGGCCCGCTGACTCCGGTCAGAGCCGCCCGGCGAGGAGCTTCACGAACGCCACAACCTGTCGGACATACATGGTCAGGGCCCGTGGTGAGAGGACCGTGGACACCACCGTTCGGATATCGGGTCGCGTCGGTAATGCCTTGCCGCGCATACGTTCATCAAGCCAACCGAGCGCATCATGACCGCCGGACAGTAACAAAAAGACGCGCTCGCTGGCACGGTCGCGCCGGTAGGTGACGTGTGCGCCACCGGCGATGTAGTCCTCGGCGAGTTGGTCCGTGCTGGAAACCGGCAGGAGTACGTCGTGGATCGAGTGGTAGAGGTAAATCGGCGCGGTGGGGGTGCGTAGTCCCAGCGTCATCGCGTCGGTGAGGGCGGCGATCTCCGGTGTGTCCATCACCTCTTCAAGGGGGCGGTCGAAGATCTTGTTGAAGTTGAGAAATGGCCAGTACAGCAGTGCCTGGATGACGGTCAGGCGTTCGGCCTTCTCGACCATCCGGCGACCTCTCTTGGTGAGGTGCTTTTGCAGGAAGTCTTGGATGGAGGGGCTTACCCGCATCATGGCCGCCAGCACGATGATGATGAGCCCCGAAGAGTATCGGCCGCTGAGATGGTGCATGAGAGGGCCGGGTTGGGGGGCGGGTGCGCCGATCAGCGCGCCCACCAGATTGAGTTCGGGCGCGTACTCACCGGCGAGTTCGGCGGCCCAGGCGGTCGCGTTACCGCCGGCCGAGTACCCCCATACCGCTGTCGGAGTGTGGACGGACAGGTGCGGGATGCCGTCCTCGCCGGATGCGGCAATCGTGGCGCGCAGCGCGTCCAGCACGTGGTAGCCGGGTTGTTTGGGCGCCATCCAGAGGCCCTTCGGCCCCTCATGGTCGCTGATGGTGACTATCCACCCTCGTTGGAGTGCGGCCACTGCCAGCAGAAACTCGTTTTGTGACTGGTTGATGCCGAAGGTGCGGTGCTGCAGGTAGTAGGAGGGGAATCTCTTGGGGGTGACGGCGTCGATCGCACTCTGGAAGGCAAGCAGCGGCGCTGTCTCTGTCGCCTTCTTCGGGACGAGCACCGTTGTCACGGTCGTTTCGGGGGCCCCGTGTAGGTCGGTGCTGCGATAGAGCACCTGCCACGCGTGCAGCCGCAGGGGGATGAGTCCAAACAACCCGATCCGAACTCGCCTGCGCCGCAAGGGTGTACCGGGCGCGGTTTTGTCCCAGCCCTCGGGTGGGACAAAGAATGGGTCGTCCGGGGACGGCAATGGCTTATCAAGTTGCATCGGCCAGGCCTCGATCGACTGGGTCGCCGGGGTCGACGTGGGCGCAGTGCCGGCAGTCATCTGGCTCCTGTCCTTGCTCTTGTCGCTCTTGTCGCTCTTGTCTTCCTGGGTGAACGTGATGGGTAGTCGTGACGCCCGGAGAAGAATCTGAGGATTCGCGCAGCGTATTCAACAAGAATGATCCGCGGTAACGAATCGGCGTTGAATCGGGGTTAGCCACTAAGGCGCCAGTTTGACCTTGTGGTTCATCACCGATCAAGCAAACGGCCGAAGTCAACCTCGAGACTGCGCTCAGAATACACGGGCCGTCATCGCCGCTGCCCAGGCAGTTACCGGC
>MAFD01000037.1:0-45513 GCA_002013775.1 Mycobacterium sp. D16R18
CGGCGCTCGGCCAGAGCGCTAGAGCGGGGCCCGGGCAGGGGCGTCACGATATTGCGCTTCTGGGCGAGGCGGTAGGCGATGTCGGTCATGGCGCTTCCTGTCGTCGATCCGGCGATCTCAGTCTGCCGCTGTGGTGTGTTTCTGGGAATGGACGGTTTGTCCACCGAAGGTATGTGGATACGCCGTTCTGGCGTGTGCACCCGCTTTGCGTCGACACGTCGCGTTCTGCGCGTTCTTCTCGGGGTTTGCGTCGAAAACCGGAGTGTCGACCACATGGGCCGCTACTCCACGAGCGGCGCGGTGTCGCGAGTCAGGGTGCGCCCGAGGAAGAAGTCCGGGCTCTTGAAGCGCATGATCACCATGAGCACCGCCCCGAACGCCAGAATGCCGAAGCCCAGGTAGAACACCAGGCCGATGCCGCCGATCGAGGCGCCACTGCCGGTCTTCTCCGGGTCCATGCTTTCGCGCACGGAGATGATGAACACCGCGGCCAGCATGAACCCGCCCAGGAGCGGAAAGAGGAACTTGTAGACCACGTTGTGGGCATTCTGGAACAGCTCCGCGCGGAAGTACCACACGCAGGCGAAGGCGGTGATGCCGTAGTACCAGCAGATCATGATGCCAAGTGCGGCAATGGTGTCCAGCAGGGTGCGGTCGGACAGCAGGCTGACAACGGTATAGAAGGCGGCGGTAATCGCACCGGCCACCACCGTGCTGAAGGTTGGCGTCAGGAATCTCGGGCTGACACTCGCGAACCGTTTCGGAAAGGCGCCGTAGGTTCCCATGGCGAGCATGGTGCGGGCCGCGGGCAGGGATGTGGTCTGCAGGCTCGCCACCGCGGAGGCGAATATCGCCAACAGCAGCAGCGGTCCGAACCAGCTGCCCAGCACCGGGTTGGCAAGGGCGCCAAAGACATTGTCCTTGTTCTCCTCATTGGCCAGGCCCAGATCGGTATCGCCGACGCCGGCGAACATCATCACCGCGACGGCCACCAGCAGGTAGGTCAGCAAGATCGACAGTACGCACAGCAGGCCGGCTCGGCCGGGCACCTTTGTCGGGTCCTTGCATTCCTCGCCGAGTGTCAGACAGGTATCCCAGCCCCAGAACGCGAAGATCGAGCCGACGAGCCCAATGACAAAGGCGCTCAGTGTTAGTCCTGTCAGCGGGTTGAACCAGTCGAGATCGAAGTCAAGATGCCCGACCACGCCGGGTGCCTTGATGATGGCGACGACGGCGAAGATCACCAGCACGATCATCTGGAACCCGACGAGGACGTACTGCACCTTTTCGCTCGTGGTGATACCCCGGCTGGAGATGTAGGTGGCGATGGCCAGCAGCACCACGGTCGAGATGATGTTGACGGCCTTGTTGTTGGCGAGCTCGCCAACGGTCTGATTGTGGAAGATGGCGCCGAGGAACTGATACCCGTATTGCACACCGATGGATGCCAGGTTGGACAAGACGATGATGGTGGCGATCACCATGCCCCAGCCGCACATCCACCCGATGTACGGGCCGAATGCCTTGGTGGACCAGGTGAAGGAGGCGCCGCAGTCGGGTGCGCGCGAGTTGAGCTCGCGGTAGGCGTACGCGGTGAGGAACATCGGGATGAAACCCGCGATCAGGATGGCCGGCATCTTGAGGCCGACCGCGGCCACAATCAGGCCGATGCTGGCCGTGAGCGTGTATCCCGGTGCCACCGTGGAGATACCGAGGATGGCGCCCGTAAAGGTGCCGATACGTCCGGCCGCCAAGCCCTTTGAGACCAGTCCTTCGGACCGCTCGGCATGCTCCAGCTCGGCGTGAGCGACGTCCTCAGTCACTATCGCCCCCTTCTTCTTTAGGAATCACGACCATCGGGACCTGCAGTACGCGGAGCATCTTCGCGGCCGTCGAGCCGAGGAAGAGTCGTCGTGGCTGCGCCAGACGACTTGAACCGACCATGATGATGTCGCCCTCGTGCCAGTCGAGCTTGTTCACGGCGGCCTCGATAGTGGGCCCCTCGGCGACGATTGATGTGACCGGGAATTTTTGTGGCAGAACCAGTTTGGCGGTCTCAAGGGACTGCTGTGCATGAATGGTGGCGCGTTCGCGCGCCGACCGATCGTCGTCACCCCCGGGGATCGGGTCGAACGACACCAGCGAGACCAGGCGCAGCGGTGTGCCGGCGCGCTGGCACGCCCGTAACGCCGTGTCCAGCAGCACGCGTGCGCCCGGCCGGGTTCCCATGGCGCAGGTGACTTCGCGGACACGGAGGTTCTTCTGATAGCGCGCACCACGCGGTGAGATCACCAGAGGTATCGGAGACGAGTGCACGAGCTCGTTGACCACCGACCCGAGTGACAGGCTGCCGACCAAGCCGCCGCCGGAACCACCCACCACGACGGCCTCGACCCCCAGAGCCTCACACTGCGCGATGAGTCCCTCGGCGATCGACTCGTGGAAGCTGATATGCGTTTGGACCGTGAGGTCGTCCGGAATGGTGGCCTCGGCATGATTCAGCCAGTGAGTGGCGTTCTCGGACAGTATGTCCTGGCGCTCCTTCTGAGGAAGCGGCGCCAGGATGGGGCGATCCTGGGGGAGCACCATGCACAGATCGAGGTGCGCACCCAGTGAACGCGCGATCTGTGCTCCCACCGCAAGAGCGTCATCGCCGCCCGGAGTGGCCAGATATGCAACGGCAATCCTCTTGGCGGCGGTGTTCATGGCTAAGCCTCCTGGTGTCCGGATGTGTGACAGCTCTTCGGCGGAGTGGGTGCGACGTCGAGGGAGGGGTTGCGGTCGAAGAACCCGACCGGTTTGAGCCAGAAGTTCACGGTGTCGACGGGCATGATCGGCCAGTCTTCGGGGCGGGTGATGTGGTGGATGCCGAACACGTACCAGAGCACCACATCGGTGTTTTCGATGGAGCGGTTGCCCTCAGTCCAGGCGGGCAGGCCATGGTCTTCCTTGCTCTGCGTAACGAATTCTCCTGCGGGCCAGCGCTCCTCAGGGGAGTTGGGGGTCACCCAGAGAGTGTGTTCGATGGCGCGGCAGCGTGCCAGCACCGGTGAGGACGGATCGAACATGGACGGGATGGCGGCGCCGGGTACCAGCTTGTAAGCCGGCGCGGTGCCGATGCCGTTGCGGGTGTTGTCGTTGACGACCTTCCAGGCGCGCTGAGTCTGCCAGCAGAAGTCCTGCTTGCCTTCCGACTCGGTGCGCAACGGGGTGTTGCGCTGCCGCAGCGACAGTCCATACGGGTTGTTGGGGCCGACGGGTTCGATCTCGGTTTCGGTGGCGTACACGGTGTTCTCGGTGCCATCGACGTCCAGGTCCAGTCGCGCGACAAGGAAGTGTTGGTGGTACGGCGCATAGGTCCGGTTGTCGACCAGGGTTCCGTGCGGGTGTGCGGCGCCCTCGGCGAAGTTGCTCACCACCATGATTCCCGTTGCACGGACCTCACATTCGATGTTTCCGTCCTGATAGAACCGCCAGTACGTGAGGTACTCGTAGTTGGCGACGGTGACGTGGAAGGACACCGTGAGCCGACGCATCCGGCGCACCTCGGCGCCGTGGTCGTGATCGACGTGCTTCCACAGGACGGCATTGTCCTCTTCGTGAATGCAGATCGCATTTTTGATGGTGTACGGCTCGCCCTTGCTGTTGTGCAGCACGGCGTCGAGGTAGCGGATCTCGCCGAGGCAATCGCAACCAAGTTCCAGTGAGGTGGTCATGAAGCCGATGCCCCACTCGCCGATATCGAAAGCTGTTCTTCGGTAGTGATCTTCGCAGTGGTCCCGGTAGGGCACCATCATCTCGGCGAAGGACATGCGGTTGGCCACCGATCGCACTCGGCCGTTGTCGTTGTATGTCACCGCATGCAGTGTCATGCCCTCGCGGTAGTTGAAGCCGACCCGCAATGACCAGTTCTGCCACTGGAGTTTGTTGCCTTCGATGGTGAAGGAGGTGCCGTCGGGCTGGGTGATATGCAGTGGTTGCAGCGATTCCCGGGTGCTCTGCCGGCGCAGACGTTCCGGTACGTGCCGGGGTACGTATTCGCCCATCATCTCGGGCCGTGGGACGGTGAACGTGTCCTCGATCTCCAACAGCTCCATGCTGTTCATGTCGATGACACAGTGGAATCCGTTGACGGGGCCCGCATATGGGTTGGCACCTTCGGTGGAACGCACCCAGGTGTCCGACCACCCGAGGCGTCTGCCCTTGTACTTTTCGGGCATGACCGCATCGCCATAGGTCCAGGTATCCATGAACACCAGGTCCATGTCGGTGATGCCGCGTGTGGCCAGAGCGGCGATGACCTCCGGATGGCGCCTCAGCGCCGCATCGGCCTCTTCCCACTCGTCGACCGTGAAGTTGGGTTGCACTCCGGGAACGTGATCCCAGGATTGCACTTCACCGGCGGTCAGCGAGACGACCGCCTTATAGGTGGCGTTTCGTTGGGTGTCCAGACACGTGGCGAGTGCCCGACGCTCGGGCCGTGTGCCGGTGTTGTCGAATCGGGCGATCTCGGCCTTCGAGGGCTCGGACAGCTCTATGGAGGTGTACCGCCAGTCGTTCCCGACGCCGTGCGTTTGCGCCAGAAGTTTTGCTGTCGCGGTGAATTCGTCCGCGGTCAGGGGATCGAGAGGGTGAAACGTGTCGGCTGCCATGTCTAGTGTGCGCTCATCACGTGCTTGATTCGGGTGTAGTCCTCCACGCCGTAGGCCGACAGGTCCTTGCCGTATCCGGAGTATTTGAACCCGCCGTGTGGCATCTCGGCAACCAGTGGGATATGACAGTTGACCCACACGCAACCGAAATCGAGTTCGCGAGTGAACTTTTCGGCGGTCTCGTGGTCCTTGGTCCATACGCTGGAGGCCAGCGCGTAGCGCACTCCATTGGCCAGGCGGACGGCCTCGTCCGCGTCGTCAAAGGATTGGACCGTCAAGATAGGCCCAAAGGTCTCTTCCTGGACTATCGAGTCGTCCTGCCGGACTCCGGTGACGATGGTGGGCTCGATGAAGTAACCTTTGTCGCCCCAGCGCTTTCCGCCCGTCACGATCGTCGCGTGCGCGGGTAGATTTTCGAGTTTCTTGGTGACCGCGGTGAAGTGGTTGATGTTGTTCATCGGCCCGTAGAAACTGTCGGGGTCATCGGGCAGGCCCGGCCGCAACGTCTGCGCCGCCGAGTTGAGGGCGTTCACAAAGTCGTCATGGATCGACTGGTGCACGATCACACGGGTGGCAGCCGTGCAGTCCTGGCCGGCGTTGAAGAAGGCGGCTTGTGCAATCCCGATGGCCGCCTTGTCGATATCGACGTCACCGAACACCACAACCGGTGCCTTGCCGCCGAGCTCGAGGTGGCTGCGCTTAAGCTGCTCGGCGGCCGAGGCGGCGACGGCGATACCGGCCCGCACCGACCCCGTGATCGACACCAGGCCAATGGCAGGGTGACTCACCAATTCGGAGCCGGTGGTGGCGGTGCCCAGTACGACGTTGAACACGCCGTCGGGCAGGATGCCCTTTGTCAAACGGGCCAGCACCAGTGTGCTTTCCGGCGTGGTGTCGCTGGGCTTGAGGACGATGGTGTTCCCGGCGGCCAGCGCGGGGCCGATCTTCCAGATCGCCATCATGAATGGGTAGTTCCACGGGGTTACCTGCCCGACGACGCCAATGGGCTCGCGCCGAACATAGGAGGTGAACCCCTCCATGTACTCGCCTGCCGATTTGCCCTCGACAAGTCGTGCCGCACCGGCGAAGAACCGGAGCTGGTCGGCGCTCACGGTCACCTCTTCAGCGGCGATGACCGCTTTCGGCTGCCCGGTGTTGCGGCACTGGGCCTCGACGATCTCGTCGATATGCGCCTCGATGGCGTCGGCGAGCTTGAGCAGCGCCTGTTGCCGGACACTCGGTGTGGATTTACCCCAGGAGACGAAGGCACGTTCGGCGGCGGCCACCGCCGCATTCACGTCGTCGGCATTGGACACCGGGGCGCGGCCCACCAACGATTCGTCGACCGGGCTGATCAGGTCGATGGGCTCGGAGGATTTCAGGGACAAAGAATCGACAAACTGGCCGTCGATGTAGTTCTGGAGTACCGAGTCCGGCATATCGCATGTCCATCCGTCGAGGGAATCCGTCTAAGCACGTCAAGAAAGCACGCAGA
The DNA here is from genome assembly GCA_002013775.1 of Mycobacterium sp. D16R18. Classification (GTDB taxonomy): domain Bacteria; phylum Actinomycetota; class Actinomycetes; order Mycobacteriales; family Mycobacteriaceae; genus Mycobacterium. The sequence continues at coordinate 6,148 of MAFD01000037.1, forward strand.
CAACCAGTGTGCGCTGAGACACATGCCTGATCATCCGACAATTCCGGGAATCTTCGCGGTGTTTTTCACCATTCTGTACAGTCCCATGAGATGAGTGTTCCGGTGCGCTGGGTGTTGGATCAGTTGGATCTGAAACTCACCCTGAAGGGCGGCGCCACGGGCCTGGGGCGCGAGATCAATCTGGCGCTCACCACAGAGCTTGCCGACCCCGCGCGATGGCTGTCCGGTGGAGAGCTGGTGCTCACCACCGGGATCGGCCTACCCGCGAGTGCCAGGGAGCGGCTGCGCTACTTACGCGCGCTTGATGAGAATGGCGTTGTCGCATTGGGGTTCGGTACCGGACTGACATTCGATGAGGTGCCCCCGGAGTTGGTGACAGCCGCGGACGAGCTGGGTATCCCGCTGATGGAGGTGCCGCTGCATACCCCGTTCGCCGCGGTGGTCAAGGCGGTGAGCACCCGCATCGCCGAACTGGAGTACGACGCGGTGCTGCGGGTATCGCGGGCTCAGCCCCGGATTACCCGGGCGATCGTCAATGGCGGTGTGCAGGCGGTCACCGCGGAACTTGGACGGTCGCTGCGGGCCAACGTCGTGGTGTTGGACTCGGGTGGCACGGTGATCGCAAGCCATCCGCGCAATCTGGATGTCGCGACCATCAATCTGGTCCGGGGTGCGGTGACTCCGGGTGCATCGGCCGGCGCGCAACAGCTGGACCCGGGAATCGCGGTCGCGCAACAGACGATCGGTGTCGGTGGTACGTCGTACGGCGTGTTGGCTGTTGTCAGTAAGACGCCATTGACCTTCGTGGACCAGGTATTGCTGGGGCACGCAAATTCCTTGTTGGCCTTGGATTTTGACAAACCGTCGAGACTGCAGGATGCGCAACGTCAGTTGAATGGGCAGGCCTTGGGGCTGCTGCTCGGCGAGGAACGGAACCTGGACTCGGTGTGGGCGCAGTTGGCGCCGGCTACCGACGGGCGTGGACGGATCCGGGTGCTGGTGGTGGATGCCGAATCCCCGGCGGCGCTGCGGCGGGTGCAGCCGATAGTCACCCGGGCCATGGAGTCCGCGGGCCACCCGGTCTTCGCGCATACCGCCGAGGCTCGGCTCACCGTCGTGATTCCGGGGTCGGAGACTGCCGAATTCGCCCGGAAATTGTTCATGGACGTGGACGGGCGCACCAGAAAGGGTCTGCGGGCCGGGTTGAGCGGAGCGCATCCGGTGGGGCGGCTCGGCGATGCGGCACAGAATGCGCAGCTCGCCGCGTCGGTGGCCGAACGCGGCGGGACACCGCTGGAGTTCACCTCACTCGCGGGTAGCGCACTGCTGTCATTCGGCGCGAGTCGTGAGGTACTGGTCGCCGTCGCGAACGCGACATTGGCCCCCGTCGCCGAGCATGACGTCACCCATGGCACTGAACTGCTGGTGTCCTTGCGGGCCTATCTGGAGGCGAACGGCCACTGGGAGTCGGCGGCCGCCGCGGTCGGTGTGCACCGTCACACGCTGCGGAAACGTATCGAAACAGTGCAGTCGCTGCTGGCCTGCGACCTCGATATCGCGAGGGTGCGCGCTGAGCTGCTGCTGGCGATGCTGGCGGGGACGCCGAGCGCCGGGAACTAAACAGGACCGCGAATTCGCAGTGCGCGGGCTTACCGTAGTGCTACCTTATTTAGAACAGGTTCCAGTTTCGGGGTTATTTATGCAGGTGAATAGATCGTGAGCGCCATGGTTGAAGCGTCACCGGTGCGGCCCGCCGCCATGCCGTCGACCAGGCGCCAACATGAGCAGTACAAGCGCATGCTCGACGCGGCCGAAGAACTCGCCATGACGCGCGAGCTCGATCACGTCCAGATGCACGATGTCGCCAAGCACGCCAACGTCGCCATCGGCACGTTGTACCGGTACTTCCCGACGAAGCGTCATCTGTTCGTCTCGGCGCTGGTGCGTGAGTCAGAACGGCTTGTCGGTCGCATCCCGGTGTCGCCCGATGGCCAGGAGACGGCGGCCGACCGGGTGGGCGAAGCGCTCGTACGGGCGCTGCGCGGATTGACCCGGCGTCGCATGCTGGCGATCGCGATGATCAGGTCCTCGAACTCGGCGTCACTGGCCGAGGTACCCGATCTGATGCAGGTCGAGAAGCGATTCCACGAACTGATATCCGAGGTGGCCGGTCTTTCGGATCCGGCCGATGCGGATGAGGCCGTGATCAGACTGCTGGTGCACCAATGGTTTGGTTGTATTCAGGTGTGCCTCAACGGTGGTCTCACCGTCGCGCAGGCCGAGGCTGATCTGCGTCGGGCGGCACAGCTGTTGATGCGCGACTGGCGCGCGGTGGGCGAGCCTTAGGTCGCTTTCAGAGCCGCCAGCGCGGCATCGATGGCGAGCTCGGGGACATCGATTGTCTTGGACCCCAGGTCATGACGCGCGCCGGCGATCTCCACGATGGTCGCGCCGCCCGGTATTAGAGCCGATGCCTGCTTGAGTTCGGCGATGGTGCCGAACGCGTCCGAGGTTCCGTGGGTGAACACCGTCGGAACCTGGATGCCGGGCAGATGTTCGGTGCGTAGCCGGTCGGGCTTGCCGGGCGGATGCAGCGGGTAGGAGAACACGGTGAGGACGTCGATGATCGGCCCCTTTTCCGCCACCAGCATCGAGGTTTGACGTCCGCCGTAGGAATGACCGCCCGCCAAGAGTGGGCCATCCACCAGGGCGCGAGCCTTATTGATCACCTCGGCGATGCCCGCGCGGTCCTTATCGGCCGACGAGGCCGAGGGGGGACCGCTTGGCCGGTTGCGGCGGAAGGGCATATCGAAACGTATCGCCAGCCAACCGCGTTCGGCCCACGCCGTGCACAGCAGCCGCAGCATGGGTGAGTGGCAGCTGCCACCGGCGCCGTGGGTCAGCACTACGGCACCGTGCGGGTGCTCGTCGGGATAGTGGGCGATTCCGGCGATATCCGGAAGTTCCTCGGTGCTCACGCGCTCAGCCTAAGGCTCTTCGAGCGGTCGCTCATCTCAGCCTGAACAGGGCCGATACCGGGCCGTGGCCCCGGCCAAGAGGATAGGCCGCTCGCAGGCACTCGGTGATCCACCGTTTTCCGAAGGCGACGGACTCGGTCACGGAAAGCCCGTGTGCCAGTGCGCAACTGATCGATGCGGCGAGGGTGTCCCCGGCGCCGTGGTCGTGTCCGGTGTCCACCCGTTCGACGGGGAAGTAGTGAAACTCGGTGCCGTCGAAGAGTAGGTCGGTGCTGGTGTCGCTGGATCGAAGGTGTCCGCCCTTCACCAGAGCCCACTGCGGGCCGAGGGCATGGAGTTTTCGCGCCGCTTCCCTTTGGCTTTCCTCATCGATGACCTCTACACCGACCAACAGCCGTACCTCGTCCAGATTCGGAGTGACGAGCGTTGCCAACGGAAAGAGCTGTTCACGGATGGCATCTAGCGCGCTGGGGTGCAGCAGCGGGTCGCCGTGCATGGATGCGCACACGGGATCGACGACCAGGGGGACATTCGTTTCCAGGCGCGACCACGTCTGCGCGATGGCCTCGATGATCGGGGCGGAGGCCAGCATCCCGGTCTTGGCGGCCTGGATGCCGATATCGGTGATCACCGCGTCCATCTGCGCCGCCACCACCTGCGGTGGGATTTCGTGAAAATCCCTGACACCCACCGAGTTCTGCACGGTTACCGCGGTGACTGCCACGCACCCGTGCACACCCAGCAGCGCCATGGTGCGCATATCGGCTTGGATACCCGCCCCGCCCCCGGAGTCGGACCCGGCGATGGTCATCACACGCACCGGGGTAGCGCCCGGCTCCGGGATGGGGAGGAAGGCAGCTGTGCTCACGCGATCGGCAGATAGACCCGGTTGCCGTGCTCGGCGAACTCCACGGACTTCTCCTCCATGCCGCGCGCCAGCATCGCGTCGATGTCCTCCTGCGTCTCGAGCCCGTTTGCGGCGGCGAACTCTCGGATATCGGCGGTGATGCGCATCGAGCAGAACTTCGGGCCGCACATCGAGCAGAAGTGCGCCGTCTTGGCCGGCTCGGCGGGCAGCGTCTCATCGTGGAACTCGCGGGCGGTGTCCGGATCCAGCGACAGATTGAACTGGTCATCCCAGCGGAACTCGAAGCGCGCCTTGGACAGTGCATTGTCACGCAGCTGCGCACGCGGATGCCCCTTGGCGAGATCGGCCGCGTGTGCGGCGATCTTGTAGGCGATCACGCCGTCCTTGACGTCTTTGCGGTCCGGCAGCCCCAGGTGTTCCTTGGGGGTGACGTAGCAGAGCATGGCGGTCCCGGCCTGGGCGATGATCGCCGCCCCGATGGCCGAGGTGATGTGGTCGTAGGCCGGAGCGATATCGGTGGCGAGCGGGCCCAGCGTGTAGAACGGGGCCTCCTCGCAGAGCTCCTCCTCGAGCTTCACGTTCTCGACGATCTTGTGCATCGGCACGTGGCCGGGCCCCTCGATCATCACCTGCACACCATGGGATTTCGCGATCTTCGTCAGCTCGCCGAGTGTGCGCAGCTCGGCGAACTGGGCTTCGTCGTTGGCATCGGCGATGGACCCCGGACGCAGGCCGTCGCCGAGTGAGAAGGTCACGTCGTAACGCGCCAGGATCTCGCACAGCTCTTCGAAGTGCGTGTACAGGAACGACTCCCGGTGATGGGCAAGGCACCAGGCAGCCATGATCGAACCCCCGCGCGAGACGATGCCGGTGACGCGCTTGGCGGTCAGCGGCACGTAGCGCAGCAGCACACCGGCATGCACCGTCATATAGTCGACACCCTGCTCGGCCTGCTCGATCACGGTGTCGCGGTAAAGCTCCCAGGTCAGCGCGGCCGGATCACCGTTGGTCTTCTCCAGTGCCTGATAGATCGGCACGGTGCCCACCGGGACGGGGGAGTTGCGCAGGATCCACTCACGGGTCTGGTGGATGTCCTTACCGGTGGAGAGGTCCATGATGTTGTCGGCACCCCAACGGATGGCCCACACCATTTTCTCCACCTCTTCGGCGATCGAGGAGGTGACGGCCGAGTTGCCGATGTTGGCATTGATTTTCACGCCGAAGGCCTTGCCGATGATCATCGGCTCGCTCTCGGGGTGTTTGTGGTTGGCGGGGATCACGGCGCGGCCCATCGCGACCTCGCTGCGCACCAGCTCGGCGGGCACACCCTCGCGGACGGCGATGAACTCCATCTCGGCGGTGATCTCTCCGGCACGGGCACGCTGCAGCTGGGTGCCGCGATCGGTCACGATGCCGGTGCGAGGCGGTAGCCCCTTCTGCAGATCGATGGTGGCATTGGTGTCGGTGTACGGACCGGAGGTGTCATACAGGTCCAGGTGCTCACCATTGGTGAGGTTCACCCTGCGCTGCGGCACGCGTAGGCCGCTGTCGAGGTGCTGGTAGATCTTTTCGCTGCCCTGGATGGGGCCGGTGGTGACGGTTTCCGGGGCCTGAGAACGGGTTGATTGAGTCGACATTGATTTCCTCCCTACGCCGGCATTACCCGGTCAGGTTCATACGGTCGACGGCCCTAGCCGTCCTCTCAGCGCACTGGTGCGCGCTCCCGTGTTTTTGTGTGTTGGGGCTGTTCGATGACGAACACTGGCCACGCTACTCGGTAGGTCACCGATTTCTCCGCCGAGTGCGAGCCTCACGCGAATTTCTGGCCAGATTTACGCGTGAGGCTCGCACTCGAACCGCATGAGGCGCGCACCCAAGCCCGACATGACAGACGGCGGCCGAGGGTTTTGAGGAATATAGTTTCCCTTGCTAAAGTTATGCACGGTGGTATCCACAGACGGCCGGGCTGGGGTGCCCTGCTGGCCGCGTCGGTGGAGAAGCGCGCAACAAGGGTGACGATGACTGATTTGATGACACAGACCGACGAGACACCTGCGGATATCGAGACCGCACGACGTCGAGTGCGGGTGGATCGTGATCACCCGCACTACAAATGGGTCGCACTGTCGAACACCACGCTGGGTGTGCTGCTCGCGACCATCAACTCGTCGATCGTCTTGATCTCGCTGCCGGCCATCTTTCGCGGTATCGGTCTGAACCCCCTCGCCGCCGGGAACGTGAGCTATCTGCTCTGGATGCTCATGGGCTACCTGCTGTCCTCCGCGGTTCTCGTTGTGCTGTTCGGCCGTCTCGGCGATATGTACGGGCGGGTCCGGATTTACAACATGGGCTTTGTCGTCTTCACCGTCGCGGCGGTGGTGCTGTCCTTTGATCCGTTCCATTACGGCGGGGGCGCGGTATGGCTCATCGCGTGGCGTGTGGTGCAAGGGGTGGGCGGGGCCATGCTGATGGCCAACTCGTCGGCCATCCTCACCGACGCCTTCCCGTCTACGCAGCGTGGACTGGCGCTGGGGATCAACCAGGTGGCCGCCGTGGCAGGGTCATTCCTCGGACTGTTGATCGGAGGCGTGCTCTCCGAATGGGATTGGCGCGCCATCTTCTGGGTGGGTGTGCCGCTGGGCCTGCTGGGCACAGTGTGGTCGTACCGCTCGCTCGTCGAGATCGACGAACCCACGCCCGGCAAGCTGGACTGGGCGGGCACGGTGACCGTTGGGCTGGGGCTGACGGTGCTACTCACCGGAATCACGTACGGCATTCAGCCGTACGGCAATTCGAGCACCGGGTGGGGCAATCCGCTGGTCTACGGATCGCTGATCGCCGGTGTCGCGCTGCTGGTGTTGTTCTGCGTGATCGAGTCCCGGGTAGCCGACCCGATGCTCGACATGCGGCTGTTCAAGAACCGTGCATTTGGTCTGGGGAACCTGGCCAACCTGCTGGCGTCGGTAGGCCGCGGCGGCCTGCAGTTCATGCTCATCATCTGGCTGCAGGGCATCTGGCTGCCGTTGCGCGGATACAGCTATGAGTCGACCCCGTTGTGGGCGGGAATCTTCCTGCTGCCCATGACACTTGGGTTCCTGCTGGCTGGACCCATCGCCGGTGTGCTGTCGGACCGGTACGGGGCCCGACCCTTCGCCACGGGCGGTATGGTGCTGTCGGCGGTGACCTTCCTGGCGCTCATCGCTATTCCGGTGAACTTCAATTACTGGGTCTTCGCGGCGCTCATCTTCCTCAACGGGCTGGGGTCGGCCATCTTCACCGCACCGAATACCGCTGCGATCATGTCGAGTGTGCCCGCGCATCAGCGCGGTGCGGCCTCCGGTGTGCGTGGCACGTTCTTCAACGCGGGCAGCTCGTTGTCCATCGGAATCTTCTTCTCGCTCATGATCGTCGGGCTCTCGGCCACGATGCCAGCCGCTATGCAATCCGGGCTGACCGCCCAGGGTGTGCCCGCCTCGACCGCGGCCGAGGTGTCCGGTATGCCGCCGGTGGGCAGCCTGTTCGCGGCGTTCCTCGGTTACAACCCGGTCAGCGAATTACTCGCTCCGTCAGGGGTTCTGGACCACCCGGGGGTGAACGCGGCCGAGTTGACCGGGCAGTCGTTCTTCCCGAATCTCATCAGCGAGCCGTTTCATGCAGGTCTGGTGGTCGTGTTCGTAGCCGCGGCACTGATGATGGCAGTCGCGGCGCTCGCTTCGCTGGGTACCGGCGGCAAGTACGCCCACGCAGAGGACTGACCTGGCTACTATCTGCCCATGGCAACGTGGGGGATATCCGGTCCGGTGGATCTGCTGCGCCGCACGGGGTTCTTGTGGTGGCGGTGCTGGCCGTGGCTTATCGGTATCTGGCTCATGGGCTGGCTTACTCGATACTGGCTGATCAAGCTGGCCGTGTACGTGGGCGCGCATTTCGGAGGCTACTGGGGTGACTTCATCATGCCGTTGGCTGCTTTGGCCAGGCTCACCACCTACATCTTGATGTACCTGGTGCTTCGCGGTGAGTCGGACCTTGTTGGCCAGAATGCCGATGGCCGATCACGGTTTCAGGCGTTCATCGACATATTGCTGAAGGCGATTCTGCCCGTGTTCGTGCTCTTCGCGGCCTGGCGTCTCATACTGGCCGACTACTCGTCATATCTCGGTTTGTTGAACGTCGACATCTTTTACGCGATGGATTCTGGCCTGGCCCCTGACATGACGGCGGCACAAGCCGAGGAGTTCATGGCTCCCAGTGACTGGCGGGCCTACCTCGCGATATTAATTGCGTTCGTGGCTCGCAGTGCTTTAACCAGGTATTCGGCGAAGCTACCCGCCTGGACTCAATTAGTGGCTGTCTATCTCCAGGCCCTGTGGGTCGTTCTGCTACTCAATGCCGCGTCGAATCGGCTTGTCGGAAGCCCAAAATGGATATCTGAGCGCAAGGTCATCGTCTGGTACACAGAGCAGAAGCAGCATGTGTTCGCACACCTCAGTCGCGTTGGTGAGGTGTGGAAGTGGATCACCGATGCGGTGGGGCCGATGGTGTTGGCGGTGCTACTCGCGGTGACGTGGATTGCCATTGTAGGAACCGTCTATGCCGTTCGACCCGACACCACCTGGGCGGGTGCCAGTCGGGCGGCATTCGGGCCGGATCAGGGAGGCAAGGTCACTGACGTGGCGGGCCGGACAGGCCGAGCGGCGAAGGCTCGTTGGCAGCGTCTGCCGCGGTTCGTGCAAATGCGTGCGTCCGAGATCTTCCGGAATCTACTGGGGGTTGCCGACCAGCTGGGAGACACCCTCCGCCTGACGCTGCATTCCGGACCATTGACGTTCTGTTTCTTCGTCTTTGCATTCATGGGCACCGTGGTATTGGACCCTAACGGCGCCTACTTCAACGTCTACGTGACGGACGGATACATGTGGCGCGCGGTCGCGACCCTTCTCGGCCCGCATGAGTGGATCTGGTGGGCGTCCTATCGCGAGTCGATTCGGATTGCCATCGCCGCGTTGATCGATCCGCTGAGAGTGTGCCTGGTGGTGGCCATGTATTGGCACTGCGTGGAAAGGGCTTCGTCGCCGGCTATCACGCAGGAGGTATGAACCGCACGTAGCGGTACTTTTTGGTGCTGCCCTTTTCAGGTGCGAATTCGATATTCACCGCCGTGATGTTGGCGGTCTTGGGTACCACCATCACGGTGGCGAATGAACCTGGGCTATTGCACGTGTCGTAGCCCTGCTTCCGTAGCCAGTCCGATATTGACATTGGCAGTAGGCCCGTCTGTGCGTACCAGTGCCGATAATTCTCGTCGATCAGCGTGGCGCGACACGCTCCCCATCCTTCGCCGATCGATGCGCGATTTCCATCTTTGGATCGGTCGAATGCGTATGACACAAAACGGGTTTCGGGTGGCTGCGGTTCATCGTAGTACTTTTTGTATACCGGGGTGGGCATGTCGAGCACGCGCATCCTCCACAGCACGCCGTCGATCTTGACAGTGGCGCCGGCCGGTACGGTGGCTGCGGGCACGTCGACCCCAAGGTTCTCTTTCCATGCCGGGTATCCCACTGTGGCGCTATAGGCGAGTGTCGCGACAACTGTCAGGATAATCCCAATTGTATTGCGTCGCAGCCAGTTTCTCATGGAACCACCTTCCGGTTCACAAGTGATATCGACGCGCGCTGCTCAATCATTTCGGGGGGGATCGCAATCGATAGTTGCGAGTCGTACCAACCCTGCATCATGCGAAAATCATTGTCCGGGAAAATGATAGCCAGGAGAGTAAGCGACTTGGTGGACGCTGGAACGTCGAAGACCCACGTTCCGCGCAGGCTGACACCGGGTTGGCCAAAGGCTCTGTCTGTGGCGAAGTTCTCCCGACCGATGTTGCGGTGATCGGCGCTGAGCTGTAAGTCGATTTTGTCCGGTATCCGGACGGTTTCGTACGAGAGGTCGATTGCTATGTAGTGGCCCTTTGTCTGATAGACATCGATACTCGTATCGCTGGCAGAGGATTTCGCTCGAACTTCAGGCGCCGAGAACACCCGGTGCACGGTGATCGCCAGGTTCCTTCCGGAGGTGCGTGCCGGTGCGGTGCCATGCACCACGGTTGGCGCATACGAATCGGTGCGTTGCGGCACGATCGTGTACAGATACGCCGAGCCTGAGAGCAGTAGCGCGCAGGCAATCACCTGAACAGCGATGACGACATGATGGCGCCGCATCACACGCACGCGCCGATCTTGGTGCGCAGCTCTCCGTACTTCCCTGTGGTGCCCCATGTGGTGACGGTGCTGGCCAGTCCGTGTTGTTCGGTGAAGTCAGATATTCGGATGGCGATATCGTCGCCAGGTTTCGCTTTGCCGAATGGGAAGCCCCACACGACGATTACATCCAACTCCTTGCCTGGCTGAGGTCCAGAGACGAGACCATAGGGCCCGTAGGCTCCCTCATCTCGGATGTCGCCAACCCCGATCAGATCGAATACGTCCTCGTCGTTGGGCTTAACGTCGTGCAGTACCACCCTGCCCGAGTCGGAGATGTTCTCTACCGTGGTAAATAGCCCGACGAGTATCGAGTTTTTGGCAGCCTTCTGTAACAACGTGGAGTTGCGTGTCGGTAGACGCGACACGTCGCATATCTGGGCCACTCGACGCGGCGTGATCTTGTAAATGCCGTTTGCGTAGCTCGACCCCAACTCCACCGGTGTCATCGGTTCAGCCTGATCCAATCCTCCGAAGGCGGCAGTTGTCGCTAGCACCGCAATGATTGCCACCTGATGGAGTCGCTTCATCGAAAAGCGATCCAAGGACCGGCCCTTCTCTGGCTTCTCGGATTCGCTTGTCGGCTCCACCCCGCCCATGTGCAGAAGCATACGATGGCGAACTTCGCCCCCAGCAGCTTTCCGTTAGCCGAGGCGGTTCCACCGGTCCTGGGCGCGTTGACCGATCACCGACCGCAGGCCTTCGACCAAAGTGACATACCGGCCGCGCATGAACAAGCACCGTTGAAGCGGGTCGTCAACGGGTGGTGATGAGACGTACTGCAGACAGTTCGCGCTGGTCACCGTATTCGGTGCGTCCGTGGGTTCATAGCCTTTTCTTGACAGAAATTCGGGACGGGCCTTTTCGAGCAACAATGCGGCACCGGTCTCGTCAGCCGCACGGATCACCTCTCCGGCCTCGTCGAGGATGAGCCGATCGACTCCTGCATTCCGGTACAGATCGGCCCATAACTGAATGTTGGCTTCGAAGAGCAGCGCGCCCTTTGCATCGAAGACGCCACCGGAGCCATATGGAGCGAATTCGGTCTTGTCGGTGGCGAGCTTGAGTAGGGACCCGTCAGGGTCGAAAGGGGGCGTAAGGGAACTGAGCCGATCGACCGGCGTCGGTGTGAATCCATCCAACTCGGCGAGCTGACGTGTGAGGTAACGCGCGATGATCTCGATGCTTTCGGCCTCGGATTGTTGACCGACAGAGATGCGTACTACCACTGGCCCCATTTGCGCGAAGGCTGTTGTGTAGGCGAAAACAGCCTGACCTTCGCCGACGCGCCGTGAAAATGCCTTGGCCTCAGGAAAGCCCGGAATCTCTTCGGTCTGCACCCGCGTGGGTCTATCGGGGTCGCGTTCTTCGCGGAGGCGGAAGCCAACCTCAGTGGCCGCTCGTGCGGACGCCTCGTCCTTGAAGATCAAGACGGTGTTCTGAAGGATGGCAGTGGTAGTGGCGTCTCCGGATGGTTCACGCGCGATGCTGACGCCGGTGACATATCCGTAGTCGCGGATCACGCTATCCAGGAGTTTGTCGGAGCCACCGGGACTGTCGTCTATCAGCCCCTCCTTGTACAGCATGCGGGCGCCTGCCGAGCCGGTGTCGAATCTAGACTCAACGAGCGTCGGGGAAACGATTGAACTGGTGAGCCGCACGGCTTCGTTGAATAGATTGCGGCGCTTGATATCTCCGATGTTGCCCGTCGGAGTGGGGAGTGCGATGGTTGGCTTGGGTTTCGCCTTCGTGGATGTCGTGGGGGGTGAGAACGCGGTGGGCGTCTCGCCGTTGGTCATGATCTCGATGCCCTCGGGAGGTGGCGTGCAAGCGCTTAGACCGAGCACAAGAGCAATCGCCAGACCGCAAAAACGGTGCATCGAACCCCCTCGATCATTAGTCCCCTGAGGGTAGCGCGGGCGGGATTCGCCGCGGGTTACTTCGCCGCCGGTGTCAGTCCAGATCGACGACGACGGGTGCGTGGTCGCTTGCGCCCTTGCCCTTACGTTCCTCGCGGTCGATGTGAGCATCACCCATTCGCTTGGCGAACTCCGGTGAGCCGAGGACGAAGTCGATGCGCATCCCGCGCTTCTTGGGGAAGCTCAGCTGCGTGTAATCCCAGTACGTGTACACGCCCGGACCGGGGGTGAACGGGCGCACCACATCGGCGAATCCGGCATCGTTCATCGCGGTGAACGCGGTGCGTTCGGGTTCGGACACATGGGTGCTGCCCTCATAGGCCTCGACGCTCCAGATGTCGTCGTCGGTGGGCGCGATGTTCCAGTCGCCCACCAGCGCGATCTGTGCCGCGGGATCGGCCGCGAGCCAGCCGGCGGCCTCGTCACGCAAAGCCGAGAGCCACCGCAGCTTGTACTGGTAGTGCGGATCCTCGAGCGTCCGGCCGTTCGGGACATACAGACTCCACACCCGCACCCCGTTGCAGGTGGCACCAATTGCGCGGGCCTCGGCGGCCTCCTCGACATCCGCACCGGCCGCCCACCCGGGCTGCCCCTCGAACCCGACGGTCACGTCCTGCAGGCCGACCCGGGAGGCGATGGCGACGCCATTCCACTGGCTGAACCCCACGTGCGCCACCTCGTACCCGGCGTCGGTAAACGCTTGCATGGGGAACTGCTTGTCGGAGCACTTGGTCTCCTGCATGGCGAGCACGTCGGTGCCGGAGCGTTCCAGCCAGGAGATCACCCTGTCGGCACGGGCACGGATCGAGTTCACATTCCAGGTGGCCAATCGCATGACGTCACCCTACTTTTCGATGCTGACGGCCTCGATATGTGCATACCGATACCGATGCTGCTCGGTAAAACCCAAGGTCGGATACAGTGCCAACGCCGCGGTGTTCTCCGCGCGCACCTGGACGTACGCGCGACGAGCGCCCTGCGCGGCACCCCAGCCCAGCAGCACGTCGCACACCTGCCGGGCCAGCCCGCGACGTCGATGGGTCTCGGCCACCTGCACCGCGGAGATGCCGAGCCAGCCCTCGGTGACGGCGCCCCGCGCGATGGCGACCGCGGGACCGTTATCGGTGACGGACGCGAAGCCCAGCATCCCGTCGACCACCGCCGTCAGCACCTGCACCGTCAGGGGGTGGTTATCTCCATGCAGGGCAAGCCAACCCGAGGATGGCTCCGACGGGAGGGGCTCCGAGCGGGCCGCATCGAGATCGCGCACCATCACCACGGTTTCGCCGTTGGTGGCCAGCTCATTCGGCGGGTGAATCAACCGGTCAGGCAGGCACAACAGGGTGGGCAGCCGGTGTTCGGAGTACCACGCGGACACGTCGCCGAGCGATCGCGGTGACGCCGAGTGTTCCAGTGGTACAGCGGAATTACCGCGATGTGTGTGTCCCCCCGAGGCTCTGACGAACCATCCGTCCACCCAATCGTGCTCGATGCCCGGCCACGCAAAGGCCGCGGCTCGCTGCGCCGACCTGATGTCCCGATTCAGCACCGGAACCGGCGGCAGCACGCGCACCGATACGATGTCGGCGGCTGAAATATCCACCACCGCACCGGATTTATGAAGTATCCGCACCGCCGGATCGGTCGCCACCAACTCGCCGACGGTGTCGGTGAACGGGGGCACCGAACCGGCCGGGCGTCGGCTGCGGATGGCTACCCGTGCTCCGAGTTCAGGCAGGGACACGGTGCAGCGCCGTTCTAATGGCCGAACGGATCAGCGTCTTGCCCTGGCGTCCAGCTCAATCCGGGCACACCCCAACCATTGGACTTGACCGCGCGCTTGGCCGCCCTGGCGTTGCGCCCGATCAACGTGTCTATATAGAGGAAGCCGTCCAGATGTCCGGTCTCATGCTGCAGCATGCGCGCGAACAGATCGGTGCCCTCTAGGGTGATCTCCTTGCCGTCGGCGTCCAGACCGGTGACCCGTGCCCAGTCCGCGCGTCCGGTGGGGAAGGACTCACCGGGCACCGAGAGGCAGCCCTCCTCGTCGTCGTCCGGGTCGGGCATGGTCTCGGGGATCTTGGAGGTTTCCAGGACGGGGTTGATCACCACCCCGCGATGGCGGGTTCCGCCGCCACGGGTGTCCGCGCAGTCGTAGACGAACAGACGCAGGGGCACGCCGATCTGGTTGGCGGCGAGCCCGACGCCATTGGCGGCGTCCATGGTCTCGTACATGTTCGCGATCAGCTCGGGTAGATCGGCGGGCAGCGAACCGTCGGGACCGACCGGGACGGCCTCGGTAGGCGTGTGCAGCACCGGGTCGCCGACGATGCAAATGGGAACAATAGCCACGGAAGGCAAGCTATCGGCTTGGTATTGAGGGCCGACGCGCGGGGTTGGCTAGCCGCAGTTGCCCTTTGAGCGTGGTTAAATATCGCCGAACCACAGTGTTGTAATTTTTGGTGTTGCAGTGAACGCGATCGATCGACAGACAAGACAACGAACGCCCCGGTTGGGTCAGGAGCTTTTATGGACGGCGCCCAGGCGCGAGCTGAGCAGTCAAAGGCTGCAGACGCTGGTCAGGACTCGCCTGCCGTCGGCTCGGACGGAGTCGAGATCGCGGCCGGTCTGAGCCGGCGCGAGCATGACATCCTGGCCTTCGAGCGGCAGTGGTGGAAGTACGCGGGTTCCAAGGAAGACGCCATCAAGGAGCTGTTCGGCATGTCGGCCACCCGCTACTACCAGGTGTTGAATGCCCTGGTGGATCGTCACGAGGCCCTGGCAGCGGACCCGATGCTGGTCAAACGGCTCCGCCGGCTCCGCGCGAGCCGTCAGAAGGCCCGCGCGGCGCGCCGCCTGGGGTTTGAGGTCACTTGATGGTCCCGGCGGGGAGCCGGCGCTAGCCGGCTGAATAGGTGCTGGCGCCCACGGACCGTATTGTGGATCCACGATGAACGAACGCGTACCCGATTCTCATGGCCTGCCGCTACGTGCCATGGTGATGGTGCTGCTGTTTCTCGGCGTGATCTTCCTACTCGTCGGATTCAACGCCCTCGGATCCGATAAGTCCGCATCTTCGGACTCGACGTCCACGTCGGTGAGTGCCAGCGCAGCCCCTAAGTCGACGACACCGCCTCCCGCGCCGAAGCCCGATGTTCGTGTCTACAACACCACCTCGGTGCCCGACTTGGCGCGTGGTGCCGCCGACCAGGTCGCGGCCGCCGGCTGGAAGGTCGCCGAAGTAGGCAACCTGCCCATGCCCGAAGTGAACGTGACGACCGTCTTTTTCGGCAAGACTGCCGGAGAAGAAGAAGCCGCCCACGAAATCGCCAAGGTACTCGGCGTTCAGGCCGCACCCCGTGCACCTGAGCTCGTCGAACAGCCGCCGGGCGTCGTGGTCGCAGTCGCCATCTGATTGATCTGACGGATCAGCACTTCAGGTCTACCACTGGGTGCTACGGGCTGTAGGAGAGATGGCATGATGAGGCCCATGGTTAAGCCCGCCGTTCTCGCCGCCGGAACCCTTGCTGCCGTTGCCTTGTCCGTGAGTGGATGCTCCCCGGATCAGCCGGCCAGCACCACGCCCGGCACCACGCCTCCGGTGTGGACTGGTTCCACCGCGCCGTCGGCCGCGGGTGAGCACGGCGGCCATGGAGGTGGCGAGCGGCCAATCCCGTCGGGCGAAAAGCTCAATGCCACGCTCAAGCTCGCCGATGGCACGCCGGTGGCAACGGCGGAGTTCGTTTTCCAGGACGGGTACGCCACCATCACGGTGAAAACCACGGAGAGCGGCAAGCTCACCCCGGGGTTCCACGGGCTGCACATTCACTCCTTCAAGAAGTGCGACCCCAACTCCACCGCGCCGGCCGGCGGCACCCCGGGTGACTTCCTGTCCGCGGGCGGACATTTCAACGTGCCCGGATTCACCGGTCATCCGTCCAGCGGCGACCTGGTGTCACTGAACATCCTCAAGGACGGCTCCGGTGAGCTGGTTACCACTGCCGACTCGTTCACCAAGGACGATCTGACCGCTGGCAATGGCACAGCGATCATCATCCACGAGAAGGCGGATAACTTCGCCAACATTCCGCCGGAGCGGTACACCCAGGCCAACGGCACTGCGGGCCCCGACGACACCACGAAGTCGACCGGCGACGCGGGCAAGCGTGTTGCCTGCGGTCTCATCGACGCGGGCTAGCCGTCAGGGTGGCCCGTCCGATCGAATTTCGCGGGTCGCCGCGGCCCACGCTGGGGGTGGAGTGGGAGTTTGCGCTTGTCGACGCCCAGACCAGAGACCTCACCAACGAAGCTTCCGCGGTACTGGCGGCGATCGGTGAGACTCCGCACGTTCACAAGGAGCTGCTGCGCAACACCATCGAGGTGGTGACGGGCATCTGCGGGACGGTCGCCGAAGCGATGCAAGACCTGCAGTCAACTCTTGCGACGGTGCGACCGACCGTGCGCTCGATGGGTATGGATCTGTTCTGCGCCGGTACACATCCCTTCGCCCGCTGGTCGGCGCAACAGCTCACCGATGCGCCGCGATACGACGAGCTGATTGCCCGCACCCAATGGTGGGGGCGGCAGATGTTGATCTGGGGCGTGCACGTGCATGTCGGTGTCTCCTCCAAGCACAAGGTGATGCCGATCGTCACATCGATGCTCAATTACTACCCGCACCTTTTGGCTCTGTCGGCGTCTTCTCCGATGTGGGAGGGGCAAGATACCGGCTACGCAAGTAACCGGGCCATGATGTTCCAGCAGCTGCCCACCGCTGGTCTGCCATTCCACTTTCAGACCTGGGAGCAGTTTGAGGGCTTCGTCGATGATCAGATGAAGACCGGAATTATCGACCAGCTCAACGAAATTCGTTGGGACATCAGGCCTTCACCGGCACTGGGCACGGTCGAGGTTCGTATCTTCGACGGGATCTCCAATGTCGCCGAACTTGAGGCGCTGGTAGCGCTCACGCATTGTCTGGTGGTGGACCTGGATCGCAAGCTGGAGGCGGGGGAATCATTGCCCACCATGCCGCCCTGGCATGTGCAGGAAAACAAATGGCGCAGTGCGCGTTACGGTCTTGACGCGGTCATCATCCTGGACGAGGACAGTAACGAGAGGTTGGTGACCGAGGATCTCGACGATCTGCTGACTCGGCTGCAACCCATCGCGCGCCTGCTGGAATGCGAGACGGAGCTGGCCGCGGTGGAAGAGATCTACCGCCACGGTGGGTCCTATCAGCGCCAACGGCGCGTGGCCGAAGAGCATGACGGCGATCTGGGTGCGGTGGTGGACTCGGTGGTCAACGAGTTGGAGCCAGAGCGTTAAACCGACAACCAGTAATCCAGGATTGCGGCCGCCTGCTGCTCCGGATTTCCTTGTGCGTCATCGTCGGGGCGCAGCACCAGCTCGGCCTTCTCAGGAGCCTCGTAGGGAGCGTTGACTCCGGTGAAGTCACTGATCTCGCCGGCGCGTGCCTTGGCGTACATGCCCTTCGGGTCACGCTGTTCGCAGATCTCGACCGGGGTGTCGACGAACACCTCGACGAACGGCAGCCCGGCCACTTCATGCTGGGACCGGATCTTGTCCCGATCGGCCTGATACGGACTGATGAGTGCGGCCACCGCTACAACGCCGGAGTCGGCGAGAATCTGGGCGACGGCGCCGACGCGGCGCACGTTCTCAGCGCGGTCGGCCGCGGAGAACCCGAGGTCGGCGTTGAGACCGTGTCGCAGATTATCGCCATCGAGGCGATAGGCGGGGATGCCCATCGCTACCAGCCGTCGCTCCAATTCGACTGCCACGGTGGACTTCCCGGATGCGGAGAGCCCGGTGATCCATATCGTCCCGCCCTTGGTTGAGCGCTCGTCGCGCGAAACCGCGGAGGAGTGCCAGACCACCTTGGATTGGTGCAGCGTCGGGCCGGAGATCATGCCCGCCGCCACCGTGTTGTTGGTGGCCTCGTCGATCAGGATGAAGCTGCCCGTGGTCCGGTTGCGCCGGTAGGGGTCGAACATGATCGGCCGCTGCAGCCGTAGCTGCACACGTCCGATCTCGTTGAGTTTCAATTCCTTTGCTTCTTGGTCGCGATGCAGGCTGTTCACATCGAGCCGGTAGTCAAGCCCGGCGATGGACGCCTTCACGGTCGAATTCGCGTGCTGCATCACGAATCGCGATCCCTCGGACAGGGTCGAAACATCGGTGAACCAGCACACCATGGCATCGACCTGCGCACCGACCAGCGGTCGGTTGTTCGGGCGGCAGAGCATGTCGCCGCGCCCCAGATCCAGCTGGTCGGCGAGTTGCACGCTCACCGCGCTCCCGGCAAATGCCTCGTCCACCACGGACCCGCCAGGGCCCCAGATCGCCGACACCGTTGAGGTGAAACCGGATGGTAGCGCGACGATCTCGTCGCCGGGCTTGAATACACCGCTGGCGACCGTTCCGGATACTGCCCGGAAGTCGTGCAGATCGGTGATCCGATCGGCACCGGGTGCCGCCGCACCGCCCTGAGGACGGATGACGTATTGAATGGGGAAGCGTGCGTCGATGAGGTTGCGGTCCGACGAAATATGCACCTGCTCAATGTGATGCAACAACGACGGGCCTTCATACCACGGCGTGTTGGTGGACCGGGTGACGATATTGTCGCCGAGCAATGCCGACACGGGAATGACCGTGAGGTCATGCAGCTCCAGTTTGGTGGCGAATCTGCGGAACTCCTCTTTGATTTCGTCGAAGCGCTGAGGCGACCAATCGACCAGATCCATCTTGTTGATGCACAACACCACGTGCTCCACACCGAGGAGTGAGGTGATGAACGCATGCCGGCGGGTCTGCTGGGTCAACCCGTTACGGGCATCGACAAGGATGATCGCCAGGTCGGCGGTGGAGGCGCCGGTCACCATGTTGCGGGTGTACTGCTCGTGCCCGGGGGTATCGGCGATGATGAATTTACGTATGGGCGTGGAGAAGTAGCGGTGTGCGACGTCGATCGTGATGCCCTGCTCACGTTCGGCGCGTAGGCCGTCGGTCAGCAGCGCCAGGTTGGTGTGTGTTTCGCCCTTGGCCTTGCTGCTGGCTTCCACGGCGGCAAGCTGATCGGCGAAGATCGACTTCGAGTCGTACAGCAGGCGGCCGATGAGGGTGGACTTGCCGTCGTCGACGCTGCCCGCTGTCGCGATGCGGATAAGTTCCTGGGCCGGCTCGGTGGTCTCGATGGTGTGCAAGCGGCTCATCAGAAATACCCTTCCTTCTTGCGGTCTTCCATTCCGGCCTCGGAGATCCGATCGTCGGCGCGGGTGGCTCCCCGCTCGGTGATGCGCGTGGCGGCAACCTCTTCCACCACCGCGCTGGAGGTCGTCGCGATGGACTCGACGGCTCCCGTGCAGGTGGCGTCGCCAATGGTCCGGAACCGGACCGACTTTTCGACAAGCTCCTCGCCTGGCCGCAGGGCAAGGAACCTGGTGTCTGCCAACAGCATTCCATCGCGTTCCACCACATTGCGCCGGTGTGCGTAGTACAGCGGCGGCAGCGTGATGTTCTCCGATTCGATGTACTGCCAAATGTCCAGCTCGGTCCAGTTGGATAGCGGGAACACTCGGATGTGTTCACCCTTACGGTGGCGGCCGTTGTAGATGTTCCAGAGTTCGGGGCGCTGTGCGCGGGGGTCCCACTGGCCGAATTCATCGCGGAAACTGAACACCCGCTCCTTGGCCCGAGCCTTCTCCTCGTCGCGGCGGGCGCCGCCGAACACGGCATCGAAGCGGTGCTCGTTGATGCTGCGCAACAGGGTGGCGGTCTGCAGGCGGTTACGAGTGGCGCCCGGCCCGGTCTCCTCGACGACCGCACCGGAGTCGATGTCGTCCTGCACGCTGCCGATTTCCAGGCGCAGGCTGTAGCGGCTGACGGTCTCGTCGCGGAAGGCAATGACCTCGTCGAAATTGTGCCCGGTGTCGATGTGCATCACGGGGAAGGGCAGCGGGGATGGCCAGAACGCCTTGGCGGCGACGTGCAGCATGACCACCGAATCCTTGCCGCCAGAGAACAGCAACACGGGCCGTTCAAAGGTTGCTGCCACTTCGCGGAATATGTAGACCGCCTCAGCTTCCAGGGCGTTCAAGTGCGATAACTCGTATGACTCGGCTGGTGATGAGCCTCTTGGGCGAAGAACGTCGGGTGATGTCGGCATTTCCAAAACTCCATTCGGTCCAAATATGTACCGTATCGGTTCGTATTCGGTCCAGCCCAGAGTAGAACGTGTTCTCGTTAGGTGTCAATGGGATGTGCGGACAAAACCGCCGAGCGTGCGCAGTGGTGCGCACACTCGGCGGAGGGAGGGAAGGGATGGCGAGAGGGGCGCCGTCAGGCGGGCTTGATGCCCCCGATGTGTTCGGTGATTCCGTCCGCGGTGTGCACCAGCGCCTTGGCCCGGGTGGAGATCTCCGCGTCGGTGAGGTCGTCGCCGATGTAGAGGCTTGCGACCATCGCCTGCTTGCCGTTGTGGTCGTAGACCGGCGCCGACATGACGTTCACCCGGTGGCGCACCTTTGCCCCCGAGCCGACGGTGTAGTTCTCGCTGCGCAGGTACACCCGCTCGCCGATGCCCGACACGATCTCCCCAAGCAGCGCGCGCAGCTCGTTGGGGATGTCGCCGGGCACCCCGGCCATGAGCGAGTACAGCTGCCGGCCGGCGGGTGTCAGCAGTTCGACGAGGTAGCCGTCGGCGCGACATTCCTCGATCACCTTGCGCAGCCGGTCATCGGGGGTACGGCCGGGCGCTGTCGGGTCCTTGGCCAGCCAGGAGGTGATGGTGTCGTCGGTATCCCAGAGCACAAACATCAGGCCTACCGGCGGGGTGAACGGATAGCTCTGGCCGACCTCGACCCGCACGGGGTGGTCGGGGTCGCTGACCACTTCCAGCACGGTCACCCGATCGCTGACCACCGCAGACAGTGCCGCGGTGTGTCCGAATTCTCGCGTCAGCGTGAGCAATTGATCGCGGCTCGCCGGCTTGGCGCGCAGCGACTCCTGGGCTGCTCTGCCGACGCGGATGAGCGCGGGGCCCAGGCTGTACGTCTTATCGCGGTCGTCCCTGATGAGATACCCGGATTCGGCAAGGGTGGTCACGATGCCCAGGCAGGTGGGCTTGCTCAGGCCGAGGCGACGTGCCAATTCGGAGAGCCCGAAGCGTTCGGTGCGGTGCTGTGCCATGAAGTTGAGTACGGCTATGACGCGTTCGGTGGGCGGAGACGTCCTGCCTCGATCTTCGGCCAACCTGAAACCTCCTGTGCCGCTGTGCAGTTCCTGGCATTCTTGACGTACCTGGGCGCAGCGCTCTACTGTCGGGGAGCATTCTACCACTGCGGTACACATTTGTACCAGTCAGGAGCGCCATGTACAGCGAGGCATTCACGTCCGCGATCGCGGAAGCCGAGGAGCTGATCGTCGCGGCACCCCACATCGAAACCGAAGCCGATCTGCTCGAGGGGCTCCAGTATCTGGCGCAGGGGATTGCGGCATGCACCCACATGGCGTTTCACACCGACCGTGATCATCCGTTCCTGCTTTCCGGAACCGGGCCGTTCACGAAGATGGGGTTGGACAACCCTGACACCCTCTATTTCGGCGCCCGCGTCAACGGTGAGCACGAGTACGTGGTCACCGGAAAGCGCGGCACCACCACTGATTTGAGCTTCCAGGTGCTCGGCGGCGGCGACTACACCGACAAGAATGTGCCCGGCAGCGCCATCGCCTTCGATGATCGCGAGATCCATATCGAGAGTGACGGCAGCTTCGAGGTCCGTTTTGGCCCAGGGCCGGTGAGTGAATCTCGGCCCAACTACTTCACGCTCGGGCCGGGAACAGCGCAGCTGGTCATGCGCGAGGTATACAGCGACTGGCGCGAGCAGCGTGGCAGTCTTGCCATCGCGCGGGTGGACACCGCGGGGACGGCGCCGGTCCCGCTGACGAAGGAACAGATCGAAAAGCGTTATGCAAGTGCGGGTAAGCAGCTGGTCAACCGAGTCAAGACGTGGTTGCAGTTCCCCAAATGGTTCTACGACAACCTGCCTGTCAACACCATGACGGAGCCGCGGCTCACTCCCGGTGGTCTGGCCACCCAGTTTTCCTCGGTGGGCCACTACGACCTGACCGACGACCAGGCGATGATCATCACCGTTCCTAAATCCGATGCGCCGTACCAGGGTTTCCAGCTCGGAAGCCTCTGGTACATCTCGCTCGATTACATCAATCACCAGAGCTCGCTGAATTCTCGCCAGGCTCAGGTGGATCCGGACGGCAACATTCGGATGGTGGTGAGCAATGCCAATCCGGGTGTCACCAACTGGATTGAGACGCTGGGGCACCGCCGTGCATACCTTCAGTTCCGGTGGCAGCGGGCCGATCGGCAGCTCACGGCCGCCGACGGCCCGAAGGTTGAGGTGGTCGCGATCGGTGATGTCTCCGCGAAACTGCCGCACTACCCGCTGAATCAGATCAGCACGGAGGGCTGGCGCAGCCGTATCGCCGAGCGCCAGACCGCTATCGGCGCAAGGATGTTGGGCTGATGAGTCTCTCGGGCGAAGAAGCGACAACCGGCATGAGTCTCCTCGACTTCGCAGGCAAGGTTGTCGTCGTATCCGGTATCGGTCCAGGGCTCGGCGCCACATTGGCCACCAAGTTCGCCGCGGCCGGCGCCGACGTTGTTCTCGCGGCCCGCACGCAATCGCGCCTCGACGAGGTCGCCGCACAGATCACCGCCGCCGGACGCAAGGCCCTTACCGTGGCAACGGACATCACCGACGAGGCCAGCGTCGCCAATCTTGTCGAACGTGCGACCGAAACCTTCGGCAGCGTAGATGTTCTGGTCAACAACGCCTTCAGCATTCCGTCGATGAAATCCTTGGAGAAGACGGACTACCAGCATATTCGCGATAGCGTCGAACTCACTGTGGTCGGTACGCTGCGGCTGACGCAGGAATTGGCCGGGGCGCTCGCCCAATCGAAGGGCGCGGTGGTCAACATCAATTCGATGGTCATCCGGCACTCGCAGATCCGCTATGGCAGTTACAAGATCGCCAAGGCAGCGCTGCTGGCCATGTCCCAATCGTTGGCCACGGAACTAGGGCCGCAAGGAATTCGAGTGAATTCAGTTGTGCCCGGTTATATGTGGGGTGAAAACCTCAAGGGTTACTTCGAACACCAGGCCAAGAAGTACGGCGGCACCGTCGAGCAGATCTATGAGTACACGGCGGCGAACTCCGATCTCAAGCGGCTGCCGACCACCGACGAGGTGGCAAACGCCGTGCTGTTCCTCGCGTCCGACCTGGCGAGCGGCATTACCGGCCAGGCCCTCGATGTCAACTGCGGCGAATTCCACGCCTAGCCACAAGGAGATCAGTATGAGTTTTGACGAGAACTCTGAATCGAACGCACAGCGCACCAGCGTCGGCACCGTCGATGACCTACACGAGTCGGCCACCCGGCTCATCGGTCTGGATGACTTCGGGGACGGGTCCGTCGACAACTATCGCGAAGCGCTCGGAGTGCTGCTGGACTCCTATCACAGCGAGGCCGGGCTGACTCCGTTGGGCTCCAAGATGTCTCGGATCTTCCTGCGCGGCGCATTGGGCGCTCGGCTGCTCAGCGAGGCTGCGTTCAAGGCGCATCCCGATCATGCGCAGGTGGCGATCGATCGGCCCATCTTCGTCACGGGTCTACCCCGTACCGGCACCACCGCGCTGCATCGTCTCCTCAACGCCGATCCGATGCACCAGGGTCTGGAGATGTGGCTGGCCGACTTCCCGCAGCCCCGGCCTGCGCGCGACACCTGGGACACCAACCCCGTCTACCAGCAGCTGGAGGCGCAGTTCTCCAAGCATCATGTGGAGAATCCGGAATTCATGGGCCTGCATTACATGTCGGCCACCGAGGTCGAGGAATGCTGGCAGTTGTTGCGTCAGTCGGTGCATTCGGTGTCGTATGAATGTCTGGCGCACGTGCCCACCTATGCCCAGTGGCTGTCGCAACAGGACTGGACACCGGCATATCGGCGTTACAAGGCCAACCTGCAGCTGATCGGTCTTAACGACATCGAAAAGCGTTGGGTACTCAAGAATCCAAGCCACCTGTTCGCCCTGGATGCGCTCATGGAGGTGTACCCGGACGCGTTGGTCATCCAGACGCATCGCCCGGCCGAGACCATCATTGCCTCGGTCTGCTCTCTCAACGAGCACGCGACGGCGGGCTGGTCGGAGACCTTCGTCGGGGCCACTCTCGGCGCCGATCAGCTGGACACCTGGGCCCGCGGCCTCGAGTCGTTCAAGACCGCGCGCAGCAAGTACGACGAGGCACAGTTCTGCGATATCGACTACTTCGATTTCATCTCCGACCCGATTGGCACCGTTGAATCCATCTATCGACACTTCGGACTGGAGCTCTCGGCGTCCGCTCTGGTCGAGATGCAGAAGATGAACGATGAAAGCCAAAAGGGCCCGCGCGCACCCAAGCATGTTTACTCCCTCGCCGACTATGGGCTGAGCAAGGAAGCGGTGATGGAGCGCTTCGCGGGGCTGTGATTTTAGTCTTCGCGCAAGCGGCTCATCCTGTGTTGTTAGTCTTCGCGCAAGCGGCTCATCCATGACCCATGTCGCAGTCGTGGGTGCCGGTGCCGCGGGAACGGTTGCGGCCCTGCATCTACTGCGGCGCAGGGATTCCAGGACGCTGCGTCTGACCGTGATCGATCCTGACGCGAGTACGGGTCCAGGCGTTCCGTATCGCACCACAGATCCGCGCCATCTCCTGAATGTCCCCGCGGGCAGGCTGAGCGTCGATGCTGGCGAGCCACTGGATTTCGTGGCGTGGCTGGGCGGCAATGGCCTCACGGGCGCGGGCCCCGAGGATTTCGTTGCCCGGGGATTGTTCGGACGTTATCTCTCCAGCGCCTTCGACGGCGTGCGCGGTGATCGAGTGACCCGTATCCATCGCCGTGCCGTCGCGGTGGCGGTGCACGGCCACGCACTTGCGGTCACCCTGTGTAATGGCGAGAGCGTGCACGCTGACGCCGTGATTCTGGCGGCCGGGCCCAATACTCCCGGAACCGCCTGGGCGCCAAAGTATTTGCGTGATAGTGCGCTGTTTGTGAATGACCCCTGGCGCCCGGGTGCACTCGACGGTCTTCCGGAAGACGGAGATCTGTTGCTCGTCGGAACGGGTCTGACGATGACCGACCTCGCCTGCACGCTGCGGCGGCCCGATCGTGTCTTGCACGCGATATCCCGCAGCGGGCTCCTTCCGCGAGCACATCGACTGGATCGGCCCTCGCCGGTGCGGCCGCCTGCCTTCGCTATCGATCGCGGGCAGGTGCTGGAGCGTTCGGTGCGCTATGTCCAGGGCGTGATCGCTCAGGGCGGCGACGCGTGCGTGGCCGTGGATGCGTTGCGCCCCCACGCCGGTGTGCTCTGGGCGAGCATGACCGACGATGAGCGTGCTCACTTCCTGCGAAAGTACCGCAGGATATGGGACATTCACCGCCACCGGATGGCGCCACGGACCGCCGTTCAGGTCGATCGGTACCTCGGTGAGGGTGAGTTGCAGCTCCATCGTGCGGAATTGATGGATGCCGTTGCCGCCGGTACCGGAGTCCGGGTGACGTTGTCGACGGGGCGGGTCCTGGGAGTACGCGCGGTGATCAATTGCACCGGACCGCAATACGACATCACTGCCGGAACCGATCCGCTGTGGAGCCAACTCCTTGCCGACGGCATGGTAAAGCCCGGCCCCCTGAACCTCGGATTGGATACCGACCCCGACGGAAGGCTTCTTCCGGGGGAGGCGCCGATGTGGACACTCGGGCCGTTGCGGCGCGGGAACCTCTGGGAAACAACGGCATTCGCGGAGATCAGGGCGCAGGCGCAGCGATTAGCGACGCTGATAGGGTCGTGACATGCGTGTTCTGGTGCAGCGAGTCGCCTCGGCGTCGGTGTCCGTGGACGGCGCGGTGGTCGGCGCGATCCGCCCCGAAGGTCAGGGGCTGCTGGCGCTGGTGGGTGTCACCCACGATGACGATGCCGACAAGGCTGCGCAGCTCGCGGAAAAACTGTGGCAACTACGCATTCTCGACGACGAGAAGTCCGCCGCCGACCTCGGCGCTCCGGTGCTGGTGATCAGTCAATTCACGCTGTACGCCAACACCAAGAAGGGGCGTCGTCCGGCATGGAACGCCGCGGCCCCTGGAGGTGTCGCCGAACCTATCGTGGCGGCGTTCGCAGAGTCCCTGCGGAACCTTGGTGCTCACGTGGAAGTAGGGGTGTTCGGTGCGCACATGCAGGTCGAACTGGTCAACGACGGTCCGGTGACCGTGCTGTTGGAGCTGTAGATCAGCCGTCCCCGGGCGGAGGGGCCGTGCAGATCTGGTCGAGGCAGCCCTCGGCGACGGCATGCGCGATGCTGTCGGACAGACGCGGGCATCCGCGGACCCGTGCCGTGTTGGTGCCCTCCTCACGCATCTGCGCGAAAAAGGCACACCGCCCGGCCGCCGCAGTATTCCATTGCACGGCAGTGTGATTGAGGCTGAGTTTCTTGACCATCACCGAGCCATGGCAGAACCGGCAGTCGACCTCCTGAAGACCGGAGGTCAGATACCGCTGCTTGTCGCTCTCGGTGGCCTCGTGTAGAAGTGCGGCCTGCTCTGGATTGTGCTCGAACGCGGGAGCCTTCGACCACTGGCCGTTCGGCCTGCCCGATCCAGCGGAATCGTGGGCCTCGTCTTCCCCATGGGCGCCATGCAAGGCCAGCATCGACTGAGCCAGCTCCTCCACAGAAGGCGGGCTGGTGTTTTTCTCAGTCAAGGAAGACCCCGCTGACACTTCTGTCATCGCACTAGCTTTGCGTCGCCTCGGCAGGAGCTTCGGCCTCGGCTTGAGGCTCTGCGGAAGCCTTTTCGTCCGCTTGGCGTTTCAGGTTCTCATCGACCTCACCGTGCCAGAACTCGTTGGCCTTGCTGGTGTCGATCTCGAGCTCGAACCGATCCGTCATCTCCGCGGTGACGTCGGCCTTGTTGACGTAGAACTGCGAGTACCAGCGGCGCATCTGGTAGACGGCGCCGTCCTCCTCGACCAGCAGCGGGTTGTCGATGCGGGTCTTGTTCTTCCAGATCTCGACGTCTTGCAGGAAGCCTTGTCCCACACCCTTGGTCATCGCGCGTGAGAGCTTGCCGGTCATCCTCTCGTCCATGCCCTCGGGCTTCTGGACCATGACTCCATACTGCAGCACAAACGAATTCTGGTCGATCGGGTAGTGGCAGTTGATCAGGATCGACTCGGCCTTGTAGCCGCCATAGTTGTTATGCAGCCAGTTGATCATGAAGGACGGCCCGAAGTACGAGGCCTCCGAATCCAGGACCTGCTCGCCGGTGTACTGCGAGGAGCCGCCCAGCTGCACATCGGGACGACCGACGGTGCGCAGGTACTGCGAGGCGATGTGCCCCTCGAAGACGTTCTTGAAGAAGGTCGGGAATCCGAAGTGGATGTAGTAGAAGTGCGCCATATCGGTGACGTTGTCCACGATTTCGCGGCAGTTGGAGCCCTCGATGACGATGGTGTTCCAGTCCCAGGTGGTCCAGCCGTCATCGGCGAACTCCGGAACTTCTGGAATCTCAACGTCATCCGTCGGACCATTGCCCTCGGCGTCATGCCAGACGAACAACAGTCCGCTTTTCACGTCGGTGGTCCAGCTGCGGGTGCGGGCCAGCTTGGGGGTGCGCTTGGCGTAAGGAACAAGCTTGCACTTGCCGTCACCGCCCCAGCGCCAATCATGGAACGGGCAGGCGACGTTGTCGCCCTTGACGGTTCCCTGGGACAGGTCGCCACCCATGTGCCGGCAGTAGCCGTCGAGCACCTTGATATCGCCCTGGGAATCGGCGAATACGACCAGCTTGGTGCCGAACGCGTCGATGGCGTGCGGCTCCCCGTCCCTGAACGACTCCGCGACACCGAGGCAGTGCCAACCACGGGCATAGCGCGTGGGAAGTTCGCCGACATCGATCTCGCGAACGCCGATTCCTGCGGTATCTGTGCTCATGGCGGGGCTGCCTCCAGTGTTTCGATGCTGGCCGCTGTGGCGACCATCTTCAACTAGAACAGGTTACAGTTTTGAGCCCCCGGAGCGCAAGAAATATGCCTGCCACAAGCGGAAATAAGGACCTTTAGGAAGGGTCGCTAGGGTATTTCGATGCCTTTGTACTCACTCGACGGAAAAAGCCCGAGCGTCCACCCGGAGGCGTTTGTCGCGCCGACCGCTTGTCTCATCGGAGATGTCACGGTGGAAGCCGGCGCTTCGATCTGGTTCAACACGGTCATCCGCGCCGATTACGCGCCGATCATCATCAGGGCGGGAGCCAACATTCAGGATGGTTCGGTGCTGCACAGCGACCCGGGGATGCCAGTAGATATCGGTGAGGGCGCGACAGTGGCACATATGTGTCTGGTGCACAGCTGCACCGTGGGTGACGGTGCCCTGATTGGAAATCACGCGACGGTGCTCGACGGCGCCTCCATCGGCTCGCGCAGCATGGTAGCCGCGGGTTCGTTGGTGCTCGGCGGCACACAGATCCCGGAGGACGTGCTGGTCATGGGGTCGCCCGCCAAGGTCAAGGGGCCTGTCGCGGGCACCGCGGCGGAGTTCCTGACCAAGGGTGTTCCGGCCGCCTACCAGGCGCTGGGAGCGCGTTACCTGGCCGGTTTGGACACGTAGCGGCGTTACGCCTGCCCCGGTGTCTTGGTCAGCTGCAGGCATTCGGGCACATTGAACACCCGCATCATCCGCAGCTCCTTGGCCGGGAGCTGGGACCGCACCTGCGCGGTGGGGACCACGCGCGGATTGGCCAGCGTGAGCTGCTCGCCTGCCCGGAGTAACTCGGCTCCGCCCTGGGCGGTCACATTGCGCACCCAGTCGGCCGACTGTCCGTAAGGCAGCAGGATCAGCACGGTGCCGCCGGCGGCGTCGAAGGCTTCCACCGGCGTCTCGTAGGCCTGGCCGCTGCGCCTGCCGTTGTGCCGGATGACTGCCGTGGAGGTGGCATCGGTTCCGGCGGCGGACATGACCTTCGGGTTGGTTACGGCGCGATTGAACCGGCGGATTGCGTTGAGAATCGGGCGGATCTGCAGACGGATACCCGCCACGATCAGGGCGAACAGGACGAAGGGCACCACAAGGACTGCGGCGACGACGATCAACGCAATGACCACGCGATCAGGTTACCGAGATCCGATCGGGGTGTGACCGGGATCTCGGGACGTACGTCCCACTTTCATCGGAATTCTTTTTAGGCTTGCCTTACCTAATCGATGTCCGAATCAAAGGGGATGGCATGAGGAAGATCCGAGTCGCGGTTATCGGCGCAGGTCCAGCCGGTATCTACGCCGCCGACATCCTCACCAAGGAGTACGAGCAGGCCCAGGTCGACGTGTTCGATCGGCTACCCGCGCCCTATGGCCTGGTGCGGTACGGCGTGGCTCCCGATCATCCCCGCATCAAGGAAATCATCAAGGCGCTGCGCCGGGTGCTCTCACGTGACGAGATTCGGTTCATCGGCAACGTCCACTACGGCACCGACATCAAGCTCTCGGATCTGCGGCGCTTCTATGACGCGGTGATCTTCTCGACCGGTGCGCGCGCCGACCGCGAGCTCGAGATCCCCGGTATCGATCTTCCGGAAAGCTACGGCGCCGCTGACTTCGTCTCCTGGTACGACGGCCATCCCGATGTCCCACGGGAGTGGCCACTGACCGCCAGGAGCGTCGCCGTGCTGGGTGTTGGAAATGTGGCCCTGGATATCGCGCGCATGCTGGCCAAACCTGCCGATGAACAGCTCGGCACCGAGATTCCCGCCAACGTCTATCAGGGCCTGGCGCTCAACCAGGCAACCGATGTGCACGTCTTCGCGCGGCGTGGCCCGGCTCAGATCAAGTTCAGCCCCATGGAGTTTCGCGAGCTGTCGCACTCACCGAGTGTGGACGTCATCGTGCATCCGGAGGGATTTGAGATCGACGAGGGCAGTCAGCAGGCCATCAATTCCAGTAAGACCACCAAGCTCGTCGTCGACACCATGATGAAATACCTCGATCAGGAGCCCACCGGCGCCCCGCATCGCATCCACATCCACCTATGCCAGGCGCCCGCGGCGGTACTAGGAATCGACCGGGTGGAAGCCCTGCGCACCGAGCGCACCGAGCTCATCGGCGACGGAACTGTCAGGGGGACAGGGGAATACACCGACTGGCCGGTGCAGGCGGTCTACCGCGCGGTCGGGTACATCTCCTCGCACCTGGCGGATCTCCCGTTCGACCACCACGCCGGGGTTGTCCCGCACGATGCCGGACGGGTGCTCGATATCGACGGAATTCCGGTCGAATCGACTTATGTCACGGGATGGGTTAAGCGCGGACCCGTGGGATTGATCGGACACACCAAATCCGATGCCGCCGAGACGATTGCCAGCCTGCTCGCAGACCTCCCGGGTATTCAACCCGCCGAAATCTCCGACCCCGATGCGGTTTTCGCGCATCTACGGGGAAGCGGGATTGACTACACCACCTGGGAGGAGTGGGAACGGCTCGATGCTCACGAGGTAGCCCTCGGTGAGGAACAGGGCCGCGAACGCATCAAAGTGGTACCGCGCGAGGAGATGATCAGCGCCGGGCGCCAGGCCTCTTAGCGCGAAGACATAAAGGCCCCCGTCGCTACGAGCGCGGGGGTCTTTATGTGAATAGGTGGACTTAGATCTTGCGCGCCGTCCCGGCGACCTTGTCGAATTCCCAATAGGCGCGCAACACGACGAGCTTGCCCTCGGCGTTGGCCTCGTAGGTGAACACACCCTCGGCCGTCATCTGATAGCCGTTCATCGTGGTGACGATCCGGCCCACGTTGGCCTGATGGGTGCCACAGTCGTAGGTGGCATCGAAGATGAAATCCAGCTTCTCGGTGGGCGCAATAATGTTGTCCCAGAAGGCCGAGATGGCCTCCTTGCCGCGATGGCCCGTGCCCTCGGGATCGAACGGCGACGGACCCGCCGGATCCTGCACCACGCCGTTCTCGGCGAAGTTGTCGACCCAGGCCTGCTTGTCGCGGGCTTCGACGGCAGCGCGGGACCGCTTGCCCGCTTCGTCTGCGAGGCTCATGCCTTACTCCCATTCCCTGCGGGCTTTTCGCTACCAACGACCCACATCGAGTAGTACTGCGAGCCGCCGCCGTAGGCGTGGCCCAATGCCTTCTTCGCGTCCGGCACCTGATGGTCACCGGCCTTGCCCATCACCTGGATGGCGGCCTCGGCGAACCGGATAAGGCCCGAGGCCCCAATCGGGTTCGAGGAAAGCACGCCGCCGGAGGCGTTGACGGGGATCCTGCCGCCGATGGCGGTCTCGCCGGCTTGGGTCAACTTCCAGCCCTCGCCCTCGGCCGCGAACCCGAGGTTCTCCAGCCACATCGGCTCGAACCATGAGAACGGCACATAGATCTCGGCGGCGTCGATCTCGTCGATCGGGCTGGTGATTCCCGCATCGCGCCACAACGCCGCGGCGGCATCACGTCCCGCTTGCGGGTTCACCCGGTCGCGCCCGGTGTAGTCGAGCGGTTCGGTGCGCAGCGCGGTGGCGTGCACCCAGGCGACCGTATGGCCGTCGGCGATACGTCGATCGGCGGTCTCTTCGTCTCCCACGACGATCGCACATGCGCCATCCGAGGATGGGCAGGTCTCATCGAAGCGGATCGGGTCCCACAGCATCGGCGAGGCCATCACCTTCTCGACGGTGATATCGGGCTGCTGCAGGTGAGCCAACGGATTCTTCGCCGCGTTGAGCCGATCCTTCACTGCGACGATGGCTCCGGTGTCCAGTGGGGCCTTGGAACGTTCGATGTATGCGCGCACATGCGGGGCGAAGTAGCCGCCCGCGCCCGCTCCCACCGGCACCGAGAACGGCACGGGAATCGACAACGCCCACATCGCATTCGACTCGGACTGCTTCTCCCACGCAAGCGCGAGGACGCGCCGGTACTTGCCCGACTGCACCAGACTGGCCGCAACCACACCGGTGGAGCCGCCGACAGAACCGGCCGTGTGCACCCGGATCATGGGCTTTCCGGTCGCGCCAATCGCGTCTGCCATGAAGAGCTCGGGCATCATCACGCCCTCGAAGAAGTCGGGGGCCTTACCCACGACGACGGCATCGATATCGTCCCAACCGACACCCGCATCGGTCATCGCTCGATCAATCGCCTCGCGGACAAGGCCATTCATGGAGACATCGTGACGCTTGGCGACGTACTTGGTCTGCCCGGTGCCGATGACGGCAGCGAGGTTCTTTGATGCACCCACGATTACTTACCCTCCAGCACAGCGACCAGGTTCTGCTGAAGTACGGGCCCGCTGGTCGCGTGAGCCAGCACCCGCTGTGCCGAACCATTCCAGATATGTTGTGCAGCAAAGCCGATTCGCTCCAACCCGGCCGAGAACATCGGGTTGGCCACCAGCGCGCCACCCGATGGATTGATGGTCGTGGAGTCCTTGAGGCCGATGGCCTCGGCGAGGATCAGCTGCTGATGACTGAACGGGGCGTACAACTCGGCCACCTCGATGGAGCCGGTGTCGCCGCCGGTAGCGGCGGCCGCCGACGCAGCTGTCGACGGAGAGGCCGTGAGGTCACGGGCGCCGAGTATCGGTGTCTCGATGCGATGCTCGAATCCGGTAATCCACGCAGGGTTTTCGCGTAGCTCGCGGGCACGGTCGGCCGATGCCAACACCATGATCGAGGCACCATCGGAGATCGGCGCGATATCGTGTTTGTGCAGCGGATCGGCGAAGTATTCACGTGCCAGCAGCTCGTCGACGCTCGATGCCGGGGCCTCGGAGTCCACCCGTTGGGTACGGCCGAAGGCGTCGAGGGCAACCTGCGCCATCTGTTCTTTGGTCCACTTGCCCGAATCCAGGCCGAGCCGCGCCTGCAGGGCGGCCATGGACACCGAATCGGGCCACAGCGGCGCAACGGTATACGGATCCGTTTGCAGGGCAAGGACTCTACGCAGAGTACCGGCGGAGGACTTCCCGAATCCATAGACGAGCGCGGTCTCGACCTGTCCGGTGAGGATCTTGATGTAGGCCTCGTACAGCGCCCATGCCGCGTCCATTTCCACATGAGACTCGTTGATCGGCGGTACCGCACCGATCGAGTCGATCGCCGAAATGAACGAGAAGGCACGCCCGGCCAGGTAGTCGGACGACCCGGAGCACCAGAAACCGATATCCGACTTGGTGATTCCGAGGTCGGCGTAGATCTGTCGGAAACAGGGCACCAGCATCTCGACACCGTTGGTGGTGGCCTCGGTGCTGCGAACGTGCGGGGAATGGGCGAAGCCCACAACTGCTACTGCGGGGGCAGCGGAACTCATCAGATCCGGTCCTTGTAGGTCTCGTAGTCGGCGTCGGGTTCACCGGTGGGGCGGAAGTACTGGATGTTGTCGATCCCGTATCCCCACTCCTCCTTGGGCTTCCACACTGCCTCGACCCGCATGCCCATGCGGACGTCCGCCGGGTCGATGTCGTAGACGAGGTGCAGGAACGGAATATCGGCACCGTCGAGCAGTACGTACGCGGCCACATACGGCGGCTTGATGCGCTGCCCGGGGAACGGAATGTTGATGATCGCGAAGGTGGTGACGACGCCCTTATCGGCCACCTGCACCAGGTCGGAGGTGGGCTCACCGGTGAGGGGGTCGGCACCACGAGCGGGGAAGTAGACCCGTCCGCCCGCGCCGGTGCGCCCACCGAGCAGCTTGCCCTCGGCCAGTGCGCGCAGGTAGGCGCTCTCCTCGGGGGAGGTGATGTGCTGAACCTCCAGCCGGATGGGAGTGACCTGCATGGTCACCGCCTCCTGATCCGCTACGGGGGTCGGCACGTCGACCGGCCGATCCCCGAGTGCGAAGTAGGCGATATCGGTGATCGCGCCGACGGTCTCGTGGGCCCACACAGCGTGCACTCGGGCACCAGTCTCGATTCCCGCGGAACCTGCGGCGCCCGTATCAACAGCGTGCAGCAGCGAGGTGTCCGCACCGTCGAGCTTGATGAGTGCCCAGGCGAACGGTTTGGCCAGCGGCTGGCCCTCTAGCGGCTCCTGCTGCCACGACCAGGACTGGACGGTGCCCACGCTCGACACCGGCACCACGTCTGTCAGTGGCGCGTAGGTCACCGGGTCGTACTCGGCCGCGGGTACGTGAACCCGGCCGTCACTGCCGCGGGTGCCGACAATCTGCCGATCGCGTAGGGCGGTGAAGAACTTGGAGAGGGTCGGTCCCACCGAACGGGTGTAATCAAAAGACAGTTCGAGGGGTGCCGTCAGGAGGGGCAATTGCCCGGCTGTGCTGCTTTGGCTGACTGTCACACCTCCGAGTAGAACAAGTTCTAGTTTTTTTCGCAAGGGTGGTGGTCGCGGCATATCCGGCCGGTTACAGTCGGGCCATGAAATTCGGATTGCAGCTGGGGTACTGGTCGGCCTCCCCGCCGGACAATGCGGCTGAACTGGTGGCCGCCGCCGAAGAGGGCGGGTTCGATGCCGTCTTCACGGCCGAGGCCTGGGGTTCTGACGCGTACACCCCGCTGGCCTGGTGGGGATCGGACACCAGCCGTATCCGGCTGGGCACCTCGGTGATTCAGCTTTCGGCACGCACGCCGACGGCGTGCGCCATGGCGGCCCTGACCCTGGATCACCTCTCCGGTGGCCGCCATATCCTTGGGCTGGGTGTGTCGGGGCCTCAGGTGGTGGAGGGCTGGTACGGGCAGCCATTCCCCAAGCCCCTGGCGCGCACTCGTGAGTACATCGACATCATCAGGCAGGTGCTGGCCCGCGAGGCGCCCGTGCGCAGCGACGGTCCGCACTATCCGCTGCCGCTGATCGGGGATAAGGCCACTGGGCTGGGTAAGCCCCTCAAGTCGATCGTGCACCCGCTGCGGTCCGATATCCCCATCTTCCTCGGGGCCGAGGGCCCGAAGAACGTCGCGCTGACCGCGGAGATCGCGGACGGCTGGCTGCCCATGTTCTACGCGCCGCGACTTGCCGACATGTACAACGAATGGCTCGACGAGGGCTTCGCACGTCCCGGCGCCCGGCGCAGCCGCAAGGACTTCGAGATCGCGGCCACCGCGCAGGTCATCGTCACCGACGATCGCCGCTCGGTGCTCGATCAGCTGAAGCCGTTCTCCGCCTTGTACATCGGAGGCATGGGCGCGGTCGAACTCAACTTCCATGCCGAGGTGTATCGGCGCATGGGCTATGGCGAGGTGGTTGATGAGGTCACCGAGCTGTTCCGCACTAATCGCAAGGACAAAGCAGCCGAAGCGATTCCGGACGAGTTGGTACTGGACACCACGATCGTCGGAACTGAGGCCGAGGTGCGCGAGCAGATCAAGGCATGGGAAGCCGCCGGGGTCACCATGCTGGTGGTCGGCTGCCGCAGCCTCGAGCACATCAAGCAGCTGTCGGCACTGACCTAAACCCTTACGCCGAATGTCGGCTTTCTGCGCGTTCCTCTCGCACTTTGGCGCGGAAAGTCGACATTCGACGGGTGAGGGCTAAGCCTCACGAAAGTCGAGCATCGCGGTGACGGTGTCGACGGCCTCGTTCAGCGCTGCGCAGCGCGTCGCCAGCGTGGGTGCGGCCAGTACGGCATGCCGGTCGGCCTGACCCATCGGTACGCGAGATGCTAATGCGTACAACCTTTTTTCTGCTCCGCTCGGCAGCCCGGTGGCGATCGACCAACGCCGGGGGAGCCGGACCTGCTGCGCGGTTGCGACCCGTCGCAGCAGGTTCTCGATACGTGCCTGCACCTCATTGAGGGCGCTCAACGGCAGCACCCGGTCGTCGAGTTCGTCGGGCCAGGGTTCGGTCTCGGCGCGTGGATACGGATCGTCATCGAGCCACTGGGTGATTCGGATCCGATGTGCGCCCTCGCAGCGCAACGCGAAGCGCTCCGCCCCGAGTGACTCGCAGTCCAGAACCCGGGCGGCGGTCCCCACGTCATGCCGGATGTCGCCGCCACCGACCTCCCGGCCGCGGGCGATCAGAACAACACCGAAGGTGTGGTCTGCGGCCATCATGTCGCGGACCATGGCGACATAGCGCGGCTCGAAGATGCGCAGCGGTAGGGGCTCACCGGGCAGCAGTACCGACTGCAGCGGGAACATGGGCGTCACCCGCCCACACTATGCGTGCTGTCTTAGGTCCCGGTGAAGTTGGGGGCGCGCTTCTCGGCGAAGGCGCGTGGGCCCTCCTTGGCGTCGTTACTGGTGAAGACGCCGATGCCGACCTTGGTATCGGCCTTGAACGCCTCGTTCTCGTGCAAGCCCTCCGAATCGCGGATGGTCTTGAGCACGGCCTGCACGGCGACAGGTCCATTCGCCGCGATCATCGCCGCCAGCTCCAGGGCTTTTTCCAGTGCCTGCCCATCGGGGACCACATGCCCGATGAGTCCGATTTCCTTGGCCTCGGGAGCCTTGATGTGGCGTCCGGTCAGCAGAATGTCGGCGGCGACGGTGTACGGGATCTGGCGGGGGAGGCGCACGGCCGATCCGCCCATCGGGTACAGGCTCCACTTCACCTCGGAGACACCGAATTTGGCACTCTCTCCGGCGACGCGGATATCCGTGGCCTGCAGAATCTCGGTACCGCCGGCGATCGCGGGACCCTCCACCGCGGCGATCAGCGGCTTGGTCAGGCGGCGGCCCTTGAGAAGCCCGGGGATGACCGAGGGGTCGTAGCTGCCGTCGGAGAACTGATCACCAGGGGCGCGCTTGTTCATGGCCTTGAGGTCGGCTCCGGCGCAGAAGTACCCGCCGGCACCGGTCAGGATGCAGACGCGAACCTCGGGATCGTTGTCGACGCGGTCCCAGGCCTGCGTCATGATCTCCAGCATTTCGCCCGAGAGGGCATTGCGCGCGTGCGGACGGTTCATCGTCACGATCAACACGTGGTCGCGTAACTCCACCAGAGCATGGGGCGCGTCCTGCTCGGTCACTGTCTCGGTCATGGACTTTCCTCCGTGTTTTCGTCCAAGAGGAACCCCTCAACGGGGCCGGGGCTTGTCTAAAAATGTAACACGTTCTAATTTATGGACATGGCCCTTAACATTGCCGACCTCACCGAGCATGCAATCGACACTATGCCCGATCGTGTTGCCATCATTTCTGGCGATCGAAAGCTGACATATGCCGAGCTTGAAGAGCAGGCCAACCGTCTAGGTCATTTCCTGCAGAGCCAGGGTGTCGGCCCCGGCGACAAGGTTGGCCTCTACTGCCGAAACGGTATCGAGATCGTCGTCGCGCTCGTCGCCATCGTGAAGATCCGCGCCATATCGGTCAACGTCAACTATCGCTACGTCGAGTCCGAGCTGCACTACCTGTTCGAGAACTCCGACATGGTTGCGTTGGTGCACGAGCGGCGGTACAGCGACAAGGTCGCCAACGTGCTGCCGAGCACGCCGAACGTCAAGACCGCGATCGTCGTCGAAGACGGCAGTGACGGCGCGGGCGTGGACTTCCGCAGTTACGGGGGTGTCGCGTTCGCCGATGCCCTCACGCAGGGATCCCCGGAACGCGACTTCGGCGAGCGCAGCCCCGACGACATCTTCCTCATTTACACCGGCGGCACCACCGGCTTCCCCAAGGGCGTGATGTGGCGGCACGAGGACATCTACCGGTCCCTGTTCGGCGGTATCAACTACGTCACCGGGGAGGTTGTCGAGGGTGAATGGGATTTGGCCAGGCAGGGTGCCGAGGCCGCGCCGTTCATCGGCTTCCCGATCCCGCCGATGATCCACGGCGCCACCCAGGCCGCCACATTCATGGCCCTGTTCAGCGGCCGCACCACGGTACTGGCACCGGAATTCGATCCCGACGGTGTGTGGGACACCATCGAGAAGAACAAGGTCAACATGCTGTTCTTCGCCGGGGACGCCATCGCCCGGCCGCTCATCGACGCACTGGACACCGATAAGGGCCGGGCGCGCGATCTGTCCTCGCTGTGGGTGCTGGCCAGCAGCGCCGCGCTCTTCTCGCAGACGGTCAAGGAGCGCTACCTTGAGCTGTTGCCCAACCGCATGATCACCGATGCCATCGGTTCCTCGGAGACGGGTACCGGCGGCCTGGGCAGTGTGGCGAAGGGGCAAATGCACCCCGGCGGCCCGACCGTCAAAATAAGCTCCACCACAACGGTTATCGACGAGGAAGGCAACCCGATAGAGCCCGGCTCCGGGGTGCGCGGCCTCATCGCCAAGAGTGGCCACATCCCGGTCGGGTACCTCAAGGATGAGAAGAAGACCGCCGAGACATTCAAGACGTTCAACGGTGTGCGATACGCGATCCCGGGCGACTGGGCGACCGTCGAAGCCGACGGCACCGTCACGATGCTCGGCCGTGGGTCCGTCTCCATCAACACCGGCGGCGAGAAGGTGTTCCCCGAAGAGGTCGAGAGTGTCCTGAAGGGCCACCCCGCCGTGTTCGACGCGGTTGTCGTCGGTGTGCCGGACGAGAAGTGGGGCCAGCATGTGGGTGCCGTGATCGCGGTGCGCGACGGTGTGCCGCTCACTTTCGAAGACCTGGACAGCCACGCGCGCAAGGAGATCGCCGGATACAAGGTGCCGCGCAGCGTCTGGATTGTGGACACCGTCAAGCGCAACCCCGCGGGCAAGGCCGACTACCGCTGGGCCAAGGAGGTCTCAGAAACCGAGAAGGTAGACCTGGTGAACACCAAGCACGTCAACACGGGCGCTTGAGCCATGCCTGATGGTCTTCGCGCAAGCGGCTCATCTATGCATACCGACCTGTGCGAGCGGTTTGGGATCCGTTACCCCATATTCGGTTTCACGCCGTCGGAGAAGGTCGCGGCCGCCATCAGCCGCGCGGGCGGCATGGGTGTGCTCGGTTGTGTCCGCTTCAACGATCCCGACGAGTTGGACGCGATCCTGAACTGGATGGACGAGAACACCGACGGCAAGCCGTACGGTGTCGACATCGTGATGCCGGCCAAAGTGCCCACCGAGGGCACTGCGGTGGATATCGACAAGCTGATTCCGCAGGGGCACAAGGACTTCGTGGAAAAGACGCTTGCCGACCTGGGCGTGCCACCGCTGCCGGGCGAACGTGAGTCGGCCGGTGTGCTGGGCTGGCTGCATTCGGTCGCACGCTCGCATGTGGAGGTCGCGCTCAAGCATCCGGTCAAACTGATCGCCAATGCGCTCGGGTCTCCGCCGAAGGATGTCATCGACCAGGCTCATGAACATGGTGTGCCGGTCGCGGCACTGGC
>MAFD01000038.1:0-45038 GCA_002013775.1 Mycobacterium sp. D16R18
GATGCGCCGAAACTTCAACAACAACAGCTCGACCAACCTGTCCGTCATCGCCGAGAGCATCGGTGCGGTGCCGCCGCGCGACATCGACGAGTACGCCACGGAGCTCTCGAAGATCGAGGATGTCAAGGAAGTGGCCGCGCCCACCGGTGCGTTCATCCGTGGCATGAAGGTCGGTCCGCCGTCGGGCGCAACCGGGATCAAGGAGGGGACAGCACTTTTCACGGTCCAGACCGGTGCCAAGCCCTACACCGATGCCGCCGAGCGTCAGCTCGACGCCATCCACGCCCTCCCTGGTCCGGGCGATACCACCGTCAAGATCGGTGGGGGAGCCCAACTGGACCGCGACGCCGTCGACGGCATCGTGGACAAGCTGCCCTTGGTGTTGGCCATCATCGCGATTGTCACCTTCGCGCTGCTTTTCCTGCTGACCGGCTCGGTGGTACTGCCGCTGAAGGCGCTCGTGCTCAACGTGTTGTCGCTGACGGCGACCTTTGGTGCGCTGATCTGGATCTTCCAAGAGGGGCACCTGGGCGGATTCGGAACCGAGGTCACCGGGACGATCGTCGCCACCATGCCGATGCTGTTGTTCTGTATAGCTTTTGGGCTGTCGATGGACTACGAGGTGTTCCTCATCTCGCGGATCCGTGAGTACTGGATGGCATCCGGACGTACGCGCGCCGACAACGACGAGGCCGTAGCGCTCGGGGTGGCCCGCACTGGACGGGTGGTCACCGCGGCGGCGATGATCATGACCATTGCCTTTGCCGCCCTGATGGCCGCGCAGGTGTCCTTCATGCGCATGTTCGGCACCGGACTGACCATTGCGATCGTGGTCGACGCCACCATTATCCGGATGCTGCTGGTGCCCTCGTTCATGCGAATGCTCGGACGCTTCAACTGGTGGGCACCCAAGCCTTTGGTCAAGCTGCATGAACGAATCGGATTCAGTGACTAAGCGTCAGCGTTCGTCCCGCGGGGAAGGAGACCAACTGCGTGACGAAATCATCGACGCGGCAATCGATCTTGTCCTGGAAGCCAAGGAGCTGCGCGCGCCGTCCATCCGCGAGGTGGCGCGCAAGATCGGTGTGACCCCGCCGTCGATCTATCTGCACTTCGCGGATAAGGACGAGCTGATGGACGCGGTCTGTGGGCAGTACTACCAACGGCTGGACGACGAGATGGTGACGGCGGCCCTGGATCAGCCGACCGCACTGGAGCGTTTGCACGCGCAGGGCATGGCCTACGTGCGCTTTGCTGTGGAGACCCCGTTGATGTACCGGCTGGCCACCTCGGCGCCGCCCCGTGATGACAGCGAACTGGACGAGACGCTGGTGAGTGCGGCATTTGCGCACTTGCACAAGGGAGTTCAGGAACTCGTGGGAGAGGGTTTCTACCCCGACGGCGACACTGTAGCGATGGCCTTGCAACTGTGGACGGCGGCGCATGGGGTGGCTTCGATGATTGTCACCAAACCGTACCTGCCATGGGGTGATGCGGAAGAGTTCGCCGACAACGCGTTACGCGTCGCCTGTCTGGGGCAGGCGGTCAGCGATATCGACCTGACCGGCGTGCTGCCGCGTCAGAAGTAGAGCTGCACCGAGGCCAACGTGCCCGGTGCCGCCGAGTTGTCGGAGAACTCGAAGAGCCCGACTCCGCGCCGATCGCCCAGACGCACGGTGGCCGACACGGAGGAGCCCGCCGCCAATAGCTTGTCGACGGTCAAAGAATCTGTTGCCGAGGCGAACTCGGTCACCGATGCCTCGTTCACGCCGTCGAGCGAGAGGACGGCGTCCGGGGCGAGCAGTGTGGTGACCGTCGGGATGTGCCGGGCTGCCAGCGCCGCCGTCAGTTCCTGGACGCGCTGCTTGCCGGCCGCGTGTACGCCCTTGAGTCCGCGCATGAATCCCAGCACGCCGTTGAGACCCTGGTTCTTCAGCAGTTGCGGTCCCAGCTTGGCGCTCGCGAGCAATCCGTCGCCGCCGGCGCCCAGGAGTTGCCCGATCATGGCGCGCAGTTCCCAATACGCGAACAACCGATCGATCTTGAGTGATGAGGCGGGCCCGTCCTCCACGACGTCATAGCGCAGATGCATCGGGATGTGCATGGTGACACCGGTCGACATGGTCGTATGAATCGTCAGATCGCGTAGTACCGACATCCCGGCGACCACATCGTTTTCGACATCGAACACGATGGTGTTGGGCGCGATGAAGGTGTCGTAGAACTTGCTGATCGAGGCCTCGCCGATATGCGGCCGCGAACCCACCGGATCATTCACCTGGCCGTAGGTGGCGAACAGGCCAACCCAGGTGTCCTTGTCGTGTGCACCGACAGCGGCTGGCGACGCCTGAACGGTCGCCAGCAGCTCGTCGGCAAAGGGGGCGCTGGACACCGGGCTTAGGACAGTGCCCCGAGCACCGCGTCGTAGTCGGGTTCCTGAGCGATCTCGGGCACCAGCTCGGTGTACGCGACGTTGCCATCGGCACCGATGACGACGATCGCGCGGCCCAGCAGTCCGGTCATCGGGCCGTCGGTGATGACGACACCGAAGTCCTCGCCGAACGAGCTACGGAATGCCGACGCGGTGCCCACGTTCTCGATGCCCTCGGCACCACAGAACCGCTTCTGGGCAAACGGCAGGTCTTTCGACACGCACAGCACCGGCGCGCCCGCCTCGGCGGCGCGCTGGTTGAACGTCCGCACGCTGGCCTGGCAGACGGGGGTGTCGATCGAGGGAAAGATGTTGAGGATCACCGGCTTATCCCGGTACTGGTCGCTGGTGACGGGGCCAAGATCGGCGCCTACCAGCTCAAATGCCGGGGCAGGAGAGCCGACAGCGGGAAGCTCGCCGACCGTGTTGATGGGGTTTCCGCGCAACGTGATCTGTGCCATGGCCCCAGTGTTCCAGAGTTCGGTTACCGCTGGGGTGGTGGGGTGGGAGCTAGTTTGGCTGGTGGTTGGGGGCCAGACAAGCGTCGGCGGGGCTAGGTTGGATTTCATGGCGACGCCTGTCAGCTTCGACAACAGATTCTTCTCGGCTGTGTGGTCGGCCATCGCACGCCGCGAACCACCCGCGATCAAGGAATTGCGTGCCGAGAACCTGCGGGGTCTGACGGGACACGTCCTGGAGGTGGGTGCGGGAACCGGCTCGAACTTTCCGCTGTATCCCGACACCGTGACGTCGGTGACGGCGCTCGAGCCCGAATCCAGGCTGCGTCCGCAAGCCGAGGAGGCCGCCGCCGCGGCGGCGATCCCGGTGACGGTGACCGCCGGTGTGTTCGAGGACCTGACAGTGACCGATGCGGAGCAGTTTGACGCGGTGGTGTGCTCGCTGGTGTTGTGCTCGGTGGGTGACCCCGACCGTGCCGCCGCCCAGGCGTTCGAGGTACTCAAGCCCGGTGGCGAGGTGCGCTTCTTCGAGCATGTCGCCCACGGGGGTGCGCTCGGATTGGTGCAGCGCGCGGTCGACGTGACGTTCTGGCCCCGATTGTTCGGGAACTGCCATACCCACCGGGACACGCTGGCCGCGATCGAGCGGGCGGGGTTCGAGATCGAGGGGCAGCGCGACGACTGGCTGAAGGTGTTCGGTGTCCCCATGCCGTCCTCGTCGATTGTGATCGGACGCGCGGTCAAACCCGCCTAGAGGACTTGCGGGTCAACCGAATTCGACGACGGTCATTGCCGGCCTAATCCGGTCGGACAAGGGCAGGTCGTAGAACAGGGGTGTGGCCAGCCGTAGGAAGTTCCCGCGGCCGGGAGGCATTCGAACCTCGCGCACCGTGCGAACACCGTCGAGGGCTCGCAG
Source organism: Mycobacterium sp. D16R18 (assembly GCA_002013775.1). Lineage (GTDB taxonomy): Bacteria > Actinomycetota > Actinomycetes > Mycobacteriales > Mycobacteriaceae > Mycobacterium. The sequence continues at coordinate 3,806 of MAFD01000038.1, forward strand.
CTCCCCGTACTGGTGGGCGGTGAACGAGAAGGGCATCGGCGGCACGGTGTAGTGCTCGCTCAGCTTCCAGCCGCGCCGCTGCGAGTACACGCTCATCAACCACGGGATGGTGTCGAAAACCATCCACCCGCCGGGGAAGCGTTTGGCACAGGCGGCGATGAGATCGAACACCAGGTCGCGCTCCAGGTACATCAAGAGCCCCTCCGCGGTGATCAGCACGCCGTTGGAGTCGTCCACCTGATCCATCCAGGAGTGATCGAGCGCGGACTGTGCGATGTATCGGAGCCGGTCCGCGGGCGGAAGTAGCTGCTGGCGCAGCCGCACGATGGGTTCCAGGTCGACGGACAACCAAGTCAGCTCGCCGTTGTCGATGCGCCAGAAGCTGGTCTGTAGGCCCTCGGCCAGCGCCACCACGGTGGCGCGCGGATGATCGGCCAGATACTCGTTGGAGACGTTATCGAATGTCAACGCCCGCAGGGCAATTCCCTGATGGGTGCGGCCGAAGTGGTGATAGTCGTAGTCCAGGCTGTTACGCAGGACGATGGCCATCGGATCCTCGAGTACACCATCGGACCGGTCCGCTTCGGTGGCTCGTTGATTCAAGGTGATGAGAGCGGTTTCGGACACCCCGTCGAGGTGGCGGGCATCAATGGCAGCCATGCACGCCACAGTACTAGCGAACGAGCTTGTGCAGCGTTCTCAAGTTTCGGGTGGTGGTCGTCGACTTGTATCGCTTCTTGCCGGTCGTCTTCCCGATGGGGCTACCCAGGGTCTGCGACTTGGGCACCTGCCAATACAGCACGCCGTCACCAGCGGCGATGCGTTCGCTCTCATCGAGCTCGCCGCCGAGAGCGGCCAGCTCGGTGAGCACCGCGGGGTCGCTGCAGAACATCACATACGAATGCACGCCCTCGATCTTCGGCTCCCAGGGGAACGCCGCGATGATGTGGCCAATGGTGTCCAGGTCGTACACCAGCACCCAGGCCTCGTATCCGAAACGATCGCCGAGGACCTGCTGCAGTCGCTCCTTGACCGCTGAGGCGGGTTCGGTTGAGTCCAACAGCACGTTTCCGCTGGCGAGAATTGTTGTCACACCGGTAAATCCGTCGGCCTCGAGAGCATCTCGGACATCGGCCATCTTCATCGTGATGCCACCGACATTGACTCCGCGCAGCAAGGCGGCATATCTGGGCATGGCTATCCGAACTGCAGCAGCGTCATGGAGGGACGGGTCCGGCGCAGAAACCCGCGATCGAGGCGCTTGGCGTTGACGAATTTCCAGATTCCACGCCCCGGATGTAGCGGTATATCGATGGCCGCCGTCACCCCCGGAACAGAGGTGAGCATCTCGCCTTCATCGGGTGTCTGCGCGAACGGCATGGGTGGGGCTACGTAGCGGTCCGACAACTTGAACCCCTGCAGGGTCCGCCTGCTGAACCAGTGCGGGATGTTGTCGAACATCATCTGTCCGCCGGGAAAACGCTTGGCGCAGGCCTCGATTAACCCGAGTGATTCCTCCGGTTGCAGGTACATGAGCAGACCCTCGGCCGTGATGAAAACGCCGCCTGAGGTGTCCACCCGATCCATCCAGCTCAGGTCCAGGGCCGACTGTGCCAGCTCGACGATCCGGTCGTTTTTGGGCAGCAGTTTGTTGCGTAACTCCATCACCGGTGGCAGATCAACGGAGTACCAAGTGAATTGAGCTGTGGATTCCGCGCCGCCCAACCGCCAGAAGCTGGTCTGCATGCCTTCTGCGAGTGCGACAACCGCTGCCCGGGGATGCGTCGCGAGGTACACACGTGCCTGTGCGTCGAAGGCCAGGGCCCGCAGGCCGTGGCTCTGCGACGGGCGGCCGAACTTGCGATAGTCGTACTCGATGGCGTCGAAGAGTTCGGCGGCCAGTGGATCCTGAATCACACCGTCCGGGCGTTTGGCCTCGGTGCCGCGGTTGTGCAGTGTCCACAGGGTGGTAGCCGAGACGCCCTCCAGGCTGTCTCCGCTGATCCGCGATGAGCCACCTGGGTAAAGAGCGTCAGACTCGGTCATGAAGCTGATGCTAGTGAAATGGTGCGACGATCGGTCTGCCCCTTGGTTAGGCTGACGGGTATGACCGATTCGAATGCGAGCGGCGACTCGGCCGCGGACGATGCCAAGCGCAGGTTCCGCGAGGCTCTTGACCGTAAGAACAACAAGGCCAACGCCGCCGCCGACAACAAGGACACCGCCAGCAAGCCGACCCATGCACATGGCCGGGCCGGCTCGCATCGCGAATTCCGTCGTAAGAGTGGTGGTTAGACACCCTTCTTGTTACTGGCCAGTGCTCGTGCTGTGATCAAGCCGGCCAGGACCACCACCCAGCACACGAGGCCAAAGCCCTTGAGTCCCCAGACGACTGAGGCCAGGGTGAACCCTCCGGCCGTCATCAGCGCTATCCCGACGGCGGCACTGCGCATGCCGGGGTACGCGACGTAGCCACCGTCCCAGCCGGGCAGCGGGTTGTTTTCCAGCGGTCGCAGGGCCAGGAAGAGCCCGGTCACCAGGACGGCCATCGTCGTCACCTGAAGTACCGACAGCACGACGAAATCCGGTGCCGCGGTGTTGTATCGGGGGAACCCGAGGAAATCGAAAACCAGGTGCATTCCCAGCAGCGCGGGCATGTGCCAGAGGTACAGCGTCATCGCGCCCGAGTTACCGATGGCCACGGCCCACCACACCCGAGGGCGCTGAGCCCATCGATTGATGGCCGGCATCGCCGCGATGGCGAGCGCGGACAGGATGATGGCGTGCCCGGCCAACACCAGCGAGGGCGGAATCATGTTCGGCACCTTCTGTCCGGCCACGCCGACCAGACTGATCGTGTACGGCCCGAACGTCACCAGCGCGATATTGACCGCGAATACGGCGGCAGCCAGCATCAATGCGGCCTTCTGGGTGATCAGCTGCCGGCGGTACCCCACGCCCAAAACCGCCGGCAGCAGCCACACCACGAAGTTCACGTAACCGATGCCGGACGGCGCCCCGAGCCCGAGCCGCAGTACGTCGATCGCCGCGATACCCAGATAGATTCCCGCCAGCGCGGTGACCATGCTCCGTGTCGTCGTGATGCGGGCAAGTAGCGGAACCGCGGCCAGCACCAGCACATAGGCGCCGAGGAACCACAGCAGCTGGGTGCTCACACCGGCGACCGGCTCGTATACGTGCAGCGGCAGAATCTGCCGAAGTATCAGCAGCGCCACCGCCCAGAAACCCAGGTAGTAGAACACCGGGCGGTACAGCCGGGTGCAGCGATGCATGAGCCAGGACCCCCAGCTGGTGCCGGGCTTCCAGGAGCCCACGCTCGCCGCGACACCTGCGAAGAAGAACAGCGGCATGATCTGGAAAACCCAGGTCAACGCCTGGAAAACGGGGCGGCCGTTGAGCAGGTTGCCCCACAGCAGCACACCGTTGTCGATGGCACTCACCGCCATGACGGTGTGCCCGAGGACCACGCCGACCAGCGACACGATCCGGATCACATCAAGTGCGCGGTCGCGCGTTGTCGGAGTGGCGGCGCCCACCTCGTCGGCGGTGGGCAGGCCCAGCGATGAGCCGCTCGCGCGAAGAGCCTTGATTGGTGCAATGGTCATGCACCTAGCGTCGCCGAGCGGCGATCACCGACACAGCGCGTCGCTACGCGACCTCGCTAGGTAGTTTCCCCTGGGCCTCGCGAGTAGGACTAGCCGCCCAGAGCGGCGATGAGGTCCTTGATCTTGGCGGCCTCGTCCTCGGTGACGGCTTCCTCGGATTCGACTGCCGTCAGGAACCCGACCTTCAGGCCGGCGCCATTGGCTGTTTCCTGCGCGGTGAGCCGTGCCCGCCGGCGCGCGGTGTAGAGACGTTGGCCCAATGTCGCGCTGGGGCTGTTGGCCGCGTCCTTCATCAGATCGTCGTACCGATGGCGAACTCCGCTCAGCGCGACGATGACCGAGGGCGTCACGCGGCTGCGGCCGGCCGCCTTCGAGATCGCGCCTTCGAGCTTTCTCAACCCGCTGAGGACGACGCCAACGCGTTCGCCGTACTCGGGGTCGGTGGGTTCGGGCAGGGTATCGATGGCGGAGGCGTACATGTGCACCGCCGCATCGACGAGGCTGACAATGACTGGGGCTTCGCCCTCATCCGGCACGACTTCAGGCACGACCCATCGACTCCTTCTGAAAAGACCGGTAACGGCCCCGGAGTAGGCAGGGGCCGCCGACAACTTAGCGCCGATCCCCGGCCCGGACAACCCTTATGGGATGAACGGTTTCTGGGCCGAGCGTCTAAGTGAGGTGTGTGAACTGTGCTGCGCTACCTATAGTTTCGGCGCCGCAGCTGTGGTCATGGGGTGTATCGGCAACAGATCTTGATTAGCCGGTGGTCGCCGGCGGCGTGGATTCCGCCCGGCGTGGACGCTCTTGCCAGATGACTGCGATCAGGCACAGTGCCGCCAGGGCGGCCACCGCGAGCGCGAACGTGATCCCCGCGGTGCGTAGTCCCCACGCATGGGCGGCCAAGCCCTCGCCGATGACCGGTAGGGCGATTCCGACGTAGGCGACAACGAAGTAGCTGGAGGTTACCTCCGCACGGTTGTCCTCGGGAGTGCGGTCGGCGATGGAGGCCAGACCGCGACTGAAGCTGATGCCCTGTCCGATGCCCACCACCACCGCGCTGGCCAGGTACCAGGACAGTGACGAGGTGTGCAGGGCCACCACCACGAGCAGCATCCCGGTCAGCAAGACCGCGCAGCCGAGGATCAGCGCCTTGGCTGCGGGCACCTGCCGGACGAGAATCTGTGCCACACAGGAGGATCCGAATGTGAGGAAGACGCTTGCCCCGGCGACTGCATGGTTGTCGATGCCGAGCACCCCGGACAGAAATCCGGGGGCCACCGCCGTGAAGGATCCGAGCGCCGCGAATCCGGCGAATCCCGCTGTCGCCGCGGCCGCGAATGTCGCACGGACCTGGGGAGGTAGCGAAAGACGCTGCACACCAAGGTTTCCGTGTCTCGGCGCGGTTTCCGGTGCCAAGAGCAGGGCCACCACAGCGATCGACACGAGTCCGATATGAACGATGAACGCCAGATGTGTGGGCCAGGGCGCGTACTGAACGAGGATGCCCGCCACCAGGGGCCCGAGTCCAAGGCCGCCGGTGTTGGCGATGGTGGCCACAGCGGCCGCGCGTCCTCGCCATTGTTCGGGGGCTGCCTCGATGACGGCAACGGTAGCCGCGCCGGTGAAGAACCCCGCGGACAGTCCCGAGACGATGCGTGCGATCAGCAGCAGCGGAACCGAGTCGACGAACAGGAAGATGACCGAGCTGAGGATGGCGAATCCGGCACCGGTCAGCAACAGGGGGCGACGGCCCAGAACATCCGACCAGCCGCCGAACAGCAGCAGCGCGAACAGCACGCCGGCCGCATAGGTGGCGTACACCACCGTCGTGGTGAGCACGGAAAAGTGCATCTGCTGCGAGTACAAGGCATACATCGGGGTCGGCATCGTGGTGCCGATCATGACCGCCGAGAAGCTGAACGCCAGCAGGATGAACGCAGCCGAACGGCGCAGACGGGCAATCACAACCCAATGTAAGTCACGGGCGGGTCCGTCTCATTCCACCGAGATCAATGGGCGATCGCCTTTTCCGCGCCGATGCCCGTCAGGGAGCGCACCTCCATCTCCGCATTCAATCCAGGGTCGCCCTTGTCGTTGGAGGTCAGCGTCCCGACGATGCCGAGCAAGAAGGCCAGGGGAATCGACACGATGCCGGGATTGGCGAGCGGGAACCAGGCGAAGTCGGCGCCCGGGATCATCGCCGTCTTCGTGCCCGAGACGGCGGGGGAGAAGACGATGAGCACAATGGTGGAGATCAATCCGCCGTACATGCTCCACAGCGCGCCGCGGGTGTTGAACCGCGCCCAATACAGCGAGAAAAGGATGGTCGGCAGATTGGCGGCTGCCGCGACCGCGAAGGCCAGTGCCACCAGGAACGCGACATTTTGGCCGTTGGCCAAGATGCCGAGGCCGATCGCGATGATGCCCAGCACTACCGCGGTGATCCGCGACACCCGAACCTGCTCTGCCTCAGAGACATTGTGGTCCTTGATGACTGAGGCGTAGATGTCATGTGCGAATGATGCCGATGCGGTGATCGTCAGTCCGGCGACCACCGCGAGAATGGTCGCGAAGGCCACCGCCGAGATGACCGCAAGCAGGATCACCCCGCCCAGCTCGAAGGCCAACAGCGGTGCGGCTGAGTTCTGGCCTCCGGCCGCCGCCAGGATGCGATCGGGGCCTACGAGGGCCGCGGCGCCGTAGCCCAGCGCCAGGGTGAACAGGTAGAAGGCGCCTATCAGTCCGATCGCCCACACCACTGATCGGCGGGCCTCCTTGGCGGTGGGCACGGTGTAGAAGCGCATCAGGACGTGGGGGAGTCCCGCGGTGCCCAGCACCAGCGCGAGTCCGAGCGACAGAAAGTTGATCTTCGATGTCAGTGAACCGCCGTACTGAGCGCCCGGGGCCAGAACATCGCGGGACGCAACACCTTTGGTGTGGCTGTCGGAGACGGCGTGCTGTGCCGCGCCGAGAATGTCGGAGATATTGAAACCGAACTTGGCCAGCACGGCGGCCGTCATGAGCGCAGCGCCGGTGATCAACAACACCGCCTTGATGATTTGCACCCAGGTGGTGCCCTTCATGCCGCCCACCAGGACGTAGACGATCATGAGGACGCCAACCACGCCGATGACAACCGACTGACCCACTCTGCTGTGGATGTTGAGAAGGAGCGCCACCAAACCTCCGGCACCCGCCATCTGCGCCAGGAGATAGAACAGCGACACCGTCAATGTGGAGGTGGCCGCCGCCAGTCGTACCGGGCGCTGCTTGAGCCGGAAGCTCAGCACATCGGCCATGGTGAATTTGCCTGTGTTGCGCAGTAATTCGGCCACAAGGAGCAGGGCCACCAGCCAGGCCACCAGGAATCCGATGGAATACAGGAAGCCGTCATAGCCGTATACCGCAATGGCTCCTGCGATTCCGAGGAAGCTGGCGGCGGACAGGTAGTCCCCGGCAATGGCGATGCCGTTCTGCGGACCGGAGAAGGCGCGCCCGCCGGTGAAGAACCCCTCTGCGGTCTTGTTGCTCCCGCTGGCGCGGATGACGAGGAAGAGGGTGACGGCGACGAAGACGGTGAATATCGCGATGTTGGTGGCCGGATTGCCAACGGTCTCGGCCGCCAGTATCGATGGGGTGGTCATGCCTGTTCCACCTCGGCCCGGATGGCCGCGGCCCGCGGATCCAACTCGCGGTTGGCGAATCTGACGTAGAGGCCGGTGATGACGAACGTCGTGAGGAACTGGCCAAGGCCCAGCACGAGTCCGACGTTGATGTTGCCGAGGAGTTTGATCGCCATGAAGTCGTGCGCGAATGCACCCAGCACCACATAGAGGCCGTACCACACGAGGAAGAACCCGGTCATGGGAAATACGAAGCGGCGCAATGTTTTCCGGAGTTCTTGAAATTCTTCGCTGCCCTGGATCTCCAGGGCGCGTTCGGCAGAGAGCTCGGTAGGATCGATAGCGGTCAACGCTGGCTCCTTATGGGTACCTGTCAGGGTGCTGGGAGAGCGTAATGAGGGCCGAGCCGTAGGCGTGGGGTTTCTCGCGCTGATTTGTCAGGTGTTCACCTGACCGGCCTGAGGACGCGGGGCTCACACGCGTCTGCGCGCCGACTCTTCCCCATACTGCTGGTTGACCGCGCGGAGGAACTTCTCCGCATCGGTGGGCTCGACCGGAGGCAAGTGGATGGTTTCGCTGACGATGCCATCCGGAAGGCGCGGCTCGGAGCCGACGTCGGGAATGAAGTTCTTCAGGGCGCCATCGGTGAAGGGCACGCCGGACTTGACCTGGTTGTTGGACACCAGGTCAAACGCCCGCGTCATCGCGTCGCGAGATTCCTCGGGTAGACCGGCTTTGATGGCGGCGATCTCGGTGGCGGATTTGCCGTCGAAGGACTGTGCGAATTCGTACAGATACTGCAGCTGGTTGGACGGGATGGTGACGCTTTTACCCGCGGCGAGGTCCTTGAGCTGCCGATCGTCCAGGAGCGATGCCGCGTTGACGCGGCTCAACACACTTTGGTCGCGCTGGCTGTCCGCTTGAAAGTGCTCCCCGTCCCGATTTCCCTGTGCGGAGGTCAGCCCGCTGAAGGGATTGAACGAGGCCGCCAGCTCATCGCAAATGGCGTCGATCTGGTGCTGGGCTTCCAATTCGGCCGCCCACCACTTGTCGTAGGCCTTACGCATCATCCGGGTGAACTTCACGGCGTTCTGGTTCGCCTTCTCGATGACCTCCGCGCTGGTGTGGGGCTGCATGATCCAGCTGGCAGTGAGGTCTTCTGCCACGGTGTAGCCGTGGTCGGTGGCCTCGTTGTACAGGTCGACAGCTTCGCGGCGATACTCGATCGACTGGAACTCCAAGGTGACCAAGGCTTTCGGGGCGTCATCGAGAAGCACCTGGGTGGCCAGGTAGATCGTCTTCTCATCGCTAGCGGCAGTGTCCTGGATCGCGCGGGCGGTTTCACCGTCCCAGGGCAGGCCGCCGGGCATGTCTATCGAATGCTTGTAGTCCTGGGCGCGGTGCTGCAACTCGGTGGCGGCGAGCATCGCCTGGCGCAACGGCACGATCGACTGTTCAGGGTGGTTGGTCAGCAACCTTCTGGCCGAGTATTCCGACTTCATTGCGGCCTCGACAACGATGCGGCGGAAAGGATGGTCTGTCGCACGTACTCTTCGGTGTCCCCGAACCGCGCTTGCGCTTGCTCGGACAGGTCGGCCATGTTCACGCAGCGAGCCGCAAACGTACGTTGCAACTCGGGGATAACCTCGGTGACGAGCCGTCTCACTGCGGTCAGCGATGGGGCATCCCCCGCTTCAACCCTCGTCGGGTTGGCAGCCCTGCCGCACAGCTTGTGGGCTTGTTCTCGTAATTCCGGCGATAGCTTGCGCAACGCCTCTAGATCAACGTCCAATTGGCCTGACAGCGGCAGCCTCCCCGAACACTGTGATCTTGGTCGCCCAAGTTGCCGTAGCGTAGCACCGCTCGGGTTGTCAAAGTTCAGAAGGAAGGAATGTCACATTGGCGAAATTGCAGCTAGCACAGGACCCGGCCGCCGATGAGTTGCTGGAGGAGAATCCGTTGGCGCTTTTGATAGCGATGCTCCTCGATCAACAGATTCCTATGGAGGTCGCGTTCGCGGGGCCCAAGAAGATTGCCGACCGGATCGGCGGTATCGACGCGCACCAGATAGCCGACTACGACCCCGATAAATTCGTCGCCTTGTGTTCCGAACGCCCCGCGATACACCGATTCCCCGGTTCGATGGCCAAGCGTGTCCAGGTACTCGCGCAGGAGATTGTCGACGAGTACGACGGCCGCGCGGAGAACATCTGGAAGGCGGGGGATCCGAATGGGGCCGAGCTACTTACGCGACTCAAGGCGCTTCCTGGGTTCGGTGAGCAAAAGGCCAAGATCTTCGTGGCACTACTGGGCAAACAATATGGAGTTCAGCCCAAGGACTGGCGCAAGGCCGCCGGAAATTACGGCGAGAAGGACACGCACCTGTCGGTGGCTGACGTTGTCGACGGCGAGTCGCTCGGTCTGGTGCGCGCCCATAAGAAGGAAATGAAGGCTGCGGCCAAAGCAAAGGCGGCCAAGGCGTAAACGCCCTGACCGCCTTGCTTGTGTAGTGAACTACGGCAGCGCTGCGAACATCGGTGCCGACGGGACCATGCCAACACCGGGTGCGGTGGCAGCGGGCAGCCCGGCAACGGGAGCTGCCGCTGCGGCGGGGATTCCATTGACCAGAGCCGGCGGAATCAGGGTCTGCTGCACGCCCGCGGGCAGGAGCTTGGGCAGGTTGGTGGCCCACAGATCAACAGTCTGCGTGACACCATCTGCGCCGGGGATCTGCCCAACGCCGGGCAGGTTGCTGGTAGCAGGAACCGACGCCGGGGACAGCGCCTGCGCGGCCGCGGGTGTCAGTGCCTGCGCGGCGGCCGGAGGCAGTGCGGCCGGAGCAGCGGGCGCAGCCGGAGCGGCAGGCACCACACCGGGAACCGGCGCGACCGCAGGAGCGGCAGGCGTGATAGCCGGTAGGGCAGGTGCCGGGGCGGCGATCGCGGCGGGTGCCACGGGAGCCACTGGGGCGGCGGCGGGAGCGTTACCGAAGCCCGCAGCGGCCTGGCCCAGGAGCGCAGCCGGGTTGGTCGGGTTCGGCGGCGGGCCGGGAATGGGGTCGGCGCCAGCGGTCGACGCCATGCCCAGCGCCAGGCCGGCTGACGCGAAGGCCGCGATCGACGCGCCCACGAAGACGTTGGGGAGCCGGGACATAAACCGTGACATATTGAACTCCAATGCTGTTTCGCTAGACCTGATTACCGGTGTTAAAACCCAAGGTAATCCGTTACGCGTGTTACTCAAGTGACGCGTGTGGCGTAGATGGAACCGTTACCAAATCGAGTGAGTGAGGTTATCGAAACCCCGATGAGTACCGAGTCGACCAGGGCGGATGCAAAGTCGCTGGTGCCGACACGCGGCGCGGCGGCGTGGCGGCGTGTCCGGGAATGGGGTCCGTGGCTGCTCGTGCTGAGCGTCGCGGTGCGAATCGCCTGGGCGTATCTGACTCCGCATGGCGCCGACCTTGTGGATCTGCATGTGTACGTCAGCGGACCAGCCACCCTGGGCCACGGCAATCTCTACGAGTTCACCTATCCGGACAAGACCCCCGACTTCCCGCTGCCCTTCACATATCCGCCGTTCGCGGCCGTGGTGTTCTGGCCGCTACACCTGCTGCCGTTCACCCTGCTCGGCCTGTGTTGGATTCTGGGCACCATCGCCGCGCTGTACGCAGTGGTTCGGCTGAGTCAGCGGTTGCTCGGATTCGACGATGCCCGCGGGGCGGCCGTGTGGACCGCCGTCACGATGTGGACCGAACCCGTGCGCTCGACGCTGGACTACGGACAGATCAATGTGCTGCTGATGCTGCTGATCCTGGTGGCGGTGACCTCCTCACGCTGGTGGATCTCCGGAACGCTGGTGGGACTCGCCGGCGGGGTGAAGCTGACCCCGTTGGTCTCCGGGCTTTACTTCCTGGGCGCACGCCGCTGGGCGACCGCGCTGTGGGCAGGGGTGGTCTTTGTCTTGACTGTGGTCGTCGGCATCGCCGTCGTCGGGGCGCAGGGGCGGTACTACTTCACCGACCTATTGGGTAAGCCTGACCGGATCGGGCCGATCGCCACCGTGTTCAACCAGTCCTGGCGGGGAGGGATCTCCAGGATCCTCGGACACGATGCGGGGTCTGGAGCGCTGGTGTTGGCGGCCTACCTGGTCACCGTGGTGCTGGCCTTCTTCGCCTGGCGGGCCGTGGACGACAGGTTGGGCCAGATCTGTGTGGTGCAGATGTTCGGCCTGCTCATCTCACCCATCTCGTGGACACACCATTGGGTGTGGATGGTTCCGTTCATGGTGTGGCTGCTGCACGGACCGTGGCGAGACAAATTGGGCGCCAAAGTCTTTGGGTACGGGTGGCTGGTGCTGTTGTTGGTCGGTGTGCCCTGGCTACTCAGCTTCGCCCAACCTGACATCTGGCGCATCGACCGGCCGTGGCCGCTGGCCTGGGCCGGGCTGGTGGACATTGTGGCGGCCATGGCGACACTCGGCTGGATGGCGGTCACGGGAACCAGGTCACGTCGCAACGCAGTACCGATCACCGGCTAGCGTTGCCGTCATGTCTGAACATTGGACCGTCCTGGTCACCGGTGCGTCCAGCGGGATCGGCGCAAGCGCGGCCCGGATCTTCGCCGAGCGCGGGCATCGCGTATTCGGCACCAGTCGCAACCCCGATGCCATCACCGACCGCATTGCCGGGGTGCAGTACCTGCGGCTCGATCAGACCGACAAGGCGAGTATCGCCGAATGCGTCGCGCAGGCGGGCGAGGTGGACATCCTGGTCAACAACGCCGGAGAGAGTCAGATCGGCGCGCTGGAAGACATCTCCATCGATGATTTCGAGAAGCTGTACAACACCAATGTTTTTGGACCCGTTGCGCTTACCAAGGCGGTGCTGCCCGGGATGAGGGAACGGCGCCGCGGCGCCATCGTGATGGTGGGGTCGATGGCGGGCACTCTGCACGTACCGTTCCGATCGACCTATAGTTCGGCGAAGTCGGCTCTGCACACCGTTGCCGACTGCCTGCGTTACGAGGTGGCACCGTTCGGGATCACCGTGAGTACCGTGGAACCCGGTGTCATCGCGACCGGGATCGAAACGCGCCGCAACCGTGTCGTGGCCGAGGGATCTGCCTACCGCGACGCGTTCCAGACCGTCGATGCAGCCATGGCCGCGCGGGAGCAGCACGGTATGGCCTCCGACGATCTGGCGCGTCTGGTTGTCGACGTGGCACTGAATCCAAACCCGAAGCCCTTGTATGCCAAGGGCAGTAACGCTCCGCTCATCATGGCCGCGCAGCGGCTGCTGCCCGCCGGACTATTTCTGAAGTTCCTGGCGCGCATGCACGGGCTGAAGTCGAGCTAGGGCATGTTTCCCATCTCTCCCCAAGGGGCTCACCCCACCGGGTCTTCAGATGCCTTTCACTCCAAGGACATCGGTAGATTGCTGCTGCAATGCCCCGACCGGATCGGCGTGGTCGCCGCTGTCAGCGCCTTCCTGGCAGACGCCGGTGCGAGCATCATTTCGCTGGCGCAGTACTCGACGGAACCGCAGGGCGGCTGGTTCATGCAGCGCACCGTGTTCCACCGCTCCGGACTCGCCGCCGCGCGCGAGGGCATGGAGAAAGAGTTCGCCGCTATCGCTGAAAAATTCGATATCCAGTACCGATTCAGCGAGGCGGCCAAGCCCAAACGAGTTGCGATCATGGTGTCGCGCACCGATCACTGTCTGCTGGATCTGCTGTGGCGCAACCGCCGCGGCGAGCTCGACATGTCGATCGCGATGGTGATCTCGAATCATCCTGACCTTGCCGAGCAGGTGCGCTCGTTCGGCTTGCCCTTCGTGCACATACCCGCCACCCGGGAGAATCGTGCGGAGGCCGAACGTAAGCAGCTGGACTTGCTGCAGGGAAACGTCGACCTAGTGGTCCTGGCCCGGTACATGCAGATCCTGTCGCCTGAGTTTCTCGACGAGATCGACTGCCCGCTGATCAACATCCACCATTCGTTCCTTCCCGCGTTCACCGGAGCGATGCCGTATCGCCGTGCGCGGGAACGTGGCGTCAAAATGATCGGTGCCACAGCGCATTACGTGACGCGGGAGCTCGACGAGGGGCCGATCATCGAGCAGGACGTGATTCGGGTCGATCACACCCACACCGTCGAGGACCTGGTGCGGCTGGGATCGGATGTGGAACGGCTGGTGCTATCGCGCGCGGTTGCCTGGCACTGTGAGGACAGGGTCATGCGGCACGGCAATGTCACCGCGATCTTGTGACGCCCGATCGCGTTGCGGTTTCCCGGAACCATGGTGCTGTTGCCCGCCTCTATGCGACAACGTGGGTAATGCGGCGGGGATGAAAGCGCTTTTGTCGCATAGAGGCGGGCGGGGCCTGCGTGTGGTGTTGAGACCGTCGCGCTGCTCTAGAACGTCGCTAGGGGCCGACCTGTGAGTCGATTGCCTGGGCCAGCGCCACGTCCTGGTCGGTGATGCCACCCTCGGAGTGGGTGGACAGCACGAACGTCACTGTGCGCCACCGGATATCGATATCGGGATGATGGTCGACGGATTCCGCGTGCTCGGCGATGCGGCGCACCGCGTCGATTCCGTCCAGGAAGGCGTCGAACTTAACGGCGCGGCGCAGTGAATCACCCTCGCGTGTCCACCCGGGAAGTCCGGAGAGCGCCGCGTTGATCTGATCGTCGGTGAGCAGGGCCATGAACTCAACGTATAGCGTCGACCACCATGGCGATAGTGGTCGCGGGCGCGGTGATCGACGGGGACAAGCTGCTCATTGCGCAGCGATCCAAACCCGTCGAGCTCGCCGGACAGTGGGAGCTCCCGGGAGGCAAGGTCGTCGAGGGCGAATCGGAGCCGCAGGCGCTCGCACGGGAGCTGCGCGAGGAACTCGGGATCGAGGTCGCCGTCGATTCCCGGCTCGGTGAGGATGTTGTCGTCGGGAACCTGGTGCTGCGTGCCTACCGTGCACGGCTGGACGGGGGCGTCCCTCACCCGCATGAGCATCTGGCGCTGCGCTGGGTCACCGCCGACGAACTCGACACGGTGGAATGGGTCCCCGCGGACGGGGGATGGATCCCCGCGTTGCGGGCGGCGCTAGTGGGCGCGCGCCCGGTGTAGCAGCTTTTTCAGCTCCTTCTCGGAGAGTCCGTGCTGCTCGGCCTTCTGCATCTTGTGCACGACAAGAGGGCACTTCATGCAGCGTGGTTTGCTTTTACAGCACTTCTTCTTGGGCTTGAGCCGTGCGACCTTGCTGGCCTTCACTGGGGTCCTACTTCTGGGTCTTAAATGTGTCTTGGGCTGTGTTTGGGCTATGTCGGGCGTCACACGTGATAACGCCAGTTTCGTGAACAGGGGCCTTAACTGCCAGAATTGGCAGACGTGACCCACAGTTTCCGGAACGTAGCCATTGTTGCGCACGTCGACCACGGCAAGACAACCCTGGTCGACGCGATGCTCAAGCAATCGGGTGCGCTCACGCACCGAGGTGATGACGCCGTTGAGCGCCTGATGGACTCCGGTGATCTGGAGAAGGAAAAGGGCATCACCATCCTGGCCAAGAACACCGCGGTGCACCGCCAGCACGCGGATGGCTCCATGACGGTCATCAACGTCATCGACACCCCCGGCCACGCCGACTTCGGCGGTGAGGTGGAGCGCGGACTGTCCATGGTCGACGGCGTGCTGCTGCTGGTCGACGCCTCCGAGGGCCCGCTTCCGCAGACCCGGTTCGTGCTGCGCAAGGCCCTCAGCGCCCACCTGCCGGTGATCCTGGTCGTCAACAAGACCGACCGGCCCGACGCCCGCATTGCCGAGGTCGTCTCCGAGAGCCACGATCTGCTGCTCGACGTCGCCTCCGACCTCGATGAAGAAGCGCAGAAGGCCGCCGAGGACGCGCTCGGACTCCCGACCCTGTACGCCTCGGGCCGCGCCGGCATCGCCAGCACGGTCGAGCCCGCCAACGGCGAGAATCCCGAGGGCGCGAACCTCGACCCGCTGTTCGACGTGCTGCTCGAGCACATCCCGCCGCCCGCCGGAGACCCTGAGGCCCCGCTGCAGGCGCTGGTGACCAACCTCGACGCCTCTGCCTTCCTCGGTAGGCTCGCGCTGATCCGCATCTACAACGGGCGGCTGCGCAAGGGCCAGCAGGTGGCATGGATGCGCGAAGTCGACGGACACCCCGTCATTACCAACGCGAAGATCACTGAGCTGCTCGCCACCGAGGGCGTCGACCGCAGCCCCACCGAGGAGGCAGTCGCCGGCGACATCGTCGCCGTCGCCGGTATGCCCGAGATCATGATCGGTGACACGCTGGCCGACCCTGAGCACGCCCACGCGCTCCCGCGGATCACCGTCGATGAGCCGGCGATCTCGGTGACCATCGGCACCAACACCTCTCCGCTGGCGGGCAAGGTGTCCGGGCACAAGCTGACCGCGCGGATGGTCAAGTCGCGGCTGGATTCCGAACTCATCGGCAACGTGTCGATCAAGGTCGTCGATATCGACCGACCGGACGCCTGGGAGGTGCAGGGCCGTGGTGAGCTGGCGCTGGCCATCCTCGTCGAGCAGATGCGCCGTGAGGGCTTCGAGCTGACCGTTGGCAAGCCGCAGGTGGTCACGCGCCAGATCGACGGCAAGCTGCATGAGCCGTTCGAAGCCATGACCATCGACTGTCCCGAGGAGTTCGTCGGGGCAGTCACCCAGCTGATGGCCGCCCGCAAGGGCCGCATGGAGGAAATGGCCAACCACGCCGCGGGATGGGTCCGGATGGACTTCATCGTGCCGTCACGTGGCCTCATCGGATTCCGCACCGACTTCCTGACACTGACCCGAGGCACCGGCATCGCGAACGCCGTTTTCGAGGGCTACCGCCCGTGGGCAGGCGAGATCCGCGCACGGCACACCGGATCACTCGTGTCCGACCGCACCGGCTCCGTGACTCCGTTCGCGATGACCCAGCTGTCCGATCGCGGGCAGTTCTTCGTGGAGCCGGGTGACGCAACCTATGAGGGCCAGGTTGTCGGGATCAACCCGCGCGCCGAGGACCTCGACGTCAACGTCACCCGTGAAAAGAAGCTGACCAACATGCGGTCCGCGACGGCCGACGTCTTCGAGACTCTCGCCAGGCCGATGGAACTGGACCTTGAGAAGGCTATGGAGTTCTGCGCGGGCGACGAATGTGTCGAGGTGACACCGGAGATCGTGCGCGTGCGCAAGGTTGACCTGGATGCCAACACCCGTGCACGCAACCGCTCACGCGCGAAGGCAGCAGCCAACAACAGCTAGGTTTGGCCGATGGCGTGTCGCATCAGCGAGCTTGTGCTCGATTGCCGCGACCCCGAGGCACTGGCGCGGTTCTGGTGCGAGGTTCTGGACTTCGTCGTGCTGGATCGCGAGGAAGACGGCTCGCTGGAGATCGGACCACGCGAGGGTTTCGGCGGTCTGCAGCCGACGATCTTCCTGAGCTTCAGTGCCGAGCCGCAGCGTGGGAAATCGCGGCTGCACATCGACGTGAACCCCACTGACCGCGATCAGGACGCTGAGCTTGAACGCCTTCTCGGACTCGGTGCCCGCCCAGCCGATATCGGCCAGACCGGCCAGGAGCAGTGGCATGTCCTGGCAGACCCCGAAGGTAATGAGTTCTGCCTGCTCAAGGCTCGACTCACGGCGCTCTGAGGCTCGCCTGTGTGGAAGGTGGCGGATTCCGGCGGCCCGCCTCGCGCCGCCGGTGGAATCGGGGCAGACTGCAAGGCGTGGCCGATTTCAACTCCATCAAGCGGCTGGTGGTACACAACGCGCAGCGGTACCTCGTCAATCCGGTAGGGCGACGGCTGCCGGTGGTGCAGCTGGAGACCACGGGTCGCACATCGGGACAACCTCGCCGTACCGCGATAGGTGGACGCCTGGTCGACAACCAGTTCTGGCTGGTCTCCGAGCACGGCGAACACTCCGACTACGTGCGCAATATCAAGGCAAACCCCGCGGTGCGGCTGCGCATCCGCGACCAGTGGCGCACCGGCACCGCACACCTGCTGCCCGAGGATGACGCGCGCGCACGGCTGCAGCAGCTGCCGACGGCAAACAGTGCGGTGGTCCGAGCGGTGGGCACCGAGCTGTTGACCGTCCGGGTGGACCTGGACTGACTCTGGTAACAGTGGTTGTCTCGGAAGAATGAACTCTTCTGAGAGATAACAGCTTTGACCGTCGCTGATCCCACGCTGATCGGTACCATCGCGGTATGTCGGAGCAAACGCAGCCCACGTCCCGCATCATCGAACAAAACGCGGCTGCCATGCCGGAACTCCCGTTCGCCAACACCGCGGATCAGGAAGACGCCGACCGAGGGTTTATCGCCGCGCTAGAGCCCGGTGTAGTGACAGACGCATCAGGGAAAGTTGTGTGGGACAACGACTCCTATGCGTTCCTGCAGGGGTCCTGCCCGGCCTCGGTACATCCGAGTCTGTGGCGGCAGTGCGGGCTGAACATCAGGCAGGGGCTGTACCACGTCACCGAGGGCATCTACCAAGTTCGAGGCCTCGACATCTCCAATATGACGCTCGTCGAGGGTGAACGCGGAGTCATCGTGATCGACCCGCTGGTATCCGCTGAGACCGCCGCGGCCGCGTTGGCGCTGTACCGGAGTCATCGCGGCGACCGCCCGGTGACCGGGCTGATCTACACCCATTCCCACGCCGACCATTTCGGGGGTGCGCTGGGAGTGGTGAGCCAGGAGGACGTCACGGCGGGTCATTGTCCAGTTTTGGCGCCGGCGGGATTTCTGGAACACGCCGTGGCGGAGAACGTCTACGCGGGGACCGCGATGACGCGCCGCGCCGTCTACATGTATGGCGCCGTGTTGCCGAGGGGGCCGCTCGGGCAGGTGGGATCTGGTCTTGGCCAAACCAATTCCATCGGTACCGTCACGTTGATCTCGCCGACTCTGGACATCACCCACACCGGGCAGGAAGAGACGGTCGACGGGGTGCACATGGTCTTCCAACTGACGCCGGGGACAGAGGCGCCCGCGGAGATGAACTTTCACTTCCCCGAGCGCCGGGCGCTCTGCATGGCCGAGAACGCCACCCACACCCTGCACAATCTGCTGACATTGCGCGGCGCGCTCGTACGCGACCCGCACGTCTGGTCGCGGTACATCACCGAGGCCATCAACCTGTACGCCCGCGACTCCGATGTGGTGTTCGCCTCGCACCACTGGCCTACCTGGGACACCGAGCGCCTGGTGGAATACCTTGCCCTACAGCGTGATTTGTATGCCTATCTGCACGATCAGACGCTGCGCCAGCTCAACCAGGGCCTGGTGGGCTCCGAGATCGCCGAAACGCTGCAGCTGCCCCCGGCGATCGCCGGGGCATGGCATGCGCGCGGTTACTACGGTTCGGTCAGCCACAACGTCAAGGCGATCTATCAGCGCTACATGGGCTGGTTTGACGGCAATCCGGCCCATCTCTGGGAGCATCCACCCGTCGCGAACGCGCAGCGGCACGTGGAGTTCATGGGTGGCGCCGCGGAGGTATTACGCAAGGCGCGCATTGCCTTTGAGCAAGGCGACTATCGATGGGTGGCCCAGGTGGTCAACTACGTGATCTTCGCCGATCCGACGAACGAAGCCGCGAAGACGTTGCAGGCCAGCTGTTTCGAACAACTCGGGTATGGCGCGGAGAACGCCACCTGGCGCAATTTCTATTTGATGGGTGCCTACGAACTGACTCACGGCAACGTCGGGACCCCGATGGCTGTCGGCTCGCCCACGTTGGTGGCGGCGCTGACGGTGGATCAGGTGTTCGATGCGCTCTCGCTGCGGGTCAACGGGCCCAAGGCGTGGAGCGAGCGCTTCGTGAGCGATTGGACGTTCACCGACGAGGATCGCGTGCACCGTGTGGAGCTGCGCAACGGTGTGCTGGTGCACTACGACCGGCCCGCAGGGATCAGTCAGCCCGATGTGACGTTCACCCTTACTCGGCCAACCCTGATCAAGGTTCTGCTGGACGGCACGGACCCGGCGCAGCTTGTCGCCGCCGGCGAGATCACCGTGGAGGGCGACCTGACCGGATTCGCGCGGTTGGTCGCGGTCCTCGATCAGCCCGATCCCAACTTCGCGATCGTGACGCCCTGATCGGTTGCCGCGGGCGACCCCCAGCACCCCAGCGATAAGGTTGGTCCCCATGCCTACCGAGATCCCGCGCCTTCGGCTGTGCGCAGTGCTTGGTGTGGTGCTCCTGGCCGGGTGCTCCGTCAGCGCGCCGCCGGCCGTACAGGGCAGCGAGACAACCAGCTCGACGACGCCGCCACCGCCCAGGAAAGAGCAGATCGTGGTCGGTATCGACTCGATCGGTGCGGGATTCAACCCGCACTTGCTGTCCGATCAGTCGCCGGTGAACTCCGCGATCAGCTCCCTGGTGCTGCCCAGCGCGTTTCGCCCGATACCCGACTCGGCGACCACCACCGGCTCACGCTGGGAGCTGGACCCGACTCTGCTGGTTTCCGCCGAGGAGACCAGTCAGGAACCCTTCACCGTCACTTACACGATCCGTCCCGAGGCGCAGTGGACCGATAACGCACCTATCGGCGCCGATGACTTCTCGTACCTGTGGCAACAGATGCTGATTCAGCCGGGGACCGTGGACCCGGCGGGCTACGGAAGCATCACCGATGTGCAGTCGCGTGATGGCGGTAAGCGTGTGGTCGTCACGTTTGACCACAAGTACCCGGCGTGGCGCGAGCTGTTCACCGACCTGCTGCCCGCGCACATCGTGAAAGACATCCCGGGCGGGTTCGCCTCCGGGCTGATCAAGTCGATGCCCGCCTCCGGGGGGCGTTTCCGGGTCGACGCGATTGATCCGCAGCGTGACGAGATCCTGCTGGCGCGCAACGACCGGTACTGGGCCACACCCGCGGTTCCCGACGAGATCCTGTTCCGTCGTGCTGGCGCCCCCACGGTGTTGGCGGACTCCATTCGCAATGGGGACACCCAAGTGGCCCAGGTGCACGGCAGCGCGGTGACCTTCGCTCAGCTGTCCAACATTCCCGGGGTGCGTACCGCGCGCATCGTCGCACCGCGCACCCTGCAGCTGACGCTGCGCGCCGGACAGCCGGTGCTCGCCGATTCCAAGGTGCGCCGCGGACTGCTCGGACTGCTCGATGTCGGACTGCTGGCGGCGGTGGCCGCGGGCAACGACAACGCCGTCACCCTGGCCGCGGCGCAGGTGCGTTCTCCCTCGGATCCCGGATACAAGCCCACCGCACCCACCGCTCTCACCCGGGATGCGGCCCTCGCGTTGCTCAATGAGGCCGGGTATGAAGCCGTCGAGGTGACGCCGTCGCCTGGAGCCCCGGCGGGTCCACCGCAGATCACCCGGGACGGCGAGCCGCTGAGCCTGGTCATCGGCGCTGCCTCCAACGATCCGACGTCGGTCGCCGTCGCCAACACCGCCGCCGACCAACTGCGCAATGCGGGGGTGCGGGCCAGCGTCGCCGCGCTCGATCCGCCCGTGCTGTACGGCCAGGCGATTCCGGACGGTCGCGTGGACGCCATCGTCGGCTGGCATCAGTCCGGCGGTGACCTGGCCACCGTGCTGGCCTCCCGGTATGGCTGCCCGGCACTGCAATCGGGCAGGGTGCCCGATACCCGCACCACCACACCCCCTCCGCCGCCGGCGAGCAATACGCCGTCGCCGCCGTCGCGGGAGGAATCTGTCCGTGCCCCGAGCAATCTCACCGGGTTATGTGATGAGGGGCTGCAGGCCGGTATCGATGCCGCGCTGACCGGACAGGCCGATGTGGGCAAGGTCGTCGATCAAGCCGAGCCCCAATTGTGGAAGATGGCAACGGTTTTGCCGATCATGCAGGACACCACCATCGCCGCGGCCGGACCCAGCGTGCGGAACGTCGAGCTGGCCGGCGCGGTGCCGGTGGGCATCGTCGCCACGGCAGGAGAGTGGAAGAAGACACGCCCATGACCCGACGACTGATGCTGGTCCACGCTCACCCCGACGATGAATCTCTGACGACCGGAGGAACCATCGCGCGGTATGCCGCCGAAGGTGCCGATGTCCGGGTTGTCACCTGCACGCTCGGGGAGGAAGGCGAGGTGATCGGCGACCGCTGGGAGCAGCTGGCCGTAGATCACGCCGATCAGCTCGGCGGATACCGGATCGCTGAATTGTCCAGCGCGCTAAGACACCTCGGCGTCGACCGGCCCACCTTCCTCGGTGGTGCGGGGCGCTGGCGTGACTCCGGCATGGCGGACACCGGGCCGCTGCATCCGAGGGCCTTCGCCGGCGCAGATCTGGACGACGCTGTGGCGGCGCTGGCGGGGTTGATCGAGGAACACCGCCCGCATGTCGTCGTCACCTATGACCCCTTCGGCGGATACGGGCACCCCGATCACATCCAGGCGCACACGGTGACCACCGCTGCGGTGGAGAAGGCCTCCTGGAAGGTGGCCAAGCTGTACTGGACCGTCATCGCGACCAGTGCTCTGAGCGCGGGACTCGCGGCCTTGAAGCAGCTGCCGCCGGGATGTGAACCGGCGCCCATCGATCTCATACCCACCTTTGCCGACGAGCAGATCAGCGCCGCCATCGACGTATCCGCCTACCGCGGTGCCAAGGCGGCGGCGTTGCGCGCGCACGCTACCCAGCTCACCGTCTCCGAGGACGGGTCCTCCCTGGCGCTGTCGAACATGATCGCGTTGCCCGTCGCGGACACCGAGCATTTTGTCCTGGTGCGAGGTGTGCCCGGCGTCGACACCGGATGGGAATCAGATCTGTTCGCCGGGGTGGAGTTGTAAGCTCGATTCATGCCACCCGATCAAGACCAGGATCCCAACCAGCAGCACTGGCAAGACCGGCTGGACAACTTCCAATGGGTCGTCGGCTCACTCGTGGCCCAGCTCGACTCTGTCCCGATCTAGACGCCTGAACGGTTTCATGCGCGGGTTCGTTCTGTCCGCGCTCATCGTCGACGGCATCATCAGCGCCATTCTGGGCGCTGCCTTGCTCAATTCACGCTTCGGCGGCGTTCTCGTTCCACTCGGGCTCATCATCAGCGCCGTCCTCAACGTCGTACTGGTGTGGTGCGCCGTGCAGTGGGCGCCGTCGTCGCGATGGGCGGGTGCACCGCTGTGGGCATTCGTGGCGACCACGACGATGCTCTTGTTCGGCGGGCCCGGCGGCGATGTGGTCTTCACCGGGTTGTGGCCGGTGCTGCTGATGGTGCTCGGCGTGCTGCCCGCGGCTTATGTCTTGCGTCGGGCGAACGACTAACCCAGGCCGACGGTCGTCGCGCAGGCGCTCAGCCCAAGTACTCCGACTCGAGGACGAGGTCCTTCACCAAGGTCTGGTATTCGACGTGGGTCTCGTGCTCGATGGTCTGCCAGAGCTTGCCCTGCTGCTCCTTCATGTACGCGCGGTACTTGGGGGAGCCGGGGAATCTGACGTTATCGGCGACGACGATCGTGCCTGGATGCAACCAGCCCCGCTCCAGCAGCCGCTGTAGGTCGTCGAGGTACACGTCCTTCCAGTGGTCGATGAACACGAAGTCCAGGCATCCCGCGGTGAACCCGTAGTCCTTGGACAGGGTGTCCAGGGTGGTTCCGTCGTCAGCCGTGCCGGTGAGGCAGGTGGTGCGGTCCGACAGCCCGGCATGCGCCCACACCCGGCGCGCCACCGAGGCGTTGGCGCCCGACTTCTCGATGGAGAAGAACTTGGCGCCGGGAGCCGCTCGCGCGATCCGTAGGCCGCTGTATCCGCAATACGCACCCAGCTCCAAGGCGATCTTGGGGTTGGCGCGTTTCACGGCGGCATCGAGCAGCTGGCCCTTCTCGTCGCCGACATTCATCAGGATCGATTGGTCGTACGCGAAATTGTCGATGGCATCGATCGCGGCGTCGACATCCCCGGCCGGGGCGGTCGCGATCACGTACTCGGCGGTGGCCTCTTCGCGGCCATCGCCCATCTGACCGGTGCGCATGACGTTCAGACCGCCGAACACCGCACGCAGAAATGAATACCGCAGAAACGGAAGTTTCTGCTTGAGCGTTCTCGTAAGACTCACGAAGATCAGCCTAGCGATCCCGGGCGTTTCCGCAGCGTGAGCCCGTTGATGAACCCCCGAGTGGTCGGGCTTTTGGAACGGGCGGATGATCTGGGGGTGACCGACGGTTGTACAAACGTGCCCGACGACCTAACGCCGCTGCCGAATCCCGCATTTCCCGCACCCAAAGCGGCATCGTCCGTATCGGATGCCCGGCGAGCGGGTGGCTCATCGCCGGCGCTACGGCGGGTGTTGCGCCGTGCGCGCGACGGGGTGACGCTGAACGTCGATGAGGCCGCCCTCGCCCTGACCGCGCGTGGAGAGGATCTGGCCGATTTGATGGCCAGCGCCGCGCGCGTGCGTGATGCCGGGCTGGAATCCGCAGGGCGCCTCGGTGCGACCGGACGTCTGCCGATCTCCTATTCGCGCAAGGTATTCATCCCGGTCACCCATCTGTGCCGCGACAAGTGCCATTACTGCACGTTCGTGACGGTTCCGGGGAAGCTGCGGGCGCAGGGTCAGGGCATGTATCTGGAGCCCGACGAGATCCTGGACATCGCTCGTCGCGGCGCCGAATTGGGCTGCAAAGAGGCCTTGTTCACGCTGGGGGACAGGCCCGAGGATCGCTGGCCGGAGGCCAAGCAGTGGCTCGACGAGCGCGGCTATGACACCACGCTGGACTACGTACGGGCGATGGCGATCCGCGTCTTGGAAGAGACAGGTCTGCTGCCGCATCTGAACCCGGGAGTGATGAGCTGGTCTGAGCTGGCGCGGCTCAAGCCGGTGGCGCCGTCGATGGGCATGATGCTGGAAACCACATCGCGGCGATTGTTCGAGAATCGCGGTGAGGCGCACTACGGCAGCCCCGACAAAGACCCCGCCGTGCGGCTGCGGACCCTGACCGACGCGGGCCGGCTGTCGATCCCGTTCACCACAGGTCTTTTGGTGGGGATCGGTGAGGATCTGACCGAGCGTGCGGAGACTATTCACGCGATCCGCAAGGTGCACAAGGAATTCGGGCACGTGCAGGAAGTAATCGTGCAGAACTTCCGTGCCAAATCGGATACCGCCATGAAAGCGGCGCCGGATGCCGAAATCGGCGACTTCTTGGCGACGATTGCGGTGACGCGTCTGGTGCTGGGCCCCAAGATGCGGGTGCAGGCGCCACCGAATCTGGTGTCCCGCAGCGAGTGCTTGGCCCTGATCGGCGCCGGGGTGGATGACTGGGGCGGGGTGTCGCCACTGACCCCCGACCATGTGAACCCCGAACGGCCGTGGCCAAATCTGGACGATTTGGCGTCGGTGACCGCCGAGGCCGGATACGACCTGGTACAACGCCTCACGGCGCAACCGCAGTATGTGCAGGCCGGGTCGGCGTGGATCGATCCACGGGTGCGCGGACATGTGGAGGCCCTGGCCGACCCGGAAACCGGTTTTGCCCTGGATGTTTCGCCGACCGGATCGCCCTGGCAGGAGCCCGACGAGACGTGGGAGTCGACGGGCCGGGTAGACCTGCACGCGGCGATCGACTCAGAGGGCCGCAACACCGATACCCGTAGCGATCTAGCGAGCGCCTTCGGGGATTGGGAGTCCATCCGCGAGCATGTTCGTGAACTGAACGCGCGGGCTCCGGAAAAGGTGAGCTCTGACGTGTTGGCGGCTCTGCGTGCTGCCGAGCGAGATCCGGCCGGATGCAGCGACGACGAGTACCTAGCACTGGCGACCGCCGAGGGCCCAGCGATGGAAGCCCTTGTCGCACTGGCTGATTCGATCCGCGCGGACGTGGTCGGCGATGACGTCACGTATGTGGTGAACCGGAACATCAACTTCACCAACATCTGCTACACCGGCTGCCGTTTCTGCGCCTTCGCGCAGCGCAAGGGCGATGCCGATGCCTTCTCACTGTCGGCCGAAGAGGTAGGTGACCGGGCCTGGGAGGCGTATGTCGCCGGTGCTACCGAGGTCTGCATGCAGGGCGGTATTGACCCCGAGCTGCCCGCAACCGGGTACGCCGATCTGGTGCGCGCGGTCAAGAAGCGAGTGCCCAGCATGCATGTGCACGCCTTCAGCCCCATGGAGATCGTCAATGGCGCCTCCAAGGGCGGCCAGAGCGTCCGCGAATGGTTGACCGAGCTGCGTGCCGCGGGTCTGGACACCATCCCGGGCACTGCTGCCGAGATCCTCGACGACGAGGTGCGGTGGGTGCTCACCAAGGGCAAGCTGCCGGCGTCCGAATGGATCGATGTCATCAGCACCGCACACGAGGTGGGGCTGCGCTCCAGCTCGACGATGATGTACGGGCACGTCGACACCCCCAAGCATTGGATCGGACATCTGCGGGTCCTCGCCGGAATTCAGGACCGCACAGGCGGATTCACCGAGTTCGTACCGCTGCCGTTTGTGCACCAAAGCGCCCCGTTGTACCTGGCGGGTGCCGCGCGCCCCGGGCCCACCAACCGGGACAACCGCGCGGTGCACGCGCTGGCGCGCATCATGCTGCACGGGCGTATCCACAACATCCAGACCAGCTGGGTCAAGCTCGGTATCGACGGCACGCGGGCGATGCTCGAAGGTGGCGCCAACGATCTCGGCGGCACCCTCATGGAGGAGACCATCTCCCGGATGGCCGGCTCCGAACACGGATCGGCCAAGACCATCGCCGAGCTGGAGGAGATCGCCGACGGCATCGGACGGCCCGCGGTGGAACGCACCACGACGTACTCGCGGCGGCCTTCCGCCGCGTAGGACTTGGCTACGCTGACGCTCTTAGGGAGTCTGCTCGAGTGAGGCAGTTGACATCGTGGCCGTCGCCTCGTGCGCCTGAATCGCGAAGGCGCCCGACCAGAATCTCGCACGTGACTGACTCGGCCGACCCCATAATCGGGTCAGCCCCAACCATTTGACCGCCGCTGGCTACCTGCGTAAATCTTGCAGTACCGCCGCAGTGATTGGTCGTGCCGAGCACTCGCGCGGGGGATGAGTCCGGAGCAGTGATGTCTATGCAGTCCGTACCGGTCCAGGTGACGACGGTCTCGTAGTTTCCTGCACCGCTGCCGCCGCCCGACAGCAATCCTGGCGCAGACGTCGGCGTCGAAACTGGTTGTGGCACTGGCATCGAGGGGAGCGCTGGAGCGGGGATAGATTGGCCAGGTGAGTATCCGGATGAGCCGGTTTCACATGCGACGCCGTCACCATCGCGGTCAAGTTTCGAGCTGTATCCAGGCTGGCCCCGGTACAACGGTGCGGCTCCCGCCGCTCTTGCGGCGGCGCAATTGGGATATGCCTGTGCCAGAGGAGCGGAGACGAGGCCAATTGATGGGCCACTGACCAACGCGGTGATAGCGAAATACAGAACTTTGGTCCGCAATTTGGGCCCTCCTGAGGTGCGACGTGATCTTGATTTTGTACTGGATGCGGGATGCCTGGAGGCGAATCGTCAGAAGAAGTTGAGGCCCTGCTCGCACCTTGACTGAGCGGATCCGCGGCGGCCTTCCGCTGCCTAGAGCAGGTGTGGATTTCGGCTGTGGGCTGCCTCTGATGGCGGTAGCCTCGTGCCCTGATGACCACTAACCCGCCCGACGAGGAGTCGATGCCGCCCAACGACCCAGCGGCCATTGGATCCGCCGGTGTCCGCGTACTCCGAGGCGGACGATTCCGAGATTCCCGTCGGTAATCGCTCATGGCGCTGGGTGTGGATCGCCTGCGCGGCGGCGGGCGTTGCCATTGTGGTGACGCTGATTCTGGCCCTGCTGGAGGTCGACAAGGCGGAGGAGCCGGCGACACCGGTCCCGGCGACGTCGACAACCGAACGTCCGGCTGCGCCAAGTAGTTCGGCGCCGGTAGCACCCCCGCCTCAGACAGTGATCAGTACCGTCATCGAAACCACTGTGGTGGTGGAGACACCCGCTCCGGTAGCGCCGCCTGAGGTGGTGCCGACGCGTCCGGAGGAGGGACGGCTGTGCCATGAGTTGCACCCGCGCCGCGACTGCGACGGGTTCCGTTAAGTTGACGGTCTCTGCCCGCACCTGACTGACTGGATCGCGTCGGGTTAACTCCGGTGTTCGGTTTGGGCATCGTGATGTGCGTGATTGCCCGACTCATAGCGACAAGTGTGATCGTTGCCATGCTTGGGCTCCTGGCAGCCGTCCCGGCTACCGCAGAGCCGAGAGAAATGGCGCCGCAATCGTATTCGCGGACAACTCGGGATGGCTGGCAGCTGCAGATTCGGCTTGAGAATGAACGCGTCAACGCGGTGCCCAATCTGGCGGCGGCAACCAATTCGCGCGAGGCATTCATCACGCTCTCGGGCACCGCGACCGCGTCCGGCGGAACCAATCCCATCACCGACAGCCTCTTCGTCATCGGATATCAGCTCGGTTGCCAGTCCGATGTGTCCTCGGGGTTGCAGCTGGGCGGGTCGGCAGGTATCGCACCGTCGGTAAGCCTTGGAGTGGCGCCAACACCATCGGTAGGAGTCGGTGGTAGCGCGGGTGTCAGCGGGTTTGTGCAGACCGTGGTGCAGCCGGGTGTCATCGTCAACCTACCGATGGCCAATATGGTTCTGTCCCATGGAGGCACGGGTGCGCTGGACCTGGACAACGTGCATGTGAAGGCCGACGCTTGCGGTGGTGATGTGACGATCCGGTCGTTCGCGTCGTTGCGTGCGTCGACCGAGACCGGCCACACCGAGTTCGCGATCTACGGCGAACCGATCAAGATCTGATGATGAAATTCGTCTGTGCGGCAACGATCTTGATGTGTTCGTTGTACGGGGCGCCGTTGGCCACCGCGGACCCGCCGCCGGTGAACCCGATGCCCGCCGTACCCGTGGCAGTACCCGGTGGGGCACCCAATTATGCGGCCACTGCTTCGCAGCCACCCTTCGGATTGTCCCCGGCATCGCCGCGCGGAGCGCGGATCTCCGCCGGCGTTGATTCCGGGTATACCGCCCGAATCGGTGCCGGGATGAACGCCGGGCAGTTGGAGGACCCTCGTGGCATGACCGAAGGAGCAATACCGTGATCAGAACACTTTGTGTAGCAACGATTGTCGTGGGGATTGCCCTCGGTCTCGCCGTGCCTGTCTCGGCGGC
The DNA here is from genome assembly GCA_002013775.1 of Mycobacterium sp. D16R18. Classification (GTDB taxonomy): domain Bacteria; phylum Actinomycetota; class Actinomycetes; order Mycobacteriales; family Mycobacteriaceae; genus Mycobacterium. Next base: position 32,213 of record MAFD01000038.1, read on the forward strand.
GCCACCGCCGCCGAACCCGGCGCCCTACAACCCGGTCTTCGTGCCCGGTCAGCTGCCCGCGCTGCGACCTTCCCGCGGTACTCAACTACCGGTGCTGATGTCGGGTCCGTCGCGTGGTCCCAGGATTTCAGCCGGTGTAGATGGGGTCGCGGTGCCTGGCGGAGTGAAGCCGGGTGTCGGGGTTGGAGACGGGAAGCTGGAAAGCCCCACCGGGGCGCCGCCACGGTAACCCGCCCGCACAGCACCCAAGTGTTTGGCAGCTTCATCCCAGCGGTGCCTCAGATTTGGTCGCTACCGTCGCGGGAATGTCGCCACGCGAGCCCGCCAACTCCGCAGACACGGTGAGGGCCTGGGGGATGGCGGACGACGCGGGAGAGGACCCCACCCGATTGATCCCGGTTGTCCCCGCGTCCGGTGGTCGTACCCGTCAGGTCTGGATCATCGGCGTGACGGTGGCTGCCGGTGTTGCCGTGCTGATCGCTTTGGGGTTTCTGCTTCTTGGCCCGCAGAAACCAACGACGCCGCCACTTGTCCCTATCACCTCGATGACGACGCCCTCGGTGTCGTCATCACCATCACCTGTGCCGACGGAGACTGTCACGCAGACGGTTACGGCAACGAGCTACGTACCGGTACCGGCGACCACGTCCGCAACTGCCGCGCCGCCCAGCAGTACGCCAACGGACCCGAACGATGTCTGGAAGACGTGTCACCAGATGCATCCGCACCGTTGGTGCAACGGATACAGGTAGCAGGCGAAGCGGTTACAGCTTGGCGGCCAGCTCGGTGCCCTGCCTGATGGCGCGCTTGGCGTCGAGCTCGCCGGCCACTGCGGCACCACCGATCACATGGGCACTAATGCCCGCCTCCTTGAGCACGTCATCGAGATCGCGCACCGACTCCTGGCCGGCGCAGATCACCACATTGTCGACCTCGAGCACTCGCGGGTCCTTGCGCTCCTCACCGAAGGTGATGTGCAGCCCGGCGTCATCGATCTTTTCGTAGTTGACGCCCGCCAGCTCGGTAACCTTCTTGGCCTTCAACGATGCGCGATGCACCCAGCCCGTAGTCTTGCCGAGCCCCTTGCCGAGCGAGCCCTTCTTGCGCTGGCACAGGTACACCTCGCGAACCGCCGGAGCCGGAATGGGTTTGGTGAGCGAACCCCTGGACTCGTGGTCCTCGGAGATGCCCCACTCGGCGCGCCATTCCTTGAGGTTCAGCGTCGGCGACTCGTCGATGGTCAAGAACTCCGACACGTCGAAGCCGATACCTCCGGCGCCCACGACGGCCACGCGCTTGCCGACGGGCTTGCCGCCCTTGATGACCTCCGGGTAGGACAGCACCATCGGGTGGTCGATACCGGGGATGGCGGGCACCCGGGGCTTGACGCCGGTGGCCAGGATGACGTGGTCGAACTTGCCGTCGATCAGTTCCTGCGCGTCTACCTTCTTGTTCAAAAGCACTGTGACGCCGTGCTTCTTGAGCATCGTGGTGTAGTACCGAATGGTCTCGTTGAACTCCTCCTTGCCGGGGATCCTGCGGGCCATGTCGAACTGGCCGCCGATCTCGGCGTTGGCCTCGAACAGCACCACCTTGTGTCCGCGCTGTGCGGAGGTGACGGCCGCCGACAGCCCGGCCGGTCCGGCACCGACAACGGCGATTTTCTTGGTATGCCGGGTTGGGAGCAGCTGAAGCGTTGTCTCGTGCCCTGCCCGCGGGTTGAGCAGGCAGCTGGCCTTTTTGTTCACGAACGAGTGGTCCAGGCAAGCCTGGTTGCACGCGATGCAGGTGTTTATCTCGTCGGCGTGATCGGCTGAGGCCTTGTTCACCCAGTCAGGGTCGGCCAGCAGCGGACGGGCCATCGAAATCAACTGGACCTGGCCGTCGTTGAGGATCTGTTCGCCCGATTGCGGCATGTTGATCCGGTTGGACGCCATCACCGGGATGTGGACCTCTTGGGCGATCTTGTTGGACAGATCGACGAATGCGTTCTGCGGCACCGAGGTGACGATGGTGGGTACGCGCGCCTCATGCCAGCCGATTCCGGTGTTGATGATCGTCGCGCCGGCCGCCTCGATTTCCTTGGCCAGGGCCACGATCTCGTCCCAGGTCTGGCCCTCGGGCACGTAGTCGGCCATGGAGAGCCGGTAGCAGATGATGAAGTCCGGGCCCACCGCCTTGCGGACCGCCTTGACCACCTCGACGGGCAATCTGCGTCGGTTCTCCGGGCTGCCGCCGAACTCATCGGAGCGGTTGTTGGTGTAGGGCGCGAGGAACTGGTTGATGAAATAGCCTTCGCTGCCCATGATTTCGACGCCGTCGTAGCCCGCCTTCTTGGCCATCTTGGCGCTGTGAGCCCAGTCGTCGATGGTCTGCCACACACCCTTGGTGCTGAGCTTGCGCGGCTTGAAGGGAGTGATGGGGGACTTCTTGGCCGAGGCACTCACCGAAAAAGGGTGGTACCCGTAGCGTCCTGCATGCAGCAGCTGCACGATGATCTTGCCGCCATTTTTGTGCACGGCGTTCGTGACGATGCGATGCCGGTACGCCTCAAGGGATGTGGTCAGTTTTCCGGCGAGGGGCTTGAGCCAGGCGGTGCGGTTGATGGCGTATCCGCCGGTGATGATCATGCCCACCCCGCCCTTGGCGCGCTCGGCAAAGTAAGCCGCCAATGCCGGTGTGTCCCAGGGGAAGTCCTCCAGGCCGGCATGCATGGATCCCATGACCACCCGGTTCTTGAGCGTGGTGAAGCCAAGGTCCAAGGGGGACAGCAGGGTTGGATATGGATTACTCATGATTCTCGCTTTCAGTCCGGGCTGGGGACAAGGAAGTGATCATTTCGTCGCACCAATCGGTGAATCCCTCCTCCATGCGGACACCTCCGCGTAGGACGAGATATTGGTGCAGGGCCGCGCCGGTGAGCTGATCCGGAGCGGGAAACTGGCGCTTTTCCATTTCGCGGTAGTTGTCGAGCATGACGGCGTGTGCGTCGCGTTGGCCGCGGATGTGTTCGACCACCATGCCGATGTCGCCGTAGGTGCCCGCGCGGATCTTGAGTGCCAGATCGCGCATATCGGTGCCCTCGGTGCTGTTGACCCATCGGGACAACTCGCGATATCCGAGCTCGGCGACGGTGTAGACCTTCTTGGCCGGTCGCCCTTCTTGGTCGACGACCTGGCAGTGCAGCCAGCTGTCGTCTTCCATGCGGCGCAGAGTCCGGTAGATCTGCTGGTGAGTGGCGCTGTAGAAGTACCCGATCGAGCGGTCGAATCGGCTCGTGAGCTCGTAGCCTGACCCGTTCTGCTCGGCCAGGGACAACAGGATCGCGTGGGTGAGTGCCACGGCAGCATGCTGACACGAAACGGGACCCCTATGCAACTTGTTGCAGTGCAACAGTCTGCATATAGCACTCAGTTACGTGTTGCCAACAGTAACTGTAACTGCTAGAAACGTGTAACTGGCCGGAGTGCACCAGGAGGTTTCCCGTGACATATGTGATCGCCGAACCGTGTGTGGACGTGATGGACAAGGCGTGCATCGAGGAATGTGCCGTCGATTGCATCTACGAGGGCGCTAGGACCATGTACATCCACCCCGACGAGTGCACGGATTGCAATGCGTGCGAACCGGTTTGCCCTGTCGAGGCGATTTATTACGAAGAAGACGTGCCCGGCGAGTGGGGCGGCTACATCAGGGCCAATGCAGACTTCTTCGTCGACCTCGATTCACCGAACGGCGCGCGCCGGGTGGGCAAGATCGACCGGGATGTACCGCTTGTCGCGCAACTCCCGCTCAAGGGCTGAGCGTGCCTGCTGGACGGCAGGCCAAGTTAAACGTTAAGCTAAGTACCTGTAACCGGTAGATACGGCTAGATCGCCTCGGCGAGTTAGGACAGCCTGTGTCAATACGCGCATCTGGGGACCGGAATACTGGCCGCAACGCATGAACTGGACATCGAGGAGACCTTCGTGACCTACACGATCGCGGAACCGTGCGTCGACGTTATGGACAAGGCATGTATTGAAGAATGCCCCGTCGACTGCATCTATGAGGGTGGGCGCATGCTCTACATCCACCCCGACGAATGTGTGGACTGCGGTGCCTGCGAACCGGTATGCCCGGTGGAGGCCATCTTCTATGAGGACGATGTGCCGGATCAGTGGACGGGATACATCCAGGGGAACGCCGACTTCTTCGTCGACCTGGGCTCGCCCGGCGGTGCCGCGAAGGTCGGTAAGACCGAGTACGACCCGCCGTCGGTCAAGGAGCTTCCGCCCATGGGTGAAGGACACTGAGCTCGCCATCTGAGTCCCGACCACGGGTGTCGGCTGTGTCGTCCCGGCTCCCGGAGTTTCCGTGGGACACCATCGCCGATGCGAAGGCGACCGCCGCGGCGCACCCCGAAGGGATCGTTGACCTCTCGGTCGGTACCCCCGTGGACAGCGTGGCACCGCTGATCCGCGAGGCGTTGGCCGCGGCCAGTGACCTTCCTGGATATCCGGCGACCGCCGGCACACCTGCATTGCGGCAGGCGATCCGCGACGCGGTGTCACGGCGATACGGCATCGTTGCGCTTGCGGACGATGCCGTGCTGCCGGTCATCGGCACCAAGGAGCTCATCGCGTGGCTGCCGACCCTGCTGGGGCTGGGCGCCGATGATCTGATCGTCATCCCCGAATTGGCGTACCCCACCTATGAAGTGGGCGCACGGCTGGCCGGGGTGCCGACGGTCCGGGCGGACTCACTCACGCAGCTGGGGCCGCAGCGTCCCTCCTTGATCTACCTCAACTCGCCCAGCAATCCAACGGGCGCCGTACTCCCGGTCGAGCATCTACGCAAGGTCGTCGAGTGGGCGCGCGAGCGCGGTGCCCTCGTGGTTTCCGATGAGTGCTACCTGGGCCTGGGGTGGGACGCGGAGCCGGTGTCGGTGCTTGATCCCCGGGTCTGCGATGGCGATACCGCCGGGTTGTTGGCTGTGCACTCGTTGTCCAAGACGTCGTCGCTGGCGGGGTATCGGGCCGGGTTCGTGCTGGGTGACGCGTCCGTGGTCGGCGAGCTGCTCGCGGTGCGCAAGCACGCCGGGATGATGGTGCCGGGCCCTGTGCAGGCGGCGATGACCGCAGCGCTGAGCGAGGATGACCATCAGCGCGACCAGCGCGCACGCTATGAGGGCCGCCGCGGCAGGCTCTCGAAAGCTTTGACCGGCAATGGATTCCGAATCGACCATTCCGAGGCGGGCCTGTACCTCTGGGCCACCCGGGGCGACTCCTGCGATGACGCGTTGGTGTATCTGGCGCAGCGCGGGATTCTGGTGGCGCCCGGACGGTTCTACGGACCACGTGGCAAGGAACATGTCCGGGTGGCGCTCACCGCCACCGATGAGCGCATCGATGCCGCAGTCGCGCGGCTCATCGACTAGTGCCGCTGACCGTCGAAGACTCGGCCTACCACACGTAACGTCCCGCCGGTTTTTGGCGTTACCTGAGGTTTCGTTGCGCAATCTCCAGATTCCTCGACACCCGCGGGGTATCGGGGCGATGCTGGATACATGGACGCCATCACCAACGTGCCGGCTCCCATTAACGAGCCGGTGCTCACGTACGCTCCGAACAGTCCCGAACGCGACCGATTGACCACGGCACTGTCCAACCTCGTCGCGACGCCCATCGACCTGCCGCACGTTATCGGCGGCGCCCGCCGGATGAGTGATGGTGAACGCGTCGATGTGGTGCAGCCGCATAACCACCGCGCCGTGCTGGGGACCGTCACCAACGCCGGTCATGCCGAGGCCAGTGATGCGGTGGAGGCCGCTATCGCTGCCAAAAATGATTGGGCAGCACTGTCTTTCGATGACAGGGCGGCGGTCTTCTTGCGGGCCGCCGATCTGTTGTCGGGGTCGTGGCGGGCCACCCTCAACGCCGCGACCATGCTCGGACAGTCGAAGACCGCCTACCAGGCCGAGATCGATTCGGCCTGCGAGCTGGCTGACTTCTGGCGGTTCAACGTGCAGTTCGCGCGGCACATCCTGGCCGAGCAGCCCAGCAGCGGCGGCGGCGCGTGGAATCGGATGGAGTACCGCCCACTGGAGGGCTTCGTCTACGCCATCACGCCCTTCAACTTCACCGCGATTGCGGGAAACCTTCCCACTGCCCCAGCACTTTTGGGAAACACTGTGGTGTGGAAGCCATCCATCACCCAGGCCTTCGCCGCGCATTTCACCCTGGAGCTGCTTGAGGCCGCTGGACTACCGCCCGGGGTCATCAATCTGCTCAACGGAGACGGGATCGCGGTATCCGATGTGGCGCTCGCCGATCCGCGCCTGGCGGGAATCCATTTCACCGGCTCCACCCGGACGTTTCAGCATCTGTGGCGTGAAGTGGGCACCAACATCGACAGGTACAACACCTACCCTCGACTCGTCGGTGAGACCGGCGGCAAGGACTTCGTCGTCGCGCACACTTCGGCACGTCCGGACGTCTTGCGTACGGCGCTTATTCGCGGCGCCTTCGACTACCAGGGGCAGAAGTGTTCCGCGGCCTCCCGCGCTTTCGTGGCCCGGTCGGTGTGGGAACAGATGGGCGATGAGTTCCTTGATACCGCGTCCGCGCTGACGTACGGGGATGTCACCGACCTCTCCAACTTCGGTGGCGCCGTCATCGACGAGAAGTCGTTCAAGCGCAACGCCGCCGCCATCGATCGTGCCAAGAGCGCCGGGGTGACCATCGCGGCGGGAGGCGAATACGACGACAGCGAAGGATATTTCGTCCGGCCCACTGTGCTGCTCTCGGACGACCCGACCGACGAGGCGTTCTCCACCGAGTACTTCGGCCCGATCCTGGCGGTGCACGTCTATCCCGACGGCGACTATGAGCGCATCCTCGACGTCGTTGACACCGGCTCCCGCTACGCGCTTACCGGTGCCGTGATCGCCGACGACCGTCAGGCCGTTCAGGCGGCCAGCGACCGGCTTCGATTCGCGGCAGGAAACTTCTACATCAACGACAAGCCCACCGGTGCCGTCGTCGGCCAGCAGCCCTTCGGCGGTGGAAGGGCATCGGGCACCAACGACAAGGCCGGATCGCCGCTCAATCTGCAGCGCTGGCTGCTGCCGCGATCCATCAAGGAAACATTCGACGCCCCAACGGAATACGGATACGCCCATATGGAGCGCGAGGATGGCTGAGTGGTTCGGCAAAACGGCCAGGCCCGCCATCTTGGCGGCCAGTAGGTCGGCGCGGCTGCGGCACGCAGCCGAACGGATGCCGTTGACGCGGCAGGTGGTGCGCCGTTTCGTGCCCGGTGAATCACAGGACGATGTGCTCGCGGCCAGTACCGCGCTACTCGATTCTGGGCGGTCCATCTCGATTGATTACCTCGGTGAGGACACCACCGATATCGGGCAGGCCACCCGTACCGTGTCGGCCTACGTGTCACTGCTGGACGCGTTGGCGCGGCGCAGCGACACCGTGCACACCGGCGTGCGCCCGCTGGAAATCTCGCTGAAACTCTCCGCGTTGGGGCAGGCACTGCCGCGCGATGGCGAACAGATAGCCCTGGAGAATGCACAGCTGTTGTGTGCCAAGGCTGATCAGGCCGGGGTGTGGGTTACCGTCGACGCCGAAGACCACACCACCACGGATTCGACCCTGAGCATCGTGCGCGAGCTGCGCGCCGACTTCCCATGGCTGGGTACCGTGCTGCAGGCCTACCTGAAACGTACGTACGCCGACTGCGCCGATCTGTCAGGCAAAGGCTCGCGCATTCGATTGTGCAAGGGGGCCTATGACGAGCCCGAGTCCGTGGCTCACCGAGACCCCGAGGATGTCGACGTCGCCTACTTGCGCTGTCTACGCGTCTTGATGGAGGGCGACGGGTACCCCATGGTGGCCTCACACGATCCGGCCATCGTCGATGCCGCGAGTCTGATGGCGCGCGAGACGGGCAGGGGTCCGGGCGATTACGAGTACCAGATGCTCTACGGGATTCGAGATGCCGAACAGCGCCGTCTCGCCGGCGAGGGGCACCACGTGCGCGTGTACGTGCCCTTTGGCGAGGAGTGGTACGGGTACTTTGTGCGGCGCATCGCCGAGCGGCCCGCCAACATGACCTTCTTCCTGCGTGCGCTGGTTTCCGGAGGCTAGCTTTAGGCTGGCTTCATGCTGCTGACGTCTCTTCACCCCAAGTCGCCCGATCTCGCGGACGCGGTTCGTATCGGCGAGGACAGCTGGGGTCGCGGCGACCTGGTGGGTGCTGCGACGGCAGCAGCCGAACGAATCGGCGGCGCTTCGGGTCCCATCGCGGTGCTGGCCCGCCCGAGCATCGATACGGTGCTGGCGGTAATCGCCGGGCTCATCGCAGGGGTCCCGATAGTGCCGGTACCGGCAGATGTCGGGGTGGCGGAACGCCACCACATCCTCAGCGACAGCGGGGCGATCGCATGGCTGGGCGAATCACCGGACGAGTCGGACGGGTTACCGCATGTGCCGGTGCGGCGGCACGCACGGTCATGGCACCAGTACTCCGAACCGCGCCCTGAGTCGACGGCGTTCGTCGTGTACACCTCGGGGACCACCGGTGCGCCGAAGGGAGTGCAGCTGAGCCGGCGCGCATTGGCCGCCAGCCTCGACGGTCTGGCGGATGCGTGGGCGTGGACGTCCGATGACGTTCTGGTGCATGGACTTCCCTTGTTTCACGTACACGGGCTGGTGCTCGGCCTACTCGGATCGCTGCGGGTGGGAAATCGGTTCGTGCACACCGTCAAACCGACACCCGAGACCTACGCCGCTACACCGGGCACGATGTACTTCGGTGTGCCGACGGTGTGGTCACGGGTGGTGGCCGACGAATCCTGTGCGCGTGCACTGTCTTCGGCGCGACTACTGGTGTCGGGGAGCGCGCCACTGCCGGTGCCGGTCTTTGACGGACTGCGTCGACTCACCGGCCATGCCCCCATCGAGCGTTACGGTGCCACCGAAACCGTCATCACACTGTCCACACGCGCCGATGGAGAGCGCCGCGCCGGGTGGGTCGGTCACCCGTTGACCGGTGTGCGGACTCGTCTGCTGAACGAGGACGGTACCGCGGCCCCACACGACGGGGAAACCGTTGGGCAGCTGCAGGTTCAGGGACCAACACTGTTCAGCGGATACCTGAACCTGCCGGAGAAGACGGCCGAGGTGCTCACCGAGGACGGGTGGTACCGCACCGGTGATGTCGCCGTCGTCGACGGCGGGGGAATGCACCGCATTGTCGGACGCGAATCGGTCGACCTGATCAAATCGGGTGGTTACCGCATAGGCGCCGGAGAAATCGAAACCGTGTTGCTGGGCCATCCCGGGATTATCGAAGTAGCGGTGGTAGGGGTTCCCGACGACGACCTGGGGCAACGCATCGTCGCCTACGTTGTCGGTGACGTGGCGGAGGATGACGTCATCGCGTATGTGGCACAGCAGCTGTCCGTTCACAAACGCCCGCGTGAAGTGCGGCTTGTGGACGGATTGCCCCGTAATGCGATGGGCAAGGTCCTCAAGAGGGAGCTGATCATATGAACTGGACCGAGGAACTCGTAGACCAGATTGAATTGCACTGGACAACCCAGCTGCGCCCGCGGCTGGACGGCCTGAACGACGACGAGTATTTCTGGGAGCCGGTGCGCGACTGCTGGAGCCTGCGTCCCCGCAGCGCCTCGACAGCGCCTCTGCTAGGAGGTTCCGGCGAATTTGTCATCGAATTCGCCGCCCCGCCACCGGATCCGGCGCCGGTGACCACTATTGCCTGGCGGCTCGGCCACATCCTCGTGGGTGTGCTGGGCGCACGCGTCGCCAGCCATTTCGGGGGTCCTCCCGTCGACTACATGACCTACGACTATCCGGTCACGGCTGCCGATGCGCTGAAACAACTCGACGGTTTTTACGCGGCGTGGCGCGAGGGGATCATGAGCAAGGACGAGGCTGGACTCCTGGCCCCCTGTGGCCCGGCAGAGGGGCCGTGGGGCCACCGGTCCTTCGCGACGCTCGTCCTGCACATCAATCGCGAGCTGATCCACCACGGAGCGGAGATCGCGCTACTGCGCGATCTGTACGCCTGCCGCCAGAACTAGTTCGCGTGCAAGGCGGCGTTGAGCTCGAACGCGCCGCCGTCGCGCGACACCACCTCGACCGCGCCGGTTTGCGAATTGCGCCGGAACAGCAGATTGTTGGCGCCCGATAGCTCCAGCGCCTTGATGGTCTTGCCGTCCGGCGTGGCGACCTTGGTGCCTGCCGTGACATACAACCCGGCCTCGACGATGCAGTCATCGCCCAGGCTGATGCCCACACCGGAGTTGGCACCCAGCAGCGAGCGCTGGCCCACCGAGATCACCTGGCTGCCGCCGCCGGACAGGGTGCCCATGATGGACGCGCCACCCCCGATATCGGAGCCGTCGCCCACGACGACACCGGCCGAGATGCGGCCCTCCACCATGGAGGCGCCGAGGGTGCCGGCGTTGAAGTTCACAAAGCCCTCGTGCATGACGGTGGTGCCGGGCGCCAGGTGTGCACCCAGACGCACCCGGTCGGCGTCGGCGATACGCACGCCGGTCGGCACCACGTAATCGACCATGCGGGGGAACTTGTCGATGCCGAACACCGTCACGGTGCCCTGGGCGCCGGCGCGCCCTTTCAGCTTGGCGCGTACCGTCTCGAATCCCTCGACGGCGCACGGGCCGTAATTGGTCCACACCACGTTGGTGAGCACGCCGAACAGTCCGTCGGTGCTGGCACCGTGGGGCTGGACCAGCCGGTGTGACAACAGGTGCAGGCGCAGGTAGGCGTCATAAGCGTCGGCGGGCTTGTCGGCGAGCGAGCCAATGGTGGTGCGCACCAATACCTTCTCCACACCCCGCTCGGGGTCTGACCCGGCCAGTGCCGACAGTTCGGCAGGTGCATCTGCCGCAGAGATCCGCTCGGTGCCCGGGGTGCCGGGTGCATCGGTCAACTCGGGCGCCGGGAACCAGGTATCCAGTACCGATCCGTCCGCCGCGATGGTCGCCAGGCCAAGTGCTACTGCTCCGCTCACGCCGTACACGCTAGCCTGAATCGGTGGCGCTTGAACTCGCTGGTGATCCGGTAGCCCTGACGGCTGCCCTGGTAGACATACCCAGCGAGTCTCGGCACGAGGCGTTCATCGCGGACGCCGTCGAGGTTGCCCTGCGGGAACAGACCAGGGGATTCGAGGTCATCCGCAACGGCAACGCGGTACTGGCCCGCACCAATTACGGCCACAAGACCCGGGTGATGCTGGCCGGACATCTGGACACCGTCCCCGCCGCCGACAACGTGCCCAGCCATTGGGAACGCGGGGAAGGCGGAGACATTCTGTTTGGCTGCGGCACCGTGGACATGAAGTCCGGTGATGCCGTGTTCCTTCATCTGGCCGCCACCGTGACACCTCGCGTCGACCTGACACTGGTGTTCTACGACTGCGAAGAGATCGAGTCCTCGGCCAACGGGCTGGGCCGCATCGAGCGTGAACTGCCCGAATGGCTCGACGCCGACCTCGCCGTTCTCGGTGAGCCCACCGCCGGTCTGATCGAGGCGGGCTGTCAGGGCACCTTGCGTGTCGTGATCCGTGCCGACGGCACCCGCGCGCATTCTGCGCGATCCTGGCTGGGAGACAACGCTATTCACAAGCTCGGTGCCGTTCTGGACAGACTCGCCACCTACCGGGCACGCATCGTCGACATCGACGGGTGCGAGTACCGGGAAGGGCTCTCCGCTGTGCGGATCGACGGCGGTGTTGCCGGGAACGTCATCCCCGATGCCGCAGCGGTCACCGTCAACTTCCGATTCGCCCCCGATCGCAGCCCCGAGCAGGCCCTCGCGCATGTGCGCGAGGTGTTCGATGGGCTGGAGGTCGAGATCGAACTCACCGACTCCGCCGCCGGGGCCCTGCCGGGCCTGGACCGTCCCGCGGCCGCCGAATTAGTCGGCGCGGCAGGGGGAGTGGTACGTGCCAAATACGGATGGACCGATGTCTCTCGGTTCGCGGCACGCGGGATCGCCGCGGTCAACTACGGGCCAGGAGATCCCAACCTGGCGCACACCCGCGGCGAACATGTTCCGGTACAGCAGATAACCGATGTGGCCGAGGTGCTTCGGCGCTACCTCAGCGCGTGACGGGTGCGGCGTAGGTTCCCGGCGTCTGACCGAGGGTGCGCCGGTACACGTCGATGAACGCGCTCGGTGTGGCCCAACCACATTGATGCGCCACGTAGGTGACGGGCCGATCCTCCGCGAGCAGCCGTAACGCATGATGGAGCCGGATCTGGGTGCGCCACTGCGGATATGTCATGCCCATGTCGGTGCGGAACAACCTGGTCAGCGTGCGCTCACTGGCGCCCACGCGCCGCCCCAGCTCGGTCACCGTCCACACCTGGGTCAAGTCGTCTTCCACCAGCGCGCACGCCTCGGCCAACCGCTGATCGCGCGGGGTGGGCAACTTCAGGGCCTGCTCAGGGCTGCGCCGTAGTTGGTCGATGAGAACGACCTCCAACCGGGTGACCTCATGGCTGGGTAAGTCGCCGGGGACAGAACAGGTCATGATCAGCTCACGCAGCAGCGGGGACACCGCGATGACGGTCGGGGTCCTCAGCTCCACCACGTACTTCTCGGGATCGAAGGCCACGGAATGAAACTCGGTGGGGCCGTAGAAGCGATGTTCGTGGCCGGCGCCTGCCGGTATCCATAGCGCGCGATTCGGCGGCGCGATCCAGGTGCCGTCGTCCGTCGTCACCGCGATGACGCCGGAGGCGGGATACACAATCTGATGCACTTCGTGCCAGTGGCGG
>MAFD01000039.1:0-43887 GCA_002013775.1 Mycobacterium sp. D16R18
TCCGAGCCACCACCGGCACTCGATCCATGAGAGCCGCCATCGGGCGCACGATGCTTACCACCCGAATCGCTAGGCGCCGCGACCTTGTTCGAAGTACCCGAGGAATCCTCGCGGTGCTTTCCACTGTCGGAGTCGCTCTTGGCCACGGAGGACTTGCCGGAATCCTTGTTCACCTCGGCGGCCTTGGATTCGGTCTGTGCGGATGTCACGGATTCGACGGTGTTGGTGACCGTTGAGGTGATCGCACCCCTGGTCTGTTTGATGGCACCGGTCGCCGAATCCTTGAGCGCACTGTTGGCCTTGTCGACCTTGTCCTGCAGCTTCTCCTTGACCACCGGCTTGGCGGGCTTGGCGTCATCCTTCGTCTCTGCCTTGGGGGCTTCCTTGACGGTTTCCTTCGCGATGTCCTTCGCGGGATCGGCGACGGGTTGAGCTGCGGGCTCACTGACCGGGGACGCACTCAACTCCAAAGCGCTGGGTACGTGCGCAGAAAGTGGCGCAGGCGTGGCCTTCTCGACGACCTTGTCCTTAGCCGTGACGAGGTTCGACGAGAGATCCAGTTTCGCGGCGTCGAGCTGCTTGACGTCAGGAACCGTCGGGGTGCCCGGGTCCTTGGCGGTCGGCGCGGCAGCCTCAATGTGTTTGGCCGCAGGCGCGGGTGTATCTGCGGCTGCCAGGGCACTCGGCGCCGGAGACGAGAGCGGCGCCGGGGCCGCGCCGACAAGGCTGCCGAGCTGCGTCATCACATCCTTGTAGAACTTGGAGGCCTGCAACGTATTCGAGGCCGCCCCGTTGAACAGGTTCCCGTATTGCTGCGTGAGCAGGTCCGAGATTGGTGTCATGACGGGCGTGACCAACCCCTTGTAGAGCGGGGTGAGTGCCTTCGCGAGTTCGACGGTCGGATCGGGGATCCCGAGCGCCGTGCTGATCAAACCAGAGACGGTGATGAGCTGCGTCGGCACAATGCCGCCCGTCGGAATCAGGTTGGGCGGGATGATTCCGAGTGACGTGTTGGCTCCGGGCGCCGTTCCGAGCTGGAACGTCGGCATGAGACCCACACCGAAGAGCGATGGCAAAGTGAAGCCCATCCCTTCGGTCCCCATATTGAACCCACCCAACGAGTAGACGAGCGGAATCGGCAGCGCCCCGGAGAACGGCGTCTGCAACACCATGACGTTCTGCCCGTTATTGATGTTGAATCCGTTGGTACCGACATAGTTTCCGGTCGTCACATTCAGATTCGTCATGCCGAGGCCGAGCATCGGAATGGAGAAGTTCGACAGCGTCGTACCGATCGGCGAATAGATGCCGTTCTGCGTCGGGATGAGAACGTGCGCATTGAACTGACCGGCCTGCCCCAGTCCGAGCGGCGCCTTGATGCCGTTGGCCCACATCGGAATCGACAGCACCGTCTGCGGAACACCCACGGCCCCGCCATCGACGACCAGGGTGGGCGCGGTCGCCCACCACCCCGTCTCCATTCCGAGCGGGAATGTGTAGTTGCCCGCGCCCATCGGGACCCACGCCGTCACGTTGGGCAGGGTGCCATCGGGCAAGATGCGGACCGAATCAGGCAAGATGTGCAGGGGGTCCAGCGAGGCCGGGATTTTGATGTTGAGCCCACTCGGCGTCTGCACAAAGGTATTCGTGATGGTCGTCAGACCACTGGCCTGCAACAGCGGCCAGTTATAACCCGCCGTGAACTTGTCCTGCTCGGCGATCAGCCCGTCGACGATGTCGCTCAAGGGTGGCAGATTATTGACGATTGGCCCGATGATCGGGTTGTTGAACACCGTGTCCAGCGCATTGGCCAGACCATTGAGCAGGTTCGCACCCGGGATGGTCGTCGGCAGCGGGAGGTCCACGAAACCCTGCCCGGGAATCTTGATCGCCGGAATGACCCCCGGAACGGCCGTGGGGAGTGGAGTGCTCGCGAGGTTCCGCAGAACATCGGGAAGATCGGCGATCTTGGTCAGATTTGAGTGCGTAAGACTCGTCCCGAACGTGGGGAGCAGCCCACCGGATCCCTGGGCGAGGGGATTCCAGACGCCCCCGGCCGCCGACCCGATCGCATTAGTGCCGGATAAGTAGTTATTGAGCGCGTTCTTATAGTCCGTGACCGCGCCCTTGTAGTCCGGCGCCGCAGCGGCGGCCTGCGCGGTAGGCGCGACGAAAGCCAAGCTGGCAGTCGCGGCGACTGCCCCCGCCACGGTCACCGTGCGTTGGACAACGACCTTTTTAGATGACTTCCGATGTCGCTTAGACAAGACCGCAACCCTCTCCTTTGAGGAAACCTACAAACGTGAGCAGCACTGTAAACGTGTGATCCAGCTCATAGCGGACATTTGAAAATCGTGTCTACCTGCGATTTGTCTGGTAACACTCCGTGCCCAGAGTCGCCTCGGTCGCTGCGCTCAGCGCGAGCAGGGGTCGTACTCACGCAAAGTGCTTGACGAAAGTTTGCTAGATGCGTCAACAAGCGTTTACGGCGAGCAACCAAACACTCGAAGCAAACACGCGAACCACCCGGCCTCCGGGGTACTACAAACCCAGTAGACGACCGTCAATTTACGTTCACGCCTGAATCCATTTTCCCGTTTCGCATGTATCCAGGAACCGGATAGCCCATGATGTCCGAGACGTACTCGTAGATTGCTGGGATTTGTGTTCCATGTCACACAGGGAGCTGTATTGATCGCCGTAGCCGCAACCACTCTGAGCTGTGTCTGCGTGGGCTGCCTGCGATGACCACACAGGACGAGCGCCACGCCACCACTGATGGCGTCGCGGCCATCCAGGATTGGACCACCGGATACGTCAAGCGTCACCCTCTTGAATCACTCAAGACCGTCGGCGAGCAGTTCATGCTCGGGGTGCGCACCATTCAATGGTTCTTCATCGACCTGTTCACCGGTCAGTTCCAGTGGCAGGAGTTCGTGAGACAGGGCGCCTTCCAGGCCGGCACGGCCGTCGTCCCCGTCATCCTCGTGACTCTGCCCATCGGTGTCACACTGTCCATCCAGTTCGCGCTACTGGCCGGCCAGGTCGGCGCGACCTCATTGGCCGGTGCCGCCAGTGGCATCGCCATCATCCGGCAGGCCGCCTCGCTCGTCGCCGCACTCCTGATGTCCGCCGCGGTGGGCTCGGCCATCACCGCCGACCTCGGCTCGCGCACCATGCGTGAGGAGACCGATGCCATGGAGGTCATGGGCGTCTCAGTGATCCGCAGGCTCGTCGTCCCCCGGTTCGCCGCCGCCATCATGATCGGTATCGCACTCACCGGCGTCGTCTGCTTCGTCGGCTTCCTCGGCGCGTACCTATTCAATGTCTATTGGCAGAACGGTGCCCCGGGCAGCTTCGTCACCACCTTCTCCGCCTTCGCCACTCCCGGCGACATGATCCTGGCCCTCATCAAGGCCGTCATCTACGGCGCCATCGTGGCAGTGGTCGCCTGCCAGAAGGGCCTGTCCACCAAGGGCGGCCCGATCGGCGTCGCCAACTCTGTCAACGCGGCGGTCGTGGAATCGATCCTGCTGCTGATGACGGTGAACCTCGCCATCAGCCAGCTGTACATCATGATGTTCCCGCGGACGGGGCTGTGACATGACCGCGTCAACTTATGTACCCCCGATTGCGCGACCCTTCGTCGGGATCTACAACAAGGCACAGAAGCCGATCACCCGGCTCGGCCACATGGTGGCGTTCTTCTTCCGTGCGATCGCCGGCGTCCCCATCGTGTTCCGGCACTACCGGAAAGAGTTCCTGCGGCATCTGTCCGATATCGCCTGGGGCAATGGCTCTCTGGTGGTCGGTGGCGGTACCGCCGGTGTCATGATCGTCCTCGGCATCATCGCCGGTGGACTGGTGGCCATCGAGGGCTACAACTTCCTGGACCTATTGGGCCTCGGACCGGCCACCGGCATCATCTCGTCATTGGTGAACACCCGCGAGCTCGCCCCGATCATGGCCGCGATCGCCTTCGCAACCCAGGCCGGCTGCCGCTTCACCGCACAGCTCGGCGCCATGCGCATCTCCGAAGAGATCGACGCTATGGACTCCATCGCGATCCGGCCGATCCCCTACTTGGTGACCACCCGACTGATGGCGGCCACCGTCGTCACCATTCCTCTGTACGTCGCATGCCTCGCCGTCAGCTACCTGTCCTGCCAGATCATGGTGGGCATCATGAGCGGCGGATCCATCGGTTCATATCTGCACTACTTCGGCATCGGTGTGAGTGGCATAGACATCTTCTATTCGGTCATCAAGGCCATCATTTTCGTGTGGCTCGCCTCGACCATCCAGTGCTACTACGGCTTCTACGCCAGCGGCGGCCCCGAGGGAGTGGGCGTAGCTGCGGGGCACGCCATGCGCGCCGCGATCACCATCGTGATCATCGTCAACATGTTGCTCACCATGGCGCTCTGGAGCGTCGATGCCGGTGCGAGGTTGGGTGGCTAGATGGCGGCCAATTCCTTTGAGACGGATGGCCGTGGCCCATCCGAGAAGCTCCTGCTGGGTACCGGCGTCGCCATGATCGTGGTGGCCGCACTGGTCACCGGTCTCATGATGCTGAAGTCCACAGGACGTCTGAACGATTTCATTCGCGTGGTTGCCGACCTCAACAACGTCGGTGACGGCCTGCCGCAGAAATCCGATGTGAAGTACCACGGCGTTCTCGTCGGCGAGGTGGACGGTGTGACGCCGGCCTCCAACGGCCAGCCCAACTTCGTGCACATCAACCTCAAGCCGGTGTACGCCAAGTCCATCCCCGGCACCGCCACCGCCCGCGTGGTCCCCAGCAACGTGTTCGCGGTCTCGTCGGTGCAGCTGGTGGATCGAGGTCCCGGCGCTCCCATTCGTGCGGGCGCGCACATCGCCGAAGACACTCAGCTGCCGACCGTTCTGTTCCAGACCACGGTGAGCAAGCTGCGCGATGTTCTGACCGCGACCGGCCGCGGCCGCGACGACCACTCCACCGGCATCCTCGCCGCACTGGGAGCCGCGACCGACAACCGCCGCGTCAAACTGCTCACCGGCGGCGCACAGCTGAACCGCCTCATCGCCCAGCTCAACGACATCGTGGTGACCGACACCGGCCCGTCCACCGTGAAGGCTCTGCTCGATGCCACCGAGGGCCTCAAGCAGACCGCACCCGAGCTGCTGGACTCGCTGCACCAGGCGGTCATACCGATGCGGACCTTTGTCGAGAAGCGCGAGCAGCTGACCAGCCTGATCAACGGCGGCCTGACCACGGTGGGCACCACCCGGCAGGCCTTCGACAACCACACCGATCAGCTGATCGGCATCACCACCGAGATCACGCCCGTCCTCGGCACCTTCGCGAACAATGCGAGCAAGTTCCAGATGATCTTCCAGAAGATCACTCAGATGAGCCAGCGATGGTTCGAGAATCCGTGGCTGTCCGATGTCGACACCGGCAACATGCGGGTGAACCTGTCCCTGACCCCGGGATACAGCTACACACGGGCGGACTGCCCGCGGTACGGCGAGCTCAAGGGTCCGAGCTGCTTCACCGCACCCGAGCTCGTGGTACGTCCCGACCTGCCCGAAGAACTGCTGCCACAGAACTACAAGGTGCCCCCGAACTTGCAGCCACCGCGCGGAACCGTCGTGGGTCCCGATGGAAATCTGATCGCGGTCGGCCCGCCGTACGTGGTGCCGCCCGGTGGTCCGAACCTCACAGACCCGAACCCGCCGCTGCCGCCTTGGCAGTCGGTGCCGGTGCCGCGCGTCCCCGGGACCGCGGATCCCGACAATGTGGAGCCACCCCCCGCACCACCCCCACCTCTTCCTGCCGCACCAGTTGCGCCCGGCGCACGTGACGGCGGCGGTGCACCGATCGCGCCGGCTTCGTTCGGCGGAAGCGTGGGCCCGGTGGGTAGCACGGTGGAGCGCGCTCAGCTCAGTGTCATCACCGACAAGCCTGCTAGCTCCTCCACGCAGCTGCTGCTCGGCCCGGTCGTGCGGGGCACCACGGTCTCGCTCGCGAAGGAAGGATCCAAATGAAGTTCCGTGGTCCGTTGATCGCGCTGGTCGTCTTCATGGCGATCGCGATGGTGTTGACGTGGCTGGTGTATGCCACGTTGCGCCGTGATGTGGCGGGCGGGACCACGGCGTATTCCGCGGTCTTCACCGATGTGTACGGGTTGCGCGACGGCGACGACGTGCGCATGGCCGGTGTGCGCGTGGGGCGTGTCGAGAAGATCGAGCTGGTCAACAACAATCAGGCCAAGGTCAACTTCGTCGTCCAGAACGACCAGAAGCTGTATGGCAACACCCTTGCCTCGGTGACCTATCAGAACATCGTCGGTCAGCGGTATCTGGGCTTGTCGCTTGGTAAGACGGGAGACACGAACGTGCTCGCCGGTGGATCGACGATTCCGCTGGAGCGCACCGATCCCTCCTTCGATGTGACCACGCTGCTCAATGGATACGAACCGCTGTTCAGCACGCTCTCACCCGAGCAGGCCGACAACCTCACCAAGGGTGTCATCCAGTCCCTGCAGGGCGATCAGGCCTCCATCACCTCGCTGGTCGATCAAACCTCCACGTTGACAAAGACATTCGCGGGCCGTGACCAGGTGCTGGGCAATGTGATCACCAGCCTGAGCACGGTGACGGGAAACCTGGCGCAGCAGAACGACAGCCTCGACAAGGCCATCACCAACACCAGGAAAGTGGTGGCGGACTTCGACTCTCGCCGTCCGGAGCTCGTCAACTCGGTGGGCTCACTGGCACAGACCCTGCGGCGGCTATCGAAGATCACCGACGAGGTCTACCCGTCGCTCGACGAGCTCATCACTCGCCAGCCCGGTTTCGCCAAGCACATGGTTGAGATCGAGCCGAAGCTGGCCTTCCTCGGCGGTAACCTGCCGCTGCTACTCAAGGGCCTGGCCCGCCTCACCGGCGACGGTGCGTACGGCAACGCCTACATCTGCGATCTGAACATCACCGGCTTCTTCCCGGGCCTCAACGACGTGGTGCCGATCATCGTCAATGCGGCGACCCCGGGCAATGTCACCCAGCACACCCCGCGATGCAGGAACCTGGCCGATGGCTGAGCAAACAAGATGGCAGAAGATCAAGAACCGGCCGGTCGAGACCTACAACAAGACGTGGCTCGGGTTCATCGCTATCGCCGTGATCGGCGCGCTTGTCGGCGGGATGCTGCTCGTCAAAGCCATCGGCTTTGGCTACACCACTTATACCGCTGAGTTCGTACAGGCGGCGTCGTTGCGGACGGGTCAGCCGATCACCGTGGCGGGCATCCCACTCGGAACGGTCACCGGCATGAAGCTGATGGGTGATCACGTCGAGGCCAAGCTCTCGATCAGTGACGACGTGAAGCTGGGCAAGGACACCAAGGCCGCGATACGGGTGACCACCATCCTCGGTTCCCGGTACCTGGATCTGCGCCCCGAAGGGCCGGGATCGTTGCCCAACAAGACAATCGACCTCGCCCATACGGAGGTCCCCTATGACTTGCAGGCGACGCTGAAGGACATAACAAACACTTTCGACCAGGTCGATTTCGACAAGGTGGCGCAGTCGTTGAGCATTCTGGGTAAGCAGCTCGACGGGCTGCCCGAGGTGGTCCCCCAGGCCATGGAGAACATCCAGACCCTCTCGGGGATCATCGCGGAACGACGCGACCAGCTGGGCACGCTGCTCAAGAGCACCGCGAAAGTCACCGACACGCTGCACCGTCAGCAGCAGGGCGTCGGCACCCTGATCAACCAGGGCCAGAGCCTGATCGGTGAATTCGTGGTCCGTCGTGGCACCTTCCACGCGATGATGCAGTCGCTCACCAACCTGGTTGAGCAGCTCAGCAAGATCGTTATCAAGAATCGGCCGCAGCTCGACGACATGCTCAAGACGCTGCATCAACTCACCGACATGCTCGGCCAGCACGACGACCTGCTGCGCAACATCCTGCAGGTCGCCCCCGTGGCGCTGCGCGGCGTGACCAATGCCACCGGCACCGGTAACGCCATCGAGTTCAACGCACCCAACGGCTTGGCGGTCGACTCCTGGATGTGCGCAATCAGCGGGCGGGCCAAGCAATTCGGCATGATCCAGTACTTCAAGGACTGCAAATGAGTAGCGGCAAGAGTGCCGGAAGAGGCAAAGCCATCGCCGTCATCGCCGCAATCGCGGTGGTGGCCGCGGCGATTGTCGGCGCGGGCGCGTACTACGTGAAGTCGCAGTTGGATCACATCACGCTGACCGCCCAGTTCGATAATGCCTCCGGGCTTTACGAGTCGAATGTTGTTGCGGTGCTGGGTATGCCGGTTGGCACGATCACCAAGATCACGCCCCGCTCGGGGTATGTCGATGTGGAGTTCACCGTCGACAAGGACGTCAAGGTACCCGTCGACGTGCAGGCCGTCACTCTCTCCACATCGATCCTGACCGACCGCCAGGTCGAACTTTCCCCGCCATACCGCGGAGGGCCGACACTCAACGACGGCGACACCATCGGGCTGGACAAGACCAAGACACCGGTGGAGTTCGACCGGGTGCTGGGCATGCTCGACAAGTTGTCGGTATCGCTCAAGGGCGACGGCAACGGCCAGGGACCGGTAGGCGACATCATCAATGCGGCCGCCGGGGTCGCCGACGGTAACGGCGACAAGATCAAATCTGGTCTTGACGAGTTGTCGAAAGCACTGCGGCTCAGCTCCGAAGGCGGTGTCACCACCCGCGAGCAGATGACCACCATCATCAAGAATGTCAGCTCACTGTTCGACGCCGCGTCCGCCAACGACGGGAAGCTACGCGAGTTCTCCACTACCATTCACCAACTCAGCAGCGTCATTGACGACGAGGCGCTGGGGACCGGGAACACCGGCCGCAAGCTCAATGATCTGGTCAAACAGGCCGGTGACCTCCTGGAGGCCAACCGCGACCACATCAAGGCCGCGGTCCTCAACGGCAACACGGCCCTCAAGACGGTCTCGGACAACCAGCGGGAACTCGCGGAGACCCTCGACATCGCGCCGCTGGCCGTGGAGAACCTGTACAACATCATCGACCAGGACAACGGGTCGCTGCGTGCACGGTTCCTCACCGACAAGCTGCTGTTCGAGAGTCAGACCGCCAAGGAAATCTGCAACCTGATGGGCCTGCGCCAACTGGGCTGCAGCACAGGCACGTTGCAGGACTACGGGCCCGATTTCGGCCTGTCCTACGTGCTCGACGGGCTCGCGGCGATGGGGCAAAAGTGATGGCTACACGCAAGCGAGCGACAGCGGTGGGCACGGCAACGATACTGGCTGCCACCGTGCTGTCGGGATGCGGAACCAACGGCCTGGGCGACCTGCCGCTGCCCGCCCCCGGCGTCGGATCGGGCGGCTACCACCTGACAGCCCTGTTCTCGAACATCCTGAATCTCCCGAACAACGCCAAGGTGAAGCTGGCCGGCGCGGACGTCGGCCAGGTCGACGACATGCGGGTGAGTAACTACACCGCCATCACCACCTTGCGCATCATCCACGGCGTCCGGCTCCCCAAGGGCAGCACCGCCGAGTTGCGTTCCGCCACACCGCTCGGTGATGTCTTCGTCTCGATTCGCCCCCCGGCCGGTGCAACGTCGGACTCGCCCGTCCTCAGGGAGGGCGACACCATCGGCCTTGATTCGACGATGGCCGCGGCGACGGTGGAATCAGTACTCAGCTCGGCGGCACTCGTCTCCAACGGCGGAGCGGTGCGCAACCTGACCAACGTCATCAATGGTTTCGGTAAGGCGACCGGCGATCAGGGCCAGGCGTTCGGCGATCTGATCAAGGACTCCAATCGTCTACTGGGAACGTTGAATACGCGATCCGCACAAATCTCCGATGCCCTCACCCAGACCGCGCAGTTGGCCGACCAGCTCGACACCAAGAACCAGACTCTCGCCGACATCGTGAAGGAGGCCGATCCCGCCACCGAGGCGCTCGCCGCCAACACCGCACAGCTCTCACAGCTGGTTCTCCAGATCGGCGCGACCACCAAGCAGCTGCAGAAGTTCCCGTCGATCGCGGGCACCGATACCAGCGGACACAGCCTCATCAAGGATGCGAACACGATCGCCAAGTCGTGGAACGACATCGCGCAGGACCCGACAGTTGATATCAACGGCCTCAACCGGCAGATCACCACGCTTATCAAATCCACGCCCAGCAATGCGATTTCGGTGCGAGTGAGCATCGACAAGTTGGTGCTGGGGTCGATACCGGATGCCGGGTTCAAGGGCGATGTCGGCTCGCACGGCCCCAAGCGCTACAACTGGGCTCAGCTGGTCGGTTCCTTCAAGTACACGCTCTGGCGCCTGCAGGAGCGCGTCGTGGGCAAGGGTGTGTACGGCGGCGATGACGTGCCGATGCGGCCGAGCCCGACTGAACCGGGTGTGATCGAACGCGTGCCCGGCCCGCCGCCTGGAGCCGCCCCGCCGGGAACATCCAACCCGGGTGCTCCGGTACCGCCGGGGCAGGCCGATCCCGCGTCGGCTCCCGCCCCTGGCGCCGTAACCGCACCGGTGCCCGCTCCCGCGCCTGGCCCCGCTCCCGCACCGGAGGTGATGGGCCAGTGATCAACGCTCTCGCCAATGGCATCGTCGGCACCGTTCGTGCCGGGCACCGCAAGAAGATGGTGCTCTCGGGCATCGCGCTGGCATCAGTGCTGCTGATCGCGATCGCCTACCTCACCGTCGGCGCCCTGCGCATCAGCCCGTTCTCGGGTACCTACCGCGTCAAGGTGCAGCTTCCGGAATCGGGCGGTCTGCTGCCCAGCCAGGACGTCGCGCTGCGCGGCGTGAAGATCGGCACAGTGCAATCGTTGGCGATCACCCAGCAGGGTGTCGACGCGGTCGCCGAGATTCAGTCGAAGTACAAGATCCCCGTCACCGCCAAGGTGCGCGTCACCGGACTGTCCCCCGCCGGCGAGCAGTACATCAACTTCGAGGGCGTCTCGGATCAGGGCCCGTTCCTCAAGGACGGGGCCGTGATCTCCGAGGGCGCCACGGTGCCCGTGACGCTGGCCAAGCTGCTCGCCGACGCGGACGGCCTGCTCGCGCAGATTGACCCCAAGAAGCTCGAGCTCATCAAGAAGGAACTGAGCCTGAGCAAGGAGGGCCCACGCAAGCTCACCGAGATCATCGACGGTGGCACCTTCCTGCTAAGCACCCTGGATTCGGTGCTTCCGGAGACCACCAGCCTCCTCAAGACCAGCCGGGTGGTGCTGACCTTGGCGGCCGACAAGAACTCCGGTATCAAGGCCACCGCGAACGAACTGGGACGGACACTGCGCGGTATCGAGAAGATGCAGAACGGCTACCGCACCCTGGTCGATCAGACCCCGAAGACCCTGGGTGCGGTGGACAACCTGTTCGCCGACAACTCGGACACCATGGTGACCCTGCTGGGCAACCTGGCTACCGCCTCACGGCTGCTCTACCTGCGCGTTCCTGCCCTCAACGCACTGTTCCCCAACTACCGGGCCTCGGTGTTCGACGCACTGATGAGCATCATGCATGACGGCGGCATCTGGGCCACCGCCGATCTGTACCCGCGCTACGTGTGCGACTACCCGACGCCACGGCTGCCGCTGTCGGCCGCCGACTACCCCGAACCATTCCTGTACTCCAACTACTGCGCGGACGAGGACCCGGCGGTCCTGATCCGTGGTGCCAAGAATGCGCCGCGACCAGCAGGGGACGACACCGCCGGACCGCCCAAGGGCGCCGACATGGGGAAGAGGTCCGATCCGACACCGAAGGGCCGGTTCCAGGTACCGACCACCTATGGTGGACCGACACTGCCGATCGAACCCCCGCGTTGACGCCTGACCTGCGAATCAGATTCAAGGAGCAACTACCGTGGTCACCATGACCAAAGAAGACGTCGACCCCACAAGCGACGCCGACACGGACAAAGTCGACGAGAAGGAAGCCGCGGACACTGCTGCGGAGACCGACTCGACCGACACCGACGAGACCGACGATGCCGAATCGACAGCTGTGTCTGATTCGGATACTCCCAGCCTTGACGACGAGGAAAACTCGCCGTCAGCAGTGACGTGGGTGCGCTATGCCATCTTCGGAGCCGTCGCGGCAATCCTGGTGGGCGCACTCGTGTTCTCCGGCGTCGTGGGCTGGAAGGTCTGGCAGCAGCACCAGATTGACGCGGCCGGTGAGCAGGCGCAGGCGATCGCGGTGCCCTACACGGAGATCTTGACCAGCATCGACACCAGCAGCGTGGACGAGAACTTCCGGCAGATCCTCAACGGATCGACCGGCGATCTCAAGAACGAGTTCACCAAGGCCAGCGTCCAGCTGCGTCAGCTGCTGGTCGACAACAAGGCCGCCGCACACGGCAAGGTCGTGAACTCGGCGATCCAGTACAAGTCGCCGGACAAGGTCGTGTTGCTGATGATGGTCGACCAGAGCATCACCAACACGCAGCGGCCCGATCCGCGGATCGACCGTAGCCGGATGAAGATCACCATGGAAAAGATCGATGGCCGTTGGCTAGCGAGCAAGCTGGAGTACCTGTAAACCGCCGGAAAGGTCATCATGCGGATTTCTAAGCTCTTCACCGGGCGGGTTGCCCGAGGGGTTACGGGAGGGGCAGCCGCTGCCCTGGTAATCAGCGCGGCGATCAGTAGCGCACCGTTGGCGTCAGCGTCGGCGCAGTCCTTCTGCGGCGAGCTCGGCGGTAACTTCGACGGGCTGTACTGCCGCACTGTGGTGAGCTCACCACGCAAGGCAGATCGCGATATCAAGGTCGCCATTCCCGAGTTGGTGGACAGCAACCCCGCGATCCGTGACTATCTGCGCAATCTGTACAACAACTGGAAAGCCAAGGGCGCTGACATGATTCAGGACAGCTATGGCGAGGAGAACTTCCAGATCTTCAACCACGGCAGCACTACGTCGATCGTGTTTCACGAGGACTACCACGCCAATGGCCCGCAGGTGAACAACGCGTACCGGACGTTCAACTACGACGGCGGTAAGCGCATCACGCTCGCCGACATTCTCAAGGGCGGCGATTTGAACGCCATCCCGCCGATCGCCGAGCCCTTCATCATCGAGGCACTGGACCGGGCGGCGCCGGGGCATACCCCGCAGACCTACCCATTCACGCCCGACCGGTGGACTCCGGACAAGGTGTATTCCGGCGCCTACAAGGCCTGGGCGCTGACACCGGATGAGTTGATCATCTACATGCCGGATTACCCAGTCGCCCACGACTATCCGATCGATTACTCCCTGGGCCAGCGGGTGTACTCGATGGACGGCGGCACCGTGGAAGCGCATATTCCGATCGGCGCCATCGCACCGATCCTGCGCCCGGGATATGGCGGGTAGTAGACGACCGGGACGGCCCACCGGGCCGGGCGTCGACGTCGAACGGCGACGGGAAGAGCTACTTGACGCCGCCGAACGTGCGATCCGAACGAGCGGACCACAAGTGGGCCTCGGCGAGGTCGCCAAACAGGCAGGTTTCGTCAGATCCGTCGTGTACGCGATCTTCCCGAGCCGCGCCGCATTGCTCACCGAACTGAGCAGGCGTCATGCCGTACAGATCCTGTTGAATGTCGCCCGTTCTGTGCCGCCGGAGGCGACCGACCGGCAGCGGCTCGCCGCTTTCATCGACAGTCTGTGTCAGTGGATCGAGACCGAGCCGGAGCTCTACCGAGCACTCGGCGCTCAAGCGTTCGTCGATGACGACGCCCACGGCATATTCGAGGAGCTGGCCGAGAGCACCGAGACCCTGCTGACAGTCAACCTCTCGACGCTCGATGCGAAGACCGATGCCGCGGGGCCATGGTCACGCGCCATGATCGGCGCAGTGGCGGCGGCCACGGCATGGTGGCGGCGCACCGGCGCCATGCCACGGACCGAGCTCGTCGAGCATCTGACGTACATGTGCTGGGAGGGTGGGGCCCGGCTGCCGCTGTTCGGCGATCGCAACTTCGCCGAGGATTGAGTATTGACAGCTAGTCACTGAACAGACAGGCTGTCGGTTATGACCACAACTGACAGCCTGTCTGTTTCATCTCATGCGCTGGCCGCTCCCCCAGCACTGCCCGACCATGGCGCTCCCTCCCGCTTCTGGGAGAGCATTCGCGGCGAGGAAGATCTCGCCGTCACCGAGATCACCGGCACATTGCCGCCCGGGCTCACCGGGACGCTTTACCGGAACGGTTCGGGACGTTGGAACATCGGACCTTCCCAGGTCAAGAGCCTGTTCGACGTCGACGGCATGGTGAGCGCCTTCATCCTGGACGGCACCGGAGTCCACTTTCGCAACAGATTCGTGCGCACCAAGCACTATCTGGAGACCACCAAGGCGGGGGCGATGGTCAAGCGCGGGTTCGTCTTCCAGCGCCCCGGCGGGCTTTGGTCCAATATTGGGCGGCAGCCTGCCAACACCGCCAACACCAGCGTGATGCTCGAGGCGGACTCGCTGCTGGCGCTGCACGAAGGAGGCAGGCCACACCGGCTGGATCTGGACACCCTCAACACCATTGGGGCGTGCAGCCTGGGTGGCGCCCTGCAAGGGCCGACAGGTGCGTACTCAGCGCACTACACCTATGACCCGATCAAGCAGAGCTACGTCAACTTCGGCATCGACCCCATCTATCCCCGCATCGATCCCGCGTGGGTGCGCATGGCGCCCAACGGCGCGGAGCGGGTGCGCAGAATCAGGGAGTTGGCGGGTGAGGCGATTCCGCGTCTTAGGCTGCGACTCTACGAGACCGACAAATACGGCCAAACCCACTATGTGCGTTCGGTGCCGTTGCCCGGTTTGACACGTATTCCACTGATCCACGACATGGCATTGACATCGCGGTATGCGATATTCACCGTGTCGCCCTACCGAATCGACTCTCGCGCACTGTTCGGCGGTGTCTCCATGTGGGATTCGATGAAGGTCAAGGAGGGCGAGCCAACCTATCTCTTGCTCGCACCCCGCGACGGCGGCAAGGTGCGGGTAATAGAGACCGATCCGTTCTATTCATGGCACTACACCAACGCCTTCGAAGACGGCCCCGATGTCGTGGTGGAGCTGGCCCGGCTTTCCCTCGCGGCGATGCCGGGAATGAAGCGCTGGGGTGCGGACACACGATTGGACATGAAAACCATCTACGACGGCATGACCAACACCGAACGCGATGACGCCGTACGCATCACCCGACTACGTATCAGCGCCTCGGGCCATGTGACCGAGGACATGGTGACGGACTTGGCATGCGAGTTCCCACAGTTCGATCAGCGCCGTTCCACGCAGCATCACAACATCACCTACGTAGCCGCGCAGAGTGCAGATGACACCCAAGGCGCGGGTATCGCCCGGATCGATCACCGGACCGGTGACACTCAAAAGTATTGCCCGCCAGGAAATGCGCTGGTCGAGCCGACCTTCATTCCACGCAGCGCCGATGCCGCCGAAGGGGACGGATGGGTGCTGACGGTGGGTTACGAGGAGGCCTCACACCGCAGTCGGCTGATGATCTTCGACGCCGCGCATATCGACGCGGGACCGACCGCCGAGGCGTGGTTGCCGTTCCATGTGCCGATGAGCTTCCACGGTGTCTTCACCGATCGGATAGCCAAACACTAGGGCCAAGCGACTGGCGTGCTGGAGCGATGTCGCTCAGTCGACGCGTTCCAGCACCGCGCTGGCGCCATGTCCACCTGCAGCGCAAATACCCAGCAGCGCAGTGCTTTTCCCGGTGAGTGCCAGCTCGTTGGCCATGGTGGTGACCATGCGGGCGCCGGTCGCGCCGAACGGGTGACCGATCGACACCGAGCCGCCGTGCACATTCACCTTGTCGATATCGGGCGTGCCCACGGCCTCCGAGCGCCCCAGCCTCTCGGCCGCCCACTTCTTGGAGCCGAGGGCCTCCAGCACCGAAAGGGTCTGCGCGGCAAAGGCTTCATGAATGTCGATGTAGTCGACGTCGGCGAGGGTCAGCCCCGCCTTCTCCAACGCCCGCGGCATCGAGATGGCCGGTCCGATGAGCACCTCGTCAGCGGGATCGACGCTGACGTAACTCCAGGACCGGAACGCGGCCAACGGCTGCAGACCGAGCGCGCGCGCCTTCTCCTCACTCATCAGCAGCACCGCGGCAGCACCATCGGTGAGTGGACTGGCGTTACCGGCGGTCACCGTGCCGTCGCGGTTGAAGACCGGCTTCAGCGTGGCCAGCTTCTCCACACTCGTGTTCTCACGGACCAGTCCGTCGCGGGTGACGCCGTTGACGGGCACCACCTCACGATCGAAGCGCCCCGACTTGATGGCGGCGGCCGCGCGATGATGCGACCGCACCGCGAATTCGTCCTGCGCCTCGCGGGTGATGCCGTGGATCTTGGCCATCTTGTCGGCCGACTCCCCCATCACCTCACCGGTAGTTCGTTCTTCGATCTTGGGACGCCGCGGCAGCAGTCCGGTGAACGGCGCCAGGCTCAGTGCGGCGTCCAGATAGTCCTTCGGCTTGGGCTTACCCAGAGCGAGCGGGGCCGCGGCATGAATGAGCTTCTGCGGCAGGTTGACTCCGGCGTTGGACGTGGAATCGGAGCCACCGGCGATCATGACGTCATACTCGCCGCGCTCGATCGCTGCGGCCGCGGTGGTGATGGCCTGCAAACCGGACGCGCACGCGCGGGTGACGGTATGTCCCTCGACGCCGTGGCCGAGCTTCAGATCGAGCGCGATCTCGCGAGCGATGTTGGGCGCACCTGCCGGCAGGATGACACCACCCCACACGATGGCCTCGATCTCATTGGAGGAGATCTTGGTGCTGTCCAGCAGACCACGCACGGCTTCGTCGGCCAGTGCGATGGTGTCGATGCGGGTGAAGTCGCCGAAGGCCCGAACGAATGGAGTGCGTGCGCCCGCGACGATGACGGCGCGGCGCTTGGCAGGAGCGGTCATGGCGGCGAGCTTACTCGCGGGTCAGTTCTCCGTTTACGCCGGTGTATCAAGCGTAAAGATTCGCATCGATCTCACCGGTCAGGACGTCAAATCACTCGCAAGCTTGGACGCACCCAGCGCCATGAAGCCGCCGGTGAATGTCGCCCAGAAGACCGCCGCCGGTCGCGGCAGATCCCCACGCACCACGTGGGCGATGCCGTGTGTGGTGTCGATGGTGTCGACCATCAGCGCCAATCGCTGCCACCGCGGCCGCTCCGACTCGGGACACGTCAGGTACCCCACGCCCAGGGCTATCGCTCGTGCACCAAATATCCTTGTCACATAGGATAATTCAGGAGTGGCCGGCACGTGACTCAACCGTGCCATCAATCGCGGCACCGCCAGGCCGACGATTCCCGAAGCGACACGTCCGACCGCGATTCCTCGTAATGCTCCATTGAGACTCATATCGTCAGGTGTTCGATCGCTCGGTAAGCGCCGCACCCGCGGCCAACTCCAACGCCGCGAAGAAGCCCGTGGGCCACGGCCGCACCCGCCGCTCAAACCCGCCCGACACCAATCGCGTCAGCCCCATGCCATAGCTGGCGTAGCGAACCGCGGCACGTAGACCGGTGGATCGCGGGCCATCGTCTCCGGCCTGCGCCAGGGCCAGCGCGAAGGCCAACGGGATGCCGCCATACACGGCGCGAATCTCGGTGCGGGACTCACTCGTCGGTGCGTCGCCACCGAACATCTGTGGCACCAGTGCGGGTTTCACGAGGGCGAAGATGCCGATTCCCGCATAAAACCCGGCCGCCGCTTTACGCAGTGTTGTGTTGTGGCTCATGAAAGCGATGGTGCCAGGACCAGGAGGTCCTGGCACTGCCAATCGGTGCCATATCTCGCCGGATCCATGCCAACTGTTGCTGAGGGCTGTCGGGAGGCCAGGCCGCTGTCAGGCAATCAACCTCCCCGACAGCGGCCTGTGGCTCCCTCCGTGGCGTTTAGGTGCCCGCGCCGGGGCTGGCCGAGCCATCCGCGGTGTAGGACTTGGCTCCGGTACCGGCCAGCTGGCCTCCCTCGACAATCAGGTACTCGTCACGGATGGGCCGCCCCTCGAAGAAGCCTTCGAGGATTTCCCGGGTACCGGCCGCGTACCTGGCCTGCGCCGACAGCGTGGTGCCGGAGACATGCGGGGTCATCGCCTCGTGAGGCATGGTGCGCCACGGGTGATCGGGCGCCGGCGGCTGCGGGTACCAGACATCGCCGGCGTAACCGGCGAGCTGTCCGCTGCGCAGGGCGTCGACCACCGCATCGCGCACCATGATCTCGGCACGCGCGGTGTTCACGATGTACGAGCCGCGGCGCATGGAGTTGATGAGGTTCGCGTCGAACAGGTGGTAGGTCTGTGGGTGCAGAGGGGCGTGGATGTCAACGATGTCGACGGAGCTGACCAGGGACTGCACGTCCGGGTGATAGGTGAGCCCGAGCTCCTGCTCCACCTCGGCGGGCAGCCGCCGGGTGTCAAAGTAATGCAGCCGCACATCAAATGGCTTGAGCCGGCGCATCACCGCCTGCCCGATGCGCCCGGCCGCGATGATGCCGACATCGAATCCCTCGAGGTCATAGGCACGCTCAACACTGTCGGCGATGTTCCAGCCGCCGTCGACGACCCACTGGTGCGACGGCAAGTAGTTGCGCACCAAGGCCAGGATCTGCATGACGGCATGCTCGGCGACACTGATGCTGTTGCAGTACGTCACCTCGGCGACGGTGATACCCGCCTTGATGGCCGCATCCAGGTCAACGTGGTCCGAGCCGATACCCGCCGTCAACGCCAGCTTCAGCTTGGGGGCCTTAGCAATCCGCTCCGCGCTGAGATACGCGGGCCAGAAAGGCTGGGAGATCACCACATCGGCGTCGGGCAGCTCCTTCTCAAACACCGAGTCCGGGCCGTCCTTATCCGAGGTGACCACCAGCTCGTGCCCCTGCCCCTCCAGGTAGCGGCGCAGGCCCAGCTCCCCGGATACACACCCGAGCAGTTCACCCGGGTTGAAATCGATGGCCGACGGTGTCGGCAGGCTCTGCCCGTCGGGGTAATCGCCGATGACCGGAATCGAGTCCCGGGCGTACACGGGCGGATAGCCCGTCACCGGATCCGGGTAGAGCACACACAAGATCTTCGCCATGACCACTCCTCTGCGGCGGTCGGGTGGCCGCCAGTTATGTTGATGCAGATTGCTTTTCAGCTCTGCGATACGCCCCTATCGACGTATCCTCAGTGTCCGGTGCGCAGAGGCGCAGTGTCCAAGACCAAGTTCCGACCGCCCCATAGGCGGAGCCGATCAAGGCCGGTCGAGCGGGGCTGCCGTCTTCGCCAGTGCGCGTGCCAGGAGCGATGCGGGCTCACCCGCGGTGCGCACCAGAGCCACCGGCGAGCCGAGTGTCGGCGCCTGCAGCTCCACGGCTCGCGTGCCTGTCGGCGCAGGCACGGTGGCGAACCAGGTCCGCGCGACAATCGCCGCCCAGCGACCAGTGCCGACGAGGGCCAGCAGTGTCGCAACGGAGTCAGCCTCCAGGCGAGGTGACACCGTCAAGCCGTGCTCTGCGGCCGCCTCGTCAATCCGGTCACGGTCACGCATACCCTTGTGTAACAAGCACATCGGCAGGCTCAACGCCTCTGCCCAATCGATCGGGTCGGGGGCATCACGCAACAACCCCTCGCCCGCCACCAACACGTAACGCTCCTCGTACAGTCGGGTCAGCTCGAGCCCTTCGGTCTGCAGCCCGTCGTCATAGACCACGCCCGCATCCAGTTCGAACCGGCGGATCCGCTCCAGGATCTCCGCGGACCGCAGGCTGGACTCGATCCGTACCCGCACCAGCGGGTGTTCGGCGCAGAACGCATCGGCCATCAGGGCGACGCGGGTGGCCGCGCCGGGCACCACACCCAGACGCAGTTCACCGGTGAGTCCGCTGCGCAGCGCCGTCACCTCATGCTCCAGCGCGTCACGGTCCGCGAGAATCCTTCTCGCCCAAAGGACCAGGCGTTCCCCCTCAGGAGTCAGGCCCTCAAAGTTTGATCCGCGCAGCACCAATGGCACGCCCAGCTCGTGTTCAAGCTTGCGGATTGCCTCCGAAAGCGCCGGCTGGGACACGTAGCACGCCGACGCCGCCCGAGCGAAGTGTCGTTCCCGCGCCAACGCCACGAAATACTCAAGCTGACGGAACTGCATAACTCGTTCTACCACTAGCGATCGGTGCTGCCTATTGCCTCAGCGGCGGTGGCTCTTGGACAGGCGCACCGGTGCGCTTACACACTGGTCCCCGGCGTCACCATCCGAGATTGGGGGAACATCCGTGGACGCATCCGCGAGGACGCGGCCCCGGACAGGCGTCCGACCGGACCGGCAAGACCACTGGCACGCGCTGCGGGTGGCGGCTGGTCTGGCCCTACCCGGGGTGCTGTTGCTGGCGATGGGCCGGCCCGAGCTACTGGTGTATATCGTCTTCGGCTCCTTCGCCGGGATCTACGGCCGCAACGAATCTGGCTGGCGCCGCGCACAGCGCCAGATCCAGGCGGGCACCCTCCTCTGCGTGGGAGTCACTCTCGGAGTGATGCTTTCGTCTCTACGCGCCAGTACCTGGGTGTTGGTAGCGGTGGAGGTGGCATTCGCGACGGCAGGCTCGGTGGTGGCCGACACGCTACGGCTTCGGCCGGCGGGACCGTTCTTCTTCCTCTTCGCGATCGGTGCTACCGCCACAGTTCCGGCAGACCTGGTGGCCCCGCT
Source organism: Mycobacterium sp. D16R18 (assembly GCA_002013775.1). Taxonomy (GTDB): domain Bacteria; phylum Actinomycetota; class Actinomycetes; order Mycobacteriales; family Mycobacteriaceae; genus Mycobacterium. The sequence continues at coordinate 20,720 of MAFD01000039.1, forward strand.
GTGCGCCATCGGACTGTGCGTGGCGACGGCATTGCTGTCGGTCCTGATCGGCTTCACCGGGTCACCCCGCGAAACGTCGACCCCGTACGTGCAGCGGCGTCGCCTGCCGCCTGACACCGGCACCCACGCGCTGCGCTACGCGCTGGCCGTCTCGACGGCCGGAGGCGCAGGACTGCTGCTGGGCTTCGACCACGCCAACTGGGCGATGGCCGCTGCCGCCGTGCCACTGGCCGCCATCGACCCCGGACGGCCGTCGAATCGAGACGTATCGAGGGTGCTGGCGCGGGCCGGACACCGCACCGCGGGAACCGTGGCGGGCCTCATGCTCACCGGGGCGCTTCTGGCCCTGGGGCTTCCGCCTGTCGCGGTGGGCGCTCTGGTGATAGCGCTACTGTTCCCCACCGAGCTCTTCATGGCGCGCCACTACGCGCTGGCGGTCGGCTTCTTCACCCCGCTGGTGATGCTGATGACCGAATTGACCTACCCCACAGACCCGTTCACCCTCATGCTGTATCGCGGCCTGGACACCGTGATCGGCGTCGCCGCCGGAGTGGCTGCCGCCATGCTGGTGGGCAGACGGGGAGCTACAAAATCTCGTCCATCGCCTCGGCAGGGCGCGCCATCCGGGTTCCGTTCGCAGTCACCACGAATGGCCGCTGGATCAGCCGCGGGTGGGCAATCATCGCATCAAGAAGTGCCTCATCGGAGGCCTCGGCAAGACCAAGCTCCTTGTACTCCGCCTCACCGGTGCGTACCGCGCCGCGCACAGTCAGGCCCGCATCCTTGATGAGCGCCTTGAGCTGCGCCTTGGTGAGCACATCGTCGAGGTACTTCACGACGGTGATATCGGCACCGGCCTCTTCGAGCCGGGCCAGCGCCTGGCGCGACTTGGTGCACCGGGGATTGTGGTAAATGGTTGCGTCCACGAACCCCAACGTACAGGTACGCACCGCATGTCCCGAAAATACCACTCAGCGAGTGAATCCCCTTGCCGTCGAGACGGGCTCGGCTAGCTGCGATAGATCGAGGGAGCGGAGATGACTGCGGTGGCGGTGTTCACGAGGTCGACGGTGAGCTCGGCAGTATCGGGAACCAAATGAGGGGAGGCCTCCCAGGCCGCCAGCGTCGCAACGACCATCGCAGCGGCCGAACGGACGCGCGCACGTGCCAATGCCAGGGGAAGACCGGTTCGCTCGCGGAGCATCTGAAGGACCCCGCGCCCGCTACCGGAATCAAACTCCCGCCGAGTGATCGCAGAAAGCTGCGGATCAAAAATAGACTGAATGAGGAAGCGGGCGTAGCAGCTTGCTGAATTGCCGAGAACCGCATGGGCCAGTGGTAACACCCACGCGCGCACCAGGTCCGTCGTGGATGCATCTTCCACGGGATTCAGCTCTGCCAGCATCTGCCAGCGTTCTTCGTTGATCGGTTCCACGCGCACCTGAGCTATTGCCAAGATGAGCCCTTCACGGGAGCCGAAATGGTACTGAACAGCACTGTTATTGAGTTGCCCCGCACGAGCCCCGGCTTTGCGCAGCGATAACGCCGCAAGACCATTCTCGGCAACAATCGCCTCTGCGGCGTCCACTATCGCCAGCTGCACCGCACCCCAAGGCATCGGGACACAATACTCTCAGGCGCTGGGAAGCAGTCCGGGTAACGGCAAGTAGCTGGTTCGGACCAAGGGGCGGCTCCAATAGACCCGGTTCGCAAGCTTCATCCTGCGTCTGCATAGGGTCTGAGCGATGAAGGTGTTTATCACCGGTGCAGGCGGGTTCATTGGTCGCGTGATCGCTGCCAAATTGCGCGACCGAGGAGATCAGGTCAGTGGTGTTGACTTTGCCGCAGACCCAGGAAACCACATTGTCGCCGGTGATATCAGCACGCCCGGCGATTGGCAGAACCACGTGGCGGGATGCGACCTGGTCATACACACGGCGGCCATCGTGTCGAATTCCGAAGGCCTGCAGGCCCAGTGGCGAGTCAATACGGTAGGTACGCGCCACGCACTTGAGGCTGCAGTCCGCGGTGGGGCGTCACGGTTCCTACATCTGTCCTCTGTGCGGGCATTCTCCGATACCGGATTCACCGATGGCGTAGCCGAGGACTGGCCGGTGCGCCCAGATGGCAACCCGTATGTCGACACCAAGATCGCCGGCGAGCAGGTCGTCCTTCAGGCGCACGCGGCGCAGGAGATTGCGGTCACTATCGTGCGGCCCGGCGATGTGTATGGGCCCGGGTCACGGCCCTGGACCATCATCCCGGTTCAGAAGATCAAACAGAACCAATTCGTGCTGCCCGCCATGGGAAACGGCATCTTCAGCCCGGTCTATGTCGACGATCTGGTGGATGGCCTCCTGCTAGCCGCCGAACATCCCCGTGCGGTGGGGCACGTGTTCACCATCGGTAGCGGTGCAGGGGCGTCATGCAAAGAATTCTTCGGGCACTACTACCGCATGCTCGACAAACGTGGCCCCATCTGCGTGCCGACCTCGGCCGCTCTTGCCCTGGCGCAAGCGGTCTCCACCACGGCCAAGCTCGCCGGCCGCAAGACCGAGATCAACCCGGTGTCCGTCCGCTACCTCACGCGCACCGGCACCTACTCAATCGACAAAGCACGCCACCTGCTCGGCTACGAACCGAAGATCAACTTGGGGCAGGGAATGGCCCTAACGCAGCAGTGGCTCACCAAACAAGGACATATCCCGCGTAGATAGTTCGCAACTTGCGAACACATCGGGTGTTGAATCAAAGGTCGCGAGCGAATTGGATCTCGCCGCGATCGGTTGCGATGTATGAGGATTGGCCGACAAACTCCGACAGATCCAGGATCTCCTCTCCCGGAACAAAGAGGGTAAATCCACAATGTTCATAGTCAAGCCACATCGTTCCAAGTCGACGCCGTTTAAGCTACATGACTTACGATCAGATCGTAAGATTTCAACGATCGATATCGCCACGGACAGCCGCGCCGCTGGTTGGGCCGACGGTGGGAATGCGCCCGCCGCAGCTTCCGAACACTTCATAGGCGACATCCGACCTCTGTGCAGGAGGGCTAAGGTGGCGTAACATCGCAGATAGCTGGGTATTTCAGCTGGTCTGGGAAGAATTTCGCCGTCCGCCGCGGAGTTCCGGGAGCGTTCGCTCCGCAACCCAACACTTCCGATCATCGTGCGTACGCCCAAAGGTCTGCCATGACCGTCCTTCACCCATCAAAGTGGTTGAAGGACATGGCGATTCCTGCGACTACGAATCGCACCAAGCGACCCACGTCCGCCGCCGTCGCGGCTCGCGATCACCGAATCGAAGGAATCCCCACATGAGCGTCGGCAAGAAGATCACCTACAAAGCCCAAGTGGCAGCAGGCGCCGTCAAGAAATACCTCGGCCGCACCACCGGCAATAACCGCCTGCGCGCCGAGGGGCACGTAGATCAGTTCAAGGGCAACGCCAAACAAGCAGGAGAGAGGGTTAAAAACGCATTTAAACATTGAGCTGCGGGCCGGAGCGACCAGGCGTGCAACCAGGTCTGATCCCGTCCCATCTCGCCGAATATCCGCATAGAAACTAGGTAAACATCATGATCGTTCTTGGCATCGTCCTTATCGCCCTGGGGCTCCTTCTCCCCAGCCTTGTCCCTACCTTCGCCTTCGCCCACATGCTTCTCGTCCTAGGGGTCATCCTCCTGGTCGTCGGCGTGGTCTTGATGGTCGCGGGGCGAACGGGACACGCCCTCGGCGGCCGTCGCCACTACTACTAACCCACGACACCCGCCAACGCAGCTAGCCAAGGGCCGTTGAAGAGTCGTTCACATCACTGACCATGGACGACCTATCCAAGGAACAAACATGAGCACTATCTCCGTTGCCATCGCCGTCATCTCGGTTGGGCTGTTCGTGCTCTCTATTGCGCTGGCATGGCAGGCCCAAAGGATGCGAAAGCAGCAGCAGCACAACAAAGCCGGGATCATCCGCGGTCAAGGAGCCTCCCACAATCACCTCAATCAGCAGGAAGACCGAACAGAAAAGCTAGGCGCGATAACCCTGCAGGAGGACGAAACTCTGAGCGCCGTCCACAAAGAAGCGCAGAACCTGTAACAGTCCGCCAACCCGCACCGAGGCCGTAGCCGCCGCCTCGGTCGATGGCCGGGTGCACGTGAGCGCGACGGTCCGGCAGAAAGCAAGGGAACAATGGCGATTACCGACGTTCCGGCGTTCGCCCACCTGACGAATCCCGACATTGAATGCCTGGCCGTTGAGCTGGACGCGATCCGCCTCGACATCGAAGAATCCCGCGGGGGTCGAGACGCGCACTACATCCGTCGCACCATTGCCGCACAACGCGGACTCGAGGTGGCCGGCCGAGTCTTGCTGACTGTCAGCTCACATCGTTCGGCGTGGTGGGCTGGCACTGCGACGCTCGGGGTCGCCAAGATCATTGAGAACATGGAAATCGGCCACAACGTCATGCACGGCCAATGGGATTGGATGAACGATCCCGAGATTCACTCCTCGACATGGGAGTGGGACATGAGCGCAGTGTCCAAGCACTGGCAACTCACCCATAACGTCATGCATCATAAGTACACCAACATCCTCGGCATTGACGACGACGTGGGCTACGGAGTGCTCCGGGTTACCCGCGACCAGCGTTGGTCACCGCTGCACCTCGGCAACCTGTTTGTCAACGCCGTCCTGGCCGTTGGGTTCGAGTGGGGAATCGGCTTGCAGTCCTTGGAACTTGAAAAGTTCTTCAAAGGTCAGTCGAACCGCAAGATCGCCCTTGTGCAGATCCGCGAGTTCCTGATCAAGGCCGGCCGACAGGTGTTCAAGGACTACGTCGCTTTCCCGGCACTGACCTCACTGTCGCCCGCTGCGACCTATAACTCAACCTTCTCGGCCAATGCTATCGCCAATGTGATTCGCAACGTATGGGCCAACGCTGTGATCTTTTGCGGCCATTTTCCCGATGGCGCAGAGAAATTCGCCGAGACCGATATGGCCGATGAGCACAGAGGGCAATGGTATCTACGCCAGTTGCTGGGCGCCGCGAACTTCAATGCGGGGCCAGCGCTGCGCCTTATGAGCGGCAACCTCTGCTACCAAATCGAACACCATCTGTACCCCGATCTGCCGAGTAACCGGCTCCACGAGATCGCCATCCGGGTCAATGAGATATGCGACAAATACGACTTGCCTTACACCACAGGCTCATTCCTGATGCAATACGCCAAGACGTGGCGCACCATCGCCAAGCTCTCGCTGCCCGACAAGTATCTGCGTGCCACCCCCGATGACGCGCCGGAGACCCGAAGCGAGCGAATGTTCGGACAACTAGGGCCGGATTCGGCCGACGACCCGGCAAGCGCCGCCCACAGACAGGGGTTGAAGACCGCCATCAGGGCAGTGCGCCAATGGGAGCGTCGACCACGCACCCGAAGATGGCCGAGATGCCTTCGCTAGCACACCTTTTCGGGAATCGAGTTCAATGCACGCAAAACCTCGACGGCGAGCTCGCCGGCGACACTGCTGTCGAGCGATGACGCGGACATCAACGCTTGCTTAACCAATTCAACGCGTTTCTCATAAGGAGAGGTGAAGGTCGCCCGAGAATCCATGATCTCTGTCCTATTCAGTCAGGCTTGTTTCGAGCGCCGCGAGGATGCTCCGCCTGACACTGTCAACGTTACTCCTCGCACGGACCGGCCCAGGCCATTACCACTGGGCCACAGCGGGCACCTCAAGAAGCGTCACGGACATCGGCGCACTGGCGCCGAGTCACTCTCGCACTCGTCGCCAGTGCGCCGACGTCATTGCAATGCTTTATTTTTCGGGCAATCCGCGCGCGAATCATGCGTCAGCCATCTCCCTCGTTGAGGATGAGTTGCGCGATGGCGTGCCGACTGGTGCTGATGCGGACGGCCTGGGCGTCAAGATGCTGCCGGGCCAGTTGGGGCGTGTAACCGCGGCCGATCAGGACTCCGACGGCCTGGTTAATGTCAGTGGCTGCTTGTAGTTGGTTGGCGCTCGCACTATCTGCCACGGTGAGATCCTGATCGAAGATGAGGTCAGTCAGTGATTGCGTGGCGAGCAGGGCCAGGTCCGCAGCGAGTTCGACGAACGCTCCCGGCGCTCCAGAATGAAGAATGAGGGCGACTGGAGGGCGGTTCCGGCCACCCGACAGCATCATGCGCAGCGAGGCGCGGACGTCTACGGTCGCTGGCCCATCGGCCACGAGAGTGAAGGTGATCGGCGGATCACTGTCGGAGACAATCACACTCAAGCCCAAATAGGCCGGTATCGCCGCAGCGGCGTCGGCGGCCAATTGGCGCAAACTATCGGCAACATTGACCCCCCGTGCATCCAACGCCTGGGTGAGGATCGCCAGATCAGCGGCCATCGCCGCAGTGATCTTCACGAGGTGATGCTCCCTAAGCGCTCCCGAGCGCTGTCGAGTCGGGCAATACCGTGCATCGCGATTGCTGTGCGCCGTGGAGAACCTGGTGTACGGGTCAGGGCCCGTATCCGTCGCTGCACTCCACTCTCAACCCTACGCGGGTCCGGGCTGTGCAGCGGCCGCTGTCGGTCGCAGGAGGTGAACTCAGTGCGCCGAGTGCCGGGCGCGTGCCCGGCGAACGGCCTCATCGACGATGCGTTGCGCGACGTCCGCCAACTTACGGTGCTCGGCTTGGCTGATCGCCCGCAATTGGGTAAACGCATCCTCGGCACTGCGTCCACTGCGTCCTCTCAGCAGACCAATCGCTTGATCAATTACCGGCCGTGTGGACAAAGCCGTATGCAACTGCGCCACCAAAGCCCTTGCTTGAGCAAGTAATTGGGCGTTATGTACCGCCACCGCCGCCGGTTTTGCGAACAGCTCGCCCAGCTCCGCCGCCCGCTCATCGAAGACATCCTTGCCGTGGGAGTACACATTGATCGCGCCGACCACCTGCCCCGGCAACAGCAGCGGTAACGAAAGAGCGCTGTGCACACCTAGCCTGCCTACGCGTGGACCGAACCGTGGCCACATCCTCTCCCCTCCCAATGAGCCGGAACGTACCGTGCGACGCTCCAGTGCCGCGGTGATGCAGGGACCTTCCTGAAGCATGGTGTACTGAATGTGGTCAATCTCAGAGACAAACGGTGCACTTGCTGCCAGCGCTTCGACCATGTTGTCCGGATGGTCCACCCGCAACAACGTCACCCCGGCGCCGTCAGCGCCCGGGATGGCATGCACTGCGAAAGTCGCTACTTCCGTAAGCAATTCAGGTAACCCTTGACTGCCAGCCACGAGACCCGCCAGATCGCCGAGTGCCTTCTGCAGGTCGACAACGTCGGCGCTGACGTGGTCCGAACTCGTCAGCCCAATGACCGGATCGGGTTCACCTTCACGAAAATCAGCCACTGCTCTTGCCCATGCTCAATAGTTCGGCCCTAGCCCAGCCCTGAGCGTCCTCTACTAGCCGCGCCCGGAAGCTCGTCATTCCGAGACTACCCGTCAGGGCTATGAACGACTAGCAACATCGGGTGCCAACTTTGAAAGTGGATATTTCCGAGGGCATCTGGGGGCTCGAGGAAAGACGTGGCGCGCCGAATCGCCGGGGTGTAGCGTCAAAGACAGCTGAGAATTACAGCTGGTCTGAGAAAGGTTCTGCTGTCCGCCGTAGAACTCGAGGAGCGTGAGCTCCGAGTCCTGACATACCCGGTGATCGTCTGCCCGTCAGGATCGCCATGCCCAGCTTGACTGAATTCCCCCCATGCCTGTCACGGCTTGCGCCACCCAGCTTCCGGCCTGATGACGGGACACGAACACGTCGGCCTGATGCAGCTGGGGCACGGCCATGAAGACCCTGATCATCGTGGCGGCCGTCCTGATGCTGCTGGGCCTGTTGGCACTGGCAATGTCGGTTCGTATTGTCAAGCAATATGAGAACGGCGTGCTGTTTCGGTTGGGCCGAGTGATCGGCCAGCGAGCACCTGGCCTGCGGTTTATTTTCCCATTTGTCGATGTATTGCACCGGATTTCATTGCGGATCGTGACGATGCCGATTCAGTCTCAGGGCATCATCACCCGCGACAATGTCAGCGTCGATGTGTCTGCCGTGGCCTACTTCAAGATTGTCGATGCGGTGAAATCCGTTGTGGCAATTGAAAATGTTCATACCGCGATCAATCAGATCGCACAGACAACGCTGCGCAAGGTGGTTGGTCAGCACACGCTGGATGAGATCTTGGCCGAGACCGAGAAAATCAACCTTGATATTCGCGGGATTCTCGACGTCACGACCATCGAGTGGGGTGTACAGGTCACCTTGGTGGAGCTCAAGGACATTCAGCTGCCCGATAGCATGAAACGGGCGATGGCACGCCAGGCCGAAGCAGAGCGAGAGAAGCGCGCGAAGATCATTGCCGCAGAGGGAGAATCCCTCGCCGCGGCCGCCCTCGGTGCGGCCTCTGACACCATGATGGCCCATCCGCTGGCACTGCAGCTACGCAACCTGCAAACCCTGGTCGAACTCGGCGTCGACAAAAACACCACGGTTGTATTCCCCGCTCCCCTGATGTCAACCATTGCCGAACTCGGCGCGTTCCTCTCACACGAGGGCGCGGCCGCCGCCAGGTCTTCGCCTCCACCCCATCAGGTTGCGGCCGAAGTCAACGGCGTTGCGGCCAACACCGGACGGCGAGCAGACTCCGCGGAGCCGGAAAACTGGAGGCTCTGATGGTCGACACTGACCAGAGCGGGCCAGTAGTGGTCGGAATCGACGGGTCGAAGGCCGCTCTTTTCGCTGCCGAATCGGCGATTGACGAGGCGATTAGTCGTGATGTGCCACTAAGCCTTGTGCACGTGACCCGACCGGCCGAGACCTCGAAATCGCCCGCAGCCGAAGGTCGCCATGATGAGCGGTTCGCCGAATCAGCTTTACGCGCAGCCGCGGCTGCGATCGAGGCGATCGGCAAGCCGGTCAAAGTGGACACCATCCTTATCCGCGGACTGCCCTCAGACGCGCTTGTCTTCGAGTCAAGAAGTGCCAGTCTCATCTGCATCGGCGCCGGCCGATTTGCGCACGCGCCCCTCGGCTCGACGGCCACCAGACTCGCCGAGCGTGCCCATTGTCCCGTTCTGATCGCTCGTGCACCGATTCCGGACCAGCCAACAGAGCTATCGGTGCTGGAGAACGCGGCAGAGGGTCGCAGCTGGAACGCTAGCCGGCAGAACTGGATCGCAGTGTGCGTCAATGGCTCTAAGGACAACCGGAATGTCGTTGACCATGCCATACGTGAGGCGTGGCTACGTCAGCTGCCGGTGCTTGCCATAAGCACCTGGCCGAACAAACTCGGCGAGGGGAAGCATCACGAACTCGAGCGCCGCGTCGCTACCCTGCATGAGCAGTACCGCGACGTTCACATCTACCCGGTGACAACCCGCGCCCGAATCGCTCGCTTCATCGCCCGCTGCCACGAACCGATTGCGCTCGCAGTGATCGGCGCATCTGAGGCCAGGCAGGCTGCCCGGCTCTGTCGATTATCACGTGAACAATGCTGCTCAGTGCTTCTCGTACGCCCTTAGTGCGGGGCTGTGACGTGGAATCGAGATCATTGCCATCACCCGAAAAGTGCAGCAATACAATGGATTCGGCGTACCGGCATGGGAAAACCGGTAACCGGATCCTTATTCATTCCTTCCATCAATAGGAGTAAACTGGCATGTACGACGATGTTCAGATACTCGCTCACCGATAGGGTGCTGTGTCGTCGGAAAAATGGCCTCGGTTGCGGGGCCTAGGGTAGGAGCGTCTGATGACGCATCACGTGTTTTCCAAACCCCGAAGCGGACCGGCTGTTCGTCTTCGATTGAAGCCAAAGGCACCACCGTCCGGATACGTCGATGGCGCATGGTGGCCTTACTCCAGGGATCTGATGGGCGAGCTGCCACAGCTGCTCAGGATTCTGAGTGTCCGCTTAGATTCGATTGACCGGATCACGTACCAGGTCTCCGAGTGGTCAACGGTCTCGAGACGGATACTGTTTCACAATCGCCTAACACATCTGAATTGGTCACTTAGCCAGCCGGGCAACACCATCAGTGTCGAGGGAGCAGATGGATCACATCTCACCTTGTTGATCGTCCCACCGGACACAGAGGCCCTGCCCGCTCACACCACCATGATGACGGCGGCCGCTCCCGGCAACACAGCGACCGTCGCCCAACTGCTACCGGCCAACCGGGCGGAGCTTGGCACGTGGATCGATACTTTCGCAGCGCAGAACCAATGGGATTCTGAGGGCGGCGCACAAAACGTCGAACACCGCGATCAATGCGGTGCCGTAAGTGCCAGAGCGTAAACCCCATCACACCTCGACATCGGAGCTTCAGAGCTTTCGGGTCAGGCTGGGCATGATGACGTCGTTCACCAGCGTGCGCACCGTGTTCACCGTCGGCGATCTCACTGGCATCAATGAACGGAACACCAAGTACCCCGGTAACAGATCCCAGAGCTCCTCGTTGATGGCCGCCGCCTCGATCTCGCCGCGTTCGACGGCGGCGGAAAGTACGTCGTCGAGCAACAACTTGCGCTGATCGATAAATTTCGTCCGAAATGCCTTGGTCAAGTCGGCATTCCGCTCGATCTCGATCAGTAGACCACGCATGACGGGCGTATTGCGCCGCACGTCTTCGAGCGCGTTCATCCCGATCTGCAGCAGATCCTCACGTAGCGAGCCAGTGTTTGGCCGGATCAGCTGCGCACGCGTTCCCTCGATAAAAGCCGCCAACACCAGCTCCGCCTTCGACGGCCAGCGCCGATAGATCGTCGCCTTGCTCGCCTTCGACTCCGCGGCGACTTCGTCGACCGACAGGCGGTCATATCCGTGCTGCTGCAGCAATCGCAGCGTGACAGCGAGCAGCTCCACCTCCCGCGGGGTCCATTGGGAGGCCTGTTTCTTCTTGGTCGCCTTAGTCAACCCCGTTGACACGCCACTCACCATGGAAGTACGGTACCGTACCGTTCTACTTAGGTCGGTCAGCGACTATCGAGAGGGCGTGGGCGCTGGTGCAAGGCTGGATGTGGACTCTGCTCAAACGATGGTGGACGGTACTCGTCGCGGCCGCAGTGATAGCGGTAGTGGCCTTCGGGGTGACTCGACTACACGGCATTTTCGGCTCGAATATCGAGCTGACCCGCCCCGGCACCGAGGCCATGGAGAACACCAACTACAACCCCAAGCGCGTCTTGCTCGAGGTCTTCGGTACGGCCGGGAGCACCGCGACCATCAACTTCCTCGACGAAATGGCGCAGCCGCATCGCGTCGACAACGCGCCGCTGCCGTGGTCGCACGAGCTCGTTACCAACGATCCCACCCTGTTCGCCGACCTGCGCGCGCAGGGCACCGGTGACGCAACCGGCTGCCGCATAACGGTGGACGGCATTGTCAAGGACGAAAGGACCGTCACCATCGTGAACGGCTACACCACCTGCCTGGACAAGTCCGCATGAGTAACGGCCACGCCAAAGAGTCCCGCGCAGCCACGATCATCCGCCGGCTCGCGGTGCCGATCATTTTGTTCTGGGTAGCGATCGCGGCGGTGACCAACGCCACCGTGCCGCAGCTGGAAGTGGTTGGCGAAGAACGTTCTGCCCCACTGAATGCCGCCGATGCACCGTCCACCATGGCGATGCGGCATATCGGCAAGGTCTTCAACGAGTTCGACTCGGACAGCTCTGCCATGGTCGTGCTCGAGGGCGACAAACCCCTTGGCGCGCAAGCGCATGAGTTCTACAACACGCTGGTACAGCGGCTGAAGGACGACCGCGAACATGTGCAGCACGTTGCCGACTACTGGGGCGATCCGATCACGGCGGGCGGCTCGCAAAGCAAGGACGGCAAGGCCGCGTACGTGCAGGTCTATGTCGCCGGTAATCAGGGTGAGGCGCTCTCTAATCAATCCGTCGACGCCGTACGCCGCATCGTGGCAGACACACCCGCCCCGGATGGGGTCAAGGCCTACGTTTCCGGCGAGGCCCCGACCATCACCGATCAGTTCGAGGTAGGCAACGCGGGCTCCGCCCAGGTCACCCTCATCACGTTCGCGGTCATCGCCATCATGCTGCTGATCGTCTACCGCTCGCTGACGACCACAGCACTGGTACTGGTTACAGTTCTTGTCGAGCTATCGGCAGCGCGTGGAATCGTTGCAGCACTTGCACATACGGGCGTCATTGGCTTGTCGACCTATGCCACGAATCTCTTGACCATGCTCGCCATCGCCGCCGGTACCGACTACGCGATATTTTTCGTCGGCCGCTACCAGGAGGCCCGCTCGACCGGCGAGGATCGGTTGGCCGCCTACCAGACGATGTTCAAGTCCACCGCTCACGTCATCATCGGATCGGGCCTGACCGTCGCAGGTGCGCTGCTCTGCCTGTCGTTCACGCGACTGCCCTACTTTCAGACCCTCGGTGTGCCCGCGGCCCTCGGGGTACTGGTGACGTTGGCCGCGGCGCTCACCATGGCGCCGGCCGTGCTGGTAATCGGAAGCCGCTTCGGACTGATGGAGCCCAAACGTGCGATGCGCACCCGCGGTTGGCGCCGGATCGGCACGGCAATCGTGCGCTGGCCCGGCCCCATTCTCGTCGTCTCGTGTGTGGTGACGCTCATTGGAGTGCTCGCGTTGCCCGGGTACAAGACCACCTACGACGGGCGCATCTACATGCCCGAGTCGACTCCCTCCAACGTGGGCTATGCCGCAGCCGAACGGCACTTCTCGGTCGCACGGCTCAACCCCGAGCTTCTGATGATCGAAACCGATTTCGATATGCGTAACCCCGCAGGAATGGTCCTGCTGGAACGCGTCGCCAAGTCCGTTCTCCATGCCCGCGGCGTAGCCCTGGTCCAATCGATTACCCGGCCCCTCGGCACTCCCATCACCCACTCCTCCATTCCCTTTCAGATCAGTGCATCAAGTGCGAGTCAGCTGATGAACCTGTCCCAACAGCAGAACCAGGCCCTGTATCTGTCTCAGCAGGCCGACCAGATGACACAAACCATCGCGGTGCTGAAAAACCAACTGGCACTTCAGAAACAGAGCGCCGCGATCACGCACGAACAAACCCAAGGGTTCCAGCAGACCGTGGCGGTCGCGCAGGACCTGCGGGACAAGATCGCCAACTTCGACGACCAGTTCCGGCCGATACGCAACTACTTCTACTGGGAACCGCACTGCTTCGACATCCCCTTCTGCGCGGCGCTGCGATCCCTCTTCGACGCCCTGGACGGTATCGACGAACTGGTCGATGCACTCCAGACCGTCACCGGGAGCCTCACCAAGCTCGACGCGCTACAGCCCAAACTCGTCGATCTCATACCGCCCCAGATCGCGATACAGGAGAAGAACCGCGACCTGACCCAGTCCAACTACGCCATCAACAACGGCACCAACACGCAGAATGAGGAATCCACCCGCACCGCAACGGAGCTGGGCAAGGCCTTCGACGACGCGAAGAACGATGATTCCTTCTACCTGCCACCGGAGGCATTCGATAATCCCGCGTTCAAACGCGGGATGAAGCTGTTCATGTCCCCGGATGGCAAGGCCGCGCGCATGATCATCACCCATCAAGGAGATCCGCAGACCTCCGAGGGTATCGAGCACATCAATGCGATCAAGGAAGCAGCGTTCGACGCCGTCAAGGCAACGCCGCTGGCCGATGCCAAGATCTATGTGGCCGGAACCGCCTCGGCGTACAAGGACATCGCTGACGGCCAGAAATACGATCTACTGATGGCCGCGTTGGCCTCGCTTGGTCTCATCCTGCTCATCATGATGTTCCTGACGCGCAGCATCGTGGCGGCCCTGGTCATCGTGGGGACGGTGGCGCTGTCGCTGGCGGCATCATTCGGGATGTCGGTGGTGGTGTGGCAGTACATCTTCGGAATTCCGCTGTACTGGGTCATCTTCCCGCTGGCGGTGATCATCCTGTTGGCGGTGGGGGCCGACTACAACCTGTTGTTGATCTCCCGATTCAAAGAAGAAACCGGCGCAGGGTTGAAGACGGGCATCATCCGTGCGATTGCCGGCACCGGTGGGGTCGTCACCGCCGCCGGCCTAGTTTTCGCAGTGACGATGTCGTCCTTCATCTTCAGCGATCTGCGCGTTCTCGGTCAGATAGGTACCACCATCGGCCTCGGGCTGCTCTTCGACACCCTGGTGGTGCGGTCCTTCTTGACGCCGGCGATAGCCACCCTGTTGGGCCGCTGGTTCTGGTGGCCCCTCAATGTGCGTTCCCGCCCGTTACCAAAACCATTCGGGCCCAAACCCGTTGGGGCCGATGACGCCACCGGCCCCATCCCGGCGGGCGGGTAGCGCCTACTCGGGTCGCGCCCAGGCCCGGTATACAGCCGGGCGCGACCTAGGCACCGTCGTTGCCACCACGCAGGGAACGAATCATGCTCTGCAAGATCCGGAACGCGCCGGACTGCTCGGTATCGGTCATGCCGGCCAGCATTCTGACCTCGACGGACCGTACGGCGACGGTCGCCTTCTCTAGGCTGCGTCGGCCGCGAGGGGTGAGGCGCGTTGGGAGTACCTTCCCGACGGGCGCGTCAGCGGGCCTGGTCACGTAGCCCTCTCGTTCCAGGTTCTGGAGCAGCACATTCATCGACTGCCGTGTCACGAACGCGCCCCGCGCGAGCTCGGAGTTCGATAAGCCCGGGCGTTGAGCCAGCAGCTCGAGGCAGGAGTAGTGCGTCACGCTCATCCCGAGCGGCCGCAGCACCTCCTCCATGGCTGCACGCAGGACGCTCGACGCCTCTTTCAGCAGGTAACCCAGCGACGTATCCAGGTCAACGCCGACATCGTCTTGACTCATGTCAGTATTCTGACATAGATTGTTCCGTGTCAGTAAACTGACATATAAAGAAGGAGCAGCATCATGCCCGCCACCGGACCAGACTTCATCTCACTCCAAGCGCGCAATCTCGACGCTTCGCAGGTGTTCTACGAGCGGTACCTCGGGCTCGTCCGCGCGCAGGCCGGGCCTCCGCACGCCGTTGTGTTCGAGACGAAGCCGATCGCCTTCGCACTCCGCGACCTCGTTCCCGGCACCGATCTCGCATCCGTTACCCAGCCCGGCATCGGTGCCGCGATTTGGCTGCACGCCACAAACGTGCAGGCCATTCACGATGCTCTCGTCGCCGACGGTCACACCATCGTCTCCGCGCCGATTGACGGCCCCTTCGGCCGAACATTCACCTTCGCCGACCCCGACGGCTATCAGGTGACTCTCCACGACCGCACCTGATCCGCCAAACGCCACCGAGGCACCCCCACGCGAGATGTCAGTTGACGCTCGGGGGCGGCGGGCAATGATTGCTCTTCTGCAACTGACCTACCAGCGCTACCAGGGTGTCCTGCTGTGCAGATATCTGATCAAGATCCTGCCGCTGCTCCGCCGTCATGCGATAAAACTTGCCGTCTTCAGTCCAACTCGCAGAGATTTCAGCCTGATTTTGCAAATCCTGGGAAGTAGCAGTGAGGTCTGCCAGCGGTGCATCCAACTGTTGAATGCGTGCGTTGCGATTCACCTGATTCATATAGCTCACACCATGCACTATCTGCGAAAGCGTGTATTGCCGAAGGAAGCCAGGTTGAAGGCCAGCGCCAATATCATCCTGCAGACTTCCACCGATCTGTCCAAGTGCCACACAAATAGCAGGCCCAGGCGGCGGTTGCGGTCCTGGATCGGCAACGCTGATCGGGGCCAGCACAACACCAGTCGCAAACGCGACCAAACATCCCGCTGTCCATCTATGCATACCAGCAATCACAACAAGCACTCCTCCGTCTTCGACAGTTCAGTCGTAGTTGAAGTCTACGGCGCCAACCTGGCAATGACATTGTGCCCGTTGCGAATCGGCGGGGACTGAGCCCATGGCCGAGTGAAGGGGATACCGCCCAGCCGATAAGGACTTGCACGGCCGCTAAAGCCGAGCAGAGCGACGCCGACCGAAGCCGCACAGAATCATCCACCCTGCGCGGCAGGTGACCTACTCGGGCTGACTCCAGGGTTCGGTGGGCAGCGGGGCACCAGTCTCCAAGAAGGACTTGAGGTTTGACAACACGGCCGCCCATCCACCGCTGGCCTGTGCATACTCCGCCGGGTCCGCGAGGTCGGCGTGCGTGACGGTAAGCCGCACGATGTCTTGATACGGCTGAATCAGGAAGGTGACGGTCGACGCGGGACCGTCGGCGCCGCCAGCCGGGTCGGCCCAGGTGGTCACCAGTTTGCGTGGCGGATCTGCCTCCACCACCGTACCGACCACATCGGCAATACCAGAGCCATCCACTCGCTGATGCTCCCAATGCGAACCCTGTTGCCAGTCAGATACATTGGCGTGTCCCCAGTACAGGGCGCTGAGCTCGGGATCGGTGATGGCCTGCCACACCTTCTCCGGCGTGCTGTTGATGTAGGTGGTGTACACAAAAGTCGGTGGCGATGACTGAGTCATGGAGTCCTCACATTCCGCTCGCTGCTTGATCGCACTCAGCGCCCGCAGCCGCGGGCGCTCGAACTTGTCGATCCACCGTTCCTGAATCTCATGCAGCGGAACCGGATTGAGGTAATGCAGCTTCTCCCGACCCTGTCGCACAGTGCTCATCAGGTTGGCGGATTCGAGCACGCCCAGATGCTGTGTCGCCGATTGCCGCGTCATGCGAACGCCGTCGCACAACTGACTCAGCGTCTGGCCGTTACGTTCATGCAGCCGGTCCAAAAGCTCCCGCCGAGTCGGGTCGGCGAGGGCCTTGAAGACCATGTCCCAATGAGAATGGCCGGGTGCTGACTGCACCCGGCCATTATGCAGGTATTTACCTGCCTATTGCAACGGGTGCTTCATGGGAGGCCTTGCCCCGGCCGGTTGTCGCCGATCCTGCGGCTCCGCGGCTGAATCGGACGCCCTTGTCGGCGACCTTCCCGTACTTGAGCACAGGCAGCTCACGGAAGTAGTTCTGGTGCGACCGCCACGGCGCCAGCGGCACCTGGTGCGGCACTGCGCTCTCCGCGCGGGCGACATACCCGGAGACCAAGTCCTCCAAGAACGGCAGCCGCTCACTGGTCGGGGGCTCGACCGGCCACACAACCGTCTGTCCCGTCTTAGCCATGTAGTTGAGTAGACGGCAGGTGTACTGCGACACCAGATCGGCACGGAGCGTCCACGATGCGTTGGTGTACCCGAAGGTGAAGACGAAGTTCGGCAGACCGGTCAGCATCAAACCCTTGTAGCTCACCGAATCCGCGGGGTTCACCTGCACGCCGTCCACGACAGGCCTGAGCCCACCGGCCAGCTGAACATTCAAACCCGTTGCGGTGACGACGATATCGGCCCCAAGTTCTTCGCCGGACTCCAACAGGATGCCCTTGGGCGTGAACCGCGCGATCCGGTCGGTAACTATGGAGGCAGTGCCCTTACGCAGGGCGCGGAACAGGTCCGAGTCCGGCACCACGCACAAGCGCTGATCCCACGGGTTGTACTTCGGGGTGAAGTGCTTGTCCAGGTCGAAGTCGGGCAGCTGCCGCTTCAGGAGCGCCCGCAGGATCCCCTTCATGCGCTCCGGGTCACGACGGCTCGTCTGGTAGCTGATAAAGCTGACCATCTGGTTCTTCCACTTCACAATCGGGTACGCGATCGAGGCGGGCAGCTTGCCCTGCAGCGCCACGGCAAGTGCGTCGGTGGACGGCAGCGACACGACGTAGGTGGGCGAGCGCTGCAGCATGGTGACGTGCCCAGCGGTTCCGGCCATCGCGGGAACCAGCGTCATGGCTGTCGCCCCACTGCCGATGACAACGACCTTCTTGCCGGCGTAGTCCAGATCCTCCGGCCAGTGCTGCGGATGGATCACCTGGCCCGTGAAGTCCTCGAGGCCCTCGAACTCCGGCGTGAAGCCATTGTCGTAGTTGTAGTAGCCGGTGCACGCCAGGAAGAACCGCGTCGTGAACTCGACGATCTCACCCGCGTGTTCTGCCCGCACCGTCCAGAGCCCCTGCTCGGAGGACCACTCCGCGCCGACGACCTTGTGACCGAAGCGGATCTTCTTGTCCACGCCGAACTCGCGCGCGGTGTCGGTGACGTACTCGCGAATGGAAGTTCCGTCAGCGATGCCCTTGGTGCTCGTCCACGGACGGAAGTTGAAGCCCAGGGTGAACATGTCGGAGTCGGAGCGGATGCCCGGGTAGCGGAATAGATCCCAGGTGCCACCGATCCGCTCGCGCGCCTCCAGCACCACGAAGTCCTTGCCCGGCACGTCACGGGCGACATGGCAGGCCATGCCGATCCCCGAGATTCCGGCGCCCACGATGACAATGTCGACATGTTCGGTCATGAGAGCTAGGCTATCGACGCAGTGTCGAGAAAGTCAACAGTGTGTCGAGAACTTTATAGAATGCGCAGGTAGACGTGGCTAAACCGGCTACAAGAGGCCGCAAGACGACGCGTCCGTCCGGGGACGAGCGGATACAAGCGATCCTGGCGACCGCCGAGGAGCTACTCGGCCAGCGTCCCCTTGCCGATGTCTCCGTCGACGATCTGGCACGTGGCGCGGGAATCTCCCGGCCGACCTTCTACTTCTACTTCCCCTCCAAAGAGGCCGTCCTCCTCACGCTCGCCGAGCGAATCATCGAGGAAGCCGACGCCAATGTCGCAAGCATCGACCCGGCCGCCATGACGAGCCCCGCGCAATACTGGCGCGCCGTGATCAAGGCCTACTTCGACGCGTTCGGCTCCCACCGATCCCTCACCGTCGCGTTGTCGGGGGTCCAGGGCACCAGCGCCGAATTGGATCAACGCTGGTCCGAGGTGACGGAAAACTGGGTCGCCAACACGACGGTGGGCATCGAGTCCGAACGCGAACGCGGGGCGGCACCCGCCACCATCCCCGCCCGCGATATCGCCATCGCACTCAACCTCATCAACCAGTCGATGATGCGGGCGACCTTCACCGGTCAGCAACCCGCCGTCGTCGACGACGACGTTGTCGATACGCTGCTCCACGTCTGGCTTAATGCGATCTACGGAGGGGTCTGTGCCTGAGAGTCTTCGCGAGAGCGGCTCATCCATGCGCATTCGTGCTGCGGTGTTACACGCGGCACCGATCGAGCGGCCATACCGCGACACCCACCCGCTGAAACTCGTTGAACTGGAGCTCGACCCACCCGGACCCGGTGAGGTGCTGGTCCGCATCGAAGCCGCGGGGCTGTGCCACTCGGATCTGTCAGTGGTCGATGGGAACCGGATACGCCCAGTTCCCATGGCACTGGGACACGAGGCTGCCGGTGTCATCGCCGAAGTCGGCCCCGGTGTTCGCGACGTCTCCCCCGGCGATCACGTGGTGTTGGTGTACGTGCCAAGCTGCGGTGCCTGCAGGTACTGCTCCTCGGGCCGCCCCGCGCTATGCCCGGACGCCGCGGCGGCCAACGGCCGCGGTGACCTCATCCGCGGCGGCACCCGCCTGCGCGATTTGGACGGCACCGAGGTGCGGCACCACCTGGGCGTCTCGGGTTTCGCCGACCACGCTGTGGTGGACCGCAATTCGGTGGTTGTCATCGATCAGAACGTTCCCCTGGACACGGCCGCACTTTTCGGCTGCGCCATGCTGACCGGCTTCGGGGCCGTCACCCACACCGCCTCAGTGCGCCCCGGCGACTCAGTCGCGGTGCTCGGGCTAGGCGGCGTTGGACTGGCCGTCGTGATGTCGGCGGCAGCCGCGGGGGCCGGCGAGGTGCTGGCAATCGACCCGGTACCTGCCAAACGCGAACTGGCCCTTGAACTCGGAGCCACACGCGCCTGCGCCCCGGAGGAGGCCCCCGGCGGTCACGATTGGGTGTTCGAGGTCGTCGGGTCGGCGGCGGTGCTGGAACAGGCCTACGCGCTCACCGGCCGTGGCGGAGGCACCGTGTCGGTAGGACTGCCGCACCCGGATGCACGAATTACTCTGCCCGCGTTGAGCATTGTCGCCGAGGGCCGCAGCATCCTGGGCTCGTACATGGGATCGGCGCAGCCGCAGCAGGACATCCCGGCGATGCTGGCGCTATGGCGGGCCGGGCGACTGCCGGTGGAGAAGCTCAAGTCCGACGACCTGCCGTTGGAAGACATAAACATCGCGCTCGACGCCCTCGCCGACGGCCAGGCTGTTCGACAGATCCTGCGCCCCAGCGCGGTGAGCGCGTGACCAAGCCAGAGCTGCCCACCAAAGCAGACTTCCCGGTACACCGCCTGCACCAAACCCGTTGGGCCGACAACGATGTGTACGGACACGTCAACAACGTCGTCTACTACGCCTGGTTCGACACCGCCGTCAACGGCTGGCTGATGGATGCCGCCGGATGCGATATTCGCGACCTGCCCGCCATCGGCGTCGTCGCCGAAACCTCATGCAAGTACCTGGCGGAGGTGTCCTTCCCCGATGAGCTGTCCATCGGCCTGGCCCTGGAACACCGCGGCCGCAGCAGCGTTATCTACAAGCTCGCAGTGTTCACGGTCGTCGACGGCGTCGTCGAGGACACTCCCCGCGCGCTGGGCCGGTTCGTTCATGTCTACGTGGACTCCGATACCCGCACCCCCGTACCCATCCCCGAGCAGGTAGCAACCGCTCTCGAACAGTTGAGGTAGCGACACATGCCAGCACTGCAGCGCTCCGAAGGCATCTACACCCTTGAGCTCGGCACCGACGAGAACCGTTTCACCACAGCGAATATCGAGCAGATCAATGCGCTGCTCGACGAGGTGCTCGCCGATGGCACCCCGTCCGCGCTGGTGGTCACCGGCAGCGGCAAGTTCTTCTCCAACGGGCTGGACGTCGACTTCCTGGGCGCCAACCCCGACAAGCTCGGCTGGTACATCACCGAGGTTCAGAAGATCCTGGCGCGCTTCCTGGTGTTCCCCACACCCACCGTGGCCGCCGTCAACGGTCACGCCTTCGGCGCCGGAGCCATGGTCGCGCTGGCCTGCGACTACCGGGTGATGCGCACCGATCGTGGCTTCTTCTGCCTTCCCGAGGTCGACCTCGGCATGCCGTTTACGCCCGGCATGTCAGCGCTGTGTCAGGGGAAGATGACACCCCAGGCGGCATCGGCCACTATGCCCAGCGGCCGGCGACTCGGCGGATCCGAATCCCTGAACTACCAGATCGTCGACGCGGCCGTTGCCGAGGATCAGGTGCTCTCTACCGCAACGAGTTTCGTCTCACCGCTGGTAGGAAAGAACCGGGACACGCTCGGCACCGTCAAGTACGGGATGTATGGCTCAATCGTTCCACTGCTGCTCGCCGGCCTGGGGGCCTGACAGCAGGGCAACGATGGCCAGCGCGATGGCGATAGCGGACGCCCCGATCGCGACCCAGAACCCATAGCCCGTCACGATCGGGGCCTTGATGTTAGTGCGGTAATACAGCAGTTCCAGCCCCAAGAGCACCAGCGCAAATACACCCGCAGCGATCGGGGCGATGCGGAGCAGAATGTGCTGGCCAACCATGCATCCGGCCACCACGAGTAGCGCCGAGACCAGCAAGATCATCTGGCCCGCACCGAATCCCGGTGGCAGCACCACCGATCCGGTGGCGCCGCCGATGGCGTTGGCCCTGCCCCCGCCGCTGGCCGACGTTCGCAACCACGGCAGCCAGACACTGAACCCGATCACCAAACCGGTAAACGCGATCAGCCACCCGGCCCGTCTCATGGCAGTTGACTCGGAACGCATTTGGCCAGCATGGCCTTCAACGCGCGGCGCTCGTCAGCGGTCAGTTTCTCCATGACCTCGTTCTCGGCTGCGGTCACCGCCTCTGCCGCCTTCTCAAGCTGGGTGGTGCCCCGACGAGTCAGCCGAGCGGGCAGCGACCGCCCATGGTCCGCGTTCTCCGGACGGCTGATGAGGCCCTCTTGCTCCAGCCGGTGCAACACCGCGTTCATGGCCTGCCGGGTAACCATCGCCTGCCGAGCCAATTCGGAGTTGGACATGCCGGGGTAGGTACGCAAAATGTGCATGCAGATGTACTCGGGCAGGCTCAGGCCCATGGGCTCCAACCGGGCCGCCACCTTGCCGCGCAGTGATGTCGCGGTACGGGTCAGCAAGTACCCCAGGGTCGCGGTTCCGTCGATATCCATGTCAATGATGTTGACTTATGTCAGTGCCGCTTACAAGCAGGTCCCCGCGCCATGTCTGGCGCGGGGACCTTTGAGCTTGCTCCCGGGGACTAGTCAGACGACGCCTTGTGCGAGTCGCTGTGCGAGGAACCGTTCGAGGCGCTCGAGTGCGAGTCGCTCGATGAGGAGCTCGAAGCGGACTCCGACTTACCGGTGCTCGACGCGGCGCTCTCGGGCTTCTTCGCAGCTGAAGAGTCATTTTCGGACTTCTTCGGTGCGGACCCCTTGTCGGACTTGGCGTCCTTGGAATCGGCCTTCTCGCTCTTGTCTGCCTTGGCCGAGTCTTCGGTCTTCGGCGAAACTCCGCCGCTGACCTCGCCGACCTTGGTGACCGGTGTGGGCAGTTTGACCTTCGGCACGTTGACCTTCGGCTCCGCAGGCTTGGCAGCATCAGCAGGAGTCGCAGGCTTGACGGCATCAGCCGGGGTGGCGGGCTTGGCAGGCTCTGCCGGGGTCGCGGGCTTGACTGCCTCGACAGGCGTAGCCGCTTCGACAGGCTTGGCCGGCTCAGCCGGAGTCGTCACCTTGACCGGCTCCGCCGGGGTGGCGGGCTTGGCAGGCTCTGCCGGAGTCGCCGGCTTGACTGCCTCTGCCGGGGTCGCGGGCTTGACTGCCTCGACAGGCGTAGCCGCTTCCACAGGCTTGGCCGGCTCAGCCGGAGTCGTCACCTTGACCGGCTCCGCCGAGGTGGCGGGCTTCGTCGCGTCCTCGAGGGTCGCAGACTTCGCGACTTCCGGCTTGGTGGCATCGGATTGAACCGTCGCAGCGCTCGTGATCAGCTTCGACGAGGGCGTGACCAAGGAGGTGATGCCCGGAATGGTCGGGATCGTCGGCGGCGTTTGCTTCGTAATCCCCTGCAGATACGACAACACCGCAGCCGGCACACCCGGCAACTGACCAAGGGCCGTCACAAAATCAGTGATCACCTTCTGGTTCGCCGCCGTATTCAGCTGCCCCGTCGCGTACCAGAAGGGAAC
>MAFD01000040.1:0-43762 GCA_002013775.1 Mycobacterium sp. D16R18
GGCCCAACAACTGGAAGGAGCGCAGGGTCTCCGGTCCACAGATGCCGTCGGCGGTCATCCCGTACTCCCGCTGATACGACATGAGCGAGTTGTAGGTCTGCAGGCCGAAGTTACCGTCCACCAGGCCGGTGTAGAACCCGAGATCCTGCAGACGCTTCTGCAGGGTCGCCACATCGTCGCCGTACATGGGGGCCGAGAACTGATGGAAAAGGGTGCGTGCCCCGAGACGGTAGGAGGCTTCCTTGAGGGTGCGATAGGTGGCGGCACCGACAATGCCGTCGACGAGCAAGCCGCGACGCTGCTGGAACGCCCGCACGGCGTCGTCCAACGTCGCATCGAAGTGGTCCACCACGACGTGCCGACCGGTCGCCAGGACCTCATCGGGGTCCTCCAGGAACCCGAGTGCGGTAAGTACCTCGCGCACCTCGGTGACGGCCGGGCCTCGATCGCCGTGGCGAATGTTCGACGCGCCTGTCGTCATACTCCGCCTTTCACAAGAAACCGCACGACCATCGACCGGACAGCGGCTGCCCGTCGTCTGGACGGCATTATTGTCTCAGATGCCTAGGCGATGGGCGAAACTCCCGGCCTTGTCGACCGGGTTGTGTTGGGCCGGTTAGACGACCCCGTCCAGTTCCCGCAGCAACGCCGACTTGCTCTTGGCGCCGACGATACGCTTGGTTGCCTCACCATTCTGGAACAGGATCAGCGTGGGGATCGAGGTCACCTGGAACGCGCGAGCGGTCTCCGGGTTGGCGTCCACATCCAGCTTGGCGATGGTGAGCGCGTCACCGTGGTCCTTGGCGATCTCCTCCAGCACGGGGGCCACCATCTTGCAGGGCCCGCACCAGGTAGCCCAGAAGTCCACCAGCACCGGCTTGTTGCTGGCGACGACGTCCTCCTGGAAGGAATCGTCGGTGACGGTAACGGTCGCGTGGTCGCTCATTATTCTCCTTGTGATCAGTGGCGGTGAGGCTAGGCCTCGATGAGAGTCTGGGAATGTGCAGTCTCGGCAAGCCAGCGCTCGGCGTCAATGGCTGCGGCACAACCACTTCCGGCGGCGGTGACGGCCTGGCGGTACGTCCGGTCGACGAGGTCGCCTGCGGCGAACACGCCCTCCAATGAGGTGTAGGTACTTCTGTCCCGCACCAGCACGTATCCGTCCGGATCCACATCGACGAGCTCCCGGACGAGTTCACTGCGCGGGTCGTGTCCGACCGCGACGAACATGCCGCTGACGGGCAGCTGCGAAGCCTCCCCGGTCACCGCGTTTTCCAGCTTGAGCCCTGTCACCGAATCGGCGCCCTCTACCGCGACGATCTTGGTATTGGTCAGCACGTTGATCTTGGGATCCGCGTAGGCCCGCTCCAACATGATCTTGGAGGCGCGGAACTCGTCGCGGCGGTGGATGAGCGTCACACTGCGGGCAAACCGTGTGAGGAATGTCGCTTCTTCCATCGCGGAATCGCCGCCGCCGATGACGGCGATGTCCTGATCCTTGAAGAAGAAACCGTCGCAGGTGGCACAGGAGCTCACACCGCGGCCCAGCAGGGTGTCCTCGCCCGGTACACCGAGATACCGCGGTGCGGCGCCCATGGCCAGGATCACGGCCCGGGAACGGTAAACCTCGCTACCGACGGTGACGGTCTTGACGGGGCCCCGCAGGGACACCTCGTCGACGTCCTCGGTGCGCAGGTCGGCGCCGAAGCGGATGGCCTGTTCACGCATCTGGTCCATGAGATCGGGTCCCATGATGCCCTCGCGGAAGCCAGGGTAGTTCTCGACCTCGGTGGTGGTCATCAGTGCGCCGCCGAACTGGGTGCCCTCGAAGACAACCGGTTTCAGCTGGGCACGGGCTGCGTAGACCGCCGCGGTGTACCCAGCGGGTCCGGAGCCGATGATGATGAGCTCGTGGACGTCCGATTCGGACTCGGTCGATACAACCTCCGACATGCGGTTCCCTTCTGATCCGATCTGAGTCCCTGTTCCACACAAGGCCATGCGAGTGCTGAAACAACAGCCTAGAGCCGGATGTTCCGCACCGGGCGGGGCGGTGGGAGATACACGGCGCGGGGCGGTGGGAGATACACGGTGCGGGCGGTGGGAGGTACACGGTGCGGGCGGCCTACTACCGGCCGGGTGTCGCGCCGATCCGGGTCTGGGCCACTCGCTGGGGATCGGACTGGTTGCATCCGGGCCGCACGGCCACGGCCAACAGCTCGCCCGGCCGTTCGGCGGGCAGCACCATCAGCACCGCGGGACCGTCGACATCGAGAGTCTGCGCGCCGAGCACGGGCGTGGAGGCGGAGAAGCCGAGGCCGGTGAGGCAGGACGCGCGCCGCCCGGCATCCTCAAGATCGCCGAACGCGGGAGTGCGGCCGACGAGCGCGGTGATCGCATTCCCGGAAATCGGGAACGCGGTCTCACCCAAGGCGCTTTGCGCCGGTAGCTCCGGCGCCACAGGGGCGGCCGTCCTGGGTGCGATCTGTTGCGACAGTGGGGGACCTGCCACGGCGGTGGTGGTGTCGGAGGCGCGGTGGTTGTTCTGCGCGACCACGGTGATGGCGACGGCAACACAGGCGGCCGCCGCCAACCCAGCGCTGGAGTATGCGATCCAGCGACGCTTTGCCGCGGGGCGCCGGCGGTGGTCCAGTGGAACCGGACCGGTCACCAGGTTGAGCCGGGGGTCGGCGGGTCGAGCGGCATGCGCAGCTACCGCAGGCAACGTCGACCTGGCCGACTCGGCCTGCAATGCGGCAACGATGTCCTCGACGACGGACCCGGGCACCTCGGGCGCTGGGCTCTCCATCCACGCCACCAGGTCGGCGCGCACGTGATCCAGGGCGGCGAGCGCCGTGCGTGCATCCGGATCCTGCTCTGCCCGTTGCCGAAGTACCTCGGCATCCCGGGCGTCATAGACGCCGGCTTGCAGGTCGGCCAGGACCTCGAGTGACAGCGGTACCTCGGCGAGGTTCACCATCTCGAGGTTACCTTCGCCTTCGGGACTGTCCGGGGGGCTGCTGACCATTTGAGTTCATTGTTCCCATATCCAGCTACCGCTGGCCACGCCAGTTGCCCAATTGGTAGGCGGATCGTGACACGGTGGCACACGGCTAGTAGTCGATGGTTTCCGGTTCGACGGAGCCGGCTTTGTCCAGATAATGCAGGGCCACGGCCAGGCGTGCGCGTGCTCGCGCACAGCGGCTCTTCACCGTGCCCTCGGGCACACCGAGCAGCTCAGCGGCGTCGGCGACCGAGTATCCCTGCATATCGACCGCGATGACCGCGGCGCGCTGCTCGGCGGGCAGCCGGAGCAGGGCCTTCTGAATGACGATCGAGGTATCGATGTTGGTCGAGGGGTCGTCGAGGGTGTAGACGTCCTCTTCGAGTTCGATCGGGATGTGTGCCTTGGTGCGACGCAGACGGTCCAGACAGGCGTTCACGACAATGCGGTACAGCCAGCTGGTGACGGCGGCGTCATTGCGGAAGTTCGCGGCTCCGCGGTGCGCCGACAGCATCGCCTCCTGGAGTGCATCGGCCGCATCCTCGGGGGTGCGGCTGGTGGCCCGGGCGAGTCGGTAGAGCCGACGGTGGTGACGGCGGAACAGCTGTTCGAAGGCCGAAGGGTCGCCGGCGACATGGGCAGCCAACAGCTCGGCGTCCGAGTGCTGAGGAGTCGTGAGAACCCCCTGAACCATGCCCACACGCGCACAGTAATCAAAAACGGGGGGTGGCGTCGACCACAAGGCCGCCCCACAGCAAACTGTTATACAACTTTCAACAATCCGTAACAGCGATGTACGTAACTGAACAAGTTGAGCCGCAGTTCAGTGGCCAAATTTGAGGTTGCCATCGGGTTTCAACTACCGCGAAAAATATAGGGGTAGAAATTGCGGAACCATACTGAAAACCCTTCGATAACTGCTCGCCTGGCAGGCGATCCCGCAGCTAGGAAGCAGTTGAGACAGTGATTTCGCCGATCTCCGCGTGGTGATCGCCATTGGTTGAGCCCAGCTTGTTGATCCAGACCAGCACATGAGAGACCTGCGAGCTGCTGGTTATCGGAATCGTTGTTTTGCCGGACTGCAGTGTGGTGGTAGCGGAGATCTCCTTGGTGTCATTGATGGAGCCCGGGGTGGCGGAGTCGGCGGAACGAATCTGCACTTGCGTTCCGACACTGTGAGATTCGATGGTCACGCTGCTCAGAGCACTCGCGGACTGCAGATCGAGCAGTAGACCCACACCGGGTTTGAAGAGCACCGGGAAGGGATCGGCATCGGTGTAGGTGTCCGTCGCCCATGACGTGGAAGCGTTGCCGTCCACGGCCAGACCCGCCTTGCCGGGCTGATCCGCGTCGGGGCCCGGAGGGAACACAGTCGCCTGCACAATCTTGGCCGGGCTACCTGGCTTCACGGTGTCGCCGTTGGACGACTGAGTGGGCAATCCGATGCCGATGTTGATCTTGTCCAGGGGACCGACATCGCCGAAGATGCGCGTGACCCAGACGCCCAGAGCGATGCACAGTGAGATGACGAGGACTCCGACCACGCCGAGCCCGATCAGGAAGATCTTGCGGTGGCGTGCCGCCTCTTCCGGGTCCTCGTCGTCGACATCTTCGAAATCTTCGTCGTCGGCGGAGTCGTCCGGACCCTGGAAACCGTGGGGCCGGCCGATGTTCAGCGCCTGGGTGGGTGCTGCGGCGGCAGGTTCCAGCATGGTGGTGTGGTCGACGCTGGCGATGGCCGATTCCAGCCCGTCGAGTAGGTCGGCGGCAGAACCTGGATCATCGCTCAGCGCACGTGCGGCCACATCGGAGATCTCCGCGGGGACCGTGGGAACAATGATCCGTGCCTCGACGGGCAGACCGTCGGGAGCCCGACTGGCACCGGGGAGTCCGCTCGGCTGGCCGGTTTCGGCCAACGGCCAGCGGCGTGTGGTCAACGCATATAGGGCGGCACCGAGGCCATGAACATCCTCATCGGCGGTGGCCGAGGACAGCGTGGCAGGGAACGCGAGCACGGCGTCCCCGTCGATGCTGATGCGCACGCGATCGGGGTGGTCGATGCTCAGCGCCGTCCCGGCCTCAAAGGCCGCGTCGGCGGCCTCTGCGAGGGACCGGACAGCCCGGCTGGCGCCGACGGCAGATGGCTCGGTATCGGCGACCTCACGCAGCGAACCGCCTCGGACCCACTGTGCGACGACGATGCCGCCAGTTCCCTCGCGCACGGCGTCTAAGACGCGAGCCAGGCCCGATGACTCAATCTTGCTGAGCCGCAAAGTATTCGAGAGGATGTCCTGTACCTGATCGGAGGTGAAGGTGGCGCCATCGATGATGGTGAGTGCCACCGGTCGATTCAGCTCGGTATCGGTGGCCTGCCAGAACTGCAGCCCGTCCGGGCCTCCGTGCGAGGTGAGCAGACGGTAGCGGCCACCCGCGATGCTCGCACCGGGCCTCACCGAGGTGGGTGCAGCACTCCCGGACGGGGACTGGGTGGAAACAGACCGGGTCGATGACCCTGGGGTGTCTGTCACGGCCCCGCCCTTTCTCGTATCAGCACCGCCCCCGTGTGCTGGTTTGTTTGCGGTTGTCGAGTCGCCGGCACTGTCGCCGCCGACTCGATCACCCGAATCAGGGTACGGCAGGGATGGCGCCGGGGAGTTGCCCATGACCGAAGCGTGATCTTGGATGCCGGCGCCGAGTCGACTGCCCAGACGGCGCTGCAGCATCGAGACCACGCTCAGTGCCTCCGGGAGCTTGACCGCCACCATGAGCGCGAAGGTGACCGTCAGCATGACGGTGCCCAGGATGGCCAGCCGCAGGACCGAGCCCAGGCCGCCACCCGCCCGGGTGAGCAGATCCAGGTTGAATCCGCGGTCGACGCCCAGACCGATGGCCGCCGCGGTCGCCGAGACGGCGAGGGTGATCAGCACCGTGCGGGCCACGTCCGGACCGACGAGCGGTCCGGAGGCGTGCCCGAGGCTCCTGCGCAACAACAGATATCCACAGATGGCCCCGGCGACGAAGCCGAGGCCATTGGCGGCACCGAGGTAACCCGCGACCAGGCTGGGGTCGTCGGTGAGGTGCGGGGCGATCACCGAGCCGACAATCTTCACCGCGATGATCACAACGATCATCAGCGTGGGCGTCCACGCCTCGTGCCGCGCGTAGAACACCCGAAGTTGGAGTAGGACAAGGGCATAGGCGATAAGGGTGAAGGACGAGAGTGAGATGGAGAGTCCGAGGTAGTGGGCGTTGCCGAGGGTGAAGTGCCCGTACGCGGAGACCGCCGGCCCTATCGCCGGACCGGCCACGGTCATCACTGCCACCACCGGGATCAGCACGACCAACGTGAGCCGGGTGGCCAGCGATATGTCGCCGACCATGGCGGGTGTGTCCTGGGCGGCCGCGTTGCGGCTGAGCCGCGGCATGACTGCGGTGAGAATGGTTACGCCGACCACCCCGTAGGGCAGCTGCAGGAGCATCCAGGTCTGGTTGTAGATGATGGGGCCGGAAGCGTCGGCGCCGGCGGCAATCCGGGTGGTGACGACGAAACCGAGCTGGCTGATCGCCACGTACGCGAACATGGCCGTGGCCATGCCGGCGAATTGTTTGAGCCTGTCGTCAATTCCCCACAGCGGTCGCAGGGGAATCCGCTGGCGACGGATCGCCGGGAGCAACACCAGGGCCTGGGTCACCACGCCGAGCGTGGTCCCGATGCCGAGCACCAGGAGTTTCGGATCGCTCATCCGCGTTGGGTCGAGGGTGAGCTCACCGGGCATCAGCCAGAACAGAATCAGCGCGGCAATGGCGACAAGGTTGTTCCATACCGGAGCCCAGGCGGGGGGCCCGAACACATTGCGGGTGTTGAGGATCGCCATGAATATCGAGGACAGGCCGTAGAAGAAGATCTGTGGCAGAAGCAGATACGCCAGTGCGGTGGTCAGCGGCGTACTGACCTTCGGGTCACCGCCGAGCAACAGTGCGGCGAGCAGCGGTGCGGCCAGCACCGACAGCACCGTCGTCAGCAGGAGGAGCGTGGTGGCGATGGTCAGCAGCTTGCGGATGAATGTCAGACCGCCGTCGGCATCCTCCCGCTCGGCGCGGGTGAGCACCGGAATGAATATGGCGGTGAAGGTGGCCTCGAGCACCAGCGCGGCAATGATGTTGGGCAGCTGGTTGGCCGTCGAGAACGCGCTCGCCGACGCGGCGCCAAGCGCCGCGGTGATCAACAGCAGCTTGATGAACCCGGTGATCCGGCTGATCAGAGTGGCCACCGCCATGGAGCCCGAGTGCGCGACGACGGCCGCGTCCGAAAGCTCTTCGATCGTGTCGTCGGATTCGGGATCCGGTAGCGGGTCCAGCGGCTGTCTCACGGCTGCCACGCATCGTCGTCGCGATCCAGATCGGCACGGTCGGGCTGACCGCGGAACCGGTGCCACAGGCGTCGGCCCGTCAACGCGAAGAGCACAGTCGCGGCACTGATGGTGATGAAGAACAAAGGCTTGCCGTACGCGTTGGAGTGCACGGACAGACGTACCGAATCGCCCAGGGGCAGACCGTCGGGCGTATGCAGCGTCACGTCCACCGCCATGCGCTGGGAGACGTTGACCTCGACGGGCACCTTCACCGGCAAGAATCCGGGCGGAATCTCTTGCACACCAACATCTGTCGCACTCATGCCGGCGGGTGTCTCGACGCGGAGGGCGACGCGGATAGGTACCGGAAGCTCGTTGCGCAGCACCAACGGCAGCGGGCTGTGCTCGGTGGCCAGTGTGTAGGAACCACCCGGATTGACGACGGTGACGGCGTTGAACAGGTCGCCGACCGTACGGCGGATGGCGGAGAGCCGCTCCTGGGCGGTGTCGTCACGCGCATCCGGCGGCACGCTTTGGCTCACGGCGCGCAGGGCGTCCTGGCGCAGCGGATCGGTGTACTGGGCACCGGTGAGTCCGGTGCGAGCATCCACGGTCAGCGCGGCGGTGAGTCCCCACAGCCGGCGGACCTCATCGCCCAGCCCCAGCGACACCCCATCGTCCACGGCACCCGGGGAATCCACGCCGAAGGCGGTATCCACCGGATTGGCCTGGGCGCCGGCACGAGCCTCGCCGATGACCGTCGGTAGTGGGCGCGGTATCGCGAGTCCGGCGTGCAGAAGAGTGGAGGTGGCAGACAGGATGGCGCGCGCCTCGCCGTCGGACAGATCCCAGGTGGCGTCGGGTAGCAGAATCGTCTGGCGGGGAGTCTGCTGGGGAGTGAGCGCCTGCCAGGCCATCGCGCCGAGCGCGTCCTGCATCCGCGCTACACGCGAATCATGTTGCAACGTAAAGCGAAGTGAAGCCGGCACGTATTCGGGGGTGGTGGGTGTGCGGCCGACGGCGCTGAGCGCGGCACCCACCGACGGATCGAAGGGTGAGGCGACGATGGTGTCGGACACTCGGCGCGCGTTGAAGTCGGGTGGGGTCTCCTGACCCGAGGGCAGAGCCGACACCGCGACGGTCGGCCCAAGTCCGGTGAGCAGGTCGATACCCGCCTTCGAGAGGTGGCCGTCGCCTAGGAGGGTGGCGCCGCGCAGGCTGTTGATTCCCAAAATCTGATCGAGCACATCGGCGGCGCCGGTGGTGGCCTGGTGGGCGAGGCCTTCGTCGGCCATCTGAGCGACCGCGTCCAGACTGGCCTGCGCGTAGGGCAGTGGGGTGATGCAGGTGTGCCTGGCCAATGCCCGCAGCCGCTCGAGCCATGTGACGGCGAGTCCCTGTCCGGTGCCGGGGTGTACGGGACCGGCGAGATCGGCCGCGTTGTCGAGAACCTGGTACCCCAGGGTCATCTCGTTCACCGTGACCAGCAGATCGGGGTCCACGGCCACGCAGACCGTGCGGCCCAGGTCGCCCTTGGGATCGACGGCCGCGTCGGTGGCGAACTCGAGGGCGCCCAGCAGCGCGTCCAACCGTCCCCCGGGAGACAGTGAACGTTCCAGTTGGTCGTCGAGCAGCCGCACGGGCGTCGGTCCACCGGGCTGGCCGGGCACCAGCCGCGGACGGTCGGCCAGGGGCCACAGCAGAGTCAGACCCACGGGGCGAGAGGTGTCGGGGGCGACTTCGGGTTCGGAGTCAGCACCGGTCGGAGGCGGAACTCCGAGGACCGGGAGCAGAAAGCGGGCGTCGTCGAGTCGTGCGGCGGCCCCGTAGTCCGGGGTGCCGTTGACATTCACCAGGGCCGGATAGACCCCCGGTGCGGCGATGTTCCAGGTCGGTCCGGTGTCGCCGCGCAGCGGGAAGGCAAGGGTGAAGGGACGTTGCTGCCCCTGCGCGAGAGTTCCTGCGACAGTGACGAACTCGCCGACGGGCTGGTACTGGTCATGGCGGCCGTGAAGACTGGCGCGCAGCTCGGAGCTGGTGGCGACCGCTTCGGCTCGCTCCAGCCGGACGACGACATCCGTGACGGGTCGATCGCCGACGTTGGTCACGGTGCCTCGCACGGTCACCGTTGAATCGACGGTGGTGACGGTCTGCGGGTTGACCTCGTCGAGGACGACCTTGAGGAACTGTCCGTCTCGATAGGCGTGCGCGCGGGGCGTGGACCATGGGGTGCCGAGCAGGACAAGCGCGAGGACGGCAAGTACCGCCGCCGCACGCGTCGCGTTGCGAAGCGTGAGTCGGGTCATTGTTGTGGTCCGCGCCCGGTTCGCCGGCCAGGTGTCCTATGGGTGCTCGAGTGCGTTTGAGGCCGCCGTCTTGGCGTGGATTGGGGTAGGGGCGGCAGCGATTCGGGCCCCCCGGAGTGCAGTTTGTCGATCAGGTCGCCTGCCACCTCGGCGAGCCGACGTTCGTCGGCGTACGCCAGACGGCTGGGCAGCTCCCCGAGGGGAACCCAGGCGACCTCGGTGACTTCGACATCGTCATCGGACAGCTCGCCGCCCAGGGAGCGCATCAGATAGTGGTGCACGGTCTTGTGCACGCGGCGACCCTCGGTGACAAACCAGTAGTCGATGCTGCCGAGTGCGGCGAGCACGCTGCCGCGGATTCCGGTCTCCTCGGCGACCTCGCGGATCGCGGTCTGTTCGGCGGTCTCGCCCTGCTCGATATGACCCTTGGGCAGCGACCACAGCATCCGGCCGCGCCGGTCGGTGCGCCCGATGAGGGCGGCCACCTGGCCATCCTTGGGGCCGTCGATTCCGGCGATGACCAGGCCACCGGCGGAGGTTTCGCGGACGGTACGCAGCGAGGCTGCAGCGGTGCCGCCCTTGGCGCGCCCGCGCCCGCGGCCTTTTCCTCCGGTGCTGGGTGCCCCATCGGATCCGGGGGGAGTGGCAGCGGCAGGTGCGGCCGCCGGAGTACCGGCGCCTTGCGCCCGGCCCTGTGCTCGACCCTGCGATCGGTTGCGCCGACCGCGGCGCGATCCTCTGCCGCGCGCTGAGGCGGCGTCCGAGCCGGGTTCGTCCGACGACCCACCCGTGCGGGAACCGCCGGAGGAGTCAGACACCCATGTGATAGTAGTTCCCGCTACTGAGAGCCCTTGCGATACGCGCCGGTAGGCTGCCCGACGTGCCCGAATCGATACCGACGACCGAGCTGTTGGCCACCGCCGCGGTGACCCTGAACCGGCATCAGAAGATGCTGTCGGAGTTGGGTGCGCTCTTCGATTCTGCGGGCTTTGACCTGTATCTGGTGGGCGGCACTGTCCGCGACGCCCTGCTGGGCAAGTTGGGCACCGATCTGGACTTCACCACCGATGCTCGCCCCGAGCAGGTGCAGGAATTGGTGACCGGCTGGGCCGAGGCCATCTGGGATACCGGTATCGCCTTCGGCACTATCGGGGTGGCGCGCAAGGGGCAGCGGGTGGAGATCACCACCTTCCGCAGCGACAGCTATGACCAGCAGACGCGCAATCCCGAGGTGGTTTTCGGCGACAGCCTCGAGGGCGATCTGGTGCGCAGGGATTTCACCGTCAACGCGATGGCGGTCAAGATCGGGCCGGACGGGCCCGGAGAGTTCTGTGATCCGCTCCATGGGCTGGAGGCGCTGTGCGCCGGGGTGCTCGATACCCCGGCGGCTCCGGAGATCTCCTTCGGCGATGACCCACTGCGCATGCTGCGCGCGGCCCGGTTCGTTTCGCAGCTCGGCTTCACGGTGGCGCCGCGGGTGCTGGCGGCACTGGATGCGATGGCCGGCCAATTGGGCCGGATAACCGTCGAACGAGTACAGGTCGAGCTGGACAAGTTGATCCAGGGTGCGCATCCGGTCGCCGGAATCGATCTGTTGGTGGACAGCGGGCTGGGCGCTGTGGTGCTGCCCGAGGTCGGCGAGATGCAGTTGACCATCGACGAGCATCACCAGCACAAGGACGTGTACCGGCACTCGTTGACGGTGCTGGAGCAGGCGGTGGATCTCGAAGACGAGGGCCCCGATCTGGTACTGCGGTGGGCGGCGCTGCTGCACGACATCGGTAAGCCGGCCACCCGTCGGCACGAGGACGGCGGCGGGGTGAGCTTTCACCACCACGAGGTTGTCGGGGCCAAGATGGTGCGCAAGCGGATGCGTGCCCTCAAGTACTCCAAACAGATGGTCGACGACGTCTCGCAGCTGGTGTATCTGCATCTGCGGTTTCACGGGTATGGCGACGGCTCGTGGACCGATTCAGCGGTGCGCCGGTACGTCACCGACGCCGGCCCGCTGTTGCCCCGGCTGCACAAGCTGGTGCGTGCGGACTGCACGACGCGGAACAAGCGGCGTGCGGCGCGGCTGCAGGCCAACTATGACGGGCTTGAGGAGCGCATCTCCGAGCTGACCGCGCAGGAGGATCTGGCGCGGGTGCGGCCCGACCTCGACGGCAACGCGATCATGGAGCTGCTGGGCGTGCCCGCCGGACCGATTGTGGGACAGGCCTGGCGATTCTTGAAGGAGCTCAGGCTGGAGCGGGGTCCGCTCGACCACGAGGAGGCGGTCGAGGCGCTGCGGGAATGGTGGGCGGCTCGCGGCGACTCCTGATCAGCCGAGCATGTCGTAGCCGAGCTTGCCGACCATCACCACGACCACCACCAGCAGCACCACCCGGACAAATCCCGCCCCGCGTCCGAGTGCCATATGCGCACCGAGCTGAGCACCCGCGATGTTCGCGACACCGAGCGCAAGCCCCAGCAGCCACAGCACGTGGCCCTGCGACGCGAAGACGATGAGCGCCCCCACGTTGGTGCCGGAGTTGAGCACCTTGGCGGTGGCCGAGCTTTCCAGGAAGGTCATCCCCGCGACGGCCGTCAACACGATGATCATGAACGTCCCGGTGCCTGGGCCCATGATGCCGTCGTAGAACGCGATGAGGATGGCGGCCACCGCGAGTGCGGTGAGGGTGGCGGTCTTGGTGCGCGCGGTGTCTGTGGTCGAGGTTCCGAACTGTGGGCGTGTCGCGACAAACACCCCCACCGCCACCAGCAGGACCAGCACCACGGGCTTGAACACCGATACCGGTAGCCGTGAGGCGGTGTACGCACCTGCACTAGAGAACGCTGCCGCGACGACGAAGGCTCCGAGTAGCGCGCGCCAGTTCAAGGGCGTCTTGGGGAAGAGCCGGATAGCGGCCGATGCGGTACCCGACAGCGCGGCGAGTTTGTTGGTGCCCAGCGCGGTCGCGGGGGTCATGCCGGGGAAGACGAGCAGCAACACCGGGATGAGGACGAGCCCGCCGCCACCCACGACTGCGTCGACCCAGCCGGCGGCGGCCGCTGCACTGAGAAGCAACGTGAGCGTAGGGGCATCCACGGGGTCAGAGATTACGGATGGAACCGAATCGCTGTGGTTCCCCTCCCATCTATGTGAACCGAAATCAGCGCGCGTTCTGTCGGGGCGGTTATCCACAGGCCCGAAGCCGACGGAACGCCCGGGCTCGTCGAGGGCTCGTATCGGATATGGACTACTGCCTTGGTGGGGGAGACGGCGTCGTCACCGCGTGGGAAGCACCTCCCAATGTCGACCTGGACGGCGACGGCGTTCTCGACGCGGTGCGCCTGGATTTCGACGGTGACGGGTTGTTCGACGACGTGATGTGGGACGCCGACGGTGACGGCTCGGCCGACCACAGTGTCCTGGACGTGGACAACGACGGTAGGCCGGAGGCGTACTTCACCGATGATGGCTTGGGCACGTGGGCGTTTCACGTGGAACGAAGCGGTTCGATCAGCTGGTTCGGTCTTGACGGGGTCGAACACCCCGGTGGTGCAGCCGATATCGACGCGGATGGCAGACCCGAGCAGCTGCTTGATGTCGATGGCGATGGTGACGCCGAAAGAGCCTTCCGCACGGGTGAATCCGGCTCGTCCGTCTATGCCGACACCACGGGCGACGGTCGCTGGGATGTCGAGCTCATCGACGGTGACGGCGACGGCATCGCCGATGCGGCCCGCCCGCTCGGACCACCGCGCCCGTCAGCGCAGAATGCGGTCGAAGGCCCGTCCTAGCGCCGCTGTCCACGCGACCGTGGGATCGGACTCACCGATCACCCACACCGGATGATCGAGGCTGAGGCGTCCGTCGCAGGTGGTGATGAAGAAGCTCGGGGGGAGTGTCGTGGCCCGTAACCCGATCCGCGCGCCGCGCACGGTGGCGCGGAAGTCGTGTACGCGCAGTCCCTCCGGCAGATGCAGCGGAGGTATCTGGCCCCAGTTCGTCACCATGAGCGGATTTTCGATGGACTGCTGCAGCGGCTGTGGATAGCGCAGAAATGCTTGGTGCACACTGTGATCTGCAAGGCCACCCGCCAGGGAATCCAGTACGGCGCGCGCCAGGCGCAGGGGGTCATCGTCGGGCGCGACAGCCAGAATCACGGTATCGGCCCCTTGGATCACCGTCCCTTCCGCCGCAGCGATGGGTGCGTCTGTTCGCGTGCGCAGGTCCACCGATGATGTAAGGACAAACGCGACCTGGCCCTGCGACCGCGAAAGCGCTTGAGCGGCCAGCAGAATCGCGGCACACACGACGCCGTGCACGGTGAGGCCGGCCGCGCGGGCCGCGTCGAACAACCGCGTGGTCTGCTCGCGCCCAAGCCGGGTGCGCCCGTGCCGAACAACGACCGTCGCGTCGACCGTCGTCTCCGCCCGTGGCGCGGGGGGCGCACAGGCCTCGGGTATGACGTACCCGCGATCGGCAAGGAACTGCTCCAGCGAGATGGCCAGTGGATGGGAGCGGATGGTCCCGGCTGATCCCGTCTCAACCACGCGGGAGTAGAGCGAGCACAGAACTTCCAGGTAGTTCAGGGCAGCACCCGCGTCGGCGATGCTGTGGTGGGTCAGCAGGGTCAGCCGAAAGTCATTGCCCCGCTGTGACACGTCGACGGCACAGACCGCGTTGGGCTCGACGATGCTGAATCCTGCCCGGGGTAGAGCGGTGCAATTGCCCACCTGCAGTGCGGGCGGATGGGGAGTGTGTTGAAGCGCGTACCCATGCCGGGTGGGCACAATCTGCGCGTTCAAGATCGGGTAGCTCGCCAGCAGCGCATGGAAAGCTGTTGTCAGGGCATCGATATCGAGCACGCCGATCCCGAACGCCGAGTATGCGACGGTGCTGCGGTTGCCCGCGAACATCGCCTCTGAGGGATCGAGCGCGCGGCCGGTTATCGCGACTGCTACCCGCGGCCTTCCCCGGGCGGGCCTGCAAAGGCCTGCGCGATGGACAGCCACTTCTGCGCGTCCTCGCCGGTGGCCTGCAGATCCAGCTCGGCACGGGGTCGGCGCTGCGTCACCAGGTAGCAGAAGTCGATGGCCGATCCGGTGACACGCTGGGCAGCGTCCTCGGGACCCCAGGCCCACGTATCGCCGTCGGGCCCGGTCAGCTCCACGCGGAACGGTTCGGCCGGGGGCGGCAGTGAATGTACCGAGAACGCGTAGTCCCGGGTCCGAACACCAAGGTGAGCAATAGATTTCAGACGAGCGGTGGGTGCGGGGACCACTCCGAGTGCATCGGCGACGTCAAGGGCGTGCGCCCATGTCTCCATCAGGCGTGCGGTGCCCATGGAGGCAGGGCTCATCGGTGGCCCGTACCAGGGGATCTTGACTCCGTCCGGCACCGCACGCAGTGCGGCGTGCAATTGATTGCGGGTATCGCGCCAGCGGGTGAGCAACTCGGCCGGAGGGGTCTGCGCGGTCTCCTCGGCGGCCTTGTCCACGAATCCGAAGGGATCGGCCAGCGCCTTGGGCAGCTCGTTGGCGAACCCCTCCGGATCGGTGACTGCGAGCAGCGACTGCGCGTCGGTCCAATGCAGGTGCGCGATCTGGTGGGCGACGGTCCAACCCGCCGCGGGCGTGTCCCGTGCCCAGCTCTCCGCGGGCAGGGGTGCCACCAGGGCGTCGAGCCCGTCACTTTCGTCGCGTAGGTCATCGATGACAGCGTCAGCGGTCGAGGTCACGGGCGTGTCCTTCCGGGTCTGGTTGGTTCGGTTCGGCCGGGCTGGGCCAAAGGGTCCGGGTCATGTGCACGATCAGGCCGATCAAGTAGATCACTGCACCGGCGAAGGCCAGCCAGTGCGCGTGCGTGATGAAGGCGGCGGCCACGCTCATGGCACCGGTGAACGTCACCCAGAACAGCGAGTCCTGGACGGCGAAGACGTGTCCACGCAGGGCGTCGTCGACATCGGTCTGCATGCCGACATCGGCGCACAACTTGATCACCTGTCCTGCCATCCCAAGGCCGAACGCGGCGGCGAGCACTATGGGCACGTACAGCCCGGAGGCAATCAGCTGCAGGACAACCGCGCCACCGAGAGCCATCCCGAGGGTGCGCCCACGGCCGAATCGCCGCAGCAGAGCCGGGGTGGAGACCGTTCCAAGGAATGAGCCGATGCCGGTGCAGGCCAGGAACAACGCCGCGGCGCCGATACCGGCGAACAGCGATGCGTTGTTGCGTACCAGAACCAGGACCAGCAAGGTGTTGATGCCGAACACCATGCGGTGGGCGGCCAGACCGATGAGCGCGTCGAACACCGAGGGCGTGCCGACGATGGTGCGCGCACCGTGCAGCCAGCCGGTGGCCACGGCGTAGACGGCTGAGCCGTGTACGGCGCGCACGCTGTCATCCGGGCCCAACCGGTCGCCGGGAAAGCCTGAGGCCACCCATGCCGCCGCCGTTGCCGGCACGATCACCAGGAAAATGACTGTGGCAGAACCCAAGTCCCCGGCGCCGAAGACGGCCCGCAGCATCAGCATGAAGTTGGCACCACCGAAGGTGGCGGTGGCGCCGACAGCGGTGGCCACCGAGTTCATGGTCGCGACCTGATCGCGAGGCACCACATGGGGCAGGGCAGCCGATAGGCCAGATGTCACAAACCGGGTGACCCCGTTGACAACCAGCGCGCCCAACAGCAGCACGACATCGTCGGCGCTGAAGGCCAGTTCGATACCGACGATGGCCACCAGCAGTACCCGGAGCAGGTTGGCACAGATCAAGACCGCACGCCGGTCCCATCGGTCCAACAGCGCGCCCGCGAACGGACCGATCGCCGAATACGGCAGAAACAGCACTGCGAATGCGCCGGCGATGGCCCATGGCTCGGCCTCGCGCTCGGGGTTGAACAGCAGGGCACCGGCCAGCCCGGCCTGAAATAGTCCGTCGCTGAACTGGGTGAGCAGCCGCACCCACACGAGCCGCCCGAAGTCGGGGAGATCGTGGATGGCGTGCCACAAGCTCAGCGGCGAGTGGCGCGCATTCATGTGTGTCGCTTTCGTATGTCGAGATCGGGGTGCAGGAATCAAGGGGAAGGAATTAGGCGAACTGCTTAACACCCACACTACAAATGTGTAGCGGTTGGTCGAGCACAAGTCATGAAACGGCAAACGATGTCATGATATTGAGGTGGCGCACGGCGACGAGCCCGAAGAGGGCGAGGCATATGGCGAGGGCTACATGGCGCCGCCCGCACATCGCCTGCGGGCGGGCACCTTGCTGGTCGCCAACACGAACCTGTTCGAGCCGACCTTTCGGCGCAGTGTGATCTTCATCGTCGAGCACAACGACGGCGGCACTCTGGGCGTGGTGCTCAACCGCCCGAGCGAGACCGCGGTGTACAACGTGCTGCCGCAGTGGGCCAAGCTCGCCAGCAAGCCCAAGACGATGTTCATCGGCGGGCCCGTCAAACGTGATGCGGCGTTGTGTCTGGCGACTCTGCGGGCCGGTGTCAGCATCGACGGTGTGAAAGGCCTGCGTCACGTGGCGGGCCGTATGGCCATGGTCGATCTGGATGCCGAGCCCGAAGACATCGCCCCGCTGGTGGAGGGCGTCCGGGTCTTCGCCGGCTACTCCGGGTGGACCATCGGTCAGCTGGAGGGCGAGGTCGAGCGCGACGATTGGATCGTGTTGTCCGCGCTGCCGTCCGATGTGCTGACCGACGCGAGCCATGACCTGTGGGCCACGGTGCTGCGTCGTCAGCCGTTGCCGCTGTCGTTGTTGGCGACGCACCCCATCGACGTCAGTCGCAACTAGACCTACAGGTCGTCCCCCACCGAGGGATCGGAGGGGATGACGGCCAGGCAGAAGTCCTCACCGAACGGCGTCAGGTGGATGCTGCGGCGGACGGTCTTATGCGCGCGTCCCGCTCGGCGGCATGCCGCGACGACGTCCGGCTGCACCTCCAGCACCTGATAACGCTCGGCCGCAACCGATTCCGGAGAAGCGCGAACCAGGCCGAGCCGTACCAGATTGTTGGTGTAGGCGTTGTTGCGGTCGGTGTAGCGGCAGCCGGAACGTTCGGCGACCATCGACAGACCCTCGGCGATCATCTCCGAGCCGACGTCGAACGGGCGGCTGGTGCGGACGTCCACCACCGGTTGCGCGCCGTGCGCTGCGAGGAACCGCAGGATGCGCGCCTCATCGGGTGCCAGCTGATTGATGATCCGGGCGTAGGCAGGATGGGTGTCCTCGACGTCGGTGACATCGGCTGAACGCCGCAGCAATTCGGCTCCACGCCGGCGCAGTTCATCGCAGTCGGCGGAGCCCGACTCGGTGATGTCGATGGTGACGCGGGACGGGGCGGCCTTCTGCGGTTTGGTGATCGTGAGCCCGGAGGAGTCGCTCGGCAGCTGCAGCGCATCGCGAACGGCGCCCAGGACATGTTCGGTGGCCGACAGGGCGATATCGGTGGCCGACCGGCCGGCCCGGACGTCGTCGATGATCTTGGTGCCCGTGGTGGTGGCGACATCGGCCGACCACTTCACGCCGCGCCACCAGGTTTTCGCGGCCAGCATGGCGACCCCTTGGACAACGCGATCGGGCCGGAGCTCACGATTGTTGTGCGCGGGAACGGGCGTGTTATTGGTCATCGGGCATCATCTTGTCAGGTCGATTCGGGGCACGTGTCATCCCGCTGGCGGGAAGATAAGCAGGTGGGCCAGGCCGCCGGCCGCACCAAGGACCGCGCCGTGTACGAACAGCAACCACTCGTCCTGTTTGACCGCCGAGCGCAGCAACTCGTTGAAATCGTCGAGTGAGAGCTTGTGCATCTGGGTCGAGACGAAGGCACCGATCTTGCCTTGGCGTTGCTTGTTGAATTCGGGATCGGAGAACGCCAGGGGTGCGAATCCGGTTGCCTCGATGGTGACGGACTCGGTGATCTGGTCGTATTGGCGCCTGCCAACGGCTACCCGAATGGCGCGGCGCGCGGGCCCGAGTGCTTGCTCGAGTGCCGGCCGGATACCGTCGGCCAGCATCTGCCGGGTGCGGTCCGAACGCGGCCCGTTGAGCATCTCGTTGCCGATGTTCTCCAGGGTGATGACGTTCTCGGAAATCGTGCGGGCGTACTCCTCGGAGATCTCCGACTTGCGCTTGATGAATAGACCCTGGCGCCACGGCACCCATTTGTTGGGATGCACGGGTTCGAAAATCATCGTGATGCCGAGGTAGTTGACTATGTACCCGATGACGATGCCGCCGAGTGGCAGCACGATCCACGGAGTCCACCAGTGGTGGGGAACCGAGTGCAAGATCGCGACGAGTACGAAGCCCATGGGATAGCCGAAGTAGAACCCGAAGTTCTGCATGAACTGCAGCTCTTTTTGTCCCATGGTCCGGAAGATGTCATTGAGCAGCTTCGGATGAGCGGTGAGGTACCGGATGATCATCAGCTTGGCGTCGACGAGTTGCCCGATGTTCTCGCCGATTTGATCGGTCATGTTCTTGACGATCTGTGGCAGCTGATTCTCGATGCGCTTGAACATCATTTCCCGCAGTGCCGGCGGCAGGTTGTGCCACAGCTGCGGGTCTTCGCGTTCCATGATCTTGGTGATGACGCTGCGAATCTCTGTTTTGGCAATCAGTGCAAGGTGATTCGCGATGAGGTCGGGTTCGAGCTGCTCGTAGAAGTCCGAGATGCTACCGAGCTTGGCAAGGCTCTTGTCGACAGCGATGCTGGCCATCTTCTCCGCACGCGAGGGCACAATGCCCTGCCACCCGAACCGTCCGTCGGAGGTGATGGCGGGAATTACCTGCACGCGTCGAGGCAGGAAGGCGTACAGGGTGCGCAGTCCTGGGATGCGCCAGCCGTAGAAACGCAAGGGTGCGAACAGCATCAGCACGCCGGTCCAGTTGGTGATGTATCCGATGATGCCGGTGAACAACGGCACGGTGAGCAGATCCACCATCAGCTGGTCGTCGCGATAGATGTACGCGGCGATACCGGAAGCGAGCGTGAGAACACCAACGAGGATGAACTTGACCATCTGCTTGGTGTCTTTCACGGCTCCCTTTCTGACCACACCTGT
This sequence comes from Mycobacterium sp. D16R18, assembly GCA_002013775.1. Classification (GTDB taxonomy): domain Bacteria; phylum Actinomycetota; class Actinomycetes; order Mycobacteriales; family Mycobacteriaceae; genus Mycobacterium. Next base: position 19,734 of record MAFD01000040.1, read on the forward strand.
CTACGAGTGCCCGGGAACATAACACCAAAAAATGGGCCGACATGGGCGAATACGGATCACATTCAAATGAGGTGACGCCGACGTGTCTAAAGATTGGACATGTCAGGGCCGCGCGCACACGGATGAGCCGCTTGCGCGAAGACCGTCACGCCCGGATGAGCCGCTTGCGCGAAGACCGTCAGGCCCGGATGCGCCCGCACTGGGGCAGCCGCCGCAGGAACTGCCGCAGCCGCCCGAGGACGACATCTGTTGCGCGGCGGTGGTGTAACGCGCGACCTGCCAGGCCGCCGCACCCATCGTCACGACGGCAGTGGCGCCACACACCACCAGTCCCACCAAACCGATTGCAGTGGAACCGAATAGCGCGGCGAGCGCGCCTGCGGCGAGGATGACGGCGGCTGCGGCCTGGGCGGGCGCGAGCATGCGCTGCGGGCTGCCGTGCGCTGCCCGCAGGAACGCCGCCGCCGACAGCGCGGCCAGCAGCCCGGCGAGGGCAATGGTCACGAAGGCGGCGATCAACACCCGCTCAGTTTAAGCGGGATACGAGGCCGCTTATGCCGCGGGCGGTGCCGGTGGGATCAGCGGAGGCAGGGTGGGCAGCGGTGGCAGGCCCGGAATGCCCGGTGCCGGCGAAGGCGGCGCGTTGGGGTCCGCGGGCGCGGGTGCCCCCGGAGCAGGTGAGACGGGTGCACCGGGCACGGCGTCCGGGTCCGTGAGCGCATTCGGATCGGCTACCGGCGCGGTGACCGGTGCGGCATCTCCGAAGCGCAGCCCATTGACGATCAGGTCGGTGGCGGGAGCTTCGGCGATGGCGTTGCCGACGGTCGTGGTGACGGCCAGCTGGACCAGGTACCGGTCTTTGCCTTGCGTGATGATCGCGGCCCGGCGCGAGGTATTGAGGGTTTCACCGTCCTGACGGAAGGTGCCTTCGACGACCGAGGACGGGACACCCTGGTAGGTGACGAGCGAGGCGTCGGTCGGCTGCCAGCCCTGCAGTCCCTTGGCCTCGACGGGGCCATGGGAGACGGCCTCGTTGGTGTCGAACTCGCCGACAAGCTTGCTCATGGTGACCTGCGCGTTGGACTGGTACAGCCCGGTGCCGTTGGCCTTGCTGACAATCACTTGGTAGGCGTTGGGGACATTGGGGTCCGGCACATTCGCCCAGTTGTTGGGTATCGGAATGCTGATGCGCGGTGCGCCGTGACTGCTCTTGGTCAGCGGCTCCAGCTTGACGTTCTTGGAGGCGAAGAATTCCGTCAGGGTGCCCTCGGTAGCGGGCGCGAGCCCACCGATCGGCGCGGAAGGCTGCAGCGGATTCGTTGACGCCGTGGGCGCCGTCGCCGGTGCGGCAGCAGCATTCGGGGTGGCGGGGGCGTTGGGGGCCGCCGCCGGTGCGACGGGAGCCGACGTGGCGGCGTTCGGAGTGGCCACCGGTGCCGGGGGCACGGGTTGTGGGTCCGCCAATGCGATGGCGGTGGTCCCGGCGAGCAGCGCCGCAACGGAGGCCGTGGCCGCCGCGAACCTGATTGAATACCGTTTGGTCTTCACCTTCTCTGTCCTTCCGGCTCTGTCCATGCGTCGTGTGAGTTGTCTGCGCGTTGTGGACGACAACCGTGGGCGCGGAGGCGTCGACCTCGATGTCGACAAGCAGGCTCTCGGTTGTGGCGGTCCCGAAGTTAATGAGCGCACCTGAGAAACCACCCCGGACACCCCCGGAAGTGGCCGGATTGTGACCAGAGTGATTAACTCCCGTCGCCAAAGCGGCGATTTCTGTCGCTGAGCTGCCGCATTTACCCTTGATGCGTGACTGAAGCCCAGCAGGACGCCGGCAGAGCTACTGAGGAAACCGCCGAATTCCCCAAGCATCGCTACTCCGCGCAGCTCGCCGGGCAGATCGAGCACAACTGGCAACAGAATTGGGCCGACCGCGGCACGTTCCATGTACCGAATCCGGTGGGGACGCTCGCACCGACCGACGGCACCCCGATTCCCGCGGACAAGATGTTTGTCCAGGACATGTTCCCGTACCCGTCGGGTGAGGGGTTGCACGTCGGACACCCGCTGGGCTACATCGCGACGGATGTCTTTGCCCGCTTCCACCGGATGCGCGGCGCCAACGTGCTGCACGCACTGGGGTTCGACGCATTCGGGCTGCCCGCCGAGCAGTACGCGGTACAGACCGGCACGCACCCCCGGGTGCGCACCGAGGCCAACATCGTCAACTACAAGCGGCAGCTGGGGCGGCTCGGACTTGGCCATGACTCACGCCGCAGCTTCGCGACCACCGACGTCGACTTCTACAAGTGGACTCAGTGGATCTTCCTGCAGATCTACAACGCCTGGTATGACGTCGATGCCCAACGGGCCCGCCGCATCGACGAGCTGGTGGCCGAATTCGATTCAGGGGCGCGTACGCCCGCCGACGACACGGTGTGGGGCGAACTGAGCGACGGGCAGCGTGCTGATCTGATCGACTCCTACCGCCTTGTGTACCAATCGGATTCGGTGGTCAACTGGTGCCCTGGATTGGGCACCGTGCTGGCCAACGAAGAGGTCACCTCGGATGGCCGCAGCGAGCGCGGCAACTTCCCGGTTTTCCGTAAGCGGTTGCGGCAGTGGATGATGCGGATCACCGCGTACTCCGACCGGCTGATCGACGACCTGGAATACCTGGACTGGCCCGACAAGGTCAAGGCGATCCAGCGCAACTGGATCGGCCGGTCACAGGGTGCGTCGGCGTTGTTCCCCATCGCAGGCGTAGGTGATATCGAGGTGTTCACCACCAGGCCCGACACACTTTTCGGTGCCACCTATCTGGTGCTGGCCCCCGAGCATCCGCTGGTCGATGCGCTGGTCGGTGACGGCTGGCCGGAGGGGACCGACGCCAGGTGGACCGGCGGTCAGGACTCGCCACATGCGGCGATCGACCAGTACCGGCGTTCCATCGCGGCCAAGAGCGATCTGGAACGCCAGGAGAACAAAGAAAAGACGGGTGTGTTCACCGGCGTGTATGCGACCAACCCGGTGAGCGGTGATCCGGTGCCGGTGTTCATCGCGGACTATGTGCTGGTGGGCTATGGCACGGGAGCCATCATGGCGGTGCCGGGGCATGACCAGCGCGACTGGGATTTTGCGCATGCCTTTGGTTTGCCTGTGCGGGAAGTGATTTCCGGCGGCGATGTTACGGAGGCCGCATACACGGGCGATGGCGTGCTGGTGAACTCCGACTACCTGAACGGGCTGGACGTCCTCGCCGCCAAGGCCGAGGTGACCCGCCGACTGGTGAACGACGGACAGGGTGAATCGCGTATCGAATACAAGCTGCGCGACTGGCTCTTTGCGCGTCAGCGCTACTGGGGCGAACCGTTCCCCATCGTCTACGGTGAGGACGGGCGGCCGCACGCACTGGGCGAGGACGTGCTGCCCGTCGAGCTGCCGGAGGTCGAGGACTACGCACCGGTGTCCTTCGATCCCGACGACGATTCAAGCGTGCCACTGCCCCCCCTTTCCAAGGCCACCGATTGGGTGAGCGTCGAGCTGGACCTGGGCGACGGACTCAAGCAGTACACGCGTGATACCAACGTGATGCCGCAGTGGGCGGGCAGCTCGTGGTACGAGCTGCGCTACGCAGACCCCGACAATGCGGAAGCCTTCTGCGACAAGGAGAACGAGGCCTACTGGCTGGGTCCGCGCCCGGCCGAGCACGGTCCGGATGATCCCGGTGGCGTCGACCTGTACGTCGGCGGCATGGAGCACGCCGTGCTGCACCTGCTGTACTCGCGGTTCTGGCACAAGGTCCTCTACGACCTCGGACACGTCAGCTCCCGCGAACCGTATCGGCGGTTGCTGAACCAGGGCTACATCCAGGCGTACGCCTACACGGACGCGCGCGGCATGTACGTCCCGGCCGCAGAGGTGCTCGAGGAGAACGGAAAGTTCTTCTATCAGGGTGCCGAAGTGAAACAAGAGTTCGGCAAGATCGGTAAGAGCCTCAAGAATTCGATCTCGCCCGATGACATCTGCGACAACTACGGCGCCGACACCCTGCGCGTGTACGAGATGTCGATGGGCCCGCTCGAGTTGTCGCGTCCGTGGGCTACCAAGGATGTCGTTGGCGCACACCGGTTCCTGCAGCGGGTGTGGCGTGCGGTGATCGATGAGGAGACCGGCAAGATCCGAGTCACCGAAGACGACCTGACGAGCGAGGACACGCTGCGGGCGCTGCACAAGACGATCGCCGGAGTCACCGAAGACTATGCGGCCCTGCGTAACAACACCGCGGCAGCCAAGTTGATCGAGTACACCAACCACCTCACCAAGGAGTACCCGGAGGGTGCGCCGCGCGCGGCGGTGGAACCGCTGGTGTTGCTGCTCGCGCCGCTGGCGCCGCACCTGGCCGAGGAGCTGTGGAGCCAGCTGGGCCGCGAGGAGTCGTTGGCCCACGGCCCGTTCCCCCAATCCGATGAGCGGTGGCTCGTGGCCGACACGATCGAGTACCCGATCCAGGTGAACGGCAAGGTACGTGGCCGCATCACGGTTGCCGCCGATGCGCCGGCAGGCGATATCGAGGCGGCGGCGCTCGCTGAGGAGAAGGTGCTGGAGTTCCTGGCGGGTACCACCCCGAAGAAGGTCATCGTGGTGCCGGGCCGCATGGTGAACCTGGTCGTCTAAGGCGCTCGCTCAGATCGATCCGTCCAGAGCCTTCCATTTCAAGATCACGAGGGCCAGGATGGGCAGATGGAAGCACGCGATACTGCCGCCGGGGTGATGCCGGATTTGGCGGCCGTTGCCGAAGCGGTCGTATCCACTATCGGTACAGGTGATCGCGGTAAGGGCGAATTCCTGGCCTACCTGAACCAGACGCTGCCCTACAGCGATATCTGGTGCCTGCCCCTGCGCCACCGCGACGACGACTGATTCAGTTCTGCCGCACCACGATCTGGTGAACGCGAGCATCGCGCGGAAGGTTCACGGCATCGGCGACCAGCTGCGCCACCGACTCGGGGCGCATGTACTCGGCCGGATTGTATTCGCGCCCTTCGTGTTCGGTGAGCTCTTGCTGCATGGGTGTGCTGATTCGGCCGGGATGCACCGAGGTCACCCGAAGTAGCGGTTCCTCCGCCCGCAGCACATCGGCGAATCCGCGCAACGCGAACTTGCTCGTCGAATACGAGCCGATGCCGGGGTGTGCGTTTATCCCCGCCCCGGAATTGATGAACACCACGTCGCCCTGCGCCGCGCGCAGGCCAGGAAGAAGTGCCTGGGTGAGCGCTACCGGTGCTAACACGTTGACCTCAAGGGTCTTTCGCCAGTCGGCCAGATTTGAGTCGGCGATCGTCGCGGGATAGGAAACCCCGGCGTTGTGCACCAATAGGTCGAGTTCGCCGATATCGGCTGCGGCCGCCAACACCGCGTCCTGGTTGCCTAAGTCCACCGGCCATGCGGTCGCGCCCAATTCCGTGGCCAGCTCGTCGAGCCGTGAGGAGGGTCGGCCGCCCAACAGCAGTGCATGAGTGGGGGCGAGTGCGCGCGCGATCGCGGCGCCGAGTCCGCCGCTTGCGCCGGTGATGAGAGCCAGGGGCATGCGCGCCAGGCTAGCCTCCTTGCGCCGAATGTCGACTTTTGGCGGCTTCTCCTCGCACTTTCGCACCGAAAGTGCGCTTTCGGCGAGAGGGAATGGCCGGGTACGCCGCACAATGGACGGATGCCGTCCCACCCGATGTTCACTCCCACGCAGCTGGCCGCTCGTGCGGCGTACCTGCTCAGAGGAAATGACCGGGGGACGATGACCAGTGCCGCACCCAAGTTGTACCCACACATGTGGAGCTGGGATGCGGCATTTGTGGCGGTGGGACTGGCGCCGCTGAGCGTCGAACGTGCCGTCACCGAACTGGACACTCTGCTGTCTGCGCAATGGGCCAACGGGATGATCCCGCATATCGTCTTCGCCAACGGGGTCGACGGGTATTTTCCCGGGCCGGCGCGTTGGCAGACGTCGACGCTGGCCGTAAACGCGCCGTCGAACTACCAGACATCGGGTATCACCCAGCCGCCGGTGCATGCCATAGCGGTGCAACGCATCCTGGATCACGCGCGTCGACGGGGCCGTAGCGCCCGCGGGATCGCCGAGGCCTTTCTGGACCGGCGCTGGGCAGACTTGATGCGGTGGCATCGTTGGCTTGCGGAGGCACGAGATCAGAACCAGCACGGTCGAATCACCCTGTACCACGGGTGGGAATCGGGGATGGACAACTCGCCGCGCTGGGACAGTGCGTACGCCAACGTGGTTCCGGGAGAGCTGCCGCCCTATGTGCGGGAGGACACCGCGATCATCACCGATGCCTCACAGCGCCCCAAGGACGCCGAGTACGACGTGTATCTCTGGCTGCTCGAAGAGATGAAATCGGTGGGCTATGACGATGCCCGCTTGCCGGGCGTGATGAGTTTTGTCATGGAGGACGTGTTCGTCTCGGCGATCTTCGCGGTGGCTTGCGAGGTGTTGGCCACCATCGGTGAGGAGCACGCCCGGCCGCGCGCCGATGTGCGTGAGCTACACGGCTGGGCCGATCGATTCCGGCGCGGTGTTATCGATACCACCGAGGAACGTAGCGGTGCGGCAAGGGATTTCGACGTCAAGACCGGTAAGTGGGTGGCGACCGATACGGTTGCCATGTTCGCGCCGCTGCTCTCCGGTGGTCTGCCGCGCCCGCAGGAGCTGGCACTGCTGAGGCTGCTGGAAGGCCCGCGATTCTGCGGCCATCCCGACTTGCGATACGCGCTGGTGCCGTCGACGTCGCCGGTGTCCCGGGACTTTCGGCCGCGCGAGTACTGGCGGGGCCCGGTCTGGCCGGTACTCACCTGGCTGTTCTGTTGGGCGTTCGAGCGGCGCGGCTGGAGCGAACGTGCGTTCCTGCTGCGGCAGGAAGGACTGCGTCAGGCGGGTGACGGGTCCTTCGCGGAATACTACGAGCCGTTTACCGGTGCGCCGTTGGGCAGCATGCAGCAATCCTGGACGGCCGCAGCGGTTCTGGACTGGCTTGGCTGAGTATCAGTCGTGCCCGGCCAGGCGCCGCAGCAGTGGTGTCATCCGGAATGCGACCAACTCGTGCATGGCGATCGCGATGGATGTCCGGGTGATGCCGGGGATATCGAGGATGTTCCCCGCGATTCGGTAGAGGTCGTCGCTATCGACCGCCACTACCTTGATCATCAGGTCATCGGCGCCGGCCAGGCCGTGCACCTGCACCACCTCCGGCACGTCGGCGAGCGCCGCCCCGATGGCGCTGAGCTGGTGCTGGTCGATGCGCGCAGTGACATAAGCCGTCATGGGATAGCCCATCGCGCGCGGCACGATCTGGTGGTCGATACCGGCCAGGGCCTCGTGCTGGTCCCAGCGGGTCAGCCGCGCCTGCACGGTGTTGCGCGACAGATTCAGCCGGTGCGCCAGCTCCACTCCGGATGCCCGGGGTGTTTGCGTGAGCGCGAGTAACAACTTGGCGTCGGTAGCGTCCAGAGTGGTCATAGCGCGCAGTATCGCACAGAATGACGTGACTAATATGGGCAGAATGCGCAATACGACACGCATCGGTTGCGCAGTATGACTATCTGATGCACTGTGAGTCATGACACAACCACAGGGTGGTGGTCATCGGCAGGCGGTGCTTCACTTGGTTAGCGAGGCGGGTATGGAAACCATCCAGCTCCTGGATCCGGAAGGCATCCGGGTCGAGAATTCGGCGTACACGCCGCTGGTCGCGGATATCGGCGACGAGCAGCTTGCCGCGCTGTATGAGGACATGGTGGTGGTCCGCCGCATCGACACCGAGGCCACCGCGCTGCAGCGTCAGGGTGAGCTCGCGCTGTGGGCGCCGCTGCTGGGCCAGGAGGCCGCGCAGGTGGGCTCCGCCCGTGCGCTGGGGCACGATGACTTCGCCTTCACCAGCTTCCGTGAGCACGGTGTCGCGTACTGCCGCGGCGTAGAACCCACCGCGATGCTCCAATTCTGGCGCGGATCCACGCAGTCGGGCTGGAATCCGCGCGACCACAACGTCACCGCACCCGCGATCATTGTCGGGGCGCAGACGCTGCACGCCACCGGATACGCGATGGGTGTCAAGTTCGACGGGGCGGATACTGCGGTCATCGCGTACTTCGGCGATGGTGCCACCAGCCAGGGGGATGTATCGGAGGCCTTCGCCTTCGCATCGAGTTTCGGTGCGCCCGTTGTCTTCTTCTGTCAGAACAACCAGTGGGCCATCAGCGAGCCGGTCCGGGTTCAGAGCCACCTGCCGCTGGCGGCCCGTGGCACCGGATTCGGCGTGCCGGGAATTCAGGTGGACGGCAACGATGTGCTCGCGGTGATGGCCACGACGCGGGCGGCGCTGCGGCGCGCACGCGAGGGCAGCGGGCCGACCCTCATCGAAGCGGTCACCTATCGGATGGGGCCGCACACCACCTCCGATGATCCGACCAAGTACCGCAACTCCGCCGAGGTCGAGGAGTGGCGCGCCAAGGACCCGCTGGCGCGGGTGGAGAAGTACTTGGCGAGGCGAGGAGCCCTGACGGATTCGGAGAAGCAGCGCATCGCGGCCAGGGCCGATAAGGTCGCCGCCGAGATGCGCGCCGGATGTCTCGGCACGATCGAGCCGACCGCCGCAGATATGTTCAATCACGTATACGCCGAACCACATTCGCTTGTCGCCGCGGAACGTCGCGATTATTTGGAATACCTCGCAGGCTTTGAAGATGAAGGGATCGCATCATGACCAGAATGACCATGTCCGGTGCCCTGAACGCGGGTCTGCGTGCGGCCCTGGAAGACGACGACAAGGTGATCGTCATGGGGGAGGACGTCGGCAAGCTCGGCGGCGTCTTCCGCGTCACCGACGGGCTACAGAAGGACTTCGGGGACCATCGGGTCATCGATACGCCGCTTGCCGAGTCCGGAATCATTGGTACCGCAGTGGGTTTGGCCATGCGCGGATATCGGCCTGTGTGCGAGATCCAGTTCGATGGCTTCGTGTACCCGGCCTTCGACCAGATCGTCAGTCAGGTGGCCAAGCTGCATTACCGGACCAAGGGGGCGGTGGGCATGCCGTTGACCATCCGCATCCCGTTTGGTGGCGGAATCGGTGCGGTGGAGCACCATTCGGAATCACCGGAGGCGTACTTCGCCCATACGGCTGGACTGCGGGTGGTGGCCTGCGGATCGCCGCAGGATGCTTACGACATGATCCGCCAATCGGTGGCGTGCGATGACCCGGTCATCTTCTTCGAGCCGAAGCGCCGCTACTGGGAGAAGGGCGAGGTCAACCTGGAAGGCACGGGGGCCCCGGCGCTGTCGCTTTCCTCTGCCCGCATCGTCCGGCCCGGCACCGCGGCGACCATCGCCGCATACGGTCCGATGGTCGCCGTGGCCACCGCCGCGGCGGATATGGCAGCCGCGGAGGGGATGTCGATCGAGGTGGTCGATCTGCGCTCCCTGTCGCCGGTCGACTTCGACACCCTGGAGGCATCGGTACGCAAGACCGGACGTCTGGTGGTGGTTCACGAGGCGTCGGTGTTCATGGGATTGGGCGCGGAGATCGCGGCACGCATCACCGAGCGGTGCTTCTATCACCTGGAGGCTCCGGTCCTGCGGGTCGGCGGCTTCGCCCTGCCGTACCCCGCCAACAAGGTGGAGCACCACTACCTGCCCGACGCGGAGCGGGTGATGGACGCCGTCGACCGCGCCATCGCCGCGTAGGAGGGGTACGAAATACATGGCAGTCAAACAGTTTCTGCTCCCAGATCTCGGTGAGGGACTCACCGAGGCCGATCTGATCTCCTGGAAGGTGAAGGTCGGCGACGAGGTAAAGCTGAACCAGGTGCTCGCCGATGTGGAGACCGCGAAAGCGATGGTCGAGCTGCCGTCCCCCTATGAAGGAACGGTGGTGGCATTGGAGGCGACCGAGAACTCGACCCTTGCGGTCGGTTCACCGCTGATCTCGATCGAGGTGGCCGGTGCGGAACCGGACGCGCCCGCCAACCTGGTCGGCTACGGTCCGTCGGAATCGAGTGGCCAGACTCGGCGTCGACGTCGTGCGGGAACCGGGGCCGCCGCGCTGGCCCTGGTGGAAGAGACGGAGGCGCCCGCGCCGGTGCCAGTTCAGCCGGCGGTCCTGGATCAGCCTCGTTCCGCCGCTAAACCGTCGGTCCGCAAGCTGGCCGCCGAACTCGGCGTGACCCTCGACCTGATCAGCGGAACAGGGATCGGCGGCAGCATCACCCGGCAGGATGTGGAGGCCTACACCCGCAGCCTCACCGCCCGCGCCCCGCAGAGGGAACCCGCGAGCCCGGATGTCGCCAGTCTTGCGGCCCCGGTGGGCGGGGAGACGCGGATCCCCATCGCGGGCGTCCGCAAGCACACCGCGGCCGCCATGGTGCGCAGCGCCTTCACCGCGCCGCATGTCACCGAGTTCCTGACGGTCGACATGACCGCGACGATGGATCTGCTTGTCGAGTTGAAGGCCAGGTACCCCGACCTCAAGCTCACCCCGATGACGCTGGTCGCGCGGATGGTGCTGCTGACACTGCGGTCGCACCCCTCGCTTAACTCCAGTTGGGATGAACAGGCCGGCGAGATCGTCATCAAGCACCACGTGAATCTCGGCGTGGCTGCCGCGACCGAGCGTGGCCTCGTGGTTCCGAACGTCAAGAGCGCCAACGGGATGTCGTTGCGTGAGCTGGCCGTGTCCTTTGCGCAGCTGGTGACCACCGCGCGTGAGGGAAAGACCGCGCCCGCCGATATGACCGGCGGAACGTTCACGCTGACCAACATTGGTGTGTTCGGCATCGATGCGGGCACCCCGATCATCAATCCGGGTGAAGCAGCCATCTTGGCCTTGGGCTCGATCGCCAAACGCCCCTGGGTGGTGGGCGGCGAGCTCGCGGTCCGCGACGTCACCACCCTGGCGCTGTCCTTCGACCACCGGCTGGTCGATGGTGAGCAGGGGTCGAAGTTCCTCGCGGATCTGGGTGCGATGCTTACCGACCCTCGCATGGCACTGGTGGTGTAGCTACACTCCTAGCAAACCCTGATCGGGGGCTGCGGGAACAGGGGGAGTGGTTATGCGGGCGGTGCTCGTACTCATCTGCCTTGCGGTTGCCTGCGGGGGCTGCTCCCGAGTCGCGGACGGGTTCGCAACCGTACCCTCCGCACGTGTGGCTCTGTATCCGGAACTGCGTGCCACCGGGGGCAAGCTCGCCAGCGGGGTACTGCTGACGCCGGGGGAGATTCGGGAGACTGTCCAGTTGCCAGGGCTGCGGGTGGGCCAGGGGGTGGACGCGATGTTCCGATCGACCACGGACGCCACCGAATGCGCACCGGGCTACTCTCTGGCGGAGGTCGCAGCCTACGAGAAATACGAGGCCGCGCGGATCGAACTGCATGTCGAGGAGACCGAGGTCGCCCGGCTGCACACGGTCGGGAACGCGGTGGTGACCTTCTCCGACGACGTCACTGCCCGGCAACAGTTCCAGCGGTTCAACGGTCTGATGGCCCGGTGTGACGCGATCACCAGCGCGACGCATACGGAGAAAGATCCTTCGTCGTGGAGGCTGAGCGTCACCAGCGCCGATACCGCCGATGAGGTGGCATGGACGCGTAGTGTGATCGACTCGAGCTGGACCTGCTACATGGCCGCACGGCAGCGGGCCAACCTTGTGGCATCGTCAATGTTCTGCACCCATGGTTCCGATAACAAGGCGGGCGACGTGCTGAACCGATTGACGCTGAAGCTCGCGGAGGCACGGTAATGCGTTGGGTACCAGTTATTTTGCTCAGTCTGTCCGCTCTGTTTACCTCGTGCACCCATGCGGTCACGGGTGACGCCGCCGCTCCCGTCAAGCCCGAGAAGCTCTACCCGGTGTTGCCACCGAGGCAGGCCGACCTTGAAGATCGCCTGCTCTCGGCATCGGATATCCGTGCGGCGGTCGGTCTTCCGGAGGTCAAGACCATCCCGCCACTCGAGACTGTGCTCTCGACGGCGAACACCGTGTCCGATTGTGCGTATGGATACTCGCTGGCTACGCGGCAGCAGTACCTGAGCTTTAGCGCGGCGCGCATTCAGGCGTACTCCGAAACCGTCGGAAAGGTGCGCAGGCACACCATCGGCACGGCGCTCGTCGTGTTCGAGACCGCCAGTTCGGCGAGCCAGCAGTTTGAGCAGTTTGCCCAGCGCATGTCCAGATGCGATGGCGTGCATGGTATTACCTCGGTGGGTGGTGTCCAGGAGGGGTGGACGCTCAGCATCGGGCACAGCGGTCAGGACGAGGTGAACTGGACGCGAACCACCGACGGTTCACCCTGGTCGTGCCGCCTGGTGGCGCGACAGCGCGCCAACTATGTCGCCTCGGTGATGTTCTGCCGACTCGACCCCGCGGACGACAAGACCGAAGCGATGTTCACGCTGCTGCTGGACAAGCTCGCCCGCTGATCCGGGCAACGGCCCTTGCGCTATCGGCATCCCTTCTTTAATGTATCGATCGCCACATTAATGGAGGAGACCCGAATGCTGCAGGACAAGGTCGTCGTCGTCACCGGCGGAAGCCGCGGGTTGGGGCGAGCGATGGTGCAGGCATTCGCGGCCCAGGGCGCCGATGTGGTGATCGCGAGCCGCAAGATCGATTCCTGTAACGAGTTGGCCGCCAAGGTGGAAGCCGAGCACGGCCGCCGGGCGCTCCCGGTGGCCTGCAATGTCAGCTCCTGGGAACAATGCGATGATTTGGTGGACACCGTGTACCGCGAATTCGGCCGCGTGGATGTATTGGTGAACAACGCCGGGTTATCCCCGCTGTACCCCAGCCTGGACCAGGTATCGGAAGCGTTGTTCGACAAGGTGATCGGCGTCAACTTGAAGGGCCCGTTCCGGCTGTCGGCCTCGATCGCCACCAAGATGGCGGCGGGCGCGGGCGGTTCGATCATCAACATCAGCTCGATCGAAGCGGTGCGGCCCGACGCCACCGCGTTGCCGTATGCGGCGGCCAAGGCCGGATTGAACGCCCTGACCCTCGGGCTGTCGCACAGTTTTGGACCGACCGTGCGCGCCAACACCATTCAGTGCGGGCTGTTCAACACCGATATTGCGGCTGCGTGGCCGGAGGGGTTCGCGGAGGCGCTCATTCCGAGCATTCCATTGCGACGTGTCGGTGAGCCGGAGGATGTCGTCGGCGCGGCACTGTATCTCGCAAGCGAAGCGTCGGCCTACTGCACGGGAACGACGATTCGCTTGGACGGCGGCATCCTGTGACGGAGGCCGGCGCCAAACCGCGTCGGGGCCGTCCGCCCGCGTCCGACGGTGATGCCGCGACGACCCGCCGGCGGATCATGGATGTGGCAACGGAACTGTTCGCGGAAAAGGGATTTCACGCCACAGGCGTCGCCGAGATCGGCTCGGCGGCGGGTGTGCGGGGCGGCGCGTTGTACTACCACATCGGATCCAAAGAGGAACTTCTCTGGGAGATCCTGCGCAGCTACATCGACGAAATGCTCACCGAGGCAGCCCATATCGCGGGTATGAACACCGCGCCGGCCAAGCGCCTGCGCACGCTGATCGGCTCCTATGTCATCCTCATCGTCAAGTACCGCAAGCAGGTCGCCATTCAGGTCCGCGATGGTTCCGCGCTGACCGGCGAGCGCGCAGCGGAGCTGCAAGAACTGCGCGACGAGTTGCAGCGCTGCTGGCAGCGCGTACTCGACGAGGGCCACGAGGCCGGGGTGTTTCGCACGGCCGATCACCTGATCACCAACGCGATCCTCGGGATGCTCAATATGGTGGCGGTCTGGTACCGCGCCGACGGCAAGAGTCCCGCACAGATCGCCAAGCGCATCGCCGACATGGTCTTGGACGGTGTCCAGATCAACTGTCCCATTGAACCCGAACCGACAGGAAGTGACTGACATGGCATGGGATTTCGAGACCGACCCCGAGTACCAGGAGCTGCTGGACTGGGCCGAGGAATTCGTCCGTACCGAGGTGGAACCGCTCGACTATGTGTTCCCCAATCCGTACGACAAGTCCGACAAAGAAGCCATGGACTATGTGCGCCCACTCAAGGAAGAGGTCAAGCGGCGGGGCCTATGGGCCTGCCACCTCGGGCCCGAGCTGGGCGGTCCGGGCTTCGGGCAGCTCAAGCTGGCGCTTCTCAATGAGATCCTGGGCAGATCGGTCTGGGGGCCTTCGATATTCGGATGTCAGGCACCCGACACCGGCAACGCCGAGATCCTCGCGCACTACGGCACGGAAGCTCAGAAGGCCACGTATCTGCAGCCGCTGATGGACGGTGACATCGGCTCCTGTTACGTCATGACCGAGCCGCAGGGCGGATCCGATCCGACGCTGTTCAAGACCACTGCGGTGCGTGACGGCGATGAGTGGATCCTCAACGGGGAGAAGTGGTTCAACTCCGAGGCGCGGCACGCCGCCTTTTGGATCGTCATGGCCGTCACCAACCCGGATGTCAGTCCGTACCAGGGAATGTCCATGTTCATAGTCGACCCGAACGCCCCCGGAGTCGAGATCGTCAGAAACATCACCGTGCATGGGTTCAGCGAGGACGAGGCGTATACCCGCTTTACCAACGCCCGGATTCCCGCGGAGAACATGCTGGGTGCCGAGGGTGCGGCGTTCGTGATCGCGCAGACCCGTCTCGGTGGAGGTCGCGTGCACCACGCCATGCGCACGGTGGCCCAGGTGCGCAAGGCATTCGACATGATGTGCGAGCGCGTCATCAGCCGGGAAGCACGTGGTGGCACCATCGCCAAGCTGCAGATGACGCAGGAGCGCATCGCCGACAGCTGGATCGAGATGGAGTCGTTCCGTCTGCTGGTGCTCCGTACCGCCTGGCTGATCGACAAGCACCAGGACTACCTCAGAGTGCGCAAGGACATTGCGGCCATCAAGGCCGCCATGCCGAAGGTCATGCACGATGTCGCCCAGCGCGCATTGCACTTGCACGGCTCGCTCGGGGTGTCCGAGGAGATGCCACTGGCCAAGATGTTCCTGTACTCGGAGGTGATGGGTTTGGTCGACGGCCCGACCGAGGTGCACAAGGTGACCATTGCCAAGGAAGTCCTCAAGGACTACACCCCGTATGAGGGGTTGTTCCCGCCGAGCCACATCCCGGCGCTGACGGAGAAGGCCCGGGCGCATGTGGCGGCCCGCCTCGAGCACCGGGTGGGCAATCTGTAATGGCCGCACCGCAGCATGTGGATCCGAAAAGCGTTGATTTCGATATTGTTTCGCGCTGGATGGACGAGCAAGGGCTCCCCGCGGGTGAGGTGGCGGATGTCGCCGCGATTACGGGAGGCACCCAGAACATCATGGTGCGGTTTACCCGGGGTGGCCGCGAGTACGTGTTGCGGCGGCCACCCAAGCATCTGCGCGAGGCCAGCAACAATGTGATCCGCCGCGAGGCGCGATTGCTGGGAGCCATACGCGGGCAAGGGGTTCCGGCGCCGGAACTCATCGCGGCGTGTAGCGACGAAACGGTGCTGGGTGGCGCGGTCTTCTACCTGATGGAGCCGGTCGACGGATTCAACGCCTCGGTTACCCTGCCGGAGTTGCACGCAGGCAGTCCTGATATCCGCCATCAGATGGGGTTGGAGGCCGTCAGCGGTATCGCGGCCCTGGGAGCACTGGACTACCAGACCCTGGGACTGGACGGCTACGGAAATCCCGACGGCTTCCTGGAGCGCCAGGTGCCGCGTTGGCTCAAGGAGCTCGACTCGTACGCAAAACACCAGGGATATCCGGGCCCGGATATCCCTGGCCTGCAGTCCGTCGCGGGTTGGCTTGAGCAGCACCGGCCGTCGCAGTGGAAGCCGGGAATCATGCACGGTGATTTCCACCTGGCCAACATGATGTTCCGTAACGATGGCCCGCAGTTGGCCGCCATCGTGGACTGGGAAATGTCGACCATTGGCGACCCGCTGCTGGATCTGGGGTGGCTGCTGGCGACCTGGCCGTCCGAGACCGACGATGCGTCACTGGGCGGGGCACTCGTACAGGCCGGGAATCTGCCTTCGCCCGAGGAACTCGTCGCCCACTACGCCGAACGCACGGACCGCGATCTGAGTGCAATGGACTGGTACACGGTGCTGGCCTGCTTCAAGCTGGGCATCATCCTGGAGGGCACGCATGCTCGCGCATTCGCCGGTAAAGCGCCTGTGGCGGTTGGTGATTACCTCCACGGCCTGACCTTGCAGCTGTTCAAGCGGGCGGTGGCGATCACCGGGTGAGCGGTTCCTCGGGTAACGGCTCGCGCCGTCGGGTCAGTCGCAGCACGACGAAGGCGATCAGAATCACCGCCCAGGACAGCAGGCTGGCCCACAGCTGCGACCGGGTGCCGTCCTGAAAGCCCATGGCAACCAGAATCGCCACGATCGCACCGGCGGTGAGGATCGTCAACACCGGGTAACCCCACATCTTGACGATCAGCTTCTCCGGGGATGTGCGGGGCCTGAGCACCAGCTGCGATATCGCAATCATGAAGTACACAAAGAGGATTACCGCACCGGAGGAGTTGAGCAGAAACAGAAAGACGGTGTCCTCGGCGACGTAGGCCAGGATTACGCAGACGAATCCGATGAACGAGGACGCCAGGATGGCGTGCACGGGAACACCGCGAGAGTTGACGCGTAGCCAGCTGCGTGGCGCCTCGCCCCGCCCGGCCAGCACGAACAGCATGCGGGAGGCGGTATACATCGCCGAGTTGAGACAGGACAGTACGGCGGTGAGCACCACTATCCGCATGATGTTGTCGGCGTGCGGAATTCCCATGGTCTTGAATGCGGTGACGAAGGGCGAGGTGCCCAGGGTGGGGCTATCCCATGGCACGATCACCGCGATGAGAAAGATGGATCCCACGAAGAAGAGCCCGATTCGGTAGATGACCGAGTTGGTGGCCCTGCTGATGGCCCGCGCGGGGTCCTTGGATTCGGCGGCCGCGATGGTCGCGATCTCCGGGCCGACCATGGAGAACACCACGACCACGATGGCGGAGAAGATCGCACCGTAGCCGTTCGGCGCGAACCCGCCCCTGGTGAGATTGGAGAAGTCCATCTGCTTATCCGGCCACCAGCCGACGACGAACAGCGTACCGAGGACCAGAAACACAATGATGGCAAGGACTTTCACGCTCGCGAACCAGTACTCGAATTCGCCGTAGGAGCGCACCGAGAAGAGGTTGGTGGCCGTCATGGCCACCATGAGGACAAGTGCGATGAGCCACAGGGGAGTGTGGGGCCACCAATCTTGGACGATCTTGCCGCCGGCCACCGCCTCGAATCCGACGACGATCACCCAGAAGTACCAGTAGAGCCAGCCGACCGAGAATCCCGCCCAATCACCGAGTGCGCGGCGGCTGTAGTCGGCGAAGGAGCCGGTCGACGGATTGGCCACGGCCATCTCGCCGAGCATGCGCATCACCAGCACGATGAGCACGCCGGTAATGGCATAGGTGATGAAGGCGGCCGGTCCGGCCGCTTTGATGGTCGCACCGGATCCGACGAACAGCCCGGCACCGATCACGCCGCCGATCGCGATCATCGTCAGGTGGCGTTTCTGCAACGAGTGCTGCAGACCGCCGCCATCGGGCGCTTCGGTGGTGCCCATGGGGTGTCTCCTTCAGCCGGGTAGGTCGATGTTGCACCCCGTAACCAGATCGTGCAGCGCGTTGCCAGGAATTTCGGGCGCCCACGGGAGGTTCCTGGAGGTCGTGAGCCACTTCGGTATCTCCACCTCATCGGCCGACGGATACGTGACCCCGGATGTTCTCGCCCGCGCCGTCGAGGAACGCGGATTCGATTGGCTGTTGTTCGATGACCACTCGTACTTCCCGGTCGACACCCCCGACGAGATCGATGCGGAGTTTCGCGCCCGCCTACCGTTGATCCGGGACCTTCCCGTGGTGCTGGCCTACGCGGCCGCGGCCAGCGAGCGGCTTGTGATCGGCTCCGGGGTGGCATTGCTGCCTCAGCGCGATGTGCTGCACACCGCCAAGGCGTGGGCGACTTTGGCGACGTTGTCGGGCTGCCGCACGGTGCTCGGAGTCGGTGTCGGATGGAATCTGGGCGAGCTGCGCAATCACGGCGCCGACCCGAAGGTGCGCGGCGCGAAACTCGACGAGCAGGTGGCCGCCCTGAAACTGCTGTGGACCGACGAGGTGGCCGAATTCCACGGAGAGCATGTCGATTTCGGGCCTGTCGCAGCGAGTCCGCGTCCGGCATCGCCCATCCCGATCTACGTCGGCGGCCCGAGCCGGGCAGCGCAACGACGCGCGGCGCGGCTGGGTGATGGGTGGCTGCCGTACGCGGAGACCTCGACACCCGATGATGTGCGCGAGGCGCGCCGCGGGTTCGCCGAGTACGGTCGCGCGGACCTGCCTGTCAGCGTGAGTGGCGCGGCCGGGGACGAGCGGGCTGCCGCTGAGTATCTGGAGGCTGGCGTGGATCGGGTGCTCTTTCACCTGGATCCGCGGAGTGAGACGGAAACCCTGGCGGAGCTCGACAGGCTCGCTGCGATCGCGAATCGCTTGCGTGCCAACACATAAAACGGAGGGCACACCGTCGGGTATGCCCTCCGTGTTGAGGAGTAGGTGAGCGCTCAGCCCTCGATGAACTGCTCCAGCTGGACACGCGCGACGTCGTCGGCGAGCTGCTTCGGCGGGCTCTTCATCAGGTAGGCCGAGGCCGGAAGGATGGGGCCACCGAGTCCACGGTCGAGCGCGATCTTTGCAGCACGCACCGCGTCGATGATGATGCCGGCCGAGTTGGGGGAGTCCCAGACCTCAAGCTTGTATTCGAGGTTCAGCGGCACGTCACCGAAGGCGCGGCCTTCCAGGCGGACGTAGGCCCACTTGCGGTCGTCGAGCCACGCGACATAGTCAGATGGGCCGATGTGCACGTTCTTGTCGTACACCTTGTCGGCCAGCGAGCCGTTCAGGTTTGAGGTGACGGCCTGGGTCTTGGAGACCTTCTTGGACTCCAGACGCTCACGCTCGAGCATGTTCTTGAAGTCCATGTTGCCGCCGACGTTGAGCTGGTACGTGCGGTCCAGGGTGACACCGCGGTCCTCGAACAGCTTGGCCATCACGCGGTGGGTGATGGTGGCGCCCACCTGGCTCTTGATGTCGTCGCCCACAATCGGCACACCGGCGTCCTCGAACTTCTTGGCCCACACCGGGTCCGAGGCGATGAACACCGGCAGCGCGTTGACGAATGCCACCTTGGCGTCGATGGCGCACTGCGCGTAGAACTTGTCGGCCTCTTCCGAACCGACCGGCAGGTAGGAGACCAGGACGTCGACCTTGTTGTCCTTCAACGTCTTCACGACGTCGACGGGCTCGGCGTCGGAAATCTCGATGGTCTCGGCGTAGTACTTGCCGATGCCGTCCAGGGTCGGGCCGCGCTGTACCAGGACGTTGGTCGGGGGTACATCGGCGATCTTGATGGTGTTGTTCTCGGAAGCGGCGATGGCCTCGGAGAGATCGAAGCCGACCTTCTTGGCATCCACGTCAAAGGCGGCGACGAATTTCACGTCGCGCACGTGGTACTGGCCGAACTTGACGTGCATCAGACCGGGAACATTGGAGTTCTCGTCCGCGTCCTGGTAGTACTGCACACCCTGGACCAGCGAGGACGCGCAGTTGCCGACGCCGACGATGGCGACGCGCACCTCAGATGTGTTGTTGGACATGGACGGTTCTCCTTTACCGATGGACATACTTAACGCTCCTCGACCCGTGCCTGCGCGGTGCGCTCGGCAGCGATCAAGTCGTTGAGCCACTTCACTTCTCGTTCACTGGATTCCAGGCCAAGCTGGTGCAACTGCTTCGTGTATCGGTCGAACGAACTGCTTGCCCGGGTGACGGCCTCGCGCAGACCTTCCCGACGTTCCTCCACCTGACGGCGGCGGCCTTCGAGGATGCGCATCCGGGCCTCGGCCGGGGTGCGGTTGAAGAATGCCAGGTGCACACCGAAGCCGTCGTCGGTGTAGTTCTGTGGACCGGTGTCCGCCACCAGCTCGCTGAAGCGAGCGCGGCCCGCGGCCGTCATCTGATAGACGCGCTTGCCACGAAGCAGCACCGTGGTGCCCGCGGGCGCGGAGTCCTCTTCGATGAGCCCGTCGGCCTGCATGCGGCGCAGGGCCGGGTACAGCGAGCCGTAGGAAAAGGCCCGAAAGGCGCCCAGCAGGCCGGTCAGGCGCTTGCGCAGCTCGTAGCCGTGCATGGGTGACTCAAGCAGTAAGCCGAGGATGGCCAGTTCCAACATGAAGTCACCTCCCAACACCGTGTATGACGCCGAAGCATCTCTCGTGCACCGATCGGGTCATAGTATCGCCGCGATATATGCGGGCGCCACACGGGGGAGGTTTAGTTCCCCGAGGGGTACATGGTCCGAATGGGCGTGCCGTCGGGATTGACGTAGATCGAGCCGTTCTGGAACTCACCGCTGATCGAAATGTCGATCTGCACCGTGTCCGGCGGTGCGGTCTTGTCCTCGCTGGGCTTGATGAACAGGTACGTGTTCTTGACCTCGGACGCTTTGATGCCGAGGGTTTCGGGCGCGCCGCGCAAGATGCCGACGATGGTCTTGACGTCGAACTTGGCGAGGTCCACCACGTGATCGGCGTGGCTCCCCGACGAGTCATCGGGGTGGTCCCACCCGCCCCGGTAGGTGTAGCGCAGCGTGCGGCGCGGTTCGCGCGGATCGGGTCGGGTGAGAATCGCGTAGTCCCCGTAGATGTTCAGTTCGTACCCCGTGGTGTCCCCGAACTTTTGGCGCATCTGCTCAAACAGTCCGGTCAGGCCACCCAGTGACATCAGTTGACGCGGAGGTGTCAGCACGAGGGGCGCCACGCCGTCGGGCTTGGCGCCGGGGTCCGCGGTGAAGTCCAAGGGGGAGCTGGTGTTGCCGTAGGCACCCCAACCGATGAGGACGCCGACGACAACCAGCGCGGTGGCCACGCCGGCGGGTGCGTACCACCGTCGCCACCAGGGGCGCTGCGGACCCTTGAGGACGGGCATGTTGGCCGCGGCCTTCGCGTTCTGCAGGTCCGAGACCAGCGAGGTGAGCTGTCCCAGCGTGGCGGCGGTGGTGGCGATTGCCACGCGTTCGCGGTGCTCTTCCATGGACAGCTGGCCGTCGCTCAGCGCATCGTCGAGCAGCTTGCAGGTGTCGTTGCGGTCACTGTCCTTGGCCCGGATGCCTGTCGCCATGCGAGGAATCGTAGAGGGATCTTGATGTTCAGGATGCGGGCGCGACCTCTTTGGGCTCACCGTTACCCGCGACGACCATCCGTCCGGTGCGGTCCCGCTCCGAGACGGTGATGGTGATGTCGACGCCATCGTTGTTGGGCTTGATCACCATGACGGTCCCACCGTCGCCCGCGGCGGGCACGTTCAGGGTTTCGGGGGCCCCGCGCAGGACGCCGACGATCTTGGCCGGATCGAACCGGCTCAGATCCCCGATTTGGACGTTGCGCCAGGTGCCGGGCATCGCACCGCCGTCGCGGAACCCGCCCTGATACGGGTACGTGATGGGCAGATTCGGATCCGCGGGTTCGATGCGGACCAACGACGCGTTGTTCGAGCGGACGGTCAGCTCGATGCCGACGGCGTCGCCGAACTTCGCGCGCATCTGGTCCAGCAGGCCAGATAGGCCCGGGACGGAGAACAGTTTGGTCGGCGCGATCACCACGGGAGCGACGCCGTCGGCGACCGCGCCCGGGTCCGGTGGCACCGGCCGCGTCGCGTAGCTGCCCACTCCGGCTCCGACGGCGGCAGCGACGACGGCGGTGACAACGATCGCCGGCCAGCGCCGCCGCTGAGGCTGAGGTGCGGGCGTGTAGGCAGGGAGGGCCGCGATCTGCAGATCGGAGACCACACCGTTGAGCTCACCGAGAGTCTGCGCAGAGGTGGCCGCGGCGATCCGTTGACGATGTTCCTCCGAGGAGATCTGGCCGTCTCCAAAGGCGGCATCGAGTGCCTTGCAGGTGACGTCTCGGTCAGAGTCCTTGGCACGGGTCGCCATGCGAGGAATCGTATTCGCCGTGTCGCATCGCCGCGTCAGCCCCAGTACGCGAACTCGCAGACGGGATTCGGCTCGCTCTTGAACGACACCAGCATGTCGCCCATCGTGATCGTGCAGCCGGTGGCACCGGCGCCGTTGGCCCGTACCTCGGAGTTCGCTTCCTCGACGACGTCGATGGTGTGCTCCCAGGGCAGTGAGATGTCCTTTTCGATGTGGGCCGGGCCGCCGTTCTCCTTCCAGGTGATGGTCGCCGTCCCGGCGCCGATCACCTTCAGGACCGCAGATCCGACGACCTTGCCGGTGCCCTTCACCCCCACCGGAGCGGAGGCGGTCACCGCGGGACCGTCGATCGGGACAGGCCGCGTCGTCGACGTGGCCGTGGAGGTGGCTGCTTGCGTCGATGAGGTGTCGGCAGATTTCCCACACCCGGATGTGATCACGGCGATAACCGCAAAGCCGGCGAGTACCGGCGAGAGTCGAGGAAATGTCACCGTGCCCCCTCTTCGTGACGACGGGCCAATCGTAACGAGTGGAACGCTGAGAGAGTTCGGCTTCGCAAAGGACATGCTGTCTGTGTGGCCCGGGGTCTGCCTGCGCGTAATCGGACGTACTCTGGTTACCGTGCGATTGCAGAGACAGGTGGTGGATTACGCGCTCAAGCGGCGATCCCTGCTGGCCGAGGTCTATTCCGGGCGTACCGGCGTGACCGAAGTCTGCGACGCGAACCCGTATCTGCTCCGCGCGGCTAAGTTTCATGGCAAATCGAGTGCCGTGGTGTGCCCGATCTGCCGCAAGGAGCAACTGACGCTGGTGTCGTGGGTTTTCGGCGAGCATTTGGGGGCGGTATCCGGCTCGGCCCGTTCGGCCGAGGAACTGGTGATGCTGGCCACCCGGTTCTCGGAGTTCGCCGTGCACGTTGTCGAGGTATGCCGGACCTGCAGTTGGAATCATTTGGTGAAGTCGTATGTCATGGGCGCCTTGCCGGCGCCGAAGGGGACCACCCCACGTCAGCGGACAACTCGTGCGCGGACGGCCAGTGAATAGGCCACAAGGTGAGGGCGGCGTGGTTGGCGGGCAGAATCCGGTAGCTCCCAGCGGCGGCTCGGATTCACCGCGTACCCCCAGCATGGACGATCGTCCGACTTCGATCCTCGACCCCGTCGAGGATCTGCCGTTGTACCGGCGCGACGAGGACGCCGTCGCTGCGGCGCGCGCGGCACTGGAGCGTGACGACGACGAGGGCATGGGATACGAGGCGCCACCTCCATCCGGCAGGCCCGGTGGTCCGTCGCGTCCCCCGCAGCGCCGCCGTAAGCGAAAGAGCAACGGCTGGAGAATTTTCCGCCGCGTGATGATCGCGCTTGTCTTGTTGGCGATCGTTATCCCGCTGGCGACGTTCGCGCTGGCGTATTCGGTGGTCGACATCCCGAAGCCGGGCGACATTCGTACCAGCCAGGTGTCCACCATCCTGGCCAGCGACGGCACCACTGAGCTCGCCAAAGTTGTTCCACCGGATGGCAATCGGGTCGATATCAAGATCGATCAGGTGCCTCAGCACGTGCGTGCGGCGGTGATGGCCGCCGAGGACCGGGATTTCTACGGCAATCCCGGCTTCTCCTTCTCGGGCCTGCTGCGCGCGGTCAAGAACAACATGTTCGGTGGCGACACGCAGGGCGGATCGACGATCACTCAGCAGTACGTGAAGAACGCGATGGTGGGCGCGCAGCGAGCCGGCCTCGGTGGGCTGACGCGTAAGGCCAAGGAGATCGTCATCTCCACCAAGATGTCCCAGTCCTGGTCCAAGGATCAGGTGCTGGAGGCCTACCTCAACATCATCTATTTCGGCCGTGGTGCGTACGGCATCTCGGCGGCATCGAAGGCGTACTTCGACAAGCCGGTCGAACAGCTGACCGTGTCCGAGGGTGCGTTGTTGGCGGCGCTGATCCAGCGGCCGTCG
>MAFD01000041.1:0-39005 GCA_002013775.1 Mycobacterium sp. D16R18
GGGTCGGGTTGGCCCCGGAAAAGCCTTGCAGGGCAACCTCGATCCGGCGGTCTTGTTCGCCGGGTGGCCGGTGGTGGAGCGTGAGGTGCGCCGAATCGTTGGCGAGGGGCGTCAGGCCGTGGCCGACGGTGCCGCCGGGCATATCTTCAATCTGGGGCACGGGGTGCTGCCGGATACCGATCCGGCGGTACTCACCGATGCGGTGGCGCTGGTGCATTCGTTGTGACCTCCGCGGCGTCGTCGGCCTCACCTTCCATTGCCATTGTGGGCGGCGGCATTTCGGGGCTGACGGCGGCGTACCGGTTGCGGTGCGAGCTAGGCGATGGCGCGCGCATCACCGTGTACGACCCGGCCGAGCAGCTGGGTGGGATCCTTCGCACCATCACCCTCGGTGAGCACCGGATTGATATCGGTGCCGAGGCATTCATCACCCGCCGCCCCGAGGTGCTGGACCTGTTGGAGGAACTGGGGCTGGCGGACCGCAGGCTCGACACCACAGGAGCGCGACCACTCATATATGCCGGAGGCAGTCTGCATCCGCTACCCCCGCGGACCGTGAACGGCATCCCGGCCTCGTCGTCGTCGGTGGTCGGGCTCGTCGACGACGAGACCGTGGCGCGCATCGAGAGCGAGCCGCAGCGCGATATGCACTGGACCGTAGGAGCCGAACCCACCGTCGCGGACCTGGTCTCGCGGCGGTTTGGCCCGCAGGTGGTCGAGCGGCTGGTCGATCCGCTGCTCGGCGGCGTGTACGCGGGTTCGGCCGCGACGACGGGGCTGCGTACGGCGGCACCCGGCATTGCCCGGGCGCTCGATGAGGGGGCGGGCAGCTTGCTCGCCGCGGCCCAGCAGGCGTTGCCGCCGATCTCGGCCAGCGGCATCTTCGGTGCCATCGATGGTGGCTATGCGGTGCTGGTGGAGGAGCTCTGGCGCCGCGCCCGCGCCGAACATCGGCAGCTCGCGATCACCGGTATCGCGCGCGATGGCGACGGTTGGACACTCCCCGGAGACGCAACGTCGGCTGATCGTTTCGACGCGGTCATCCTCGCGGTGCAGGCGCCCCGCGCGGCGGCGATTCTGGATGCGGTGGCACCCGAATCGGCGGCGGCGGCACGGGCCATTCCGGTCGCGTCTTCGGTGGTCGTCGCGCTGGAGCTGCCCGCCGATGCCCAGATTCCGGCGAATTCCGGCGTGCTGGTGGCATCGGGAGAAGCCTTGCACACCAAGGCCGTAACCTTCTCGACCAGCAAGTGGGGATTACGCGGACGCAATACCCAGGTGGTGCGGTTGTCCTACGGGCGCTTCGGTGACACCGTGGCGCGGGCCACCAGCGACGAGCAACTGCGGCACTGGGCCGTTGTCGACCTGGAAACCGTGCTAGGTGCGCCTGTCACACCGATCAATTCGGCGCTGGCCCGTTGGATCGACGCCATGCCGCAGTACGGTCCCGGCCACGCCGATGTGGTGGAAGCGATCCGCGCCGGGTTGCCGCCAGGAATCACGGTGGCGGGGTCCTACCTGGACGGGATCGGGGTGCCCGCTTGTGTGGCCTCCGCCTCTCAAGCGGTGCGAGCCACCGTGGCACGATGGGGACATGGCTAGCCTCGATTTCGACACCCTCAACTCCACCATTCGCTACCTGATGTTCTCGGTGTTTCAGGTGCGCGACCAGGGACTGGGCGAGGATCGCGATACCGCCGCCGACGAGGTGGCCACCCTGATCAAACGCCATGAAGATGACGGTGTCGTGGTGCGCGGCATCTACGACGTGGCCGGGCTGCGCGCCGATGCCGACTTCATGATCTGGTCGCACGCCGAATCCATCGAAAAGCTGCAGGCTTTGTACAGCGACTTCCGCCGCACCACCGCGCTGGGCCGTGCCAGCACCCCGGTGTGGAGCAATGCAGCCCTGCACCGGCCCGCCGAGTTCAATAAGAGCCACATCCCGGCCTTCCTGGCAGGGGAGGAGCCCGGCGCTTACATCTGCGTGTATCCCTTTGTGCGGTCCTACGATTGGTACCTGCTGCCCGATGAGGAGCGACGCAAGATGCTCGCCGATCACGGTATCGCCGCGCGCGCGTACAAGGATGTGCGCGCCAACACCGTGCCTGCTTTCGCGCTCGGCGACTACGAGTGGCTGCTGGCGTTCGAGGCGCCTGAGCTGTACCGCATCGTCGACCTGATGCGCGATTTGCGTGCCACCGAGGCGCGGCTGCACGTCCGCGAGGAGACGCCGTTCTTCACCGGCCCGCGCGTCTCTGTCGAGGAGCTCGTGGCGCGCCTCCCTTAGGGCTACTCCGCGCCGACACGCCGCGACATGCCGAGACACGCCCGCAGAACGCGGCGTGTCGGCGACTGAAAAGGGGTCAGGACGGCTGCAGTGTCAGTGAGATCGAATTGATGCAGTAGCGCTGATCGGTGGGCGTGGGATATCCCTCACCCTCGAACACATGCCCCAGGTGGCTGTGGCAATTGGCGCACACGACCTCGACTCGACGCATACCCAGCGACTTGTCGGGCTTGAGGATCACCGCGTCCGAATCAGCCGGATCGAAGAATGACGGCCAGCCACAATGGGATTCGAACTTCTCGGTGCTGCGGAACAGCTCGGCCCCGCACGCCCGGCAGGCGTACACGCCCTCGGTCTTGGTGTCGGTGTACTCACCGACGAACGGACGTTCGGTACCCGCGCGGCGCAGCACCGAGAACTCCTCAGGCGTCAGTCGTTCCCGCCACTGCTCGTCGGTCAGATTCACCTTCGGGTCGTTCGATGTCGTCATCGGTCGCTGACTCCTTAGTGCTTGTCTCAGCCGTCATCCAGTCCGGATCTAGCCCGTTATCCAGTGTGCCAGCGGCCTTGGCATCCCGGTACCTAAGCACCAGCACCATCATCACCACGATCAGCAGCAGGCACCATCCGTAGGTGATCTTCAGGTATTCCAGGGCGCGGCCGGTCGTCAGCCAGTGGATGAGCAGCCAGCGGTCCATGGAGAAGAACCCGTAGATCGCCAGCCAGGCCGGCCAGTTCCGCAGCACCGAGTTGGGTAGCACGATCGTCATGACGAACGGGAACAGCGCCATCGAGTAGTAACCCTGCCCCAGCCCCAGGAGCAGGAACGAAGCCGTCAGCACCACGCCGCCGGTGGTCAGCGCCCAGAACCTGGGGTCGCGCCGACGGTAGTACTTGTACAGCAGCCACACGCTCACCAGGGCGATCAGCAGGAACGCGATGCGCAGGAAGGCGATTAGCGGTTCGGGCAATCCGTAGTACAGGCCATTGCCGGCGATGGAACTGTTGAAGTAGTCGCGGGTTTCCGCCAGGTACCTCGCGGTGCGCCGGAGATAGTCCCAGCCGTCGACGATCCTGACCTTGCGTGGGCCGAACATCGCCACCGCGTTGAAGAAGGCGGGGATACCGAAGGCGGCCGCGAAGACCCGCCACTGTCGGTTGAGTAGCGGCAGCAACAGCAGCGGTAACAGCAGCGGTTTGATCACCAGTGTCAGGCCTATCGCGACGCCGGCCAGCCATTCGGAGTTCTTGCGGCCGTCTAGCAGCCAGCGGAAGAACAGCACCTCAAGCAGCAGCATGACGCCGTTGATGTTGGTGAAAACCAGTGTGTTGGTGACGCTTTCGGTACAGAACATGGCCAGCAGCAGTGCGGGTGCGGCCACCGAGGCCAGTGTGAAGTTGAACAGCCGCAGCAGGAAGTAGGCCGCGATCACGATCGCGATGGCGTTGATGGTGATGAACCAGTACCGCGATGCGTCCACCGGCAGATATCCGAAGGGCGCCAGCAGCAGCGTGCCACCCGGTGGGTAGATGTAGTGCGGGTCGACGTAGCCGAAGTTCTCGTTGTACACCGGCAGGTGCCGCTTGAAGGCGATGACGGCGCGGTAGACGGGCCCGAAGTCGTCGGTGATGTAGCCGTTGGTGCCCAGCACGTAGCTGCGGTGGATGACCGCCATGATGGCGAGGGGCCACAGCACCGATCGCAGGATGGTCGCGACCGAGGGCGGTGCGGTCGGAGGTTTCAGGGCCTGCGAGACGGAGTTTTTGAAGCCTGCAATCAGGCCTGAAAAGGACGTATCGACTGACACCACGCAGGCACCGTACCTTGAGCGCCCAGGGCAGTTCCGGCAAGTACGACTAGGCCGGGCAGAACGTGTCGGTCTCCGGGAGCTTTCCGTCGTTCAGGTAGGCGAGGAAGGGTGGCTGTGCGCATGCGGTGTAAACAATCGCACCGTGGCCGATGCCCTGCCACATCACCCGCTTGCTCGCGGCCTTGGCGTTGATGATCACCGCGGCGGTTGGCGACACGCCTTCGCTGCCTGAGATCGGGTCGTGTTGTCCGCCGAGGATCAGCACGTTGATCTTCAAGTCCTGCGGCGGGTTCGGCTTGGATCCGCTGGGCCATTGCAGGCAGTTCACCAGCCCGAGGGCGGAGGTGCGCCCGAACAGCGGGTACTGCTTACCCCAGGCCACCACGAGTTCGCGCACCCGATCAGGGGTGGGGCGTGCCAGTGCGTCGCTGCAGGAATTGACGAACTGTCCATCGGAATCGCGCAGTGCGTTGGCCCGGTCCACCAGGGGGGTGAGGGCCTCCCGGTCGGTACCGCGCGCCGCATTGAGTGCGTTCGCGAGGTTCTGCACGACGGCTGTCCCGTCGCCGACCGGGTACCCAAGTGCCGTGGTGATCGCCCTGACGATTGTCGCCCGCGACCACGGCAGTCCGCCGTTCTGAGCGCGGTTCAACAGGTCGCCCACGGCACCCGCGGGATCCGGTCCCAGCGGGCAGTTGTTCGCGACGCATTGCGCCGCGAATGCGTCGAATGCCGACTGCTCGCCCTTGAGCCGCTGCTCGGCAGCCGCTTCGGCGGCGATATCGACGGCCACCGGTGAGTCGAGCATCAGCCGGGCCAGCTTGTTGGGGTGGGATCCGGCGTAGGCCAGGGCAACGCGAGCGCCGCTGCCGATGCCGAGCAGCGCCAGGCCGGGCACATCCCATTGGGCACGCAACGCTTCCAGGTCCTCCGCGGCATGCGCGTCGTTGTAGGCGGAGTCGCCGGGGGAGATGGTGTCGGTGCAGTTGGTGGTCGCGGTCTCGACGATCTTGCCCAGGCTCGCAACGGGATCGTCACCGCCACGGTTCTGCGCCAGGTCTCGCATATCCCGCAGGTCCCACGTGTCGCGACACGTGATCGCATCGGATCGCCCGATACCGCGGCGGTCGACGGCCACCACGGGGCGCTGTTTGAGCACCTGCGCGCCCGGACCGTTGAGCCACGTCGCCAGCTGGACCGAGGACGGCAGATCGGAGCCGGTAGTGAATACCAGCGGGCCGGCGTCGGCGGGTGTCTGGGAGGTCTTGGCGCGTACCGCGCCCAGCGTCACGCTGCCCGGCGCTCCGTTGATCGGGTCCAGTGGCGCCTTGTACTCGGCGCACTCAAGCGTGAACGTCGGCGACGTGGTGATGTTGGCGCTGCCGAGTACCTCGCGGGTGCAGTCCTGCCAGGACAGGTCGACCTTGGGCTTGTCGATCGATGGGGGTCCGCTCGGCGGCGGTGTCGTGGCGGGGCCCGCATTTCCGTGGCCCTCGTCCATGGCGAAATGCGGTCCCGCCGAGGGGCCGGGGGCGCATCCGGCCAGTACTCCGGTCAGCAGCTGGGCAACCGCCATCGCCCCCATCAGCCGTGCACGCATGCCGACCACAGTATCGGGTGAATGTCCCTCAAGCCCGGACGTGCCGCGCGAACAGGTAGCCGTCGGCATCGCCGAGCAGCAACACCCGCCGCCACGACGTGAGCACGTCGGCGGGGCTTGCCGTAATGCGGGCTGCGCCGCCGCCGACCGTGGTGGGTGCGGTGGTCAGGCACAGTTCGTCGACGAGCCGCGCCGCCAGCAGGCTGCCCAATAGGGACGGTCCTCCTTCGCACAGCACCCGGGACAGGCCCCGGCTGTGCAGCTGCGCGAGCGCCGCGCGCAGATCAACCTTCTCGGCGTGCTCGGCGACCAGAACCTGCACGCCTGATATTCGGGCCTCGACATTCCTCGCTCCGGAGGCCGAGGTCACCACGATGGGCGCGACCTCGGACTCGGTGAACAAGGGAATGCTCGGGTCCACCGTTCCCGAGGCCGTGACCACGGCAATCACCGGAACCTCGCTCTGCCCGCGGGCCTGGCGGCGCTGGCGCAGACCGACCGGCAGATGCGCGCCGTGGTAGCGCTCTGCCCGCACGGTGCCCGCCCCGACGAGAATCACATCGGCATTGGCGCGCATTGCCGCGAACACCGCCCGGTCGCCTTCGCCGCCGAGTCCGCCGGACAATCCGGTTACCGTGGCGGCCCCGTCCAGACTGCCAATCATGTTGGCGCGCAAGTATAGTCCGTCGCCGCCCGGGTAGTCATAGAGGTCCACCAGCTCGCCGGAATCCACCGGTGCCCCGGTTGTCAGCTGTGTGAGCTGTATCCCAGCCGGGCCCTGAATTGCCTGTTCACCGTCACTGTCGGCCACAAGGAGATCTCAACACGCCGTTACGCTGCCCGTGTGACTGATCCGCAATCCGGTGCCGTTCCGGGCCATTCCCCGTCGCTTCGCCCGCCCGGGAACCCCCAGCACCTTGCTGACCGGCACCCCACCGTCTCCAATGAGCGGCTGATTGCCCAGCTGGTGCCGCCGCCCACGTTCACGTCGGTGAGTTTCGACTCCTACCGGCCTGACGCCAACGAGCCGACGCAGGCGGCGGCCGTGGAATCGTGCCGTGCCTTCGCCCAGGAGGCGACCATCCGCCGGGCGGGCAAAAAGAAGCTGTTCGGCAAGCGCGAGGTGCTGCCCGGGGTCGGGATTTATCTCGACGGCGGGTTCGGAGTCGGTAAGACCCACCTCTTGGCGTCGATCTATCACACCGTGCCCGGTCCGAAGGCGTTCGCCAGCTTCGGCGAGCTGACGCAGGTGGCAGGTGTTTTCGGCTTCCTGGAGTGCATCGAGCTGCTCGCGGATTACACGGTGGTGTGCATCGACGAGTTCGAGCTGGATGACCCGGGCAACACGACGCTGGTGTCGCGGCTGCTCTCGGAGCTGGTGGCGCGCGGGGTGTCGATTGCCGCCACCTCCAACACCCTGCCCGAGCAGCTCGGCGAGGGCCGATTCGCCGCGCAGGACTTCCTGCGTGAGATCAACACGCTGTCGGCGATCTTCAACACGGTGCGGGTCGAGGGCCCCGATTACCGCCACCGTGACCTGCCGCCGGCTCCCGAGCCGCACACCGACGATGAGCTTCGCGAGTTGGCGGCCTCGATCGACGGCGCCACCTTCGACCAGTTCGACGATCTGTGCCGGCACCTGGCGAGCATGCACCCGTCGCGGTATCTCACCCTGATCGAAGGTGTGACGGCGGTGTTCATCGCGGGCGTGCAGCAGGTGCACGATCAGGCGGTGGCGCTGCGGATCGTCGCCCTGACGGACCGCCTCTACGACGCGGGTATCCCGGTGGAGGCCTCGGGGGCGAAGCTGGACACGGTTTTCGACGACGAGATGGTCGCCGGCGGATTCCGCAAGAAGTACCTGCGTGCCACCTCGCGGCTGCTGGCGCTCAGCGCGGCTCCGCTACCAAGCACTGCATGACGTAATCGTTCTCGACGCGCTCGCCCACCTGGAAGGTCTTCGTGCCACTGCGGTTGAAGCCGTGTTTGGCGTAAAAGCGCTGCGCGCGTTCATTTTCCTGGTTGACGCCCAGCCAGACCCCCATTGCCCCGTGCGCGGCGGCGTCGGTAAGGGCCGCGGTCATCAGCGCGCCCGCCACCCCGGCCCGATGGAACTCGGGGAGCACGTACATCTTGGAGAGCTGCATCGCGGGCCGCAGCGTGACGGCTCGCTGCACGTCGGGATCCTCTGCGACACCGTCCACGAGCATCGCGTACCCCACGATGGCGTTGTTCTCGCGCGCCACCAGTACCCGGTGCTCGCTGATGTACTTATCGAAGTTGTTTGTGCTGAGGTTGGCCGCGATGAATGCCGCGATGTTCTCCGGGGTTGACGATGCGGGACACGCCAGCGGGAAGGTGCGGGCGGCGACGGTTGCGACTTCCGCACTGTCGGCGGGCGTCGCGCTGCGGACCTGAATCGGCATGACCGGCACGCTACCTATACTTGGCGCGGTTCCGAGACAGCGACCATGTTGATGATCAACCCTGAGGAGCACCATATGACGCGGCGCGTGACGGCCTTCGGTGAGATTCGTGACGCCGTGGTGGGGCAGGGCCTGCGCACACTCGCCCGCACCACCCCATGGGTGGAAACCGAGCTGGTGGGTATCGCGCAGGTGGTCAAGCCCGGGGATGTGTGCCTGGACGTGGGTGCCGCCGCCGGTTTTTACACCGCGGAGCTGGCGCGCCTGGTGGGTGCGGACGGCCTGGTGTACAGCCTGGAGCCGCTGCGGTTCGCCCATGCCACCTCGTCGGCGGCCCTGGGGCTGCGTAGCGCGCAGAACGTGCGCCGCCACGCAGTCGCACTCGGCACCAACCCGGGTGAGCAGGTCATGAGCGTTCCGTTGCGCAACGGCAAGCCGATCACCGGACGGTCTTTCGTCGACGCCGGGGCCGATGGGCTGGGCTCGAACGCCGAGTTCGATGAGCACATCCGGGTGGTCGTGGACACCGAGACGTTCGACGGGTTCTGCCAACGCCTGAGCATCACACGGATCGACTTCGTGAAGATCGATGTCGAGGGCGCCGAACTCGATGTCCTGGTGAGTGGGGAGAAGACCATCGAACGGACCCGTCCGGCGATGATGCTCGAGGTAGAGGACCGCCACATGGAGCGGTTCGGACGCAACGCCGAGGACATCGTCGCGTGGTTCACAGCGCGGGATTACCGAATGTCGGTGTGGAGCGCAGACTCCTGGCGGCCAGTGGACAAGGTCACCGATACCTTCCGGAACTACCTGTTCCAGCCCCGCTGAGAGCTCAGAGGTCCCACTGGGCCAGGTGGACCTGTGTCTGCGACGAACGCAGCACGATGTGCCGCACCGGTCCGCGGTAGACGTCCCAGTACACCGCGCCGCTCACGGTCGAACCCTGTGGCGCGTTGCGCAGCGCGTAGTTCAGATCGTCGGGCTCGTCGGTGCGCTGAGGCTCATAGGCATCCCCGGTTTCGGGTGAAATGCCGCCGAGCTTGAGCGCCATCAACAACGCATACGCATTGGGCACCTTGGTCGGCCGGATGGTCACGTACGCCTTCCAGATGATGCCGCGTGGGGGAGCCATGCCGGCCGGGACACCGGTGGGTTCGATGTTGTGCACGGTGACATCGGCGCCGATGGTGCCGTAGTCGAAATGCAGCGTCTCGCCGATGTGCCCGATGGGCGTCACCCGCTCGGGTTGTGCGGTCGCCGTCGGCGCCAAGGCCATGGCGATGGCGGTGAGGGCGGCGATGAGCTGGAAGGCGGGGCGTAGACGCACCCAGCGATCTTGGCACACGTCGTGCCGGGGACGGTGCCACATGGCTCTTCGGCATTCGCCCGGTATGGAGGCGCTGACAACCTACGATGTCCTGATTGGGGCGGTTCGCCGCACCGGACGGGACGTGAAGTATGCGCGTATTGGTCACTGGCGGTACCGGATTCGTGGGTGGATGGACGGCGAAGGCGATTGCCGACGCCGGGCATCAGGTCCGCTTCCTGGTGCGTAAGGAAGCTCGTCTGCACACCACGGCGGCGACGCTCGGTGTCGACGTATCGGACTACGCCGTTGGCGATATCACTGATCGGGACTCCGTCGAGGCCGCGCTCGACGGATGCGATGCGGTGCTGCACAGTGCGGCCATGGTCAGCACGGATCCCCAAGAAGCCGACCGGATGATGTCCATCAACCTTGAGGGCACCCAGAACGTTCTCGGGACGGCGGTTGACCGGGGCCTCGACCCGATAGTGCACGTTTCCAGCATCACCGCGCTGTTTCGGCCGGGCCTGGAAACCTTCGAGGCCGACCTGCCCGCAGCCGGAGGCAGCGATGGATACGGTCAGTCGAAGGCGCGGGTCGAGCTGTACGTGCGCGACTTGCAGGAATCCGGTGCACCGGTGACCATCACGTACCCGGGCATGGTGCTGGGACCACCGGTCGGCGATCAATTCGGTGAGGCCGCTGAGGGCGTGCGCTGGGTCCTGCTGATGAGGTCGGTCCCGGGACGCAGCGCGGCGTGGCTGGTGGTCGATGTCCGAGACCTCGCTGCCCTGCACGCCGCACTGTTGGAATCGGGGCGGGGTCCGCGGCGCTACACCGCGGGCGGTCATCGGCTGGAGGTGGATGAGCTGGTGAATGTGTTGACCGATGCGGCCGGCAGTACGGTGCTGGCCGTTCCGGTGCCCGACTCACTGCTGCGCGTGGCGGGGACTGTGATGGATCAACTCGGCCGTTATGTGCCGCACGGCACTCCGATGACCGAGGCAGGTATGCAGTACTACACGCAGATGCCCGCCTCTGATGACTCACCCAGCGAGCGTGAACTCGGTGTCACCTACCGTGACCCACGGGAAACGCTGACGGACACCATCGTCGCCTTGCGTGGCCAGAAGGCGACCTCGAGATTGTTCGGTTTATGGCCCTTCTCCGAATAGAGCGCGTCAGCGCGCTGTCTGTCGGCGAAGCTTTCCTGCGTATCACCGACTGGCCGCGGCACAGCGAGCACATTCCGCTGACGACGGTATCCGTGACGAGCGACCCACCCGCGGGGGTGGGCGCCACATTTGTAGGGCGAACAGGGCTGGGAGCCATAGGTTTTGACGACCCGATGACGGTCACGTGCTGGCAGCCGCCGCAGGAGGGGAGCCCTGGCCGCTGCCGGTTGGAGAAGACTGGGACGTTGATTTTGGGGTGGGCCGAGATCGAGGTGCAGGCGCTGGATGGTGGATCACGCGTCGTCTGGACCGAAGAGGTGAGCATT
This sequence comes from Mycobacterium sp. D16R18, assembly GCA_002013775.1. Taxonomy (GTDB): domain Bacteria; phylum Actinomycetota; class Actinomycetes; order Mycobacteriales; family Mycobacteriaceae; genus Mycobacterium. The sequence goes on from MAFD01000041.1 coordinate 10,938, forward strand.
CGAGGCCTGCCGCGAGCCTTCGACCGGTTGGCACAGGCGGGTGGGCAGTGGATGTTCGGCCGCGCGATCGACGGATTGTTGCATGTCTAGTCACGTGCGTAACCGGCCATATCCAGATGATATCGCTATCTAGATTGTCCGAACGTGCAGATCGGCTTCTCCTCTGTCGAGGATTGGAGTGGATTGACAGGACGAGGTGTTATCCCACGCGGCCCTGTCCCGCCGTCGTCGGTGCGTTCGCGCAGCATCGTTCCTGTTAAACAGGCCTAATTCTGCGGCGGCCGCGCGTACTGGTCTGCATGCAGCCCACCTTCGCCGCCAACCGCGCATAACCCTCGGTTTGGGTTGTGACTGGGAGGACATCGGATCTTAAAAATTAGGACAATCCGGATTGTATGAGTATCCGAATAACGCTATTCTCTGTGAGGAGTGATCCCGTACATATTACGAGGGAGTCCTGAATGACCGTGGCAGTGATTGCGGGTGCCGGAAGCGGGAGTGGCCGGGCAACCGCGCAACGTTCGCGCGCGGGGGGCGGTCGTGATCGGCTCCGAGATCAACGCCTGCATCGGAGGTACCTGGTGGGCCAATACTTACCCCGGTGTGGCCGGGGGACAGATCGCCGAACACCAGCGAGTGCAGCGGCTCGAGGGCGTCTGACGGTGGATTGGTGAATTCTCGGCAGTAATGCAACGTGCCCTCGGCCCTCTGTAGCTCGCCGATGTGCACGGGGGGGGAGCAGACGGTAATTGGTACGTAAGTGGTAGCGCCGCGTGACAACAACGACGTTGGAGGTTTGAATTGATGTTCGAGATACGTCTGAACGGGGCCTTGGGTACGACGGACAGTGCAGCGATTGTCGTCAAGACTGTGCACAGCTTTGAGTTCACCGCGGACGAGGTTTTTGAGGCGATCGATAGCGATGAGGCTTGGCGCTGGCTGGCGCCGTGCTGCGGCGTGCAGTACCTCACGAACTCCCACGCGGGAGAACGGCGCGGCACGGGAATGACCCGCTACATGGGTGCCGTCCGGCGTCCACTGCGGTGGGTGTGGCGCCAGCACGAAGTATTCACGGCATACGAGGCGGGCAGGCGGATCAAATACGAAGCGACACTGGCCACATGGCCGCTGTTACGGCTATGGGTCGAGGAGTACGTCGTCGAACCGACATCACCTACATCATGCAGCTTGACCTGGACAGTCTGGTGGACGCCTATCCTCATCGGCCGGCTGCCGTTGGGGTGGACCGAGCCGATCATGCGGTGGGTCTTCACGCTGTCGATCCGCCCGGGCCTGCGCAGGCTCGTTCGAAGGCGTACCCAACTCCATGCGGCGGTCCGCCATATCGGGACAAAGGAATCACACTGATGATTTCAGAAATGTCGAATTCTATAGCCCGACAACGAAGTTACCGTCATCGGCGGCGGTCTCAGCCGTATCGCAGCGGCAGTCAATCTGAAACACGCTGGGGATCAGAGTTTTCGTGGTCGTCGAGCGCGCCGCGGATATCTGCGGAGCATGGAGGTCCGGCGAGATCCCTATCCTGCGTGCGACTTCGATCCTTGCCGCACGCAGGGCCTCGTGGAGCTTCCCTCAAGATGACTACGAATTCGCAGCCCCCTCAAGGTTCCTGACGTTGGTGCCGGGACAGGCAAATGAGTTGAAGTCCACCAGCAGCGTTAGCCCATCAAACGAGCCATCCATCGAGCGGAGTATTTGAAAATGTTGTCACGATTCACATTTAACGGACAGACAATGGCGTACACACGTACGGGCGCGGGCAAGCCAATACTCTTCTTGCACAACGGCGGCACCGCAAAGGAAGTCTGGACCGAGCAAGTCGAGGCCCTCAGTGGTCAGTACGAGGTGATCTGTCTGGATCACCTGGGCTTCGGAGAGTCCGATATGCCCGAGAGCGGGTACACGATCGGCGATTATGTTTCCCGCCTCTCCGCATTCATCGATCATCTAGGATACGAACGCATTTCGGTCGTGGGTAACTGCATGGGCAGTGCGATGACACTCTTGCTGGCAGAGCAGCGCCCCGAGATCTTCGATTCGTTGGTACTCATCAATCCGCTGTCGGAGAACACCGCGCGCCGGGGTGTTATCGGGTGGTTCATGCCCGTTGCTGCTCGTTTTCCGAAGCTTTCCTTGGCGATCGTGCGGCGAGTCCGGGTTCCGCGCATGCTCACCAACCTGGTTGTCGTCGCTCAGTGCGGTCCGCGAAACTGGTTGCGGGCCCTCCGCTCGCCGTTTGCGGGCACGCGAGCAGTCGGGCGCGGTTGGAGTGTCCCCGGCAGACTTGCTTCAATGGCCGAGATGTTCGCGGATCCATCCGGCCTCGGTGCGGTCGACCGGCTTCGGCCAGGCCCGGACTTTCCACGCTTCGCGGTGGTTTGGGGTGCCTCCAACCTCGGGCTCTCACCCTCGGCCGGCCGTGCGCTCAACGTGACGTTGCGCCCCGACCGTGCGGAGTTCTTGCCCCAGTGTGGTCACCTGCCGATGATGGAAGCTCCTGACAAAGTGAGCGCGATCATTCGTGAATTCGTAGGTGACGCACCGGTACGGGACCGCGATGCTATCGGTGAGACTCCCGCCACTGCGCAATGACGCGCCCTACCTCGGTGGCGGGGGGGTCGCCGTAAATCCACTCGCGCGCGATGCGATGCCAGTTGCCGGTGACATTGAGCTGGCCGAGTACACCGAAGGTGTAGAAATCTGCACGACGCGAGAAGATGTGCTCGGGAGGCAGGTTTTGCCTGCGCATTCCGGTGAATTCACTGGAGCGTGGGTCCACCGCGAGAATCATTGCACTGGAAGCGATTTCCGGAGTGATGGTCATTTCCTCGTCGACAAGATTCCACCCCGAAGCCGCATGGCAGTACTCCAGGCAGTCCTGAGGGGTGACGTCCGAATGCGGGTCCACGATCCCGCGCGCCACCATTGCGTCGTACATGTCCTGGGCGCGGCCCTCGGTGGCGGCGCGCATGATCTTCCGTTCGAAGTCGACGTGTTCGGGATCCATCCGGTTGTACAGCCCGAAGTCCACGAATCCGATGGTGCCGTCGGCCGCGCGCAGAATGTTCCCCGGATGCGGGTCACCGCAGAAGTCGTTGTCCTGGAACAGTGATCCGATATAGAACCGAAAGATGAGCTCACCGATGCGGTTGCGTTCCTCGTCATCGAGTGTCTGCATGAAGGGAAAGGACTGTCCGTCAAGGAATTCGGTCACCAGAATCTGTGATGTGCACATGTCGGACACGCAGTCCGGGATCACGATGAACGGGTGCCCGCGATAGCGTTCGGCGATCTCGTGTTGAGTGCGAGCCTCCCGCGGATAGTCGAGCTCGCTCTCCAAATTCATGGAAATCTCTTCCATGAAGGCCGAATTGGACAGTGTTGGTACCGCTTTGCGCCAGAACTTGGTGAACAGTGCGAGATTCTGCATGTCTGCTCGTACCGCGTCATCGACGCCGGGGTATTTGACCTTGACCGCGACTTCGCGCCCGTCGTGCAGGACGGCTCGGTACACCTGGCCGATGGAGGCGGCGGCGACGGGCGTCTCATCGAAGTCGCGGAAGTTCTTCTGCAGCGCTCCCAGGTTGGACTCGATGATCGGGCGCATCACCGTGAAGGGCTCGCGCGGAGCCTGATCGCGCAGCCTGGCCAACTTCTGGCGGAAGCGCTCGCGATGGGCCTCCGGCACCATGTCCACTTCCAGCATCGACAGCAGTTGGCCCAGCTTCATCGCCGAACCCTTGAGGCCGCCCAGCACGGTCACGAGCTGATCGGCCGCCTGCAGCGTGGAGCGCTCCGCGAGGAGCGCACGCGCCTGTTCGGATCGACCGATCATGGAGAGTCGGCTGCTCGCGGTGCGTACCGCCTGCCCGGCCGCCAACTTGCCGAGCGCACGGCCACGAGTGATACGCGCCAGGGGGACGCCGTCGGTCATGCGCTGTCGCCGCGTGTGCTGGTGAACGCCAGGTGCAGCGGCTGGTCGGGATCAAGCGTCAGGCCGTTGAACTCGGCGATTGACGCGGCGAGCCCGGACAGGACGGTGGTCAGATACTCCACGAATCTCTCGATGGGCATCGGTTGGGCACGTTGCTGATTGGGCCCCAGGAACCATTCGGTGGCAGTGCCGATGGCACCGGCGGCAGAGCTGACCGCCAGGTCGGCGTCGTCGATGTCCACCGTCTCGTCGTCGATCGCATTCGACAGTATTTCGGCGATATCGTGCGTCATCTGCTGCGCGGTCTCCACCAAACGTTCAGTGCCGTCACTGGAATTGACGAAGTGGCCGTGCACGATGAAGCGCAACACGTTCGGATGATCCGAAATCATGCGGGCGTACTCATTGGCGCCATGCTCGACCAATTCGCGGGCCGAGTCTGTCATCAGATTGATCCGACCCATGGCCGCGTTCCACACCATGTCCTGCACACGTTCCAGCACGGCGCTGTGCAGGTCGGCCTTGTCCTCGAAGTAGCGGTACAACTTCGGTTTGGCGACTCCCGCCTCGCGCGCGATGTCGTCCATGCTGACGGTCGATCCGATGGCATCGATGGCGCGAAACGCGGCGTCCAACAACTCTTCCCGGGCAACCTTGCGGCGGTCGCCACGTCGGGCGGCACCAGGGCCGACTTTCGACGCGATGGCTGTACTCACGCTTTCCACGCCTCTCATCACCAGTGATGGTACGTGTGCCCGGCCCCCGATTTGCCAGTTCGGGACGACACACGGGTCCTGCCTATTGTGCTAGCGCCGTGCGGTATGGATACTACCAGTAGTACTCGGAGTACTAGTAGAAATCGCCAGGTCAGACGTCAATGGTGACGTCCCAGGAAGGAGTTCCGTCATGGCTGTTGTCGAGCAGGGGCGGCCGGGAGTCGCGGCGCGCGAGTTGCCCAAGGTGCGCCGGATGAACTTCCGGTTCGGTGAGCCGGCCCCCATGAAGAAGCACTACGTCGAGGGTGACATCGTCTTCAGTCACTTGGTGTCGCTGCTTTCCGGTGCGTTTCCTCCCGGCGAGGAGTCCTTCATCAGGTCCGTGCGCAACTACGCCGACCAGATCACCGACCCGGTGTTGAAGAAGCGGGTGGCGGGGTTCATCGGGCAGGAGGCCATGCATGGCCGCGAGCACCGCAAGCTCAACGAGAAGATCATCGATATGGGCTACCCACTGGTCCGGATCATGAACTTCGAGGAGGGGAGCCGGCGTGAGAAGTTCGTCATCGCGTTGGAGAAGCGTGCACCCAGAATCGCGCACTTGGCGATGACCGCTGCCGCCGAGCATTACACGGCGGTACTCGCCCAGCGGGTCCTCTCAAGTGCTCAGCTGCAAGAGATTCCGATGTCCGATGAGGTTCACCACCTCCTGAACTGGCATGCCATGGAGGAGATGGAGCACAAGTCGGTCGCCTTCGACGTGTATCGCTCGGTGGGTGGTCCGGAATCGGTGCGCATCGGTGTGATGTCGCTGATTTGGGCAGGCACACTGCCCTTGATGACGCTGGCCGTCTTGGCGTCGATTCTCACTGACCCGAGCGGCTGGAAGCCGTTGTCGGTGCTGCGGCAGACCATCGATGTGTACCGCGGTCCGCTGGTGAAGGGTTTGATGCGCGATATCGCCGAATACATGCGCCCCGGGTTCCATCCCGATGATGTCGACACCGAGGAACTGCTCGAGACGTGGCAGGGCATCCTTTTCGGATCCGAGGGCGAGCTGAATGATCGTCTACCGGGTCGCCGTGCGGTGGGCCAGTGACAGCAGAAGCCATCAGGGTCACCGGCAGCGACACCACCGGGAACACGGTCCTGGAGGTTGAAATCTACGGCAGCACACACATTTTGGAGTGGCCGAGGGGCAAGAAGCTGCTCGACGTACTCCTGGACGCGGGGATCGACGCGCCCTATGTGTGTCGCGAATCCGCCTGTGCCACCTGCATGTGCTCGGTGCAATCGGGTCAGACGCGGATGCTGATGAACGAGTCTCTCATCGACAGCGAGGTGGCCGAGGGGTTCACGCTGGCATGCCAGACGCTACCGGAATCTGACCGGGTGCAGATCTTCTTCGACGCGTGAGCAAGGACTCCCGCGACACCTGACGAAAGTTACGCCAGGCGTCGCGGGAGAACCGTGCCCGGGTCCACCCGCAAACCCGCAGGGCCGGGCCATGATCCAACGCCACCGCAGCGGTGGCGCCCGCCGCCACGATCATCCAGCACACGCGCAGCAACGTCCTGGCGGTTCGTGGAGTGGACGCGAATCCCTCTCGTAGAGAGTCGATCTGGAACGCCACGTGGTGATGCTCATCGTCCAGGATTCGCATGGACATCGCTTCCACCGCGGGGTCACCGCACTGCGACATGGCGGCGTAGTAACTCAGTGCGATCACCTCGGCAACCGTCAGCACCATCACCTCCCAACGCAGAGTGAACATCCGGCGAGCCGACACGAAGACCGAGTTCGACCAATGTTGCGACAGCGGTGGCACATCGAGGTGCTCCAGGCTGCGGCCCAGCAGATGAGCGTGCTGCTGTTCTTCGGCGACGAACAATTCGAGGGCCCGCGCGTAGTGGGGGTCGCCTGTGCGCGCCTTGCGTAGCAGCACCTCGCCATCGCCGCGTTCGCCGATCTCGAAGCGCTGCAGGGAGCGGCCGATGGCCGAAGCGTATTCAGCGGACAGCACGGTATCTCCACGCCAATTGATCGCGGCGTCGATCTCGTGGTTGCGCTTGCGGTTCCGTTCGAAGTGGTCGACCCAGTTCATGCCGCACGGTAGCAATCAGTTGTGAAGCACCTGTGAAGACGCAGATGGGCCTTCCGGTTAGGCTTTTCAGATTGGCATCACGGCAGATAAGCTGAGTGTCTTACTCATCGAGTGAAGTGGATCGACTATGGCGACATTTGACCTGCTGGTGCGTGGCGGCCTGGTGTTCGACGGGACGGGCGCACCCGGCCAAATCCTGGACGTCGGGGTTCGCGGCGGCAAGGTGGTGGCCATGGCATCCGGCCTGTCGAGTGCCGACGCCGATGAGGTCATCGATGCCGACGGCAAATGGGTCATCCCCGGCATGGTCGACGTGCATACCCACTACGACGCCGAGGTGCTTGTCAGCCCGGGGCTCGGTGAATCGGTGCGGCACGGTGTCACCTCCGTCATCTATGGCAACTGCTCGATGTCCGCGGTGTACGCGGATCCGGAGGATGTTGCCGATCTCTTCGCCCGGGTCGAGGCCCTGCCGTGGGATGCGGTTCACTCGGCTCTCAAGGAGCACAAAGACTGGGACGGACCGCGCGGGTATCGCAAGTTCATCGAGTCACTTCCGTTGGGTGCCAACGTCGCAACACTGATCGGGCACTCCGATATCCGTGCGGCGGTCATGGGTCTTGCCCGCGCGACCGATTACGACGAACGCCCCTCATCCAAGGAGTTGGCCCGAATGCGGGCGATGGTGGCCGATGCGCTCGACGCCGGTTTCGTCGGCCTGTCCACCGACCGGCTGCGTTTCTCCAAGCTGGAGGGCACCCGGTTCGCGGGTCGACAGTTGCCGTCCACGTACGCGACCTGGCGCGAGTACGGCGCACTCTATGACGTGGTGCGCCGACGCGGCGCGGTGGTGCAATCGAACCTCGACGTGGAGAAGCGGCCCGAGACGGTCATGCACTTCCTGCTCAGCGGTGCCCGCCCCTGGCGTCGCTCCCTCAAGACCACCCTGCTGGCGGCCTTTGATCTGAAGAGCAACCGATCGGTGATCAATCTGCTGAAGGCGGCGACCGGCGCCCTGAACCCGCTGCTGCGCTCCCAAGTCAACTTCCAGCTGCTGGCGGTGCCGTTCCATCTGTACTCCGACGGCATGGATTTGGTGATCTTCGAGGAGTTCGCCTCGGGCACGGCGGCATTGGATATCCGCGATCAGCTTCAGCGGGTCGATCTGATCAAGGACGAGGGATATCGGCGACGGTTCCGCAAGGAGATGGCCCAGAAGTACGGGGTGGTGGCCTGGAATCGCGATATGTACGACACGGAGATCGTCGGTTGCCCCGACGAATCGGTGGTGGGCAAGTCGTTTGGTCAGGTGGCAGACGATCGTGGGGTGCAGCCCGTCGACGCCTTCCTCGACCTCGTGTCCGAATACCCGGGGAAGGTGCGCTGGCACACCACCATCGCCAATGACCGAACCGACATTCTGAACCAGGCCATCAAGTACCGCCACTTCCAGCTGGGCAACAACGACTCGGGTGCGCACCTGCGCAACATGTCCTTCTACAACGCGGGGCTGCGGTTACTCAAGCGCGTGAAGGAGGCCGGAGAGGCCGGCAAGCCCTTCATGCCGCTGGAAGCCGCAGTGCACCGGCTCACCGGCGAGCTCGGCGGGTGGTACGGCTTGGACGCCGGGCGTCTGCGTATTGGAGACACCGCCGATATCGCGGTGATCGACCCTGCGGGCCTTGATGATTCGCTGGAGGAATACCACGAGCAGTTCATGGACGAGTTCGGAGTGTCCCGACAGGTGTGCCGCAATGACAGGGCGATCGCGGCTACGGTCGTCGGTGGGCAGCGGGTGTACTCCTATGGCACCTTCGTCGAGGGCTTCGGCAACACGGTCAAGGCAGGCAGGTTCCTGGCCGCGAGCTAGCTGAGCCAGCCCATGTTCTTCCCGAAGGTCTCGGCCGCGGGGGACAGTGAGCCCAACTCGCTGCTGCGCTGCACGTAGCCCTGGATGGCCACCATGAACTGCATCGGGTTGTAGACGTCTTCCTCGTTGGCCCATTGGTTATCGCCGGCGTAGCGGAAGATGCTGATATTGGTTGCTTCCCAGATGCTTCCGTCGCCGGGGTCCTTCATGCGGTTGACCAGCTCGCAGATGACCCAGCCGTGTTCCTCGTCGACGACGTGCCAGTTGGAGAAGTAGTGCGGCATCTCCGCCCCGGGGAACTCCGACATGGTCTTGACCATGGATTCGCGGATGGCGTCGCGGCCCTCGAACGTGCCGTAGGTCGGTTCGATATAGCTGGCATCCTCGGCGAACAGGTCGGCGTATGTGGCCCACTCACCCTTGGGGCCTATCTCATCGACCACCCGAAGGTGATGGTCGAACATGCTCTGCAGCTCGTCGCGTGACCACTGTCCCATGGCGGGCACACTAACATCGGTCACGATTCCGAATCCGGGCTTTCGTCGGTATCGCTCCGGAACTGAAAGCGGCGCACAGAAATTCGCGCGGCTACAACAGCCCGAGCTGTTCGAGATCCTTGGCGTATTTGACGATCAGATCCCGGGTGAGGTGGGGGATGTCGATGTTCTGGGCGGCTTGGACACCCTCGCGGAATCTGATGGCGGGTATGAAGGCCCCGTTGTGCGCGTGTTGCGGGTATCGGTACGCGTGCAGCAGGGGTAGCAGCGAGTGCTGCTTTTGCTTTTCGGGTAGGCCGCGGATGGCGGTGTCGAAGCGGTCGAACCACTCGCTGTAGTTGTCGATACGCTGGATGGGGTAGCCGGCGTCGATGAGCCAGTCGACGAAGTTGTCCAGCGATATGCCGTCGGCATGTGGGTTCACCGAATCGTAGGTCTGGAATGCTTCAGAAGACGCGACCGTCGTGCCGACGGCGGTAATGGCCGATGCCGTGAAATCTGCTGGGAGCCCGTCGTAGTGAGAGAGCGGACGTTCACCGGTGGCCTGCTTCTGATAGAACGATCCGGGTGCGATGCCGGTGGCAATGAGGCTGAGGATCAGGCGGGTGAACTGGTCGGGGACGTTGAGCTGGCCGGTGTAGTGGCTGTGAGCCAGGATCATGTCGGAGCGGAACACCGCGACTGGCAGGCCGCAGAGGTCGTGTGCCTCCCGCAGCAGCACCTCGCCCGCCCACTTGGCATTGCCATATCCGTTGGCGTATCCCTCGTCGATGGGCCGGACCGCGCTGATGGTGCGGATATCGGAATCCTCGTCGAATACCCTGGGGTCCACCGACATTGCCACGGCTACTGTGGACAGATAGGTGATGGGTTTGATCTTGGTGGTCAGTGCCAGCTTGATGATTTCTGCGGTGCCAACGACATTCGGGCCAAACAGCTGGCTGTAGGGGAGCACATGATTGACCAGGGCGGCCGGGTGCACGATCACGTCCACGGTGTCGGCCAGGCGCTGCCAGGTATCGGCATCCAGTCCCAGGTTCGGGTCGCCGATGTCGCCGGGGAGCACCTCCAGGTGCTTTTCGGCCAGCGCTCGGAAATGCGCCAGCAGTTCGGCATCTCCGCTGTCGAAGGCTTCTTCCAGACGCCGGTAGGCGGCGTCGGCGTCCTTACCGCGGATGACGGCGATGAGTCTTCCGCCGGTCTTGTCCAGGCGTTCAAGCCATTCCAGTGCCAGAAACCGGCCCAGGTAGCCGTTGGCTCCGGTGAGTAACGCGGTCTGCGGTGTTCCGACGGCTCTGGGCAGTGAGGGGGCCGCCCGAAGGGTGGTCTCGTCGATGAACTTGTCCAGGGTCAGGTCAGCAGCGCGGATCTGGGTGTGCCCCGGTCCGTGCACCGTCTCGGCGGTGGGTTGGGCCGAGCCGGAGTCGCGTTGCCTTTCGATGATGCGCGCGATGGCGGTCAAATCGTTGGCAGCGCTGACGATATCGCCGACCGGAATTTCGACGGCGAAGATGTCGCGGAGCAGATCCGAGAATGAGAGGGCGGAGAGGGAATCGCCGCCCAGATCGATGAAGTGCGCCTCTGGGCTGACCTCGGCCGCGGACAGCCCCAGCAGCGCCGTGACCGCACGCTGCACGGTATCCAGGACCGGCTTTCCCTCGTGTCCGGCCGAGTGCAAGGCCTGAAGTTCGAGCGCCTGGGCGCTCGCGATGTCGGAGTACAGCTGCTCGAGGCGGGCGCCGTACTTCTCGTGCAGTTTGGGCCTGGCCAGCTTTGCGATACCGGTCAACAGACCGTTAGCGGCAGTGAACGGCTCCGTCTCGACCAGGAAGTCGCGGGGCACCTCGTAAGACTGCAGCTGCGCATCGCGGGCGACCTGCTGAAGAGACTCTGCGATCAGGCGCCTGAGTAGGTCGTTATCGCCGTGGCTTAGCTCGAATGCCTCGGAGGTCGGTACCACCACGGCCAGCAGATAAGACCGATCGCTGCTTCCATAGACGCAAATCTGGTGTACCAGTGTGCTGTTGGCGTACTCGGCCTCAAGGTTGGCGATCGCGACGAATTCGCCCTGGGACAGCTTGATGACGTTGTTGCGCCGGTCGACAATCTGGATCTTGTCGGGCTCGAGCTCGGCGACGATATCGCCGGTTTTGTAGTACCCGTCCGGATCGAACACATCGGCCGTGACATCGGGACGCTTGAAGTAGCCGCCGAACACCGACTCGGCCTTGACCAGCAGCTCACCTCGCGGGTGCGGCTTGTCGGTGGAGAAGTACCCCAGCTCGGGCACGTCGATCAGCTTGTAGTCGATGACGGGCGGGCGCTGGATTCGTCCGTTGCGCACAATGACCCCGGCCTCGGTGGACCCGTAACCGTCGGTGATGCGGGCGTCCAGGCAGGATTCGATGAATGCCGCGAGCTCCTCCGACAGTGGGGCCGAGCCACAGACGATGGTCAAAACGCGTCCGCCGAAAAGGTTCTCACGTATCTCGGTCTTGACTTCCGCGTCGAGGTCGGCGAGGTCGGTCGCGGGATCCACCCCAGCGCGGCGGTCGACCTCATTGCGGTAACGCTGAAAGAGCATGTCGCACACGCGGGGAACGAGGGTCACCACCGTGGGACGGGTGAGGGTGATGTCCTCGAAGAGGGTGGACATATCGCTTGATGCGGCGAAGTAGGCGAGGCCGCCGCAGGCCAGCGCCGTGACCAGACTGCCGCGGCCCATCACGTGACTCATCGGCATGAAATTGAGGTTGATCAAAGGAATTTCGGCCTTGGAGCTCAGGGTGTCGGCCCTCAGCCATGGTTTGGCGACCATCTTCTCGGTGTATGTCGCGCCCTTAGGGGTGCCCGTGCTTCCCGAGGTGTAGATCACCAGCGCCAATGGGTCCTCGCCCTCGTCGGCGGTGAATAGGGGAGCCTCCGGAAGGGCCCGCCCATGCCCGATTACCGCAGATATCACCTCAACGGAAATCGGCAGCCCGGCCTCGGCGATCCGGTGCTGCGCGGATTCGATGCTCTCGTGCTGTGTATCGACACCGGGGTGGTAATCGAAGACGGTGATATGTCGCAGCGACGGCGTGGCAAGCGCCGATTCCATTGCTGCATCCAATAACTCGGCGCTCACGGCCAGCACCGAGGGTTCGGATTCGGCAAGGATGGCGGTCCAGTTCGATGCGGGCGCGCTGGTTTGCAGCGGTACCGCCACCGCGCCCAGATGGATGCACGCCAGATCAACCGCGGTGTAGTCGACGCTTGTGAAGCCGAGCATCGCGACAAAATCGCCTGTCCGCAGCGGCGCGTTGGCATCGTGATGCCAGGCGGAAGCCAGCGCACGGGCCATACCCCACAGCTCGCCGTAGGTGACGGTCTCGAATTCGGGCAGTGGACGCAGCGTCGAGCGTCCCGCCTCATCGGTGACGAGCTCCTGGGTCCGGTGCCCGAGGGCGGGCCGGTCGGCGTACCCGTCCATGATCGTGGCGACCACCTGCGCGAGCCGCAGACCGGGCATGGCGACGGCAGCATCTACCGCGGTGTCGGGTTTGGCGGCACCGAACTGCGGATCCTCGGTGAAGAGACGCCTCACGCGGTCGACCAACCGCTGACGACGTGCTTCCTTCGTATGGGCAGCGGTGGCGTCGATCGTCATATCGGGCAGCTTACGAAACCGTCGATTCTGTAAGTGCGGGGGCTCACCTGGACCTACAGCAGACCGAGCTGTTCGAGATCCTTGGCGTACTTGACGATCAACTGTCGCGACAGATGCGGGATGTCGGTCGTACCGTCCTGCCCGACCGGACCGATTCCGGCCGCCTGCACCGCGTGCTGGAAACGCTTGGCCGGAACAACCCCATGGTCCTCGGCGCCGGAGGGCTGTTCGAACGCGTGCAGCAGGGGTAGCAGCGAGTGCTGCTTTTGCTTTTCGGGTAGGCCGCGGATGGCGGTGTCGAAGCGGTCGAACCACTCGCTGTAGTTGGCGATGCGCTGGATGGGGTAGCCGGCATCGATGAGCCAGTCGACGAAGTTGTCCAGCGAAACACCATCGGAATGCGGGTTCACACAGTCGTACGTCACGTAGGCGCCGGGGGCGTCGGTGGCGTCGGGGCCCTCCGGCACCTGCGTGCCCAACGTGGTGATGGCCTCGGCGGTGAAGTCACCCGGCAGCCCGTCATAGTGCGCACGGGGACGCTCAGCCGTGGCCTGCGCCTGATAGAACGATCCGGGAGCGATACCGGTGGCGATCACGCTGAGGATCAGGCGGGTGAATTGATCGGGGACGTTGAGCTGGCCGGTGTAGTGGCTGTGAGCCAGGATCATGTCGGAGCGGAACACCGCGACTGGCAGGCCGCAGAGGTCGTGCGCCTCCCGCAGCAGCACCTCGCCCGCCCACTTGCTGTTGCCGTAGCCGTTCGCGTACAGCTCGTCCACGGGGCGCACCGCGCTGATGAGCCGGATATCGGACTCTTCGTCGAAGGTGGCCGGGTCGACATACGCCGCGACCGCGACCGTCGACAGATAGGTGATGGGCTTGATCTTGGTGGTCAGTGCCAGCTTGATGATTTCACCGGTGCCAACGACATTCGGGCCGAACAGCTGCTTGTAGGGCAGTACGTGGTTCACCAGGGCGGCCGGGTGCACGATCACGTCCACGGTGTCGGCCAGGCGTTGCCAGGTGTCGGCTTCCAGGCCGAGGTTGGGATCACCGATATCACCCGCGAGCACCTCGAGGTGTTTTTCGGCCAGCGTCCGGAAGTGCGCCAGCAGTTCGGTGTCGCCGGTGTCGAACGCCTCCTCGAGGCGGCGGTAGGCGGCGTCGGCGTCCTTGCCGCGAACGATGACGATGAGCTTGCCCTCGGTTTTATCCAGGCGCTCAAGCCATTCCAGTGCCAGGTAGTGGCCCAGGTAGCCGTTGGACCCGGTCAGGAGCACGGTCTGCGGGACTCCGACCGCTCTGGGCAGTGAAGGGGCTGCCTGCAGGGTGGCCTCGTCGATGAACTTGTCCAGGGTCAGGTCGGCGGCTCGGATCTCCGTATGCCCCGCTCCGTGCACCGTCTCGGCGGTCGGCCGGTTGCCGCCGGAATGGCGTTGTTCGTCAACGAACTTCGCGATACCGCTGAGGTCGTTGGCGGCACTGACGATGACACCGACGGGAACCTCGACGGCGAAGATATCGCGCAGTAGGTCGGAGAAGGACAGGGCAGACAGGGAGTCGCCACCCAGGTCGGTGAAATGTGCGTCCGCGGCGAGTTCGGCCGATGACACGCCCAGCAGGGCCTGTGCGGCCTTGAGCACCGTCTCCAGCGCGGGCTTATCGGGATCGTAATCGGAACGCAGCCGGTGCATTTCCAAGCTCTGCTGCTCGGCGATATCCGCGTACATCTGTTCGAGCCGATCGCCATAGTGCGACTTGAGGTTCGGCCGTGCCAGCTTCGCAATGCCGGTCAGCAGACCGTTGCCCTGGGTGAAGGGCTGGGGCTCGACGATGAAGTCACGCGGGATCTCGTAGGACTGCAACTGGATCTCTCGGGCGATGTCCTGCAGCGAATCCGCGATGGTCACCTTGAGTGCCGCGGTGTCTCCCTTCGCGGCCGCGACGGCCTCCGGTGTCGGCACCACGACCGCCAGCAGATATGACCTTTCGCTGCTGCCGTACACGTAGATCTGGTGTACCACAGGGCTGTTGGCGTACTCGGCTTCCAGTGTGGCGACCGCGACGAACTCGCCTTGGGACAGTTTGAGCACGTTGTTGCGGCGATCGACGATCTGGATGTTGTCGTGGGCGAGCTCGCTGACAATATCGCCGGTCATGTAGAAACCGTCTTCGTCGAACACGCCTGCGGTCACCTCGGGGCGCTTGTAGTAGCCGAGGAACATGCCGTCGGTCTTCAGTAGCAGCTCACCGCGCGGATGCGGCTGGTCGGTGGAGAAGTACCCCAGCTCGGGCACATCGACGAGCTTGTATTCGATGACCGGGGGGCGTTGCACGACTCCGTCACGGAACACCATGCCGGCCTCGGTGGACCCGTAACCGTCGGTCAGATGCAGCTCAAAGCAGGACTCGATGAATTCGCCGAGCTCTTCGGACAGCGGTGCCGAGCCCACCATGACCGCCAGTACACGGCCACCGAACAGGTTGTCACGGATCTCGGCCTTGACCTCCGCGGCCACTGCATCTGAATCCGCGGCGCGACCACTGGCCAGGCGACGATCCACCTCGGTCTGGAACCGTTGGAAGACCATGTCGCATACGCGGGGCACCAGGGCGAGCGCGGTGGGGCGAATCAGCTCCATGTCTTCGAAAAGCGTTGACATGTCGCTGGATGCGGCAAAGTACCCGAGGCCGCCGGTGGACAGTGTTGAGGTGAGTGTGCCGCGGCCCATGATGTGGCTCATGGGCATGAAGTTCAGGCCGATCATGGGCAGGTTCTCGGTCCCGGCCATGACGTCTTCGCGAATCCACCAGCGGCGCACGATGTTCTCACTGTGCATGGCGCCCTTGGGGGCCCCAGTGCTGCCGGAGGTGTAGATCAGCAGCGCCAGCGGGTCGTCGCCGTCGGAGGGTGCGTAGAGCGGGGCCGCGGGAAGCTGTGCGCCACGCGCGATCACCGCATCGAGCGTCTCGATGGTGATGCCGGTTCCCGCGAGCTGTGCGCTGGCGGCGTCGAAGGCCTCGCGTTGCGCATCGACCTCGGGGGTGTAGTCGAACACCACGACCTGCTTGACCGACGGGGTGGCGAGTACGGATTCCAGTGCAGTGCCGATCAATTCGACGCTCACTGCCAGTGTGTTGGGTTCGGTCTCGGCGAGAATGGTGGTCCACTGCGAAGCCGGTGCGCTGGTCTGCAGCGGCACCGCGACCCCGCCGAGAATCATGATCGCCAGATCCAGCACCGTGTAGTCGACACTGGTGAAGCCGAGGGTAGCGACCAGGTCGCCGCCGTTGACCGAATGTGCCGCGTCATGGTGCCAATAGGCGGCGACAGATGTTGTGCGGGACCATAATTCGCCGTAGCTTGTGGTATCGAAACGGGGGAGTAGACGCAGCACGGTCCGGCCGTCTTGGTCGGTGGCGAGTTCACGTGCTCGCTCGCCCAATGCGGGGCGCTCGGCGTATCCGGTCATCAACGTCGCAATGGCCTCGGAGAGATGAAGGCCTGGGCGCAGTACCTGCTCGGCGACCGCGCGGTCGGGCAGAGTGTCGCGGAACTGTGGATCGCTCTCGCGCAGATTCTCGATGCGGCGGGCCAGCTGCTCCAGCTGCGGGTCGGTCTCGTTGGTCACGGTCATGGCAGCCTCACATCGACAGGGTGTTCTTTGGAAGTCTGAAAAGTAGATTACCTAAACTAACGATATCTCCAGACATGGTATTCCTCACACCCTGCTCCCATCGTCCGGGATGCGCATCCATCGACAGCGTCGATGTGAGGACGGTTGCGCAGGGCTCTCCCCGTACGAAGGATTACGCGGTTCGAACAGCCGTGACGGTAGGCATCACAGCTTGCGCAGAGGTTGCTCAGCGGGATTACTCGGGCGTCGAATGCTCGAGGTTTGGATGAAGAGCCGCCTCGGGCGGATCAGGTTCGGGTGAACTCCACGATGTCGCGCCATCGGCTTCCGGTGGCCGAGGAGAAGGCGAAACCCTCCGGTTCGGTGAGGGCGCGTAGCTCGGAGATGCCCAGGCGGTCGGGGTCCAGGAAGATCTCCTGGAAGACCAGCCGTCCGCCGGGTTTGAGTGCCTTGTGCAGTGACTGGATGCATGCCGTCTTGTCGGGGACTTCTCCGATCACGCTGGCGAGGAAGGCGATGTCAAATGACTTGTCCGGAAAGGGAAGTCCATTACTGGCGTCGCCCGAGTGAAATCCTGCGTTCCGATATCCGGCTCGGTCGAGCTTGCGTTTGACCTTATCGAGCATCTCGGGCTGCACGTCGAACAGGTCGAGATGGCCGGAGGGGAGTCGTGGGGCGATCTGCACGCTGAAGATTCCGGGCCCTGGGCCGATTTCCAGCACTCGTTCGTCGCCGCGTAGGGCCAACCGCTCGGCCACGCCCGCGGGATTCACGAACTTTCGGTGAATCGGATTGTCGAGCATGAAGGCCGCCTGGTGTGGAAACGGGAAGTCGCCCACCCTGCGCACCTGGCGTACCACGGTGTCCATCCATGTTGTAGGCATGAACTAAGGGTACCCTTAGTTAGACTGCGGTGGGGCTCTTGCTAGTGGTGGCCACCGCCACTGCTGCCACTGCTACCACTACTACCACTGCCGTAACCGCCACCACCGCCCGAACTGGGTGCCTGTGTCGCCGTGCTGTACGTCGGCGCCTCCCGCGTGGGTGCTTCGCGTGTAGGTGCCACGGTTTCTGGCGCCGACGCTCGTGAGGGGGGCGTCTCACGCTCGACGGGTGCCTGCTTCGCCGGAGCCTCGGTGGGGACCTGCTGGGGGGCAGGTTCTACGGTCGCCCGTGGTGTGGGTGCTTCGGACGTCGGGGCCTCGTAAGTCGGCGTGCTGTGCTGCTTGGTCGGTTCGGGAGCGGCCGATGGCTCGGCCGTCTCCGATGGTGGTGTGGTGACCGTTTGGCGTGGCGTAGGCGTAGGTGTAGCCGGTGTCTCATGAGTTGGAGCCGTCGGCGTCGTCACAGGTGCCGATGTCTCTTCCTTCGGTGTGGATGCGGGAGCCGCCGAGGTGGGTGCCGGAGCCGGGATGCTGGTGGTGGCATTGGTCGGGGGCCCGGACGTCGGGGTCGGTGACTGTGACGGTTCGGTCGACGGGGCTGGGCTAGAAGTGCTGGACGTCGCGCGCGGCTCCGTGGACGGGGCTGGTGTCAGTGGCGGAACCGCCGGCAGTGACGGGGGTGTGAAGTCCTCGGGCACTTGCTTTGGCGGAACCGTAGGCACTGGCGCCGTCAATACTGGTGGGGCGACAGGCTTTACCTCGACAGGGGATACCGATGTCGGTGTCTTCTCGGGAGCTGGGGGTGGGGTGGCCAGTTCCTTGCTGAAGTTTCGGACCGACTTCGTCGAAAGGTCCTTGATGAGATCCCACGACGGGCGGGCGGACTTGTCGTCGGTGAGGAACTGCGCCAGTGACGCATCGAGGTTCACCACCGGCTCGGCCAGCACCGGGCGGTCCGCGACGCGGGCGGTGCTGGTTACGGGGGACCAGTCACGCTCTAAGGGGTTGTCCCAGCTGCGATTCAGGTTCCAATCCCGGTACTGGGCAGGGTTGACCCCATGTGCCTGATCCCACAGGTTGCGGCTGTACACCGGGTTGGTGTTCTGGAACTTCCAGTCGTAGTACTCCCGATACGGGTGGTACCTGTCGTACCAACCCTGGTCGCGGGGATCGTCGTCGCGGAACTGCCCCCATTCGTTGCGGCCGTCTCGATCTCGACCGTCGCGGTTGTAACCCGACCAGTTGTAGCCGTCCCAGTTGTAGCCCGACCGGTCGTAGCCCCATCGGTCGTAGCCCCATCGGTCGTAGCCCCATCGGTCGAAGCCCATGAAGTCGAACCCGTACCGGTTGAAGCCGGACAGTCCCCAGTTGAACCAGTCCAAGACGTTGTATCCGTAGAGCAGAGACCAGGACTGGTCGTAGCCGCCCAGATCGAGCAGGTTGGGCGTCAATGGTGGCGCGACGGGAGCCGGCCAGTCGGCAACGGGGTCGACCGGAATTCCGGGAGGCGGGGGAGCCGAGTAGGACTGTGGTGCCGGGCCGGGCGCGCTCGCGGCGGCAGCGTAACCCCAGCTTGGCGGTGATGATGCCGGTGCCGCGGGCCCCACGTTGGCGGCCAGATTCGCGTCCGTGTTCACTTCTGGCGGGGCGGGCAGCGCGGGAAGCTGCTGGGCCTGTTCCGGTGTGTACTGGCGCAGCTGCTGAGTGAGCTGCAGATACAGGTTCTGCAGGGTGGTGCGTTCATTGGAGGCGGAGACGAACTCCAATCCCCGTTTGGCTTCGTTGAGTGAGGTCCGGGCCTCGGTGAGCTGATCAGGAGAGGGCTGCTGACCGTTGCCCAGGATGTCCTGGGCGTTTTTGAGCGGGGAAACCACGGCCCGCACGGCGACGTCCTGGGAGTGGGTGGTGAAGACGGTCCTGTTCAACGCCCACAGTGAACCGCCGGGTTCGGCAGCGTAGGCCGCGCCCAGAAGCACCGCTGCCAGCAGACCGATCAGCGTCCCGAAGGCCGCCGCACGCAGCTGCGGCTCACCGGGCACGTACTTGCTCCACTGTGCGGGCGGTTCGGGGTCGTTCTCGGGGAACTCCCACGCCCGCATCGCCGTGTCCTCGACGGGAGGCGGAACAATCGTCATCTCAACCCTCTGTACTACCGGCGCCCCCGCTACACCCAGCGGAGACAACTATCAGCACTAATACACACCGAACTCTAGGTATTCCATCGCCAGGGTAGTCGCGGTCGTTACCGATTCTCAGTAATCCGGTCCGTCGAACTTCAGCGATGTTGGGGCGCAATCAGTCCCGGTACATCGCCCACAGCGTGGGGCCGTCGGGCGTCGGTTTGATCTCGTCGACCACCGTGAAACCGAAGCGTTCGTAGAGCGGGTTGTTGCGGATGTTGGAGCTCTCCAGATATGCCGGACCTTCGATCTGATCGATCTGGTGTTTGATGAGCGCTGAGCCGATGCCTCTGCCGGGGACGGTGGCGCCGATGGTGGCCAGATACCAGTGCGGGTGCTTGGGCCGGACTGCCGCGGCCGCACGCGCCAGCGCAATACCGCGGAAGACGCCGAGTCGTACCGCGCCGAGAAGCAACGGGATGGCCCGCATTCTCTGCGCGCCCGGTGGCTCCCAGCTTGGGGGATCCCAATGCGCGGCCCCGACGGCGACGCCGTCCTCGTACAGCAGGTACTCGCCCTGGCCGGAGCCGTGCAAGGCCAGTGAGATCCCGTGAAAAATTGCTTCGTCACGCCGGGGGTCGGAGTTCACCCAACGAACCACGGGATCTTCTGCGAATGCCGTGGCGATCACGCGGTGGGCAACGGCCTCGGTGGTGGAGTCGATGTCTCGGATCTCGCGGGTCATATGTGTTCTACGAGCCCGATGCCCCGAAGGTTCCCGATCAGGTGTCGCTGTGACGCATCACAACGGCGGCCGTGATCGCGGCGGCCACCAGGATCAGCGTCGACACCCCCGCGACCGCATGGATTCCGTCGGTCCATCCGGTCCTGGCGAGCTCGGCCGCGGCGGCGCCTGCCTCTCCACCGATGTCCTTGGCGCGCGCCATGGCCTGTCCGAGTGTCTCGTGTACATGGGTGCGGGCGGCGAAGATCGCCGAGGCGAGGGCACCGAACAATGCCAGCCCGAAGGCCGTCCCGAGCTCAAAGCTCATTTCTGAGATGCCGGTGGCCTGCCCGGCCCGCTCGGTTGGGGCGGCATTGAGCGCCACCGCCGAGACGAACGTGAACATGACGCCGGCGCCGGCGCCCACGATCACCGTCGCCGCGATGTAGACGCCCACCGGCCCGTGCGGGCCGAGCGCGAGGAGCACCGCGTTGCCGACCGCCATGGCCAGCAGAGACGTGACGAATGTCCAGCGCTCCCCGAGTAGCCGCTCGATACGTGCTGCGTCCATCGAGAAGTAGGCGACGGTCAGTGCCATCGGCACGCCCAGGAAGGCGGCGGCCAGTACATCGAAACCGAGCACCGACTGCAGGTAGAGCCCGGTGAGGTAAGTGGTCGCACCGAAGGTGGCCATCGCGGCGACGGTACCGACGATTGCCACGGTGAAGGTCCGGTTGCGGAACAGGTCCAGCGCGAGCAGCGGGTGCGGGCAGCGCATCTGCTGCCGGATGAACAGCGCCAGGGTGGCGACGCCGATCACACCGGTGATCGCGACCGATAGCGAGAAGCCATGCGTCGCCGCGGCTTTCACGGCATATACCAGGGTCATGATGCCGACCAAGGACAGTGCGACGCCGGCGAGGTCGAACGGTTCCAGGACTGGGTTTCGGTATTCGGGGATGAGCGCGTTGGCGGTGATCAGCAGCACGATCAGCACCGGAACGTTGATGAGGAACACCGAGCCCCACCAGAAGTGGTGCAACAACAGGCCACCGATGACGGGCCCGACGGCGGCACCGAATGAGAAGGCTGCGGCCCAGATGCCGACGGCGAGCGCCTTCTGGCGGGCGTTGGGGAACATGACCCCGATGAGCGCCAGGCTGGCGGGCAGCAGGGTGGCCCCGCCGATGCCCATCAGCGCGCGTGCCGCGATCAACGCCAGCGGGGTGGGCGCGAATGCGGCGATCACCGATGCGATGCCGAAAAGTGTTGCACCCCAGAGCATGAGACGTCGACGTCCCCACCGGTCGCCCAGGTTGCCCATGGTGATGAGCAGTCCGGCGAGCAGGAATCCATATACATCCAGGATCCAGAGCTGTTCGGCCGCCGACGGGTTGAGTGACTCGGACAGCCGTGGCATCGCCAGGAACAGCACCGAGACGTCCATCGACACCAGGAATACGGGCAGCAGGAGAGTGGCGAGCCCGAACCATGTACGGCGTCCAGCGCGGGCGCCTTCTGGCGTCGCGTTTTCGGGCGCAGTGCTCTTGCAGCTGGTCATGGGGTATCGCTCCGGTGATATTTGGGCGCGTACGGCGTACGCAGTAGACTGGGTACACTGTACGCAAATTGGTGAAGCCGGTCAATCGAGTTATGAAGGGAGCATCGTGACCGATCCGCGTCTCACGCTGGAATCGATTGTTGCCAAGGCCATCACGATTGCCGATGCAGAGGGTCTGACCGGTGTGTCCATGCGCAAGATCGCCGAGGCCCTCGGAGTGGGGGCCATGTCGCTGTACCGGCACGTCGCCGACAAGGATGCACTCCTGGTCGAGATGACCGCAGAGGTCACCCGCCGATTCGCCTACCCCGCCGACATGATGGGCGACCCTGACTGGCGCGCCCGGGTGCGCGTCGCCGTCGAGTACGACTTCAATCTGTACAGCACTCATCCCTGGGTGCTGTTGGCGTACGCGGTGCCACGCAACGGGATGCAACCCGACACCCTGGTGTGTTTCGACTGGCTGTTGGAGGCCTTCGGTCACCTCGGGGTTCCGGTGCCCGAGGCGGCGGAATTGGCATTTCAGGTGTGGAGCTACTCGCAGGGCGTCGGCCTCGGTGCGGTCGGCGGGCAGCTTGTCTCCCCGGGTGCGCGCACCGACTTTTCAGGTTTGTCCGAGCTGATCGGCGGCAACGTCGAGCTGCCGGAGTCCCCGCGACTGGCCGCGCTGGTGGGGGTGGGCGATCTGCCGCAGGTGACCAATCCTCGTGAAGTCATCGTCAAGGGTGTCGAGATCCTGTGCGACGGCATCGCGCGACGCTACGGGTCGCTATAGGTACCCGGCGATGACCGCAGCCTCCTCGCGTAGCCGCGCGGCGGCCTGGGCTTGGCCGAGCGTGTCATAACGCTCGGCTTCGGCGGCGCGGTCATCGATCTGCGCCCGTAGGATGGCACGCACATCGGCGGGGGAGAGCGCCTTGCGGGCTGCTTCCGCTGACCCGAGACCGCTTGTCGCACCAGCGATATGAGTGTTATCCAGTGTGGTCTGCGCCGTGTCGTCCACTGACTCGGCGTTGTCGATCGCGGCGATCGCCGTCCGCAGCGCGCTCACGGCCACGCTGTTGCGGGCCTTCATCGCGGCAGTCAGATCTGTGCGCATGGTGGTGCGCAACACGTGTGGGTCGTGGGTCGATGTCATGGGGACCCGGCCAGGCCGACGCCGTCTTCGTGCTCCACGACATCAACCGTCGAGGCCGCACCGTCGGGTGTTGCGAGGATCCATCGCTCGCCCGACTCGGCGCTCGGATCCTCGACATCGAAAAGCACCCGCTGGCGCAGTTCGTGGGCAATGGTCTGTGCCACTGCTTCCTGGGACCGGGTCATCGGCGCGGCGGGCGGCCAGATGATGCACAGCCCCATCTCGAATCCGTCTGTGTACTTGGTGATCTGGACATAGCCATCCGCGTCATCGACGGGATGACCATCTGATTCCAGGATAAAGCCACAGGCTTTGGTGCATGCCGTGACCACCGGCATATCGGACGCGACCCGCTCTACGAAGAAGTTCATGTAGTTCGGGTCGGTCATGGTTGGCGCCCGAGGTCAGGCGTCGCCATCGCGCGGCTCGTCGTCGGAATTGTTGCGCCACTCCGAGAATCGGCGTCGCACATCGGTGGCGACATCGGTGACGCCCTGGCCGACGACATTGACGACGCCATCGAGCGTGGATCCGAAGTTACGCAGCGCGGAAATGAGCGGATCGGTCGAGGAATCGAAGTTCTCCTTGTATGACCTTGCCGCGGAGCGAAACTCGGAGCCCAGATCGGCCTGTGGGTCTTCTTCGCGTCGCGGATAGTCTCCGCTGAGGATCGCGCCGTACTCGCCGCGGTCGATCCACTTGGTGAGCTCGGCGGCCCGCAATACCGAGAACGGGTGCGATTGCAGTTCGAGGTTGAGGAGTTTGAGCACGCCGTCACGCATGTCCCCGGTGCGCTCGTACTCGGCCGCCTGAGCCAGGAAGCGCTGCGTATCCATCTCGTCGAGACGTGAGCCCCCGGCCAGCTTCATCTCCACCCGGATCGCGGTGTCCACGTCCTGACCGCAGAGCATTCCGGCGCGGTCCCCGGAAAGCTCGGACTTGCGCTGCCATTCCATGAGCGCGGCGACGACGGCGCGCAGTGCCCACCCGCCGATCGGCATCCAGCCGAGGTTCCCGGCCAGCCGCATCAGGTGCATCAGCATGGTGCGGTACACGGCGTGTCCGGAGAGGGCGTGCCCGAGTTCGTGGCCGACGATGAAGCGCAGCTCCTGTTCGTTCATCAGGTCCAGCAGCGCGGAGGTCAGCACGATGAACGGTTGGTCCATGCCGATGGTGTACGCGTTGGCGTACGGCCCCTGAATGACGTAGAGCTCCGGGGTTTCGGGGGCGTCAAGGACGCGAGCGCAGTCGTTGAGGGTGTCGTGCAGTGATGTGAACTGTCGATCATCGACGCGGACGGCGGTCGCCAGATACATCAGCCGATGCTGACGTTCCCGCAGCAGCGCGGCCAGCGCCTTGAGGATGGTGTCGAAGCCTTTGAGGCTGCGCAGTGTTTGCAGAGCTGCCCGGTCGGCCGGGTGTTCCCAGGCTCGGGTACTGATTCCGGGAAACTCGGCATAGGTGCGAGTAGGCAGATCGGACATGGCATTCAACCTATCTGGTGACCGTGCGCAGCGCGTGCGTCCGGGGAAATCGGGGAACGTGACAGCTGTTAGCGGATGCTATGCGGGCAACGCCTGGTCTCGATGTCATGTGTCCCCCCGGAAGCTCTTGTTGTTAGGTCAGACGATCGCGCATGCGTTTTGGTTCCCCCGCACACTTACGCCTTCGTGTTCCGGAGTTCCCTCTGGTACCACTCTGACTTGATCCTTACCGCGTCCATCAGTGTCGGGTACTGGCCGATCCCGTTGGGCCCACTACCGCCGAGCTCGAACACGGTGCCCGGCTCGTCGCTGAAGTAGGAGTGGGCAACGGCGATGATCATCACGTAGTCGTCCTCGGTGCCGAGAACGGGAATCAGTTGGTTGAAGGAGTGGGCGCCGAAGTATTCGGGAGTCAGCGACGCGCCTTCGAGGTACGCCTTCATGCCCTCCCAGTTCGTCGAGCCGGGCGCTGAATCGGCGAGGGAAAACAAGTCATCGAAGCCACAGAAGGCGTGCAAGCCGTCGGAGATCTGCAGCAGTTCCCGGTGGTCGGCGTCTAGGTACAGACCCCACTGCCGTTCCTTTGTGCGGATGTCCTTGCGTGTCGTCGGTTGGGGTGTGCCGGGAAGGTCGTACAGAGAGTCCTTCTCGTGTAGAGCCTTCTGCTGGTCGGCGAGCATCGACACGAGCGAAGACCATTCGTCGTGCCGGGCAGAGCTACTGGGGGACACACATGCACAGAGGAATGCGGCGACGAGGAAGAGTGTCGCGCCGAACCGCATACGACCCCCGAAACTTACGCCCATCAGCAACGATAGCAAGCAGTGCGAAGCTGGTATGCCGAAATTCGGCCACCGGGATCTCATCTTGACAACATCTGATGTCAACATGATGATTGCTCGGGGCGGCACGCCTCGGCTCTGCCGGCGCACGCGAAACAGTCAGCAGCACACGAGCTATGGGAGACCCGATGCGGGCCGTCAGACACATGATCAACGTTCTTACGAAACCGGTCAGCGTCAGCTACCCATGGACTCCGACACTGTCCGAGCGGGTGGGGGGCCGGACGGTGTTGATCACCGGCGCCTCCAGCGGGATCGGCAGGCGGCTGGCCGAGAGGGTCGCGGAGGCGGGGGCTCGCGCGATTGTCACCGCACGCCGGGCCGATGAGCTCGACGACGTCGTGCGCGAGATCACGGTGCGAGGTGGTATCGCGCATGCCGTGCCCGGCGATTTATCGACGAGTGACGGCGCGGATGCGGTCGCCAATGAGGTGCTCGAACGCTTCGGGGCACCGGACACTTTGGTGCTGAACGCGGGCAGATCGATCATGCGCTCGCTCGCAGACTCCGAACACCGGCTGCACGATTACGAGCGCACCGTGGCGATCAACTACCTCGGTGGTGTGGGCCTGGTACTGCGCCTACTGCCGGGCATGCGTGCGCGCGGCTCGGGGCATATCGTGCACAGCTCCTCGATAGGAGTGCTGGGCAACCTGCCGGAGTTCTCTGCCTATGTCGGGTCGAAGGCGGCAATGGACGCGGTGCTGCGTATCGCGGGTATCGAGAGTCGTGCCGACGGAGTGCGTGTCACCAATGTTCATCTCCCGCTGGTTACGACCGACATGATCGCACCGTCGGACTGGAGCCAGTACGCATCGCTGACGTTGGAGGAGGGCGTCGACATGGTCGTCGACGCGATCAGGCGGCGCAGTCGCGAGGTGAACAACCCCTTGGGCATCCTGTACCGGGATTCCTATCGTGTTCTGCCTGGATTCGTGAGCCGGGTGCAGAACGATTACTACCGTTGGTATTCGAGCCGCGGACGGAGCGCGGAAGCCCCGGTGGAAGCGGTGACCGCCCCGTTGAGGTAGGCCCCAACGCGCCCGTCTGCGTGGATATACTCGCCGACCTATGGACAGCGTGCCTACCGCCCTCTCGGCGCCGAGCGGGCCGGCTGAGCAGCGGGGTGTGAATGAGTCGGGGCACCCCGACAAGCTCGACGCCTCGCTGCTGCGGATTGCCGGCATCTGCGGTTTAGCCAGTGTGATGGCCTTTCTGGACAGTACGGCGGTGGCGGTCGCTCAGCGCACCTTTGTCGCCGAGTTCGGTTCCAGTCAGGCCGTCGTGTCCTGGACCATCGCCGGTTACATGCTTGCGTTCGCGACCGTGATCCCGATGACCGGATGGGCGGCCGACCGTTTTGGCACCAAACGCCTGTTCATGGGTGCCGTCCTGGTATTCACGATTGGCTCGTTGTTGTGCGCGGTGGCCCCAAATATTCTGCTGCTCATCATCTTCCGAGTGATTCAAGGGGTTGGCGGTGGCATGTTGATGCCACTGAGTTTCATGATCTTGACCCGCGAGGCGGGCCCAAAGCGGCTTGGCCGAGTGGTCGCGATCGGGGCGGTGCCCTTCCTGCTCGGCCCGATCGGTGGACCGATCCTGGGTGGATGGCTGATCGGCAGCTACGGCTGGGAATGGATCTTCCTGATCAACCTGCCGATCGGGTTGAGCGCCATCGTGCTTGCGGCACTCATGTTTCCCGGGGACAACCCCGAGCCCTCCGAGAAACTCGATATCGTGGGCGCGCTGCTGCTCTCACCCGGCGTGGCGATTCTGCTGGTGGGGATGTCGGCCATCCCCGGGCGCGACAGCGTGGCCGACCTGCATGTCCTGCTGCCCGTCATCATCGGTGTCGCACTGATTGTCGCGTTCGTCGTGCACACCAAGAACCGTGCGTCACATCCTCTTGTCGACCTACGGCTGTTCGAAAACCGTGTGGTCAAGTGGGCCAACATCACACAGTTCGCTTTCGCCGCCACCTTTGTCGGCGTCAGCTTGCTCGTCCCGAGTTACTTCCAGGTGGTGCTGCACCAAACGCCGATGCAGTCCGGGATGTCCATGGTGGCGATGGGAGTCGGTCTCGTGCTGACCATGCCCTTCGCGGGGATGTTCATGGACAGGCGCGGGCCCGGCACGATTGTGTTGCTTGGTCTTCCGTTGATCGCGGTGGGCCTGGGCATCTTCACATTCGGCGTGGCACGACAAGCCGACTTCTCTCCGATACTGCTGGCCGGGTTGATGGTCACGGGCATGGGGGTTGGCTGCACGTCAACGCCACTCTCGGCGGCGTGCGTGCAGTCGCTGGCACCGTCACAGATCGCGCGCGGCACCACGCTGCTGAGCGTCAACGACCAAGTGGGCGGATCGGTGGGGGCCGCGTTGATGGCAACGCTGTTGACCAATCAATTCAATCGCGCCGGAGGCGGAATTGAAGTCGATCCGTTAGCAGTAGCGGGTGGAGAAACCGGGAGTCGTGGAATATCAAGCGGCTCGGTGGTGAATCCGATTTCAGATTTTGCGATAAATACTTCTCAGTGGCTTTCACACGCGTACACGGTGGTATTCCTAGCAGCCGTTGTATTAGCGGTGTTCACCATTGTTCCCGCAGTCTTTTTGCCGAGGAAGTTGGTGGTAGGGGGCAAGGCCTGAGAATTTTCGCCACGTTTCGTTCCGTGTGCCTGTGCAGGTAAGCGGCCTGACGCCCGGCCCCGAGGGCCGTTCGCCTGGGTTAGGGAAGGCTTGCGTTACCTGAGAAAACCCTTAAGCTGATCTGCCAGTAGTGTTCAATTTGTGGGCATAAGCCCCTGACCAGCGCTTAATAGCTAAGGGGTCGTATATGCGCATTGTGTCGTTCGGGTATCAGGTGTGGGGTTATCGAACCTT
>MAFD01000042.1:0-38408 GCA_002013775.1 Mycobacterium sp. D16R18
GGCGGAAGCTCACCGGGAGGCGGCGGGGGCGCGGGTGCTTCGATACCCGGATCGCCGGGATCACCCGGTTCTGCGAGGGCAGGAATCACTCCGGCGCCCAGCAGTCCTGCGACACAGACACCGCTGACAAGTGTGCGCCGGAACCAACGAGTTAAGACAAGCATGCTCACTCCTGTAGACACGACACATCCAGTGTGTCATAGGGTTCGTCGCCACCAGGCGACACGATGTTTCACCTACGCAAGAAAACAACTCTTGATCAGGTCTTATCGCCGTTGATTAGAAAAGGTCACATTCATAACCCCGTGGGGGTACCTGACGTGACACAGCAGGCTAGGTGGCTGATGGGGATGCCCAGGTCACCCGCCCAGCTAAGTGCTCCTGAGGAGTTTACCGGCTCAGAGCGCGGGCGATGAGCATCAGCTGCACCTCGCTCGTCCCTTCGCCGATCTCCAGGATCTTGCTGTCGCGATACTGGCGCGCGACCGGAGTCTCGTTCATGAATCCCGCTCCCCCGAAGATCTGAGTGGCATCACGGGCGTTGTCCATGGCCGCTTCACTGGCGATCAGCTTGGCGATCGAGGCTTCGGTCTTGAATGGCTTGCCCGCCAGCAGCAACGCGGCAGCGTGGTAGTAGGCCAGACGGGCGGTGTGCGTGCGGGCCTGCATCCGGGCGATCTTGAACGAGACCGACTGATAGTCGATGATCGCGCTGCCGAAGGCCGGACGGCTACGTGCGTAGCGCAGGCTTTCGTCGACACACCCCTGCGCGGCACCGGTCGCCAACGCGGCGATGGCGATGCGCCCCTCGTCGAGAATGCGCAGAAATCCCGCGTACCCACGGCCACGTTCACCCAGCAGGTTCTCGTGGGGCACACGCACGTCGTCGAAGCTCAGGGGATGCGTGTCCGACGCATTCCAGCCGACCTTGTCGTACCCGGGTTCGACGGTGAATCCCGTTGTGCCCGAGGGCACGTGAATGACGGAGATCTCCGGCGATCCGTCCGCGGAACGTCCGGTCACTGCCGCGACGCCCACCACCGCCGTGATATCGGTTCCGGAGTTGGTGATGAATGCCTTGGAGCCGTTGATAATCCAGCTGCCGTTGTCCTCGACGGCCCGGGTGCGAATCGACCCGGGGATGTCGGTTCCACCTCCGGGTTCGGTCAAACCGAAGGCCGCCAACGATTGTCCGGAGGACAGTTCGGGAAGCCAGCGCTGTTTCTGCTCTTCGCTGCCAAATCGGTAGATCGGCATGGCGCCCAACGACACGGCTGCCTCAAGGGTGATGGCCACACTCTGGTCCACTCGGGCCAGTTCCTCCAGCGTCAGACAGAGGGCGAAGTAGTCGCCGCCCATGCCGCCGTATTCCTCCGGGAACGGCAGACCGAACAGCCCCATGTCGCCCATCTGCGCCACCACCGCATAGGGGAAGGTCTTGGTGGCGTCGTGGTGTGCGGCAACCGGCGCCACCACCGAATTGGCAAATTCCTCAACGGTTTTGCGCAGCGATTCGTACTCGTCCGGCAGCTCCGCGGTGCTGAATGTCATGCTCTTTCCTCCTCGGGGTCGACTGTCGGATGGATGGTGGCCAGGAGTTGATCGACCGCCACCTGGTCGCCGACGGAGACCGAAACGGCGACCGTTCCGGCTATCGGTGCGCGCAAGGTGTGTTCCATCTTCATGGCCTCGACCACCACAACCGGGGCATCGCGTTCGACGACGGTGCCGGTGCTCACCGACACCACCCGGACGACTCCGGGCATGGAGCTACGGATCTCGCCGTCCTCGTCTTCACCGTCGTGGTGCCGCAACCGTGGTTCGGGTGCGATATCGGCGTGCCACGTCCCTTCCTGGGTTGCGATCCACGCCGCGGCGCCGGTCCGTGCCGCATCCGCCCGGTACAGCTGGCCGGCGAGTTCGACGCTCACGTGTCCCGGTACGCAATGAGCTCTGACCGGTGCCCGGTCGCCTTCTCCGATACTGACGTCGGCCACCGGGTCGCCCCAGAGCCGAACCACTTCGGTCGACTCCCCTATCCGCAGCCGAAACGAACGGGGCGCGTGGTCACCGATACGCCACCCGGACTTGCTATTCCACAGTGCTCCGGGACCGGATTCGTCGTCCAACAAGGCCGACGCGGCCAACCACACCCAGGGCGGTGCGACGGGCGGGTGATACTCGGAGGCGATCTTGTCGAGCAGCGCCGTATCGATGTCTCCTGAGAGCACAACAGGGTTCGTCACCAGCGCGCGCAAGAAATCGATGTTGGTGCCCACACCGAGTATCCGAGTCTCGGCCAGAGCCTGGTCCGCTTCGGCCAGCGCGCTGTCGCGGTCGGCCGCATGCACGATGACCTTGGCGAGCATCGGGTCGAACCGAGAACCCACCACCGATCCCGTCGCCAATGCGGTGTCTGTCCGTGCGCTGCCCGAAAAGCGTGCCAGTGCCACCGTTCCGCCGGTGGGCAGGAACTCGCGAGCCGGGTCCTCGGCGTACACCCGCGCCTCGATGGCATGGCCGGTCAGCGAGATCTGTTCTTGTGCCAACGGGAGCCGTTGTCCGTCCGCGACCAGGATCTGCCACTGCACCAGGTCAATCCCGGTCACCATCTCGGTGACCGGATGTTCGACCTGAAGCCGGGTGTTCATCTCCATGAAGTAGTAGGACTCGGGGGTATCGCCGTCCAGGATGAACTCGACCGTTCCGGCACCGAAATATCCGACGCTGCGGGCGATCTGGCATGCGGTCCGCCCCATCGCGGCGCGCAGCTCCGGGGTCAGCAGCGGTGACGGTGCCTCTTCGATCACCTTCTGGTGCCGGCGTTGCAGACTGCATTCACGCTCGCCCAGGTGCACCACATTGCCGTGGGTGTCACCGAAGACCTGAACCTCGATATGCCGGGGGCGGGCAAGGTAACGCTCGACCAGCAAGGTGTCGTCGCCGAAGATCGCGGTGGCCTCGCGTCGCGACGCGACCAGCGCATCGGGTACCTGGCTCAGGTCGTGCACCACCCGCATGCCCTTGCCACCGCCACCCGCGGACGGCTTGATGATCAGCGGGGTACCGATCTCCTCTGCCGTCACGACCAGCTCGGCATCGGAGAGTGCACCTACGCTGCCCGGCACGACCGGCTCCCCGGCCGCAGCAACCGTGTCCTTGGCCCTGATCTTGTCGCCCATCGCATCCATGGCTTCGGCAGGCGGTCCGATGAAGACGACGCCCGCCGACTGACACGCGCGGACGAAATCGGCGTTTTCCGAAACGAATCCGTACCCAGGGTGAATGGCGTCGGCGCCGGTCTGTTTGGCGGCGCTGATGATAGCGTCGATGTCGAGGTAGCCCGAGGAATCCGCACCGAGACGCACGGCGGCATCGCAGGCACCGAGGTGGTCGGTGTCTGCATCGGTATAGATCGCGATGGAACGAATTCCCATGGCCCGCAGCGTTGATGCGATGCGCACCGCAATCTCGCCGCGGTTGGCGATGAGTACTGAACGAATCACTGACCGCACCTTCTGTTCTTCGCGTAAACGGCCCCCGCAAGCGGGAGGTACCCCCACATCACTGTCACATCCTGAAGACGCCGTAGGAAACCGGTTCAAGCGGTGCGTTGGCGCAAATTCCCAGCGCCAATCCGAGCACCGTTCGGGTATCGGCAGGGTCGATGACCCCGTCATCCCATAGGCGTGCCGTCGAGTAATACGGATTGCCTTGCTGTTCATACTGTTCACGTATCGGCGCCTTGAACGCCTCCTGCTGTTCCTCGGTGAACTCCTTGCCTGATGCGGCGCCCTGATCAGCGCGCACCGTGGCGAGCACCGAGGCGGCCTGTTCACCACCCATAACCGAGATACGGGCGTTTGGCCACATCCAGAGAAATCGCGGCGAGTACGCCCGCCCACACATCGAATAGTTGCCGGCCCCGTAGGAACCACCGATCACCACGGTCAGCTTGGGCACCCGCGCACACGCCACGGCGGTGACCATCTTCGCCCCATGTTTGGCGATACCAGCGGCTTCGTAATCGCGGCCCACCATGAACCCGGAAATGTTCTGCAGGAATACAAGCGGGATACGTCGCTGATCGCACAGCTCGATGAAATGAGCCGCCTTCATGGCACTTTCGGCGAACAAGACGCCGTTGTTCGCGATGATTCCGACCGGGTGCCCATGCAGCCGTGCGGTTCCCGTCACCACCGACTTGCCGTACTCCGCTTTGAACTCGGTGAAGGTGCCGCCATCGACCAACCGGACGATCACTTCGTGCACGTCGTACGGAATGCGCGGATCGGTGGGCACCACGTCATACAACGTGTTGGGATCCCGTTCCGGAGCAATCGTTTCCACGACCGGCCACGGCGCCTCTACCCTGGGCGCCAGCGTGGACACGATGCGACGCACAATTCGCAGCGCATCCTTGTCGTCGGAGGCCAGGTGATCGGTGACCCCCGAGGTACGCGAATGCAGGTCGCCGCCGCCGAGCTCCTCGGCGGTCACCACCTCGCCCGTGGCAGCCTTCACCAGTGGCGGACCGCCCAGGAAGATCGTGCCCTGCTTGCGCACGATAACGGCCTCATCACTCATCGCCGGCACATACGCACCGCCCGCGGTACAGCTGCCCAACACCGCGGCGATTTGCGGAATTCCCTTGGCGCTCATGGTGGCCTGGTTGTAGAAGATCCGGCCGAAGTGCTCGCGGTCCGGGAACACCTCGTCTTGCTTCGGCAGGAAGGCGCCACCGGAGTCCACCAAATAGATACAGGGCAGCCGGTTCTGCAGCGCGACTTCCTGGGCGCGCAAATGCTTCTTGACCGTCATCGGGTAGTAGGTGCCGCCCTTGACCGTCGCGTCATTGGCCGCAACAACGCATTCGCGCCCCGACACACGACCAATACCGGCGATCATGCTCGCCCCGGGAGCGTCGTCGTCGTACATGCCGTTGGCCGCCAGCGCCGATAGCTCCAGAAATGGGCTGCCCGGATCCAGCAGCGCCTCTACGCGGTCACGCGGCAGGAGCTTGCCCCGGTCCACATGCCGTTGCCGGGACTGTTCGGTGCCGCCGAGCGCGGCACGTGCGAGCCGCTCGCGCAGCTCGGCGACGAGCCGGGAGTGCTCAGCCCTGTTCTGCTCACCCACCAGAGTCATACCCAGCTCCGAAGTCTTGAAATTTCAGTTAATGAAGATTAACTTGTTTTAAGATAATCTTCATTAACTGATTTGTCTAGACCGCACCGCCCGAGAAGGTTTGATGACCAACCTGATACCCGAGTCGGCAACTCCGAACAAGCGCGAACGCGCCAAAGCGGATCGCCGGGATCAGCTGCTGACTGCCGCGGCCCGGCTGCTGGCCATGCGCGGATTCGCACGCGTGCGACTGGAAGATCTTGGCTCGGCCGTCGGGATCAGCGGGCCAGCGATCTACCGGCACTTCCCGAACAAGGAAGCGCTGCTGGTGGACCTGCTCACCGATGTCAGCCGCCGGCTCCTGGAAGGCGGCACGGCCGTTGCCGAAGCGGCCGCCACGGCACCCGGGGCGCTCTCGGGTCTCATCGATTTCCACCTCGACTTCGCGCTCAACGAGAGCGATCTCATCCGGGTGCAGGATCGCGACCTTGACTCGCTCCCGGAGAGTGCACGTCGTCAGGTGCGCCAATATCAACGCCGTTATGTCGAGGCGTGGGTACAGGTGCTCTGCCAGGTCGACCCCGACCTCGACGAATCGGATGCCCGGATCAAGGCGCATGCCGTCTTTGGTCTGATGAACTCCACGCCCTACAGCGCCGGTCGATCAGCGCCGGCGCAGACGCGGGCGGTGTTGCGGCAGATGGTGGTCGCCGCGCTGGACTCCTAGCTGCGTACCAGCCGGGCGATCGCCGCAGAGGCCTCCGCCAACTTCTCCTCGGCGTCGGCGCCGCCGTCGGCAACGGCATTGGAGACGCAATGACCGAGGTGCTCGTCGAGTAGTCCGAGTGCAACCGACCGCAACGCGCTCTGCGCGGCGCTGATCTGAGTCAGCACGTTGATGCAGTACTTGTCCTCGTCGATCATCTTGGCGATACCCCGCACCTGCCCCTCGATGCGCAGGAGCCGCTTGGCGTAGTCATCCTTTTTCAGCGAGTAACCGTGTCCGGTCGAAGTCTTGGTGGTCATGTTCATTATCCCTTGAGAAGGCCTTGCATCGTGTCGATCTCAGGCTGCTGATTATCGATGATCTGTTGCG
This sequence comes from Mycobacterium sp. D16R18, assembly GCA_002013775.1. Classification (GTDB taxonomy): domain Bacteria; phylum Actinomycetota; class Actinomycetes; order Mycobacteriales; family Mycobacteriaceae; genus Mycobacterium. Next base: position 6,224 of record MAFD01000042.1, read on the forward strand.
CCAACTGCTTTGCCGAAGGGTACTGGCCCCCGGAGAGTTCCGCATTCGACATGGCGACGGCGCCCTGGTGGTGAGCGATCATCGACTGCAACCACAGCTGGTCGAAGACCTCGCCATTGAGGGTCTTCATCCGGTCCAATACCGGCGTGTCCACCATGCCAGGCATATGCCCCGCGGGGTCATGCCCCTCCGGCATGAGTGGCTGTCCCCAGTTCTTGAGCCACTCGGTGAAGGTGTCGATCTCGGGCTGCTGCGCGGTTTCAATGTTATTCGCCAGCTCCAGTACCGCCGGGTTGGCGGTGCGCCCCTCAGTCAACTTCGACATCTCGACGGCCTGCTGGTGATGCATGATCATCTGCTGCGCGAACGTCACATCGGCATCGTTGTGATCGGATGCCGGAGCCGTCGCGGGGTTGGTATCGAGCGTCGTCGTCATCCCCGACATCCCGGAATGGCCCGAATGCTCGGACTTCGTCTCATCTCCCTTTTTGTCCGAGCTACACGCTGACAGAATCAGCACCGCAGCAGCAGCGCCGGCAAGGATCGCAGTCCGAGTTCGGTTTCGCATGCCCCCATCGTAGCTCAGATACCCCCGTAGGGTACAAGGTTGCGGCAGGGCATACCCCTCGCGGGTACGGCGCGCTAGGCGACCGACTCCTCCAGCTGCGTCAATGCCTCCTCCAGATGAGTGAGGATGCGCTGCAGATGCGGCACACTCGTGCGGCATCCGGTCAGCCCGAAGTGCATGGACGATCCGCTGCTGGTGCAGGTGATGTTCAACGCCACGCCGTCGATCGGTATGGACGCCGGGTAGCAGCCGTCCATCTCGAACCCGTTCCAGAACATGTCGGTACGCGGGCCCGGGACATTAGAAATGATCACGTTGAACGCAGGAGCGGCCCGGTCCGCCAGACCGGGGACGGCACCGCTCAACGCCGGAGCACCGTTGAGCGCACCGACCAACATCCGCTGCAAGGGTGTCATCTCCGAGAGCACTGACTTGGCCGCCTGGACCGAGTCCCGGATCGCGCTGAACCGCTCCAACGGATCCGGCTTATCGGTCGCCAGGTTGGCCAGCAGCGCGGTGATCGAGTTACCCGCGTTCTGATCCCCCTCGGCCCGGATCGACACCGGGCACATGGCGATGAGCGGTTTGGCGGGAAGCGCGTTCTGTTCTTCCAGATACGTGCGCAATGCGCCCGAGCACATGGCCAGCACCACGTCGTTGACGGTGCCGCCCAGTGCTTTGCCAGCCTCCTTGATCCGCGTCATCGACCAGGTTTGCGCTGCGAATCGCCGCGCGCCTCCTATCGAGACATTCAGCATCGTGTGCGGTGCCGACAGCGGCCTGACAAGCTGCGGGTCCGACAGCGCGTGGCGTCCGTACTTGAGCAGACCGGGCGGAATGGACACAACCTGTCTCACCGCGCCGGCCGCACCCCTGACCAAATCCAGCGCCGAGGTATTCGTGGTGCTCACGATGCTGCTCTTGGCACGCCGCGCGGCCGGGGCCCACACTGCCTGACAATCGCGCGCATCCGGGTCGTCGGAGAGCGAGCGCATCATCATCCGCAGTGCGCCGACACCATCGATTACCGCGTGGTGCATCTTGGTGTAGACGGCCAAACGCCCATCTGAAAGTCCTTCCACCACATGCATTTCCCACAGTGGCCGGTGCCTGTCCAGCGGGGAGCTGTGCCAGCGGGAGGTGACGGTCAACAGTTCACGCACCCGGGCCGGACGGGGAAGTGCCGAGCGGCGCACGTGGTACTCCCAGTCGACCTCGTCGTCGATGATCCAGGTGATGTTGCCCATCACGGCCAGCGGTTGCCCGGGTCGTTTGCGGAAGTCCGACGACACCTCGGTGGTGGACATCAGCTGTTCGTAGAACACCTCGGCATAGTCCGGGCCCACATCAGCGGGCGGTTTGAACAGCTGAAGGCCGCCTACATGGAAGGGATGCTCACGCGTCTCGCCGATGAGGAACATCGAGTCGCTGACCGGCATAAATGGCATGGCGGCCATGCTGCCACTTTGCTCGGCTTCCGGAGGCGGAATACGCGGCGATGAGCTGCTGGCGCGAAGAGCGAATCCCCTTTGACCGGCTAAGTAGCCGCCGGGGATACTGAGATGCATGTCAGCCCACGACGCACCCGATATCAAGCCGCGTAGTCGCGATGTCACCGATGGTCTGGAGAAGACCGCCGCCCGTGGAATGCTGCGCGCGGTAGGCATGGGTGACGACGACTGGGTCAAGCCGCAGATCGGCGTCGGTTCGTCGTGGAACGAGATCACCCCGTGCAACATGTCGCTGCAGCGACTGGCCCAGTCGGTCAAGGTGGGCGTGCATGCGGCGGGCGGATACCCGCTGGAGTTCGGCACCATCTCGGTGTCCGACGGCATCTCGATGGGCCATGAGGGCATGCACTTCTCACTGGTGTCCCGTGAGGTGATCGCCGACAGTGTCGAGACCGTGATGCAGGCGGAACGGCTCGACGGATCCGTGCTGCTGGCCGGATGCGATAAGTCGATCCCCGGAATGCTTATGGCCGCAGCCCGTTTGGATCTGGCCTCGGTGTTCTTCTACAACGGGTCGATCATGCCCGGCAAAGCCAAGCTGACCGACGGCACCGAGAAGGAAGTCACCATCATCGACGCCTTCGAGGCCGTGGGCGCCTGCGCACGCGGGCTGATGTCGCGTGAGGACGTTGACATCATCGAACGTGCCATCTGTCCGGGCGAGGGTGCGTGCGGCGGCATGTACACCGCCAACACCATGGCCAGCGCCGCCGAGGCACTCGGGATGTCATTACCGGGCAGCGCCTCTCCGGTTGCGATCGATAAGCGGCGCGAAGAGTACGCACGCAAGTCCGGCGAGGCCGTGGTGGAGATGCTGCGCCGCGGAATCACCGCGCGCGACATCCTCACCAAGGAGGCCTTCGAGAACGCCATTGCCGTGGTGATGGCGTTCGGTGGGTCCACCAACGCGGTGCTGCACCTGCTCGCCATCGCCAAGGAGGCCGAAGTCGACCTGACCCTGGCCGACTTCACGCGCATCGGCAACAAGGTGCCCCACTTGGCCGACGTGAAACCTTTTGGACGCCATGTGATGAAGGACGTCGACGAAATCGGCGGCGTGCCGGTGGTGATGCGGGCTCTGCTGGATGCCGGGCTGCTGCACGGGGATTGCCTCACCGTCACCGGCCTGACCATGGCCGAGAACCTCGCACACATCGCGCCGCCCGATCCGGACGGCAAGGTGCTGCGCGCCATGAACAATCCCATCCATCCGACGGGTGGTATCACGATCCTGCACGGCTCACTGGCGCCGGAGGGTGCCGTGGTGAAGTCGGCCGGCTTCGAGTCGGACGTGTTCGAAGGCACCGCAAGGGTTTTCGAGCGAGAGCGGGCGGCCCTCGATGCCCTCGAGGACGGCACCATCACCCACGGCGATGTCGTCGTCATCCGTTATGAGGGCCCCAAGGGCGGCCCCGGCATGCGCGAGATGCTGGCCATCACCGGTGCCATCAAGGGTGCCGGTCTGGGCAAGGACGTGCTGCTGATGACCGACGGCCGCTTCTCCGGTGGCACCACCGGTCTGTGTGTCGGGCACATCGCGCCGGAGGCCGTCGATGGCGGGCCCATCGCGTTCGTCGAAGACGGCGACCGCATCCGGCTCGATGTCTCCAGCGGCAAGCTGGACCTGCTTGTCGACGAGGCTGAAATCGAAAAGCGCCGCGAGGGATTCGAGCCCTTGCCGCCGCGGTACAAGACCGGGGTGCTGGCCAAGTACACCAAGCTGGTGCAGTCGGCCGCCGTCGGAGCCGTCTGCGGCTAGGCCTTCCGGCCTCTCTTGAGTGCGGGGTGGCTCCGCGCAACCATGCGGGTGAGCAATCCGCGGGGAAGCAGATGGTTGGCGGCCGCGCCGATCCGGTTGGCCAGACCGGGCACGATCACCGTCTTGCCCGCTGCCAAACCGTCGACCGCCGTCCTGGCGACGGTCGCTGCGTCCACCCACATGACCTTGGGCATCGCGGCTTCGGCCTCCTCGTCCGAGATTCCTACCGCCGCGCCGAATCCTGTCTTCACCGGACCCGGACACAGCGTGGCGGCGCTGACGCCGGTGCCGCGCAGCTCCTCGTTCAGCGCGTGGGTGTACGACACCACAAATGCCTTCGCGGCCCCATAGGCGGCCTGGCCCGGCAGCGGGCCGAACGCGCCGACCGAGCCGAGGTTGAGCACCGCACCCCTGCCGCGTGCCACCATCGGCGGCACGAAACGTGAACAGAGATCCACCACCGCGCTGACGTCCACCGTCACGAGATTGAGCTCGGCGACGGGGTCGGATTCGGCGACGGGCCCGGCCGTACTCAGCCCGGCGTTGTTCACCAGCACATCAACCGCGAGTCCCAGCTCTGCCACCCGGTGCGGCAATTGGGCGCGTTCGTGATCGTTGGACAGATCGACGGGTAGTACCCGCGCGGATGGTCCCAGCGTCTCGGCCAGCTCGTGCAGCCGGTCGGCACGCCGCGCCACCAACACCACGGGGTAGCCGCGTCGGGAGAACTCGCGCGCCAGCTCTTCGCCGATTCCCGATGAGGCTCCGGTGATCAGGACGGCGGCGTCGGCACGCGGGGAAGGAAGCACCCGCTGAGCCTATGACGCCGGCATGCCACGGCAGAGCTGAATCTTCCCGGCTAGGGGAGGCGCGCTGGATCGCGATAACGCTGTGCGTTCCGTGCGATCTCCCCGGGCTCGGGAAGCGGTTCCTGACTATCGAGATAGACACCACCCGCGCGCAGGTTGTCCTCGACGATCAGCCAGATCCGCCGGACCAGACTCTCGATCAACCGCTCTTGAGAGATCTCCCCGGGCTGGTCGAGCCAGTAACTCACCGAGGTCTCGGCCATGCCGACGATGCCCATCGCCAGCAGCTCGGTATCGGTATCAACCCCGAACGCCTCGAGATAAACGGCGAACACTCGCGAAAGATGCAGTCCCGCAGACATTTTGATATCGGCGATGGCATCGGGCGTATCCGAGCCCTCCGACAGCGAGCAGCGCGCAAGGTACCGATACAGGTTGCGGTGCCCGACCAGAAAACGCACGTACGCACCGATACCCGCGTCGATGATCTGCGCCATCGAACCGAGCGGCTGCCACACGGGCGCAAGCTCGGCGATGATCATGTCGCTCGCCCGTCGGGCGACGGCACGCTGCAAGTCCGCCGCGTCGCTGAAATGCCGGTAGAGCTTTGTGCGGGTGACCCCGACGTGCACCGCGATCTGCTCCGTGGACGTCTGCGGCCCGTGTTCGGCGATGGCGGCAAGGGCAGCCTCGATGAACTCGGCCCGGCGCCGTTCGCGCTGACCATTCCACCTGCCAGCTGGGAGTTCTTGGCCGTCGGGCTCCACGAACTCACTCTAGCAATGAGGTGGTACGTCACGTACCATGTGACCCACCGAACACGTCACTATCCGACTTCGACTAGAGCGCGAGCTGACTTCCATGACCGACGTACAGATCGAATCCCCCGTCGACCAGGCACTACAGGACTTGGCCGAAGGTGAAAAGACTTGGGCCGAAACCTCGTTGGCAGATCGTTTGCAACTGTTGGCTGATACCCGCCAGCGCGTGATCGACAACGCGCAGCAATGGGTGCACGCCGCGGCATTCCAGATCAAGAAACTCGACCCGGAATCCTCGCTGGTCGGCGAGGAATGGATCTCTGGCCCGTACGCCGTCGCCGGGGCCATCGCCTCCCTGATCGCCAGTCTGGAGCAGCTCCAAGCCGGGCACAGCCCGCTTCGCGACGCCAAGTTCGGTGTCACCCCCGGTGGACGTACGACGGTTTCGGTATTGCCGCTCAGCATCTTCGACAGCCTGCTGCTGTCGGGATTCAGTGCCGAACTATGGCTGCAGCCCGGCGTCGATCAGGCCGAGGCCCTGCGCACCGCGGGCCTGGCGCAACGCGATCCCAGCCACACCCACGGTGTCGGCGCGGTGCTCGGTGCCGGCAACATCACCTCGATCGCGCCCCTGGACACCCTGTATGAACTGTTCGCCAACAACCGCGTGGTGGCGCTGAAGCTCAATCCCATTACAGACCCGCTGTTACCGGTGTTCACCCAGGTACTGCAGCCCTTCATCGCGATCGGCGCGGTGCGGATTCTGACCGGTGGAGCCGATGTCGGTACCTACCTGGTGCACCACCAGCTGGTCGATCACGTCCACATGACCGGCAGCTCGGTCACCCACGACGCGATCGTGTTCGGCACCGGCGACGAGGGCGCGCAGCGCAAGGCCGCCAATCAGCCGATTCTGGACAAGGCCATCACCAGCGAGCTCGGCGGCGTTTCGCCGACCATCGTGGTGCCCGGCAAGTGGAGCTCTTCCGACATCGAGTTCCAGACCCGCCACATCGCCACCCAGCGGTTGCACAACAACGGCTACAACTGCATCGCCTCACAGGTTGTGGTGCTCTCCAAGGCCTGGCCACAGCGCGAGGAGTTCCTTACCGCACTGCGCAAGGCTGTCGACGAGGCGCCGCCGCGGCCCGCCTACTACCCCGGTTCCGACGACCGGGTCGCCGGCGCACAACAGTCCTACCCCGATGCCGAGCGCCTCGGCCAAAACGGCGCGCGAGTCCTCGTCGTCGACCCCGAAGATCGCACGGCCCTACTGCGTACCGAGTACTTCGGGCCGGTCCTCGGCGTCATCGAACTTGATGTCGCCAATGACACGGACGGAGCCCTCTTCATCCAGGAGGCGGCCCGGGTCGCCAATGACGAATTCGTCGGAACACTCGGCGTGAACGTCCTCGCGCATCCCGACACCATCAAGGCGCTGGGATCGGATTTCGACACCCTGGTCGAGAACCTGCGGTACGGCACCGTGGCCATCAACGCCTGGACCGGCGTGGGTTACCTGACTCCCGCCGCCACCTGGGGCGCGTTCCCCGGCCACGTCCTGAACGACGTGCAGAGCGGCGTCGGCGTCGTGCACAACGGTTTCCTGGTCGAGAAGCCGGAACGCACCGTGGTGCGCGGCCCGTTCCGGCCGTTCCCGCGTTCTTTTGCGCATGGAGAATGGGCACTGTCCCCCAAGCCGCCGTGGTTCGTGAGCAATGCCACCGCGGCAGGCACCGGCGAACTGCTGGTCGACTTCGCCAGTAAGCCCAGCCTGCTGAAGGTGCCGAAGATCTTCATTTCCGCACTAAGGGGCTAAGGGGCTATCGGACTTACGACGGCCACCTGATGGTGGTCGTCGGGGTGAATATCCGTGTGGGACTGATGCGCGGGGACGTAGGCGTTGGGAAACGCCACGGTGGTACGGGCGGGCGCGGCACGTAGGTGAAAATGTCGATGAAGTACGCGATTCCACCGACGAGGCTGGACAGACCGCACACCAGCAAGATCAAATCCCACGGATCGAATGCCGCCGTGCCCGAATCCGCCGACATGTACACGTACACCACGCGGATAAACATGATGATCAGTGAGGCTCCGCCGATCACGCCGAAAATCGAGAAACACGTGTACAGGAGCGCCTTGTGGTGGGAGCCACCCGCGTAAGCGACGGCGTTGCCCCAGCGACTGGCCATAAGTGCGCCCAAGCCGAGGATGGCGGGGACACTCACCCCGACGACGATCTTCCCGAACACATCGCGATAGTCGACAAGCGCCATTACCGACTCCTTCGGCCGCAACGACAGCGGGTCAGGTGTTAATACCACGCAGTTCACGCCCGCGACTCAAAATCCAGGAAACGGGCGTACCCTCACGGAAGTGACTCTCTCCCAATCAGTGTGGACCGAGACCGACGACTACCTGGAGCGCACCGTCGCGACCGACGCTGCCGAGCTGGACCACATCCGGCAGGCGCAGGAGGAAGGCGGCCTGCCCGATATCGCGGTATCGGCCGCGCAGGGCAAGTTCCTGTACTTGTTGGCCACGATTGCCAAGGCCAGCCGAGTGCTGGAGATCGGCACGCTCGGCGGGTACAGCACCGCATGGCTGGCCAAGGCGGTCGGGCCTGACGGCGCGGTGGTGACGCTCGAGTTCGATCCCAAACACGCCTCTGTCGCGCAGGCGAGCCTGGAGCGCGCCGGACTCGCCGAACGTGTGGAGATCCTGGTGGGCCCGGCGCTCGATTCGCTGCCCTCGGTCGAGGGGCCTTTCGATCTAGTGTTCATCGATGCCGACAAATCCAACAACCCGGGCTATCTCGATTGGGCGCTGCGGCTCACCCAGCCCGGGGCAGTAATCGTGGTGGACAACGTGATTCGCTGGATCTCCGAGGAGGGCCCGAACGCCGAAGGGACCCGCCAGGCGCTGGAGCGGCTGGGTTCTGATCCACGTCTGGATGCCACCGCGCTGCAGACGGTGGGTGTCAAGGGCTGGGACGGGCTGGCGATCGCCGTCGTGCGCTAGCGCACACCCTCGCGGGCGTAGACGGTGCGCAGGACGAACTCGAGCTCCGGCCCCATGGCCAGCCCCGCCAACTCGGCATAGAGCGTGACGAACCCGTGCCCGTGCGCCGGTCCCTCCTGCGGGCACAGGTGGTGCGCCAGCTCGTGCAGGATCACCAGTTCCCGCATGGCCCAGGCACTCCCATTGCGATCGTCAGGAACGGCGATCGCCGCCCGGTCTCCGTCGCGCTCGTAATGCGCCGCCGTCGCGCCGCGACGGGCACGCACCGTGACAGGTCCGGCGGACCATCTGCTCGCCACGAGGGCCAGCACGTCATCGACATAGCGTTGCACCGATTCGACCGACGCGAAACGCGCCTCGGGCGGGAGCGTCAGCCGGGTGCCGAAGAAGTCGATGTCACGCTGACTGTGGCTGGCAGCTCGCTCGAACATGGTGCGCACGAACTCCTCGGCCGCGTACACCTTGGCGCGCTGAGAATCGCGAGGGCGCAGCTGATCGCTCAGTTCTGCTCCAATGCGCCACGGGCACCAGCCAATTCGGAACTATTGCCGAGCCTGGCCCGCCGCCCAGCACGATCCCCCGCGCGACGGGCGTGCGAGGAGTAACCGGCCTGCGCGCTCACCGCGCGCCACCGCCCGCGCGCTGTCGAGGCGCCCTTATAGAAATCGTGCAGCTCGATGTCCTTGTCACGCAGCACCAGTTCTGTTCCCGTGCCGCGCTTCTCGGTCTTCACTGCCTCGGCGCGCGCCTCCTGCCGGGCGTCGGAGAGCCGTTGCCCCACCCGCGTGCCGAACGCCAGCTGGAAGTTCAGGCGGGCAGTGATCGTCGGGGTAGGCCGGTGCGCACCGGAACTGATGTAGGTGTCCGAGGCCCTGACCATCTGGACCACCAGGCTGGCGTAGAGGGCGTGGACGGCATCAATATCCTCGGCGAAGCCGTAGGCGTACACATAGGTCGAGTTGGACGCGACGTCGCACGTGACGTCGTTGGCGCCGGCGATCAACGCGAACAGGTTGACGTAGGTCCGCAGGCCGCGGGTGCCCGCCTCGCCGATGGTGATGGTGCGCTGGGTGGGCCGCGCCTGGGCGTCCCGCTTGGCCGAGTGTGCGCGGGCGACCGCAAGGTCGATCGAGGTCGCGGTGGCCAGTCGCTGCGCCGCCGCCATGAAGGCCTCGGCCTCGTGTGCGTTGTCGGTGCCCTCGGCCTGACGGAGCAGAGCGGCGATCCGCGAGAGCTGCTTGTCCTCTGTCACGAAGGCCAGGTTAGGCGAGCCCGGCGACATACCGCGGCAGCAAGCACCACCCACACTTCTGACAACGGTGGTTGTCAAGTCGTTTGGGTTGTGTTTCGATAGCCGCACACCAGACATAGGGAGACAGCGGAGGCTGCGTGACCATTCAGGAAAATGCCGTACTGCCTGCGGCATACGCGGAGAATCTCGCGAACCCGGCACCGGCGCACACGGGAGTGCGAAACGCCCTCCGTCGCTGGACGGGGTTCGATCTCACCCCGTCCGACGAGGTGGTGCGTCAATACGGGGCGGGCCTGTGGATAACCGATCCGGTCGCCGAGCGCTTCGTCGAAGAAATCTATTACGGGGAGATCGGCCCGGAGCGCGGCCGAGCACTACTTGACCGCGCCCTCAACGAGGGAATCGACGCCGTCGACGACGCACCCGAATCCATGCGGGCGTTGTTCGCCGAGTTCGACACGCTGCCGCCCTGGGCCGATCCGGAGCTCATCGAGGCCGGGGCGGCGGTGTGGCGGCGCTGGGGTTATGACATGGGCTCCATTGCCAACGCAGGCACCATGGACACCTACACCGAGGGCTGGTTGGCAACTCCGCTCTCGCTGGCGGGCGGCTATGCAGGCCAAGGCGCGATGCATCGCCACCTCGAAACCAGCAGGTGGTGGCTGGAGTGCGCACGAGCAGGTGCCGCCCTGGACCGATACTCAGTTGCCCGGCAGATCACCATGAAGATCCGCGTCATGCACGTCTCCGTGCGCCGTGGCGTGCGCCAACATCCCGAGTGGCGCCGCGAGCAATGGGGTGAGCCCATCAGCCAATCGGAGATGCTGCTGACCCTCATCGCCGGCAGTGTAGCGCCCGGGCTCGGATTGTGGGCCGTCGGCTATCTCACGACTCGATCGGAAATGGTTGCAGCCCTGCATTTTTGCCGATACCTCGGCTATCTACTCGGGGTGCGGTGCGATGACATCTACCCCGAGACGGTCGCCGACGCGGTACGGATTCTGTATCACTTCGACGCCACCCGCGCCTACGACGGCGGCAACGCCTCACGCGAACTCGTGGAATCGTTCGTCCCGTCGTTCACGCCGAGCCCCGGCTCATCACCGGCCAATCGCCTCCGGGGGCTGTTCCACCTGCAGCTGCAGGCGGGCTTCACGAGACTATTCATGCTGCCGTGGAACCGCAGGCTCTATCGGATCCCCACCGGCTGGCTCGGCACCGCGGCACTTGTCGCACGTGCCCCGTTTATCGCGGCGATAGAACTCGCTCGCCACGCTGTCCCCGGGGTTGACCGCCGCTGGCAGGACGGCAAGATGCGGCGCTGGGAACACTGGATCGACTGGCAGTCCGGTGCACACACCCACGACTTCCGCGATCTGTCACAGATGCGGCGCTAACGCGGCGCATCGGCGTCAGGAGAGGCGCGCGTCGATCCAGGACACCACCTCGTCGAGCACGATTTCCTTGTCGAACTCGTTGAAGATCTCGTGGTAGAGGCCATCCCAGATCTTCAGCGTCGCATCGGGTGCCGCCTCGGAGAGCCACACGCTGCCTTCGGGCGCCGTCAGGTGGTCGTCTCCGCCGTGCATCGTCAGCACCGGACGCTTCAGGCCAGCCGCGCGCTGACGCATCGTCTTTCCCACGCCCAGTAGTGCCCGGCCGATCCCCGCGGGCACCCGGCCGTGATGGACCAACGGGTCCGCGTTGTACGCGGCGATGATCGCCGGGTCATGAGAGATCGCGTTGACATCGAGCTTCTGCACCGGCAGCCCAGGCAGCAGCCGTCCCACCACCGGGGCCACCAGCGTCAGTACATACGGCAGTCCCACCTGCGCGGCGATCGCAGGCCCGGAGAGCACCATCAGGTCATAGCGGTCCTGGTGGTCCACTCCGTATGCGAAGACAATCCCACCGCCCATGCTGTGTCCCAGCACGATCCGCTTCAGGTCGGGGTACTCGCGTGCCGCGATATCCACCAGGGTGCCGAAGTCGTCGGTGTACTCCGAGATGTCTCTGACGTACACGCGCTTGCCACCGGAACGACCGTGGCCGCGGTGATCCAGGGCGTACACCAGGTATCCGGCGTCGTTGAACCGCTGCGCGACATGGTCGTACCGACGCGCGTGCTCACCGAAACCGTGCGAAAGCACGACGACGGCGCGAGGCGTTCCCGCCGGCGTCCAGGTGTCGTAGACGATCCGCACGTTATCGGCGCCGTCGAAGGCGCGCTGCACCCGAGATCCACTCACCCCGGAAACTCTACGGAACTGTCGAACCTGCCAACATCAACTAGAACACGTTCTAGTGTGAGTGCATGGGATTCCTCAAGCCCACACTGCCCGTCGTCGATGTCGCCGAATGGAGCAAGGGCACCCGCGCCGAGAAGATACGTCCGATGGCCAGGCACTGGGCCGAGGTGGGCTTCGGCACGCCGGTCGCCTTGCACCTCTTCTACGTACTGAAGATCGGCCTGTACATCCTGGGCGGGTGGCTGTCCGCCATGGTGACCACCAACGGAATCAACGAATTGGCGGATTTCTCCGCGCCCATCGTCTTCCAGAAGGTGGTGCTCTACACCCTGCTGTTCGAGGTCGTTGGGCTCGGCTGCGGTTTCGGCCCGCTCAACAACAGGTTCTTCCCTCCCCTGGGTTCAATCTTGTACTGGTTGCGCCCCAATACCATTCGCTTGCCACCCTGGCCCCGTATCCCTCTCACCAAGGGCTCCGCACGCACCCCCGTCGATATCGCGCTCTACGCGGCACTCCTGGCGATCCTCCTGGTCGCGCTGTTCTCCCAGCCCGCCTCGACGGGGTTGCTACCTACCTGGCTGGTCGCCACCATCCTGGGGCTGCTGGCCATCGCCGGCCTACGCGACAAAGTGATCTTCCTGGCCGCCCGCGGCGAGGTGTACGGCGCTCTCACCGTCACGTTCCTCTTCGCCGGGGCCGACATGATCGTCGCAGCCAAGCTCATCTTCGTCGTCATCTGGATGGGGGCGGCGACGTCAAAGCTCAACCACCACTTCCCCTTTGTCATCTCGACGATGATGTCCAACAACCCGCTCATCCGCGCCAAGCGGCTCAAGCGGGCGTTCTTCGAGAAGTTCCCCGATGACCTACGCCCCGGGCGGCTCTCCCGCCTTGTCGCGCATCTGAGCACCGCGATCGAGATGCTGGTGCCGATCGCACTGTTCTTCAGCCATGGCGGCTCGGTCACCACCATCGCGGCCATCATCATGGTGTGTTTTCACCTGGGCATCCTGACCGCCATCCCGATGGGTGTACCGCTGGAATGGAATGTGTTCATGATCTTCGGTGTGCTGTCACTGTTCGTCGCGCACGCGAACATCGGCCTCGCAGACATCGAGCACCCCCTGCCCGTGCTGCTTCTCTTCGCCGTCAGCGCCGGTGTGGTTGTCGCAGGAAACCTGTTGCCCCGCAAGATTTCCTTCCTGCCGGGCATGCGGTACTACGCCGGAAACTGGGACACCACGTTGTGGTGCATCAAACCGTCCGCCAGCGCGAAGATCGACAAGGGCATCGTCGCGATCGCAAGCATGCCGCAGGCGCAGATGGAGCGGTTCTATGGGACCGAACAAGCACCCCTGCTCATGTACATCGGCTACGCGTTCCGCGCCATGAACACACACGGGCGCGCCATGTTCACGCTCGCGCACCGCGCCATGGCGGGCCCGAGCGGTCATGACCGCGAAGATGACTACGTCATCACCGACGGCGAACGGATCTGCAGCACCGCCATCGGCTGGAACTTCGGCGACGGGCACATGCACAACGAGCAGCTGATCGCCGCTATGCAGGAACGCTGCCAGTTCGAACCCGGCGAGGTGCGCATCGTGCTGCTCGACGCTCAGCCCATCCATCGTCAAACCCAGCAATACCGACTCGTGGACGCTGCCACTGGGGAGTTCGAAAGCGGCTACGTCCGAGTCGCCGATATGGTCAACCGCCAGCCCTGGGATGACGAGCTGCCCGTGCACGTCAACAGCCAGTAACAACCTGACAGGTGTCGGTGGACGGGACTATCCTCGCGCCCGTGACGGCACAAGCCATCGAGGATGAATTCCTCCTCCGCACCGAACAATATCGGCGCGAGATTCTGGCCCATTGTTATCGGATGACGGGGTCCATCCACGATGCCGAAGACCTGGTGCAGGAGACCTACCTGCGTGGATGGAAGGCGTATGACCGGTTCGAGGGCAAGTCGTCGGTGCGCACCTGGCTGTACCGGATCGCCACCAATACCTGTCTAACGGCACTGGAGGGCAAGCAGCGCCGGCCACTGCCGACTGGACTGGGCGCCCCCAGCGCCGACCCGCTCGATGAGTTGGACGAACGCGCCGAGATCCCGTGGCTGGAGCCGCTGCCCGATGACGCGACCGACCCGGCCAGCATCGTGGGATCACGGGAGTCGGTGCGCCTGGCTTTTGTCGCCGCCTTGCAGCACCTGCCCGCCAAGCAACGCGCGGTTCTGGTGCTGCGCGAAGTACTGCAGTGGAAGGCCCAAGAGGTCGCCGAGGCCATCGGCTCTACCACCGCCGCCGTGAACAGCCTGCTGCAACGCGCCCGCGCGCAGCTACAGGAGGTGTCGCCACAAGAAGACAACCTGCTCGAGCCCGAGGACCCGATGCTGCGCGAGCAGCTCCGCCAGTACATCAGCGCTTTCGAGCGCTACGACGTCGATGCCATCGCGAAAATGTTTACCACCGAGGCGATTTGGGAGATGCCCCCGTTCACCGGTTGGTATCAGGGCGGGCAGAGCATCGCCGCACTCATCAAGGAGCAGTGCCCCGCCGAGCATGCCGGCGATATGCGCCTCATCGAAACCTCCGCCAATGGTCAGCCTGCGATCGGCCTCTACATGCGCGAGGGCGACGGGGTGCACCGCCCGTTCCAGATGCACGTACTGGACGTCACCACCGGCGGCGTCGCCCATGTGGTGTGCTTCTTCGATATCTCGCTGTTCGAGAAGTTCGGTCTGCCAACCGAACTCACCGACTAGCGGCTCCGCTCACCGCTCACTGGCTGGACGACTTTGCGTTTCACGACGCATTTCACTCCAAAACCGTCGTGTAACGCAGACTCGGCGAGTCGAGTCGCCGACAACCGACTACCGCTGGGCGAGGCTTCCGGGGAACAGATACTGGTCGGCGGGACGAGTCGTACTGTGGAACCAGGCGGTGAAGAACCCGGACAAGTCCTTGCCGGTGACTTTCTGCACATACGCCTCGAACTGCGGCCAGGTGGCATTACTCCATTTGTGTGCGGCCGGCCAGGATCGCAGGATCTCCAGGAATGCCTTGTCCCCGATGGTGCGTCGCAGCGCGTGCAGCGCCAGCGGGCCCTTGCCGTACACACCCAGCGGATTGAAGACCTCGTCGGCGCTGCATTCGGCGTCACCCGGGCACATGTCGTAGAGCAGGTTTCCCCAGACCTTGTCCTCATCCCAGATCTTCTCCACCGTCTTGCGGTAGTGCTCGTCGATGGACTTGCCTTCCTTCTCCTCAGACCACATCCACGGCAGATAGGAGGCAAAGCACTCGTTGAGGCAGATATCGCGCCACTGCTCGACCGACACCAGATCGCCGTACCACTCGTGGGTGTTTTCGTGCACGATCGTCGACAGACGGCCTGGCTCTTCGGTGTCGCGGCTGAAGGTGTAGTACGGACGTGTCTGAGTTTCCAAGGCACTAAAGGCAATATCCTCGCGGATCGGATCGGCGAAGATGCCGCCGGCCGCGACGTGCGGGTACTTCCCGAGCTTGGATTCCAGGAACGCCAGTATCTCCGGCAGACGCGCCTCGGAATCTCCCGAACCGGCGTCGGGCGCAAACGCGCTCACCACGGGGGTTCCGCTGGGCAGCGTGGAACGGAACACCGAGAAGTGATCCACGGCAAACGGAACCAGATACATGGCAACGGGATTGGGCTCGTTCCAGGTGGTGCTGGTCCAGCCGCCCGACTCGGTGGCCTTGCCTTCCCGGCCGCCTGCCACCGCGGTCCACGAGGACGGCACCGTCGCGGTGAGCTTGAACGGGGCCTTGTTCACCGGTGTGTTGTTCGACGGGTACCAGTTCTCGGCTCCATCGGGCTCGCCGCCCTTGGCGTACCCGCCGCTGGTGCTGCGCACCCAGCCGGGCAGCGCGCCGAGATCGCGTTCCTGCGCCTCCTGCTGTTCGTTGAACGCGTAGGTGATTGTGGTAGTGAAGGAGCTTCCGCTGCGAATGCCCTTTTCCGGGGTGACGGTCATTTCGTGCTCACCGCTGAATTCGGTGGCGGCCGGCCGGCCGTCCACGGATGCCGTCACAGTTCCCAGATCCGAGTAGTCCAGATTGAAGCTGGACAAGTTCTGGGTGGCAGCAGCCTGGATCACCATCGTGCCGTGCACATCGGTGCTCTCCGGGTCGAACCGCAGCTTAAGGTCGTACTGGGTGACGCGATAGCCGCCGTTGCCATCCTGCGGGAAGTAACTGTCGATGCCGTTGGGCGATCCGGGGGTGAAGGTATCGGTCGCGTATGCGGGCGCAGCGCAGACGCCACCACCAACCACGAGCACCGCGACAGCGGCAGGGATCCCGACAATCCTGTGTGTCATGTGAGCCTTACGTAGAGCGGGCCCCAGTGACCCTAACGAGCGACTCTACGTAAGGCGGCACCGATCGTGCGTAGCTACTGCAGGTGCGCCGGATCCATCCAGCTGACCTCCCACACGTGTCCGTCCAAGTCGCGGAACGAACGTCCGTACATGAAGCCAAGCTCCTGAGCCGGCATCCAATCCACCCCGCCCGCGGCCAGCGCCGCATCGGTCAGCTCGTCCACCCCGTCCCGGCTGTCAGCCGAAACACAGAGCAGCACTTCGCGATTCTTTGAGGTATCGGCAATATCGTCGGCGATGAAGCCGCGGAAGCGGTCCTCCTCCAGCATCATCACCCAGGACTGCTCGTTGATCGCCATGCAGAGGGTGTTCTCGTCACAGAACTGGTCGTTGAACGAAAAGCCCAGGTGATCGAAGAACTTGCGGCTTGCCGCGGCATTGGCGATGGGAATGTTGACGAACAGCATGCGGGACATCGGGGCTCCTCGGTGCGTGACGGCGGCATCTCCACCGTTCACCTGTATCGACAACCCGGCGTCCGGAAACTCATCGGCCCACTAGCTCGACGAATTCCACACCCGACACAGTTCCGGACGGCAGGATTGGGGTATGCAATTCACCCAGTGGCTGCACCGTGCCCTGCAGCAGGACCCGAACCGCCCGATCACGATCTATCAGGGCCGGGAACGCACTGTCGAACAGTTCGCAGACCGCATCGCCCGGTTGGCGGGGGCGCTTCGAACCCTCGGCGTCCGACCGGGCGACCGGGTGGGCATGCTCTCCCTGAACTCCGACCGCTACGTCGAATACCTCACCGCGGTGCCGTGGTTGGGTGCCGCGCTGAACGCCGTCAACATCCGCTGGAGCCTTGCCGAGATCGGCTACTCCCTGCGTGAATCCGGCACCCGCGTGCTGTTCGTGGACGACGCATTCAAGGCCGCCGCCGCACCGCTACGCGCGGCATGTGCATGCCTGGACACCGTCATCTACTGCGGCGACGGTCCGGTACCCGAGGACATGATCGGGTACGAGGACCTCCTTGCCGCGCACGAGCCCGTGGCCGACACCCGCACCGGTAGCGCCAGCCTGCTAGGCGTCTTCTACACCGGCGGAACCACCGGAAATCCCAAGGGTGTCATGCTCTCTCATGACAATGTGCTGACCTCGGCCATGGGGTCGCTGTCCACCGGAAACTTCCTCACCCGCGACGGCCGGCTGCTGCACTCGGCGCCGATGTTCCACATGGCCGACTTCAGCGCGGTCCTGGCGGGGAATCTCTCTGGTTCCGCGCACGTGATCATCCCGTCATTCACGCCGCAGGGAGTGCTGGATGCCATCGTCGAACACGACGTTCAGGACATGCTGTTGGTCCCCACCATGATTCAGATGCTGGTCGATCATCCAGCGGCAGCCCAGCTCGATCTCAGCGGTATCCGCGGAATCATCTATGGCGCTTCAGTCATCTCCGAGGCGGTACTGCAGCGCGCCAAACACGTGTTCCCCAACGCGCGATTCACCCAGGCCTATGGCATGACCGAGGTGTCCCCCGTGGCGACGCTGCTACTTCCGGACGATCACGACGACCCCGCGCTGTTGCGCTCCGCGGGACGCGCGGCCCCACATTGCGAGGTGAAGATCGTCGACTCCAGCGGTGACACCGACAACGAAGTCCCACGCGGCGAGATCGGCGAAGTGGTCGTCAAGGGCGACAACGTCATGCTCGGGTACTGGGAGCTACCGGAAGAGTCGGCGGCCGCCGCTCGGGACGGATGGATGCACACCGGCGACGCCGGACGGATGGACGAGCGCGGGTACGTCTACATCGTCGATCGCATCAAGGACATGGTGGTGACCGGCGGCGAGAACGTCTACTCGGCCGAGGTAGAGAACGCACTGGCCAAGCATCCGGCGGTGGCGGCATGCGCTGTGATCGGCATCCCCGACGAACAGTGGGGTGAACGCGTGCACGCCGTCGTCGTCAAACAGACGCAATCCGAGTGCTGCGGCGAGGATCTCCAGGAGCACTGCCGCGAACACATCGCCAACTACAAGGTGCCCCGCAGCTTCGAGTTCGTGGACGAGCTCCCGTTGTCGGGAGCCGGAAAGATTCTCAAACGAGTTCTCCGCCAGAAATATTGGGAGAAACGAGACGCCGGGGTCTCCTGAGATACCTGGTGTACCGTGGCGCCCACGCCGATCGTCAGGGAGAAATCGCATGGGACGCGTCACCGGGAAAATTGCTCTGATCAGCGGAGGAGCACGTGGAATGGGCGCCGCTCATGCGCGCGCCCTCGTCGACGAGGGCGCCAACGTGGTGATCGGTGACCTTCTCGACGATGCCGGTGAAGCACTAGCCGCCGAGCTGGGCCCGAATGCGCGCTATGTGCACCTGGATGTCACTGACAAGCAGCAATGGGTCGACGCCGTCGCGGCCACCAAAATGGCGTTCGGACCGGTGAGTGTGCTCATCAACAATGCAGGTATCGCCAACGGCAACCTGCTCACCGACTTCGAGCTCTCCGAGTGGCAACGCATCCTCGATATCAACCTGACGGGCACATTCCTGGGTTGTCAGGCGGTAGCCCAGACCATGATCGAGAACAAGGCCGGGTCGATCATCAACATCTCGTCGGTCGAGGGCTACCGCGGTAGCCCCGGCCTGCACGGCTACACAGCGACGAAATTCGCGGTGCGCGGGCTGACCAAATCGGTCGCGCTCGAGCTAGCGCCGCACGGCGTCCGGGTGAACTCCGTCCATCCGGGACTCATCCGGACCGATATGACGGCGGGCATCCCGGAGGACTTTCTACAGATCCCGCTGGGCCGGGCGGCCGACCCCGCCGAGGTGTCGGCATTGGTTCTTTACCTGGCCAGCGACGAGTCCTCCTACTCGACGGCAGCGGAGTTTCTCATTGACGGTGGGCTCATCGCAGGCATTCCACACAAGACCTCATAATCGTGCATAGGTAGTCGTCAGAGGCACTCTTGGCCCCTTGACCACGCACTTTTAGAACGCGTTTCACTTTTCTCGTAAAGCCGCTATCCTCGTCCACGAGAGTGATCTGGTTCACGTGTATCTGGAAGGACTAGCCAGTCAATGAAGACAAAAGGCGCGCTGATTCGCGAGCTCAACAAGCCGATCGTCGTCGAAGAGATCACCTTCGGTGATCCGGCCGAGGGCGAAGTTCAGGTCCAGTTACACGCCGCCGGCATGTGCCACTCCGACTATCACGTGCTGACTGGCGCCACCCCGATGGAACTGCCGGTGCTGCCCGGCCACGAGGGCGCGGGCATTGTCACCAAGGTGGGCAAGGGCGTCACCTCCGTCCAGGAGGGCGACCACGTCATCTTCGCCTTCATCCCCGCCTGCGGTAAGTGTCCACCGTGTATGCGCGGCTACCGGTCGCTGTGTGACCGGGGCGCAATCCTGCTGGGCGGCAAGGCCATTGCCGACGGCACCAACCGTATCCACGCGGGCGACACCCCCGTCTCCGCAATGAACCTGCTCGGCACGTTCTCGCCGTACGCCGTGGTGCACGAAGATTCTGTCGTCAAGATCGACGACAGTGTGCCCTTCGAGTCGGCCGCATTGCTCGGCTGCGCCGTGCCCACCGGCTTCGGCTCGGCCACCAACATCGCCGAGGTCAGGCCCGGCGAGGATGTCATCATCATCGGTGTTGGCGGAATCGGCATGAGCGCCCTGCAGGGCGCCGTCGTCTCCGGCGCCCGATACGTCATCGCGATCGACCCGGTGCCGTGGAAACGTGAGCAGGCCCTCAAGTTCGGCGCCACCCATGTCTACGCCTCGATGGCCGAGGCCATCTTGCCGGTTATGGATCTGACCTGGGGCATCATGGCGCAGAAGACCATCATCACGGTCGGCGAGATGAAGGGTGAATACATCGAAGAGGCCATGATCCTCACCGCCAAGACCGGCACCTGTGTGGTCACCGGCATGGGCGCGATGGTTGACGTGGACGTCAAGTTCAACCTGTTCCTCTTCACGATGCTGCAGAAGACGCTGAAGGGCAACATCTTTGGCGGTGGCACCACACACACCGAAACCCCGCGTCTGGTCGGCCTGTACAAGCAGGGCCTACTCAAGATCGACGAGATGGTCACCAGCACCTACAGCCTGGAGCAGATCAACGACGGCTACCAGGACATGCTCGACGGCAGGAACATCCGCGGCGTTATCAAGTACACCGAAGCCGACTGGTAAGCCGAATCTTTCGCCAACCGTAACGCCGCGCAGACGATTCCCCGGATTCCCTGCGTGGCGTTACTGTCGATATATGGCTATCGACGTCCGGCGCGCGAGTGAGCGGCTCGCGACCACGATCTCGTGGCTGGATTCCAAGCACTCGTTTTCCTTCGGTGAGCACTACGACCCACACAACACCCACCACGGACTGCTACTGGTCAACAACGACGACATCGTGCTACCGGGCGCCGGCTTCGAGACGCATCCCCATCGCGATATGGAGATCGTCACCTGGGTACTCCAGGGATCGCTGGTGCACCAGGATTCCGAGGGCAACGCCGGGGTGATCTATCCCGGTCTCGCACAAAGAATGTCGGCCGGCTCAGGCATCTTGCACTCGGAGAAGAACGACTCCTGGCGGCTATCCGGCGAGCGTCACTCCGACCCGGTGCGATTCGTCCAGATGTGGGTGAGCCCTGATGACTCAGGGATTGATCCCGGTTACCAACAGTTGGAGATCGATGCCGAGCTACTCAGCGGCGGGCTGGTGACCGTGGCCTCGGGAATGCCGCGGCACCGGGATCAGACGGCGATCACCATCGCCCAGAAGAACGCGGCGCTGCATGCGGCACGCATCCCTGCCGGGAACAGCATCGAGCTTCCGGCGGCGCCGTTCGTGCACCTCTTCATCGCCCGCGGCGCCGTGGCCCTCGAGGGAGCCGGCGAGCTCGGCGAGGGGGATGCCGTGCGGCTCACCGATACTGGGGCCGCGCGTGTCACCGCCACGACCGACGCCGAAGTCCTCGTGTGGGAGATGCACACCCGCTTGGGCGGCTAACACACCCATCGCGACGCTGCCGATGTCCGATCGATCCCCACTTGTTACCAAAGTTGACTGTGTTGCTGCTGTGATTATCGTTGACTGATCAAGATCGTCACAGGAGGAACCGCCGTGGGCATTTCACGCTCTTCGCGTCTTCCGCGAGCCGGTTCCGGACGTCGCCTGCTCGCCGCCGCATTCGGCATGGTGCTGGCGGCGGCACTGCCCATCCCCACCACCCATAACACCGCCCGTGCCGAGGCGGCCCACGATGCGGTGCTCGCTGCCATCGCCAACACCAAGGGCACCTTCCTGGTCTACAACTTCGGCGGTGGCAACCCGGCGCCCTTCCGTAACGCCGCAGGCAACGAGTACACGCTGGACAATGGCGGCCACCTCATGGTCATCAAGAGTGCCTCGTCGCGGTTGCGTGCAAACCTGTTGGTGGACAACCATTCCGGCTATCAGTCCCGGTGCGAACGTGATGCACGCGCACGTACGGCCGAGGGCCTGTGGCAGGCCTCCGAGACATACAAGCCGATGGCGGCCTGGATGACCATGGGTAAGCCCACATTCATCATCAATGCCAACTTCTTCGACGTACGGGGCCAAGTGGGCGGCACCTGGAAGAGCACCGGATGTACCTCGCCGCTGGGTGCCTATGTCGATACCGCCAACGGCAGCGCGAATTACAACAAGCAAGTCACCGGAACGCGCGTATACGCGGGCAAGCAGGCACTCTCCGGAGGCGACGAAGTCTGGACGGCGTTGGCCACCATGGTCTTTTCCCCAGGATCGGCACCCGAGGTCATCGCCTCCGCAGGGCCCAAGGACTACGGGTACGCCACCGGCCCGCTAGAAGGCCTGATGGACAAGGGAGTTCAGTTCGTCGCGGTAAGCGGGTTAAAGCTGTTGCTTCCAGGATTCACCGAGCAGCTGAACGACCCCGGCCCGGCCGCCGCCCGCACCGCACTCGGCTACAAGTCCGCGACCGACGAACTCATGGTCTTCCAGGGCGGCAGCTACACCCCCGACAACCTCCAGGATCTGTACCGCGGGCTAGGCGTCGACAAGGCCATCGCGCTCGACGGGGGCAGTTCCTCGGCCATCGTGCTGCGGCGCGACGCCGGCGGCATGTGGGCGGGATACGGCTCCCCCAAAGGCAATTGCGATACCACCTACACCCTGTGCGATGCCGCGGGCGGCGTCGGGCGGGCACTGCCCAGCTGGCTGGGATTCAGTTAAGGCGCCTACTTCGGCGGCTCGATCGGGAGCGTAGGTCCGCCGTACGGTGTGGGAATGCTGAAGCGTCCCTTGGGGGTCGGGTCGGCCAGCTTACCCAAATCGGCGCCCTTGGGTGGGCCGGCGGTATCGTCATCGGCCGGCCGCGGGGCATTCCTGGCACCACGTATGAGCACCGCAGGGTCGTCATCTCGGCAGTAGCCCGCATACAGGAACGGCTCCGGGTAGTCGGCGGCCGATACCGCGGTACGCGGATATCCGTAGTCACAGGTGTAGCGGGGATATATGTCGGCGGTGGCCCACACGCCATGGTCGTAAAAGGTGTTGCCCACCGCCTCGATCACCGATCCGCGATACGACGGGAACAGCGCATTGAGCGCCGGCACCCGCACGTAGGACAACTGCGCCACCGTGGTGAGGTTCCCCAGCAGCTGCGCCATGGCGTCGGAGTTGTCGGCGAACACAGCGTCGGTAGTGGCCAACGGACCGGGCACCCTGTCGATCAGCGTGCGAAAGCCGCCGTCCATGCGGGCCACACCGTTCAGAGACCGGTTCAGGCCCTGTGTGGTGGTGGCGAGGCCATTGTTCATCTCCGCGAATGAGGACAACGTCACACGGCTCTTCTTGAGAACGCTGACCGTCTCGGGAAGCACGGAATCCAGCGTCGACAAGAGGAACACGCCGCCGTCGATGATGTCGGTCATCTTGCGCGGCGCCTCGCGTGAGAGATGGAGTTCCTTCTTGATGATCTCCAATTTCTGCGTATCCGCCTGTGCAAGAGCACCATCGGCGTTGGCAAGCAGCTTCGACAGCGATACCGGAACCGTCGCCTGCCCACGGGCGATCACACTGCCGTTGTCCAGGTATGGGCCGGTGGTCGTCACCGGCGCAAAGTCGACGTACTGCTCACCCGCCGGCGAAAGTCCGGACACTCGCACCGGACTCCCCACCGGAATCTTCACGTCGGACTCGATGTGAATCAGCGCGACCGGTCCACGAGGAGAAGGTGTCACCGAGTCCACCCGGCCAATCCGCATACCGCGCAGCGCCACATCCTGGTTGGGGATCAAACCACCGGACTCCGGCAACTCGATCGACACCTCATAGGTCGAGGCGAATGCCCTGGCGCGCAACGCACCCACCGCCAGGTAGGCGCACGCCACCGCCAGGGTGGCCACGAGGGCAAGCCCCGACAGCCAGAAGCGGTTGCGGTGCCCCATCTTTACGGCGTCCACCACCGTGTTGGCCAGTACGTTGATCATCGCGGCGGCCCCTGGGGTACTGGCACGGCGCCCGGTATCGGTTCGATGACTCCGGGCTCGGTCGGACTCGGGCGCACCGGAATTGCCGGAGCGTCGGGTCCTTTACCCACAACACGCTCCTGCAGGCGCCACAGGGTGTACTTGAACGATCCGACCAATTTGGCCCAGTCATAGCGCTTCGGGCCGTGCAGGCCCGGATCACCCTGGTAGCCGATATCGGGTATCGATCCCAGCACCAGTCTGTCTATTGATACCCGGGCGGCGAATGCCGAGCCGGCCATGATCTTGATGATGGGGGGCATCAGCCGATTGAGCGCGGCAAGGCTCGTGTCGGGACTGACCGCGATGTCATTGAATGAGCCCGCCAAGGTATTGAAATCGGCGATGACACTGCGGCCGCTGGTGTCGGTACCCGCGATCGAGGGGAACTTGGAGAGCTGCTTGGTCACCGCACCCACCTGGTCGGCGAGGTCTGCGATATTCGATGCATTGGCCGACAGGGTGTCCGTGGCAGGCGCGGCAGCGACCAATAGCTCCGAGAGCGTCTCGTGCCGCGTATTCATCTCTGCGGCAAGCTGTGCGGTGTCCCGCAGCGCGGAATCCAGCTGACCGGACCGGGCGTTGAGAGTGCCCAGCAGCCGGTTCGACTTTCCGATCAGATCGCCGAACGCCGCACCGTTGGGCCCGGTGGCGCGACCGAGGCCGTTGACCGTGCCGGTGAGATTGCGTACCGCACCGCCGTTGACGATGATGGCCGCCGAACTCAGCACCGCCTCCACCGTCGCGGCGGCGGTGGTCGAATCCAGACCAATCGTGTCCCCGTCACGCAGGAGGGGTGCGTTGGCGTCGGCGGGTCGCGGCGGTTTCAGCGCCACGAAGACGTCGCCCAGCGGCGTCGCGGTGCGCAACTCCACGGTGGTCCCCTTGGGAATCTCCACATCCGAACGGATCCGCATCGTGACCACGGCGGTGTAGTTGGTGGTGCTCATGGAGTCGACCTCGCCGACGTCGGCGCCGCCCAGTTTCACCTTGGCTCGCGCCGGCAGGTTCAAGATGTTGGTGAACACTGCCGTCAAGCCATACGAACCGCCCGTCATGCCCGGTGCCGGAAGCGGGAGGCTGGCAAGACCGTTAGTGCTGCAGCCGCTCGTCAGCAGCACAGCGAGAACCACCGCCGACCCTGTGTATCTTTGCCATCTGTTCATTTCTGCCCCATCGCCGCGAGACCGTCGAGCACATACGTCAATCCGAAATCGGGTCCGTAGTCCTGCAGGGTGCCTGTGCTGCATCCCAGTTGGCGCAGACCCATGAGATTGCAGATCTCCTTAGCGGCCTGGGTGTCGAACAACAACCTGTCCGCCGGCACATGGGCACGCACCACGTTGTTGATCGGGTCGACGATGTTGTAGACGTTGTCCGCCATCAACGGAAGCAGGTCGAACCCCTCCGATAGCTCCCGCCGGTTGTCATATATCGCCTGGGCGATTTGGTTGGAGTTACCGACCGATTGCTTAATGGCATCGCGATTCTGTTCCAGAAGTGAACCCGCTTGCAGCAGAATATTATTCAGCTGTTTGCCGGTGGTGCCCGATCCCAACTGCTCCTGATCGAGCACCTGGGACAACTGCCGCACCTGGGAGGAGAAATCCCGGATGTTCTGGTCGTTACGTGCCGCAGCATCGAAAAGCGAACTGAGGCGGGTGATGATCTTGGTCAGCTGATCTCGAGTCATCGCACCGCCGTCGGCACTCAGACGAAGCGCCTTGGACAACTCGTCCAGAGATGCCCTCATCAACTCACCGTTTCCGGACAGCGCATTGGCGCTGTTGTTCACGACATCCGCGAGCGGCCCGCCGCCCTTACCATCGCCCTTCATCGCCTTGGAGAGCCTGTCGATCATGGCCAGCACCCGGTCAAACTCCACGGGCGTCTTCGTGCGGTCCAGCCCGATGACGTCCCCGTCCTTGAGCGTCGGTCCACCACGATAAACGGGTGTCAGCTCGATGTGACGATCGGTAAGAATCGAGGTGGACACCGTCACAGCCTTGGCGTCTGCCGGCACCTTGACCTTCGAATCGACTTCGAATTCAACTTCCATATAGGTGCCACGCGAGGTGATCTTCGTGACCTTGCCGATCGGCATGCCGAGCACCGATACCTTGTTGTCGGGGTAGAGGCCAGAGACCGATTCGAATTGGGCCGTGACCGTGAGCCTATTGATCCGCTCACGCACATAGGTCCATCCGACGGCCGCCACCACCACCGCGACCACCACGGCCAGTGCCCCCGCGATCCAGATGACTCGCCGCGTCCGCGCGCTTATAGGTGTGCTCATTGGCAGTCCTTGAAGTACGGGATCATGTTGAACTGCTTGGCCCGTCCACTGATCGCGCACATCCACGAATCCACCGCGAGACCACCGGGCGCGCTCAGCTCGAGTGCGTTTCCGTAACCCGTGAGATTGGTGAAGTTTCGGGCCGCGACCGCCGTAACCTGCAGAATGCTCCGGAACAGGTCATCATGGCCACCGATCAAATTGCTGAAGGTCTTCACATCGGCGATGAGCGCATCGACCGCGCGCCTGTCCTTGACCACAACCTTGCTCAGGAAGTTCGTCAGCTCGGTCACCGCGCGCATCATGGAGTGGAAACTCGCTTGCCGAGAAACGAACTCGCCGAGCAGATCACGGCCCTGAACGATCAGTTTGCCGATATCGCCCTGTTGCCGGTACAGAGTGCCCGACACCAACTCGGTACTGGCCAACAGTGTGCCGATCTGATCGCGGCGATGCGATATCACCGACGACAGCGTCTGAATGTTCTCCATCGCCTGCGGCAGTACCGCGGGTAAGCCCTCGAGCTGTTTACCCAGTATCGCCACAGACTCCGCGATCTTGTCGGCGTCTACCTGTTCGAAAGTGGCGGTTGCGTCCTGGAGTGTGGCCTGCAGGTCGTAAGGAACGTCGGTGTGCGCAAGATCGATTCGACGGTTGGGCAACACACCATCACCGCCGTTGCGCAACTCCACGTACTGATTGCCGAGAATCGTGGTGATCTTGATCGACGCTTTGGCGTCCTTCCGCAGGGTGATGTCGTCGCGGACCCGCATACCGACTTCGATGTGGTCGCCCGCCAACTCGACACTCGTGACGTTTCCCACCGGGACCCCCGCATACGACACATTGGCCCCCGGTTGCAGCGATGCCGCCTGCAGGAACTCCCCGGTGTAGTGGCTGTAACCGATGCCGATCGCTTTCACCAGCAGCATCGCCCCCACCAGGGAACCGATCACCGCCAACGCTATGGCACCCAACCAGATCTTGTTGTAAGTCTCGACGGGGCGTCGCGAAATGCGTTGCCACACTGTGGGTTTATCCATCTGCCAGGTTCCTGCATTTCGGAGTGTATTGAGCCTTGTTACCAGGGGTGGCGGCATTCACGATGATCGGAACGACGTCGTTGAGTCCGGGGAAAAACCCGGTGAGATTGAGATCGCAGACGTATCCGTTGATGAATGCGCCCTCTTGGGTGGTGCGCGCAACGCCCTTGAGGAGTAGCGGCAGATTGGCGCCCGTGAATGCAAGCTGGGGTTCGACGGCGTTCAGGTGGCTGACGAATCCCGGTTCCCGGTAGAGAATTTGGTTGAGTTGCGGATACACCGTGTCCGATATCTTCGACAGCCGACGCACCGCGAAACCCGTCGAGCCGATCGAATCCACCAACCCCGCACGGCGGTTGTCCAGGACCGCCACCATCTCACGCGTATGCGTCAGCACGCTATCCAGATTTTTATTTTGTCCAGCAAGGGTTTTCGTCAGACCGTTGAGATTGGTGATCACATCGTCGAGAACCTTGTCGCGGCCCGCGAAGGTCTCGGTGAGTTGCGATGTCTGGTCAACCAGACCGACGATCGAGCCGCTATCCCCTTGTAGGGACTTGACGACACCGTCGGTCAGGTTGTCGACCTCAGTCGGATCGAGCACGCTGAAAAGGGGTTCAAACCCGTGCAACAGCATGCCGATATCGAAGGACGGCTCCGTCTGCTCCACGGGAATCAAGCTCCCCGGCTTGAGCCGATCAGTACTGCCGGTCTTGCCCAGGGACAGTCCCAGGTAACGCTGACCGACGATGTTCTGGTACGTGATCGTCGCAATCGTGTTGCCGTACAACGGCTGCTCGGTCTGTACCCGGAACTCCACCTTGGCCAGATCACCGTCGATCGCGACCGACTCGACGCGCCCGACCCGAACACCCGCCACGCGCACGTCATCGCCATCACGCAACCCTGTGACGTCGGTGAACATCGCGGCATAGGAGTAGGTCGATCCCGCGACCTCGCGGCGCAGGGTGGCGTACACCAACCACGTCATCGCCACCGCGATCACCATGAACACCGACAGCCCAATCAACGGTCCACGAAACTTCATCGCTGTCCTCCCGACTGGGCCTGCTGAGCCACAACGGGTTTGGTACCGCGCGCGACCGGACCCAGCAGCAGCTGGGTGGAAGAGGTTGCCGCGTTTCCGGTGATCATGCCCAGTTGCTCACGTTCGGTCTTGCTACCGATCGGCCCGACGGCCCCACCGAACGAAGCGGGCGCAGTAGCAGCGGGGGCAGCGCCACCGGGCAGTGGAGGCGGTTCGGCGTCATCAGGGTCAGCGGTGCCGGGGACACGCGGTGACGGATTGGGCTGCCACCACGGCAACGGCGGGTTGGGGTCCTGCAAGTTGGGGGATGGGTTGTGCAGCGGCGGCCCGGTGACGATCAAATTCCCGTCCGGACCGACCTCGGTTCCCGGCGGCGGCGCAAGATCGGGCGGTGGCTTGAAGTTCTGCGGCAGCAGTACTTCGGGAAGATCTGGGCGCACCACCAGCTCGGGCGCGGTGAAGCAGCTCGGCCCCTTCAGCTCCCCGTACCGCGGGCAATCGGCGCGGGTGTACATCGTCGACGGCGTGAAGGACAGATTTCCCCGGATGTTGACGACGTCCCTTTCCGGATCCCACACGTCGCTGAAGAACTTGTCGGAGAACACCTTCAGTCGCGCCGCGATCGGCAGGAAGTGCACGGAGTTCTGCGCGAGCACACCGACAACCGGGGTCAGCTTGGTGGTGATGTCGATCATCCGGTCGGTCTGGTTATCCAACGACTGCCGGACGGTGCCGGTGGTGTGCAGTCCGGCGTTGAGCAGAGTCTGTAACTGATCCCGCCTTTCGGCCAGCGTCTGCATGGGCTTAACCGCTTGATGCAGCGCATCGACGAGCTCCGGGGCGGTTGTCTGCAGGCCCTTGGTCGCGTTCAGGAGCGCAGACAGGGTCGACGGGCCTGTATCCGTCGCGACGACGTCGTTGAGCTGGTCGATGATCCTGGTCAGTTGGCCGGCCGCGTTCAGAAGAGTCGCACGCCGGCCCTCCGTCGCCGCGGCGATGACGGCGAAGATACCCACGGAATCGTCGTCACGACCGCGCCCGTTGGCCAGCAAGATGTCGCGCAGCTTGCTAATGGTCGTCTGGAACAGCACCGTCGGGAGCTCGGTGTCCTCGCCGATAACGGTTCCATTGGTGATCGCCGCACCGGGGCCGTGGTCTACAAGCTCCACCGAGGAGACCGCGAAGACGTTACTGGGGACCACCCTGGCGGTGACCGACCGCGGAATCGTCGGCGCCAGATCGGGCTTCAGATCGATGTGGACGACATTGGGCCTACCGCGCTGCGAGGGGGTCAGATCGTTGACCGAACCCACGAGCACACCCTGGAATTTGACGTCCGACTTCGCGGGCAGGCCGTCTCCTACGTTCGTGAGTTCTGCTTCCACACGCACGTAGTTGTTGAACCGGCCGGTCGACTTGATGACCAAGGCGCTGCCTATCAGGGCGGCCACGAGGGCGATCGCCACGCCGCACAGCAGGAGCTGTCGGTCCGACGGACCGCGGCCGTCGGATTCAAAGGAGTTCGGCACACGGACCTCCTTGGGCATCTGTACGCACGTTGGTGCGGCGCCACGACAGCATCCGGTGCATCACCAGGTCCCTTTCGTCAGCAAACGCGGCCTGCAAATATCTACAGGTTCGGTCACGCCAACCCCTCCGATGTGACGGCGATTACAGGAATGTACATGACGTACAGTTCTACGTATTACGCTTTACCAAACTTTTCTGAATCCAGATTCATGTTTGCTATCAACTGCCTCCGAACTGCTTGCGCAGCTCGGTTTTGAGAACCTTGCCCGAGGGGTTGCGCGGTAGCGCATCCACGACCACGAGATCCTTGGGGTGCTTGTAGCGGGCCAACCGTTCGGTGAGAAAGCCATCGAGATCACCGATGGTCAGGGCCTCCCCGTGGATGGCCGCCACCGCCACCGGCACTTCGCCCCACTTCTCGTGCGGCCTGCCGATCACCGCCACCTCGGCGATCCGCTCGTGCTCAGCAAGCGCGTTCTCCACCTCTGCGCAATAGATGTTCTCTCCGCCGGAGATGATCATGTCCTTCTTACGGTCCACCACCCACACGAAACCGTCCGCGTCCTGACGGACCAGGTCGCCGGAGTGGAACCAGCCGCCCGTGAACGCATCGGCAGTCGCCTCGGGGTTGTTCCAGTAGCCCTGCATCAACGTCGGTGCCCGGTACACAATTTCCCCGACGTCACCGACCGGCACATCGTTCATGTTGTCGTCAACGACACGCGCAGACACCGTCGGAATCACCCGGCCGACGGAGCCCATTTTCCGGATTGCGTCCTCGCCCATAAGCATGCAGGTGACCGGCGACATCTCCGTCTGCCCGAACGCGGCCAGGATCTTGGCATCGGGAAACGTCTCGGACATTGTCCGCAACAACACATCACTGGCCGGGGCCGCACCCCAGGAGAGCGTCTTGAGCTTGACCTTGCGCGGGTTTGCTCGTTGTGCCGCGCAGACGGCCTGCCATTGGGCAGGGACCAGGAAGATTCCGGTGACGCCCTCGGACTCCAGAACGTCGAGCAGAGCACCGGGGTCAAAGGCACCGAGGGGGTGAATAACGGTGGGTAAGCCCAACAACAAGCCGGTGATCATGTTGCCCACGCCCGCGATGTGGAACATGGGTACGCCGATGAATCCCACATCGGAATTCAGATCGACCGTGGTGCTCAGCAGATAACTCATCGCCTGCCCGGACAGATTGAGATGGGTCAGCACCGCTCCCTTGGGCCGGCCCGTTGTCCCCGAGGTGTACATGATGAGCGCCGGAGAATCGCCGGGCAGATCCACCTCAGCGTGGGCTTCGCCCTCCTCGGCAATGACCTCTTCGTATCCGAAGGCACCGTCCTCGGATACCGAGCCGGCGACGATGACCGTCTCCAGCGCGGGCACCTGTTGGCGTACCGCAGCCGCCACCGGCGCCAGGACCGTCTCGGTGATCGCCACCTTGGCCCCGCTGTTCTCGACCAGGAACGCGACCTCCGGGGGAGTCATGCGGAAGTTCACCGGGATCGCGATGGCTCCGAGTTCGTTGATGGCCAACCATGATTCGACGTACTCGGGGCGGTTGAGCATGAGGATGAGCACGCGGTCCCCGAATCGGACACCGCGACGAGACAGCGCATCGGCCAGCGATTGCACACGCTGGTTCAGCTCTCCCCAGGAGATGCTGCGCCCGAGATACCGGATCGCCGTGGCGTTGGGTTGCATGAGCGCGTGCCGAGCCAGCTGGTTACACCAGTTCTGCCGGCGCGCGCGGTACGGCTGATCAAGGCTGGTGGGCAAGGCGGTCGCATCGATCGTGTCGGTCACAGACTCTCCTACTAACTGAAATTGGGGCGGCGGCCCTCAAGGAATGCGGCGAAGCCTTCTTGGGCGTCGGGTGAGGTCAACAGCTCGATCTGCCCCTCGCGCTCACGGGCAATGGCCTCGTCGAACAACTTGAGCGACACCGAGTTCATGGCTTCCTTGGTCAGCTGCATCGCGCGGCGGGATCCGTGCGCCAGCTTGCGCGCCGATTTGTCGACACGCTCGCGCAGCTGGTCCCCGGGCAGTACCTCGTTGACCAGTCCGGCCGCAAAGGCGTCGGCAGCATGGAGGGGTTGGGCCAGTAGCGCCATCGCGTTGGCCTTCACACGGCCGATCGAGGCCGACACCAAGGCGCTCGATCCGCCATCGGGCATAAGCCCGATATTGGCGAAAGCCAGCAGAAAGAAGGCCGTGTCAGCGGCATATATCAGGTCGCACACCAGGCCCACAGACGCACCGATGCCGGCGGCCACGCCGGTGACTTCCGCGATGGTGGGCACCGGACAATTCAGGACGGCGCGCACCAACCGCTCGGCGTTGTCCATGGTCAGTTCGGCGGCTTGCAGCGGCGTCAGGTCGCCGGCCCCTGCCGCCAGCTC
>MAFD01000043.1:0-37023 GCA_002013775.1 Mycobacterium sp. D16R18
GGGTAAGGCCGAACACGCCAGGAGGCATGTCGAAAACGGCGTCGATATCGTTGTCGCCCAGGGCTATGAGGCCGGTGGGCACACCGGTGACGTGGCATCCATGGTGCTCTGGCCGGAGATCGTGGATGCACTTGACGGCAGTGCCCCGGTGCTGGCGGCCGGCGGCATCGGAAGCGGCAGGCAGGTGGCCGCGGCCCTCGCGCTGGGCGCCTCGGGCGTGTGGACCGGCTCGATCTGGCTCACCGCTGCCGAGTATGACCTCGGAACCGTCACCGCTGGTGGTGATTCCGTCGTACAGCAGGCACTGCTGAAGGCGACTTCCAGTGACACCGTGCGCACTCGCATCTACACCGGGAAACCCGCACGGCTACTGAAGACCAAGTGGACGCAGGCCTGGGATGCCGAGGATGCGCCCACGCCGCTGCCGATGCCGCTGCAGAACATTCTCGTCAGCGGGGCGCACGAGCGGATGAATCGTGCACACGATCCGGAGACTGTCTGCTTCCCGGCCGGACAGATTGTCGGGCGGATGAACGAGATTCGGCCCGCCGCGGAGATCGTGGCCGATCTGGTGGACGGGTTCGAGAGCGCGGTCGAGAGGCTGAACCAGATCCGCGGCTAGCTTTTACTGCCGAGTGTCGACTTTCTGTGTGGAAGTGTGAGTGATCTTCACGAAAAGTCGACACTGGGCGTCAGGGTTGGACGTAGGTGCCGTCGCTCAACCGCCACAGCGGGTCGATGGTCTCCAACGCCTCGGCGGACAGCTGTCGTTTGATCACCTTGAATGTCGCGGTACGGGGCAGAGTCTGGCTCACCCTGACAAACGAGGGCCACTGTTTGGGGCCGAGATCCTCTTGGGCGGTAAGGAATTCACCGAGGTCCGATGCCTGGAAACCGTTGCGTACCACCAGTGCCGCCATCACCCTGTCGCCCACGGTGGGGTCGGGGATGCCATAGACGGCAACCTCGGTGATGTCCGGATGGCGCAGTAGTACCCGCTCGATGGGGGCGGTGCCCAGATTCTCACCGTCGACGCGCAGCCAGTCGCCCAGGCGTCCGGCGAAATAGACGTATCCGTTCTCATCGGCATAGGCCAGGTCGCCGCTGCGGTACTTGCCCCCGACCATGCGTTCGGCATCGGCCTCGGGGTTCTTGTAGTAGCCGGTGAATCGCCCGGGCCCCGCGATGTTCACCAGCTCACCGGTGGCCTGTGCGGCATTGGCCACCTTGCCGCTACCGTCGAAAATTGCCGGGGGACAGGGCTCTCCGGTCTCGATGTCCAGGATGCGGACGTCGGGAGTGAGCGGCCCTATCGCGCCCGGGGGAGTACCGGGTGCCCACCCCAGTGCGACGCCGCCCTCGGTCGATCCGAATCCGTCAATAACGAATGCGCCGAATCGTTGTGCGAATCGATCGGTGTCACCGGCGGCGGCTTCGTTGCCGTACATGATCTTCAACGGGTTCTCGGCGTCATCGGGCTGTTCCGGTGTCGCCAGCACATAAGACATGGGCTTGCCGACGTAGTTGGCGTATGTCGCTCCGTACCTGCGGACGTCCTCGAGGAAGCCCGACGCGGAGAATTTGCGCCGCAGTGCAATCGATGCTCCCGCGGCGAGGGCAACCGACCAGCCCGCGAGCACCGCGTTGGAATGGAACATCGGCATCGACAGGTAACAGACGTCCGCGGGACCGAGGCCGAATCGCGAGGACAGCATGATTCCCGCGGAGGCAACCTTGGCATGGGTGATCTGGACGGCCTTGGGGTCGCCGCTGGTACCCGAAGTGAAGATGAGCATGAACAGGTCATCGGGCCGAACATCGGGAACGTCCATCAGCGCTGCGGATTGCCCAGCGAGGGAATCGATGTCGATGTAGTCGACTCCGTCCAGCAAGGGAGCGCTCGCCGAATCGGTGAGTATCAGCTGACAGTCCGCCAGCGCGACATCTCGCCGCAACGCGCTGCCGCGCCGCGTGGGGTTGAGGCCCACCAGGACCAGCCCGCCGAGTGCGGCGGCGCCCAACAGATACGAGAACGTCGGTGTGTTCTCCAACAGCACACCGATATGCGGGGGCTTCGAGAGATCCAGGCGTGCGCGTAATACCGAAGCCAGTCGGCGACTTTCGGCCACGTGGTCACGCCAGGACGTGAACGACCCTTCGAAGTGCAGCCCCCGGTCCGCGACATCGGCCAGGCTCGCCAGCAGCTGAGTGACCGTTGATTCTTCCGGGGTGGTAGTCACCACTGGAATACTAGGCAGGCGTGTCGGCGAGCTCGCGCCCGATGCGGCGCAGCTGCTCCGTCGCGCTGCCGGAGGCGAACTCACCCCGCTTGGCGGCCAGGAAGTAGCGATGCACCGGATGGTCCTCGTCGATGCCCACGCCGCCGTGTACGTGAACCGCGGTGTGCGCGACACGGTGACCGGCATCGGAGGCCCAGAACTTGGCCGTCGCGACGTCGACGTCGGCGGGTAGATCTTCCGAGACCCGCCATGCGGCCTGCCACAAGGTGAGGCGCAGACCCTTGACGTCGATGTATCCGTCGGCCAGCCGTTGGGCCACTGCCTGGAAGCCACCGATCGGCTTGCCGAACTGCTCACGAGTGCGCGCGTAATCGGCGGTCAACTCCAGTGCCCGCTCCAGCACGCCTAGCTGATAAGCACTGTGGCCCAGCGATTCCCGCAGTCGGAGCCACTCTACGACGTTCACGCCGCCGACCTTGCGCTCGGCCGGAACGGGAACCTCGGACAAGATGAGCTCCGCGGAACTGTCCTTACCGGTGGTGTGCAAGGTCTCCTGGGTGACGCCGGTGTCGTCGGCGGACACCAGAAACACCGCGGTGCCGGTCTCGGTCTCGGCAGACACCAGGTACGCATCGGCCTCGACGCCGAACGGCACCAGGACGCGATTGCCGGTCAGGACATAGCCGGCGCCTTCGGTACGGGCGGCCACCGGTCCCTCCCCCGGTTCACCATCGAGTGCGATGGTCAGCACCTTCTTGCCGGCGACGGCGGGTGCGGCCCAATCGTTCTGCAGCGCCTCGGAACCGAATACCGCGAGCGCGCCCGCCGCGAGCACCACCGACTCCAGGTACGGTACGGCGGCCAGTTCGCGGCCCAGCTCGACGAGAATCGAGGACTGCTCGAGGACGCCGAATCCGCCGCCACCCAACGATTCGGGGGCTGCGGTGGACAGGATGTCGGCCTCGACCAGCTTGGTCCACAGCTGCCAGTCGAACCGGCTGTCCTGCTTGTCGAGTTCCTTCTGGCGCTCCGGCGTGCTGATCGCCGACGCGATGGTGCGGGTCAGACCGGCGAGGTCGGTCTGTGCCTCGGTAAGGGAGAAATCCATTGCAGTGCAGTCCCTTCTAGCGGGTCGCGGCGGGCTGGCCGAGGGCGGTCATCGCGATGATGTCGCGTTGAACCTCGTTGGTGCCGCCGCCGAATGTGAGGATCAAGCAGGCCCGGTGCATCCGCTCGACGCGGCCGCGTAGCTGCGCACCCGGGGAGTCTTGACGCAGGGTTGCCGCCGTCCCGAGAACCTCCATGAGAAGGCGGTAGGCCTCGGTGGCCAACTCGGTGCCGAAGACCTTCGTGGCGGATGCGTCGGCGGGGGAGGGAGCGGCGTCGGTGTTGGAGGCCAGTTCCCAGTTGATGAGCTTGAGGTATTCGACCTTGGCATGCACCCGCGCCAGGTTCAGCTGAACCCATTCGGAGTCAATGATCCGGCCGCCGGTGCCCTTGGTGTTCTGCGCCCACTCGCGTACTTCGCGTAGTGCGGTGATGATCGGCGCCGAGGAGACGAGAGCCACTCGCTCATGATTCAGCTGGTTGGTCACCAGCTTCCAGCCGGCGTTCTCCTCACCGACGCGACTCGTCACCGGGACACGCACATCCTGGTAATAGGTGGCGCTGGTACCGGGCCCGGCCATGGTGCGGACCTTGGTGTAGGAGAAGCCCTCCGCGGTGGTGGGAACAATGAGCATGGAGATACCGCGATGCTTCCGAACTTCTGTGTTGGTGCGCACCGCCAGCCAGATGTAGTCGGCGTACTCGATGAGGCTGGTCCACATCTTCTGGCCATTGATGATGTAGTCGTCGCCGTCGCGGACGGCCGAAGTACGAAGTGAGGCGAGGTCGGTACCGGCGCCCGGCTCGGAGTAGCCGATGGAGAAGTGCAGCTTGCCCGCGGCGATCTTCGGCAGGAAGAACTTCTTCTGCTCATCGGAGCCGAAGTGCATGATCGTCGGCGCCACGCTGTTGATCGTCAGGAACGGCACCGGAGCACCGGCGATCGCGGCCTCGTCGGTGAAGATCAGCTGATCCATCACCGAACGGTCCTGGCCGCCGAACTCCTTGGGCCACCCCAGCGCGAGCCACCCGTCGGCACCCATCTGCTCGACGGTCTCGCGGTAGACGTTGCCGCTGCCGTACTCACCCTGATTCGACGCGAGGGCCTCGCGCCGCTCCGGGGTCAGCAATGTGTCGAAGTACGCGCGTAGCTCGCGGCGCAGCTCTTCCTGCTCGGGCGTGTAGGCGATATGCATATGTGTTCCTTCTGCTGCCCGTCGGCTGTCGTGAGCCCTCAGGTGTGACCCACGTTGACACAAGAGTTGTAACACGTTCTAGTCTAAGGAGTCCAGACGCGACGCCACGGCACAAACTCAGCCCAGAGATCCTGGCTTCACCAGGGTTGTGTCGTGGGTCACGTGTCGTAGTCTGGCGATACAGCCCAAATAGACGATGATGTCGGCTCGCCGAGTCATACAGCGCCGGAAAGAGGTTTCCAATGCGTGTCGGTGTAATTCCTGACCGTTGTGAAGGCAACTTGGTATGTCTCGGGATCGCTCCGGAGGTGTTCGACGTCGATGACGACGACTATGTCGTCATCCTGCAAGAGGAAGTACCGGCCGATCAGGAAGATCTGGTCGAGCAGGCGATCGCGGAGTGCCCGCGCGCCGCATTGATTCGCAAAGACTAGAGGCATTCGTAAATCACCGGCCCGCTCGCGCTCGGCGGAGTGGAGCCGGTGCGATCGAGGTGTGTCGAAAGCATGGGACTGAAGGGAAATTTGTAATGAGCGCGATTGCTGATGCCGACCTGAGTGGCCGCGTCGCCATTGTCACCGGAGCCGCTGCGGGGCTTGGCCGCGCCGAGGCGATCGGTCTGGCCAAATCCGGAGCGACCGTCATCGTCAACGACATCGCGCCCGCTCTGGAGCGCAGCGATGTGCTCGACGAGATCGCCGCGGTGGGATCCAAGGGCGTGACCGTCGCCGGTGATATCGGTGAGCGCGCGACCGCCGATGAGCTGATCTCCACCGCCGAATCGCTCGGTGGTCTGCACGTCGTGGTCAACAACGCGGGCATTACGCGCGACCGGATGCTCTTCAACATGTCGGACGAGGAGTTCGACGCCGTCATCCACGTGCACTTGCGCGGTCACTTCCTGTTGACGCGCAATGCCGCCACATACTGGCGTGGCGCGTCGAAGACTGAGGGAGCCCCGGTGTACGGCCGCCTGATCAATACGTCGTCTGAAGCGGGCCTGCTGGGGCCGGAGGGGCAGGCCAACTACGGCGCCGCCAAGGCCGGTATCACCGCGCTGACGCTGTCGGCTGCGCGTGCTCTTGGACGCTACGGGGTGCGGGCCAATGCCATCGCCCCGCGTGCCCGTACGGCGATGACCGCGGACGTCTTTGGCGACGCACCCGAGGACTCGGTCGATCCGCTTTCCCCCGAACATGTCGTGACTTTGGTGCGTTACCTGGCCTCGCCCGCGGCGGAGGCCGTGAACGGTCAGCTGTTCATCGTGTACGGACCGACCGTGACGTTGTTGGCAGCGCCTACAGTGGAAGCGAAGTTCACTGCGGAGTCGGATGCGTGGGATCCGTCAGCACTGAATTCGGCGTTGGCCGATTTCTTTGCTGGGCATGACCCCAAGCGAACGTTCTCGGCGACCGCGCTGATGTCTGAAGGTTAACGAGCGTTACGGTACGGGGCACGGCCAAGATTAGAACCGGTTCTAAATATCGCATCAAAATCCCAGCGCAAAGTGGACGTGGCGTGCGATTTGCCTGCCCGTACAAGAATTGACACTAAGAATTTTTTCTCGTTAATATGATGCGCCTCACAGCGTGGTAGGTACACGTCGATCGTTAACCGGATCATAGGGGCGAGTCTTCGGCAGTACCGGGATGTGTGAGACAGGAGCAAAGGTTGAAGCAGCAGCTCGCGGCGCCGGCGCGCGCCGTCGGCGGCTTCGTCTCCATGTCGTTGGCTACGTTCCGGAACATCTTCCGCCGCCCGTTCCAGGGGCAGGAATTCCTGGATCAGACGTGGTTCATCGCGCGGGTCTCGTTGTTGCCGACGCTCTTGGTCGCCATCCCCTTCACCGTGCTGGTGGCCTTCACACTCAACATCCTGCTGCGCGAGATCGGCGCTGCCGACCTATCCGGTGCCGCCACGGCCTTCGGCACCGTGACGCAGCTCGGACCGGTGGTCACGGTGCTCGTCGTCGCGGGTGCTGGTGCCACGGCGATCTGCGCCGACCTGGGTGCTCGCACCATCCGCGAAGAGATCGACGCGATGCAGGTGCTGGGCATCGACCCGATCCAGCGGCTCGTGGTGCCACGGGTACTGGCGTCTACGTTCGTCGCTCTGCTGCTGAACGGCCTGGTGTGTGCCATCGGCATGGTCGGCGGCTACGTGTTCTCGGTGTTCCTGCAGGGGGTTAACCCCGGTGCCTTCATCAACGGCCTGACGGTGCTCACCGGCCTGGGCGAGCTGATGATCTCTGAGGTCAAGGCCTTCCTGTTCGGCATCTTCGCGGGCCTTGTCGGCTGTTATCGCGGGCTCACCGTCAAGGGCGGACCCAAGGGCGTGGGCGACGCGGTCAACGAGACCGTCGTCTACTCCTTCATTTGCTTGTTCGTCATCAACGTGGTCATGACGGCTATTGGCGTGCGGGTCCTGGTGAAGCACTGATGAGCGACTTGCGCGAAGAAGCGATGATCTAGTGACCGGACCGTATCTTTCGACGCACACCGTGACCTCCTATACCGTTCGGTATATGCGTGGTCTGGGACGCTCGTTCGATAAATTCGGTGAGCAGGCACTTTTCTACGCGCAGTCGCTGAGCTACATCCCTGCGGCGCTGACGAAATACCGCAAGGAAACCATCCGGGTGCTTGCCGAGATCACCATGGGCACCGGTGCCCTGGTGATGATCGGTGGCACTGTCGGCGTGGCCGTCTTTCTTACTCTGGCCTCCGGTGGCGTCATCGCGGTACAGGGCTATTCCTCGCTGGGCAATATCGGAATCGAGGCGCTCACCGGCTTCCTGTCCGCCTTCCTGAATGTGCGCATCGTCGCTCCGGTGGTGGCAGGCATCGCGATGGCGGCCACGATCGGCGCCGGAACAACTGCGCAGCTTGGCGCCATGCGCGTCTCGGAGGAGATCGACGCGCTGGAAACCATGGCGGTCCATGCGGTTTCGTATCTGGTGTCCACCCGCTTGGTGGCCGGGCTCATCGCCATCGTCCCGCTGTATTCACTCTCGGTGCTGGCGGCGTTCTTCGCATCGCGCGCCACCACCGTGATCATCAACGGCCAGTCCCCGGGCGTGTACGACCACTACTTCAACACCTTCTTGGTGCCTACCGATCTGCTGTGGTCGTTCCTGCAGGCGATTGTCATGTCGGTGGTGGTGATGCTCGTGCACACCAACTACGGATTCAATGCCTCCGGTGGTCCGGTGGGCGTGGGTGTCGCGGTCGGCCAGGCCGTACGTACCTCCCTCATCGTGGTTGTGCTTGTCACCCTGTTCATCTCACTTGCCGTCTACGGCGGGTCCGGCAACTTCAATCTCTCGGGCTAGGAATCACATGTCAGGAGACTCGTCGCGCCGGTCTGTCCGGCTAGCCGGCACGGTGCTCGCCGCCGTGTTGGTGGCGCTGACTGTCTTGACCTACCTGGCGTACAACGATGCCTTTGCCGACACCAAGGCCATCACTGTCGTTTCGCCCCGCGCCGGCCTGGTGATGGAGGAAGGCGGCAAGGTCAAGTTCCATGGACTGCAGATCGGCAAGGTCAAGTCGATCTCCTATGCCAACGAACAGGCCAAGTTGGAGCTCGCGGTCAATGCCAAGGACCTGCGGCTGATTCCATCCAATGCCACGGTCCGCATCGCGGGTACCACCGTCTTCGGCGCGAAGTCGGTGGAATTCCTTGCCCCGAAACAGCCGTCGAGCTCATCACTGAGGCCGGGGGCTACGGTGACCGCCGAGGCGGTGGCCCTGGAAGTCAACACGGTGTTCGAGAACCTGACCCGATTGCTCGGAAAGATCGACCCGGTCAATCTCAACGCCACCCTGACCGCCGTCGGCGAAGGTTTACGCGGCAACGGGGACAATTTCGGCCAGGGCCTGATCGAGCTCGACCAGTACCTGGATCAACTGAATCCCAAACTTCCTACCCTGCAACAGGATTTCCAGAAGGCCGGACAGGTGGGGCAGATCTATGGCGATGCCGCACCGAACATCGTGCGCATCCTCGACAATCTGCCGACGCTGAGCCGTACCGTCGTGGATCAACAGCAGGATCTCAAGGCCACACTGCTTGCGGCAATTGGGCTGGGTAACAACGGATATGAAACCCTGGCCCCCGCCGAGAAGGATCTCACCGCGGCGCTGCAACGGCTGCGCGCCCCCATCACGCTGCTCGGCAGATACTCCCCGGAGATTCCCTGCACGCTGCAGGCGATCTCCAAGGCGTTGGTGACCTTCACCCCGCTCATCGGCGGTGTGCGGCCCGGTCTGTTCCTGAGCAACAGCTTTCCGCTCGGCGCGCCGGTGTACACCTATCCGGACAGCCTGCCTATCGTGAACGGCTCCGGTGGACCCAATTGCCGTGGCCTACCAAATATTCCGACCAAGGCACAAAACGGCTCATGGTATCGATCGCCCTTCCTGGTGACCGACAACGCGTACATCCCGTACAAGCCGTTGGAAGAGCTGCAAGTCAACGCCCCCGATACTCTGCAGTACCTCTACAACGGTGCCTTCGCGAAGCGAAGTGAGTTCTGATGGTGCGCGGTACACAGATCAAGGTCGTCGTCTTCACCGTCGTGATGCTGCTGGTGGCGGCGGGATTGATCATCACCTTCGGTGAGTTCCGATTCGGTTCCGGCAAGCGGTATCACGCAATCTTCACCACAGCGTCCGACTTGCGGTCCGGTCAGAAGGTACGCATCGCCGGCGTGCCGGTGGGCCGCGTCAACGACGTATCGCTCAATCCGGACAACACTGTCGAGGTCACCTTCGACGTCGATTCGAAGTACCAGCTCTACAGCTCCAGCCGAGCGATCGTCAGATACGAGAACCTGGTCGGTGACCGGTATCTGGAGATCTCGTCGGGCCCCGGAGAGCTGCGCAAGCTGCCCGACGGGGGAACGCTGGATAAGGAGCACACCCAGCCCGCTCTCGATCTGGATGCGCTACTCGGCGGACTTCGGCCCGTGCTCAAGGGATTTGACGCCGCGAAGGTCAACGAGATCAGCAACGCATTCATCCAGATCCTGCAGGGGCAAGGGGGAACGCTCTCCCAATTACTGGGCGATACATCCTCGTTCACCTCAGGACTGGCCGAACGCGATCAGCTGATCGGCGATGTGATCAACCACCTCAACGATGTGCTCGGTACCGTCGACTCGAAGAGTAGCCAGTTCTCTTCGAGCGTCGATCAGCTGCAGCAGCTCGTCTCGGGCCTGGCGCAACAGCGCGATGTGGTGGCCGGCGCGCTACCGCCACTCGCTTCGACGGCGTCATCGCTGGAATCGGTACTCAAGGACACTCGCC
This sequence comes from Mycobacterium sp. D16R18, assembly GCA_002013775.1. GTDB lineage: Bacteria > Actinomycetota > Actinomycetes > Mycobacteriales > Mycobacteriaceae > Mycobacterium. The sequence goes on from MAFD01000043.1 coordinate 9,853, forward strand.
CGTACATCAAGGGCACCATCGAACAGACGCGTCAGCTGGCAACCCGGCTGGATGAGCGTAAGGCCGATGTCAACGTCGTTGTGGAGAACCTGGCAGAGAACTACCTGCGGCTCAACGCTCTTGGTGCCTACGGATCGTTCTTCAACATCTATTACTGCTCCATCCGCATCAAGGTCAACGGACCCGTCGGAACCGACTGGCTGATCCCATTCGGTGGACCGCCCGACCCGTCGAAGGGCAGGTGTTCCTTCAAAAATGAGTGACATCCAAGAGAAAGATCCGGTACGCACCGGAATCTTCGGTATCGCCGTGGTGGCGATGCTGGTGCTGGTCGCATTCGGCTACACGGGTCTGCCGTTCTGGCCGCAGGGCAGGCAGTACACCGGATTCTTCGCGGACTCCGGAGGGCTGGAGCCGGGGGGCAAGGTCTTCGTTTCGGGTATCAAGGTGGGTCAGGTCAAGGATGTGTCCTTGGCGGGCAACAAGGTTCGCGTGGACTTCACCGTGGATCGCTCGATCCGTCTAGGTGACCAGTCGCTGGCCGCAATCAGGACCACCACCGTGCTGGGTGAGAAGTCGCTGTCGGTGACGCCGGCAGGGTCCGGTCGTATCACCGAGATCCCGTTGGGCCGCACCAGGACTCCGTACACGCTCAACAGTGCGCTGAGCGACTTGGGTGCGTCGGCGGGCGGGATAGACAAGGCGCAGCTAGATCAGTCGCTGCAAGTCATCACCGACGCGATGCGTGATGCCACCCCGCAGCTACGCGGTGCCCTTGATGGAGTCGCCTCGCTCTCACGCACGCTCAACGAGCGCGATGCCGCCCTCGAACAGCTGCTGAACCGCGCCAAGTCCGTGAGTGGGATTCTCTCCGAGCGTGCCGGGCAGGTGAACAAGCTTGTCACCGATGGCAATCAACTGTTCGCCGCGCTCGACGAGCGGCGCCTGGCCATCAGCGAGCTGATCAATCGTGTGCAGGGACTCTCGCAGCAGCTCAGTGGATTCGTGGCAGACAACCGCCAGGAGTTCCGGCCCACCATGGAGAAACTGAACGTCGTGCTCGACGATCTCTTGGACCGAAAGGCTCATATCAGTGAGGCGCTCAAGCGTCTACCCGGATACGGCACCGCGCTCGGCGAGGTCGTCTCCTCAGGACCGGGCTTCCACGTCAACGTCTACGGCTTCCCGCCCGCGACACTGACCGCCGTCATGTTCGACACCTACTTCCAGCCCGGCAAGCTGCCCGCCAGCCTCTCGGACTACCTGAACGGCCTGATCGGCGAACGCCAAGTCATGAGGCCGAAATCACCATGACAACACAACCGAACCATTTCAGACCCTGGATCAAGAAGGGTGCCTACGCGATGCTCGCCGTGGCACTCGTGGGTGGCTTGCTGTACTGGGTGTGGCCCGGCCGCGGAACCTACAAGATCGTCGGGCATTTCGCGTCGGCCGTCGGGTTGTACCCGGGCGATGACGTTCGGATTCTCGGTGTGAAGGCCGGGCATATCAGTGCCGTCGAGCCGCGCGAGGGTGACGTGAAGGTCACCATGGAGCTCCCGGACACGTTCAAGGTGCCCGAGGGCGCGCAAGCGATCATCATGGCTCCGAATCTGGTGACTGCCAGATTCGTTCAGCTCACCCCGGCTTACACCGAGGGGCAGGCTCTCGCCGACGGCGCCTCGTTGGGGCTGGACAAGACCGCCGTTCCGATCGAATGGGACGAGGTCAAGACCGAGCTCGCCAAGCTGAGCGACAGCCTGGGGCCGCAGGGTGAATCCAAGGGTCCGGTAAGCGAATTCATCAACCAGGCGGCAAGCACCTTCGACGGTAACGGCGACTCGTTCCGGAACGCGGTGCGCGAGCTCTCGCAGGCGGCCGGGCGGCTCGGCGACTCGCGCACGGATCTGTTCGGCACCATCAAGAACCTGCAGGTGCTGGTGGACGCGTTGGCGAACTCCAACGAGCAGATAGTGCAGTTCAGCACGCACCTGGCCTCGGTGTCGAAGGTGCTGGCGGCTAGCACCGAGAACCTCGGCGCCACTCTGGGCGCACTCAATCAGGCACTCACCGATGTGCGAGGTTTCCTGGGAGACACCAACTCTGCGCTCATCGATTCGGTGAACAAGCTGAGCGACTTCGTGAAGATCTTCTCCGACCAGAGCGACGACGTCGAGCAGATTCTGCACGTCGCGCCCAACGGCCTGGCCAACTTCTACAACATCTACAACCCCGCGGCAGGCACGTTGAACGGCATGCTCTCGATTCCGAACCTGGCCAACCCGGTGCAGTTCATCTGCGGTGGTGTGTTCGAAACGGGCACCAAGACCGAGTATTTGAAGCGGGCCGAGATCTGCCGTGAACGCATGGGGCCCGTATTGCGCCGCGCGACCTTCAACTACGCCCCGATCCTGCTGCACCCGATCAACCAGATCTCGGCGTACAAGGGACAGATCATCTACGACACCCCCGAGACGGAAGCGAAGTCCGAGGCGCCCCGCGAGGACCTGGTGTGGGTCCGGCCCAATGGCGCACCGCCGCCGCCGAAGCCGTCGCCGCAGGACCTCAGTGCATTGATGCTCGGGCCTGAGGAGATCAACGCCCCGCCGCCCCCGGGCACGGAGCTGCGCCCCGCGGAGCCGGGGCCGGTGCCGCCGGGCTTCCCCGTCGCCGCGGACGATGCCGCACCACCCGCTACTCCGGGAGGTCCGCGATGAGTCGTCTGAGTTCAACGCTCTTCGCGCGAGGCGCTCATCGCACACTGCGCGGCATCGCGATCGGTGCCGGTGTCGCAGTCGTGGCCAGCGGATGCCAGTTCAATGGGCTCAACTCGCTGAATCTGCCCGGGACGGCCGGTCATGGCTCGCGGTCCTACACCATCACCGTCGAGCTGCCCGATGTCACCACGTTGCCGCAGAACTCTCCGGTGATGGTGGACGACGTGACCGTAGGCAGTGTGTCCGGTATCGACGCGTTCCAAAAGCCAGATGGTTCTTGGTATGCCGGAGTCAAGGTGTCGTTAGGTCCGGAGGTACAGCTGCCGGCCAACGCCGTCGCGAAGGTCGCCCAGACCAGCCTGCTCGGCTCACAGCACATCGAGCTGGCCGCACCCACCGGAGAACCCGCGGTGGGCCGGCTGGTCGGCGGATCCACCATCCCCCTGAGCCGGACCGGCAAATACCCCAGCACCGAAGAGGTGTTGTCTGCGCTGTCCGTCGTGGTCAACAAGGGCAATCTCGGTGCGATACAAGACATCACCGACGAGACCTACAACTTGTTCAAGGGACGCACCGGAAACCTGACCCAGGTGTTGCCCAAGCTTGCGACGCTGATCTCGTCGCTGAACTCTCAGCGGAACGACATCATCTCGGCCATCGAGGGCATCGACAAGTTTTCGCGCGTCCTGGCCGAACATAAGGAAAGCCTCGGGCGCGCAATCGATTCGATCGAACCTGCGCTGAAGGTACTCAACGAGAATCGTGCCAACATCATCGAGGCGTTCCGATCGGTGGGGAACCTCGCGAAGATCACCGACCGGGTGCTGCGGACCACCAAGGAAGACATCGTCGCCAATCTCAGGGGGTTGTACCCGGTGGTTAGGGCACTCGCAGAGAACCGTGACGTTTTGATCGACAGCCTTGATCTCCTGCCCACATTCCCGTTCAGCACCAAGTACCTGCGGAACGCGGTGCGCGGGGACTACCTGAACGTCTTCGTGACGTTTGACCTGACGGCTCGGCGCATAGGTGAAACGCTCTTCACCACATCGTTCTTCGATCCGAACATGCAGCATTTCAACGACGTGGTGAACCCGCCAGAATGGCTCATCGGATCCATGGCCAACCTGAACGGCAAGGAGACCAGCCCGTTCAGCCTGCCTGCGCCGGCCGCCCCGGCCGCGCCGCAGGGAGGTGGTCGCTGATGGAAAAGCTGATCAAGATACAGCTGGCGATCTTCGCGGCCGTCACGGTAATCAGTGTGGCGCTGATGGCGATCTTCTACCTGCGGGTGCCCACCGCGCTCGGCATCGGAAACCATGATGTGAAGGCACAGTTCGTTGCCACGGGTGGTCTGTACCAGAACGCGAACGTGACCTACCGCGGTGTGCAGATCGGTCGCGTCACCAATGTCGAGCTGACTCCCGAGGGCGTTACCGCCAGGATGCGGCTCAACGACAATGTGACGGTGCCCGGCAATGTGCGGGCCGTCGTCAAGAGCGTGTCCGCCATCGGCGAGCAGTACGTAGATCTGGTGCCGCCCCCGACGGGTGCCGTCGGCAGCCTGCGGCAAGGCGATGTCATCGGTACCGATCGCACTTCCATCCCCACCGACGTCTCCACCCTGCTGCGCCAAGCGGATGGTCTCGTGAACACCGTTGCGGACACCCGGCTGCGGGAGGTGCTGGCCGAGGCATTCAAGGCGTTCAACGGATCCGGTCAAGAACTTTCCCGGCTGATCGACTCGTCGCGGCTGCTGATCCAAGAGGCCAACACCAACTACGACAGCACCACCAAGCTGATCGATCAGGTGGGGCCGCTGCTGGATGCCCAGATTCGCAGTGGTGACAACATCCGCGGATCGGTCTCGAGTCTGGCGGCACTGACTGAGCATTTCGCCAAGGCCGATCCGCAGCTGCGTCAGTTCCTCACGGTGGCCCCGGGCGCCGCCGAGGAGGCCTCCGAACTGTTCGCGGGTATCCGGCCGTCGTTCCCGGTGCTCGCGGCGAGCCTGGCCAATCTGGGTCGTGTCGGCGTCATCTACAACAAGTCGATCGAGCAGTCGTTGGTGATCTTGCCGGCGCTGTTTTCGGCGCTGTTGACCGTCGCCGGCGGAGCGCCGATGGACGAGGGCGCGAAGTTGGACTTCCGGCTGAACCTGGGCGACCCGCCACCGTGCCTGACCGGTTTCGTGCCGGCGCCGCTGATGCGCACCCCGGCCGACGAGACCCTGCGCGAGCTGCCCAGTGACATGTACTGCAAGACGGCGCAGAACGATCCGAGCGCCGTGCGCGGTGCGCGCAACTACCCGTGCCAGGAGTTCCCCGGCAAGCGGGCGCCGACCATTCAGCTGTGCCGCGACCCGCGCGGCTACGTGCCGATTGGCAGCAACCCGTGGCGTGGCCCGCCTGCTCCGTACGGCACCCCGGTGGAGGACCCACGTAACATCCTGCCGCCCAACAAATTCCCGAACATACCGCCCGGCGTCGAGCCGGACCCGGGCACTCCAACCCTGCCCCCGCCGCCTCCACCGGCTCCGGAAGCGCCCCCGGTCGGCGGGGATGTGATGCCGGTGGCGGCGAAATCGAAGCCGATGGCGACACGTGCCTACGATCCGAAGAACGGTGTTTTTCTTGATGCCAACAATCAGCCGAGCGTGTACGCGCCCGCGTTGGACCGTGGTAGCGAGGCGGAGACATGGGCGGATCTGATGTTGGGACCGAAGCCGGTATGACCGAAGAAGATACGACGACTCCGTCATCACAGCCGGAGGCTGTTAGCGCAGGCGGCTCGGCGCAGACGTCCCGGCGTCGGGCGGCTCGGCCGGCAGGCCCGACCAGTGAGATCGGTGCCGAGACCATCAGTGTGTCCTTGGGCCGCACCGAGGTCCGGTCGAAGCCCGAGCCTTCTGTTGCCGACACCCGTCGGCGAGGGAACACGCGCGGGGTGGCCTGGGCGGCGGCGGTGCTCGCGATAGTGCTCATCGGCGCGTTGGGGGTGGCGCTGGCGCTCATGGGGCGTGCGCAGCACCGCGACGACCTCATGGCCGCGCGCGATCAGCGATTCGTCGACACCGCCGTGCAGACGGTGACGAACATGATGACCTATAGCCAGGACAGCATCGACAAGAACGTCGACCAGTTCGTGAACAGCACCAGCGGACCGCTGCGGGGCACGTTCAACCCCGATAACACCGCCAATCTCAAAGCGCTGTACCACCAAACCGGGACAAGTTCCGAGGTGGTGATCAAGAAGGCGAGCCTGGAGAGTGTCGACGAGATAAGTAAGAAGGCGTCGATACTCATCTCCGCACGTGTGACGCTCACCAACGCCGACTCGGGGGTCAACGAGCCCTCCAAGTCGTACCGTATGCGGATGATCGTCGCCGAGGATCAGCAAGGCAACATGACCGCATATGACCTGCGGTGGCCGGACGGGCAGAGCTGATGCGCTGGCTGACAAGAACTTTCGTCGCAGTCGTGGTGCTGGCCGTGATCGGTTTATCTGCCGTGGCCGGCGGCATGTACTGGCACAGGGTCGACACGATTGCCAGTCGCGCCGCGGGTGAGACGCTGATCAAGCAGGCCGGCAAACAGGTTGGCAGCATCTTCGGATACGACTACCAGACCGTCGAACGCAGCCTCGACGAGCAGTACGCGGGGTTGACCCCCGAGTACCGGCGTGAGTTCGAAGACAAGGCGAACAGGGAAATCATCCCGCAAGCCAAGCAGCGCAAGATCGTCAGCCAGACCAGCGTCGTGGGCACCGGGATCATTGCCGCGCATAGAGATTCGGCCCAAGTGGTGGTGTACATGAATCGCACCATCACCGACCAGTCACGCACTCCTGTGTACGACTCGTCATCGATTCAGGTGGACTACACGCGCTCAGGAGACAAGTGGTTGATCTCCTACATCACGCCGCTCTAGAGGGGTTCGCCGCCCAACACCGCGGGCTGCTCCGGTGAGATGGAATCGCCGGTGGCTGGCGTCGCTAGCGCCTCCAGGAACGCGCGCGCCCACCGATCCACATCGTGAGCGAGTACCTGCCGGCGCAGCGCCCGCATCCGGCGCCGCCCTTCCTCTGGGGTCTGGTTGAGCGCCGACTCGATACCGTCTTTCACGCCGTCGATATCGTGCGGATTGACCAGATAAGACTGACGTAATTCTGCTGCGGCTCCGGTGAATTCGGAAAGCACGAGAGAGCCGCCCAGATCGCTACGGCACGCGACGTACTCCTTGGCCACCAGGTTCATGCCGTCGCGCAGGGGTGTCACCAACATGACGTCGGCGGCTACGAAGAAGGCAATGAGGTCCTCGCGGGGCACCGGGCGGTGTAGGTAATGCACCACTGCGTGGCCGACCTCGCCGAACTCCCCGTTGATGTGGCCGACCTGCTGTTCGACATCGCCGCGCATCTTCTTGTAGCTGTCGACGCGTTCGCGGCTGGGGGTGGCGAGCTGGATGAAGACGGTGTCGCTGCTGCTGGCGCGGCCCTCGGCGAGCAGTTCTTCGTACGCGCGCAGCCGGATATCGATGCCCTTGGTGTAGTCGAGCCTGTCGACGCCCAGCAGGATCTTGCGCGGTCCGCCGAGCTCGGCGCGAATCTCCTTGGCGCGCTGGCGAATCTGCTTGCTGCGAGACACGTTGTCTAGCTGTGCCGAGTCGATCGAGATGGGGAAGGCGCCCACCTTCACCGTGCGGAAGCCCACCCTGATCTCGCCAAACCGTGAGCGCACACCGATCGAGGCGCGAGATGTGCTGGCACCCACCAACCTTCGCGCCAGGTACATGAAGTTCTGGGCACCACCGGCCAGGTGGAAACCGATGAGGTCGGCGCCCAGCAGGCCGTCCACGATCTCGGTGCGCCACGGCATCTGCATGAACAGCTCCACAGGCGGGAACGGAATGTGCAGGAAGAAGCCGATCGTCAGATCCGGGCGCAGCATGCGCAGCATCTTGGGTACCAACTGCAACTGGTAGTCCTGGACCCATACCGTCGCACCCTCGGCGGCGACCGCTGCCGTTGCATCTGCGAACTTACGGTTTACGTCGACATATGCCTGCCACCACTCACGGTGATATTCGGGCTTGACGATCACATCGTGATAGAGCGGCCATAGGGTGGCATTGGAGAAGCCCTCGTAGTACTCGGCGACCTCGTCGGTGGAGAGGCGTACCGAATACAGCACCATGTCGTCCTCGGAGACCGGGTCGACGTCGACGTCAGGAACTCCGGGCCATCCCACCCAGGCGCCGCGGCGCTTGCGCAGCAGCGGCTCCATCGCGGTGACGAGCCCGCCGGGGCTGCGTTTCCACGTCGTGGAGCCGTCCGGCAATTTCACCAGGTCGATCGGGAGGCGGTTGGCGACGACGACGAAGTCGGACGTGCCGGCGACAGCCTCTACCGGCGATCGCTCATCCGATGGAGGCACCATGTTTGTTTCTCGGGACGAATCGCGAGGAGACGTATCGAGTTACGCGTCGACCTTGGTTGGCCCGATACCCAGCATCGCGAGCAGCATGCGGCACTCGTCGGCATCGTTCGCGTAGGCAGCGACGACGCGCTGCGCCTGGTGGGCAGTCTCGTCGGCCAGCGGCTCGAGATCGTCGATCGCGGCTGGTTCGGTCTTGGCTGGCATTCACCCATTCTAGGCGACGCAGCGTCGAGTGCTCACATGAGGAATGCCCATACCCCCGGATGGGGTTGCTTCACGGGTGACGAGCACCCACGGTGATCCGGCTCAGTTCGGTCCCAATGCTCCGGGATACACGTGGAAAACGACCGCGGACGTCGAGCCGATCGAGCTGTTCCCCGGGGTGACCATTCAACCGCTCTGGGCGGGCGAGAATGGTGCGAAAGCCCTGATCACGACGATTGCGCCGGGAGCGGTGTGGGCCGGTGAAGATCACCATAGGCCCGGACCGGAGGAGGTGTACGTCGTTTCTGGGGTGCTCAATGACGGCGTCAATGACTATCCGGCGGGCACCTTCCTGCATGCACCTGCGCAGTCCTGGCACATTCCCCAGTCCGAGCAGGGTTGCGTGCTCTTTCTCTTCTATCCCGAGGGCTGATGCCTGAATGGGCGCCATGCGGAACCCCGGGTTTTGATCTGGGTGATTTGTCTGGTGACGGCCGGAGTGTGCTCGGCCCACCGGGGCCCCGGGGCGGGGACGCAGCCGCGCTAGGCCGCGTTGCTTCCTGAGTGGCTGCCGCCGGAGTTCGAGTGATCACCGGAGCTGGAGTGGTCACCCGGGTTGGTGTGGTCCGCGGGTCCGGAGCCCGTGGTGTTTCCGGTGTCGCCCGTTCCCTTGGTGGTGCTCGTGTTTGTGTCGGTGCTGCCACCGGTGGTGCTGGGCGCCTTGCTGACGCCCAGGCCGGGAATCGACTTGAGACTGTCTCTGATCGACGGGAGTTTCGCGGGTTTCGGCACCGTCCCGGGCTGTGACGCGGGAAGCTTCGGAAGCCGCAGGGTGGGCTTCGTGGTGTCCTTGGGCTTGTCGGTGTCTTTGACGGAAGTCAACGTGGGCTTCTCATCGGGTTTTGCGTCGGTCACCTGTGCGGGGGCGGGGCTCACGATTTCCGGTGCCGCTGCAGTGGTGGCGCTGACTGCGATGGCGGTGGGGTCGGGGACCTTGGCCGGCACCGGCGGAGTGGTCGGCTCGGACGTGGTGAGGGTGAGGACTGGTTCCTTGGGGGCCTCGGGTGCGGGTGTTTGGGCCGCGGGCGGTGTGGCCTTCGCGGGATCAGTATGGGGGACAGATGGATTGGCGGGCTTGTCGGCCGGTGCGGGTTGCTTGGGCGCCGCGCCGGGCAGTCCGCTTTGGAAGTTCTCGGCGCCTTCCTCGATGGCGCCGGGGAGCTTCTTGAAGGCGTCGATGATGTTCTTCGGCGGGGTGAAGAAACTGAACGGTTTTACGGTGCCCGGGCTGGTCTCGCGGTCGTAGGCCATGTCGATGAACAGCCGCAGCGTGGGTTCGATGGCATCGAGTACGAAGGACGCGCCTATCGGGTTGGTGAGATCACGCAGCGGTTGCAGCAGCGGGAGATGTTCAGCGCGCACCAAGTAGTAGGTGGTGTTGCCGACCTGTGTCTTGATCACTTTGTTGGGATCATCAAGGGAGGCAGGATCGACCTCGTCGTAGTACTGGTCCGGATGTGCATATCTAATCGCCGCAATCGAATTCGCGAGTGCGAGCGGATTGAAGTAGGCAGGGAAGTCTCCGTAGGTGTCGTACTCGGTGTTGATCACGGTCGACTTGAAAGGTCCGGGTTCCAGGGCGCCGTCGGACTCGATGTCGACGAACGGAACCTTCAGCCAAGGGAACCGGGCGAAGATTCCGCCATTCGGAGTATTGGCGCTGCCCAGGAACACAAAATCTATGTCGGCGTCGGGATTGTTCTCTGCGAGCTGTCGATACGACTTGTTGGCCGCTACCGCACCCAGGGAGTAGGCGACGACGGTGACGTGTCCGGCGGGGGCTTGATCGATCGCCGTATTGAGGTTGGCGTTGCCCTCGGTTACTGACGTCTTGAAGGTGGGTGCGGTGATGCCGCTGACCGGCCAGACGGCGCCCGGATACGACACTGGCTTGTAGATGTCGGTCCCCGTGACGAACTTATGGCCGATCTTGGCGGGGATGTTGGCGCTGGCGCCGTCGTTATTGCCACCCACTCCGATGACATAGGACACGAGCGTCGAGGCGATGGTTCGCGACTCCATGGCGACCGGCGCCAGAACCGTGCATGTCGCCGCCACCGCGGCAGCAGTGGCTATCGAGCGTTTGAGTGAGCGACGTTTCCCCAAAACCGAATGCTGCGCAGACATCAGGACCCCTCCCGTGCATTCGGCGCCGATGCCGAATGCGGTGGCATGAGAGTAATTTGGGCAAAGCAATTTCGCCAATGCCCAAACTCGTCAAATCAGGCGGGGCGAGCATATTGACTACTACATGTGTAGTTCCTGCTCAACGGCCATTTTAGGGTGCAGATTCGTACCCAAATTAACTGGCCGATTCCGGGGCGCGCGGGATGGGCTCCCGCAAATTTTTCGAGAGCTCAGCCGAGCATCGCCGCATACCTGTCGTTAAGGCTTTGCCAGTCATGCGTCATGGCATCAAGGCCGACGACCCTGCCTCGCGGCGTCCCGTCGATGGCGAGGATGAGAGTGTGCAGGCAGATGTGCCAACCGCCGGCATTCCCGGAGGCGTTACCGCGATCGGACATCGAATGCTCGAGGGTCAGCCGGCATCCCTTCTGCGTGGGTTCGATTCGCCAGCGCAGCGTGTCATCGGGGCCCCAGCGATGGATCAGCTCGTGAGGTGGGTCGACGGTGAGTACTTCGCCGTCGAGCACTGGATCGGCGGCGGTTTCCTGAACCCGGGCGGCTCCCACGGAATCCAGGGGGCGATCGGGTATGGCGGGTGACCACTGGCGCAACTTGTCGGGGTCGACGAGCCACTGCCACACCTTTTCCGGCGGATGACTTAGATCGCGGGACATGGTGAGGACCCATCTGCCCTCGTGGTCGTCGCATGGTGCGAGGGTGGCAGCCAGGGGATTAGTCACGGTTGTCCTCTTCGTCGATGAGAAATGTCAGGCGATCGAACGCATTGGCCCACTTGCGGTGATAGGGCGTCACCCAGGCCAGCACGGCGGGTAGCGGATCGTCGGCCAGGTGGTAGACGCGGCGTTTCCCAGCGACCTCGACTCGAACTGTGCCGGCGTCGCGCAGGACGCCCAGGTGCTTGGACATCAGCGACTGTGAAAGGTCGAGCCGTTCTATCAGCGTCGTGACGTCGGCCGCCCCCTCGCGCAAGGTGTCGATGATCCGGCGTCGGGTCGGATCGGCGATCACCATGAAGGCATCCATGACTTCATATCACCATTGAATCATATGAATGTCAAGGAATGTATTTGGCGGTCATCTGGCAACTAGGCCTTGCGCAGCGCTGATCAGTACTGTGGTCAAGAGGTACCGGCGAGTGCTGCTCGCCGAGGTCGTGGTGGGCGCGCGGTCGTTGGCTCAATGCCCTAGGTGAGGACTTTTTCTTGACGAAGCCGCTGCGTATGCGGATTGCCGTAATCGGTGTATTCGCATCGTTCGGGCTCGTGGTGGCCACCTGGGCTGTGCACCTGCCGGCCATGAAGCAGGCCACGGGGATGTCCTCTACGGTGCTGGGCTTCGTGGTGTTGGGACTCGGGGTTGGCGCGCTGCTGGGTATGCAGCTCAGTGGTGTGCTCGTCGACCGATTCGGAAGCGGTCCGATCGCGGTCGCGGGCGGTGCGGCGATGGCCCTCGGCGTCAACATTCCGCTGGCAGCCCACGCCGTGTGGGTCGCCGGACTCGGCGCCGTCCTGTGCGGCGTCGCCGTGGGTGTCACCGATGTCGCGATGAACGCCGCGGCGGTCGATGTCGAGCGTTTCCACGGCCGCCCGATCATGGCCTCATTTCACGGGGTGTTCTCTGTGGGCAATGTGGTGGGTGCGGGAATCGGATCGGCCGCGTTCGCGCTGCACATCAAGGTCTGGGAGACGGTGCTCGGTGTCACCGTGCTGTGTCTGGCGCTGCTGGCATGCTCGGCCACTGTGCTGCTCCGCGACAAGCTGCGCGCGGGCGAGGTAGAGGCGCCGGACACGGTGCCGTACACCCTGCCTCCACCCATGACGTGTCGACGGGGCCAGGTGCTGATGCTCGGCCTGCTGGCGTTCTTGCTCATGCTTTCGGAGGGGTCGGCAACAGACTGGAGCAGTCTGCACGCGCAGGAGCATTTGGGTGCCTCCCATTCTCAGGGGGCGTTCGCCTTCGGGGTGTTCATGCTCGCGATGACGGTGGGCCGGTTCACCGTCGACAAGCTCGTGGAGCGTGCGGGTCGGGTTCTGGTGCTGCGGTGGGGTTGTGCCCTGGCGGCTGTCGGGCTACTGATCGTCATCGCCTCTCCGGTGTTGCCGCTGACGTTGGCGGGCTGGGCTGCGGTGGGCCTCGGGCTCGCCGGTGGCGTCCCGCAGGTGTTCACCGTCGCGGGCAATATTGACGAACAACACGAGGGCCGCGTGCTGTCGCGGGTTGTCGGCACCGGTTACGTTGCGGTGCTGGGTGGACCCGCACTCATCGGCTGGCTGGCTGATGCCCTCTCACTCAACACCGCATTGATACTGCCGATCTTCGCGGTGCTGGTCTGTGGCTGTGCGGCGGGTGCGTTGACGTTGAGCGCACCTGCGACCAAGGCGGTGCCCAAGCCCGGGCGTACCGTCAAACCATGACGGACTTAGCGACGGCCGTATCGGCGCGGGAACTGTTGCGTGACAGCTTTACTCGGATCATCGAACACGTGGGCGAGGTGACCGACGGTCTTCCCGATTCCTCGTTGATTTATCGCCCCACGCCCGATGCGAACAGCATCGCCTGGCTGATCTGGCATTCGGCCCGATGCCAGGATGTGCAGATCTGCGCCATCACGGGTGACGAGCCGGTGTGGACCGCCCGGGGCTGGGAGCCGCGATTCGGTCTCGACCTGCCCGCCGATTCCAACGGCTACGGGCACACGCCGCAGGATGTGGCCAAGGTCGTCGCGACGGTCGATCTGCTCAGCGGCTACTACGAGGACGTGCACGAGATGACGCTGCGCTACATCGAGAGTCTTACCGATTCGGGCCTCGCACGCGTCGTCGATAGACACTGGGATCCGCCGGTCACCGCGAGTGCCCGGTTGGTCAGCATCGTCGACGACTGCGCCCAGCATCTGGGCCAAGCCGCCTACCTGCGCGGGATCGTCCCAACCAACCGGTAGGGATGCGACGTGGGTCACCTCGTGCCTAGACTCCTCTAATGACAACGACGTCTGAAAATCTCGCCACTGCCGCCCACGGCGCCCCTCGCGACGTGCGCAATCCCGCGAACGGGCAGATCGTCGGGCAGGTGAACTGGACCGATCCCGCGGATATCCCGGTAATCACCGCGCAACTGGCGAAGGCGCAGCCGTCATGGGAACGTCTCGGCCCCGAGGGGCGTGGCAAGGTACTGGCCCGCTTCGCGCAGTGGCTGACCGACAACACGCCGCGCATCGAGGCCCAACTGATCGCCGAGACCGGCAAGTCCAAGATCGACGCGGGCATTGAGATTCCGTCGATTCTGGCGATCATTGCGTACTACGCGCCGCATGCGGCGGAGTTTTTGGCACCCGAGTCGCGGCCGGCGTCCTCGATCGCCATGAACACCAAGAAGATCACGCTGCATCAGCGGCCCCGTAAGGTCGTAGGTGTCATTTCGCCTTGGAATTACCCTGTGGCACTTGGATATTGGGATGTCATTCCGGCGCTGTTGGCAGGCTGTTCGGTGCTACTCAAGCCCTCGGAGCGGACGCCGCTCTCCGATGAACTCATCGCACGTGGCTGGGAGGAAATCGGGGCTCCGCCGGTGTTCGAGATCGTCCATGGCGCCGGTGAGGTAGGCGAGGCGTTGATCGACAACGTCGACTTCATCCAGTTCACCGGATCGACGGCCACCGGCAAGAAGATCATGGAGCGCGCCGCGCGCCGGCTCACCCCCGTCAGCCTGGAGCTCGGCGGCAAAGACCCGATGCTGGTGCTCTCGGACGCAGACGTCAAACGCGCCGCGCACGCTGCGGTGTGGGGCGCCATGTTCAACGCCGGCCAGACCTGTGTATCCGTCGAGCGGGTGTATGTGCACGACTCGATCTACGAGCAGTTCGTCGATCTGGTGGTCGACGAGGTGCGGAGCTTGGAGATCGGCGCCGGGATGGATCACAGCGTCGGCGCCATGATCGATGAGAATCAGCTCGAAGTCGTGGACCAGCATGTGCGCCAAGCGGTCTCGGCGGGTGCGCGGGCGCTGACCGGTGGGGCACGGGTTCCTGGTGGCGGCACCTTCTACGCTCCGACTGTGCTGGTCGACGTGGACCATTCGATGGACTGTATGCGTGAGGAGACCTTCGGCCCGACGCTGCCGATCATGCGGTTCTCCGAGGAATCCACGGCGATCGCCCTGGCGAATGACAGCCAGTACGGGCTCTCTGCCAGCGTGTGGTCCAAAGACCGAAAGCGCGCTGAACGCATTGCGCTGCAACTTGATTGCGGCACGGTCAACATCAACGATGTGATCATGAACCTGTCTTGTCTCACCGCACCGCACGGTGGCTGGAAGGGCTCCGGGATGGGCTCGCGCTTCGGGGGCGCCAGCGGTCTGCTCAAGTACTGCCGCACCGAGGCCATCGTCGACACCAGGGTGACGCTGCCCAGTGAGCCGCTGTGGTACAGCGGACCGAGCTGGCTGGCTCCGGTCGCGCTCAAGAGCCTGACCAAGCTCTCGAACAAGGCCTTACGCCCCTTCCGTCGCTGACACCATTCGTTCACTCGCCGTCCATCGTGGCGACGGTTGCCGGGGATAGTTTCCGCTGGTGACCGAGACCATTACCGCCGCCGCGCAGGGCTACACCGTCGACGATGATGACGACGACGATCCGATACTCATTGCGCCGGACGGCGCCGTGGTGGATACCTGGCGGGAAAATTACCCGTACGACGAGCGGATGAGCCGTCAGCAGTACGAGCTTGAGAAGCGGTTGCTGCAGATCGAGCTCCTGAAGCTCCAGAACTGGAGCAAGCGCACCGGTGCCCGGCACGTCATCCTCTTCGAGGGGCGCGACGCCGCGGGTAAGGGCGGCACCATCAAGCGGTTCATGGAGCACCTCAACCCACGTGGTGCCCGCGTCGTCGCGCTGGAGAAGCCGACGGAACGGGAACGCACCC
Source organism: Mycobacterium sp. D16R18 (assembly GCA_002013775.1). Lineage (GTDB taxonomy): Bacteria > Actinomycetota > Actinomycetes > Mycobacteriales > Mycobacteriaceae > Mycobacterium. The sequence continues at coordinate 25,338 of MAFD01000043.1, forward strand.
AGTGGTACTTCCAGCGGTATGTTCCGCATCTGCCGGCGGCCGGCGAGATGGTGTACTTCGACAGGTCCTGGTACAACCGCGCCGGTGTGGAACGGGTCATGGGATTCTGTTCCGACGAGCAGCATTCCGAATTCATCCACCAGGCACCACTTTTCGAGCAGATGCTGGTCAATGACGGCATCAGTCTGACCAAGCTGTGGTTCTCGGTGTCGTCCGCCGAGCAGCGCACGCGTTTCGCGATCCGACAGGTTGACCCGGTGCGGCAGTGGAAGCTCTCGCCGATGGACTTGGCTTCCCTGGACAAATGGGACGCCTACACCAAGGCCAAGGAAGAGATGTTCTCGCTGACCGATACCGATCACGCGCCGTGGATCGTGGTGAAGAGCAACGACAAGAAGCGGGCCCGTGTCAACGCGATGCGGCATGTCTTGGGCAAATTCGACTATGACGACAAGGACACCGACGTCGTCGGTCACGCCGATCCGCTGATCCTGGGACGCGCGCTCACGGACTAACCTGGGCGGGATGCGCTTCCTGTTCGCGGTCCTGCTGTGGCTGCTCACCACCGCCGCACTGGCCGTCACGGTGACGGCCGCCTGGACACAGTCCAGGATTGTCGACGAGAACGGCTATGTGACGTTGACGGGACCGGCAGCGGCCGATCCAAATGTTCAGCACGCGATCGCCACGGAACTCACCACGCAGATTGTGTCGCTGGGTAAGAGGCAGGGTTCACGCGTCAACGAGACTCAGGTCGCGGAATTGACCGCCGCGTACACCAGTGGCCCGCAGTTCGGCGCCGACTTCGCATCGGTGAATCGGATGGCACATCAGTGGTTGTTCACGAACTCGAGCTCGGCGCAGCGTGATTCGCAGGGCAGCTGGCAGATCGATGTGGCTCCCATGATCAAGAGCCTGGTGCCGCAGGGTCTTTCCATCAAGGCGCCGGAGACGTTGAAGGTCTCGGTTACCGATGAGAATCTGGCCGGATTGACGCCGGGACGTTTGGTGCCGGTGGCGCGCTTCGGCCAGCTTGCGGTCTGGATATCCTTCGGCCTGACCCTCGTCCTCGCGGGCTTGACTCAGTTGGCGGTGCGCAGCCGCGCCAAGGGTCTTGCCGGACTGGGTATTTCGGCTCTACTCGTGGGCGCTGCCGGGTGGGCCGGACTGGAGATCGGTCGGCGTTATCTGGACCGGCCGCTGAATCGCGTCACCGACAATCTCCGCGACGTGGCCGATGGACTGGTCACCCAGGCGGTGAGCAATGCCCACCACTGGCTGAGCCTCACGATGGCCGCCGGTGGCCTGGTGATCGTGATCGGCGTGGCCGCAGGGTTGGTGGGCGGCCTGCTGCGGCGCTGACGTGAACGCTAGGCCGCGTGTGCGTCGCGGATGCGCTGCACGTCGTGCTCGACACATCCGACGCGTTCGGCAGCGTCTGTGACGGACAGTCGACGATCCAACAGGATGTCCAGCTCGGTGGGAGAAAACTCTGGTTCGGTATCCCACGGAGCACGGTCCCACCCGTTCTCGCTCAACCCGATGAACAGGTCGTTTCTCATCGTGCACCTCACGGCAATCTGGCTCCAACTACCGACTATTCGCCAAGCTCATCTATGCGCTCACGTCACGGTCGGTCAATAACTGCGGCCCGCCAGGCAACTTTGCCAAGGCCAGTAATTCAGCTAACTACCAAGGTAGTCGAGGTCACCCGGTGGCAACAACCCGTGACGGTCACGGATCGGTCTCGATTTCGGTAACGGGACCCGGCGCCAGGGCGGCCGACCTTCGATATTGACATGCCTCTGAACTGGGAAATTAAGAGCTGCTTCAGACAGTGCTAGCAGTAGTTAGCACCTGTGAGCTGCGGTTTTATGGCTCGTTGTTAATGGCGATTTGCAGGCCCTAAAACATATTGAGCAAACTGCATGTGTGTGAGTATGTCGTTACCGCGTGATGGGATGACCCGGGTGCGTGATTTGCGAAACTGTTCCCATTGGGAGTGATGCACGTCACGATAGACGTACTGTCACCATGCTCTCACTGGCGGCGGCACGGTCGATATCGGATTGGTTGAAGCTGCCGTCGGGATTGCGGCGCACGTTGTGATACTTGGCATCTCGCGGCACCCGCTGCAGCAGCTCGGTCAGCGGCACCGCGATCTGCGGGCCGGTGGACAACTCGGCGGTGCCATCGAGCCGCTTGCCGCGCACCAATGCGGTGACGGGCCGGCCGTCGCGCAGATTCTTGGCCCACGCCCTGTCGGTGAAGACGGTCAACACGTCGCCGTCACGAACGTAGGTGGCGGCGACGTTGTATTCCTTGCCGCTCTTGCGGCCGGTGAACGTGAACAGCGCGATGTTGCCGCTGAGTACGGGGTGCAGCGGGCTGCGGAGCAGTCCCTTGACCATCTTGTTAACCCACGGTGGAACGGTGTTGGTTTCGCTCATGGAGCCATTGTCTGCCCCGGCGACCGCAGGCACATCGGGGATCGCCCTGAGATTTCGGATCAGGGTGCGAGCTGGCGCCAAAGGAACTCGATGGCCAACGCCGCCTTGAATGCCGACTGTTCGTTGTTGGCCGCACCGCCGTGGCCGCCCTCGATGTTCTCGTAGTACCAGACCGGTTGCCCCGCCTCCTGCAATGCGGCGGTCATCTTGCGCGCATGTCCCGGGTGAACGCGGTCATCGCGGGTCGAGGTGGTCACCAGCACCGGTGGATAACGCCTCTCGGGCGAAATATTTTGGTAAGGAGAGTATTTGGAGATGAACTCCCAGTCCTCGGGATTGTCGGGGTCGCCGTACTCCGCAACCCACGACGCGCCGGCCAGCAGCAGGTGGTAGCGCCGCATATCCAGCAGCGGCACCTGGCACACCAACGCGCCGAACAGCTCCGGGTATGCCGTGAGCATCACGCCCATCAGAAGCCCGCCGTTGCTTCCGCCCTGTGCGCCCAGCTGTGCGGCGGTGGTGATGCCCCGCGCGACCAGATCGCGCGCGACAGCGGCGAAGTCCTCGTACACCAGATGTCGCCCCTCGCGCATCGCCTGGGTGTGCCACACCGGGCCGTACTCGCCGCCACCACGGATGTTGGCCAGCACGTACGTGCCACCACGGGACAGCCACAGCTTGCCCAGCACACCGTCGTACCCGGGAGTCCGGGCGACCTCAAAGCCTCCATAACCGCCGAGCAGAGTGGGACCTGCCCCATTGGATCCTTTGGGGCGCACCACGAAATACGGAATCGACGTGCCGTCATCGGACTGTGCGAAGTGTTGGGCCACCTCGAAGGAGGCGTCGTCGAAGAATGATGGCGCCGACTTGATGGGGGACACCCACGCAGCAGTGGCGCCCGCTGTGCCTACTTCGCCATGCAGCAGTGTCGACGGCTGGGTGAAACCTGATGTGTCGAGGAAGATCTCGTTGCCCAGGTCATCGATCGCGACGATCTGCGTCGTGGTGTTGACCGGGACACCGGTCAGTGGTTGGGAGTCCCAGGTGCCCGGGGTGAAGACCAGGATCTCGCTGACCACATCGCGCAGGATCACGACGGTGAGCCGTTCCTGGGTCCACGCGTAGTGATGCAGACTCGCGTGCTCATCGGGAATGAAGACCGGCGTGACGGCGCGATCGCCGGCGAGGAAGTCCGCATAGTGCGCGGCCAACAACGTCCCGGCCGAATGCTCGGTGCCATCCACCTGCCACGGCGATTTGAGCTCGACGAGGAGCCATTCGCGGTGCACCGATACCGAGGCATCGGTGGGGACGTCGATGCGCAGCAACTCTCCGTCGATGCTCAGCTCGTGTACTTCGGAGTTGAAGAAGTCGGTGGCCCGGCTGACCAGGGTGCGCTCAAAGCCCGGAGTGTCGTCAAAGCTCGCACCCACCACCACGTCTGAGGATTCGCCGCTGAACACCAGCTCCGCTTCGTCCGGGGATTGCCCGCGTTTCCAGCGCTTGACCAGACGGGGATACCCCGAATCCGTGAGACTGTCGGGCCCAAAATCGGTGCCCACGAAAACTGTGTCGGCGTCGATCCACCCGATCTGCGTCTTGGCCTCGGGTAGCGCGAAACCGTCCGTCACGAACTGTCTTGTTTCCAGATCGAATTCGCGCACCACCACCGCGTCCGACCCGCCGCGCGACAGACTGACCAGTGCCCGGCGGAATTCGGGCCGCAACGCGGTCGCACCCGCCCAGACCCAGTTTTCTTCCTCGGTCTCCGCCAGGGCGTCGACGTCGATGATGACGTCCCACTGGGGATCTTGCAGGCGGTACTGGTCCAAAGTGGTTCGGCGCCAAAGGCCGCGGGCGTTGTTGGCATCGCGCCAGAAGTTGTAGAGGTATTCGCCCCGTCGGCGCACATAGGGGATCTGTGCGTCCGTATTGAGAATGGCCAGCGCCTCGGCCCGCATATCGTCAAAACGCGCACCGGAAAACTCGCCGGTTGTTATCGAGTTGCGTTCGCGTACCCAGTTCAGCGGTTCGTCCCCGCCAATGTCTTCGAGCCAGAGATGTGGGTCCGGGGAGCGGCGCGCCGACGTCATTTGAGCCAGTGTGCCAGTGATCGCAGTATGGTCGAAGGTGGCCCGGGGGCGGACAGAACACCGAGCAGGAGTTTTCTCGTGATACCACTGCCACGCGCGCAGGTTGTAGCTAGCGCGATGCTGCTGGGGATAGCAGTTGGACTTGTCGCTGGCATGTCTAGCGTGTTTGTCGTGCATGAACCAGTGCGACCCGACCTGTTCATCGGTGTTGTTGTCGCGGTGCCCAGCCTGATCGGGTTCTTCATCTTGATCGCGTCCACGCGTAAATGGATGACGGCCCTGTCGGCATTCGTGCTGGCGATTTCTCCCGGGTGGTTCGGGATTCTTGCGGCGATACAGGTGATTCACAGTGTCTGACAAAAATGCAGAAAATACCGTCGAAAAGACGAGTGCTGAGACCGAGCTCGTGGACGGCACGGAGAGGCCGAGCATCGTCGAGGGCGACCTCGCCGATCCGCTGGCCGTGCCGATCGATGGTGGTAGGAGCAGAGACGGTTTGGATACCGCCACCTTCACCGCGTTCTCGGCGTTCAAGGATGACGAAGATCTGGTAACCACCGGCCGCATCGACACCGATGCGTTGCCACTGACTGCGGCGTTTGACGTTGGCAGCGACCACACCGGTGCGATGCCGATCACGTCGGCCGAATCGATGACGCCGGACCCCTATACCGGCGCGGTTCCGGTGGTCGCCGACGAGCCCGCGATGCCGGTACGGGTACCCGCGGAGCGGGAACCCGCCTTCCTGAAGCGCTGGGTATTGCTGTTGCTGTTGCTGGCGGTGTGGATTCCGGCCGGTGCGATCGGGCTGCTGCTCTACCAGCACTGGTTCGAGACTCTGCTGCCGAACGACCGGACGATCGCCGTCACTTACGTGCTGATCTGGGTTTTTGTCTGTGTGGTGGTCGCGCTGCTGCTGGCCATGGTTGAACCGCTCCCGATAGTTGTCGCCCTCGCTTTTGCCGTGTTGACGGCGCCCGCGATCTCGGTGGCGGCTGCCGGAGTCAAGTACGGCTATGTGGCGTGCACCGCACCCTCGGTGCCCGGGGTGCAGTCACTGTGCCCGGAACCGCTGCGCAGTTGGGGTATTCAGTACCGAGACCGGGCTTGACGCTCCCCTCCTGACGTCGTCCTACTAGGGTGGAGTGCGTGACTGCACACTATGACGTCGTCGTTCTCGGAGCAGGTCCCGGTGGCTATGTCGCGGCCATTCGCGCAGCCCAGTTGGGTCTGACTACAGCCATCGTCGAGGAGAAGTATTGGGGCGGGGTTTGCCTCAATGTCGGGTGTATCCCGTCCAAGGCGCTGCTGCGTAACGCGGAGCTGGCCCACATCTTTACCAAGGAAGCCAAGACATTCGGCATCAGTGGTGAGGCCACCTTCGATTTCGGTGCCGCGTTCGATCGCAGCCGCAAGGTCGCCGAGGGTCGCGTGGCCGGTGTGCACTTCCTGATGAAGAAGAACAAGATCACCGAATACGAGGGCGTGGGTACCTTTACCGATGCCAACACGCTGGCCGTGAAGAAGGCCGACGGCTCGACAGAGACGCTGACCTTCGCCAATGTGATCATCGCCACCGGTAGCAGCGTGCGGCTGGTACCCGGGACCGCACTGTCGGAGAACGTGGTCACCTACGAGAAGCAGATCATGACCCGCGAGCTGCCCGGATCGATCATCATCGCGGGCGCCGGCGCCATCGGTATGGAGTTCGCCTACGTCCTCAAGAACTACGGCGTGGACGTCACCATCGTCGAGTTCCTCCCACGCGCGCTGCCCAACGAGGACGCCGAGGTGTCCAAGGAGATCGAGAAGCAGTACAAGAAGCTGGGCGTCAAGATCCTCACCGGTACCAAGGTCGAATCGATTACCGATAGCGGATCGCAGGTCACGGTCAAGGTCAGCAAGGACGGGCAGGAAAGCGATCTCGTCGCCGACAAGGTGTTGCAGGCCATCGGTTTTGCCCCGAACGTCGAGGGCTTCGGCTTGGACAAGACCGGTGTCGCGCTCACCGACCGCGGCGCGATCGCCATCGACGAGCGGATGCGTACCAACGTGCCGCACATCTACGCCATCGGTGACGTCACCTCCAAGCTGCAGCTGGCGCACGTCGCCGAGGCGCAGGGTGTTGTCGCCGCTGAAACCATTGCCGGTGCAGAGACGCTGGAGCTGGGCGATTACCGGATGATGCCCCGCGCTACGTTCTGCCAGCCGCAGGTCGCCAGCTTCGGGCTCACCGAGGAGCAGGCCCGCGCCGAGGGATACGACGTCAAGGTGGCCAAGTTCCCGTTCACCGCGAACGGCAAGGCGCACGGCCTCGCGGACCCGACCGGTTTCGTGAAGCTGATCGCCGACGCCAAGTACGGCGAGCTGATCGGCGGACACCTGATCGGTCCCGATGTTTCCGAGCTGCTTCCGGAGCTGACGCTCGCACAGAAGTGGGACCTGACGGTCAACGAGTTGACCCGCAACGTGCACACGCACCCGACGTTGTCCGAGGCGCTGCAGGAGGCGTTCCACGGACTCGCGGGGCACATGATCAACTTCTGATCTGTCGCGGGCCGGGGGGCCCGTCGTAATCTGCTGGGCGGTAAAGGGGGGGAACGTGGCGGAACCAGTTGGAATTCAGGCCTGGCGTCAACTACTCGACGCAATGATCGACAACAAGCGGCGGCATGCCTCGGTGGACGACGGCCTGTATCCGGTGACCCACCCCAATCCTGGTGCCACTGAGGAACAACTTCGTGATGCCGAGGAACGGCTCGGCCGTCCGTTGGATCCGCAGTACCGTGAATTCCTCGGCGTGGCCAATGGCTGGGAGAGCTATCACTTCAGTACGAACTTGTTGGGCACCAGCGATATTGGTGTCGGCGATCGTTGGGGTGAAACTGCTCGCACCATCACGCAATGGTTTGATGAGACCGATACCGCCGAAGACCTGGGTGTCGCCGACGATTCGACCCAGTTCGCGCCGATCGCCGATACCGGCTATGGCTATGCCGGCTGCCTCTATCTGTACACCGGGCAGTCCGAGGAAGCACGAGCGGGAAGTGTGTTCCGGCTCGATATCGATTCGCGGACAATGTGGCCGGACCTGTACTCCTATCTACATCACGAGAATCTTGAGCAGGGCATGTACCTGGCCGAACAGGAGATGGGCCCCCACGCCCGAACCTGGGGACGCGATATCCGTCCGTCACCACCGACGATGGCTGAGATCGCCGCTAAGCTCGCTGAGCTGACAGCGCTTGTTAAGTCCGTGACTCCTGCGCAGCGTCGTCCCGGCGCGAGTCAGTCCGAATTGAACTTGCTGACAGCGCATCTGGGTGCGGCGTTGGATTCCGAACACCGGGAACTCTTGGCAGCCACCAACGGATTGACCAGCAGCTACATCGGCGAGGTGTTGTCCATAGGACAGATCCTTGACGGGAGTCGTTGGCGGGAAGGAATTCTCAGCGCACAGGAATTCCATGATGAACTTGAACGTCAAAGCGTGGCCATGTTCGGACCTCGAACGCGCGAGCGACTGTCGGTGCTCCAGATCGTGGGTTCGAGCTCTGCCGTGCCCTTCGCTGTCGCGCCCGGCGAGCTACTTGCCGTCGGCCCGGACGGCGAGGTCCGTGGATTGGTTCGCGATGCAATATCCGAGTTGAACGGTGGTTGGCATCCGCCGCACGGCAGCGTCCGTGAGTACTTGTTGAAGGTGTGCGATCACATCTGGGATCAGACCGCTCGTAACCGTTGACCATATATATGCTCGCGCGTAGCTTCGCGCCATGTCGACCACTGACGAACTGCTGAATAACGCGCAGGCCTATGCGGCCAACTTCGACAAGGGTGATCTGCCACTACCTCCCGGCCGCAAGATTGCGATTGTCGCGTGCATGGATGCGCGCCTGAATCCGTATGGACTGCTTGGTCTTCACGAAGGCGATGCCCACGTCATCCGCAACGCGGGGGGCGTGATCACCGAGGACGAGATCCGGTCACTGGCCATCTCGCAGCGGCTGCTGGGCACCGAGGAGATCATTCTCATCCACCACACCGATTGCGGCATGCTGACCTTCACCGACGATGCCTTCAAGCGTTCGATTCAGGACGAGACGGGGATCAAGCCGCCCTGGTCTGCCGAGGCTTTCACCGATCTGGACGAGGACGTCCGGCAGTCGGTGGCCCGGATCAAGGCCAACCCGTTTGTTCCAAGGACAGGCAGTGTGCGGGGGTTTGTCTACGACGTCACGGACGGCACGTTGCGTGAGGTGCTCGCCCAGGACTAATGGGCAAGAAGGGCCGGTGCGCGTTGCGGGGCGGGCCAGGGCAAGGCTAGGTGCTCGCGCAGTGTGGACCCGGTGTATTCGGCGCGGAAAATGCCGCGACGCACCAGGATTGGCACGACCTGTTCGGTGAATAGTTCGAATTGGCCAGGTAGTCCCGATGTGCTCAGAATGAACCCGTCGGCCGCACCTTCGGTGAACCACAGCTCGATCTGATCGGCCACCTGCTCGGCGGAGCCGACAAACCTCGTACCGAACGCGTTCAACGTGCGGTAGAGGAACTCCCGAACCGTCGGATTACCCACGGTGGCAAGGTGTTTGTATCCGGCCAGTGCGGTTTGGTGGGTTTCGGTGCTGTCCGGGAATGCGGACGCAGGCACCGGGCCGTCCAGGTCGGCGCCGATGACGTTGACATCCACTTCGAGGAGCCACCCGGCCTGATATTCGGGGATGAAGTGTTCGTAGACGGTGCTTTCCGCGGCATGCGCCTCGGCCTCGGTAGAGCCGACGACGACGCCAAGGGAGGGAGTGATCAACGGGGCGGAGGTTCGCCCGGAGGTGCGGGCTTCCCGGTGGAGTTGTCGATAGAAACTCTTGGCGCGGTCGATGTCGGTCTGTCCGGTGAAGACCACCTCGGCATGTTTGGCGGCGAAGGCTCTTCCCGTGGTGGAAGATCCGGCCTGAAAGATCACCGGGCGTCCCTGGCGGGACGGCGTGACGCCGAGCGGCCCCCTGACCTTGTGATACTCGCCATCGTGGTTGGTGACGTGAATCTTGTTGACATCACTGTAGATTCCCGCTGCGCGGTCCTCGATGACGGTATCCGATTCGAGGGAATGCCATAGGGCCTTCACCACCTGAAGCGTTTCTTCCGCCAGTCGGTAGCGCTCGTCGTGCGGGAGGAAGCCCCGCTCGCCGAAGTTGGCGGCCGCCGCCTGCGCGAAGCTCGTCACGAGGTTCCATCCGGCGCGCCCCGCGCTCAGATGATCGAGCGATAACAGTTGGCGCGCCAGGTGATACGGCGGTTGAAAGGTCGAGGAGCCGGTGACTACCAGGCCCAGGTGGTCGGTGACCGCGGCGAGATATGAGGTGGCCGTGAGCGGTTCGAAGTCTTCGGTGGACTTGTGGGCCCAGGTGGCCTCCGGGCCGAAATTGAGGCCGTCGGCGAAGAAGATGGCGTCGAACTTGGCCGCTTCCGCCGCTTTGGCGGTGGCAACCAACGTGTCGAGCTGGTTGGCCGGGCCGTTCCGTACGCCGGGAAGCCGCCACGCGCCACCCGAGCGCACGTTGCCGAAGGCAAGGAGGTGAAGTTGGCGAAGACCATCAGACACAAGTTCTCCTAAAAGTTGGTACCGGCGAAAGGCTGTGCACCGGTCGAGAACAGGGCGTCCGCCAACGTGATCGCACCTGTCGACTGTGCCGACACCAGCCCGGCGCGTGCCAGTTGTGTCCACGAGTTGCCGCCGAGATAGACCGACCCCAGGGCGGCGACATCGAGTGACACGTCAGGGGTGTGTTGGGTGCGCCGCACCTTGTCGGCGCCTACGGCGAACCGTGCCGAGTTATGGGGAAGCAGGTCATCGCGCACCTCGATCACTACCGGTGCCGTGTCCGCGTACGTGCGTGCCGCCAATGCTGCCTCGACATCGACGAGCCGGAGCCAGGTCTCGTCTCGGACACCGGTGACCGTCACCGCGCGCGGATCGGTGACGAGGTGGGGGAGGGGGTCATCGACCGGGCGTGGGCCGAGCTCGATGACATCGACAAGATCTAGACCCAACAGGTGGCCGACCAGTGCACGATAAGCATTATCGCTATGTGCGACAAGATCATCCACGGATATCGTCCGGGTGTCACTTGCGAACCACTCGGAGGTGTTCCGTGGCCGATATCTGACATAACCCTCGGCGTGAGTGACTACATAGGGCTTCACCGGGTCGGACGCCTCGAATAATTCGTGCAGCCGCCACCAATGGGGCGGACGTGCCACCGCCCCGGTCCACGCCGCGCGTTCATAGATCGCGGCGAGTCGCTCCGGTGAGGAGGATGTATCGAGCAAAGTGATGGGTCCGGCGTCAATGGGACTGTGCGTCAGCGCTCGCCGTCTCTGGATGCGGTATGTCGCGCTGCTGGTTGCGACCCCGTAGCCGAAACGGCGGTAGATCACTGCTTCGGAGGCGCGCAGGCTGGCGACGAGTTCTCCACGTCCGGCGATATCGGTGAGTTGCCGGGTGACCAGAGAGGTGAGTATTCCGCGCCTGGTGTGGGTGGGCAGCACACCGATATGCGTGACAGCCGCATGCGGAACCCGTGTGCCCCCGGGAACGGTGAGCCAGCTGGTGTATGAATCGGCTCCGCCGACGAGCTCTGCATCGTCGAAAGCACCCAGATATCTTCCCGCTTCCAGCAATTGGTCGACCGCGAGATCGCCCAGTGGCGGCAACCCCACCATGGCCCTCCAGAACACCCTGAAGGCGCGCTCACGCTCGGCCGAGGTCTGCAGGAAGCGGATATCCGTCACGATCCCTTGCCCTGCGTTGTGGCTGCGAGGAGACCAAGGCCAGTGAGGCTGCGTGGTGACGGCCACTCATCGGTCAACAGATACCGCCCGATCTCGCGCTGGCGGTACGGCAGCGGATCGTGGGTGGTGTGTGTGCGTGCGTTGCGCCAATAGATGTCGAGTCCCACCGAATTGGCCGTCGACCGAGCGCCGGTGGCTTGGAAGATGTTGTGTGTCACATCCAAGGACACTTCGGTGGCAACGGACTTGGCCTGATCTACCCGAATGGCCAGCGCGCCCCACTGCGCGGCGGTGAGTGCTTGACCGGCTGCCAGGGTCTGCTGGAATTCCCTGGTGACCGCGTCGGCG
>MAFD01000044.1:0-35807 GCA_002013775.1 Mycobacterium sp. D16R18
GGCCCGCAGCTGTCGGGAAAGCGCATCGTGATCGACCCCGGTCTCGGCGGAGTCGATCGCGGCGTCATCGTGCCCGGCCGCGAGGGCCCTACCAGCGAAGCAGACATGTTGTGGGACTTGGCCAGCCGCCTCGAGGGGCGGATGACCGCCATCGGGATGGACACCTACATCTCGCGCGCCATTCAGAACAACCCCACCGACATTGAGCGCGCCACCTACGCCAACAATGTGGGTGCCGATCTGATGATCAGCCTGCGTTTCGACTCGCAGCCCACGGTGGCTGCCAGCGGCGTCGCCTCCTACCACTTTGGCAATCTGCACGGCTCGGTGTCCACCATCGGACACATGCTGGCCGACTTCATTCAACGAGAAGTAGCGGCGCGCACCGGGTTACGTGACTGTCACGCGCACGGCCGCACCTGGGACCTGCTACGTCTCACCCGGATGCCCACCGTACAGGTGGACATCGGATACATCACCTCGCCAAATGATGTCTCCATCCTCAGTGCTGCGCACTACCGCGATGTGGTCGCCGAGTCGATTCTGGCCGCGGTCAAACGCGTGTACCTACTCGGCAAGAACGACAGGCCTACGGGCACATTCACTTTCGACGAGCTGCTGGCCCACGAATTGTCCGCCGGGAGCTAGTTTCCGGCGCGCACCTCGATGGCGCTCGCCGGGCAGACGTGAACCGCTGCGGCGGCCTCCGCTGCCTGATCCGCACGTAGCACTCCGGCACCCCGCGCCGTCGCAGTGCCGTCCGGATCCACATCGAACAACTCCGGGTGCTGCGCTACGCAGTACCCCGACCCCATACACAGGTCCTGGTCGACGGTGACGGTGAACTCGCCGCCGGGCGCGCTCATCCTCACGCCCCCCTGAGCGTGACGGGCAATCCACCATCCAGAGTTACCGAGAAGTTGAAGTGGTGCTTGGGTTTCCAGCCCTTTGGCAGCGTCAGGCGATATCTCTGAAAGATGATCGCGAGCAAGAACTGCGCATTCATGTATGCCATGCCGGTGCCCAGACAATGGTGCCTACCCGACCCAAATGGCATGAACGCCAACCTTGGACGCTGCTTAACCAGCGCCTCGTCCATGAACCGGTTGGGGTCATAGGAGTCGGGATCCACCCACCATCGTGGATCTCGATGCATCGAGTACAGCGACGGGCCGACTATGGTGTGCCGCGGGATGAAGTATCCGCCTATCACGTCGTCCTCCATCGCGAACCGCGGATTGAGTGGGTGGCCCTGCAATCTCTGTCCCTCGTCGAAACACGCTTTCGCCCAAGCTAACTTGGGCAAGTCGTCCGGGGTTGGAAGTGCGCCGCGTAATGAGTCGACCTCCGCGTACAGACGGCCGAGATGATCGGGGTGCGCCAGCAGTAGCGCGAGCGTCCACGACAGCGACGCCACCACCGTCTCATATCCACCCGCCATCAAGATCATCAGTTCCATACTGAGATCCCGTTCGGACAAGGGACTTCCGTCATCGTAGGTGGCCTCTAACAACAGGCTCAACAGGTCCGGCGTCTCGACAGGGTTCCGGCGACGCTCCTCGATCAGCCGCCTCGTCAGTCGTCGCAGCCGCCACATGGATCTGGGTGCGGTATCCCGTCCGGGCAGCGGGAACAGCCGCGGGCGTGGGCTCATCAGCGTCACCGAGGCCATCAGCGACATGAAAGTTCTTAAGTCGAAGTCGGTTTCGTGGATCTCTTGCTCGGTAATCGCCGACGAGAACATCGCGCGAAGGAACGCCGGTAAAGTTACCTGCGCGATGGCGTGCTGCAGATCCACCGCTTGACCGGTGTCAATCCACCGTGACCACCGGTCCACTCGGATGACAAACTCATCGGCGATCACCTCCGCTACCCGTGCCAGGTGGCGACGTCCAAACATCGGCATGAGCATCCGGCGCCGCTGCCGGAACTTCTCCCCCTCGAGCATCGGAATCGCCGCGCCGATCATGCCCATCGCCGCCTGGCCCGGCCCGATCATGCTGTAACGACCCACCGGATCATCCATCACCTGGCTGGCGTAGTCCGGATGGTTCACCACGACAATGTTGCCGCCCAACGGAAATGGGACACGATAGATGTCGCCATACTCGTTGGCGCACCGCCGAAAGAATTCGAACGGCTCCCGCCGCATTTCCAGGACACTCCCCACCACGGGCCGACCAATGGGGCCGGGTGGAGTGAGCGCGGAGCTCCCCACCCCCCGGACTGCGCTGGATGCCAGGGGTATCCCTGCGCGGGTCATCCCCCACGGGTCGCGCCGCAAGGACGCGAATCTGCCCCGTGCCTTGCCAATCTCGTTGACTTCACACACAGTTGGGTTGATCGGTAGTGGCCCCCACTGCCCCGCCAGTTCACGCGGTATGCCCTCACCCGGTGCGGGGCTTCGGGTGTGGGCGGGTACGTGAGCCTCTAACGGACAGGCCTCGCTCATCAGTTCCTCTTCCCGAGAGTTCGATTACGCCGCCGGAGCTGGTTGTCTGACCGGTGTGCTGCGCGCCGGCCCCAACACCCTGGCTCCGACCTCGTCGCGGTAGCGCTGACACGTCGGTGAGTACGCCACGATCACGACCGCCAGGAGATTGAGCGCCGTCGACAGGATGGCCAGCGCCCATGACGGCCCTGGCCCAAGCCCCAGATGAATCGCGAAATAGTTCGGCAGCGTACAGATGATCGTGTAGGCCAGATATGCCCCGGGAGCAACGAACGGGATTATCGCCCAACGATATCCGCGCATATGTGGGCGTATCACGACGAGTACCCAGGCGATCATGACCAAGAACCCACCGTTTTGCACCAGACTGGGCAGCGGCACACCGAAGACCAGCGCGTTGTTGCTGTAGTAGTGCATCAGGCCGAAATGGCTGTTGACCATCTCGCCGATGCACTCGGCGATTCCGAACACGACCGCGAATGTAATGAGTGTCCATGCGGCCCAGCCCTTCTTGATCATCTCGTACACCACCAGGGCCGTGGGCGCTGTGCCTACCCACACCAGGGGAACGAAGATCGGTAACGGCCGGTCGGCGATGGTGACGTACGGCAAGACATTGGTCATGTACGTGGTGGCGCCGATGACGTCGAGCCATGGCTCGACGAAGTACGGGAGGATCGTCACCCCGCTGAGCATGATGAGCCAGTACATCAGGGCGTCTTCGTGCCTGCGCACGGTCATCCAGCCCACCCACACGAGCGAGATCGCCAGGCACGCAACAAGTACGGCGACAACCGTCCACGCCCACCACGGCTCGCCATGAATGGCAGGGGGCGGACCCCACTGCGCGCCCGCGCTCAGCCGTGTGATCACAAGTGTCCTTTCGCCGTCGCCTACAGAACCTTTTTGGACAGTAATGTCTGTCCTGAGAACATGTCAATCACTTCGAGACAAATGATTCCGTTCAAGGACATGGCTGGCACGGTGCCTCGGTGGTCGGCTATCCTCGGCCGCATGGTGGACCCATCGGGATCGCCGATCCGGATGGCCGATCGGCAGCGCGCCCGCCGCAGCGAGCTCGTCAAAGAAGAGGTGGTCGAGGCCGCCCTCGCGGAGTTCTCCGAGCGCGGATACCACCAGACGTCCATCGCGCATATCGCGGAGCGGCTCGGCACCGGGCACTCGATGTTCTATCGATACTTCACCAACAAGCGCGACATACTCGAACACGTGGTCCAGCACGCCACACAACGCACCATCGAGACCCTCAGCCATACGCTGCCCGGCAGCATCACGTCGCTGGACGAATTCCATGATTTCGCAGTGAATCTCGGGCTCGCCTACATCGGAATGGTGGTCGCCGATCCACGGCTGTCGCGCTTGATGCTGCAGCAGGGTGCTGCGGTGGATGCGGAGATGACCGCGCAGTTCTGTCGCGTATTCGACGCGGGGGCTTCGGTTCTCGCCGGCCTACTGCGCGGCGGCATCGAATCCGGTTACGTGCGCCCGGATATCGACGTCGAGGCCGTCGCCGATTCGGTGGCAGGTATACCGCTGGGTGTGCTCGCCCGCTACGGGCACGATCCCGATCAGGACATCCTCGCGTCTCGAGTCCGCGCCACCGCCGACCTCGTCTGCCGGGGCATCGCACCCTGAGGGGAATAGGCCCCTACCGGTGAGCGTTTTTCGCGGCTGTGAACACTTTCACCGTCGGCGACGCGACCATCACGCAGCTGACCGAACTCGAAGTGTGGCCCATCCCGCCACATGATTGGTATCCGGCCCTCAACGACGAGCAGCTCGCATTCGCCCGAGCGGCGTATGCACCCTCGGCTGTCTCGGAGGACGGTACCGAGCTGATCTTCTCCATTCACAACTACCTCATCGAGCTGGGCGGCACCGTGGTAGTTGTCGATACCTGCTCGGGCAATCACAAGAACCGGCCCTTCTTCCCGGACCTGCACATGCTCAACACCGACTATCTGACTCGCCTCAGACAGGCTGGATTCGATCCGGACGATGTCGACATCGTCATCAATACCCATCTTCATATGGATCACTGCGGCTGGAACACGCGGTTGACCGAGGAAGGCTGGCGCCCCACCTTCTCGAACGCCACCTACCTATTTGACGCCACTGAGCTGAAATACCTTCAGGCACAGTGGGAGTCAGATCCGGTGGAGGAATGGACCGAAGGCGGCGGCTGGGTCTATCAGGACAGTGTGCTTCCGGTCCTCGAAGACGCAGCACACGCTGTTGTCGGACC
Source organism: Mycobacterium sp. D16R18 (assembly GCA_002013775.1). Classification (GTDB taxonomy): domain Bacteria; phylum Actinomycetota; class Actinomycetes; order Mycobacteriales; family Mycobacteriaceae; genus Mycobacterium. The sequence goes on from MAFD01000044.1 coordinate 4,719, forward strand.
GAGTCACCAGATCCACTCTCACGGCTCCACCCGCATCGCCACCCTCGACGCCGCCGGGCACACGCCCGGACACCTCGCCATTGAGATCAGCGCTCCGGGCGCCGGCGTGATCATCGCCGGCGACGCGCTGCACCACCCGATGCAGGCCCAGTTTCCAGATCTACCCTTCTTCGCGGACGCCGACGCCCCCATGGGCATCGCCGCGCGTCGCTCACTACTTGGGCGGTGCGCCGATGAAGGCTTTCGGCTTGTGACAGCCCACTTCCCGGCGCATCTACCGCTAGGTGTCCGTCGTAGTGGTACCGCGTTCGAATGGGACCCTCACGCCGCGGGATAAGCCCGTGCCTTGGAACTACCGCTAGAACGCGGCGCCCACCACAGGTCCCGCCCCGGCGGGTTGCGGGATCTGCACCGATTCCAGCAGTCGCTCCAGCGCGGCCTCCACGTCGGCCTTCCAGCCGAGCCCACGGTCAAGTTCCAATCGGAGTCTCGGGAAATGCTGATGGGGCGCGACCACGGTGAAGCCGACATCCTTCAGGAAGTCCACGTCGATCATGCACTGCTCGATGGTGCACTCACCCAACACATCTGCCGCATCGGCGAATCTGGCCGTCGTTGGGCCTTTCGGGCGAAGAGGATCCGATCCCGGACCTTCGCACAATTCCAGCGCCTCATTGGTCCGGCCGAATGCCTCCAGTGCCCGCACCCCGCGGCGCACCAACTCGGCGACTACGTTGGCGACGATGCTGTGCGGCAAGCCGTCTGATTCGTGCCCCGGCTCAACCCCCAGGGAAGTCAGCAGGACCGCGTCGGCACTCACCGGAGCCGTCGGGAACAAGCGGGCCCGCGGCACCACCCCGGGCGGGGCGTACAACGCGTACCCCACAGTGGCCGGTCGCGACTGGGGGCCCGTGACCGCGACCTGACCGCACGACCCCCACTCGAGCATGACCATCGACAGCCAGGCTTCCTTCTCGAACTCGGGGTCCGACAGGTGCTGGTTATCTCCGACGGTAGCGGGGTCCACTTCCCAGAAGACACACCGCCGGGCGTGCTTGGGTAACTGCTCGAAACCATCGAGCCGCAAAGGAACGATCCGAGCCGACACTGGTCTTGTACGCCTCCACGTCTGGGTCAACATGGTGCGCGGTACGCCTCATGCGTCCGGCAACCCCTCAAGGATAAGCGAAATTTCTGGTTTGGCACCCGCCGGCCTCGTCGTGATGCGCCAAAACCATAACCGATACCGTGGCCGAGCAAGCCGCTCCCCTGCTGAACCGAAACCCCTTATTTACCAACCACTTTCGCGGCCCGTCGGGATTTTGGCGGGTTTCACGTCACTGTGACGTTTTTCCCCTGTGGGTTAGGACGTTGCCTCGCCGGACATCATGTCGACAATTCGCTGCAAATCCTCGACCGAGCCGAACTCGACGACGATCTTGCCCTTGCGCTTCCCCAGGCTCACCGTCACGCGAGTGTCGAAGGTACCCGACAGTCGCTCGGCGACATCCTGAAGACCAGGCATCTGGATCGGCTTGCGCCGCGGCGCCGGCTTCGGGGCATCGCTGCGGTTCGCCAGCGTCACCGCTTCCTCTGCAGCACGCACCGACATGCCTTCCGCCACGATCCGCGCGGCAAGCTCCTCCTGTGCTCCGGCGCCACCATCAAGGGCGAGCAGCGCGCGCGCATGCCCCGCCGACAGCACGCCCGCCGCGACCCGACGCTGTACCGCGATGGGCAGACGCAGCAGCCTGATCATGTTGGAGATCACCGGTCGCGACCGGCCGATCCGAGTGGCCAGTTCCTCGTGCGTTACGTCGAACTCGTCGAGAAGCTGTTGGTAGGCAGCCGCCTCTTCCAAGGGGTTCAGCTGTGCCCGATGGATGTTCTCGAGCAGTGCGTCGCGAAGCAGATTGTCATCGGCCGTCTCGCGGACGATCGCCGGGATGGTGTCCAGGCCGGCCTGCTGGGTGGCGCGCCATCGGCGCTCCCCCATGACCAGTTGGTAGTCGCCGCCCTCGGCCGCACGCACCACGATCGGCTGCATCACGCCGAACTCACGGATCGAGTGGACCAGCTCGGCGAGCGCCTCCTCGTCGAATACCTGACGCGGCTGCTTGGGATTGGGCTTGATGGCCGTCACAGGGATCTCGCGATAGACCGCGCCGATATCGACGGGTGGCGCTACCGGAGCCGTGGGGCCGCCACCGATGATCACATCGGCAGCGGCGTCACCCAGACGTGGACCCGAAGGAATGGGCGAGCCATCCACCGGTGCAGTCGGGATCAGGGATGCCAGACCCCGGCCGAGTCCGCCCTTACGCCGTGATGATGGCGACTGACTCATCGGTTACTTCTCCCTTTTCGCATCCACTCGGCACACGTGATCATCTTCCCGTAGCGCACGCCGCTCATTGCGGATCACTCGCCGACGGGCCCGGCCGCTGCGCGAGTTCGCGCGCGGCATCCAAGTAACTCAACGCACCACGTGAACCCGGGTCATACTCGAGGACGCTCGTCCCGTATCCCGGTGCCTCAGACACCTTGACGCTGCGTGGGATGACCGAGCCCAGTACCTTCGGTCCGAAGTGGCTGCGCACCTCATCGGCCACCTGGTCCGCGAGCTTGGTCCTGCCGTCATACATGGTCAGCAGAATCGTCGAGACGTGCAGCGCGGGATTCAGGTGGGCCTGGACGAGTTCGATGTTCCGCAGCAGCTGCCCCACGCCCTCGAGCGCGTAGTACTCGCACTGGATGGGGATCAGCACCTCGTTGGCGGCGACGAGCGCGTTGACGGTCAACAGACCAAGCGACGGCGGGCAGTCGATGAAGACGAAGTCGAAGGCATCGGCGGGCAGCCCCGCGATCGCACCGCGCAACCGTCCTTCACGAGCCACCATCGAGACCAGCTCTATCTCGGCGCCGGCGAGGTCGATCGTGGCCGGGACACAGAACAGGTGCTCGCTCTGCGGGCTGGATTGAATCGCGTCCTTGATGGGGATCTCGCCGAGGAGGACCTCATACGAAGACGGCGTGCCCGCCCGATGATCGGCACCGAGCGCGGTGCTCGCGTTGCCCTGCGGATCGAGGTCGATCACCAGAACATTGAGCCCCTGCATCGCCATTGCCGCGGCGAGGTTCACCGCGGTCGTGGTCTTCCCGACGCCACCCTTCTGGTTGGCGATCGTCAGCATCCTGCGATGTGCCGGCTTCGGTAGGCGGACCGATCCTTGCTTCAGTTGGGTGGCGCGCTGAGCGGCCGCACCGATGGGAGTCTCTGACTCCTCGAAGTTCGCGGGCGATCTGTGGCCGTCACCCACTGCGCCGGTTTCACGTGAAACATCGTCGCTTCTCACTGTCGTCTCCTTGATCGGATGCTCATCGGCTCCGCTTTCGCGTCCCGCCGCGGGAGCTCCCCCGCCGACGGTTTCCGTCGCATTCTTTCCGCCGCGCGACCACCACCGTGGTGGGCGGATCGAGGTACCGCGTGCCACATTGCACCACCCTCACATCGTCAGCACCGAGCAGGCTCAGCGCACTACCGAACTGCTGCACTTCTTCATCGGCGCGATCACCCTTGATCGCCAACATGCGCCCGCCGACCCGCGTCAAAGGAAGGGACCAGCGGGCGATCTTGTCGAGTGCCGCGACTGCCCGAGAGGTGACTACATCCGCCCCGCCGACCGCCGACACCACACTCGGTTCTTCGGCCCGGCCCCGCATCACCGATACGTTGGTCAGCCCCAGCCTCTCGATCATTTCACGGAGGAAGTCCGTGCGGCGCAGCATCGGCTCGACGAGAACGAAATCTACATCGGGGCGTGCGATACCCAACGGAATACCGGGCAGCCCGGCACCGCTCCCGACGTCAATCACACGCTCCGCGGGATCGAGCAGCTCTCCCAGAACCGCACTGTTAAGAATGTGGCGCTCCCACAATCGGTCGGCCTCACGGGGGCCAATCAAACCCCGCTCCACACCGATCGTGGAAAGCGCTTCGACGTACTCGACCGCCACCGGAAGCCGCTCACCGAACACCTCGGTTGCGGCCCCCGGCACCGGGAGGGTCTCGTCGTGTTTCACGTGAAACATTCCTCCCGGAGCGCGGCCACTGAATTACATGGTTGAGATTTGGTGGCGATCAGTCGTGCAGGATGACGACGCGGCGCGACGGTTCCACGCCCTCGCTCTCGCTGTGCACGCCATCAATCGCAGCGACAGCATCGTGCACGATCTTGCGCTCGAATGGCGTCATCGGCGCGAGCTCCTCGCGCTCACCGGACTCGAGTACCTGCTGAGCGATCTTGGTTCCCAATGCCGCCAGCTCGTCACGGCGCCGACCGCGCCAGTTCGCAATGTCCAGCATCAGGCGGCTGCGCTCACCGGACTTCTGCTGGACCGCCAGGCGGGTCAGCTCCTGCAGCGCATCGAGCACCTCGCCCTTGCGGCCGACAAGCTTCGTCAGATCGCCTCCGCCGTCGATGCTGACGATCGCGCGGTCTCCCTCGACATCCAGATCGATGTCGCCATCGAAGTCGAGGAGATCCAGGAGCTCCTCCAGATAGTCGCCGGCGATCTCGCCTTCGGCGACCAGACGTTCTTCAAGATCCCCTTTGCGTGTCTCACCCTCCGGTGCGACGTCAACCTCGGCTGTGGTCTCCTCGGCCTGAGTGTCCAGATCAGTCATTGTTCTTCTCCTTTGTCACGCCCGTGCAGAATCGCGGGCGGTTAGCGCTTGCGGCGACGATCGGGGCGAGCACCCGGCTTCGGGGTGCGGCTCGTCGTGCCTGATCCATTTGTGGAGTTCGGGGAAGCCTGTCCCCCGGTGTCCTCGTCCGTACCATCGGACTCCGCAACCTCGACGCCGTCTGCGTTGTTGTCGGACTCGTCTGTCTGTTTGGTCGGCTGGTTCTTGCCGCCACGCGTCGGCTTGGCGCCCGGCTTCGGGGCGTTGGCCGCCCGCCGCTCCAGATCCGCCTGCTTCTTCTCTTCTTCTTCCTTGGCGATGTTGTTGAAGACGTAGTGCTGCTGCCCGAACGTCCAGATGTTGTTCGCCACCCAGTACAGGATGATCGCCAGCGGCAGGAATGGTCCGCCGACCACCACGCCCAACGGAAAGACATACAAAGCCAGCCGGTTCATGATTTGGGTCTGCGGGTTGGCTTGGGCCTCAGGGCTCTGACGCGCGATAGACGCCCGGCTGTTGAAGTAGGTTGCGACGCCGGCGAGCACCATCAATGGCACCGCGACACCCGCCACGGCCCACCTATTGAATTCGGTGAACGCGTCCAAACCCGTCGTCTGAATCATCGTCGCGCCCAGCGGTGCCCCGAACAGATTGGCGTCCAGGAAGTTGGCGACGTCGCCCGCGCTGAAGATGTAGTTACCGGTGGCGCGGTTCGCCTCTACCGACATATGCACCTGGCCGAAGCCACCGGTAGTTCGGTTGAAGGAACGCAGCACATGGAACAAGCCCAAGAACACCGGGATCTGCGCCAGCATGGGCAGACATCCCAGAATCGGGTTGAAGCCGTGATCGCGCTGCAGCTTCTGCATCTCCAGCGCCATGCGCTGGCGGTCGTTCTTGTACTTCTTCTGCAGCGCCTTGATTTGTGGCTGAAGCTCCTGCATCTGCCGCGTGGTCCGGATCTGCCGCACGAAAGGCTTGTACAGAATCGCGCGCAGGGTGAACACGAGGAACATCACCGACAGCGCCCACGCGAAAAAGTTCTTGGGCCCCAACAGGTACGCGAACAGCTTGTACCAAACCCACATGATCGCCGAGACCGGGTAATAGATGAACCCGAGACTGAACCAATCAAACATCCGCTGTACTCCTCCGCACGCTCGCGTGCTCTACGTCCCCGTGCTTGGAATGGCGTTCAGGGATCGGATCCCACCCACCGTGATGCCACGGCCCACACTTCAGTAAGCGGATCGTCGCCAACCAACCGCCGCGGACCAGTCCGTGGACACTCAATGCCTCCACCGCGTACTGACTACAGGTCGGCATGAATCGACAACTGGGCAGGCGCATCGGTGAGATCCAGGTCTGGTACAGGCGGATCAGGAAGATCGCGGCCCGTGCCGGGCGGCTTCTCATCGCTGCCGTTCTGGCGCTGGTTCCTGCCGTCGTACCGACCGTTCGATTCCGTCGCGCAATTGCTGACGCAGGCTGGCCGACAGTGCCGTGCCACTGCTGGGCAATGCCCTGATCACCATGCGATCGACTGGCTCGAGCTCGGGCAGCACTTCTGCGGCGACGTGCCGAAGCCGGCGAGACACACGGTGGCGTACTACTGCTCCACCTACCGACTTTCCGACGATCAGACCGACCTTGGGACCCTCAGGGGGCCCGGACGTGGCGCCCTCACAGCCGCGCTGGAGGTGAATCACCAAGTCCGCGTGGGCACTTCGCGCTCCACGCTTGACGGTCTGCCGGAATTCGGATGATTTAGTCATCCGGTGTCGAGTCGGTAACACCGACTACCTACCTGCGCCCGAAACTCAGGCGGTCAGTTCCTTGCGGCCCTTACGACGCCGCACCGCAATGATCGCGCGACCCGCGCGGGTGCGCATGCGCAACCGAAAACCGTGGGTACGTGCGCGACGCCGATTGTTTGGCTGGAAGGTCCGCTTGCCCTTTGCCACCGCTACTACTCCTTTATGTCCGTCACGCCCTCAACTGACATCACTCACGCCGTTCGTTCACGACGCATGCGATGTGCTGAGACGCATCAGTCCGTTGGTACTTCTCACTCGCCACCGGCGCGGTGCCTACGGAATCTCGGGTTTCATCCCTGATGACGTGCGGTTCGCGGCCGTGCCGCCAACGTTCGGGCGACTGTTTGAGGGTACTGACCTGCTCGGCGCCGGTCAAACTGATCACAAACGTCACACGCGTATCCCCTCTGCACAGGAATCTGTCACCTCAACGAAAGTTGTCGCCGATGTCTCTGGATCGGTTGGCGGGGCGGAACAAAAACTGTTAGCTTTTGCGAATGCCGTTTCCACCGGGCGAACACATCGGAACCACCCACGCGGGCCGATGCCGATCGCGGTCGGACACCGACTAGCCGGTCCCCCGGAGCAGGTGATCCAACGTGATCCCCTGGTATGTGCACACTGATCACCATCGGGGTGGTCTGCTTTGTTGTCCACAGGTGTGGATAACCGTGTGGAAAGCCACGACCAATCATTGAAAAGGGGCTAATGTCGACGTGTCCCCTCCAGTAAGAGAGATGCTCGCCGTTGACTGATGAACTGAATTCCCAGTTCACGGCGGTATGGAATACCGTCGTCGCAGAGCTTAACGGTGACGACAATCAGTATCTGTCCAGTTTTCCGCCGTTGACGCCGCAGCAGCGCGCCTGGCTCACTCTGGTCAAACCACTCACGATGGCCGAGGGTTTCGCACTGCTTTCGGTGCCGTCCAGCTTCGTACAAAACGAGATCGAACGGCACTTACGCGGACCGATTGTGGAGGCTCTTTCCCGCAGGATCGGCGAGACCGTCGAGCTCGGTGTGCGAATCGCAGCACCGGCTCCTGGCGAAGATCCTGAGGTCGCCGCAGCAGCTCCAGAACTCGAGCTCGACGAGGTTGATGAGACCACCGAGGCGCTTGCTAGCGCACACGAATCGTGGCCGTCCTACTTCATCAACCGTCCCGGCGGAGCCGACAAGGCTGAAACCCCCGACACGAGCCTCAATTCGCGCTACACCTTCGAATCTTTCGTCATCGGCGCGTCCAACCGGTTCTCCCACGCAGCGGCCGTCGCTGTTTCCGAAGCCCCCGCCCGCGCCTACAACCCGTTGTTCATCTGGGGTGAGTCCGGGTTGGGCAAGACACATCTGCTCCATGCCGCGGGGAACTACGCTCAGCGCCTGTTCCCCGGTATGCGCGTCAAGTACGTGTCCACCGAAGAGTTCACTAACGACTTCATCAACTCTTTGCGCGATGACCGCCGAGTCGCGTTCAAACGCAGCTACCGCGACATCGATGTTCTCCTGGTCGATGACATCCAGTTCATCGAGGGCAAGGAAGGTATCCAGGAAGAGTTCTTCCACACCTTCAACACCTTGCACAACGCCAACAAGCAGATCGTGATCTCCTCCGACCGGCCGCCGAAGGGCCTAGCCACTCTCGAGGACCGGCTGCGCACCCGCTTCGAGTGGGGCCTCATCACCGATGTGCAGCCTCCCGAACTGGAAACCCGGATCGCGATCCTGCGCAAGAAGGCCCAGATGGATCGGCTCGACGTCCCCGACGACGTACTCGAGCTCATCGCCAGCCGGATCGAACGCAATATCCGCGAGCTCGAGGGTGCCCTCATCCGGGTGACAGCGTTCGCATCGCTGAACAAGTCCCCCATCGAGTTGTCGTTGGCCGAGATCGTGCTGCGCGACCTCATCCCGGACTCCAACGCCATCCAGATCAGCGCGGCCACGATCATGGCCGTCACCGCCGAGTACTTCGATACCAGCCTTGACGAGCTTCGTGGGCCCGGCAAGACGCGGGCGCTGGCACAGGCACGTCAGATCGCCATGTACCTCTGTCGTGAGCTCACTGACCTGTCACTGCCCAAGATCGGCCAGACGTTCGGGCGTGACCACACCACCGTCATGTACGCCGATAAGAAGGTGCGTGGCGAAATGGCTCAGCGGCGTGAGGTTTTCGATCACGTCAAGGAGCTCACCGCGCGGATCCGCCAGCGCTCCCGACACTGACCCCATCCCTCCCCTCACCCGGCCCGCGCGGCCGGGTTTTTTTGTCGCACAACACCGACGCCGGCCCTCAACGCACGCCTATTTCAAGACTTTTCAAGATTTTTCTCGACGATTTTTTGTCACCTCGTGTGGCTCACACGCCACATCCGCACCAGTGAAGGTTGTGCACAGGACTGTGGACTGCTGTGGGGCAAACCTGGGATAGGCGGGGAGTTGCTGAACGAATGACATCTGGTCCACATCTGCCGGCCGCGAACCGCGTCTGAATCCACAAACTCCTGACAGCCCCACGGAGCCTCTGTCGTGCGACAACACTTGTCTGTCCACAGATTCCACAGCACCTACTAATACTGCTTAAATCTCTATCTAATCTTCCTCTTTAAAAGCAGCTGTGTGGATGGACGCGTCAACATGGTTGGTCGAGCCGGTAACCGAGCGATGGCCTACAGGGATCGTCGCGGAGACGGATCCGCTTTCACGATGCGTCGAAAGCATCTACGGTTGTGCTTCGGAAGTCGCGTGGCCTGTCGGCTTCCCACTCCGAGTGACAGGACTTGTGCACGGTGCGCCGGTGAGTACCGGATGGCCGCCGATGCGCTGTCAGCACTGTCACCCGGACGTGCCACGATGGCTATCAGGGATTTTTGTGTGGAGACAGTCCGACCTGGACAACGAGGAAGCGAAGGGTATTCATGGATCTTGCGAGCCCCACTGCCGCAGACACCAGCCTGAAGTTCAGGGTCGCGCGTGACGATTTCGCCGATTCGGTGGCGTGGGTCGCGCGGAGTCTGCCCTCTCGGCCGACGGTGCCGGTGCTGGCGGGTGTGCTGCTGACCGCGCATGACACCGGTTTGAGGTTGTCGGGCTTCGATTACGAGGTTTCCTCGCAGGTGCAGGTGCCGGCCGAGGTCGCGGCTTCCGGTAGCGCGCTTGTGTCGGGCCGGCTGCTCTCGGATATCACGCGGTCGCTGCCCAATAAGCCGGTTGATGTGGCGCTGGAGGGCACACGGCTGCTGATCAGCTGCGGAAGTGCGAAGTTCTCGCTGCCGAGCATGCCTGTCGAGGATTACCCGGCACTGCCCTCGCTCCCGGAGGAGACCGGTGCACTGGGCGCGGAGGTGTTCTCCGAGGCGATTGGTCAGGTAGCGGTCGCCGCGGGCAAGGACGACACGCTGCCGATGCTTACCGGTATTCGCGTTGAAATCAACGGCGACACAGTGGTTTTGGCAGCAACAGACCGATTCCGCTTGGCGGTCCGTGAGCTGAAGTGGACTTCGGGCGCAGGTGAGATCAACGCCGCGGTGCTGGTACCTGCCAAGACGTTGTCCGAGGCGGCAAAGTCGGCCTCCAGTGGGTCAGACGTGCAGCTTGCGTTGGGATCGGGTTCGGCCATCGGTTCCGAGGGCCTGCTCGGAATTGTCAGCAACGGCAAGCGCAGCACCACTCGCCTGCTAGATGCCGAATTCCCCAAGTTCCGCCAGTTGCTCCCGACCGAGCACACTGCTTTGGCAACTGTTGGCATCGCGGAGTTGGTTGAGGCCATCAAACGTGTTGCGCTGGTTGCTGATCGCGGTGCGCAGATCCGCCTGGAATTCGAGCCTGGGTTGCTGCGCTTGTCGGCAGGCGCCGACGATGTGGGTCGTGCCGAGGAAGAGCTGGATGTCGAGTTTGTCGGCGAACCGCTGACCATTGCCTTCAACCCGACCTACCTGACGGACGGGCTGGGGTCGCTGCACTCGAGTCGGGTGACATTCGGTTTCACCACGCCTAGCCGTCCGGCGGTGCTGCGTCCTGCGGAAGACGATCAAAGCTCCCCAGAAGGTGCCGGGCCGTTCACGGCAGCGCAAACTGACTATGTCTATCTATTGATGCCGGTGCGCCTGCCCGGCTAGGGCTTGCGCCCCAAACGGCACACGTACTGGTCATCGGAGGTTATGGGTCATGCAGCTAGGTTTGGTTGGGCTTGGCAAGATGGGATTCAACATGCGCGACCGGCTGCGGGCCGGCGAGCATGAGGTCATCGGGTACGACCCTCGCCCCGAGGTCACCGATGTGCCGTCTCTGAGAGCGTTGGCGGATGCACTCGACGCGCCACGTGTTGTGTGGGTGATGGTGCCGTCCGGTCCTGTCACGCAGCAGACGATCGCAGAGCTCGCCGCGGAATTGTCCGAGGGCGACCTCGTGATCGACGGCGGCAACTCGCGATTCACCGAAGATAAGCCCAACGCAGATTTGTTGGCTGCCAAGGGGATTGGATACATCGATGCTGGAGTCTCCGGTGGAGTGTGGGGCAAGGACAACGGCTACGGATTGATGGTCGGCGGTAGTGATGCCGATGTTGCGCGCGCGCTGCCGATCTTCGACACGTTGCGGCCGGAGGGCGACCGCGCGGATGGCTTCGTACATGCCGGACCGGTGGGCGCGGGCCATTACGCGAAGATGATTCACAACGGCATCGAGTACGGGCTCATGCACGCCTATGCCGAGGGGTACGAGCTGCTGGCGGCCGAGCCGTTGATCACCGATGTACAGGCCGTGCTGCAAGCCTGGACTAAGGGCACCGTGGTGCGATCCTGGCTGCTGGATTTGTTGGCCAAGGCGTTGAAGGAAGATCCTGGCTTCGATGCGATTTCGGGATACACGGAGGATTCAGGCGAGGGCCGCTGGACCGTGGAAGAGGCCATCAACCACCGCGTTCCGGTACCGGTCATCGCGGCTTCCTTGTTCGCGCGATTTGCCTCGCGGCAAGAGGATTCGCCTGCGATGAAGGCGGTTTCGGCGCTGCGCAACCAGTTCGGCGGCCACGCGGTCAAGCGCGTCGGTCTCTCCGGCTAAGGCAGGCGCGTGGACTAGGTGTACGTACGACAGCTGGGATTGCGGGATTTCCGGTCATGGGAGCGAGTGGACCTGGAGCTCGAGCCCGGACGCACGGTTTTCGTCGGACCTAACGGCTACGGCAAGACGAATCTAGTTGAAGCCCTGTGGTATTCATCCACGCTGGGTTCTCATCGGGTTGCCACGGACGCACCCCTGGTTCGCAACGGTGCGGAGCGGGCGGTGGTGTCGACCATCGTCGTGAACGAGGGTCGAGAGCTGGCGGTTGACCTGGAAATTGCGGCTGGTCGGGCCAATAAGGCCAGGATCAACCGATCCCCGGTGCGCAGTCCCCGCGAGATCGTCGGCATCTTGCACGCAGTGCTGTTCGCGCCCGAAGACCTGTCGCTGGTCCGCGGCGACCCCTCCGACCGCCGCCGCTTCCTGGACGATCTGTTGATTCAACGTCGCCCCCGAATGGCAGGTGTGCGCGCGGACTACGACAAGGTGCTTCGCCAGCGCACCGCGCTGCTCAAGACCGCGGGGGCAGCGCTTCGGCAGCGCAACGATCAAAGTGTGCTGGATACCCTCGATGTGTGGGACGGGCATCTTGTGGCCCATGGTGCCGAATTACTCTCCGCCCGTATCGAATTGGTAGGCCAGCTGCGGCCGCTGGTGGAGAAGTCCTATCAACTGCTGGCGCCGGCGTCGCGGCCCGCGGATATCGCGTACCGCAGCAGCGTGGTTGGTGTGGAGGGAGAGTTGTCGGTGCAACATCTCGCGGACGCATTGCACGCCGGATTGGTGGCCAAACGGTCCGCGGAGATCGAACGAGGCGTCTGTCTGGTCGGGCCGCACCGCGATGACCTGGAACTGCGGCTTGGGGATGGCCCGGCCAAGGGGTTCGCCAGTCACGGGGAATCCTGGTCTTTTGCGTTGGCATTGCGATTGGCGGCCTTTGACCTGCTCCGTTCCGATGGCACCGACCCGCTCCTGATGCTCGACGATGTATTCGCGGAACTGGACGGTGCCAGGCGCCGGTCTTTGGCCACGGTGGCCGCCGATGCAGAGCAAGTTCTGGTGACGGCGGCGGTTCCCGACGACGTTCCCGAGGAATTGTCGGCGCGCACGGTTACCGTCGACGTCCAGGAAGATTCCTCGGGCAGAAAGTCGGTGACGCATGAGTGAGGATGAGGCCTGGCCGCCGGAGCATTTAGCCGGGGTGACGGGGATGGATTTGGTGCGTCGGGTGCTCGAAGAAGCGCGCGGTGCGGCCAAGCAGCAGGGCAAGGACGTCGGCAGAGGCGGTCGCTCCCCGCAGCAGCGCCGCAAGGTCGCCGGGGGACGACGCACCTGGTCGGGTCCAGGCCCGGATGCCCGAGACCCACAGCTACTGGGAACGGCTGCAGGAGATTTGGCCAACCGGCGCGGCTGGTCCCCCCGGGTGTCTGAGGGCGCGGTGTTCGGACGGTGGGATGCCGTCGTCGGCGAGCAGATCGCCGCTCATGCGACGCCGACCGCCCTGAACGAGGGTGTGCTGACGGTGGCGGCGGAGTCCACGGCCTGGGCGACACAGCTGAGGTTGGTGCAGGCTCAGCTGCTAGCGAAGATCGCCGCGGCCGTGGGTGACGGTGTGGTGACCAGTCTGAAGATCTCCGGACCGACCGCACCGTCCTGGCGTAAGGGTCCCCGACACATTGCCGGCCGCGGTCCGCGCGACACCTACGGCTGAGGGCTCATCGCCGCGTCGCGCGATGGAAACGCCGTCTAGAGCGTCCTGATACAGGCAGATCCGAGATATGCGACGGACGGCGTAAATAGAGGGGATGAAACATGCCCTGAAACTAGGTGCCGTCGGTACAGACCAGTAGGATGGTGCTCACACGGATCGCTGGGTCTATGACCCGCGAGAGTCGTTACTTCCAGACAGGAGACAAAGTCGATCGTGGCTGCGCCGAAGAAGAGTGACAAGAGCGAATACAGTGCCGACTCGATCACCATCCTGGAGGGGCTCGAAGCGGTCCGGAAGCGCCCCGGCATGTACATCGGGTCCACCGGCGAGCGCGGTCTACACCACCTGATCTGGGAAGTTGTCGATAACTCCGTTGATGAGGCGATGGCCGGGTACGCCACCACCGTCGAGGTGACGATGCTTGAGGACGGCGGCATCCAGGTCAAGGACGATGGCCGTGGCATCCCTGTGGCCATGCATGCCACCGGAATACCGACCGTTGATGTCGTCATGACGCAGCTGCACGCCGGCGGCAAGTTCGACTCAGACTCCTACGCGGTGTCGGGCGGTCTGCACGGTGTGGGTATCTCCGTGGTGAACGCGCTCTCGACAAAGGTCGAGTTGGAGATCCTGCGCGATGGCCACGAGTGGCAGCAGGTGTACACCGCGTCGGTGCCGGGAACGCTGCAGCAGGGCGCCCCCACCAAGAAGACGGGAACCACAGTCCGGTTCTGGGCGGATCCGAATATCTTCGAGACCACCACCTACGACTTCGAGACGGTCGCCAGGCGTCTGCAAGAGCAGGCCTTCCTCAACAAGGGTCTGACCATCAAGCTCACCGACGAGCGCGTGAGCAACGCAGATGTGACGGACGAAGTGGTCAGCGATACCGCTGAGGCACCGAAGACTGCTGAAGAGCAGGCTGCGGAATCGGCTGCGCCACATAAGGTTAAGAACCGCGTCTTCCACTACCCGGACGGTCTGGTCGACTTCGTCAAGCACATCAACCGCACCAAATCGGCGATCCACTCCACCATCGTCGACTTCTCCGGCAAGGGCGAGGGCCATGAGGTGGAGATCGCGATGCAGTGGAACGCCGGCTACTCAGAGTCGGTGCACACCTTCGCCAACACCATCAACACCCATGAGGGCGGTACGCACGAGGAAGGATTCCGGGCGGCGCTCACGACAGTGGTCAACAAGTACGCCAAGGAGAAGAAGCTCCTCAAGGAGAAGGACACCAACCTCACCGGTGACGACATTCGCGAAGGCTTGGCCGCGGTTATCTCGGTGAAGGTGGGCGAGCCCCAGTTCGAGGGCCAGACCAAGACCAAGCTGGGCAACACCGAGGTCAAGTCGTTTGTGCAGAAGGTATGTAACGAGCAGCTGCAGCACTGGTTCGACTCGAACCCGGCCGACGCGAAAACTGTTCTAAATAAGGCGGTTTCATCGGCACAGGCGCGTATCGCGGCACGCAAGGCCCGCGAGCTGGTCCGCCGCAAGAGCGCCACCGATATCGGCGGGCTGCCCGGCAAGCTGGCCGACTGCCGCTCCACCGACCCGTCGAAGTCCGAACTGTATGTGGTGGAGGGTGACTCGGCCGGCGGTTCGGCCAAGAGCGGCCGCGACTCGATGTTCCAGGCGATTCTGCCGCTGCGCGGTAAGATCATCAACGTCGAAAAGGCACGTATCGACCGGGTTTTGAAGAACACCGAAGTCCAGGCGATCATCACGGCGCTCGGTACCGGTATTCACGACGAGTTCGACCTTGCCAAACTGCGGTATCACAAGATCGTGCTGATGGCCGACGCCGACGTTGACGGCCAACACATTTCGACGCTGCTGCTGACGCTGCTGTTCCGGTTTATGCGCCCGCTGGTCGAGCACGGCCACATCTTCCTGGCGCAGCCGCCGCTGTACAAGCTCAAGTGGCAGCGCACCCTGCCCGAGTTCGCGTACTCGGATCGCGAGCGCGATGGGTTGATGGAGGCCGGGCTCAAGGCCGGCAAGAAGATCAACAAGGACGACGGCATCCAGCGCTACAAGGGTCTGGGCGAGATGGACGCCAAGGAGCTGTGGGAGACCACCATGGATCCGTCCGTGCGTGTGCTGCGTCAGGTGACACTCGACGACGCTGCCGCGGCCGACGAGCTGTTCTCGATCCTGATGGGCGAGGACGTCGAGGCGCGCCGCAGCTTCATCACCCGAAACGCCAGGGACGTGCGCTTCCTCGACGTGTAGCGGCGCTCGCCCAACCGGCGAGATAGTTGCGGATTCAATTTGGTCCGGAAATTTCTCGTCGACCGGTGGAACCGAATCCTGCCCTGTGCCGTCGTACGTACGAGTACGAAATCGGCTGGAGGGATATCTACATGGGTGAGAAGTTCAGCGTCGACACCGAAAAGTTGGCAGGTTTTGGCGGGGGCGTCCAAGACCTAGCCGTGTACATCGGCAAGGTACAGGGGCTCGTCGATTCGGATGGAGGACCGAAGAACGGTTGGGAGGGCCTTATGTCCAACCTGAAGGATCCTTTCGAGAGCACCAAGGCAGAGACGTCTAAGCGGTACGACAAACGCCAGACCGCGACGTATATGACGGGTAATGAGCTGATCTCACTGGCCAACGTCTACAAGGAGCAAGAAAGCAAGAGAGGCGAAAAGATCCGGGCGGCAGCGTCTGGGCTGACTGCGCATGATTCCTGGCGACAGGGTGATGCCACGACGAGCGCTGCTCACCTTGCGACGGGGGACCTGCCGGACCTGGCGGCACCGAAGGAAGAAGAAGCCGATGTGCGCGGACTCATCAAGGACTCGATTGGGTGGGTTGCCGACGCGGATGAACAAATCGAGAAGGTCTCCGGATGGAGCCCCATCAACGACACGTTCAAAAAGGTTGTAGGCAACTGGGCCGAGTTGACGCGGATCGGCAACGTGTACGAGAAGGCCGGCAAGGGCCTGGAGGGCGCCGGTAAGTCATTGGAGACAATGACCACGCAATCGGGTTCGCACTGGGATGGTAAGGCGGCCCAGGCGTTTGACAACTATTCTAAGAATCTGAGTAAGGCCCTGGAGGCAGAGGCTCCGCTGACGAAGGTCATCAAGGATTGCCTGGATGTACTCGTAGAGCAGATCAAGAAGCTGGTCAAATCTATTGCCGAGCTAGTCGTTAAGAAACTGGAAGAAGAGGTCCAGATCGACAGCTGGAAGGACAAGCTGAAGGTTCTCGCGAAGAAGATTCCAATCGCGGGTACTGCCTGGCAGATCGAACGGCTGGGCGAGATCCTGGTCAAGGTTTGGAGTGAGGCGACGAAGCTGGTTGATCAGGTTCAGAAGGCCGTTGACCTGGTGAAGTCCGTCATCGAGTTCTTCAAGGATCCAGCGGGATATTTGAAAGAGAAGGGCTCGGATGCCCTGAGTAAGGCGCTGGACGGTGCACTGGACAAGGCCGGAATCGAAAGCGACGCAGGTAAACAGCTCGCCAAGGATCTACCCGCAGCGGTCCTTTCAGTAGACGACTACAAGAGGGCCCCTGACGGAGGACTTCCTGTGAGTGCAGGCAGCACGCCATGGGATGATGGCAACTGATGATTGACATTCCAGTTGATCCGGACCTGCGGGCCTTAGTACTTAAGGTCACCGAGGGCGTTGCGGAGATGGAAGCGGTTCGATTAGAGGCCGAGCGGTTCATCGATACCCCGATCGACCCGGTGTTCACTGAGCGAAAGCAGGCTCCCCCCGAACCCCAGACTCTCCCTACTCCAACGGAACTTGACGAGGATGACTTCTATGCCTTCAATGATCCGCTCGGCAAGAATAAGTGGAAGTGATATGAATACGAGAGCCTGGGCAGTAGTGGCCGTGACACTAGGAATTCTCGGCGTTGGATGCGGATCGCAGAAGACGGAGACTGCACCCGCGTCCGCACCAGGATCGTCGAGTTCTCAGGCGACATCGTCGGGGCCGCCCTCTGAGGCGAAAACATCTGGTTTTCAACCATTTACGCCCGCCACGGATCCATGCAGCCTTGTTGACCCAGAGCGGCTAGCACCACAGGGCGCCGCGCCGATCAAGGCGGAAGCCATGGACACGGTAGACGGCATACAGCGGTGTTCGTACGAGGAAGCCAGCGGTGGCGAGGTGCTCAGCGTCTCGCTCTTCAAGAATTCGGACGGGGCGTCCAACTACCGGGCGATTCACGTCAGGATCCTCGAGTCCGAGGGTGCACAGATCTACGTCATGAAGGACGAGCCGGACGAATGCGGTGTCGGTTTGGTGAATCCTGAAGACAACATTGCCAAGTTTGTATTCGAGCCAAGTGCCGCGGCTGTCGCTTCGGCCGCCCTGCCCGCCGGACAGACGTGGTGCGACTTCTCCGCGCCGGTAATCGCCGAGGCTAACAAAAAGCTGGGTTGGGTAAAGTAATGGCTAGCGACTTTGGGTGACTGGACCAGTCACCCAAAGTCCTACTTGCTCACTCGAATTCGACGTCCCAGCCGAGCTTCTTGTAGCGCCGCTTCTCGCGCTCCTGGGCTTGCTTGTCGGCCTTCTCCTGCTCACTCCAGTCACCAATGACGGCAGGGGATGCCTTGGGCAGGTCGCCCATGAACTCATAGGTGTTGTCGAGGTTGATCAGAATCGCCGGGGTTTCGTGGTCGTCGTCCTCGCCGTGGCCGCCGCCCTTGCCGTGCGCGCCAGCGCCTCCCATCATGCCCATGGGACCCATTGCGCCGCCGCGCACTCCGGACGCGCCGACAGCGGCCGGGTTGCTGCCCGCACCGCTCGTCGCCCCACCGGGCATGCCCGCACCGGGTCGTAATGCGCTTGGTCCACCGGCAGTTCCCGATGCGAGTCCTGTGCCGCCTGCAGAACCAGAGGAGCCATAACCAGCCGCGGTCGTCGCTCCAAGCGGAAGCCCGGAACCACCTGTGCCCGTGCCGGTTCCGGAACCAAACGGTGAGCTTCCGCCAGCGCCTGAACCGGAGCCAGCGCCTTGCCCGCCGCCCGAGCCGCTGCCTGAACCCGAACCTGAACCGGCGCCCTGGCCTTGCCCGCCTTGCCCCTCGCCGTTGGCGAGCTGCGGCTTGGTGTTCTTGTCGGCGAGGCCGTCGGTGCTGCCACCCGGGGACTGCAGATTGTTACCGGATCCACCGCCAGAGTTGCCGCCTCCCCCGCCGCCGCCTCCGCCTGGCTGCTGAATTGCTCCGCCGCCAGGAGATTGGGAGGCTGCCGCGTCATCGATCTTTGGTCTGGTGACATCCATAGGTGTGCTGTAGGTGCTCTGAGCGTCTTGGGCGAGTTGGAACGTAGCGTCCTCGCGTTGAGCCTTGGTGGCATTCTCAGGCAGTTTGTGACGCCCGGGTACACCCGAAGAGGCATTGAGCGTGCCACCGTCATTCGCGAGCGCCGCGCTCATTTTGTAGGTTTTGTTTTGAAGTCCATCGTCGGTTATCTGCTCCTTCAACGTTTGAAGTAGCGAAGCCTGAGCGGCTTTGGGTCCGGAACCCGTCCAGAACTTCTCGTCGTCCAACTTGTCGTGCGCCTTCTTGAGCGCCTCAAGGGACTTATGAACTGTCTGAGACGCGGTGTACCAGTCCGTGATCAACTCGGACGCGTTGTTGTTAGAAAGCGCCGACAGCTGCTTGCTGATCGTCTCGAATGATTTTCCATACCAGTTGTCGTTAGCCATGGTGGTTCTCCCCCTGCTACTTCGGAAGCTTCTGTGCGGTCAAGGTCGCGACCTCGACGGCTTTGGTGCAAGCGTCGGGGATCTGCTCGAGTGCGGGTGCATCTGATACGGCCAAGATGATCCCTACGGTTGCCTTCTCGGAAGGGAGCTCCACGTAGCAACTGCGCATGTCGCCGGGCTCGTCGCGATAGGTCGCCCCGCTCAACCCTTCAATTGTGATGGATTGTGCGCCAGGAAACTGCGTCTGATCGAGGTAGTGATCAATAGAACCGTTTAGGACTGTGATCTGAACGCGCCAGCCAGCGCCGTACCACTTGCAGCCGCGAAGGAGAGTGGAATCAATCTCCTTAATCGACGAGGGGTCCAGACCGACTCCGCGAAGGTCATTTTCGGCGTACGCCACGCACGGGTCAAATGTTGTGCCGTCGTTCTTACTGGTGGGTGACCGGTGCGGTATCGAGGATGTGCTTGAGGTGGCGCCGGTATTTGATTTAGTTGCTTGAGCACTCGTCGACGAAGTGCCTATCGCTTGTCCGGCGGTTTCTGTTGTGCACGCCGTTAGGCTTGCGATAAGCAAGAAACCAGAAGCAAGGGCCGTTCGTACGACCCTCACGAGGTCACCGTGATTTGCACTCCGCCGAGCTTCTCGGAGATGTTCTCGGCAGAGAGTTCGTCGACGCGCGAATAGACCTGTTCCATCGCAATGAAGTGGTCGATCTGTTCGGTATAGATGTCTCGTTGAGCCTTGAGTTTGTTCAACAGACCGTCGACTTGTCGCTGATAGTGCTCGACGGCCGCCGTGCCGGATGCGAGTGCGTCGGCTTCTCCGAATCCGCGAGCCTTCTTGAAGGCACGCGCGTCGTCCAGCGCCGTATCAATCTCGTCCCGAGCAGCCAGGAGGAGCTTCGCCATGGTCTTACCGGCGTCGGGCTCCATGTGCAAAGTGCCGCTGGAGCGGTCGCTCTTGGCCTGCGTGAGGATGTCCTGGAGACCGGGATTCTTGCCCACGTCAGTCGTCTGCGACCCCATCGCTAGCCCTCCGCCCAGAAAACGCTCATATAGGGGTAGACGTAGCTACCCCCGCTTCGGTTCCATTTTGCCGCGACAAATTTCTGGTGACAACGCGGGTCGTTCGGATAGCTGGGGTCTTCGGAGGAAAACCCCAGACCAGGGTCCTATTCGAGGCGGTGTCTTAGCTCTGGCGCGAAGGGTCGCCTCCCAGCCCAGATGCGTTCCGGTCATCGGTGCCGGTGATCGCACCACTGGTCATCCGGAGCTTGTCGCGATAGTCATCGCACCGCGCACCGCCGTGAGTCATCAGCCCAGCGAGCCGCTCGACCGCGGGCCCTACATCGGCCATCTGATCGGCATAGTGGGAGCCAAATGTCTCGGCCCGCAGCTCGCAGGACCGAATCTTGTCTCCCTGAGCACGCAGGCCCTCGGCGGCACGGCCCCACACACCGGCCAACTGCTCAACACCGTCAGAGTCGATGTACGTCATAAGAGTGGCCCTCCTTAGCTTCAACTACCTACTCGGACGCGGGCTGACGGGAATCGGTTCCATGAATCTTGGGGGGGCTACAGCCCTGGGCAGGTGGCGGTGAGCTCGACGGCGTGGGGCTCGTCGTAGGCCTTGTTTTGGTAGATCCGATACAGGTCGGCCTTGATATGAATGGTGTCTCCGTCTTTGGTCACCGAGGCATTGGTGGGAACTCGAGCCGTGTAGTTGAACAGGGCCCCGCCCACGTATCCGTGAAGTACTGCGCCGTCCTTCACCTCAAAAGTGAGGCTGTTGCCGGGCTTGCCCAGAACCGGCTTCACTGCAATCTTCACGGAGCCGTTCGGTTCTTGGCTGCAGTAGGCGGCATCGGTGCCGTCGACCAAGACCCTGCCATCGACCGTCGCGTCTACGTGCGGCCCCTTCGGGTCGCGTGCGGGAGGGCCGGGTGGTGTCGACGGCTGTCGCGGATTGGGATAGGCGAGGCATGTTGCGGTGACGGTGAACGGAATCGGTTTCGGTTCAGCGGGGTCCAGATTCAAGAACACCACGCCCGAAATGCTGTACGTCGCGCCTTGCACTGCCACCGTGGGCGGTGATGGCAGATGCGACCAGGTCTTCCACAGGTACGCGCCACCTTCCGGCACGCCGATGTGAATCTCGTTCACGGTGGAGGTCGCGGTGTCCAGCCGCAGGCTCAATGAACTCCCTTGTGGCGCAGTACTGAAGCCGATAGTGGTTTCGTCACTGAACCCGAGACAGACCGGGTCGGTGACCGTCAACGGCTTTCCGTCGAAGGTGGCTTCGATGGTGGCCGGGCTGCGGGGAAAGTTTGGCGGCAGTGGGGCCGGAATAGCTGATGTTGTCGCCACCGCTGATATCGGGGCGGGCGCTTCGGAGGGCGGCTTCGGGCCGCACCCGGCAATGGACAGCGTCACGGGCAACGTGAGAAGAAGCCCCCTTCGCACGGCATGACCGGCGCCAAATCTCATGATCCGCGACATCGATAAACCCCTCAATTGATTCGTCTGCATGGGTAATTCGGGTGTAATTGGCCCTCGCTCACGCTGAGCAGGCACCTTCGTGCCGGATGGAACTGAGCGCAGAGAGCGGAATACGCGGCTGCCATGCGCCGGCGTGGACCGGCCCTGAGCGTTCGGCTGGCATGACGAGAACGAGATCGTCACCGTCCAGGTACCAGGTCTTGTAGTCGTCGCTGTAGCCACCATGGCCGGGCTGCGGTTCGAATTGGCTAATGGTGAACGAGGGATTCTTGTCCAGGGCGACAGCTTGTTTCACGTAAGGGCGAACGAGCGGGGGAAGTGCCACCAGCGGGTCGACGCCGGGGCAGAACAGGTCTGCGAGGGTGAGCTGCTTTTTGTTCGCCTGGTCGAAGGTAAAGGTGGCGACCGCATCGTTGGGGTGAGGTGTGCCAGTAACGAACCATTCTTCGGTGAAGACGACGGACAGCGTGTTCGGGGCGTGTTTGTACGTCTTGTACGCCAGGCTCGCTTCGCTGTTCTGCGTGAGATTCTCGTTGGGGTGGCCGAATTTCTTGAAGAACTCACTCAGGAATTGTCGGAGTGCCACCCCGGTTGTCGGGTCGTCCAACAGGTCGACGGGATATGTGGCTTGAACTTTCGCGGTGATGTTCTTCGAGTTCGTGCCGGTCAGCGAGCAGCTTTCTTTGGAGCCGTCCCATGTCCCACCCACATTGGTGCAAAAGTCTGTCGGCGGCGCTGCGCTCGCAGGACTTTGTACTGGACTGCCGGACGAGCAGGCCGCCAGTGCCAGCAGAAGTGCAGCAAGAGGACGCAGTCTCCGGATGCTCTTTTTCGACATATCCCAGTTCTCCTATCAGCCGCCAAGCGCGGACAGCGCTCGCTGGTAGACGTCGCGCTTCTTATCCCGGTTGCCGTCGTAGTAATTGACGATATCGGTCACCGCGTCGATCCCTCCGCTGTCGGCAGCGGCGTTAACCCCGTGTGCGGTCCAGTACCACTCCGCCGCCGCGAAACCGTACTCGGGCTGTTGAAGGAGCTCCGGTGTTTGTGTGAAGTCCATTGGGGGACTTGGCTGATAGCTTTGGTTGTACCAATCGGTGAAACGCTGGTAGTTGCTCCTACCGGTGACCTGGATGGGGCCTCTACCCATGAACCGAGCACCGTCGCCCGGTTCGGTGTTTCCGAGCTCTTGCCCCTTTGCCGTTTGTGGGCCGTAATGCGCATTGAACCAGTCGGCATCGGGGCCGCCGGGGTACGCGCCCTCGTACCACATGGTCAACTCCCCAGATTCGATAGCGCACGTGGCGAGGAACGCGGCCTGACGCTGGGGGGTGTTGATGCCCGCGTGCTCCATCATCGCGTTGAGCTGATCGAGGATTCGCTGTTGCTGCTCGGGGGGCAGGCTCGCAAAGTTCCCCTGATCGAAGACGGTTTTCAACTGCTCCAGCGTCACCTTTTTGAAAGAGCTGTTTTCGGGTCCGTTTTCGCCGATGTTGAGTGCTTGGCGCAAGATGGTGTAGTTGTCGTTGACGAATTGGTCCATGCTGGTGTTGGCGTCGTTGAATGTCCCAGTACCCACAAAAATCGCGGATCTTGGCACCGTCATCGAGCACCTGCCGACCCGAGTCATAAACCACCACCACAAACCCCCCGACCTAAAACGGAACCGTGCTGTACCCAGGCGGGGCCGCGGTTCTGTTCCGGAGGAATCTTTCCAAGGTCGCACGGTCGCACGGGTACGGCAGGGTGCCGCTGTTGCGGGTACCCGCCGAGGTTCGGTTGGGGTCGTTTACCCAGTACTGCGGTTGGCCGTTCTCGTCGAACGTCACGCGTGAGATCGACAGGAAGTGCCCACCACCGGGGGTCACCGAGCCGTTGACGATCACTTGACGTCCGGCCTGCAGGTCGGACGTCATCTGGTTCGTCAGTTCCGAGATCGCTTCCGGAGAGTTGCCCGCGGCGTTGTTGACAACGGAGTCGATGCCCAGGCTTTGCAGCTGCTGGGTCATCAGACCGGGCCCTCCGGGGTAGCCGTCTCGCTCCGAGTTGGGGTCGTAAATCTGAACTCCCTGCCATCGGGTGATCTGATCGATCTCTGCCCGGTTGGGCGGGAAATGCAGGGGCATACCGTCCATCAGTTTGTTCTGCACATCGGCGGGCAGGTTGATCTCCTTGCCGTTGGGGCCTTCTCGCGTTCCGTACTTGTTGGCCAGGGCGCTCGCCAGCGCCCACCGGGAGCAGTCGCCGCCACCGACACCGTCAAGCGAGTACTGCGACCACTGGCCCACCTGGTCTTGTTCCTCGGCGGTGAGCGGCCTGCTGTTTTCGGGTCCGTTTTCGCCGATGTTGAGTGCTTGGCGCAAGATGGTGTAGTTGTCGTTGACGAATTGGTCCATGCTGGTGTTGGCGTCGTTGAATGCGCTGATCGCGGTGGCGAATGCGCCGATGACGCTGGTGCGTAGCTCGTCTTTGACTTGTCGCGCAGGCCAATTCACGCCGGGGCTGCCGTGCCAGGCATACAGATGCTTCTCGGAACCCTCGACGCCTTTGTTATCGGCTTTGATGGCGGCGGCGCCGGTGCTCAACCGGTTCGTGAAGTCTGCGGGGTTGTTCTGGATCGTGCCCTCGATCATCAATGTGATCGCCGCGGTGTATTCGTCTTGCTTCTTGTTGAGCCCGAAATACAAGTTGTCATCGACGCCCTGGACCGCTTCCTGGGCGTCCTTGAGTTTCTGAAGATTTCCCTGCAGCTGTTCGGTGTTGGTTTTGTATTTCTCCCAGGCCGCGTCGGCGGCGTTGCCCTTCAAATACTGTGAGAGGCGCTCGGTTTCACCGATCAACCCGACCTGCTCGGTGCCGCCGGCCACCGCTTCTTGAAGGTGGTCCCCGGACTCGCGGATCGCCTTCAAATTGATGTCGGCTTCCTTGTAGTAGGCCGCCTCAAAGTCGGCGGCACTACGGTCCATCGGCAGACCCGATAAGTCCACCCCGGCCTCACTCAACGCGCCCTGGTGAGACTTCAAAATGTCCCAGTACCCACAAAAATCGCGGATCTTGGCACCGTCATCGAGCACCTGCCGACCCGAGTCATAAACCACCACCACAAACCCCCCGACCTAAAACTTCAACCGGTTTCCGCGGAACTCCCAGAAGCTGTCTTCGTCGCTCCAACCGGGTGTGGTCGGCTGGGTGACGGGTGCCTCTTGCGTCGCGACGGGCGGCTCTTGTGTGGGCGTGGGCGTGGGCGGATTTCCCGCTTGCCAGGCGGCGCGTTCTCGTGCCTGCCGCGCCTGCGCCGCGTGTATCTCTTGGAAGCGAAGGTCGGTCTTTAGCTTTCGCGCTTTGGAGCCTCGCCCAAATTCCAGTTGCAAGGCGTACAGCCGGTCCGCGTACCCCATGTCCCGAGTCCTTTCACCGCCTGGAAGTGCCCAGATTCCGCCTCTAAATACTTGAGACGCCGGTATGCCAGATTCGGTTCCATCGAATTTGCGGGTGTGGAGCAGTGCCGCGCAGGGATGCAGGTGGCTCAGTGATCGGCGTATCGCGGATCAAGATCCAGGAGAGTCGCGGGTGAGGCGACGGGCAATCACCAAACGCCGGGCACCAGCCGGTAGCGGACACGGGCCGCGTATTCGGGATAGCCGTCGAGTTCGCGGGTGAGCAGCCGCTCTTCCCCGACAGCTCGAAACCCCAGCGCGACGATGGTTACCGCTGACCCGATCAGCCCGTACCAGGATCCCAGCAGCAGCGGCATGCCGATGAGGAACGGTATGGCCCCCGCGTACATCGGATGCCGCACATACGCGTAGGGGCCGGTGTCTGCGATCGAGTGTCCGCGTTCCGTCTGTACCTTCACGATGGGCGCGGCAAAGCTGTTGGCGCGGAAGACGAAGATCATCGACAACAACGAGACCGCGACGAGTACAGCGCCCATCACCTCAACCCACAGAGGCACGTGCGACCAAGCCCAGCGATGGTCCAGCCCCGGCACCGCGAACCAGATCGGCATGCCGACGATCGCAAACACCATGAAGACCTTGTCCCAGGTCGTTTGGTCCGGCTGACGAGGTGAACCAAGCCGCTCCGCCAGCAGCGCCGGGTTGGTGTTCAGCAGCCACAGGTGCACGCCGATGTTGAGGACGGTGATCTCGACCATCAGGGTCCACAGCTGAGGCCAGTTCCACGTCCCGGCGGCCAGGAGCATCAACCCGCCCAACGCAATGGTCGAGACGATGTTGGCGGTGAGCAGCTTGACCAGTAGTCGCTTCTTCGACGGAATGGCCTTAGTCATGTGTCGACGCTACTGCGCGGACAACCTCTCCAACAGCAGTGACGAGTTATCGGCGTCCAGTTCGATGCCAAAGACTTCGTGGAGCGCGACCAGCACCTCGTCGGGTGTCAGGCGACGGGTATCCCTGCCGATGCCGGGTCGAACGGTATGCAGCTCTCGGTGGTCCAGGATGTATGCGTGATCGGGCGCTATCCGTTGCACGAAAACCCTTGTACTGAAGGGTGAATGAGGACTAGACGCGACAAAGTAGCTCGCCGCGCGATAGTCGATCGGGTACTGAGGTTCGAGCACGAGTGTGTGCCGGCTCATCCACCCCGCCTGCGTGCCGTCCCCGGCGGCCTCGGACAGGGTCCAGCCGTCGGCACCGGGGGTGACTTCGCTGCGGCGCAGCTGATACGTCCACGATCCGTCGGTGATGACGTCCTCATCGACGAGACGTATGGGCACAAGAGGACTGGTGCCGAACCCGACGTCACAAAGCCAACGTTGTCCGTCAAGTCGGACCACGAGCATGCCGTGTGTCGACGGCCGAATAGTGTTGGCACCCATCTGTACCCGGCCCTGAATGCCAAAGAAGTCGAAATCAAAGCGCTCGAGAACGGCCGCGAAAAGCGCGACGTGCTCGTAGCAGTAGCCGCCGCGGGGGCTGCGTAACAGCTTCGCTTGGACCGTCGGAATATCCAACGCAACGTGCTTGTGCAGCACCGCATCCAGATTCTCCCACTTGATGTTCAAGACATGTCCGCGCTGCAGGCGGCGCAGAGTGTCCAAGGACGGCGACCGCGCGCCGTCGAAGCCTATGAAGGCCAGGTATTCGTCGAGCTCGAGCTCGTCTCCGTTCCACATGGTGTGGACAACCTACTTGTTCTCTGTGCAATGCCTGAAGCGCCGCGGACCATATCTGGCAGAAAGGTGGAACCGAATGGCGCGTCCGTGCGTCGGAGCACAATAGAAGGCGAGTTCCGTCCGTGATCAGGAGGTGAGAGCAATGAGCGAGGAGCTTCAACGCGATCTCGATCTGATCCGCAGTGTCGCCGATCGGAGCGTGATGGATATCGAGGCGGCGGGTCGCGAGGCGACAGCCGAGATCAGGCGGCAGTTGAATTCCACGCAGGCAGTGGAGCATCAGCAGCAAGTGAAACCAGTCGCCCCGTCCCCATCCGACCTCGACGAGGACGACTATTACCAATTTCAGCGGTACGGGCGATGACGACCAGCGCTGAGTTAGGAGATCCGACATGCCTGCAGTGACCCCCGGAAACGGAGCAGGAGGTCAGGGGCTCCAGGTAGATGTCACTCAGGCTCGCCAGGTGGCACAGCAGCTGAAGCAACTCGGCGACAGCTTGATACCGGCTGCGTCCGCGCCGCAAGAGAGCCCAGGGCCGGAGAAATCCATCGCGGCCATCGCGGCCGTATTCACGGCCAGTGACCACTTTTCAAAGGAGTGCGGCTCTTTCCTCCAAAGGGAGGGCGCAACACTCGGGCGCGCGGTCCAAGCGTTCGAAGATATGGATCAACGGAACGCGGGGAACATCGGCGCCGTCGACCCGCGGAAGAACTAGGCCGACCGGATGGGGGATCCGACGCGGGCGCAGATTGAACAATGGCGAACCGACCAGCTTGGTGCGGCAGCGAAGAACTGGGGAGAGGTTGCCGACCACGTCGAGTTCGTGCTGAACGCGGCGAAGGAAGCGATAAAATCGCCCATCGGAAAGGGCCAATTCCTAGACAAGTTCAAAGAATCGGCCGAGGCGGTCATTGCGAGAACCCCGCACCAAATCGAGAGACTCCGAGCCGCTAAGACGGCGGCCGAGACATCCCAAGCGGACTTGAAGGATGCCAAGAGCGCGGCCGTATCAGCGATCAACGATGCGGAGGGGGACGATTTCACCGTCAACCAAGACCTGTCACTCACGGACAGGAAGACGAACGCGTCCCTTGCGGACCGCGCGTTTCGGAAGATCACCAAGTTCGTGCACGAGGGCATCATTCGGCTTCGCGCGAGGGCACTCGTCGGTGTCGACAACAGGATCGCTGCGGAACTGCACAAGATTGCTGCGGAGGTGAGTGCATTCCGTGTTGGAGGGGCCGACGGGACCACGGTGCTTACCGGTGGGGCACTGCCACCCGGGCAGAGCAGGAACCTGGGTCCGATCGCGGGCACCAATGCGCCCCCTATCTCGGGCATCAAGGGCACCGACCTGGGCGAGGTCATTGAAATCCCCGACGGCAAGGGCGGCAAGAAGCTGGTTGCGATCTTCGGTGACTCATTCTCCGAAGACCGACTCGGGGGCAACCACTACAAGTCAGTTGCCGTCGAGGTCAAAGGGTTTGACGAACAAGGCAAGCCGATCTGGGGCGATGTACTTACGGGTTACGACGGCGAGCAAGGGCGGCCCCCGCTCTTTCCGACGACTGGACTTCCTGGCGACGTCACGAAAGGCCCGAACACCCTCCCCGCGGGAAGCATTGTCATGAACAATGGGGATGTCTACACGATGGTGGCGGCCACTAAGGATTTACACCCGGATGGTGGAACATGGTTCACCAAGGCCAACGGTGATTTCTCGAACGGTTGGCCACCGATCGGCACCAGCTACCAGACGGCGGAAGCTTCACCCATCTCACAGGTCAGTGGGTACCAGGCCAAGGACGGGACCACTTACATCGCGGCTAATGGTTTTGACCGGGGTCAAGGTGTGACCATGTACCGAGTGCCCGACGGAGCCGATGTGACTAATCGCAAAAACTGGGAGCCATGGACGGGCGACGGGTGGGGCCAAAATGGACAGAAGGCTGCTCCCCTTAGTGGACAGGCCTATGGCGAAGTCAGTCTGCGCGAGGTCCAAGGCAAGCCGGTTCTGTCGGGTTTCAATGCTGATACGGGAAATGTCGAAGTACGTGTCGGTGCAGGCGAGCCGAGCAGAATACTTGATAGCCCGGCCACGACAGTGATTAACAGTGGTCAGTTGCCCCAGCCGTATGGCGGATACATTCTTCCAAATTCAACCTTGGACAGGTTATTGATTATGGGAAGCCAGTGGGACACCACAACCAATGACACGTATCATTCGGGTATCTTCGAAGTCAATCCAAACCGATAACGAAGGAAGTCTGCGAGCATGTCTCTAGATTTTAAGGTTGACGGGACGACCTGATGTACCTCAAGGCTGCAACAGTGTTCTTTTTGGCGGCTGCAACCGCGCTTATGGATGCTTGTACGGTGAGAGCGGAGCCACCAAGTTTTCCCGATATGAGCACGTACACACAAGTGAATGTTGACGAGTACACCATTTTGCTTCCAAATGTTGGCCGCGAACCCAATAAGAGGGTCTATTTCGTAACACCCGATGGTGTTCGGTGCAATTTTCTGATGGAGTCTGCGGGATGCACGGGAGACAATATCCCGGGCATATCGGATAAAGATAGGAACCCGTATACATACGTCGCTACCGGTACGGGAATTCGGCCCACGGGATCGACACCATTTGTGGATGGGAAGATTCAGGGGCATGAACTAAAGGTGCTGCCCGCGCTTCACGCGATCACCGTTAATGGCGTTGTTTGCGGCGTTGATAATGCAGGCACAACCGCGTGTAAGGACGCCGATGGGCGGGGATTTGTGCTGTCCAAGCTGGGGTCAACATGGTTCCCGAAGGTGTAACTGCTGTCACTGCTGACTCGTAGAGTGACCACATGGCTGTCGAGCGTCCCACCATCTACTTTGCCTCCCAACAAGACTGGGAAACGTGGCTGGAAGAGAATCATGAGGACTCCCCCGGCGTGTGGATCAAGATGGCGAAGAAGGCGAGCGGGATCCCCAGCGTCAACCACAAGGAAGCCCTGGAAGAAGCGCTTTGCTTCGGGTGGATCGACGGACAAGCCAAATCGCTCGACGAGACGTACACCCTGCGCATGTTCACCCCGCGCCGTGCCCGCAGCACTTGGTCGAAGATCAACGTCGGCCATATCGAGCGGCTCATCGGGGAAGGCCGCGTCAGACCGGCCGGCGTACGAGAAGTGGACGCCGCCAAGGCGGATGGTCGCTGGGACGCCGCCTACAGCTCGCAGGCCACCATCGAGGTTCCCGACGATTTCGCGCAGGCACTGCGGGCTCAGCCCGACGCGCAGAGGTTCTTCGACTCCCTGACTAAGACGGCACGCTGGCCGTTCCTGTTCCGGCTCGCCACCATCAAGAAACCGGAGACACGCACCCGACGGATCGTCCAGTATGTCGAACTACTGGCCGAAGGAAAGACGTTGACCTAGCGCGCCGTCACGCCTTGTGCGCAACGGAGACGATGTAGTCCGAATGCAGCGAGAAGAGCCGCATCCCTACCGAATTGAACTGCGCCCGCAACAACGGGTTGACATGCTTCATGTCCGGCTGGCGCAGTCGCTTGGCCAGGAACTTGGACAGTGGTGGATAGACATCATCGGCAATGGACCATGTCTCGGCACGGGCAAAGCCCATGTCCAGCAGTAGATCCCGGTACCCTTGCACGTCGACGGCCCAGGGCACTGCGCCGGCGGGCGCACCCTGCCAGCCCCTTCGTGCCACCTGATTGCGTGCCATCGCGGTAAGTGCGGTGCGCCGCGGAACGATATCGGCGGTCACCAATCGGCCGCCGGGTTTGAGCACGCGCAGCGCCTCACGGAAGAAGTCAATGCGCGAGGGGAAGTGAAAGGCCGATTCCAGTGCGACCACTTTGGTGCAGGACTCGTTCGGGAACGGCAGATCGGTGGCCGAGGCCTTGACGTAGGAGACGGTCTTGGACAGACCTGCCTCGGCGACGCGACGGGTCGAGATGGCGATCTGCTCCTCGGCGATGTTGACCCCGGTGATCTTCTTCACCTTGAACTCGTTGGCCCACAAAATGTCCTGATCGCCATACCCGCAGCCGCAGTCGACCACCAGGTCCGAGGAGGTGAACCCGGCGCTGGAGGCAACCAGGCGCGCGAGATCGCGGCTGGCCTCGTCGAGGGTTGTCGGGTGATCGCGCCAGTACCCAAAGTTGATGAAGAGCGATTCCTCGCCGAACAAGTTCTGCGGGCCGACGATGTCGTACACCATTCCGGTCTTGGGGCCGTCGGTGTTGGATACGGCGACGGCCGCCATGCGCCGCCACTCATCGGCCCATCGGCGTAGCCGTTCGCCGGTTGATTCCTCGGTGAAATCGGAAGTCAGAGTGGTCATGGCTGGCAGCTCCCATTCGGTTCTGGCCGCCCCGTTGCGGCCTACGCCTGCGTAACAAACAGTACCGGATACTTGAGATATCGGCATCTAAAGCCGCTGAGAACGACGCACGGGACCGCATCCGAGAGACCGGCGGGCAAA
>MAFD01000045.1:0-35744 GCA_002013775.1 Mycobacterium sp. D16R18
CCGCCACCGACGGCCCCGCCCGCGGCGTACCCCCGAGCAGACTGGAACGGGCCGCCCGCACCACCACGGGCGCCCTTTGTTCCGGGTCAGACTCCGTTCACCGCTGCGCGTCCTGAAGCACCGGTGTATCGGCCGGCGCCCCAGCCGCAGCAGCCGTCACGACCGCAGGGGCCCAGCCACGACCAGCTCGGTCTCATCAGGTCGGTCAAGCCGTTGCCGAGGAGCGGGTGGCGCAAGGCCGTTCACCGACTCTCGGGTGGCGCGATCAACCCCGGTGAGTCTTCGGATGAGTCGCATCGCAGCGAGTTGATCGACCGAATCAATCTTCCTGTCCGCGGCGACTACCGGATCGCCGTGTTGTCCTTGAAGGGTGGCGTGGGTAAGACCACCACCACGTTCTCGTTGGGCGCCACCTTTGCCTCGATGCGCGGCGACCGTGTGATCGCCGTCGATGCGAACCCAGACTTCGGAACGTTGGCTCAACGCGGCCCGGATGAGACCCGTTCGACTGCGCGAGACCTGTTGCGTGATCCTGATATTCACCGATACTCCGATGTGCGCAGGCACACCTCGCAGAGTGCGAGCCGGTTAGAGGTACTGGCCTCCGAACGCGATCCGGCGGCATCCGAGTTGTTCTCTGAAGCCGACTACCTGGCGGTGATGCGGATCCTGCAGCGGTTCTACAACATCATCCTGACCGACTGCGGCACCGGACTCATGCACTCGGCGATGGCGGGCGTGCTGGGCGAAGCCAACGCCATCGTCTTGGTGACGTCGCCGGCCATCGACGGTGCGCGCAGCGCCCTTGCGACCCTGGACTGGCTTGACCACCACGGGTATTCGCACCTGGTGCGGCAATCCGTGGTGGCTATCAGCTCCTCGCGGCCGGGTGCTTCCTCGATCGACCTCGAACAGCTGAGCCGACATTTTCTGACCCGGGCCAGGGCGGTGCACATCGTCCCGTTCGATAACCACCTGTCGGAGGGGTCGGAGATCTCATTGGATCTGATGGGCAAGAAGACGCGACTGGCGTTCATGGAGCTGGCCGCCTCGGTGGCCGACGGCTTCTACGAGGGTGGAAACACCCGGCAGACGAGTTGGAGCTAACGCTCCAGTTCGTCTGTGGTCATCAGATCGTCTCGGACGCTGCGCTCGTGATAGGCCAGCCGTGCCACCCGATGTGCGACTACCGGGGCGGTGATGATGGTGAACAGCCCAGCGAGCACGATCATGCTGACATCGGCATGCCCGCGAAGCCGCAGCGCGGCGCCGGCCAAAACTAACAGCAGTCCCAGCACCTGCGGCTTAGACGCGGCGTGCATACGGGCCAACGTGTCGGGAAATCTCACCACGCCGATCGCCGCGGTGAGGGCCAGCACCGAACCGCACAACACCAGCACACCGGAGATTCCGTCGAGAAAAGTGTTCATCGCGATTGTCTCCTCTCGTCACGGGGGTCAATCGCGGTGTCGGGCACGCGGAATCGCGTCACGCTCACCGAGCCGAGGAAACTGATGAGGGATAACGCGACCATTCCGTACAGCACTGTGGAATCCAGGCTGTAGGCAGCCCATGCGGCCAGTGCGCACATCGTGACGGCCACCAAGGTGTCCACGGCGACGAGCCGGTCCAGCGTGTTGGGTCCGGCGAGCAGCCGGTACATGGTGACGGTGGCCGCGGCGATGAGCAGCACCGCGGCGATATGCCATACGAGGCTCATGATCCCTCCCTCGTCTCGGACTCGTCGACAGTGTCATCTTCGGGATGCCAATCGGCGTCACGTTCGAAGGCTGCGATGAAAAGTCTTTCCAGTTGCCGTAATTGGGTGTAGAAGCTCGCCACGGCCTTCGGTGAACCCACGTCCAGCACGTGCACATACGCCAGTCGGCGTTCCTGGTCTATTTCCAGGACCACCGAACCGGGGATGATCGTCAGTGTGTTGAGCAGCAGTGCCATCACCAGATCTGACTTCACCGAAAGCTGTGCTCGCAGTACGGCACTCAACGGTGGCGGGCCCGGTCTGATCGCCAACCACGCCACCTGCAGACTCGACAGCACCATGTAGTACGCGACAGTGAGCGCAAGCCGGATCATCGACACCACGTGCAGACGGCCCTCGACCGGCAGGCGCGGCATCGGTAGCAGGACCGTGATGACGAGAGCCACCAGCAGTCCGGTAACGGTGTTGGCTACCGAGAAATTGCCCCACAGCATGGTCCAGACCAGCACGAGCCATACCAAAATCCAAGCCCGCAAGATGATTTCGCGAGGGCCATACATCGCCAGGGTCTTCATCGTGGGCCACCCCCGAGGACAGCGCTGATGTACACCGTGCGGTCACGGACCTCGGCGGCGGCCCTTTCGCTGATCCCGATGATGGGCCCGGCGAAGATCGTCAGTGCCACCCCGACCGCGATCAATCCCAACGTGGGCGCCAGCATGCCGGCCGGCATCCGGCCCACATCGGCGCGGTCCACGAAGGCGATCTCTTCGCTGTCGTCAAGAAGTGCGGACGGTGACGCCGCGGCCAGGTCGCCTTCCGGCGCATCGGCGCGCGGTCGCCAGAACGCCTTGGTCCAGACGCGGGCCACCGCATAGAGGGTCAGCAGACTCGTGATCGTGCCCCCGGCCACGAGGGTCCACGCCAGCACCGAGCCCTGCAACGACCCTGCCTCCAGGAGTGCCACCTTGCCGATGAAACCGGAGAATGGCGGGATGCCGGCCAGGTTCAGCGCGGGGACCACGAAGGCGAAGGCCAGCACTGGACTGGCCGCGGCGAGTCCACCCAGACGGTTCAGTGATGACGCCCCGGCCTGACGTTCGATGAGTCCTACCACGAGGAATAGCGTCGTCTGCACGATGATGTGGTGTGCCACATAGAAAATAGCGCCGGACATACCGAGTTCGTTGGACAGTGCGATACCGAAGATCATGTACCCGATATGGCTGACCAGGGTGAAGGACAGCAGTCGTTTGATATCGCTCTGTGCGATGGCGCCCAGGATGCCGACGATCATGGTGAGCAGAGCGGCCACCAGCAGCACCGTGTTCAGCACACCGCCGGGGAACAACAGGGAATGCGCGCGAATGATGGCGTACACACCCACCTTGGTGAGCAAGCCTGCGAAGACCGCCGTCACGGGTGCGGGCGCTGTCGGGTAGGAGTCGGGTAGCCAGGTCGACAGTGGAAAGACGGCCGCCTTGATGGCGAAACCGACCAGCAGCACCGCGAAGATCGCCATCCGCGTACCCGACGGGATGCCGTCTGCGCGGACGGCGATTTCGGCCATGTTCAAGGTTCCGGTCGCCGCGTACACGAAGGCGATGCCCAGCAGAAATACTACCGAGGACATCATCGAGACCATCACGTACGAGATGCCGGCACGCACTCGGTCGGCACTGGCCCCGATGGTCAGGAGCACGAAGCTCGCGGCCAGCAGCACCTCGAAACCGACGTACAGGTTGAACAGGTCACCGGCCAGGAAGGCGTTGCACACACCGGCTGACAGCGCCAGGTACGTGGGCATGAAGATGGACACCGGCTGGCGCTCGTCGCCATCACGGATACCTTGCGCCGCTGCGTACAGCACGACTGCCAGCAGCACGATGGCCGAGACCACCAGCATGAGGCCCGAGAGACGATCTACCACAAGGGCTATTCCGAGAGGTCCCAGCTTTTCCTCGGTGGGTCCCCAGCCGCCGACGGCCAATGCAAAGGTGCCGTCGCGATCCGCCAGGTACAGCAGCGCAGCGCATACCCCGAGCACCGTGGTCAACGCCGTGACGGTGATCAACAGCTGCAATCGTGGGCGACGGCCCGCGATCAGAGTCAACGCGGCCGCCGCCGTCGGGATGAGGACCGGGAGCGGTGTCAGAACGGCCATGGCACTCATGACTTCTCGCCTACCGGTAGTGCATCGAGTTCGGCGGGGGAGTCCTCGTCCGTGGGGCCCGATGTCTCCCTGTGTTCGTCCCGGTCGTCGGTGACGGGCTCGGGCGGTTCCTGGGCGACGCGCGCGTCCTCGGCATCGTCGTCCACGACGTCATCGGCTTCCAGCGTGAACATGCGATAGATCAGGGCGAGGGTGAAAGCGGCGACACCCATCGTGATGACGATCGCGGTCAGAATCATGCCCTGGGCCAAGGGATCGGCCACGGTGGTTCGGTCCGCGGACTGCCGTCCGATGATCGGTGGATTGCCGGACGGGCCACCCACCGTAAGGATCAGCAGGTTCACGGCATTGCCGATGAGTAGCAGACCCAAGACCATGCGGGTCAGGTTGCGTTCCAACATCAGATACACGCCGCACGCGGTGAGGGCACCGATGATGATGAGCAGTCCGAGATTGGTCATGATGCACGCACCCCCGCCCGGGCGCGTGGCGACTCCTCGAGCTCGACATCCAGACGCGCACCCAGACTGCGCAGCACATCGAGCACCAGGCCGACCACCACCAGGTATACGCCGAGATCGAAGAACAGTGCAGTCACGATCTTGACGTGCCCAAACCCGAACATGTCGAATTGGATTGTGGCCGAAGACAACACCGGGGCGCCCAGCAGAATCGAGGCGAGGGCGGTCCCCCCGGAGAAGGCCAGTCCGAGCCCGAGGATCTTGCCGGCATCGAAGGGCAGGGTCTCGCCCAACTCGTAACGGCCACCGGCGAGATAACGCAGCACGAGTGCCAAACCGGCCGTCAGACCGCCGGCGAATCCTCCGCCGGGAACGTTGTGCCCGGCGAAGAAGAAGTAGAACGACAGCACCATGACGAGCGGGAAAATCAGTCGCGTCGCCACTTCGAGGACCAATGACCGGTGCTTGGGATCGCGCAGTTCGCTCCCACGCAACCAGATTCCCGATGCCACCACGACATCCGGTTGACCTGCAGCGTCCCCGACCCGGGGAGCTCTGCCAAAACGCCGGTGCCGGAACATCAACGAGGCAACACCCGTCGCGGCCACCAGCAGCACCGAGATCTCGCCCAGGGTGTCCCAGGCGCGGATATCCACCAGCAGGACGTTGACCGTGTTGGCGCCGTGCCCGCGCTGATACGCCGCCTCGGGGAGCAGGTCGGCGATCGGGCGATCACGTCGGGCCGCCATCGCGTACACCCCCAGAGTGGTGACCGTGCAACCGACCGCGATCGCGAGTAGGGCGCGGGGCAAGCGGAATCTGTTGGCCTGCTCCACATCCGATTCGGCAGGCAGTGCCCGCAGTACCAACACGAAGATCACGAGGGTCAGGGTTTCGACGAGGAACTGCGTCAGCGCCAAATCTGGCGCACCGTGTAGCGCGAAGATGACGCCCGTCCCATAGCCGGTGATACCCACCAGGAGCACCGCCGCCAGCCGGTTACGCATGACGGTCGCACCGACGGCGGCCGCAAGCATCAGTAACCCGACCACCCCCTGCAGCGGAGAATCCCACAGTTTCAGGTGTGGTTCATCGCGCGCTCCGAGAGCCAGCACGATCGTCGGCAGCATGACCAGGGTCACCAGAATGGTGGCCTGGGTGAACGGGATGGAACCTCGCTGAGTGAGCGCGGTCAGTCGCTGAGACAGCACATCGGCGCCGCGCAGTACCGCGTCGTAGCCGCGGTCGGCATTGCCCAGCGGATTGACGGCGAGCCGTGCCCTGCGCAGGCGGCCCCGGGAGAAGAACGCGAAAATGCCGACCGCAAAGGCGAGCGCCGTGAGCAGCAGCGGTACCCCAAAGCCCTCCCAGATCGCGATATGCGCGTCAACAGGATCGGCGTAGCTGCCCAGTGCCCAGTTGAGCCAGTCGGGCAGTATGCCCACAGCGATGCTTGCCACGGACAGCAACGCGGGCGCCACCAGGAAGGCGGGGACCGGCGCATGCATGCCCTGCACACGGGCGCTGGGTTCGGGTAAACCCTTGCGCGCGAAAGCTCCCCACATAAACCGCATGCTGTAGGTGATGGTGAACATCGAACCGATGACGATCCCCGCAAGCACCCAAGGCGCGGCCGAACCGAGTACCTGGCTGTGCAGCACCGTCGCGAAGGCCAGCTCCTTGCCGACAAATCCCAGGGTCAGCGGCACCCCCGCCATGCTCGCCGCGGCGAGCCCGGCGATTACCAGTAGCGATGGCGCGCGCTTTCCGAGCCAGGCCAGCTTGCGGATATCGCGGGTGCCGACGGTGTGGTCGATGATTCCCACCACCATGAACAGTGCGGCCTTGAACAGGGCGTGCGCACAGAGCATGACCAACCCGGCCAGGAGGATGTCGGGATCGCCGGTTCCGGTGAGCACCACCAGGAATCCGAGTTGGCTCACCGTCCCGAAGGCCAGGATGAGCTTGAGGTCGTACTCGCGCAGGGCCCGCCAGCCCGCCAGGATCATCGTGGCGATGCCCAACACCAGCACGATAGGTCGCCACGGTGTCGCCTCGGCGAACCCCGGCGACATGCGGGCCAGCAGATAGATGCCGGCCTTCACCATGGCGGCTGCATGCAGGTAGGCA
Source organism: Mycobacterium sp. D16R18 (assembly GCA_002013775.1). Lineage (GTDB taxonomy): Bacteria > Actinomycetota > Actinomycetes > Mycobacteriales > Mycobacteriaceae > Mycobacterium. The sequence continues at coordinate 6,485 of MAFD01000045.1, forward strand.
CTGACCGGGGTCGGTGCGGCCATGGCACCGGGAAGCCAGAAATGCAGGGGCACAATGGCGGACTTGCTCAGCGCACCGATCAGCACCAGCACCAGACCGACGCTGGCGGCCATACCCGACGGTGGATGCGCGATGAGGTCGGACAACAGGAAGCTTCCACCGACATGACCGAGCACGATGACCCCGACCAGCATTGCCAGTCCACCGGCGGTGGTCACCAGCAGTGCCTGCACCGCCGCGCGGCGACTCGCCAGCCGTTCCGCGTAGTGGCCGACCAACAGGAAGGACAGCACGGTGGTCAGTTCCCAGAAGATGTAGAGCAGCAGCAGATTGTCACTGATCACCAGACCGAACATGGCGCCGGAGAATGCCACCAGCTCGGCAGCGAAGCTCGGCAGCCGCGGCTCGGTATGCCCGTCGCGATGCCGGAAGTAGCTCGCGCAATAAAACAGCACCATTGACCCGATGCCGAGCACCAGCACACTCATGATCGCGGCCAGCGAGTCGAAACGCAGTGCGATGTCCATCGCTAGCTCGGGCACCCACGCAATGTCCACACGGACATCCGTGCCTTCGCCCGGCCATCTTGCTAGTACCCAGATCAGCGAACCTAGGGGGACTAGGGCAAGGGGATAAAACGCCAGTCGGCCAGCGCGCGCGACAAGTAGCGGCGCCATGGCGGCCGCAAGTGCGTGGGCAAGCAGAATGGCAAGCAAAGGCACTCCCGTCTATCGGTTGTTGGGCGGGGTGTCGTGGTGCCTAGTTTACGGGGCGGTCGACGATTGGCGCGACGCAACCCTTTTCAGCGGTTGTCAGCAAACGCGCGCAGGGATGCTACCTGCACGGGATCCAGCGACGGGCGCACCGTGGCCCGTGCGGTCTCGACATCGGCGACGGTGACATCGGCGGCGTCGATGGATCGTCGCATCGCCGCCATCGCGGCCTCGCGCAACAGCGCCGCGCAGTCGGCTGCCGAGAAGCCGTCAAGTTCAGCGGCGAGGGCGTCCAGATCTACATCGGCGTCCAGCGGGACCGCCCGTGCGGCCGTCTTGAGGATGTCTTTGCGGGCCTGAGCATCCGGAGGTTCGACGAATACCAGGCGTTCCATGCGGCCCGGACGCAGCAGCGCGGGGTCGATGAGCTCGGGCCGGTTGGTCGCGCCGAGCACCACCACATCACGCAGCGGTTCCACCCCGTCCAGCTCGGTAAGCAGGGCCGCCACCACGCGGTCGGTGACACCCGAGTCGAAGCTCTGCCCGCGTCTGGGTGCCAGGGCGTCGACCTCGTCGAGGAACACCAGGGAAGGCGCTGAATCGCGCGCCCGCCGGAACAGCTCGCGCACCGCCTGCTCGGAGGCTCCGACCCACTTATCCATCAGCTCGGCGCCCTTGACAGCGTGTACCGACAACCGCCCGGAGCTGGCCAGCGCGCGCACCACAAAGGTCTTCCCGCAGCCGGGCGGTCCGTACAGCAGTACCCCGCGGGGCGGGTCCACGCCAAGGCGTTCGAAGGTGTCCGGATGCTGCAACGGCCACAGAACAGCTTCTGTCAGAGCCTGTTTGGTGGTCACCATGTCGCCGACGTCTTCGAGGGTTATCGACCCGACGGCCACCTCCTCGGTACTGGACCGAGAGAGCGGACGGATCACGGACAGCGCGCCGACCAGGTCTTCTTGATCCAGTGCCGGCGTGCTGGCATTCTCGCTGGCCCGTGCCGCCGCCCGCAATGCGGCCTCGCGTACCAGCGCGGCCAGATCGGCCACCACAAAACCCGGTGTCCGCGCCGCGATCTCGTCGAGCTGCAGGTCCTGCGACGGCACCTTTGCCAAGAGAACTTCCAGTAGTGACTTGCGGGTGGCCGCATCCGGCAGGCTCAGACCCAGCTCGCGGTCACACAGTTCGGGAGCGCGCAACCGGACGTCGATAGCGTCGGGATGGGCAGTGGTCGCAATGAACGCGACCCCGGAAGTGGCTACCGCGGAACGTAACTCGGCGAGAATGAGTGTCGCCACGGGCTCGGCGGTGGCCGGCAGCAGTGCGTCGACATCGGAAATCAGCAGAACGCCGCCGGACTGACGGATGCTGCTCACCGCCCCGCGGATCGCGTTGAGACGTCCGTCGGCGGTCGTGGCACCCACTTCCGGCCCGTCCAGCTCGATGAGAGTGCGCGCTGCGCAGACCGCGCGGGCCAACGTTGCCTTGCCGACGCCGCCGGGGCCGGATATCAATACGCCCAGATTTGGCTGTGCACCCAGTGTTTTCAGCAATCCGGGTTCATCGAGGGCGAGCTTGAGCCACTCGGTGAGCCGAGCGGCCTGTGCTTGTGAGCCCTTGAGGTCCTCCACGGAAATCGCCGCGGGGAGCTCCGGAGGAGGGGGAGTCGAATGGGTGGCGGATTCCGGGGACCGCGCCAGCGCCGGTTGGGCAGTGGGGCCCAACGGGTTCGAGCCCTGCCAGCTGACAAGAGAATTGGGTTGCACGCTGACCGGACCGGCCGGATCCACGGCCGTCACCGTGAGCAGCTCGGAGGTCCAGGTGATGCCCACGGACCGGGCCAGCGCGGTCGTCGCCTCCGATGTGGACGTACCGGGCCCCAAATCCCGTGGCAGCAATGAGACGGTGTCCCCGACGGTCATGACCTTGCCCAGCAGCGCCAGTCGAAGCGTCGCGGACGACACAGACTGGGTGGTAAGCGAGGAACCGCTCACGGTGATGGACCGCGCTCCGTAGACCGTCACGGGGGCGATGATGACCGACGCATCCTCGCGCAGTCCCGCGTTGGACAGCGTGACGTCGTCGAGCAGGGCAGTGCCGGCCGGAACTGAGCGCGGCGCGACCCCGACGACGGCCGCCGTTGTTCGCGATCCGGTCAGAGATACCGCATCCCATTCCCGGATACCCAGGGCGGCAATAACCTCCGGATGTAGACGGACCACACCGCGCCGTGAGTCGACAGCGGATGTGTTGAGGCGAGCGGTGAGAGTCAGCGATGAGCCACGCGGGCGAAGAGCATCGGGTTGGTCGCTCATGCGTTCCTAGCGTGGCCTGCCGGGACGGCGCAGACCCAGACGTTCGGCGGTGCGCCGCTTGGGGAGCGCGGCCTGCCGGAAGGCGCGTCGCTGGTCCCGGCGCTGATCGCGGCGAAGGTCACGACGCTCCTTGGGCTTGGCGTCCCAGGATTCGGGCCGTGCCGCCACCCAGCGCTGACTGCGCCAGGCGAACGGGATGTGTGCCAGATAGACGACGATCAGGATCAGCAGCAGCGCATAGGGGTACTGCAGTAGTCCGGCAGCGGCGACTGTCACCAGCGCAAGCAGCAAAACCACCATGCGGGGCGGTACCGAGACGGATTTCATGGCGGCGGTAGGTATCTGGCTGACGATGAGCATGGATACGAACACCATCCAGGCGCATATCGCCCATACCGACGACCACCATCCGTCGCCGAACTGCAGGAAGGCGGCCAGTGGGGCGAGCACCATCAATGCTCCCGCGGGGGAGGGCACCCCGACGAAGTACTCCTTGGTGAACGCGGGCTGGGAATCGTCGTCGAGCAGCGTGTTGAAGCGTGCCAGCCGCAGCACGATGCACACGGCATAAAGTAGCGAAAAGACCCATGCCGTAGGGGTATCCGACAGCATCGAGATGTACAGCACCACCGCAGGGGCAACACCGAAGTTCACCGCGTCGGCCAGCGAGTCGATCTCCGCGCCCATCCGTGACGTCGCGTCCAACAGCCGGGCGATCCTGCCGTCGAGACCGTCGAGGATGGCCGCCGCGGCGATCAACGTCAGTGAGATGTACGGCTTTCCGTCGAACGCGAACTTGATCGACGACAGGCCACCGCAGATCGCCAGCACCGTCATCACACTCGGCAGGATCCGGATGTGCACGGGGCGCTTTTGGGATGCGGCTTGAGTCATGGCTGAGCCGCTTACGCGTTATCCGTGGAGGAGGGCAGCTCGGCCAGCACGGTCTCGGCGCCGACGGCTCGTTGCCCTGGCTGGACAAGAATCTTCGAACCCTCAGGCAGATAAGTGTCCACCCGGGAACCGAATCGGATCAATCCGTAGGTGTCGCCGATGGACAGCTGGTCGCCGACCTTGGCGTGGCAGATGATCCGACGTGCGATGAGCCCGGCGATCTGCACCACCACCACATCGTGCCCGCTGCGGGTGCGGATCTGCACGCTGTTGCGTTCGTTGGCCACACTTGCCTCGGCGCGATCGGCAGATAGGAACTGTCCGCTGCGGTGAATGACGGCAGTGGCCTCACCGGCGACCGGCACCCGCTGAACGTGAACGTCGAACACCGACAGAAAGATGCTGATGCGGGGAAGCGGTTCGGCAGGCAGCCCGAGCTCCGGCGGCGGCACCGCGCGGTCGACCAGACAGATCTGGCCGTCGGCGGCGGCCACCACCACATCGGCGCGGTTGGGTGGGATGCGTGGCGGATGCCGGAAGAATCCGGCGCACGCGCCGGCGAGCGCCAGCCCGGTACCGCGAATCCAACGATTCTTGAATCCGAGGCCTGCCAGCCCCAATCCGCCGGCGATGAACGGAAGGCCTGCCGGATGGATTGGCGGGATGGTCGACCGAAAGAGTTCGACGATATGCGGGATGCCGGAATCCGGCTCTGAACCTACGGGGCGGGGGCGTCTTGCCACCGGACCATCCTAGTGATGCGGTCGATGCGCTGGGGACAGCACGATGGACACAATGACCGGGGTGCCATGAACAGCGGCATTGCCACTCGCCCTGCAGACACCGTCGAGACGGCGGTGATCAGCTCAGATTCCACACGCTGACTGTCGTTCCCGCCGCTAGTTCGGTGACGTCTTCAGGGATATCGAGCAGGCAATTCGATGCCGCCAGCCACCGCAAATGATGCGATGCGGGCGGTCCGACGGCCGTCACCGTGCCGTTGTCGGCATCCCAGCACCCGCGACGGAACTGTCGCTTACCTGCGGGAGCGGAGATCGGGTCGGTCAGGACCGCCTGGTGGCGTGCCCGCGCCGGATCCAATCCCATGGCTGCGCGTAACGGCTCGCGAATGAATACCTCGAACGACACGAGTGCGCTGACGGGGTTGCCGGGCAGCGTGAGCACCGGAACGCCGCTGACGTGTCCAGCGCCCTGCGGCTTACCGGGCTGCATAGCCACCGAGACGAACTGGACACCGGCGTCGGTGAGTGCGTCCTTGACCACCTCATAGGCGCCGGCACTCACCCCGCCGGTGGTGATCAGCAGATCGGCCTGCGCGCCGTATTCCTCCAGCACGGCCAGGAATTGCTCGACGTCATCGGCGACGGTCGGTGCCACCACGGCGTCGGCTCCGGCCTCCTGGACCGCGGCGGCCAGCATGACTGCGTTGGACTCGTAGATCTGCCCGGGCTTGAGATCGGTGCCCGGGGGAATCAACTCGCTGCCGGTAGAGGCGATGACCACCCGCAGCCGAGGGCGCACGGTGAGCTCTTCGAGCCCGAGCGCGGCCGCCAAGCCCAACGCCGGTGCCATCAGGCGGGTGCCGGCGTACAGCACGGTGTCGCCGGCCCGTACATCCTCACCGGCAGATCGGATGTGTTGCGCGGCACGGGGTTCTTCGGTGATGGTCACCGTCTCGGTGCCGCCGTCGGTGACCTCGACGGGCACCACCGCGGTGGCACCGGCGGGAAGTGGTGCGCCCGTCATGATTCGGTGCGCGGTGCCGGGTTTGAGCGTCAGCTTGTCGGTGCGCCCGGCGGGGATGTCCTCGGTGACGGGCAGTGTGACGGGGCTAGTGGGCGAAGCGCCTGCGAGGTCGTCGCGGTGAACCGCATACCCGTCCATCGCCGAGTTATCGAACACCGGCAGATCAAGTGGCGCGATGACATCGGCGGCAAGTACCAGCCGGTCGGCCGCGGCGACCGGTACTCGTACGGGCGCTGGGGCCTGGATCAATCCCGCGACGACGTGCTGGTGTTCGGCGACGGAACGCATCGGCTCATTATTGTCCGATCGCCGGGCGCATACCGCACGCAGGGGTTTTTGCTGCGTATACGCAACCGGTGTGCCCTCGGCGTGCGGTGCCCGCGGCATGGCAGGAAACTAGCGCTATGACCGTTGGCGGAGTGCTCTTCGATATCGACGGGGTCCTGGTGACCTCGTGGGAGCCGATCGACGGCGCCGCCCAGGCCCTCAAGGCACTGGAGAGCGACGATGTTCGTCGTTGCTTCCTGACCAACACCACCTCGCGGACCCGGGTGCAGATCGCGGAGTTGCTCAGCGCTGCGGGGCTGACGGTGCCTGCCGATGAGGTGATAACCGCGGCGATGCTGACCGCCGACCACGTGATCGCCCAGCACCCCGGGGCACGGTGTTACCTGCTGAACGACGGCAACATCACCGCCGACATGCCCGGAGTCGACTTCGTCGAATCCCTCTCCGAAGATCCCGATGTGATCATTCTTGGTGGCGCCGGCCCGCAGTTCGATCACGTGGCGCTGAGCCAGGTCTATGACCTGATGGCTCAGGGGATTCCGGTGGTGGCGATGCATCGCAACGCGGTGTGGAGCACCCGTGAGGGATTGCGCGTCGACACCGGTGTGTACCTGGCGGGTATGGAGCAGGTGTCGGGACGCAAGGCCGTCGCCGTGGGCAAGCCGGCTCCGGCTGGGTTTCAGCTGGCTGCCGAGCGAATGGGATGCGAGCCGGATCAAGTCGTGATGGTGGGTGACGACCTGCATGTCGACGTGCTCGCCGCCCAGGTTGTCGGCATGACGGGCGTGCTGGTGCGCACCGGCAAGTTCCGCCAGGACACGCTCGACAGGTGGGCCGCCGATCAATACGCGATGCAACCGGCATACGTCGTTGACTCGATCGCCGACTTACCGCACCTGCTGTCGGGCCTCTCGTAGAACGAAGATTGTCCTGCGGCACGCCGCTGTGCCGCAGGACAATCGACTTACATCGTGGGTCGGTAGTGCATCGTGATATTTACCGGCAGCGCAAAGGGATCCGCCGGTCCGAGGTCGGTGATGATGTTGACCTGGTGTTGAGATCCCGGTGCCACATAGGTGGTGACCGACGGATTGACCCCCTTGGTATCCGTGGCGACGGCCTTGCTGAAAACACCGACAGTCTCTTCCGGGCCCTGCGCCGAGGGCGCCTTGATTTCGATGACATCACCGCGGTCGAGCAACCGGGCGTTGTCGGGCAGCCGGACACCGATGGCGTAGGACGTGGGCCCGATCAGGTTGGTGCGGAACGCGGTGATGTCCACCCCACCGTCCACCGGCTTGACCACGAAATCGTTGTCGACGCCTGGGTAAAAGGCACTGCCATCCTCTCGCCAGTCCGCGGGTTTGAGGGCAATTTCTGCGGGAAGGTGCAGGATCGCGGTGCCTCCATTGCGTACGGGAACGAAGATCCCGTTGCGCGCGAAGTTCGGCAGGGTAACGCTCGTCCGCTGTTCGGTCTGGATCAGTTTGGGGCCAAGCCCGTCCCCCAGTCCCTGTGGCACAGATGCGGAAATCCTGGCCCCACCAATGGCATTCACGCGCGGGGTGTCCGCCGGCATGGCGCCACCGGGCTGTTGTGAGGGAGCCGTGGGTACTGGCTGACCGTTGCCCTGGGTGGTTGGATCGGGAAACTGCGAGCCGTTGACCGGCCACGGGTTGGGCAGCGGTCCGGGAGCCAGCGGATCCGCGGTGGCGGGTCCGGCGAGCGCGAACGCCAGTGTCAGCGTTGTTCCCGCTGAGGCGGTGAGCATCCTGCTGATTGTCTTGTTGGTCATGGTCACAAGTCCTTGGGCTCGCCGTAGATAACCTGGGTGTTGTTGCCTCGGTCGGTGCGGATCTTCACCGTGGCGTAGGACTGGATCTTGACCTGACCGCCGCACCCATCGGCCTCGATGTTCACGTTGGTGATCTCGGAGATGGCAGACCTCTCGCGAAAATTGATGCGGTCCAGTGGGATCTGAGTCAGGCCACCGGGTTTGAGTAGTACCCGGATGCTTCCGCCGAGGCTGCCCTGTACGTCGCCATAGCCAAACGCGGAGCCCCATCCACCTCCTCCGACACCACCGGCAGTACCGCCGATGCCACCGCCCAGTTCGACGCCGGGCGAGGAATCGGTGCGGCAGCCCACGAAGTAGCCCGTCTCCAGCTGGGCGTCCTGGATCGGGGAGTTGCCCTGTCCGCTGATCCGTGCCTCGGAGGTCAGGGTGACACGCGCCTGCCACGAGTTGGACGCACCCGCCAAGTTGTCGATGTGGTCGATGATCTCGTTGGTTGTCAGCACATTCACGATCCATCCGGTGGCGGTGACAACCTGTTGCTCCTTATCCGGCATGACCTGAGGGTCTGCGAGAGCGACAGGGGTCGCGGTGGACGCGACAGAGGCAAGTGCGGCCAGAACCGCTAAGGGCTTGCGCGTCACAGCAAGTCTCCACGGGTGCGCGATGACACCGGTATTCATCCAGGATTCCTTAATCTCACGTTAACCAAGAGGCTATTTTCGGCGTTGGATTATTACTCTTTGGGTAATTCTGATTACGAGCGTGACCAGACTATTGCTGGGACTTCAACACATGTCAAGTCCTACAAATCCAGCAAAATTCGAAATCTATGCCATATTGCAGCTATCAGTTTTGGGTATTTTCGTGCGCACATGGTGAAGGTTTATCAATTCTCTGCCTGAATTGGTCGGCGAGATAGCTGCTACCAATTTGCGGCATTTAGCAAACTTATTGGCGATGTAGTTATGCCGCGTTTACCGTCTTAACCCCCGGCTGTCGGATGCGTGGGCAAGAATCTGCGTCATGATCGATCACTTCGGTATCAACTGCGCGGACCTGCCGACTGCGGCCGCGTTCTACGACAAGGTGCTCGGCGTCCTGGGGTTCACCCGTCAGATGGATTTCGGTGTCGCTATCGGCTACGGGACGGCGGGAAAACCCGACTTTTGGATTGGTGGTGGCGACGTCGCGAGCGGTCCCAATCGTGAGATCCACGTTGCCTTCTCGGCCGCGAGCGCCGAAGAAGTCGATGAGTTCTTCGCGACGGCGACGGGTGAAGGCGCCGAGGCGCTCCATGCGCCGCGACTGTGGCCCGAGTACCACCCCGGCTATTACGGCGCGTTCGTGCGTGACCCGGACGGGAACAATGTCGAGGCCGTGTTCCACGGAGCTACCTCCGGCTAAGCACCGGGGATAACAATCGGCGTCGGTGCGGTAGTCGTGAGTCCGGTTGGTGGTGCGGGCGTGACCGGTGGTGTTCCTCTGGATGCCACGATCGGGGCGGATGCGGTGCTGCGCTGACTCCACTGCTCGGAGTCGGCGTCCGAATCTGCGTCGGGCGGCCAATCCACGCTTGTCGGGGGCCAACTTTCGGCCTTGTCGCCACCGGCCGCGGCGGGGGGAGCGCATCCCGCCGCCGCACCGAAGTCGCCGGGGCTGCAGTTGTCGGCGTGTGTGATGGGTGCCTGTGACATGGCGACGCACGCCCACACGACGACAGTCAGTACACGACGTTTCAGGCGAGCGCTCATAGCGAGAGGATGTCTCCGTAGACGTTCACGCTGTCGTCGGATTTGTCGGTGTCGATCATCGCCGTCGTAAAGAACCGGATGGAGACGGGTCCGCCGCACGCGTCCACTTTCACGTGGGCGTCGTGGACCACGATTTCACCAGCGCGTCCCTTCAGGGCCTTCTTTCCCAGCACGATGTTCTTGATCGTTCCCGGAAGGAGATTGATCGAGATGCTGCCGTTCACCTCCGCATACGGGCCGACCATGGCAAGTAGATTGCTGCCGCCGGAGAATCCCGGGCTCACGCCCGCATCGGCGCCAACGTCAACGCTTCCGCCCTCGCTGAGGTCGATCTGGCAGCCCAGCTGAAGACCCATGACGAGCACGCCGGAGTTCACCGGAATCGCGCCGTTGCCGTCGATGTTCGCGGCAGCCTTGCCGGTGACAAAGCCCTCACGGGTGAAGGCCGTCGCGGCCATGTTCGGCACCGAGTTGATCGCCATCCGCGACAGCGCGGCACTCAGGTGCCAGCCATCGTCGGTATCCGCCGACTGGCTGACATCGGCGACCGGCAGCGGGTCTGCCACTGCCAGTCCCGTACCCGCGCACAGAAGTGAAATTACAAGGCTGACAACAGAAGCAAATTTGCGCACGAACCTGCCTTACATGCAGTAGGTGGCCAAGCTCAGTGATCCGGCGATGAGCGTATTGACTCCGGCTGTGTGATCGCTGGTATCGAACACCGGGAGAACTGTGAATGCGGTGGGCTGGGCAGCGCGGTGGTTCTGGGGCAGGATGCGTTTGTGACCGCGCACTGGACCACCGCTGATATTCCTGACCAAACTGGACGCGTCGCCCTCATCACCGGCGCCAACACCGGGCTGGGCCTGGAGACGGCCCGCGCGCTGGCAGCCGCGGGAGCCCAGGTGGTTCTGGCGGTCCGTGATCTCGACAAGGGTGCCGCCGCCGTCGACGAGATCAAGAAGACCGCGCCCGCGGGCAACCTGGCGCTGCAGCGGCTGGATCTGTCTTCCCTCTCGGACATCAGATCCGCGGCCGGACAGCTGAGCGCCGATTATTCGCGGATCGATCTGCTCATCAACAACGCCGGAGTGATGTACCCGCCGAAGGGCAGCACCGCGGACGGATTCGAGCTGCAGTTCGGCACCAATCACCTGGGCCATTTCGCCCTCACCGGTCTGCTACTCGAGAACCTGACAGCTGTGCGTGGCTCGCGCGTCGTCACCGTCAGTAGTAACGGCCATAAGATCAGGGCCGCAATACATTTCGATGACCTGCAGTGGGACCGAAGTTATAGTCGGGTGGGAGCTTACGCGCAGTCCAAACTCGCGAACCTGTTGTTTACCTACGAGCTGCAGCGCCGTCTCGACTCCGCGGGCGCCGCGACGGCGGCGTTGGCCGCGCACCCGGGTGCATCGGGCACCGAGCTGATGCGTCACATCACCTTTGGGCCTGAGGCGCTCAGTGCGGCGGCGTTGAAACTCGCCCAGAGCCCGGCGATGGGCGCATTGCCCAGTCTGCGTGCCGCCACCGACCCGGCTGCCTCGGGTGGCCAGTACTACGGGCCTGCGGGTTTCGCGGAGCTCCGTGGGTATCCAAAGGTTGTCAGGTCCAGCAAGCAGTCGCACGATGAGGCTCTGCAACAACGGCTTTGGTCAGTCTCCGAGGAGTTGACGGGAGTGCGGTTCCCCGTCTAGACGAAGAAGTTGTCGTGGTCGATGAACCACTGGGTGCGCTGCTCGTCGCTCATGTCGGCCAGCTCGCCAAAACCTTCGAAGTACCGCTGCCGGGGTGCGCCGGGGGCGAACAGCATCAGCATGGAAGCTGCTTCGCCCGAATCGTTCTGGAATGCGTGCAGGCCGCCCGGCGGTACGAACAAGAAGTCGCCCGAGGTGGCGTCGACCCATGTTTCGCCGTTGTACAACCGCCACGTTCCGGAGAGTACGAAGAACGCCTCCGACATCGCCTTGTGGAAATGCGTTGCGGCACCGAAACCTTTCACCGGTCCGGCATCGATTCGGTATAGCCCGTAGTCGCCGGCCGTCGACTGTTGGGTCGCCAGGTAGTGGTATTGGACCACGTTGCCGTTGTCGGGGGCGTAGTCGGGTGGATCGGTGGCCGGTTTGAACGTCGCGCTGATCTCGCCGGTGTCGCCGTGATACCGAGGTTCGGGGTATCCGGAAACGATCAGTGACATGCGATCTACGCTACGCGCGTCACAGCTCCCGATGAAGGGTGCGGACAGCGACGATGCGTTCCTTGAGTTGATCGCGGGTGGCTGCCGCGATCGGGGGGCCGCCGCACCGGCGGCGCAGCTCGTTGTGAATCCAGCCGTGCGGTTTACCCGACTTGAAATGTGTGGCCGACACCAGCGCGTTGAGCTCGCGGCGCAGCTCGCGCAGTTGGCCGTGTGTGGAGGTGATCTCCGGGGGCACCTCGCCCGAAGCGGTGCGCTTGGTGAGCTGCTCTTCTTGCCTGCGTCGCAAGAGATCTCGCATCTGGTTTGGATCGAGCAGACCAGGGATGCCGAGGTACTCGGCCTCCTCTTCGCTGCCTGCGGGCGTCGCGGTGCCAAAGGATGCCCCGTCGAAGATCACCTGATCCAGTTCAGCACTGGCACTGAGTGATTCGAAACCCTTCTCTTCCTCGCCGGGTTCGGTGCGTTTGCGTTCCACCGGCTCTTCATCGCCCATCGGCTCGCGATGTGGCTTGCCGAGCACGTGGTTGCGCTGCTCTTCCAGCAGGCTGGCGAGCTCCAGCAGTGTCGGCACCGAGGGCAGGAAGATACTGGCCGTCTCACCTGGTGTCCGCGAGCGCACGTACCGCCCGATGGCCTGGGCGAAGAACAGCGGCGTGGAGGCACTCGTCGCGTACACGCCGACGGCCAGACGCGGCACGTCGACACCCTCGGACACCATGCGTACGGCCACCAGCCACTCGCTGCCGTCGGTGGCGAACTGGGCGATGCGGTCCGAGGACTTCGGATCGTCGGAGAGCACCACGGTGGGTTCCCTGCCGGTGATCGTGGTCAGCAGCTTCGCGTAGGCGCGTGCGGCCTTCTGATCGGAGGCGATGATCATGGCGCCGGCATCGGTCATACCGCCGTTGCGCTTCTGCTGCAGCCGAGCGTGGGCGGCGCGCAGCACCGCGGGTATCCAGTCGCCGTTGGGATCCAGGGTGGTGCGCCAGGCACGTGCGGTCTGCTCGGCGGAGAGCGGCTCGCCGAGACGGGCGGCGTGCTCCTCGCCGGCGCTGTCACGCCAGCGGGCCTCTCCCGAGTACGCCATGAAGACCACGGGACGCACCACGCCGTCGGCCAGCGCCTCGGAGTAGCCATAGGTGTGGTCGGCCTGCGAGCGCTGGTATCCGGCGCCGTCGGGCTCGTAGTTGATGAAGGGGATCGGGCTGTCGTCACTACGGAACGGGGTTCCGGTCAACGAGAGGCGCCGGGTCGCGTCATCGAACGCTTCGCGGACGGCCTCACCCCAGCTCTTTGCGTCTCCGGCATGGTGGATCTCGTCGAAGATCACCAGGGTGCGGTGGTTCTCGGTGCGGACCCGGTGCCGGGTGGGATGGCTGGCCACCTGCGCATAGGTGACGACGACTCCGTGGTACTCCGAGGAGGTCTGCGAGTCCGAGTTGCTGAATCTCGGGTCCAGGGACAGGCCGAAGGCCGTAGCCGCCTGAGCCCACTGGACCTTGAGGTGTTCTGTCGGCACCACGACGGTGATCTTGTCGATGGTGCCGTCGGCCAGCAGCTCGGTAGCAATGCGCAGGGCAAATCTTGTTTTCCCTGATCCAGGGGTGGCGACCGCAAGGAAATCGCGGGGTTTGGCGGCCAAATACCGCACTAATGCCCGACGTTGCCAGCCCCGCAAGGTATGGGTGCTGGGCGCTTCTACAGCCCGCACCCTATGGACTCCTTACTGATCGAACAGGAGCCTAACGCAAGGGATTACGGGGCTGCATCCTGACGGGCGTGGCGGGCACCGCGTGTCGTGTCACCAGAGTGGCAGTCGGTGACAATCAGCACAGTGCCCGCCATCTTCCCGCTTTTCTACTTGACGGGGAAGGTCACGTCGGTGAGCTCTTCAGATACCGACCACAGCCGGCGCTGCAAATCGAGGTCGTAGGACTGCTCGCTCGATGCGACGACCTTCGGGTTACCGCGTTGTTCCATAAATCCGTCCGGTCCGTAGTACTGGCCGCCCAGGGCGGCCGGGTCGGTGGCAGCCCGCAGTGTGGGCAGGGCGCCCATGTCTGCGCCCTGGACGAGCAGCGGCGCCACCACGTCGAACACCGCCCGGACCCATAGCGGAGAGTTGCGTGCCAGCTCGGTGTTGGAGCCACCGGGATGGGCGGCCAGGGCAACGGTGTTGGTGCCCGCCAGGCGCCGCTGCAGTTCATAGGTGAACAGCAGGTTGGCCAGCTTCGACTGGCCATAGGCTGCCACCCGGTTGTAGTTACGTTCCCACTGCAGGTCGTCGAAATGGATCGCGGCGCGAATGCGGTGTCCGATGCTGGACACGGTCACCACGCGTGAGCCCTCGACGGGCAGCAGGTGTTCCAGGAGCAGGCCGGTGAATGCGTAATGGCCCAGGTGATTGGTGCCGAACTGGAGCTCGAAGCCGTCGGCGGTGGTGGACTTCTCCGTCCACATGACACCGGCGTTGTTGATGAGGAGGTCGATCTTGTCGTAGCGCGCCTTGAGCTCGTCACTGGCTCGGCGGACGGACTCCAGCGACGACAGGTCCAACGACTGCAGGGCGATGTCGGCGTTCGAGTGGGCCGCGGTGATCTCGGCGGCGGCGGCTTTTCCCTTTTCGGTGTTGCGCACCGCGAGTACGACATGGGCGCCGTGTGCGGCGAGTGCCTTGGCTGTTTCCAGGCCCAGCCCGGTGTTGGCGCCGGTGATGACCGCGACGCGGCCGGTCTGGTCGGGGATGTCGGTGGTATTCCATTTGGTTGTTGATCGCGTCATGGGGGCTCCTGAGTAGTATCTCTAGTAACCGGGGCGGTTACTCCGCTTACGAATATACGGAACGATCGCCCCGTTTTGTCAATGCCTCAAGGAGTGTGAGATGGATCAACCCGCGCGGCCGCTGCGTGCCGATGCCGCCCGCAACCGTGCGCGGGTGTTGGAAGTCGCCTACCAGGCATTCGCGGACGAGGGTTTGGGCGTCTCGATCGACGAGATCGCGCGGCGCGCCGGCGTGGGCGCCGGCACCGTGTATCGGCATTTTCCCGCCAAGGAGGACCTGTTTCGCGCGGTCGCGGAGGATCGGATGAGCACGGTCATCGGCAAGGGGCACGAACTGCTGGAGTCGGCCGAACCGGGGGATGCGCTCTTCGGATTCCTGCGTGCGATGGTCGAGTGGGGAGGCACCGATCAAGGTTTGGTGGACGCCCTGGCCGGTGCCGGTGTCAGCGTTGAAGCACTGATACCGAAGATCGAGGAGTCCTTTTACGCCGTCCTCGGTGATTTGGTGAAGGCTGCGCAACGGGCGGGCACCGTGCGGTCCGATGTCGGAGTGCACGAGGTGAAGGCGCTCTTGGTCGGCTGTCAGGCCATGCAGAGCTATAACCAGGAGGTCTCGCAGCAGGTGACCGATGTCGTGTTCGACGGGCTGCGGCCGCGTCAGTAGTCACGGGTGGTTTGCGTCGCTACCTTGGGTGGGGCGGGAGGTAGCAAATGTCTGTTCGTCGTTGGTCGGCCATGCTGGCGGGCCTGGTGCTGGTAGCCGGGTGCTCACCGCGACCCGAGGACTGGCGTTCGCACACCGACACGGATTCCGCGCAGCTGGCGGTTGAGGCGGCGCTCCGCCATATCGATCCATGTGGATTCGTGGACGCGGACCTGCTCAAGGCCAAGACTCCCCATGCGATCTCGTACGGATACACCGACGGCTTTGACCGGTGCACTCTGCGGCTGGGCGCGTATGACGGTGATTTCGTGAGTGATGTCTCGGCGACCATCGGTTTCGATCTGGCACCCGAGCAACTGTCGGAACCCCCCGTCGATTCGATGGAGGTCAACGGGATCACGGTCAGTCACGTGCTGGGGCCGACCAGTAATCGCGGATGGTGCCGGTACGTGTTCAACCTCGATGCGAGTGATGCTCCCGGTGTGGCATCTCACGATGGCGCCGTCGATCTGATGAAGCGTGTTCGCCTGGTCGTGGTGGCCAGCCTCGCCAGGGATCCAGGTCCCGGTCGTCCCGTCTATCCCTGCAAGGAGGCAATCGCGATCGCCACCGGGGCTGCGCAGATTCGGTCACGGCATCTGCCGCTCCGCTCGGACCATGGTCCAGCCCGGCAGGATCCGTGCTCTGTGTTTCCTGATCTGCGTGGTTTCACCAGTTATCGGCCGGGTGGCATCGGGATTGGGGAAGGCTTGTACAGCTGTGCATTCAGTTCCGGGCCGCCTGCTGATCCCACGACGCGCCGGACTCTACTGACCCTGCGACCAGTGGATGCGCGTCAGCACGGTGACGAGTTCCGTTCTGAGACGCAGCAGGGGGTGGCATTGGAGATGCGCGGTTCGGCCTGCGAGGTCGTGGTGCGGGGAGACACCCAGGTCGTGCCCATCTACTTCGACCCGAAAGCGGGTAACGCTGCCGACGTACGTCTGGCCGGCGTCGAAGTCACGGGCGCATCGTGTGAAGGGAACAAGGCGGTGGCCGTGGCGGCGGGCAAGAGGTTCGGTCAGTCGTAGGCGGGTAGTGCGAAAGACCGGCCGACCTTGAGTGCCTGGCGGGCAACCAGTTGGCGAACACCGGGCAGCCGTAGGGACCAGAGGCCGAGCTTGCGCAGCCGCCTCGCCCACGGCGATGCGGCGCCGTCGATCTTCAGGGTATCGAGAGCAAGCTGCTGGCACCGTGCGACGTACGGAGCCATCAACGCATGGAATCGGGCGAACGCGAACTCGAAATCACTCTGTGCGGAACGTAATTCGTGGGCGAGTACATATGCGCCGACGATTGCCAGGCTTGTCCCCATGCCCGACCGGGGAGAGGCACACCAGGCCGCGTCCCCGAGGAGACACACGCGCCCACGGGAGTAGCCATCCAGATGTACCTGGCACAGCGAGTCAAAGTAGGGCTCGTCGGTGGTGGAAAGGGCGCGCAGAACGGCAGGAGTCTCCCAACCGAAGTCTGTGAATCGTTCGAGGAACAACCGCTTATTGCCCTCGGTGTTCCGGTAGTCGAATTCCAGGTCGCTGTCGGAGATGGCAAGCGAACCTCGCGCGGGGGCATCGGGTGCGGTTGCCTGGATGCCGACGCTCCGCGTGCCTTCGCGGAAGGCCACCGTCTGGTGGTCGAGTCCGAGGTGGTTTTCCATCGCGAAAAACGTGAAGTACTGGCCCAATTCGGTGACGAACTCTCTCTCCGGCCCAAAAGTGAGCGCGCGAAGTCCGGAATGCACACCGTCGGCGCCGATTACGAGATCGAAGTTCTCCGGGGCTGATCTTGCGAAAGAGACGGCGACCTTCGTGCCGTCGTCCCGTACGCCGGTGATCCAGTCGCCGAAGAGAAAGGTGACACCGTCACGCACCGCGTGGTGCAGGATCCGGGCGAGATCCCCCCACAGAATCTCTAATTCTCCGCTGATGACCTCCGGGGGAAGGCGGGCGATCTCCTTGCCCTTGGCATCGACCATCACCATGGACTCCATGCGGGTGGCCTCGGCTCGTACCGCGTCGAGTACGCCCATCTTGTCCAGTACCTCGATCGACGGACCGCGGAAGTCGACAGCCTGGCCACCATCCCGCAAGGTGGCGGCGCGTTCGACGATCGTGACGGTATGTCCCTGTTGCACAAGCCAGTACGCGAGTGCGGGACCTGCAATACCACCACCACTGATCAGGACATCGAGCGACATATCAGCACCCTAGATCGTGTTCCTGAGTGCCGGCGCGTTCTTATCCACAGGCCGGCCGTTCGAGCGTCGGCGTGCGCTCAGCCGGCGCCAAGATCGGCCCGCGCGTGTTCGGCGAGCTGGTCGATGCTGTTGTTGCCGACAAACTTGTCGATGGCCGCGACGGCGGGTCCGCTGACCGCCGCCCATCGGGCGTCATCCACGAGCGGATCGTGGTCGTGCGCGTACTGGATTGCGGGCAGCAGTGAGGTCGGTCCTTGGAACAGGGCGAACTGTGCGGTGTCCAGGTCGTCGAGTATCGGACCCATATCGCTGCCGACGATCTTGACGGCGGCCTCCGTCTTGGCCATCGCGGTCATGCTGTCCTGGGTATTGGTGACCGAGGCCAGGATGCTTTGCCTATCCGGCGGGTGCGCCGACAATGCGACACGCACCACTCCAAGGTGCGAGGCGAAGTCCAGATACTCGGTGACGAGTTCCGTGTACGCCTTCTGTCGGTCGCCCCGGATGGCCTGTTCGCGGGCTAGGTGCTCTTGCCTGTCCATCTGGGTGCCGCTGACGTGGACCGAAGCCCACGCGGAGACACCGGCCGATACCAGTGCCGCGGCCACGGCCGTCGCCAACGCATAGCGACTACTGCGCGTCGCGAGCCGGATCTCGTGTTTGAGCTCTTCGAAGTGCTTTTCCGACGTGTGCGCGGCGGTTTTGGCGACCGGCTCGGCAGGTGTGCTGTCCGTATCCATTGGGCGCCAACCCTTCCCATTCGTAGCAAGGAGGCCAGGTACATCCTCGCACCTGGCGGCCGCCGACCAGCCCGTTTCCGGGGAGTCGCCCGCGCTGCATTCACTGATGTAAGGAGTCTGCAATCGACCTTGCACTCGCCATGCCCGAGTGCTAAAAATGGGGTTGGCACTCACGACCGGTGAGTGCTAGGCCGGGACGGTGAGGCCGCAGCCCACACAGCTGCGTCCGTCCGTCGCGGGCACTGCGCCCGGCCCAGAACGTGCAACCCCCTATACGGAGGAATCACTTCGCAATGGCCAAGACAATTGCGTATGACGAAGAGGCCCGCCGCGGCCTGGAGCGGGGCCTCAACGCCCTCGCTGACGCGGTCAAGGTGACACTGGGCCCCAAGGGTCGCAATGTCGTCTTGGAGAAGAAGTGGGGCGCCCCCACGATCACCAACGATGGTGTGTCCATCGCCAAGGAGATCGAGCTGGAGGACCCGTACGAGAAGATCGGCGCTGAGCTGGTCAAGGAAGTTGCGAAGAAGACCGATGACGTCGCGGGTGACGGCACTACTACCGCCACCGTGCTCGCTCAGGCTCTGGTCAAGGAAGGTCTGCGTAACGTCGCCGCCGGCGCCAACCCGCTCGGCCTGAAGCGCGGCATCGAGAAGGCCGTGGAGGCCGTCACCAGCGCCCTGCTGGCTTCTGCCAAGGAGATCGACACCAAGGAGCAGATCGCAGCCACTGCGGGAATCTCCGCGGGTGACCAGTCCATCGGCGATCTGATCGCCGAGGCCATGGACAAGGTTGGCAACGAGGGTGTCATCACCGTCGAGGAGTCCAACACCTTCGGCCTGCAGCTGGAGCTCACCGAAGGCATGCGCTTCGACAAGGGCTACATCTCGGGTTACTTCGTGACCGACGCCGAGCGTCAGGAAGCCGTCCTGGAGGATCCCTACATCCTGCTGGTCAGCTCCAAGGTGTCGACCGTCAAGGACCTGCTGCCCTTGCTGGAGAAGGTCATCCAGGCCGGCAAGCCGCTGCTGATCATCGCTGAAGACGTTGAGGGCGAAGCACTTTCGACCCTGGTCGTCAACAAGATCCGTGGCACCTTCAAGTCCGTCGCCGTCAAGGCTCCGGGCTTCGGTGACCGCCGCAAGGCCATGCTGCAGGACATCGCGATCCTCACCGGTGGCCAGGTCATCAGCGAAGAGGTCGGCCTCTCCCTGGAGACCGCCGGCGTCGAGCTGCTCGGTACTGCCCGCAAGGTCGTCGTCACCAAGGACGAGACCACCGTCATCGAGGGTGCAGGCGATGCCGACGCGATCCAGGGCCGGGTGGCCCAGATTCGTGCCGAGATCGAGAACAGCGACTCCGACTACGACCGCGAGAAGCTGCAGGAGCGCCTGGCCAAGCTGGCCGGCGGTGTTGCGGTGATCAAGGCCGGAGCTGCCACCGAGGTGGAGCTCAAGGAGCGCAAGCACCGCATCGAGGACGCCGTTCGCAACGCGAAGGCCGCCGTCGAAGAGGGCATCGTCGCCGGTGGTGGCGTCGCCCTGCTGCAGGCTGCCCCCGCGCTGGACTCGCTCGCTCTCGAGGGTGACGAGGCCACTGGCGCCAACATCGTGCGTGTTGCGCTGTCGGCTCCGCTGAAGCAGATCGCCTTCAACGGTGGTCTGGAGCCGGGTGTCGTCGCGGAGAAGGTCGCGAACCTTCCTGCGGGCCACGGCCTGAACGCGGCGACCAATGTGTACGAGGACCTGCTCGCGGCCGGCGTTGCCGACCCCGTGAAGGTGACCCGCTCGGCGCTGCAGAACGCGGCGTCCATCGCGGCGCTGTTCCTCACCACCGAGGCCGTTGTTGCCGACAAGCCGGAGAAGTCGGCCGCACCTGCGGGCGACCCGACCGGTGGCATGGGCGGTATGGACTTCTAAGTCCTGTAACGAAAAAGGCCCGGTCTGCCTGGAGAAATCCAGTGCAGGCCGGGCCTTTTCCGTTGAGGTTTACACCGGTGCTGGGGCGATGACGCCTCCGGTGAGGCGCCGGTAGGTGTAGACGTGGATCAGCGCCGTAAGGGCCAGCTGCATCGGCACCGCCACGATTCCGGCCAGGCCGCACGAGACCGATGTCGCCATGCTCGCGACGAAGCTGATCGCATAGGTGATGAGATACACCAGGAAGACCGGCCCCAGATTGTTCTTGACGATCTGGAAGCTCGCCTTGAGTGCATCGACAGGGCTCAGCCCGCGATCGACGGTGAAGAACACCGCGTACTGCGCGAAGAAGGCGAAGACAAGGCCCGGAATGATGAGAAGGAAGAATCCGACCACCGTGCCGAGCGCGACCAGCAGTGCAGTGCCGACAAAGGCGCCGAAGCTCCGGGCACGGAAAAACGAGCCAAAGGTCACGGGCTTACCGTCGGCGACGTCGAGATTGGCCGTCGTGAGGGATGCGGCCATGTAGAGCCCGACCGCGGCAATGGCGATTCCGATGATGACCATCAACACGATTGACCCGGCCCCGAGGCTCGAGGAGCTCTCGTACGAGTACGACATGGAGTCCTCGTCGTAGGTGCCGGGGCCGGTGGCCGCCACCATGGCGGCTATGAAGACGAAGTACACGATGGCGAATGGCACCGCGATGGCGAGGAACCAGACGATGTACGGCGGGATAAAGGTTCCGAAGCGCTTGGTGACCTGGGCCCACGCCCAGTTCCACGACTCACCGGCATTGAACGGTCCCTGCGGTGGCCATGGGGCCTGCTGCGGGTAGCCGTATCCGGCGGGCGGGTATCCCGGGGGTGGCGGCGGGAACTGTGCGCCCGGGTACTGAGGTGCTCCCGGGGGAGGACCCGACTGGTATCCGGGTTGGTACCCGGGCGGCGGTGGCGGCTGATAACCCGGAGGCGGCTGATTCGGGTAGCCCGGAGGCGGCTGGTTCTGGCCATACGCTGAGGGATCGCCCGCTGCGGGCGGCTCCTGTGGTGGGTAAGTCACCGACTTAGGCTAGCAACGAACGTGTTTGCTGAGCGCGATATAGGCATGATGGCCGAAGGCGTGTTCTAGTAATAGGTTTCACACACGTCGTGATGGTTCTGCCGACTGGCGTCGCGTGGTAGCGGGCCGTCGGCCGCGTGGTCCTCGACCGGTGACACGGGTGAGTGTTCGTGGCAGGCGTGATGTCGACCACTAATCCCGTTGTTTTCCAACGATTTATCCATCGGTCGGAAATGACTCCCCATGGCTCGGGAACTTTTCGTGGGTCCGGCTCGACTGCTCCATTAGTCGCGCATCAGGTGGCCAGATCAGCGAGAAGAGTAGGGAGTCGATGACGCTCAACGTGAAGGGTGAGGGACTGGGGACGCAGGTCGCGGGGATCGACCCCGGGAACCTGGACGGAATCACCACGCAGGAGATTCGCGAACTCGTCTACCAGAACAAGCTCGTCATCCTCAAGGATGTGCATCCCTCACCTGAGGAGTTCATCCGGCTGGGGAGGTTGATCGGGGAGATAGTTCCCTACTACGAGCCTGTGTATCACCACGAGAACCACCCGGAGATCTTCGTCTCGTCTACCGAAGAGGGACAAGGGGTTCCACGGACCGGCGCATTTTGGCACGTCGACTACATGTTCATGCCGAAACCTTTCGCGTTCTCCATGGTGGTGCCGCTGGCGGTTCCGGGACTCGACCGCGGGACCTATTTCATCGATCTCAACAAGGTGTGGGAATCGTTGTCGAGCACGATAAAGGATTCTGTGCGTGGGACATTCAGCACACATACGCCGCGGCGCTACATCAAGATCCGGCCGAGTGATGTCTACCGGCCCATCGGCGAGATCTTGGCCGAGATCGAGAAAGTCACGCCCCCACAGAAATGGCCCACGGTGATCAAACACCCGAAGACCGGCGAAGAGATCCTTTACATCTGTGAGGCGGGCACTGAGACGATCGAGGACGCGGATGGAGCACTCCTTGACGCTGCACTGCTTCAGCGGCTACTCGAAGAGTCGGGGCAGCTCGACCCCGACTACGCATCGCCGTTTATCCACGCCCAGCACTATGAGGTGGGGGATATCGTGTTGTGGGACAACCGTTCTCTGGTTCATCGCGCGAAGCATGGAACGGCGTCGGGCAAACTGACGACGCACCGCCTGACCATGCTCGATGGTCTCGAGACGCCCGGATTCGCGGCGTGAGCGCGGTCGCAGCAACCCTGTCGGTACAGACCGGGCTGCCTTCCACGGGGATGGCCCCGATCTCCGAGGGTCTGCTCGGCAGAGTGCTCGAACCGTATTCATACAAGGGCTGCCGCTATCTGAACGATGCCGAGTACGGAATCACCTCCGACGCCGTGCACGCACAGGGCAACTTCGCGATCAGCGAGTCCGCCTACATCCGGAGTACGGGGCACTTCAACGCCGTGGAGTTGGTGCTGTGCTTCAACCAGCTGGCCTATAGCGCCTTCGCACAAGGTGTTGTCAATGATGACATTTGGGCCTTCCGGGGCTGGTCGATCGACGACTATTGCCAGAACCAACTCGCCAGCATGTTGATCAAGAGCACGTCGTCGCGGTTTCGGCGGCTGGTCAACGCGCAGCAGTTCTCCGCCCGCCTGCAGGCCCGTGACTTCCATATCGTCGACCGTTCGTGGCGTTACCTCCAGTTCCACAGCACCATCGAATTCTGGGATCAGGACGGAGGATCCGCGGCCGGTGAGTTCGAGATCGCGGTCCTGAACATCCCGTAGCCCACGACAGGAAGCACATCCCCACTGCCATGTCTCAGTCACCGCCCACTGTGTGGGAACGGATCTTCGAACAGGCCCGCCTGCGACCCGGGCTCATCGCATTGCGCCGCAGTGACGGTGCCGGTGCGGTGACGTACGGTGAGCTCGCCGCCGGAGTTTCAAAGCTGGCCGTGAGACTTCGTGCCGCGTCGGTCACCCGGGGGTCCCGTGTGGTGGTTCTCTCGGACAACGGGCCACAGACATACCTTTCGGTACTCGCGTGTGCGCGGCTCGGCGCCATCGCCGTCATGGTGGACAACGCGCTGCCCCCGGCAGCCATCGCGCGGTTCTGCGAGATAACAGAACCGGCCGCGATCCTTCCAGATGCGGCGGACGAGCCTGAGACTCTCCCGTCGAACGAAATAGGTTGGCTGGCAACGCAAAACGAAGCCGACGCCGACGAACCGCTCGCCATGATCTTCACCAGTGGCACGACGGGTGAGCCGAAGGCTGTGCTGCTGCCCAACCGCACGTTCTTCGCAGTGCCCGACATCCTGCGCGCCGAGGGACTGAGCTGGATCGACTGGGTGGCAGGGGAGACGACCTACTCACCGCTGCCCGCAACGCACATCGGTGGGCTCTGGTGGATTCTCAACGGGCTGATGCACGGGGCCTCGTGTGTCACCGGCGGTGAGGGCGGGGCATCGCTGCGGGAGCTGCTTGCCGGGAATGAGGTGGCCACCGCATGTTTGGTGCCCACCCTAATGACCAGATTGGTGTCCGAGCTCAAGACCACCGGAGCCGACGTTCCCTCCTTGCGATTGATCGCGTACGGCGGCTCACGGGCGATTCCGGCCGATGTGCAGTTCATCGAAGCAGCGGGGGTGCGGACGGCTCAGGTCTATGGGTTGAGTGAAACAGGCTGTACCGCACTGTGTCTGCCGACCGATGATCAGTCGATCGCGAGGATCGAGGAGGGGGCCGTCGGGCGTCCCTATCCAGGGGTGCAGACCTTCCTGTCGGATGGCGAGAGCGGCGGACCGACACTCGGCGGCGTCTCTGCGTCGTACGGCACACTGTGGATCAAGTCGCCGGCCAACATGCTGGGGTATTGGGGAAATCCCGATCGCACCCGCGAGGTACTGGCCGACGGATGGGTGAACACCGGCGACCTGGTGGAGCGTCGCGATGACGGCTTCTTCTACATCAGGGGCCGTTCCTCGGAGATGATCATTTCCGGAGGGGTCAATGTGGTGCCCGACGAGGTCGACCGGATCGCCGAAAACGTTGCCGGCGTGAGCGAAGCGGCCTGCTACGAAGTACCGGACGAGGAGTTCGGCGCGCTCGTAGGGTTGGCGGTGGTACCCACCGCACAGCTAGACGGGCCGGGCACTGCCGAGCTCAAACAGCGGATCGCGGCGAAGTATCGGCACGAATCGGAATCGATGGCCAGGCCGTCGATCATCACCGTTGTCGACGACATCCCCCGGACGAAGTCCGGCAAGGTCATGCGATCGTCCTTGGCCGCCGCTCTCACCGGGGCGCCGGCTCGTGCCTGAAACCACGAGAGACCGGATCGTGGCAGCAGTCTGTGACGTGCTGTACATCGCGGAGTCGGAGCTCTTCGACGGTGACGCCACGGATCTGCGGGAGCTGGGACTCGACTCGGTGCGTTTCGTGCTGTTGATGAAACAGCTGGGTGTGAGTCGCGGTTCGGAGTTGCAGAAGCGTTTGGTCTCAGACCTTTCCATCGCCGGATGGGCTCAGGCACTGGAGCTGCCGCAGCCGGAGGGTGTCACATGACGTTGGCGGTGGAACCGCGGGTGGACCGGGTGCCGTTGAGCAGGTCACAGCAGAACATGTACAACGGTGCGTTGCAGGCCGAGGATCCCGGGTTGTATCTCATCGGGAAGAGCTATCGGCTTCATCCGATCGAGCTGCCGGTGTTCCTGACCGCGCTCCAGGGAGCAATAGCCGCCAACCCACTGCAGCTGTGTGTCCTCGAACCTGTGCGTGAAGATGCGCACTATCCAGAACTGATGCGGTGCTTGCAGTTCAGTGACATTGTGACGGTGGCGCCGGAGCAGGAGGAGCGAACAACGCGGGCCGCCGGCGGGCTTGTGCACACGTGGTCCGCGGACCTCTCCGCTAAGCCGCTGGTGCGGTATACCGTCCGCACGGGTACAGACGGACGGGTGGTGGGGCTGGAGATCCACGCACACCACCTCCTTCTCGATGGCGGCGCGATCGTGGTGATAGAAACCGACCTCGGACGTCGCCTGGCTGGTACTGACGATCACGAATCACCCGGTACGAGTGCAGCACTGGCGAGCATCGCAGCGGCGCACAGTCTTGAGGCCGCCAAAGCCGAGGAATCGCTGCAACGTTTCGGCGCGGCAATCCAGCGTGAACTCACCGACGCGTCGCGACACGGAGGGCATGGGCACAGTCTGGGCGGCGGGCCGACGGGCGCGGCAAGGGGTGTACTGCAGGAATCGATAACGCTATCCGGCAAGGCCTTCGACGCGATTGAAACACTGTCCGAGGCCAAGCAGGTGCCGTTGAACATTCTGGTGGCGGCAGCTTCGCTTGCGGTGGATGCAAGTCTGCGGCAGAGCACTGCGACACTGCTGATTCACGCGGTGGACAACAGATTCGGGGAACCGGACCTGAACGTCGCAACCTGCCTGGTCAACTCCATCGCGCATCCGGTCCGCTTCCCTGCTTTCGCCTCTGTGCGCGATGTCGTGCAGGCACTTGATCGCGACTATGTCAGAGCCTCACGGCGCCGGTGGCTCCGTGAGGAGCAGTACCGCCGAATGCATCTGGCAATCAACAAGACACCGCATGTTGAGGCGCTGACCTTCAACTTCATCCGCGAAACCTGCGCACCCGCCTTGCGCCCATTTCTCTCGGCGACCCCCTATGCGACGGATATCGGCCCCGTGGAGGGCCTGACCGTGTCGTGCGTCGTGGATGAGGATCAGCGCACGCTCGCCCTGTCTATCTGGTGCCGTGCGGACCTGGAGGGCGAGAACACACATCCGTGGATCGCCGAGCGGATCGCAGCGGCGCTGGCGTCGATGGAAACCATGTGGGACTTGCCGATTGCCATGACCGTGAACGAGTGGTTCGGGATCGGTGCCGACGGTACCCGTCGCTGCGGCGATGACTACGCGCAGAGGCAGTCTGCTGCTGCACCCGCCTGGTTCATGGACACCGAAGGCGGTGTGCAGCGGTTCCTACAGAGGCGACGATTCGTGGAGCCCTGGATCGCTTGGCTGGTTGTCAGTGGTATCACGCCGGGTGACATCGTGGTGTGCGTCGACGATGACACTGACAAGACCGTGGATCTTCTGATCGCCTGCCACCTCTCCGGCTGTGGATACAGCGTGTGCGACAGCGCGAAAGATACGTCCCTGCGTGCCGATTCGATTATCGAGTACGGCGGTGTCGCGGTGCGTGTGGTCGATACCGCGACCCCGATCCCGCAAAAACTGGAAGGCCCATTGCGCGACCTCGTCGACGAGCGCATCAAGGAGGTGATGCGGGACGCCGCTCTGGGGATGCGGACGGCGTACATCATGGCGACCTCAGGGTCGACCGGCCAGCCTAAACTCGTCCCGGTCACCCACGGCGCACTCGCGTTGTTCGCCCGTGCTGCCGGAGACGCCTACGGCTGGGGTGCACAGGACAGGATTCTCCAATGTGCACCGTTGACCTCAGATATCAGCGTCGAGGAGATCTTCGGCGGGGCGATCTGCGGATCACAGCTGCCTCGTTCCGCGGCAATGAAATCCGGAGATCTGGGTGCCCTCGTACGGGACATCCGGGAGCTGAGGCCGACCCTGATCGACCTGCCGACCGCCGTATGGCACCTGCTGTGTGAGGACGCCGAGGCACTGGCAGTGATCGATGCTTCCGATCTGCGCCAGGTGGTAGTCGGTGGTGAAGGCATTCGGTCCGGCGCAGTGGACAAGTGGGTGAAGGCCGTGGGAGCCCAGTCTGTCTCACTCGTCTCGAGCTACGGACCGACCGAAACGACGGTGGTCGTGACGTACCTGCCCATCGACGGGGAGTCGCACGGCGATGGCTCGGAGCGACTTCGCGTGGGTCTGCCGGTCGTGCCCAACACGGTCTATGTCGCCTTCGGTGAAATCGTCGTCATCGGAGACACCGTCTCGGCGGGGTACCTCGGGACACCTGGCGAGAGCTTCGGCGTGGTCAGCACCACCGGTGGCGCGCCCAGACGGGCATTCGCCACTGCCGACCGCGTGGTGTTCGACGAGGACGGTTTTCCCACCTTCGCCGGACGCCGGGACGCGATCGTGAAGATCTCCGGTAAGCGGATCGACACCGCTTCAGTAATCCGCCGCATATCTGAGGACCCGGCGATCGTCGATGTCGGTGTGGGGTTGCACAGCGGTGCACTGGTGGTCTGGTTTCAGGCTCGTAAGGACCTGGATGACAACAAGATAACGGCACGGGTCAGACGTCTTCTCGTGGACCTGGGGGTCTCCTCGTTCTTCGTGGTGAGCGTGTCGAGCATCCCCCGTAAGCCGAACGGCAAGATTGACCACGACAGCCTGCTGACCATGGCGCAGTTTGTGGACGCGGTGCCAGACAAGACAGAGACCGTAGAAACTGCCGCAGGTCTTGCCCAGGTCTGGAGTCGGTGTCTCGGGCGGGAGATCGGTGCGGAGTCGTCGCTGCTTGCTGAGGGAATCGGTTCCCTCGATCTGATCAGAATGCTGCCGGACACTCGGCGGTATCTCGGACGTCAACTCTCGGTACTGGATTTGATCAGTGCCGACAGCGCCGCTTACCTTGCGGCGGCCGGCGCGGCGGGCGTCGAGCTCGGTGCCGTAGACACCGCACTCGATATCGGTGCGGACTTCGAGCGGCTGACGTCTGATCGCCGCGTCACAACATTGCGCCACAACAACTCACAGGCCAGTGACGACGGGCCGATCATCGTGTTGGGTGCGTCGGGGATTGTCGGTACCGGGTTCGCCCGTGCCACGCTCGACCTGAAACGCCACGGTGCGCTAGGCCCCGACATCGTATTCGTGACGAGATCGGAGCTACCCGATTCCGGGCCGTGGCCCGCTCTGCGGGGCGTCGACGGCGTCGGGGTCCGGCATGTCGGACCCGGGTTCGGCCCGGATGCATTGGACACGTTGCTGCGCGAGACGGGGCCTCGCACCCTGGTCAACTGCATCGGGAACACGAACATGCTGGCTCCCTATCGCGATATCCGGGATGCCAACGTGGAGTGGGTATCGGCGGCCGTGGAAGGGTGCGCGGCGCACGCCACCCGGTTGATCCACATGTCGACATTCGTCGTCAACGCCGAGGCTGCCGCCGCACGCGTCACCGATCCGCGTGAAGCCCTCTATCCGTACGCCGCGTCCAAGGCGCTGGCCGAGTTGGTGGTCGCGGCGTCACCGCTCGGGCTTGACTTCACGCTCGCGCGGTTGCCCCGGGTGCTCGGAGAGGTCGGCCAATTGGTTGATGGTGCCGATGTGCTGGTGTCGATCGTTGACGCATGCCTTGCACTGCAAGCCTTTCCCTCCGTCACGCTGACCGAAGAGGTCACCACGGGAAGCGTCGCGGCGCTGTCCATCCTTGGTATGGCGGGAGAAGTGTCGAGGCTCGGCAGGGGAATCACGGTGGTGCGGGGCAGAGCCGTTCACTATGCCGAGTTTCTCGGTGAGTACGGCCTCGACGAACTCGAACTGCCTGAATGGAAACGCCTGCTGGACCGTAGCGATTGGGCCAGGCGGAACCCACGGAGATGGTCGGTGATCGATGCCTGGGCGGGGCTCGGGATGCGGCTGGGCGCGCAGACCTACGCGGAACATCTCGCCGGCTATCCGACCATCTCTCTTGACGCCGTGCCAGTAACCGAGCTCCCCGCGATACCAGAGTCGATCCGAGATCTGCTCGCGCAGGGACGTTCTCAATGACCGAAATACACCCAGAGGAGGAGAACTCGCCATGATCCTGAATGTCGTTCCCGAGGGACTGGCCGCCGCCAGCGCCGCGGTGGAGGCCTTGACTGCGCGGCTTGCCGCCGTGCATACCGCTGCCGCGCCGGTGATCGGCGCGGTGGTGCCGCCGGCGGCCGACCCGGTATCCATCCATAGCGCCGCGGCATTTAGCGCCCACGGTATCGAGCGCAACGCTGCCGCCGCCGGCGCCGTCTATGAACTGGGCCGGGCTGGTATCGGAATCACCGAAGCCGGCACAAGTTACACCGTCGGCGATATGCAGGCGGCCGCAACGTATGTGCCGGGAATCGCGTAGTTCCCGGGACAATCCACACGATCACAGAGAGGTAGTTTCATGAGTTTGCTTGATGCACATATTCCGGCTTTGGTGGCCGCTGAGGGCACCTT
>MAFD01000046.1:0-34665 GCA_002013775.1 Mycobacterium sp. D16R18
GGTGGCCGGCCGGTGGTCATTACTCCCGGAGAGGCTGACCGACGGTACCGAGCGCTCGCACCTGCAGGCCGAGTTGTTACTCGGAAGGTACGGCGTGGTGACCAAGGGCAGTGTCGTCGCCGAGGGAGTCGCGGGCGGATTCGCGTGGCTATACAAGGTGCTGTCGACGTTCGAGGACAACGGGCGCTGCCGCCGAGGCTATTTCGTCGAATCGCTCGGAGGCGCGCAGTTCGCCTCCCCCGCCACCGTGGACAGGCTGCGTGAGTATCTCGACGCCGTCGATGACGAGCGCACACCGTGCCGGGCCACGGTGCTGGCGGCGACCGATCCAGCTAATCCGTATGGCGCGGCGCTGGTCTGGCCGCGGTCGGCGTCCGACTCCGGTCATCGGCCGGGCCGCAAGGCCGGGGCACTCGTAGCGCTCGTTGACGGCCATCTGGTTCTCTACATCGAAAGGGGCGGCAAGTCGCTGCTGAGCTTCGTGACCGACCCCACGATGCTGCATGCCGCGGCATTGGGCACGATGGAATTGGTCCGCGAGGGCAGGCTCGATGGGCTGGTGATCGAAAGAGCCGATGGCAGATCGGTCTTCGACATCGGGGAGTCGGCCGTCATCGCAGCCTTACTGGAGGCGGGTTTTGCACGGACACCGAAAGGATTGAGGGTACGCAAGTGAAGGTGACCCGGTTCGACCACATCGTGATCAACTGCACCGACGTGGAGACGACCGCGACCTGGTATGAGCGCGTCCTCGGCATGGCCCGGGAAACATTCGGTCCGGCACGCCGTACGGCCCTGACATTCGGCACGCAGAAGATCAACCTGCGGCCGGTCACGGTGACCCAGGACGAGTGGTTCACCGGCAGGGCCGCGGCTGCCGGATCCGATGACCTGTGTTTCATCACCGATGCCTCGCCGGCCGAGGTTCGCGAGCATCTCGGCGCATGCGGTGTGGACATCGAACAAGGCCCGGTGACCAAGATCGGGGCGCTGGGCGAGATGACATCGCATTACTGCCGCGACCCGGATGGAAACCTCATCGAGATCGCGGTGTACCCGTGACCAACAACCACTACCACCACCTCGCCTTCGGCGCGGACGCCATCGAGCGGCAGCGGGCCAACGGCAGCTACGTCGCCTACGGCACACATGTGGAACGCCCGGACGACGGCCCCGACACCCTGGAGCCACGAGAGCTACGGATGATCGCCGAGGCTACTCAGTTCTGCCTGGGCACCGTCACCCCGACGGGATGGCCATACCTGCAATACCGCAGCGGCCCCGCAGGATTCGTCCGTAACCTCGGCGGTAACACACTGCGATTCATCGACCTTCCGGGCAACAATCAGTTCGTGACGCTCGGAAACCTCACCGCCGATAATCGGTTGGCGATGTTCTTCGTCGACTATCCACGCAAGCAGCGCCTCAAGCTGTTCGGCCGCGGCACCGTGCATGACGGCGAACGCCGCGAGATCGATATCGCGGTAGAGGCATTCGACTGGAACTGCTCACGCAGCATCATTCCCCGCTATGACCAGCAGTACCTCTCCGATCTCGGCAAGGCCTATCAAGAAAAAGCGCACGCCAGAGAGGCCGAGCTGACGGCCGAGATCGATAAGCTTCGCGCCCGCATTGTCGAGCTCGAAGCCGCGCGACCATGAACGCCCTTGCCGCCAACTCCGTGCTGCGCACCCACGCAGCACGGTTCAGGGACTGGCTACAGGAATATCCCGGCAACGAAATCGGGTACCCGGAGTGGAAGCACATCGAAGACCGCTTCTCGGAGCTGCTCGCCAACGGCGGCATCCGTCGACTCAACCAAGACGAGCTGACCGCCCTGCTTTATCTCATCGCCCGGAGCTGGGATATGAGCCGGATGATCGCGTGGCTGTCGAACACACCCACCTTGTCCAACCTAGGCGAGCTTGAACAAGAAGACTTCCTGATACTCGCCCGGCTGGCCTCAACCGTCCAGGGCACCGAATATGACGACGCCCGATACCAATTCGCGTCCTCCATCCGAAAGTTGGGAGCGCTCAACGCAGAAACGGAATCGCTCCTGCTGGCCTTCTATGACAGCACCGATGAGTACACCAAACGCCTAGCGCTCATATCCCTGGCGCAGGGCGGATATCCGGACATCCGGACACTGATCGAAAAATCCTGGACGTCGATCGAGGAGGAGCACCACAAGATCGGCTGTCTGCAATGTCTCAGCGAATATGTCGGCGAAGAGACCCTGCTGCGCGAATACCTCGACAAGGCCAGGGATCTGCCAGGCCGCTACCTACGGGGCTACGCCGAACACCTCCGGGCGTCACTGCCGTAACGCCCTCGTCGATTCGTACCGGACCTCCATACCGGTGAACGGGTCCCGGAATGCCAGCGAGCGCGCCACGAGTTGCAGCGGGCGGGTGAAGTCATCCGCTGCCACCTCGACAACCTCGGGATACAGCGAGTCGTTGGCAATCGGGATTCCCAGGCTGTTCATGTGCACCCGCAGCTGATGGGTCTGCCCGGTGCTCGGGGTCAGGCGATACCTGCCTGTAGAGCCGTCGTGGTCGAGCAGCTCGATATGCGTCTCGGCGTTCACCGGCCCCGGCTCCTCGCTCGCCTGAAGGATGCTGCGCCGCTTGATGATCCTGCTCCGCAACGTGACCGGCAGGGTGACGTCCGGGTCAACGGGCGCCAGCGCCTCGTAGATCTTGACGACCTGGCGTTGCGCGAACAGCGATTGATAGGCGCCGCGGTCTTCCGGACGCACCGTGAACAGCAGCACACCTGCGGTGAGCCGGTCGAGGCGGTGCGCGGGTGCCAGTTCCGGCATATCCAGCGTCTTACGCAACCGCACCAGCGCCGTCTCTGTGACATGGCGACCACGCGGCATCGTGGCGAGGAAGTGCGGCTTGTCGACCACCAAAATGTGATCGTCCCAGTGCAAAACGTCGATAGCGAAGGGAACGGGAATCTCCGCGGCTACGTCGCGATACGTGTATACCGAGGATCCCGCGCGCAGATGTGTCTCCGCGGTGACGGGCACTCCGGCGGCGTCGACAACCTCACCACCGCTCACCTTGTCGGCGGCGGCCGGACCAAATCGGGACACCAGCTCATCAACCACCCGCCCGTCTTCTCGCAGGCGAATTCGGACCGGCCCCAAGCCGTCCCGGACCGGCAGCGGCGGCTCGGGAGCCCTTCTTCTCGGGCTCATCGGCCGGGCATACTGCCGAGTCTTACTTCGATGGGGAGAGTACGGTGCCGGTTTCGGTCACCGGTTCGACGATGAACGAGCGTGCCTCGGGTGCGGCGACGCGCAATGCATCCGCTGACGCATCGTCGGGCTGCCGCTGCGAGCGCACCTCGGCGTCAACCCGCGCACGGTAGGTGTCCACCTCGCGCACAATGTCTTCCGTGGACCAGCCGAGCACCGGAGCCACCAGCTCGGCGACCTCCTGGGCGCAGTCGACGCCACGATGCGGGTATTCGATGGCAATACGCATGCGCCGGGCGAGAATGTCCTCCAGGTGCAAGGCACCTTCGGCCACCACCGCGTAGAGCGCCTCCACCTTCAAATACATCGGCGCCTTGGCGATCGGTTGCAGCAGAGTGTGATCCGAGCCCGCACAGGCCAGTACCTCGCCGATCAGCGAACCGTACCGGTCCAGTAGATGGCGCACCCGGTATGGGTGCAGGCCGTAGGTCTCCCCCACATGCTCGGTCTGGTTGATCAGCGCGAAATACCCGTCGGCACCCAGTAGCGGCACCTTCTCGGTGATCGAGGGCGCCACCCGTGCCGGCACGAATTCGCTTGCCATATCAATGGCATCGGCGGCCATGACACGGTAGGTCGTGTATTTACCACCGGCGATGGCCACCAGCCCCGGCGCCGCCACCGCGACGGCGTGCTCGCGGGAAAGCTTGGACGTGTCGTCATCCTCACCGGCCAGCAGAGGGCGCAATCCCGCATACACCCCGTCGATGTCGTTGTGCGTCAACGGCGTTGCCAGCACCGTGTTCACCTTGTTCAGGATGTAATCGATATCCACCTTGGTGGCCGCCGGGTGCGCGAGGTCGAGATTCCATTCGGTGTCGGTGGTCCCGATGATCCAGTGGTTGCCCCACGGGATGACGAACAGCACCGACTTTTCCGTCCGCAGGATGATCGCCACCTCGCTGACGACCCTGTCTCGTGGCACCACGATGTGAACACCCTTGGATGCGGTCACCCGGAACCGGCCGCGGGTACGCGAGAGCGCCTGGATCTCGTCTGTCCACACCCCGGTGGCATTGACGACGACATGCCCGCGGACCTCGGTTTCGGCGCCGTTCTCGGTGTCGCGCACCACCACACCGGTGACGCGATCACCCTCACGCAACAGCGACACCACCTGCGTGGATGTTCTGACGACGGCCCCGTAGTGCGCGGCAGTTCGGGCCACGTTCATGGTGTGACGGGCGTCGTCGACCACGGTGTCGTAGTAGCGGATACCGCCGATGAGCGAGTTGCGCTTCAGCCCCGGCGCCAGCCGCAAGGCACCCGCACGGGTGAGATGTTTTTGGGCGGGAACAGATTTCGCGCCACCCATCTGGTCGTACAAAAAGATGCCGGCGGCAATGTAGGGACGCTCCCACCACCGGTTGGTCAGCGGGAACAAAAACGGCAGCGGCTTGACCAAATGTGGCGCCAGCGTCGAAAGCGACAGCTCACGTTCGCGCAATGCCTCCTGGACCAAACCGAATTCGAGTTGCTCTAGGTAGCGCAGCCCGCCGTGGAACATCTTCGAGGAGCGGCTCGACGTCCCGGCGGCGAAGTCACGCGCTTCGACCAACGCGACCTTCAGCCCGCGCGTGGCCGCGTCGAGAGCCGATCCGGCACCGACGACACCACCGCCGATCACGATGACATCGAACTGCTCGGATCCCAGGCGCTCCCAGTTCAGCGCACGGGCCTGCGGTCCGAGGAACGTGTAGGTGGGTCCACCCGATACCGATGGGCTGGTTGCGTCACTCACGACTGCTCCCTTCCATTAACGGGTCCCGGAGTCCTTCCAGAAAGCCACGTTACCGGCCGGTAGCGCTCCGTCTGTGATGCACGCCGCTGTAGCGCATGTCGCCCGAGGTCAGTCCAGGTCATCGTGGGCAATCAGCTGGCGTGCCGCCTCCGTCACCGAACCGGACAGAGACGGGTACACCGACAGCGTCTGCGCCAGATCGTTCACCGAGAGCAGGTTCTGCACCGCGAGGGCGATGGGCAAAATCAGCTCGGAGGCATTCGCGGCCACCACGACGCCACCGATCACCACACCCGTGGCCGGACGGCAGAAGATCTTGACGAAACCGCGCTTGAGGCCCGACATCTTGGCCCGTGGGTTCGTATGCAGGGGCAGCGTGACCGTCCGCGCCGGCACCTCACCGTTGTCGATGGCCGCCTGGGACACCCCCACGGCGGCGATCTCCGGACGAGTGAATACCGCGGCGGCAACGGTTTTCAACTTGATGGGATGCACCGCGTCACCGAGTGCGTGATACATGGCAATGCGACCCTGCATGGCCGCCACCGAGGCCAGCGGCAACAGGCCGGTGCAGTCACCCGCGGCGTAAATGCCGGCCACCGACGTGCGCGACACCCGGTCGACGGTGAGGTAGCCGCCGGAGCCGAGCGTGATGCCGACCCGTTCCAGGCCCAGCCCCGCGGTGTTCGGAATCGACCCCACGGTCATCAGCACATGGCTGCCGTCGACCACCCGGCCGTCGGCCATCGCGACGCGGACGCCGGTATCGGTTCTCGTCACCGAATCGGCCCGGGCGTTCTTGACGAGCGTCACACCGCGTTCGGCCAGCGTGTCCTCCAGGACCAGGGCCGCATCCTCGTCCTCGTGCGGCAGCACGCGGTCCCGGCTGGCGACCACGGTTACCTGAACTCCCAGCTCCGTGTACGCGTGGACGAACTCGGCACCCGTCACACCCGATCCGACAACGATCAGGTGTTCGGGCAGCTCCTCGAGGTCATAGAGCTGGCGCCAGGTGAGGATCCGCTCGCCGTCGGGGCGCGCATGAGACAGCACGCGCGGGCTGGCGCCGGTGGCAATGAGCACCACATCGGCTTCCAGGATGGTGCTTGTCCCGTCCGCGGCCGTGGCCTTGACCCGGTGAAATGCCATGCCGACCACGTGATCGACCAGCTCGGCACGTCCGGAAATCAGACGCACCCCGGCGCTGCGCAGCCGCTCGGCGATATCGGCCGATTGCTCGGAGGCAAGGCGCTTGACGCGGTTGTGGATCTGCGGAAGCGAGATCTTGGCATGCTCCACGTCGATGTCAAAGCCCAGGTTGGGCGCGCGACGCAGGTCGGTGCGCACACCGGTGGACGCGATGAACGTCTTGGACGGCACGCAATCGAAGAGCACGCACGCGCCACCGATGCCGTCCGAGTCGATCACCGTGACCTCGGTGGCGCTTCGCTCATGGGCCGCGGCCACGAGCGCCGCCTCGTATCCCGCTGGTCCTCCACCAATGATCACGATGCGCGTTGCCACGGCATCAAACCTACAAGTACCGACCCGACCCGGCTTGCCATCGTGGGGCAACCTTGCCGTCATCTCCACCACAGGACCACTAGGCTTGCCCCCGTGCCGCTCTACGCCGCCTATGGCTCCAACATGCATCCCGAACAGATGTTGCAGCGGGCGCCGCACTCGCCTATGGCCGGCACCGGCTGGCTACACGGGTGGCGGCTGACCTTCGGCGGCGAGGACATCGGCTGGGAGGGCGCACTGGCCACGGTGGTGCAGGACCCCCACTCCAGGGTTTTCGTCGTGCTCTACGACATGACCGGGGCCGACGAGACGAATCTCGATCGCTGGGAAGGTTCGGAGCTCGGGATCCACACCAAGATCCGTTGTCGGATCGACCGGGAATCCTCCGACACGACCATCGACCCGGTGCTGGCCTGGCTCTACGTCGTCAACGCCTACGAGGGCGGCCTACCGTCTGCGCGGTACCTGGGTGTAATGGCCGATGCCGCGGAAATCGCTGGTGCCCCAGATGATTACGTACACGGCTTGCGCACACGGGCATCGCGCAACATCGGTCCCGGAACGAGCTAGACGGAGCCCTGCGCGGCGCTTTGTTCGACGAGGTGGACCAGCGTCCGCACACCGACGCCAAGCGCCCGCTCATCGATATCGAAGTTGGGTTGATGAATATCGAGCTGCGGGCCGGATCCCGACCACACGCCCAGCCTGGCCATGGCGCCGGGCACCTCCTCCAAATACCAGGAGAAGTCCTCACCGCCACCGGACTGCGTGGTCTCCGCGAGCGCGTCCAACCCGATGTCCTCGATCGCCCGCACGAAGATGTGCGTGGACTCGGGCTCGTTGATGACGGGCGGGACACCCCGCCGGTAGTTGAGCGTGTAATCGATGCGCAGCGGGGCCAATAGCCCCTCGATCACATCGCGGACGGTGTTCTCCAGCGTGATCCACACGTCCCGGCTGCCGGTGCGCACCGTACCGGCCAATGAGCCGATCTGGGGAATGGCGTTGGCCGCCTGGCCCGCGTTAACGGCCCCCCACACCATGACGGTGCCGGCGCGTGGGTCGATGCGACGACTCAGCATCCCCGGTAATCCGGTGATGACGGTACCGAGCCCGTACACCAGGTCGGCCGTCAGATGTGGCCGCGAGGTGTGCCCGCCCGGGGAGTGCAGCGTGACTTCGACGGTGTCCGCGGCCGAGGTGATCGCCCCCGCGCGGATCGCCACCTTACCCACCTCCAGACGCGGATCACAGTGCAGCGCAAAGATTCTTGTCACGCCGGCCATCGCCCCGGTGGCCACCACATCGATGGCGCCGCCCGGCATGACCTCCTCGGCGGGCTGGAAGATGAGGCGCACACCCGAGGGCAGCGAGGGAGCCGAATTGAGGGCCATGGCCGCGCCCAGCAGAATCGAGGTGTGTGCGTCGTGCCCGCAGGCGTGCGCAACGTTCGGCACCGTCGAGGAGTAGGACGCCCCGGTGCGTTCCTGCATCGGGAGCGCATCCATGTCCGCGCGCAGTGCCACCCGCGGACCATCCTCGGGCCCGAAGTCACAGGTGATTCCGGTACCTCCGGGCAGCACCTTGGGATTGAGCCCGGCCTCGGCCAAGCGTGCTGCCACGTACTCGGTGGTGGCGTGCTCCTGACGCGCCAACTCCGGATGTGCGTGGATGTGGCGGCGCCATCCGATCAGCGTCTCTGAGTTCTCCGCGAGCCAATGCTCCGCTATGGCGGACAGGGATGAGCCGCCTGCGTGCAGACCATCATGTTCGCTCATACCGTCACCGTCCTACGCGCCAGTCGATCCAGCACTCGGGAGCGCTCGGTCTCGTTCTCTGCCAGTCGTACCACCGTGCGCGCCAACATCTTCGCGCCTTCAACCACCGCCCGATCAGCACCGGGTTCCTTGGCGGCCTTCTCGAAATCGGGCTGATGGATGACCGCTCCGCCCGAGTCGATGCCGACGACCGGGTGAATACCGGGCAGCACCTGCGTCACGTTGCCCATATCGGTGCTACCCAAGGGCACATTGGCCTCGAACTCGGCGGGCACCGGCGCGCGGCCGAGGGACTCCATTTCCTCGCGAAACACCTCAACCAGCCATGGGTCCGGCGTCAGCTCCAGGTACGGCGGCGAAGACTCGACGAGTTCGTGGCTGCATCCCGTGGCCATCGCACCCGCGGCGAAGCATGCGTAAACCTTCTCCTCCAGCTCGCGCAGAGATGCCGATTCCACGGCACGCATCGTGTACTGCATCGCGGCGCGGGCAGGGATGATGTTGGCCGCCTCCCCACCCTCGGTGACGATGCCGTGGATCAGCTGTCCGGGTGAAAGATGCTGACGCAGCAGACCGATCGAGACCTGCGCGACGGTGACCGCGTCGGCGGCATTGATTCCGAGGTGCGGCGCGACCGCCGCATGCGATTCCTTGCCGTGGTAGGTGACCATCACATCGGTCAGCGCCAGGGAGCGCGCACCCGCGATATCGATCGGCCCGGGGTGCAGCATCACCGCCGCCGCGATGTCGTCGAAGGCACCCGCCTTGAGCAGAAGTGCCTTACCGCCCCCGTACTCCTCGGCCGGCGTGCCGATAACGACCACGGTGAGTCCGAGGGCCTCGGCAACCTCGGCGAGCCCCAAACCGGTGCCGACGGCGGACGCGGCGATGATGTTGTGCCCGCACGCGTGGCCGATCCCGGGCAGCGCGTCGTACTCGGCGCAAACACCGATGACGAGCGGGCCATCCCCATAAGTGGCGCGGAACGCTGTGTCCATACCGCCCTGACCGGTGACGATCTCGAATCCGCGCTCGGCAAGCAGCCGCTGCGTTTTCAGGGCGCTGCGAACCTCGTGAAAGGCCAGCTCAGGTTCGGCGTGAATGTCGTGCGATAACGCCACCAGATCCGTCGCCGCGGCGTCCACGACCGTGCTGACGGTCTGGGCGTGCGGGGCGGACGACGCTCCGGTGGTCAAGGGCATTAGATCAGTATCCCATCATGGTTAGGCTCCGTAGCTGTGACCGATGAGGCTCCGGACAACGACGCATCTCTCGCAGCCGCGGAAATCGCGGCGCGCACCGGCGTCCCATCCCACCCCGTCGCGGTGGTACTCGGATCGGGCTGGGCTCCGGCGGCAGCCGAACTGGGCACCCCGGCCATAAGCATCCCGATGGCCGATCTACCAGGATTCAGCCCACCGAGCGCGGCCGGGCACGGCGGTTCGGTGCTGTCGATACCCATTGGCGGCGCCGGAACCGGCACAGCCCGCACGGACAGGATGCTGGTGTTGCTAGGCAGGATCCACGCCTATGAGGGTCACGACCTGCGGCACGTCGTCCACCCCGTGCGTACCGCCTGTGCCGCAGGCGCCCGGACCGTCGTGCTCACCAATGCCGCCGGAGGACTCCGCGCGGAGTACACAGTGGGTCAGCCGGTATTGATCAGCGACCATCTCAACCTGACGGCCCGCTCGCCGTTGGTGGGTGCGCAGTTCGTCGACCTTGTCGATGCATATGCGCCGCGACTACGGGCACTGGCGCGGGAGATCGACGACAGCCTCACCGAGGGCGTGTACGCGGGCCTGCCCGGCCCGCACTACGAGACCCCCGCCGAGATCCGCATGCTGCGCACGTTGGGCGCGGACCTGGTGGGCATGTCGACCGTGCACGAGACCATCGCGGCGCGTGCGGCCGGGGCCGAGGTGTTGGGCTTGTCCTTGGTGACCAACCTCGCGGCCGGAATGACCGGAGAGTCCCTCAACCATGAGGAGGTGCTGGCGGCCGGGCGCGCGTCGGCCACTCGCATGGGCCAACTTCTCAGCTCGGTGATTGGTCGGTTATGACTGAGTCCCCGCCGGCAGCGCACGCCATCCAAGAGTGGATCGACCATGACCCCGACCCCGAGACCGCTGCCGAGCTGCGAGCCTGCTCCGAAGAGGAGCTCGCGCAGCGATTCTCCGAGCCTCTGGTGTTCGGCACGGCGGGCCTGCGCGGCACCGTCCGTGGCGGCCCCAACGGCATGAACCTGGCGGTCGTGCTGCGTACCACCTACGCACTGGCCAAGGTTCTCAAGGATCGGTGCCTCGGCGGCTCGACTGTGGTGGTGGGTCGCGATGCGCGGCACGGATCGGAGAAGTTCGCGCAGGGTGCGGCGGAAGTTCTTGCCGCCGAGGGGTTCAAGGTAGTGCTCCTGCCCCGTCCATTGCCCACGCCGGTGCTTGCGTTCGCGGTACGGCACGTGGATGCGGCAGCGGGCATCCAGATCACCGCATCGCACAACCCGCCCGCGGACAACGGCTACAAGGTGTACTGGTCGGGGGGAGCCCAGATCATCTCCCCCACCGATCGTGATATCGAATCGGCCACAGCAGCAGCGCCTTTCGCCGATCAGATTCCGCGCATCCCCGTTACGCCCACCGACGACAACCTGGTGGATGCCTACATCCAACGTGCCGCCACCGTGCGCCGAGGATCCGGCGGTGTCCGCGTCGCGCTCACCGCACTGCACGGAGTCGGCGGTGCCACCGCCCTGGCGACGCTGAACGCCGCGGGTATCACCGATATCCACGTGGTGGACAACCAGTTCCAGCCGGATCCGGATTTTCCCACGGTCGCGTTTCCGAATCCCGAGGAACCAGGGGTCTCCGATGCGGCGCTGACCCGGGCCGCCGAGGTGGACGCCGATCTGGCCATCGCGCTGGATCCGGATGCCGACAGGTGCGCCATCGGAATCCCCACCACGACGGGCTGGCGCATGCTGTCCGGAGATGAAACCGGTTGGCTACTCGGCGATTACATACTCTCCACGCAGCCGCATTCATCCACTCCGCCGGTGGTGGCCAGCACGGTGGTCTCCTCCCGCATGCTCGCGCGCATCGCGGCATCACTCGGTGCCCGGCATGTGGAAACCCTCACCGGATTCAAATGGCTTGTCCGGGCAGCAGATTTCGATCTCGTCTACGCGTACGAGGAAGCCATCGGGCACTGTGTGGATCCGGCGACGGTGCGAGACAAAGACGGCATCTCCGCGGCGGTGCTTGCGTGCGACCTGGTGACGCATCTGCGCGAGCTCGGCACGAGCGTGGAGGAGAAGCTAGAGAATCTGGCGATCAGGCACGGTATTCACGTGACCTCGCAGGTGTCCTTGCGTATGGACTCACTCGATGACATCACCGCGATGATGACTCGCCTGCGAGCGAACCTGCCCGCCGCGCTGTCGGGGTTTCCCATCACCACAGAGGACCTACTGGAACGGCGAGGCCAACAGCGCACCGACGCGGTGATCCTCGCCGGCGAAATCGGGGGGTCGTCCATCCGGCTGGTGATCCGCCCCTCAGGAACCGAGCCAAAGGTCAAGTGCTACATCGAGGTCCGCGAGCCCGTCATCACGGACGCGACCGTCGCGCGGATCTGGGCAGGCGTGGTGGTCTCCGAGCTGGAGGCCTACGCCCGCAACATCTAGTTCGGCCCGATCATCGGGGACCGAACTGACGATCGCCCGCATCGCCCAAGCCGGGAACGATGTACGCGGCTTCGTTGAGACCCTCGTCGATCGTGGCCGTGAAAAGACGCGCGGACTCGATTCCCCCTGATGTGCCGTAGCGCGCAACACCCTGCTGAACCGCCTCAATCCCCTGCGGCGCCGCGACCACGCACAGCATCGTCACGTCGGTAGCACCCCGGGAATGCAACAGATCGAGCGTATGGACCATCGACCCACCGGTCGCGAGCATCGGGTCCAGGACGAACACCGGCTGCGTCGACAAATCGGCCGGTAGAGATTCCAGGTACGGGGTGGGTTGCAGGGTTTCCTCGTCGCGCGCCATACCGACGAATCCGACCCGCGCCTCGGGAATGAGGGCATGCGCCTGGTCCACCATGCCCAGCCCCGCCCGCAGAACCGGGACCAGCAACGGAGGATTGGCCAAACGGAAACCCGTCGTCACCGCCACCGGTGTGCGCACGGCGGCGGACACCACCGGTGCCGCGCGCGTCGCTTCATAGACGAGCATCAGGGTCAGATCCCGCAGCGCGGCACGGAAAGCGGCGTTATCGGTGCCGGCATCACGAAGGGTGGTCAGCCGGGCCGCGGCAAGTGGGTGCTCGACTACGTGCACATGCATGCCCCAGACCCTAGAACAGCAAGCTTCGATCCCGTCGCTCCCGGACGCCGCGGGAATGTGACGGGCATCACGCGCAAGGCGGCGCAAGCTTTCGCATCTATATCGTTCCTGACACAGTCCGAACAGCTATGCTGAGCAGGTAATACGACGGGGTGGCCACGTTGCCAAAAAAATCTTTCAAAAAGTTTTGAGAAAGATGGAACCGAATCGCGACTACCCCCGTCGTATCCAAGTACAAGGCGAAAACTGCCCGAAAACAGGCGGTAGCCGAACCACCGAGGAGATGGAGGGGACATGTCAGACGGATTAGCAGCCGACACAGACCTGCTGCGTGGCGTGGGCGGAGTTCAGCTGGGGATGGGCGGAACGCTCGCGGCGGTGGGTACCGCAGTCAGCATTTTCCCGGTCGCCGCGCTGGCACCGATCTTCGGTCCGATTGGCGCCCAGTACCTGGGCGCATTCGCCGCAACCTCCGCCAAGCAAGGGCTGGACGTCGGTCAGCTCGCCATGGGCGTCACCGAGTCCGGTGTCAGCACCAACCTGGCGAGCAAGGGCTACGACGACGATGACGACAACGTCGGCCAGAACATCAGCGCCACCGTCGAGGGAATCGAGGCGTAACCATGGTTGAGACAAGCCCAATCTCGCCCAGCCGTTTGGCCGAGGCGACCAACACGAACTACCCGAGCTTCGAGAACAACCCCTTCTCTGCGGGGCTGATCGGGCCGGCCATGGACATGGCAGGCACCGTCGGTAACGGCCAGTTCAAAGAGGGCCAGGACCCCAGCAAGATGCTGGAGGGCGGCATGCAGGTCATGCAACAGGTCATGCAGCAGGGCATGCAGGCCGGAAGCCAGCTCATCGGCTCCTTCGCCGGCGCGGCAGCTCAGGCCCTGGGGCAGTTTGCCGGCATGGCCGGCCAGGCGCTGAGCAGCATGGCCACCCGCAGCGGCGCCATGGGCGCCAATGTCGGACAGGCATCCGAGTCCACCGGCCGCGCCAGCGCTCTGATCACGGAGGCACTGCAACAGTTCCAGCACACCTCCGAGGCGCTGACACCGCTGATCGGCATTTTCCCTCCCGCTGCTGCTGAGCTCGCTCAGGCAGCATCCGAGTGCGCCACCAAGGTCTCGGCATACACCGCGACGCTCGAGGGCGAGCTAACCGGACAGGCCGGTGAACTGACAGGGATGGCGGGCGCCGACATGGGAAACCCCTCGACACCCGCGTCCGGGAGCGTCCAGCCGGCCATGTCAGCCATGCAGGGTGGTCTCCAGGCGGGAACCCAGGCGTTGTCCGGCGCCGCGAGTGGTGTCACCCAGACCATGAGCTCCATGGGGCAAGGCCTCGGTCAGATCCCGCAGGCCCTCAGCGGCATGCTCAGCGGTGGTGGCGCCAGTGGTGCCGGTAGCGCGCTGGGTGGCGCCAACATGAGCGGTATCGCTGCCGGTGCTCTCGCCAATCCCTTCGGCGCAGGTGGTGGCCACGCGTCCTCCACCGCCGGTGGCACCAGCAGTGGATTGGGTAGCTCCAACGCCAACGCGGCCAAGATGCTCCTCGACCCGCGCAGCATGGGCAAGGGTGCGCAGCTGTTCCTTCCCGACGGCAGCACCAGCCAGGCTCCGAACGCCTCCGCGGCAGAGGCCGTGCGCAAGGCGCTCAGCCAGGTGGGTGTGCCCTACGAGTGGGGTGGCACCAAGCCCGGCGTCGGCCTGGACTGCAGTGGCCTGACGCAGTGGGCCTATGGGCAGTCCGGCGTCGATATCCCCCGGCTCGCTCAGGAGCAGGGTGTTGGTATCCGGATCGATCAAGGATCGGTCATGCCCGGCGATCTGGCGGTCTGGGATGGCCACGTCGCCATGGTGATCGGAAACGGCATGATGGTCGAGGCCGGTGACCCGGTACAGATCTCCCCGATCCGTACCACCAACGCCGGGCAGGGATTCCATGGATTCTACCGACCCACTTCCTAGTTCAGGAGTGCCGCGGCCCGAGCCGCGTGCGAGCATCGATGTAACCAATCGTGCTCGCACGCTGCGGGTCAAGGTGTCCGAATTCGGCCTGCCGCTCGAGGTTCAGGTCGAACCCGACCTACTCAATCGCGGCGCGTCGGCACTGGCACGGGAGATCTTGAACCTGTGTGAACTCGGTGCCGCGCGCTGCGGGGCCGCCCGCCGCGAAGAGCTTTCCGAAACCGGCATCCCGGATTACATCCTGGACAAACTCGGTCTCGCGACACCCGCCCAGGTCGCCGACCTCGAACTGCGCCAATCCGACGATCAGATGGAACGGAGATCCTGATGACCGAACCAGATCTCACCTTCTTCAAGGCATTGGAGCAGCAGTATCAGCAGACCATGGCGAAGGCTCGCGCCGGTGGCCATCTGTTGAACAGCGCCGTCGAGGAGTTGAAAGACCTTCGCGGATGGGCACGTTCGGCACAGGGGCATGTCGAGGCGGAAGCCGACGGCAACGGTGCGCTGACCAATCTGCGGCTCG
The DNA here is from genome assembly GCA_002013775.1 of Mycobacterium sp. D16R18. Lineage (GTDB taxonomy): Bacteria > Actinomycetota > Actinomycetes > Mycobacteriales > Mycobacteriaceae > Mycobacterium. The sequence continues at coordinate 15,157 of MAFD01000046.1, forward strand.
ACGACTCGGTCACCAAGTTGTCTCCCAAGATTGTTGGGCAGATTGTGGTGGCCACCGCCGCCGCGGCGGCGGGCCAGGCCTTCGATCATCGTGAACGGGTATTCGCACAGCTGATGGTGGAACTCAAGGACCCTCAGCTGTAACCGATTTCGGGCCTTACAACTCCGCGCGGTCCCGATGTGAATCGGTAAGAAAGACCGTGTTCTTGGCGGCACGCCAGTCTTGATGGAGCTGGCCGTCTCGATATGCGTACGGTTTCAAGCCTGCCGGTTCCAGCAGCGATACCACTTCGTCGGAGGGTGTCTCGATGATCATCACCGGCCGCGAAGCGGTGATGGTCGCGAGCCCACCACGAATCACCGCGGCTTCCATCCCCTGCACGTCGATCTTTATCACCTGAGGATGCAGACCGAAATCATCCAGTCGGCGAACCCGCACCGGATGGCGTTCGATCGTCAGTTTTGATTCGTCGAATCCCGCCATGGTGTCGGGGTTCAGCCAACCGCGCGCCTCACCCTCGTCGAGAGAGGCTAGGCCGTCGTAGACGAAGTTGCGGTATCGAGGAATGAACAGATCAAAGGTGCCGTCCGCATCGGAGAGTCCGCAGGCATGTACGCGCACGGTGGTGCTTTCATATCTCCGACGAAGCCGCTGAGCAAGAACGGCATTGGGCTCGAAACTCACGATCCTTTCCGGCGAGGCCGTGCGCTGCAGCGCGCAAATGCTCTGCCCCCAGTTGCCCCCGATGTCGACTGCCTCCGATGTGGGGCCCAGTCGGCTCAGTAGGTGGAATTCGGGATCGATGCGCCACCCGAGTAATCGAGTGCCCATGTTGTAGGCGCCGAACTTGAGTGGCCGGAGAAACGGCAAATAGGTTTGCGCCAATCTCAGCGCTGGCATGCCCACGTGGGCAGACTAGTCGAACGACCGGACGGAATCTGGTCGATGACCGGGCGCCCGGCTTAGCGCCGTGACGTGGCACGTGGATCTCTACGGTCGCCGTCACACCTACCGACCCCTCGTATCTGCACCGGTAGGTGCTCGCGGCGACCAAGATGATGAGCTTGTTTGCGGCTGAACTGCCGCCAGACATAGCGCATCCACGCTGCGGGCACGGCCCGAAGAAACAGGGACCGTACTTAGCCCGCCGATCGCGGGAGCCAGCAGAAAATATCGCGTCTGACCTGCCCCGCGCAACCTTTTCGGAATTCTTGCCACCAGTGCGCCACTTGAGGCGATGACCGATTGGCACGGTTACTCCGCTGATAACATCCGGAGGTGGCACGCGAGTGGCTTCTCTTGGAAACACTCGGCGACGAGCCAACTGTCATCGCCTCCGGCAATCAGCCGCGGAACATGGTTCCTCTCAGTGCATTTCTGCGACGTAATCGAAATCTTGGCCTGATTCGCCGCATCATCACCGCGGCAACAAAGGCAAATAGGGCGGCCAGCATCGGTCCACCCGATTCGGATTCGGTCATCGATATCCGACCGATCGCCATGCCCGACGGTCGGGTACACGGAGTCTGGCTGTGGACGGGATCGACACCCCCCGCCGCCCCTCCCCCCGCCGAAGGCGGAGCGGTGGTCCTCAATACCGACACCGGCGCCCTCCACATGAGCGACGGTGCGGCGTTGGCCATGGGAATGGCCGCCACCGAGCCGCATGCCGAAATCAGCATGCCCCAGCTCTACCGCTACCTGGCGCCGAATCCCGGCGAGACGGACGTCCTGGGGCTCATCGTGACCGCGACCGAAGGCATGACCTATAGCGCCACCTGGCCCGGCGTGGACAGCGTCGGCAATCCCACGCTGTGTCACTTCGCGAGCCGACTGGTCGTGGAACCCAACAAGGAGGGCGTCCCCGAGCGTCTGGGGCGTGCGATCAACCTGCGAGTCGGCCGGCCGGCGCCACCGGTTCCGCTGCTGGAACAGCAGGTTCTCGAGGCCACCGCCGAACCCGGCGCGTATCGCGCGCTGGTCATGATCGCTTCGCGGAAACTGATCAAATGGATTGATCCGCCTGCGCCGGAATGGCATTGGGAGTTCGACCCGTTGGGCCGCCCCAAGATTCACCCGGACGACCAAGCGAACCTGAACTTCATGATCGACAATGCCGTATTCGGTGCGACCGAGGCGGTAATCCGGTTCCGCTGCCACGATGACAGCTGGGAGTCGCTGCACTGCTCGACCAATGTGGTCAAGTTGAGCGAAGACGCGACCGTCGCACTCATCACTCACCGACGCCGGCCGACGAAACCCCTCTAGTCGCCCCATCTGCAGACAGATCCGGCGTCCGCCAGTTCGCCCAAAATTGCTAACATCCGGGCATGTCGCGCGATTGGATGCTGCTAGAGACCCTGAGCGAGGAACCCACGGTCATAGCCATCGGATTGCAGGCCAGAAACATGACGCCGCTCGAGTCGGTGCTGGGCCGCAACCGGCACCGCCCCTTGATCGAGGCGACGATCACCGAATGCCTGCGCACGGGCGAACCGTCGGTGGTTATCACCCCGGCAGGGGACCGAGTAGTGCGCGTGCATCCGATATCCATGGGGCAGGAAGGTATCCACGGCGTCCAGGTGTGGTTCGGGCCGGCAGACCTCGAGCCGCCGCGACGGCCCCTCGCCGGGGCCTGCCTAGGCGATTTGGACACATCGGTCACCACGCTCACCGCGGAGTATTTCGATGTCATGGGTTTCGACCCGCGCCACAGGTCCGAGAAACAGGCCATCGCCGAAGGTCTTGCACCTGTACTACCGAGTCCACACAACGCCGAACTGATGGCGAATGCCGTGAACCCCGAACTCGATGCGACCTTCTGCGGAACATGCCTGGCCGCGGACCACCAAGGAAACGTCCTCCAAGTCCACTACGCCGGACGGGCATCCAAGGAAATCAATGCGGCAGGCGCCGTGGAGCGCATCAACAGGATCGTCTGCACACGGGTGGAGAACAGCCCCGCAGAACCTCGGGTGGGGCTGGCACAGCAGATCCTGGATGCGGTCGCAACCCCCGGCGCGCATCGGCTGCTGATCAATGTCGACACCTTCGCCGTGCTCAAGTGGATCGACGAGCCATTCCCCGACCTGGCATGGCGCTACGACCCCGATCGGCCCGAGAGTATCCATCCCCAGGACGCGGCCCTGGCGCGAAACATGCGGGAGGAGCTTCGGGCGGGATCGACGGCCGGAGTGCTCCGAATGCGAGCCGTCTCCGGCGGATGGCTACGACTGAATGCCTCCGCCACGAAGTTCGCGTTGCGTGACAACGCGTTTGCGGCGCTGGTCACCCTGACGACCGCGCCGTCGGCAGATGCCGAATCGTAGATCGCCGGGACGCGGGCGGCCGTCGCCGTCGCGCGTGCGCCGGTTCTCGCGGTGGGTCTTTCGCTCAACTCAGCCCTTCTGGCTAGGCTTGCCGCATGGCTGCTGACATCGTTCCCATCGAACTCGGGCTCACAGAAGGTGACGTGGTCACCCTGTGGGCCCCGCGGTGGCGCGACGCCGGGGACGAGTGGGAGGCGTTTCTCGGCAAGGACGACGATCTGTACGTGTTCGAGTCGGTGGCCGATCTGGTGGCCTTCGTGCGGACCGACAACGACAACGATCTGGTCGATCACCCGGCGTGGTCGACGCTGGGTGCGCTGTCGGCCGACGAGCTCGAGCCCGACGACGACAATCGCTTCGACCTGATCGGCGTACCGGAGCTGGTCGCCGACAAGCCGAGCGAGGATGCGGTCGACACACTGCGCGCCACGCTGGCGATCGTGGCCTCCATCGGTGCGGTCTGCGAGCTGGCACCCATCAACAAGCTCATCAACGGCAACCCGGTACTGAGCACACTGTCGGGTGGAGCCGAAAGCTTTACGGGCAAGGATGGATTGAAGCGGTGGAATCAGATCGGTGCCATCGTCGGTAAGTCCTGGGACTCGGTGGTCGACGCCATCGACGAGATCGCCGCGACACCGGACGTGGATGAGGAGCTCTCCGCCGCCGCGGATGCCGAGCTGCTTGCCGCCGCGGAGAATGCCGTCGACAACGAGGACGACCTCGAGGATGACGACGAGCTGGATCTGCTCGACGAGGAATCCGATTCGGACACCGAGAGCCCCGAAGACGATGCTGAGGATACTGACGAGGCCGAGGACGAGTCCGCCGACGAAGACGAAGATGAAGACGAGGACGCCGCGGACGACGAACCGGTTCTCGGCGGTGACGAGGACTTCTGGCTGGCAGTCGGCATCGACCCGATCCAGATGATCACCAACTCGGGAACGTTCTACACGCTGCGCTGCTACCTCAATGACGAACCGATCTTCTTGGGACGCAACGGAAGAATCAGCGTGTTCGGTTCCGAGCGGGCATTGGCCCGATACCTCGCCGACGAGCACGATCATGATCTGGCCGACCTGAGCACCTACGACGACATTCGCACCGCTGCCACCGATGGCTCGCTGCGGATCGACATCACCGACGACAACATCTACGTGTTCACCGGGCTCGCCGATGACCTGGAAGACGGCATCGACGAGGTGGACCGGGATCAGCTCGAGCTGGCGGTGGAGCTGCTGACCGATGTCGCCGAGTACTCCGAGGATGACAGCGTCGACGCGGAGCTGGACAGCGACACCCCCCTGGGCAAGCTGGTTGGGCATCTGCTCGAACCGGATAAGCACGACGAGCCCAAGGGCGCATTCGCGGACGCGGCCGAAAGCTGGCGGACGCTGGAGCGTGCGATGGAAGCGCGGCTGCGCCGCGAATGACGCACGCCTAGCCAGTCACCGCAACGGGCTAACCGATCAGGACCGCGTACCCGGGTTTGATCACGTCATCGATGATCGCCAACCGTTCGTCGAACGGGATGAAGGCTGATTTCATCGCGTTGATGGTGAATCGCTGAAGGTCACTCCAGCCGTATCCGAACGTCTCGACGAGTCGCAGCATCTCGCGGCTCATCGAGGTGTCGCTCATCAGCCGGTTGTCGGTGTTCACGGTCACCCGGAATCGCAGCCGCGCCAGCAGATCGAAGGGGTGATCGGCGATGCTGTCGACCGCTCCCGTCTGCACATTCGAGCTCGGGCACAGCTCCAAGGGCACCCGCTTGTCGCGCAACAGCGAGGACAGTCGGCCGAGGTGGGCCGTGCCGTCGGGATCGATGTCGATATCGTCGACGATGCGCACCCCATGACCCAGCCGATCGGCGCCGCAGAAGGCGATCGCCTCGTGGATCGAGGGCAATCCGAATCCCTCACCGGCATGGATGGTGAATCGGGAGTTGGCATTCCGCATGTATTCGAAAGCGTCCAGGTGGCGACTCGGCGGATAACCGGCCTCGGCCCCGGCGATATCGAAACCCACGGCACCCCGGTCACGGAACTTCACCGCCAGCTCGGCGATTTCCCGAGACCGTGCGGCATGCCGCATCGCGGTGACCAGGGTGCGCACCTTGATGCGCTTACCGGCCGCGCTCGCCTGCCGCTCCCCGTCTTCGAATCCGGCCAGCACGGCGTCCATCACGTCATCGAGAGTCAGCCCCGCGTCGATGTGAAGTTCCGGCGCGAAACGCACTTCCGCGTACACCACGCCATCGGCCGCGAGGTCCTCGACGCACTCTGCGGCGACGCGGTGCAGCGACGCCGCCGTCTGCATCACACCCACGGTGTGCGCGAAGGTCTCCAGGTACTGCTCCAGGGAGCCACTGTCAGCGGCGGTACGGAACCACGAGGCCAAGGCACTCTCGTCCTCGGCCGGCAGGTTCTCGTACCCGGATTCCCTGGCCAGATCGAGGACGGTGCCGGGCCGCAGCCCACCGTCCAGATGATCATGCAGAAGCGCCTTGGGAGCCTGGGTGATTGACACCAAATCAAGTTCGGCCGTCACACCGTAAGTCTATCGATGATGAGTGCGGTAGCGGCGGGCGCCGCACCGATACCCCATCCACCGTCCAGGGCATCGAGTGCGGCCGGCAGACGTTCGGGGGTGTCGGTGTACAGCGTGAACAGCGGTTCTCCTGCGACAACCGCCTCGCCCGGGCGCCGGTGAATGCGCACCCCGGCGCCGTACTGCACGGTCTCCCCCGGACGGCTGCGTCCGGCTCCGAGCCGCCATGCGGCAAGCCCGACCGGCATCGCGTCGATATGGTGCATGACCCCGCTGGACGAAGCGAGCACGGTCTCCTGGCACTGCCCGACCGGCAGCGGCACCGAGAGATCACCGCCTTGTGCCCGAATCATCGCCCGGAACACGTCCATCGCGGTGCCGTCGGTCAATGTCGCGGCCGGGTCCTTGCCGTCGATACCGGCCGCGGCGAGCATCTCGCGGGCCAGAGCCACGGTGAGTGCGACAACGTCGTCGGGTCCTCCCCCGGCCAGCACGTCGAGTGATTCCTGCACCTCGACGGCGTTTCCGGCCGTGAGCCCGAGCGGCGTATCCATCGCCGTAAGCAGAGCGCTGGTCGCGACCCCGTGTGCGGTGCCCAGATCAACCATCGCCGAAGCCAATTCACGCGCTTGCCGCTCGGACTTCATGAACGCACCGGCACCCACCTTGACATCCAGAACCAGCGCCGCGGTTCCCTCGGCCAGCTTCTTGCTCATGATCGACCCGGCAATAAGCGGTATCGATTCCACGGTGCCGGTGATATCGCGCAGCGCGTACAGCTTCCGGTCGGCGGGCGCCAAGGATGCCCCGGCAGCGCAGATCACCGCCCCGACATCGGAAAGTTGGTGACGTATCTCCTCGTTGGTGAGGTCGACACGGATGCCCGCGATGGACTCGAGCTTGTCCAGGGTGCCGCCGGTGTGCCCGAGACCGCGTCCGGACAGTTGGGGGACGGCCGCGCCGCAGGCTGCCACGACCGCAACCAGCGGCAGACTGATCTTGTCCCCCACTCCTCCGGTGGAATGCTTGTCGACGGTCGGCCGGGACAGGCCCGACAGATCCAGCCGCTCACCGGAGGCCAATATCGCCGCGGTCCACGCCGTCGTCTCAGCGGTGTCCATACCGCGCAGATAGATCGCCATGAGCAGCGCCGCGACCTGCTCTTCGCCGATACCACCGCGGGTGTACTCGCCGATCAGCCAGTCGATGGCTCCCGAACTCAGTTCCCCGCCGTCACGCTTGGCGGCGATGATCGACGGCATATCGAACGCGTACTCGCCCGGTCCCGACGTGCTCATCAGATTCGTCCCCGATCCAGGTCATCGGGGCCGAAGGCCTCCGGGAGTAGCTCCGCAAGTCGTCGCGGCGCATCCGCGTGGTCGATCAACAGGTCGGGGCCGCCATGTTCGAGAAGCAGCTGACGGCACCGGCCGCAGGGCATCAGCGGCTCACCGCGCGAGTCGACACAGGACAGCGCACGTAACCGTCCTCCTCCGGTGGAGAACAGGGCGCAGACCACAGAACACTCCGCACAGAGACCCAGGCCATATGAGACATTCTCCACATTGCAGCCGACGATCACCCGACCATCGTCAACGAGCGCGGCGGCCCCCACCGGATACTTCGAATACGGCGCATATGAATGCTTGGTTACCGCATATGCCTTGTCCCGCAACTCTTTCCAGTCGATCAGCATGATCAGGAACCCTCCCTCTCGGCCCTATGAAAGTCGCGTCGGCTCATCATTTGCTCGTGCAAGGTTTACCTAACTTACTTTGGAGTACGGTGCATTTCGGCGCTTTTCTGTGCTCACGCGATTTCGGCGCCACCTCGGAATGGGTTTAGAGTTCGGGAGACGGTTCGCCGACCACCGTTGGGCCATCGGTTGCGCGTCATGGACGCCCCCATTGACCGCGCCATTTGGCCCCAGTCCACCATTGGTGTTGGAGGCCCACGTGACGACTGCGACGCCCGATACGGCCACATCTGGCCGCGAAGGTAATCGCCTCAAGCGATCGCTATACCGGGGTGATCCAGGAATGTGGTCCTGGGTCCTGCATCGCATTACCGGTGCCACAATTTTCTTCTTCCTCTTTGTTCACGTCCTGGATACTGCCCTCGTACGGGTGAGCCCCGAGGTATACAACTCGGTGATCGAGACCTACAAGACCCCGATCGTCGGGCTGATGGAACTCGGCCTGGTAGCGGCGGTTCTGTACCACGCACTCAATGGCGTCCGAGTCATCCTCGTCGATTTCTGGTCAAAGGGCCCGCGTTATCAGCGGCTCATGCTGTGGATCATCGGCGCCACCTGGTTTGTAGTGATGGTTCCCGCAGTAACCCGGATTCTCATGCACATGGCGGAGCGATTCCTGTGACGACACCTCAGACCGGCTCCCATGCGAGCACTCGGGCCAGCGGTCGCCCCGCCCCCGTGATGGAGCGCAACTACGACCGCCCTGCCGCGCTGGACAATCCACGCGCACCCCGGCGCGGGTCGGGCATGCCCAACTTCGAGAAGTACGCGTGGATCTTCATGCGTCTGTCGGGTGTCGTCCTGATCTTCCTGGCACTCGGCCACCTGTTCATCATGCTGATGTGGGACAACGGCGTGTACCGCCTGGACTTCAACTTCGTGGCGCAGCGCTGGGCGAGCCCGTTCTGGCAGACCTGGGACCTGACGATGCTGTGGCTCGCGCAGTTGCACGGCGGCAACGGCATGCGCACGATCATCGCCGACTACACCCGCAAGGATTCGACCCGATTCTGGCTCAATTGCCTGCTGGCGCTGTCGATCATCTTCACGGTTGTGCTCGGCACGTACGTCCTGCTGACCTTCAACCCGAACATCGGTTAGGGGCTATTTCACTATGGGTTCCCCCATCATTCAGGAACATCGGTACGACGTCGTCATTGTCGGCGCGGGCGGTGCAGGTATGCGTGCCGCCGTGGAGGCCGGGCCTCGCGTTCGTACGGCGGTATTGACCAAGCTGTACCCGACACGTAGTCACACCGGCGCGGCCCAGGGCGGTATGTGCGCCGCGCTGGCCAATGTCGAGGAAGACAACTGGGAGTGGCACACCTTCGACACCGTCAAGGGCGGCGACTATCTCGCCGACCAGGACGCCGTGGAGATCATGTGCAAGGAGGCCATCGACGCCGTCCTCGACCTCGAGAAGATGGGTATGCCGTTCAACCGGACGCCCCAGGGTCGAATCGACCAGCGCCGCTTCGGTGGTCACACTCGCGACCACGGCAAGGCGCCGGTGCGCCGGGCCTGCTACGCCGCGGACCGTACCGGGCACATGATCCTGCAGACGCTGTATCAAAACTGCGTCAAACACGATGTCGAGTTCTTCAACGAGTTCTACGCGCTGGATGTCGTGCTCACCGAGACGCCCAACGGCCCGGTGGCCACCGGCATCGTCGCCTACGAGCTCGCGACCGGCGACATCCACGTGTTCCACGCCAAGGCAATCGTTTTCGCCACCGGCGGTTCGGGCCGCATGTACAAGACCACCTCCAACGCGCACACCCTGACCGGCGACGGCCTGGGCATCGTGTTCCGCAAGGGACTTCCGTTGGAGGACATGGAGTTCCATCAGTTCCATCCGACGGGCCTTGCCGGTCTGGGCATTCTGATCTCCGAGGCCGTGCGCGGTGAGGGCGGTCGTCTGCTCAACGCCGACGGTGAACGATTCATGGAGCGCTACGCCCCCACCATCGTCGACCTGGCACCTCGCGACATCGTCGCGCGGTCAATGGTTCTCGAGGTGCTCGAAGGACGCGGCGCCGGACCGAACAAGGACTACGTCTACATCGACGTGCGTCACCTCGGTGCCGACGTACTGGAAGCGAAACTTCCGGACATCACCGAATTCGCCCGTACCTACCTGGGCGTCGACCCGGTCACCGAACTGGTTCCGGTGTATCCCACCTGTCACTACGTGATGGGCGGCATCCCAACCAACATCAAGGGACAGGTGTTGCGCGACAACGACAACGTTGTCCCCGGTCTGTACGCAGCCGGCGAGTGCGCCTGCGTATCGGTGCACGGCGCCAACCGGCTGGGCACCAACTCACTGTTGGACATCAACGTGTTCGGTCGCCGGGCGGGTATCGCCGCGGCCGAGTACGCCGAAGCCCACGACTTCGTCGAACTGCCGGAGAGCCCGGCCACGATGGTCACCGAGTGGGTGGCGGACGTCCTGTCCGAGCACGGCGACGAGCGGGTGGCCGATATCCGCACCGAGCTGCAGCAGTCGATGGACAACAACGCCGCGGTGTTCCGCACCGAGGAAACGCTCAAGCAGGCGCTGCAGGACATCCACCGCCTCAAGGAGCGGTACAGCCGAATCACGGTGCACGACAAGGGCAAGCGCTACAACAGCGATCTGCTCGAGGCCATCGAGCTGGGCTTCCTGCTCGAACTCGCCGAGGTGACCGTGGTCGGGGCGCTCAACCGCAAGGAATCCCGCGGCGGCCACGCCCGCGAGGACTACCCGAACCGCGACGACACCAACTACATGCGACACACCATGGCGTACAAGCAGGGTGCCGAGCTGCTGTCCGATATCCGGCTGGATTACAAGCCCGTCGTCCAGACCCGGTACGAGCCGATGGAACGGAAGTACTGAGATGACTGCGGTTATCGAGAAAGCCGAAGCCGGCGACCCGCCGCTGCCGCCGGTCCCCGAGGGCGCGGTCATGGTGGAGCTCAAGATTCAGCGCTTCAACCCCGAGGATCCGGACGCCGCCGGGTGGCAGAGCTTCCGCGTGCCGTGCCTACCGACGGACCGGCTGCTGAACCTGCTGTTGTACGTGAAGGGCTACCTGGACGGCACGCTGACCTTCCGCCGCTCCTGCGCGCACGGTGTGTGCGGCTCGGATGCCATGCGGATCAACGGCGTCAACCGGCTGGCCTGCAAGGTCCTGATGCGCGATCTGCTGCCCAAGAAGCCCAAGAAGATGCTCACCATCACCATCGAACCGATCCGCGGTCTTCCCGTGGAGAAGGACCTCGTGGTCAACATGGAGCCCTTCTTCGATGCGTTCCGCGCCGTGAAGCCATACATGATCACCAGCGGCAACCAGCCGACGCGCGAGTACATCCAGAGCCAGACCGACCGCGCGCGCTTCGATGACACCACCAAGTGCATCCTGTGCGCCTGCTGCACCACCAGCTGCCCGGTGTTCTGGAGTGACGGAAGCTACTTCGGTCCCGCTGCGATCGTCAACGCGCACCGGTTCATCTTCGACAGCCGCGACGAGGCTGCCGCAGAACGTCTGGACATCCTCAATGACGTCGACGGAGTGTGGCGCTGCCGCACCACGTTCAACTGCACGGACGCCTGCCCGCGCGGTATCGAGGTCACCAAGGCGATCCAGGAGGTCAAGCGCGCACTGATGTTCGCGCGCTAGCCGATCGATCTGTCCGCACGGCGCCTGTCACACATCTGCGGGCTGTCTCGTCATACGGGTATGACTGAAACACCACGCACAACAACACGTATCGAGCCCGTTGCCCCGCGGCACGCCTCACTGCTCACCCGCATCATGTACCGGGTTGCCGCGCGGCGGTACGGCCAAGTGCCCGAGCCGTTCACCGTCCTCGCCCACCACCGCAAGCTGATGGTCGCGGCCGCGATGCATGAGCAGATGCTGAGCAACGCATCGCACGTGTTGCCGGTGAGCGTTCGTGAACTCGCGGTCTTCTGGACCGCCCGCACGGTGGGCTGCTCCTGGTGCGTCGATTTCGGCTCCATGCTGCAGCGGCTCGACGGCCTGGATGTCGAGCGCCTCAAGGCCATCGAGGGCTATGCGACTTCTCCTCTATTCACCGACGACGAGCGTGCCGCCATCGCGTACGCCGACGCGATGACCGGCAATCCGCACGACGTCACCGACGAGCAGGTCGAGGACTTGCGACGGCGGTTCGGTGACGCGGGAGTGATCGAGCTGACCTATCAGATCGGCGTCGAGAACATGCGCGCTCGCACCTACGCGGCGCTCGGAATCACCGAGCAGGGCTTCAGTTCCGGCGATGCCTGCCGGGTTCCGTGGGCGACTCCCGAAGATTCCCTGGACGCCTAGCCGGTTCGCAGCGGCGTGCCGGTGAATTTGTCGGGATTGCTGACATCCCAGACAGCCAGCACCTTGCCGTCCCGCACCGTGTAGCCACTGACACGAGGCAGCACCGGCCAATAGGCGGAGTCGGTGGCCTCGTCTGCTGGAGTCTCGGTCAGATACATACCGAACTGCCCATTCACCAACGCCGGATTGATGGCCTGCATCATCTGCGGGCCGTAACGGTCCAGCAGCCCGAGCAGGAAACGAGCCACCTTGTCGGGGCCATGGATGACCCGGACCGCAGTCGGCGCCTTGCCGTTGGAATCCCCCGTCATCGTCACGTCCGGATGCAGCAGTCGGACAACGGCTTCCACGCTGCCCGACATCAGGGCCTCGAGCAGCTTGCCCACCACCTCGTTGTGCTCGGCATCGGACACCGGTTCCGGGGCCGCCGTCACGGCCCGACGCGCACGCGTGGCGAGTTGACGCGCGGCCGCGTCGCTGATGCCGAGAATCTCGGCAATCTGCTTGAACGGCACCGAGAATCCATCGTGCAAGACAAACGCAACGCGCTGATCGGGCGCCAGGCGGTCCAGCACCACCATGGCCGCAAAGCGCGCGTCCTCACTGGCCACCAGCACGGCCAGTGGGTCATTGCCGTCCAGGTCGGTGACCACCGGCTCCGGAAGCCACTCCCCCACATAGGTTTCCCTGCGATAGACGGCAGATCGCAACCGGTCCAACCCGAGCCGGGAGACCACGGTGGTCAGCCACGCCGGTAAGTCGTCGATCACGACGGTCGCAGAGTGCAGACGCAACCAGGCATCCTGGACGATGTCCTCGGCGTCGGCAACACTGCCGGTGAGCCGATAAGCCACCGCCTGCAGTCGCGGGCGCAGCGCCTCGAATTCGTCGGTGCGATCACGAACCGGAACTGCCACCGCTTCAGCCTAGGCCTGCAATAGGGTGAGCCCATGGCCAAGCCGTCGATCGATCCCGTCCGCTGGCAGCCGCCCGGAGTGCGGGCGCTATCCCTGAATCCACAGCCCCTGCCCTCGCTGACGGTGGTACCGCTTCCCGGTCACGGTCCCGAGGATGTCGTGGCCGATGCCGCGGGAAACATCTGGGCGGGTGTGGTGGATGGAAAGATTCTCCGCATCTCGCCCGACGGTGCCGAGATCACGCATATCGCAACCACCGAGCACCCACCCCTGGGCCTACATATCGCACGCGATGGACGTGTGTTGATCTGCAGCCGCGACAAGCTGCTGGCACTCGATCCGACATCCGGAGAGATCGAGCCACTGGTCACCAAGGTCGATGGACCGCCGCTGATCTTCTGCTCGAATGTCACCGAAGCATCCGATGGGACAATCTATTTCAGCGAATCGACGGCACGTTTCCCGTTCGAACAGTTCATGGCGGCCATCCTGGAGGGTCGCCCCACCGGACGGGTATTCCGCCGCGATCCCGATGGCACCGTGACGACCATCGCCACCGGGCTGGCCTTCACCAATGGGGTCACGCTCACCGCCGACGAGTCAGCCTTGATCGTCGCCGAGACCGTCGGCCGCCGGGTGAGCAGGTACTCGCTGACCGGTGCGGACGCCGGTGCGCTGACGCCCATCCTCGAAGAGATCCCGGGCATGCCCGACAACATCAGCACCGGCGCGGACGGTCGCATCTGGGTCACGCTGGCCAGCCCGCGCAACGCACTGGCCGAATGGCTGCTCCCCCGCGCTCCCGTAATTCGCAAAGTCGCGTGGCAGCTGCCCGACGCACTGCTTCCGGGCACAGACACCGATCCGTGGGTCATCGCGGTGAACCCGGACACGGGCGACGTGGTGGCCAACATCAGCGGCAAGTCACGGGATCTGCGCACCATCACCGGTGTCGTCGAATCCGGCGGCCGGCTCTGGTTGGGCTGCATCGGATCATCTGCCGTCGGTCACCTCAGCCTGGCCGATATCGCACCGACCACGTAGTCGGCCGATAAGTCACATCCGACACAGGCGTAACATCCCCCAGTTCAGGGTGGTGTTCACTTACTGTGGCAAGGCGATGACCACCTGGATTCCTGCGCCCGATCGCCGCCTGTCGCTGCGGACCGCCGCGACGCGCCTCGCCGCGGCCACCGCCGCCGGGCTGATCGTGGCCACCTTCCCCTTGAGCACGCCGCTTGCCGCCGCCGAACCCGGATTCACTCCGCCGGATACCAGCGGGTGCCCCTACAAGGTCGTCACGCCTCCGGCGGTTGACACCTCCGAGGTACCCAAGGCCGGTGGAGATCCGCCCGCACCCCTCCCGGTACCCGCCAAGCCCATCGGCGGCGAGATGCTCGGGAGCTGCGATGTGATCACCCCGGACGGAGCCGGCCCCGTCCCCAACGATGTTTCTGCGGAATCCTGGCTTATCGCCGACCTGAACACCGGAAATGTGGTGGCCGCCAAGGACCCCCACGCCCGGCACCGACCCGCCAGTGTCATCAAGGTGCTGGTCGCGATGGATGCCATCAACAACCTGAACCTCAACCAGGCGGTAGTGGGAACCCAGGACGACGCAAACAGCGAGGGCACCAGGGTGGGCGTCGACGTCGGCGGCACCTACACCGTCCGGCAACTGCTCACCGGTCTGCTCATGAACTCGGGCAACGACGCCGCACACGCGCTGGCCGTCCAGCTCGGCGGGATGAATGAGACCGTCACCAAGCTCAACGACATGGCGCAGAAACTCGGCGCACGAGATACCCGGGTGGCCACCCCCTCAGGTCTTGACGGCCCCGGTATGAGCACCTCGGCCTACGACCTTGGGCTGTTCTACAAGTACGCATTCGCCGACCCCACCTTCGCTGATCTGGTGTCGACACCGAAGGCGACGTTCCCGGGCCACCCCGCCAAACCCGGTGAACACGACGACCATCCGCCCTACGAGATGACCAACGACAACAGGCTGCTCTACAACTACCCCGGTGCGCTCGGCGGAAAGACCGGATACACCGACGACGCGCAACAGACCTTCGTCGGCGCCGCCGAACGCGACGGCCGCCGGTTGGTCGTCACCATGCTGCGCGGTACGCGTCTTCCGATTGCACCGTGGGAGCAGGCAGCCCATCTGCTCGACTACGGGTTCTCGACCCCGCGCGACGCCTCGATCGGCAAGCTCGTCGACCCCGACCCATCACTGCTGACCAAACCGCACGCCGATAACGCGGCCACTCCCCAAGCGGCCGGCCTCACCGCCGACGCGGTGAACAGCGTCCCCGTCCGGGTGGGCGTGACGATCATCGGCGCGATGATCGTCTTCGGACTCATCCTCGCGGCGAGGTCACTCAATCGCCGCCAGGCCTAAAGGCCTTATTCACCGGCCTTGGTTGACGGCCTTAGTCGCCGCCGCGGCCTAGCCACGAAATACCCAGCGCACCAACAGCTCCGGCCCCGAAGGCGGCGAGCACCCCCAGCTTCGAGGGCCGCTCGACGGTCTCGACCCGCGTGGTGATGACCACGGGCTCGGGCGGCGGCACATACACAAATGACTGGTTCGCATCGGACGTGGCCGCCCACGCGGTGGCATACAAGAGCAGGCGAGCCGTGATGTAGGCGAACACCATGATGCCGAGCACCGGACCAAACGTGGAGCCCGCCGGGCCATGCATGATCACGCTCAGGTAGATCGACGCGACCTGTTTGAACAGCTCGAAACCGATCGCCGCGACGAGCCCCGCCCGCGCCGCGCTCGAGAACGGCAGCCGCTCCCTCGGCAGCCGCGCGATCATCCAGGTGAACAACGCCCACGACAGCACGGTCGCTATCGCGATCGTGACGACTTTGAGCAGGACCGCCGGTATGGAGACGTCATGCAGCCCCACCCAGCCGAGTATTCGCAGGATGGTTTTCTCGTTACCTATGACGGTGACCGCGATGGTGAGAGCCAACGCCACGAACGTCGAGCCCAACGCCACCAGGTCCGACAGCTTGCCCCGCACGAATCCGTCGGAATCGTTGGGCTGCTCCCACATGGCGCTGAGCGCCGCGCGCACATTGGCCATCCACCCGAGCCCGGCCCACGCCGCGGTCGCAAGACCCGCGATACCCAGGCTGGTACGCGAGGCGATGGCCGTATCCATCAGATTGATTAGCTGATTGCCCACCTCGCCGGAGATCGCCCCGCTGATGCGGCCACGTAGCTCCGCAATCGTGTCCGGCCGCCTGGACAACACGAAGCCCATGACCGCGAACCCGACCATCATGAGGGGGAACAGCGCAAAAACCGTGAAATACGTGATTCCCGCGGCGTAGAAGTTGCCGTTTACCTTCTGGTAGCGCTCCTGCATGCGCATGATGTGGTCAAACCAGGGAAACCGGGCACGATAGCGGTCGAGAATCCCGGGCTTATCGTCTTCGGCCACCACTCACCGCCTCTGCTGTTCGCTACCTCGCGGGCCGGACAAACCCTATCCGGTCATAGACCTCGGTGAGCGTCTTCTCTGCCAGCTCCCGGGCGCGCGCCGCGCCTGCCGCCAGGATGTCGTCGAGCGCCGCGGCATCGGTGAGCAGCTCATTCGTGCGGTCACGCACCGGCGTGACGAACTCGACGAGCGCCTCGGCCGTGTCCTTTTTCAGATCGCCGTAACCGCGCCCGGCGTACCCGCCGACGAGCGTGTCGATATCGACACCGGTGAGAGCGGACTGGATGCTCAGCAGGTTCGAGACACCCGGCTTGGCCTCCCTGTCGAAACGAATCTCCCGATCGCTGTCGGTCTGCGCCGACTTGATCTTCTTGGCCGAGACCGCCGGATCGTCGAGCAGGTTGATCAACCCGGCGGGCGTCGAGGCCGACTTGCTCATCTTCACCGTCGGGTCCTGCAGGTCGTAGATCCGCGCCGCATTCTTCGGCACGAATGTCTCCGGCAGCACGAACGTCTCGCCGTAGCGACCGTTGAATCGCTGCGCCACATCACGAGTCAGTTCTAGGTGCTGACGCTGATCATCACCCACCGGCACCACATTCGTCTGGTACAGCAGGATGTCGGCGGCCATCAACACCGGATAGGTGAACAGGCCGACCGTGGTGGCCTCATTGCCCTGCTTGGCGGACTTGTCCTTGAACTGCGTCATCCGCGACGCCTCGCCGTAACCCGTCAAACATCCCAGCACCCAAGCTAATTCGGTGTGCGCCGGGACATGACTCTGCACGAAGATGGCACTTTTCGCGGGGTCGACGCCGAGCGCTACATACTGAGCGACCACCCCGCGGGTACGTCGTCGCAGTTCTTCGGGATCCTGCGCCACCGTGATGGCGTGCAGGTCCACGACGCAGAAGAGTGCCTCGTACTCGTGCTGCAACCGCACCCACTGCTGCACCGCGCCCAACACATTTCCGAGGTGCAGGGAATCAGCGGTGGGTTGGATCCCGGAGAACAGGCGTCCCCGGATGGCGGTTTCGGCAGTCATAGTGCCTCCATCCTGGCATGACCGGTCAACGCGATTCCGGCAGCCGCTCGCGGTGCGCGACGCTCAGCGGTACTCGACCGTCACCGGTGCGTGGTCGGACCAGCGCAGCGCGTAGGCGTCCGCGCGCTCGACCCGTGCCGAGTGCGCGCGTCGGCCCAGACCGGCAGTGGCGAGGTGATAGTCGATGCGCCAGCCCGCATCATTGTCGAAGGCCTTGCCCCGCCACGACCACCAGCTGTACGGGCCGTCGACATCGGGATGCAGCAGCCGGAAACTGTCGACCCATCCGGCCTCCAGCAACGCGGCAACCCAGGCCCGCTCCTGCGGCAGGAAGCCCGCCTTCTTCTGGTTTGCCTTCCACGCCTTGATGTCTCGCTCGGTGTGCCCAATGTTCCAATCACCGCAGATCACCGCATCGCGGTCTTGTGCGGCCAACTTCGCCATTCTGGTACCCACCGCCGCCATGAAGCGCTCTTTCTCCTCCTGGCGCTCGGTACCCGCTTCTCCGGTGGGCAGGTAGATGCTTGCCACCGTGAGATCGCCGATCTGGGCCTCCAGGTATCGGCCGGACTCATCGAACTCACCGCCGTCGGCATCCAGAGTCGCCTTCGTGGAGACGGCCGGGACTCGGCTGAGGATGCCCACACCGTTGCGCCCCTTCACGCTCGATGAGGCATTCACCACGTGCCACCCCGCGGCTAGCGCCGGGGCCAGCGCCTCATGGAGTTGCTCGTCCTCCGCGCGCACCTCCTGCAGACACACGATGTCGGCGGTCGTCTGCTCCAGCCAGGGCAGCAGCCCTCGGTTCTCGGCGGACCGCTCCTTGACGGCGGCACGAATGCCGTTGACGTTGATGGTGGTGACGGTGATCTTCTTGGTGCTCATCGGTCGCCGACGATAGTCGAGCGGTGTGACAGTGATGAGCCGCCGAGGCGAAGAACAGCCAACAGTGATGGGCACCACGAGGCACGGTAAGTTGACGCAACAGACAGTAATGTCAACGCAGACGTTGGCGCACTAGGAGGACCCCATGCTGGAAGCCGTTTTGTCGAAGTCGTCGAGCAAGCGGGCGCCCATCGAGATGGGCGAGGGCGAGCCTGTCCTGCTGCTGCACCCGTTCATGCTGTCGCAGTCGGTGTGGGAGACCGTGGCCGAGCAGCTCGCCGATGCCGGATATGAAGTGTTCGCACCGACCTACCCCGGACACAACGGCGGCGGACCGATGCCCTCGCTGCCTCCGTTGTCGCAGCGCTCGGTCGATACCTACCTGGACCAGGTCGAAAAGATCATGGATGAGAAGGGCTGGGAGACCGCCCATCTGGTGGGCAACTCGCTGGGTGGCTGGATCGCGCTGGGTCTTGCGCTACGCGGCCGGGCTCGCAGTGTCACCGCCATCGCGCCTGCGGGCGGCTGGACCAAGTACTCGCCGCTGAAAGCGGAGATCGTGGTGAAGTTCGCGGCCATGCTCCCGTGGCTGGCGTTCTCCCGGCTGTTG
Source organism: Mycobacterium sp. D16R18 (assembly GCA_002013775.1). Lineage (GTDB taxonomy): Bacteria > Actinomycetota > Actinomycetes > Mycobacteriales > Mycobacteriaceae > Mycobacterium. The sequence continues at coordinate 34,053 of MAFD01000046.1, forward strand.
GGCCGCCGCGCGGCGGGCCTGCCGTTCGTCAAGTTCGCCACCGCCCGCGCCCTGTGCGGCGAGACAGAGGCGCTGAGCCTGCCGGACTTCCACAGCATTTTCGAGGACATCACGCACTGCCCGGCCTACTTACCGTCGCTGTCGTCGATTCTGCCGGCGCCGGGCCTGCAGAACCTGAACACCATCTCGGTACCGGCACAGCTGGTGCTGTGCGAGAAGGACGAGATCGTGCCCCCGGGTCGTTTCGGGAAGCTCATCAGCCAGGGCCTGCCCGCCGATGCACGACGTATCACCCTGGCGGGCATGGGCCACGTGCCCATGCTCGAGGCGCCCGGTCAGGTCACCGAGGTGATCACCGACCTGATCGACCCGCTGGTCGCCGCCAAGCGCGCCGCGGCCTCCGACGTCGGCTAGGCGTGTAGCCGAGTGTGAACCTGTGGCGGAGTTTCGGCTGATTCACCGCCCAGGTTTCACACTCGACGCCTAGAGCTACACCTCGACGGATGCCAGGGCGGCGTTGAAGGTCTGACTCGGCCGCATCACCGCGGTGGTCTTCTCGGAATCCGGTTGGTAGTAACCGCCGATATCGGCGGGGGGGCCCCGCCCCCAGGGG
>MAFD01000047.1:0-31001 GCA_002013775.1 Mycobacterium sp. D16R18
TCGGTGTCGACATGGTGGTGGATCCCATCGGTGGGCCCGCCTTCGACGACGCGGTGCGCACACTGGCCTCAGAGGGACGGCTGCTCGTGGTCGGATTTGCGGCCGGTGCGATACCGACGATCAAGGTGAATCGCCTGCTGCTGCGCAACGCGTCGCTGATCGGTGTGGCCTGGGGCGAATTTCTGCGCACGCATACGGACTATCTGTATGAGACGCAGGCAGGGTTGGAGAAGCTGGTGGCCGAGGGTATGCGACCGCCGGTGAGCGCGCGGATTCCGCTATCGGAAGGCCGCCAGGCACTCCAGGACTTCGCCGATGGCAAGGTGTACGGAAAGATGGTGCTCGTACCGTGAGTACCAAGGTATTCAACGGAATTGACCAGGTCGCCGTTGGTGACCTCGGAATTACCGATTGGCTCTTGGTCGATCAGGAGCGCGTCAACACCTTCGCCGACGCCACCGGTGATCACCAGTGGATACACGTCGATACCGAGCGGGCCGCCGATGGCCCGTTCGGTGGCACCATCGCGCACGGGTTGCTCACCTTGTCGTTGCTTCCGCAGTTTCAGTTCCAGCTGATCCGCGTCGACAACATCGCGATGGGGATCAACTATGGGTACAACAAGATTCGGTTCCTGAACCCGGTTCGGGTGGGGTCGAGGCTGCGGGCCCATGCCGAGGTGACCAATGTCGAGCAGAAGCCCGGCGCCGTGGACGTGACGGTCTTGACAACCGTCGAGATCGAGGGTGCCGACAAGCCAGCTTGTGTGGCCGAATCGATTTCGCGCTACATCGCGTAGCCAATCGGAAGACCGCGTTAGAGAATTGGGGCCACAGGCTGTTTCGGCCGGTCTGCGGAAGAGGCGAAGGTCAACGAGGTTGTGGGCGTGATACCCATTCTCGCCCAATGAAATCGCGACCCGTCGATTTGTCGTCGATTGTCAAGAAGTTGGACACCGCATATTGCAGAGTGTCGAAAATCTCACCGTGATCTACGACGATGTGTAGATCACGTCAGTCAGGTGTTATGTTACTGCTCAGTTCGGGCCCTGCTTTCTCTGTGACCAGCGAAGATGGTGGGCCCGAGAGGTTTGGATGAGAGGGCATCACGTGGGTCAGCCAGCACACGGACGTGTTGCCCTGGGGTATTCGGTGCATTCGATCGTGAGCGCGCGATGACTACGTTCGACACGGCCAGTACAGGCCGTCCCGCGACGCCCTCCCGCGACGCCGTATCCGGTGCTCTCAAGGAGTACGTCCGCAAGCATCCGGTGCAGGCGGTAGAAACCGCAGGCAGTCAGATCGTCCTCGGTGTACGGGCGATGCAGTACATGTTCTCGGACCTCGTCCACCGTGCGTTCCCGTGGAAGGAATTCATCCACCAGGGCGCGTTCATGGCGGGTAGTGCCGTGGTCCCGACGCTCCTGGTGGCCATTCCGATTGGTGTCACCTTGTCCATCCAGTTCGCTCTGCTGGCGGGTCAGGTCGGCGCATCCTCGTTGGCAGGTGCTGCCAGTGGTGTCGCGATCGTGCGTCAGGGTGCCTCGCTGGTTGCTGCGGTGCTGATGGCCTCCGCGGTGGGTTCGGCGATCACCGCGGACCTGGGGTCACGAACCATGCGCGAAGAGATAGACGCCATGGAAGTGATGGGTGTGTCGGTGATCCGGCGGCTCGTCGTCCCGCGCGTCGCCGCCGCTGTCCTGGTCGGTGTCGGCCTCACGGGTACAACCTGTTTTGTCGGCTTCCTGGCGAGTTACTTGTTCAACGTCTACTTCCAGCACGGCGCACCGGGAAGCTTCGTCGCGACCTTTGCCTCGTTCACTCGGGTGGACGATCTGATCTTGGCCTTGCTCAAGGCGATTCTCTACGGTCTCATCGTCGCGATCGTCGCGTGTGACAAGGGGCTGACGACCAAGGGCGGACCGGCCGGTGTCGCCAACTCGGTGAATGCCGCGGTCGTGGAGTCAATCCTGGTGCTGATGCTGATCAACGTGCTCGTCAGCCAGGTGTACGTCATGGTCTTCCCCCGGCACGGGATATAGGGACGCACCGTGACTATCTCTACATACCGCCCTAAGGGCGTCCAGCCGATCATCGACGCCGGGCATCGGGTCGCCCAGTCGATTCGGCGGCTCGGACACATGCTGGCGTTCTTCGTGGAGGCCATGACTTCCATTCCGAACGCCCTGCGCTACTACTCCAAGGAGTTCTTCCGGCTGCTGGCCGATGTCACCTGGGGTAACGGCTCGCTGGTCACCGGTGGCGGCACGGTCGGCGTCGCCGCGGTGCTGGGCGCCACGATCGGCGCTCTGATCGGTATCGAGGCCTACAACCTGCTGAACATCATCGGCCTGGGCCCGGCCACCGGTTTCATCTCCTCGCTGGTCTCGACGCGCGAGTTGGCGCCGGTGATGGCCGCCCTCGCCTTTGCGATGCAGGCCGGCTGCCGGTTCACCGCGCAGCTGGGCGCTCAGCGCATCAACGAGGAGATCGACGCGCTGGACGCGCTGGCGATCCGGCCCATCCCGTACCTGGTGACCACCCGTCTGATGGCCTCCACCGTCGCGGTTGTTCCGCTGTACCTGCTGTGCCTGGTCATCAGCTACATCACCTGCCGGCTGCTTGTCGGGATCTCCAGCGGCGGCTCGATCGGCGGTGCCTACAACCACTACTTCACGATGATGTTGAGCGGTACCGACATCGTCTACTCGGTGATCAAGGCCGTCATCTTCGTCTGGATCGCGTCAACCATCCAGTGCTACTTCGGGTTCAACGCCTCGGGCGGACCCGAAGGTGTGGGTGTGGCCGCCGGACACGCGATGCGGGCGGCCATCACCGTCGTGATCATCGTGAACATGCTTCTCACCATGGCGTTGTGGGGCGTCGACGCCGGCGCAAGGTTCGGTGGTTGACGTGAGTGCTGGTTCATTCTCTGGAAACGGGCGCGGCTGGTCCGATCGTGCACTGCTCCTCTCCGGCATCGCCGTGCTGGCAATCTTGGGATTGGTGACCGGGCTGCTGCTCGCCAAGTCCAAGGGCCTGCTGGAAGACACCGTCAAGGTCAACGCGCAGCTGATGAACGTCGGCGACGGTCTGCCCGAGCGTGCCGATGTGAAATTCCGGGGCATGCTCGTTGGCGCCGTCACGTCGGTGACACCGGCCGAAGACGGCAAGCCGAACATCGTGCACATCGACCTGAAGTCGGAGCACGCCAGCGGAATTCCGAGCACGGTCACCGCGCGCGTGGTGCCGAGCAATGTGTTCGCGGTGTCCTCTGTGCAGCTGGTCGACAACGGTGACGGCGCCGCCATGCGTGACGGCGCCGTGATCACCGAGGACACCAAGCTGCCGACGGTGCTGTTCCAGACCACCACCAACAAGCTGCGCCAGGTGCTTGCCGCCACCGAACGGCAACGGGGCGACGCGCCGATCGGTTTGATCGGCGTATTCGGCGAGGCCACCCAGGGCCGCGGCGACAAGCTGTTGACCGCTGGTGCCCGGCTGCAGTCCATCCTCACCGAGTTCAACGCGATAGTGACCGCGAGCCCCAACGATCCCTCGACGATCGCGGCCCTGGAGAAGGTGTCGGCGGCGCTCAGCACCAGCTCGCCGCGACTGTTGGACAACCTGGAGAACGCCCTGGTGCCGCTGCGCACCCTGGCTCAGAAGCAAACCGATGTGCGCGGGCTGCTTTCGGCCGGTTTGCACACGACCGGAACCGCGGCCACTGCCATCGACAACCACATCGACCAGATGATCGGCATCGGTACGCACCTGACGCCGGTTGTCGGTGTCCTGGCACAGCATTCGGGCCAGTTCGTACCGATCGCATCGCGTATCAGGGTGCTGTCGGACGCGATCTTCGAAAACGGATGGGATCCGGGCCGCCAGGTCCTGGGCCTGAACCTGATCCTGTCGTTCAGCCCGGCCTGGACCTATGTCCGCGACGACTGCCCGCGGTACGGAGAGCTGGCCGGACCCAGCTGCACCACCGCACCCGAGACCCGTCAGTGGATCGACATTCCCGAGGTGCTGCAGCCCGGTAGCTACAAGCCGCCGCCGGATATCGCTCCGCCGGCGGGAACCATCTTCCCGCCGACAGCCGCAGACATCATGTTGCACGGCTCAGGTCCCAACCCGCAGGAAGTCGACCGGGCCGCGAACCCGGTGCTGCCGCCCTTCGGTCCGCCGCCCAACCCGGCACCTGCCGGAGTGGCACCGGCCTCGTTCGGCGGAAACGTCGGACCGGTGGGAAGTGCGATCGAGCGTGCACAACTCGGCAAGGCACTCGGTGGGGACCCGAGCGCCGCACAGCAGCTGCTCCTGGGCCCGGTGGCTCGTGGGACAACGATCTCGGTCAGTCGTGAGGGGTCGGACACCGATTCCGGCCAAGCCAATTCGGCCCTGGGAGGCGGACGATGAAAAACTTCCGGGCCGCGGTGGTCGGACTGTCACTGTTTGTCGTGTTCGCCATCGGCGTGACGACCCTGGTGTACGGCACTCTGCTCCGTGACACCACGGGCTCGACCAAGAGCTACAGCGCGATTTTCACCGATGTCACCGGTGTGCGAGTCGGCGACGACGTGCGCATCGCGGGCGTGCGTGTGGGCCGCGTCGACTCGATCGAGCTGGACGGCTCGCTCGCCAAGCTCAAGTTTCGGGTCAAGAGCAACCAGAATCTGTACGGCAACTCGATTGCCTCGGTGACCTACCAGAACATCATCGGCCAGCGGTACCTCTCGCTGTCCCGGGGTCTGGATGGCAGCCCGGAGCGTTTGCCTGAAGGCGCCGTGATTCCGGTGGAGCGCACTGAGCCGTCCTTCGACGTCGGTGCGCTGCTCAACGGATTCGAGCCGCTGTTCACCCTGCTGGACCCGAAGCAGGTCGACAACCTGTCCAATGGGCTCATCGACGCCTTCGCCGGTGACAAGGGCGCGCTGGCCCATGTCGTCGCGCAGACCACCGAGATCACGAAGTCCTTTGCCGGACGCGATCAGTCGCTCGGGGGACTCATCGAGAACCTCAACACCGTGCTGGAGAACGTCGCCAAGCAGAACGACAACCTGGATCAACTCGTGGTCCAGAGTCAGAACGTCGTCGGCGAACTGGACAACCGCCGGAAGAGCCTGGTCTCGTCCATCGGTTCGGCCACGCATGTGGTGAGCCGGATCCAGACCATCGGCGACAACGTGTACCCGCAGCTGCAGGAGCTTGTCTATCGCGAACCGGGTGCCGCCGCGCATATTCTTGCCAACAAGGACCAATTCGCCTTCCTGGGCTCCAATTTGCCGCTGCTTCTGAAGGGGCTGGCCCGCACCATGCAGGACGGCGCCTACGGCAATTCGTATGCCTGCCAGCTGAACCTCAACGGGTTCTTCCCGGGTCTGAATGATCTGGTGCCCGCGATCGTCCGGCACGCCACGAATGGTGGCGTCGCCAAGTACACACCGAAATGCCGAGGGACCGAATGAGCCCCCGTGAACGCAGGCTAGAAGATCGCAGCAAGTTCTGGATCGGCATGATCGCCGTCGGCGTGGTTACCGCGATCATCGCGTCGATGCTGTTGTACCGCCAGATCGGTTTCGGATACACCCGATACAAGGCCGAATTCGCGCAGGCGGCACAGCTCAAGAAGGGCGACTACATCAGCGTCGCCGGAGTGGATGTCGGCGAGGTCAAAAGCGTTGTGCTCGACGGCACCAAGGTGCTCGTCGACATGCGGGTGCGCGACGAGGTGAAGCTGGGTGCCGACACGCAGGCCGCGATCAAGACCACCACGCTGCTCGGTTCGCGCTACGTGGAGTTGCGGCCCCGCGGCGCGGGCACTATCCCGAACAAACGAATCGCGTTGTCGCACACCGAGGTGCCGTACGACCTGCAGGCGCTGCTCGCGGATACCGCTGCCACCTATGAGCAGGTCGACACGACCAAGCTGGCTCAGTCCATCGACATCCTGGCCAAGCAGCTCGACGGGCTGCCCGAGGCGCTGCCCGACGCCATGAAGAATCTGAAGGAGCTGTCGGGGATCGTCTCCACCAGACGCACGCAGATCGGCGAGTTGCTCAAGAGTGCTGCCACCGTCACCGCCACGCTGCATCGGCAGCAGGCCAACCTCGGACACCTGGTCTTTCAGGGACGGGACCTGTTGGGGGAGTTCGTGTCCCGCAAGGCATCGTTCCAGCGTCTGATGGCGTCTATCACCAAGGTGGTCGACCTGATGAGCAAGGTTGTCGTCAAGGACCGGCCTGCCTTCGAGAAGCTGTTGCAGCAGCTGCGCGAGGTCACGGCGCTGGCCAGCGATCATGACGACTACATGCGAAACCTGCTGCAGATCCTGCCCGTGCCGCTGCGGAACCTGACCAACGCCACCGGCTCGGCGTACTCCATGAACATCAACCTGACCAACGGTCTGGTCGTAGACAACTGGATGTGCGCGATCAGCAGCCGCGCGGAGCAGTGGGGTCTACTCGAGTACTTCAAGGACTGCGCATGAGCGTGAACGTGACACAGCAGGGGTCCACCGCGCGCCGCGTCTTCATGATCGGCGTGGTCTCGGTGCTGGTGGTGGCCGCCGCGATAGGTGGCTACCTGGGTCTGCGCAAGGCCGGCGTAGTAGACGACAAGATCACCGTCACCGCCCAGTTCGATGAAGGCTCAGGTCTTTTCGTGGGCAATGTGGTCGAGGTACTCGGCCTGCCGGTAGGTGCCATCGAATCGGTGGAGGCCAGGGGCACCTATGTCCAGGTCAAGTTCAACGTCGACAAGGACGTGAAGGTCCCCGCGAACGTCATCGCCGCCGCCTTCACCAGCTCGGTCCTCACCGACCGGCACGTCGCCTTGAGCCCCCCGTACACCGAGGGCCCCGTGCTCAAGGACGGCGATGTCATCCCGCTCGACCGCACCCGCACCCCGGTCGGATTTGACCGGGTGCTGGCGACCGTCGACAAGCTTGCTTCGGCGATGAAGGGCGACGGGAAGGGCGGCGGTCCGGCCGCCGACTTGGTCAGCATCGGAGCCCAGGCCGCCGCGGGTAACGGCGAGCAGGTCAGGACTGCCCTCGATGAGTTGTCGAAGGCATTGAAGATGACCACCGATGGTGCCGAGACCAAGGATCAGCTGACCACGATCATCAAGAGCGTGAGCTCGCTGGTGAACGCGATGGGGGAGAACGACAAGGCGATTCGTCAGTTCGGCTCGGCCGTGCACGGCACTGCCGATGTGCTGGCCGCCGAGCGGTTCGGCACCGGCGACACCGGGCGCAAGGCCAACGAGGTCTTGAAGAACACTGCCGAACTCCTCGAGAAGAACCGTGATGTCATCAAGGGTCTTGTCGGAAACGGCAATGTCACCCTGCAGGCGTTGACCGACAACCAGCGCGAGCTCAAGGAAACTCTGGATCTGCTGCCCCTGACCCTCGACAACGTGGACCGCGTCATCGATCCGGTGAACGGATCGATCCGCCTGCACCCGCTGTTGGACAAGCTGCTGCTCGAGAGCCAGTTCTCCAAGGAGATCTGCAACATGATGGGCCTGCGGCAGCTCGGGTGCAGCACCGGGACGCTGGCCGACTACGGCCCCGATTTCGGGCTGACCTACATGCTCGACGGCATGGCCAGGATGGGGCAGTGATGAGCCGCTTGCGCGAAGAACATGGGCCGGCGATGAGCCGCTTGAAGGTTTCCAAGCTGAGGGTCGCCGCATTGGCGGCGGTCGGGGCACTCGCCGTATCGGCTTGCACCCCACCGGGACTCGATAGCCTGCCGCTTCCGGCTCCTAACATGGGCTCGCAGTCCTACCAGCTGACCGCGCGGTTCGCCAACGCGCTTAACCTCCCCGCGAAGGCCAAGGTTCGTCTCGGTGGTGCCGATGTCGGCGAGGTCGAATCGATGGACGCCGTCGACTACGTGGCAGTGGTTCAGCTGCGTATCCGCGAAGGTGTGCGGTTGCCCGTCGGAACCACGGCGCAGCTGCGCACGGCCACCCCGCTGGGCGATGTGTTCGTCGCCGTCACCCCGCCCACCAAAGGCACGGGCCAGCTCCTCAAGGATGGGGGCACCCTGGACCTGGACAACACCTCGTCGGCAGCCACGGTGGAAGGTGTGCTCGCCTCGGCCGCCGTGCTCGTCAACGGTGGCGTCATCCGCAATCTGACGCACGTGGTGAATGGGCTCGGAAAGTCTTCCGGCGGTAATGGCAGTAACGGCATCGTGTTCGGTGAGATCGTGAAGCAGTCCGATCAGTTGATGGGCACCCTGAACGGCAGGTCGTCACAGATTCAGAACTCGTTGGACAAGACCTCCCAGCTGGCCTCGACACTGTCGGCGCGGGAGAAGACCATCAACGATCTGCTGGAGGCAGGCGCACCGGCGCTGAAGGCGATCGATCCCGATCAGGTCGGCGACCTGGCGGATACCGCCGGTCACATCTCCGATCAGCTGGCGAAGTTCCCGTCGATCCAGGGCACCGACACGCGCAGCATGATCGCCGATTTCAACTCGCTTGCGCGGGGCTTCAACGACATCGCGGTGAGCCCGGACACCAGCCTGGTCGCACTGAACCGATTGATCCCGATGTTGGTGAAGGCGAATGCGGGTAGCGGTCTTGCCGTCGACGTCAACATGGCCAAGCTCGCGCTGGGCAACTGGCCCGATGCCGGGTACAAGGGTGACCCGACGTTCCATGGCCCCAAGCAGGCCGACTGGGGTTACCTCGTCGGCAGCTTCAAGTACTCGCTATACCGGTTGCAGGAACGTGTTGTGGGTCAGGGACCGAACCCGCCTGCTCCGGCACCCGCGCCGGAAGCGCCACCCGCACCCGCCCCGGCGCCTGAACCAGGACCGGGCCGATGACCGCGCCCGCGACTGGTCCGGCACAGTCCAATGGTCTGCTGGAGTCGATTTCCCGGGGTCTGCTGGCGGTATCCGACCTGTTCAAGCGCAGCTGGAAATGGCTGTCCGTGATCGGCCTGGTGGCCATCCTCGTCATCTGCGTCGGGTACGTGATGTTCGGGACCCTGAAGGTCAATCCGATCGAGTCCAAGTACCGGGTGAAGGTGCAGCTGCACGAATCCGGTGGACTGCTGCCGAATCAGGAAGTCACGCTGCGCGGAGTGCCGATCGGCCGGGTGCAGTCCGTCAACCTGGAGAAGGGCGGCGTGGTCGCGACCGCCGCGATCGACGGCGCGGTGAAGCTGCCCGCCAACAGTGAGGTGCGTGTCTCCGGACTGTCGCCCGCCGGTGAGCAGTATCTCGACTTCCGGCCAACGACGAACGACGGCCCATTCCTGGGGAACAACAGCGTTGTCGCGCTGGGCCAGGCCACGACTCCGATATCCCTCGCGCAGGTGCTGGCCGATTCCGATGGGCTACTGGCACAGCTTGATACCGAGAAGCTGAGCACCATACGCAAGGAGCTCGGTGTCAGCGCGCAAGGTCCGGAAAAGCTCGGCGATATCTTCGACGGCGGCACGTTCCTGATCACCACCCTCGATGGTGTGCTGCCAGAGACGGTGACCCTGTTGAAGTCGAGCAAGGTGACCTTCTCGACACTCGTCGACCTCAACTCGGGATTGGATGCGACCGGCCAGCAGCTGGGCAGCACCTTCGGTGGGTTGAAGAAGATGGATGGCGGCTTCCGGACGTTGCTCGGTACCGCGCCGAAGGCGTTGAACGGTGTGGACAATCTCTTCACCGACAACTCCGACACCATGGTGCAGCTGTTGGGCAATCTTGCGACGGTCGCGCAGCTGAATTACGTGCGCGTCCCCGCGCTCAACGCGCTGTTCCCGGGGCCCGAGGTGCGTGGTTCGGCGCTGGAGAGCGCAGCGACGATCTTCCATGATGGCGCCATCTGGGCACTTGCCGACCTGCTGTATCCGCGGCCCACATGTGACTACGCGACGCCGCGTAAGCCCGTCTCGGACGCCAGCTTCTATGAGCCGGCGCTGTACTCCACGTACTGCGCCAACCCCGACCCGGCCATGCTGGTTCGTGGTGCGCGCAACGCTCCGCGTCCGGCCGACGACGACACCGCGGGCCCGCCGCCCAACGCGGACCTGTCGAAGGTGGCCGATCCCACGCCACGGGGCAAGTGGAGCGTTCCGACGCCGTATGGTGGACCGCAGTGGCCTCTCCCGATTCCCGGAGATGCACCATTACCTCCCGATGCGCCTGCAGCACCGCCCGGCTTCGGTAATACTCCACCCACCGGACGCTAGGTGCGCTCGGACAGGTACCAGTACGACGCGCAAGGAGCACAACCATGGCAGATGACGCTGCCGGCAAGGACGCCAAGAAGGCGGATGAGTCCGCGGTGACCTCGGACACAGAGAAGGCTGAGGAGTCTTCGGTGCCGTCGTCGCAGGCCAAGTCGACGCCCGAGAAGGCAACCGACGCCGTCGCGGACGAGGTCGCTGATTTCGACGCGGAAGCAGCTGCGAAGGACTCCGATGACTCCGATGACGAGGACATCAGCCTCGAACCGGATGAAGAGGAAAAGAGCCCGAAGCGCATGCAGGGGCGGCACTGGCTCTGGACCGCGGCTGCAGTCGCGGTGATCGCGATCGCCGCCGGGACAGCCGTCATCGGCCGCCTCTACGAAGAGCAGCGCGCGGAAGAGCGGTCGTCCCGTGAGGCCCTCGCCGCGGCACAGGAATTCGCCGGGGTACTGACCAATGTGGACAGTGCCAAGCTCGACGAAAACTACAACAAGACCATGGACGGGTCCACGGGCAAGTTCAAGGACATGTACGACAAGTCCAGTGCGCAGCTACGGCAGATCCTGGTGGAGAACAAGGCCAGTTCACGCGGGGTTGTCGTTGACTCCGCGGTGAAGACGGCGACGCCGGACAAGGTTCAGGTGCTCCTGTTCATCGATCAGTCGGTGTCCAATGTCGCGGTGCCCGAGCCTCGTATGGACCGCAGCCGAGTCCAGATGACGATGGAGAAGATTGACGGACGCTGGCTGGCCAGCGATGTCGAGCTGACCTAAGACGGCCATCCGATGACCATCGGTGGGCTGCTGCTTGTCGCGCTGGGGATCGCCATCGGAATGGTCGGCATCGTGGTGCCCATGGTGCCAGGAACGACCTTGGTGGTGCTCTCCATCGGTGCATGGGCGCTCGTCGAATCCACCACGAAGGCCTGGGTAGTCCTGGGGATCGTGGCGGCGCTCGCCGTCGCGACCACGGTGGTGAAGTACGTGTGGCCCGCTGCGCGCATGCGCGAGGCCGGGGTGCCGACGCTGAGCCTGGTGCTTGGCGGGGCCGCGGCGATCGTCGGGTTTTTCGTGATCCCGGTGGTGGGGTTGGTGATCGGCTTTGTGCTCGGCATCTACCTCGCGGAGTTCCTGCGGCGCAACAGCCAGAAACAGGCATGGGGAGCAACCGTCACGGCTGTGAAGGCGGTCGCCACCTCGATCGGCATCGAGATGGTGGGTGCGATGGTGTCGGCAGGCATCTGGCTCGGCGCCGTACTGACCTGAATCGTCGACTAGGTCAGTGCTGTCCGCAGCGCCGCAAGACCTTCGCCGTCGATCCCGGCAGCTGTCAGCATCGCCTCGGGTGACCCGAAAAGCCTTGCGATTTCACTGAATCCGGTGTCCAGATACTCCTCGCGAACGCCGAGCACCTCATCGGAGAGCATCGCGGCCATGGTCTGCGCGAGCTCGGGTTCGGCGGCATCCATCTGTGCGGAGATGTGGGCCCGCATCGCCGCGATCGCGGTGTTGCTGCGCAGGTAGTCCGCGGCGATATCGGCGTAGTCGATGCCGACCGAATGCAGCACCACCCCGATGAGGAGGCCGGTCCGGTCCTTGCCTGCCGCGCAGTGCACTAAAGCTGTTGCGCCGCTCGCGAGTTGATCGGCCACGGCCTTGAGGGCGACGAGGGTGCCGGGGAGTTCGACGAACCGGCGATACTCGGCCAGCATGAACTCCACCTGCGATGCCGGGTCCGGGCCACGGCCCGAGGTCATGCTCGTGATCATCATCTGCCGGTAGGCGATTTCGTGAGGAGCGCGTTCCTCCCCGGCGGCCGGGGTGGCGAAGGGAACCTCGTGTACCCGGATTGCGCCGTCCACCCGATCGGAACCGGTGCGTGCAATCTCGGTAGGACTGCGTAGGTCATACAGGTCAGTGACGCCGAGGGCGCGTAGTGCCTGGGCGCCTGCCGTGGTCAGACCGCTCAGTTCGGAGGACCGGAACAGCACCCCAGGCCTGAGGGTGACCGGTGAATCCGAACCGCCGACATCCCGGAAGTTCCAGATGCCCTCTACGGGGCTGTCTGCGGCGGAGGCGGTCGATTCGGCGTTGGAGATCGTCACACCCCCACGGTAGCGGGCGCCTTTTCGACGGCGCTTTCGCCCGGTTTGTGGCGGAACAGCAGGAAGAACGCGACCGTGACCACCAACGAGTACCCGGCGAAGCTCATCCAGATGCCGTGCCAGTCCTTGCTCTGATCCGGATAGGTGAAGAAGTATTCGATGACGGCGCCGCTGATGAGACTGCCGAGCATGGCGCCCACCCCATTGGTCATCAGCATGAACAGGCCCTGCGCGCTGGCCCGGATCGAGGGATCGCACTGGTCCTCGACGAACAGCTGGCCCGACACGTTGAAGAAGTCGAATGCCATGCCGTAGACGATGCAGGACAGCACGATCATCCAGAGTCCGTCGCCGGGGTTGCCGTAGGCGAACAGGCCGAAGCGCAGTGTCCACGCCACCATGCTCATGAGCATGACCGTCTTGATTCCAAAGCGGCGCAGGAAGAATGGGATCGCCAGGATGAATAGCGTCTCGGAGATCTGTGAGATGGACATGATGATGGCGGGATGCTCGACGGCGAAGAGGTTCTTGTACGTGTCGATGCTCGCGAAGTCATGCAGGAACGTATCGCCGTAGGCGTTGGTGAGCTGCAGGGCACCGCCGAGCAGCATCGCGAAGATGAAGAAGGTCGCCATCGTGCGATGACGGAAGAGGGTGAAGGAGGTGAGCCCGAATCTATCGGCGAATGTGGTGCTGTGCGTGCGATCCAGCTTCGGTGGACAGCTCGGCAGGGTGAACGCGTAGAGCCCCAGCAGTAGTGCCGCCGTCCCGGCGACGTAGAACTGGCCGGCCGAAGTCTCCAGCTTCAGCAGGCTCACCGTGTGCAATGCGGCGATGAATCCGACGGTGCCCCACACCCGGATCGGCGGGAAGCTGACAACGGTGTCCTTGCCGGCGTCTTTGAGGGCGTTGAAGGCGACCGTGATCGCCAGTGACAGCGACGGCATGTAACACAACATGTTGAGCAGTAGGACCCAGAAGAAGACAGTGGGGCTACTCACCTGAGGAAGGCTGAAAAGTGCCACGGCTCCTCCGAGATGCAATATCCCGTACAGCTTTTCGGCGTTAACCCACTTGTCGGCGATCGCCCCCATGATGGGCGGCGTGAGGATCGCGGCGATGCCCATGGTGGAGAAGGCGGCACCGAAGTGTGCACCCGACCAGTGCTTGTCGTTGAACCAGTACGCCCCGAGCGTCAGCAGCCATGCTCCCCACACGAAGAACTGCAGGAAGTTCATGACGATGAGGCGGGTAGAGAGGTTCATTGGACACCAATACTGAGGGACATCGGCCCAGTTGGCAGCGTGAACGGTTAAGGAATGCCACGGCCCCTCGCTCGGGGTTTGTGCCGTCAGGTAAACATGACCCATGCACAAGGATGTGTCCTCTTCACCTGAAGGCCCCGCCGGAGACGCGACGCCCGATGCTGATGCCATTCCCGCCGGCCTGTTGGATTACCTCAACCGCGAGCTAGGGGACGAGGTCGGCGTCCGCAGGCTCTCCGCCGGACATTCGAATCTGACCTATGTGGTCACGGGAAGTTCTGGTGCGCAGTGGATTATGCGGCGCCCGCCGTTTGGTCGGCTGCAGGCCGGCGCGCATGATGTGATGCGCGAGTACCGGGTGCTCGATGCGCTCAGTGCGGCGCAGGTGCGGGTTCCGCGCGTGACCCTGGCCAGCACAGATGCCGAGATCTTCGGCGCTCCGTTCTATCTGATGGAGCGCCAGGAGGGTGAGGTGATCAGGGACGTCTCACCCGAATGGTTCGTCGGCCCGGCACGCCGTGAGCTGGTACTCGACCTGGCGGTCGCATTGGCGGAGATTCACAACGCAGATCCGACGCGGTTGGTGGAGGCCAAGCTGGGTCGCGAATCCGGTTACCTGGCAAGACAATTGAAGACGTGGGGGGCGCAGTGGGAGTCCATCAAGGAACTGCCTACCGGACGTGATCTGGAGGACCACACGGCCATCACCGGATGGCTTACCCAGAATTACCCGGGAGATCGTCCCGCGGCCGTGGTGCACGGTGATTACAAGCTGGACAATGTGCTGGTCGATGCGGAAACGGCGCGGATTACCGCGGTGCTGGACTGGGAGATGGCGACCGTTGGCGATCCACTGGCGGACCTGGGGTACCTGCTGTACATGACCCCGGAGCCTGGAGGCGAGGTCGCCATGGCGGAGCTCACCGGGGCGGTAACCGCGCAAGAGGGTTGCCCCTCGCATGTCGAGATCGCCGAAGCCTACCGCGAGGCACGAACTGGAGATCAAAGTTACTGGACACCAGAGGATTTGATCTACTACCAGGTGTTGGGCGGGTGGAAGCTCGCCACCCTGCTGGAGGTGTCCTATCAACGGCACCTCGCCGGAACCACCGATGACCCCTTCTTTGCGGAGCTGGACGAGGGCGTCCCCAGGCTGCTTTCGGTGGCTCGCAGCCTGATACCGACTACTGGTTAGCATCAATAAACAAACTCACCGACGAGAGGATCGCCATGGCCGACGAAGTCCTGATCGAACAGCGTGACCGTGTCCTACTGATCACCATCAACCGTCCGGACGCGCGTAACGCGGTCAACAGGGCCGTCAGCCAGGGGCTCGCCGCTGCGGCGGACCAGCTGGACAGCTCCGATGAGCTATCCGTCGCCATCCTCACGGGCGCGGGTGGAAATTTTTGCGCGGGAATGGATCTCAAGGCGTTCGTGAGCGGCGAGGCGGTGCTGTCCGAGCGCGGCCTTGGTTTCACCAACGTGCCACCACGTAAGCCGATCATCGCCGCGGTGGAGGGCTTCGCCCTGGCCGGTGGCACCGAACTCGTGCTCTCCTGCGACCTTGTGGTGGCCGGTCGGAGTGCCAAGTTCGGCATCCCCGAGGTGAAGCGCGGCCTGGTGGCCGGCGCCGGTGGCCTGCTGCGTCTGCCGAACCGGATCCCGTACCAGGTGGCCATGGAGCTGGCGCTCACCGGCGACTCGTTCACCGCGGAAGACGCTGCCAAGTACGGGTTCATCAACCGGCTCGTCGACGACGGACAGGCATTGGATACCGCGCTGGAGCTGGCGGCCAAGATCACCGCGAACGGTCCGCTGGCTGTCGCCGCCACCAAGCGCATCATCATCGAGTCGGCGAGCTGGGCGCCCGAGCAGGCCTTCGCCAAGCAGGGCGAGATCCTCATGCCGATCTTCGTGTCCGAGGACGCCAGGGAGGGTGCGAAGGCGTTCGCCGAGAAGCGCGCACCCGTCTGGAAGGGCAAGTAGCTCGTCGGATCGGTCTCCGCGAAAAGGGGCCGGTGGCGCTCCCAGCCAATCGGCGTACTGTAGTTAGTTGTGCGAACTTGTCTTGGGTAAAACCCACTGACCTGCGTCTTTAAATGTACGCACACCTGACATGCACGTTTGATGGGAGACCTGCCGTGGCCAGAACCGAAGGTGACACCTGGGACATCGTGACGAGCGTGGGGGCGACCGCGCTCATCGTCTCGGCCATGCGTGCCGTGGAGGCGCGTAAGGCGGAACCGCTCGCGCGAGACGATTACGCGCAGCATTTCGTCGCGGCGACCAAGGTCGAGGCGCCGATCTTCTCCGAGCTGTTGGAGGACCCCGCCGTCGCCCAGGAGCCCGACGTGCAGCTGTTCTCGAGCTACCTCGGGGCCCGGACGAAGTACTTCGATGACTTCTTTCTGGCGGCCGGAGCTACGGGTGTTCGGCAGGCCGTGATTCTGGCGGCGGGGCTCGATGTTCGTGGATACCGGCTGCCGTGGGCGCCAGGCACCACGGTCTACGAGCTTGACCTCCCGAAGGTGCTCGAGTTCAAGAAGCAGGTTCTTGACGAGCATGAGGCGCGGGCGACGGCCACCGTTCATGATCTGCACGTAGATCTTCGTGACGATTGGCCCGCGGCGCTGCGCGCGGCGGGATTCGATCCCACGCAGCCCACAGCGTGGCTGGCCGAGGGGCTGCTCCCCTTCTTACCCGGTGTCGCCCAGGATCTGCTGTTCCAGCGCATTGTCGACCTGTCCGCACCGGGAAGCCGGATCGCGGTGGAGGACTTCGGCGCTCCCGGCACCCAGGCGGATCGGATGTCGAACGCGATGGAGAAGGAAGACGGCGCGTTGCAGCGAATCTTCAAGAGCATCGTGGAAGATGATGCGCCCCCGTCGAGCCTGTGGTTTGGCGATGATCGCGAGGATCCGGCGCAATGGCTGACCGGCCGCGGCTGGACCGTCGAGGCGACGACCGCAGGTGAGCTGTTGAAGCGATACAACCGGGCTCCATTGGCCGGTGAGGATGAGCTCACCGATGCCATGGGACAGAGCCGGTACTTCACCGCAGTGCTCGGCGCGTAGCCGTGGCGCGCACTGAGGGAGACACCTGGGACATCGTGACGAGTGTCGGCTACACGGCCCTCGCGGTCGCGGCCGCTCGCGCTCTCGATGCCAAGCTGGATCCGCCACTGGCACATGATGAGTACGCCGAGAAGTTCGTTGCCGCCGCCGGCGAACCGCATCTCGCCGAGGCAGTGGTTACCGGTGATATCAGTGGATTCGCCGGGGCCAATGCTGGATGGGTCGGTGTGCGGACTCGGTTCTTTGACAACTTCTTCGCCGACGCGGCCGGTGCAGGCGTGCGTCAAGTAGTCATTCTGGCTGCCGGATTGGACGCGCGCGCATATCGATTGCCCTGGCCGACGGGGACAACCGTTTTCGAGGTGGATCAGCCCCGGGTACTTGAATTCAAAGATCAGGTGCTCGCCGGGGTGGATGCGGGACCTGCTGCCGGCCGGGTGCCGGTGGCCGTCGACTTGCGTGATGATTGGCCGAAGGCATTGGTGGGAGCGCGATTCGACGCAGCGCAACCCACCGCGTGGGCTCTGGAAGGGCTGTTGCCCTACCTGCCCGGTGCGGCGCAGGACGCACTCTTTGAGCGGTTGCATGAGCTGTCGGCTCCGGGTAGCTGGATTGCGGCCGAGCTGGGCCCTGGGCCAGGAGAGATCGCGCAGTTCGAGCAGGACATGCCGGCGGGCGCTGACTCCGCGGGGCATCCGCGGGTATCCGAACTCTGGTATGACGATCCTCGGCGCGACACCAAATCGTGGCTTGCCGAAAGAGACTGGGCTATCACGGAAATCGACCTTGTCGATGCTGCCGTCGGATACGGGCGGCCGTTCGGCGAACAACCACGCTCGTTCGAAACATTGCTCCGCACCAAGTTTTTCACCGCTACTCGGACAAGCTGAAAGGGCACCATGACTGACGTCGAGGACAAGAATTCGATCCGCAGCGACGGCGACTCGTGGGACATCGTATCGAGCGTGGGGTACACCGCGCTGGGTGTCAGTGCGCAACGCGCTGTGGAGAGTGAGCGGCAGGACGCGCTGATCGTCGACCCATTCGCCAAACATTTCGTGCTCGCGGCGGGCGAACCCCATTTGATCGATACGATCACCAAACGTGATGCACCACAAGCGTCTCCGTTCGAATATCTGCGTGGCATGGGTATGCGCAGCCGATTCTTCGATGAGTTCTTTCTGGACGCCGCGGCGTCTGGTATCCGGCAGGCGGTGATTCTTGCCGCGGGGCTGGACGCCAGGGCGCACCGGCTGCCGTGGCCCGCCGGGGTCACCGTGTACGAGTTGGATCAGCCGCAGGTGCTGGCCTTCAAGGATCGGGTGTATGCCGAGCAGGGCGCCGCACCGACAAGTGATCGTCGGACTGTAGCGGTGGATCTGCGGGATGATTGGCCGGCGGCGCTCAAGGCGGCCGGATTCGATTCCAGCCAGCCGACCGCGTGGTCAGCTGAAGGACTGTTGCCATACTTGCCTGCGGCCGCGCAAGAGCTGTTGTTCGAGCGGGTGGCCGAACTCTCGGCACCCGGCAGTCGGGCCGCCATCGAGGGCCCGACGGGTGTCATGGGAATGAGTCAATTCGCGAAGGTCGAACAGAAGTATCGATCCGAGAAGGACACCTTCGGCAAGATCGACATCACCGAGCTGTTCTACGACGAGGAGAAGACGCCGGCCATCGAGTGGTTCTCCGCACGCGGATGGAACACCCAGGGGCTGGACATGTTCGCGCTGGCCGACCGATACGGCGTGCAGCATCCGGAAGTGCCCGAGGACATCAGAGAACTTGCCGGTGCGATGCACTACCTGACCTGCACGCTGCCGAGCTGAAAGGATCGTCATGACTAACATCGAGGACAAGAATTGGTCGCGTAGCGAGGGCGACTCCTGGGACATCGTGTCGAGCGTCGGGTTCACGGCGCTGGGGGTGGCCGCGGCGCGCGCGATCGAGAGCACACAGGCCGATCCGCTGGTGCGTGACGAGTACGCGGAGCACTTCGTGCGCGCGGCTGGTGAGCCACACCTGATTGGGCTCCTGGACAATCCCGATGCACAGACACTGAATCCGACCTCCGCATTTAGGCAGATCGGTCTGCGCAGTAAGTTCTTCGACGAGTTCTTTCTCAGCGCAACGAATTCCGGTTGCAAGCAGGCAGTGATTCTGGCGGCCGGACTTGATGTTCGCGCGCATCGGTTGCCGTGGCCGGCGGGTACCAAGGTCTTCGAGCTGGATCAGACACAGGTACTGGAATTCAAGGACCGGATCCTGGCCGAACGTGGTGCCGTGCTTACTACTGATCGCCGTGAGGTTGCCGTCGATCTGCGAGATGACTGGCCGGCCGCCCTGCTCGCCGCGGGCTTCGATCCCGAGGTCCCCACGGCCTGGTCGGCGGAGGGATTGATCGTCTATTTGCCTTCCGCCGCACAGGATCTGTTGTTCGAGCGGGTTGTCGCGTTGTCGGCGCCGGGCAGTCAGATCGCCGTGGAAGCCACCCGTGGCAGGCCCAACATCGCCAAGTGGGGCGAGGTCCAGAAGAAGTACGCGGACGATAGCCATCCCATGTCGAAGGTGGACATCAGTTCGTTGTTCTACGACGAAGATCGGGCTGACGTCGCGGAGTGGTTGGCCGCGCGCGGGTGGACGGTGCAGGGTGCGCATGCCCTGGAACTGGCCGCGGCCTATGGGGTCGAAGTTCCGGATCTGCCGGAGGACGTCATCGAACTCATCGAGCAGGGCAACTACCTCACCGCCATTTTCCCTAGCTAGACGGGCTATCCCCAGGGTCTGGCTGGGTACTGCGTTCCGGACTAACATGCGGGAGGGGCA
The DNA here is from genome assembly GCA_002013775.1 of Mycobacterium sp. D16R18. Classification (GTDB taxonomy): domain Bacteria; phylum Actinomycetota; class Actinomycetes; order Mycobacteriales; family Mycobacteriaceae; genus Mycobacterium. The sequence continues at coordinate 19,485 of MAFD01000047.1, forward strand.
TGTTCAGAGGGGGAGCGGATGAAAATAGACCCGGTAGCGACGGAGAAGTGTGCGGCGCAACTCGATGCGACCGATACACATGTCGAATTCGCCAAGGGGAAGCTGCGCGCCACGGAGGGTAAGGACCTCGGCGATCTCACCGATGCCATGAACGCTGCGCGGAACCGGGTATCAGGTGCGCTGGGCACGGTTGCGGCTGTGCAGAAAGAGATTTCGCAGAACATCCGTACGTGCACCAAGGCCCTTGTCGAGATGGATCAGCGCAACGCGGGGAACCTGAATGATGCCGGAGTCAAGTTCCCGGTGCTCAACTAGGGCCGGTGTGCGATGACTCTGGGAGACACACAAAAGCAGCTTGAGCAGGTTGTCGCCGACCTTCGACAGATCGGTGAGATCACCATCAGCACGGTCTGGCCAATCGCGAGAAAGGTAGTCAGCGCCGTCCGCAAGGTCATCGCGGTGGCCACCGAGCCACCTCCACCCGATCCGGCGACCGTGCGTGATGTCGCCGCACGCTGGCGAGAGATGGCGCCCGCGATGGGGGAGTGGCATGCCAACGATGTTCAGCAGGCGCAGAACACAATCCCGGAAACGGTGTGGGGACGGACGCTGGGTGATCCGGGCGATGAGACAACCGGGGATAAGGCGCGCACGAGCATCGCGAACTTCAAGAAGCGATCCACGACGATAGGTCCGGCCGCAACTGGGGTGGCGACCTCCCTGGAAACCTTTGGCGGATCGATGGAAAAGGCACGCGACCGTTGGCATAACGCGTTTGCGTCGCTCAAGGACGATGTCGACTGGAACAACATTCCGAAGGCACCGTGGGACGCCATCCCGTATGTCCGAAAGCTCGTGGGCGACGTCGTGCACGGTGTCGAAGAACTCGCTGGTGCATATGGGGACGCCGACAAGGCGGTCAATACCGCCAAAGGTGAACTCGGAAAGGCTGTGGAGGGCATCACCTTGCCCGATCACACGTCCGTCGCGGCGGGTGCGATCGGTTCGGTCAACAATTGGTCGGGTGTCAAGGGCGATCCAGATAGCCATAAGGACGGAACCGGTTTGCGGCCCGGCGTCCAAGAACGTGCAGATGCCAACCTGGCGGCGATGAGTCCCGAGGATCGGGCCAAGGCGCAGGCGTTGCTCGACAACGCGAAGGACGAGGCGCGGCGCAACTGGATCGTCTCGGCTCTCGCGAGGGGAACGGATATCGGTACACTGCAACACTTTTCGGACAAACTAGCGCTGATGGATGATCAACAGGTGCGTGAGCTTGACCCGGTGGAGTACGCCAAGAATCATCCGGGCGTTCTGACGCAACCTGACGGCACCACCTGCGGATCGTCTTCTCTTGTCGTCGCCAAGATGATCAACGACCCGGTGTATGCGATGAAGGTGCTCACCGGGTACGACCCGTCAGTGTCCGAGCCGCCACAGTCGGGACAGCCGATATCCACATCCGAGGTCACGGCCAAGTTCGCGGATGAAGCCAAGAAAATGCACGACTCGACGAACAACGCGATCGTCCCCGGTTGGGGCACCACCTGGCCGGAGTCATTGGGAACACCCCCAGGGGGCGCCGCAGACGAGATGGGCAAGCCCGGTGGTCCGGGTGTCCCGGGCAGTGCATACCGATTCGAGGTGGCGAATCCGCTAGGCCCGTCGGGGGACTATCAAGCAATTAGCGCGGCCGTCCAGTCCGGGCAGTCGGTGCCGCTGTTCGTCGGCAGCGGAGTGAACGGCCACATCGTCTTGGTCACGGGAATGCAGGGTGACTCACTGGAGATCTATGAACCGTCATCAGGGCAGAAGATGACAATCCCGAAGGATGATTTCGTCAACAACCGAATATCGTTCGGCGGCGAAACGCGCTATCGGCCATGGGGCGAGGTGATACCGAAGTGAAGGGCATACGGCTTTCGCCGGTGCTGTTGCTGGTTTTCGTCCTGGCGGCGTCGTGTCCCGGGCACCCCGAGACCTTCGAGCCCAACGATGTGGACGCAGCGCGATCTGCGCGGCTGGCCGCGGATGCCTGGCTTGCTCCTGCCAAGGCGTACCACGCCTCGTACAACGGGCTGAACAACATCTCACGCGAGGCGGTGGTCAGGACCGCGTCCTTCACAGCCGGCGATCCTTTGGACGTCGCCGCCCGCGAGACACAGAAGGCCTTGCAGAACGGATGGGTATTGACCTACGCCCACTGCGGCACGGTGGGACGGCCGATGTCATCGGTCAGCGCTCCTCAAACACTGTCGGGTGTTGAAGTGACTCTCGAGAAGTCACCGACCGACCCCGAGCATGCGGCAATGGCACAGCTGACGACCTTCCGTGCGGATCCCGACCCCGGCGGTCAAGGAGTCGTGGACATGGAGATCAACGCTTTTGCGCGGTATCACTCGGATAAGGGCTGGCCGAATCTGCCGAGCATCCCGATGGACACCACCTGTCTGGTGATACCGGGCGCGCGGACAGCTGGCCTCAATGCATCCGGGGCCTTTCCCAACGGAATTGTCCAGGGCGTAAGGGGTGGCCAGCCGCTGAACGAGAAGGGTGAACCTGACAAAACAGCGCAGTGAGCCCGGCCGCACTACCGCGGCGCGGTGACACACTGGAGTGTGTGAGCCAAACCCCGGAGAACACCAAGTACGTCGAGCCCGGTGAGTTCAAGCGGGACACCAACTACATCGAATCGCGGATCACCGCGGACGGCCGCGACGGCTACCCGGTAGAACCGGGTCGATACCGGCTTGTCGCGGCACGTGCCTGTCCGTGGGCCAACCGGACTCTGATCGTTCGCAGGCTTCTCGGGCTGGAAAATGTCTTGTCACTGGGGCTTTGCGGTCCCACGCATGACAAGCGCAGCTGGACCTTCGATCTTGACCCGGGTGAGGTAGACCCCGTCTTGGGCATCCACTTCCTGCGTGATGCCTACCTCAAGCGGTTCCCGGACTATCCGCGCGGCATCACCGTGCCCGCGGTTGTGGAGGAGTCCACGGGGGAGGTCGTCACCAACGACTACGCACAAATGACGTTGGATTTCTCCACCGAATGGATTGACCACCACCGCCCCGGCGCCCCACAGCTGTATCCCGAGGCGCTGCGCACCGAAATCGACGAGGTAAACCGGCGCGTGTACACCGAGGTCAACAACGGGGTGTACCGCTGCGGTTTCGCCGGAGGCCAGGAGTCGTACGACGCCGCCTATGACCGGTTGTTCACGGCGCTGGATTGGTTATCGGAAAGGCTTGCCGGGCAACGGTATCTGGTAGGTGACACCATCACCGAGGCCGACGTGCGACTGTTCACCACGTTGGTCCGGTTCGATCCGGTGTACCACGGACACTTCAAGTGCAATCGCGAGAAGCTAACCGAGATGCCGGTGTTGTGGGCTTACGCGCGCGATCTGTATCAGACCCCGGGGTTTGGTGACACGGTCGACTTCGGACAGATCAAGGAGCACTACTACGTGGTCCACACCGATATCAACCCCACGCGCATCGTCCCGAAGGGACCGGATCTGAGTAACTGGCTTAGCTCGCATGGACGCGAGACACTGGGTGGTAGACCATTCGGAGATGGCACCCCGCCGGGGGCGCCTAAAGAGTCGGAACGCGTGCCAAACCACGGTCATTGCCCTGGTTAACGACCTTTGCAGGATTTACAAAAACGGAAGACTTGTTAACAAGCATGCCTTTCCTTAGTATCCGTCGGCATGCTGCACCACAGGGTGAAGGGCGAGTAGATGACCGATCAACCAGTGACTATCGGAGTTGTCCGAGAGTCGGGTGAAGACGAGCGCCGCGTCGCGTTGGTGCCCAAGGCGATCGCCGGCTTGATTGGCAAGGGTGTGAACGTCGTCATAGAAAGCGGCGCCGGAGAGCGCGCGCTGCTGCCCGACGAGCTGTACGCCGAAGCCGGAGCGACGGTGGGCGATGCCTGGTCCGCCGACATCGTGGTGAAGGTCGCGCCGCCCTCGGCTGCTGAAGTCGCTCGCCTTCGCGAGGGGCAGACCCTCATCGGCTTCCTGGCGCCCCGCAATGCCGAGAACAGCATTGGCGCACTGCAGAGTGCAGGCGTGCAAGCCTTTGCCGTGGAAGCGATTCCGCGCATCTCACGCGCTCAGTCCATGGATGCGCTGTCCTCGCAGGCCAATGTGTCGGGCTACAAGGCGGTGCTGGTGGCCGCGTCCGAGTCCACCCGGTTCTTCCCGATGCTCACCACCGCCGCCGGGACTGTGAAGCCCGCGCTGGTATTGGTGCTCGGTGTCGGCGTGGCCGGCCTACAGGCCCTGGCGACGGCCAAACGGCTCGGCGCCCGCACCACGGGTTACGACGTGCGCCCCGAGGTTGCCGATCAGGTGCGCTCGGTGGGCGCTCAGTGGCTCGATCTGGGCATCGATGCGGCAGGCGAAGGCGGTTACGCCCGCGAGCTCACCGAAGATGAGCGTGCACAGCAGCAGAAGGCGCTCGAAGACGCCATCAAGGGATTCGACGTCGTCATCACCACGGCGCTCGTCCCCGGCCGTCCGGCGCCCCGACTGGTGACCGCTGCTGCGGTCGAAGGCATGAAGTCTGGCTCGGTTGTCGTCGACCTCGCGGGTGAGACCGGCGGCAACTGCGAACTGACCGAGCCCGGCCAGACGGTCGTCAAACACGATGTCACCATTGCGTCTCCGCTCAATCTCCCGGCGACGATGCCCGAGCACTCGAGCGAGCTGTACTCGAAGAACATCACCACCCTGCTGGACCTGCTCATCACAGACGGCGCACTCGCACCGGACTTCGACGACGAGATCGTCGCGTCCTCCTGCGTGACCCGTGCAAGAGAGGACGCGTAGCTCATGTATGACCAGCTATTGGCCAACCTCGCGATCCTGGTTCTGGCCGGGTTCGTCGGGTTCGCCGTTATCTCCAAGGTGCCCAACACCTTGCACACCCCGTTGATGTCTGGCACCAACGCCATCCACGGCATCGTGGTCCTCGGTGCGCTGATCGTGCTGGGCGACCTGCCCGCCGACGCGCACTGGGGCGTGCGGATCATCGCGTTCGTCGCGCTGATCTTCGGCACGCTGAACGTGATCGGCGGCTTCCTGGTGACAGACCGCATGCTCGGAATGTTCAAGGGCCGCAAGGCAGCCCCTAAGCCGGAGGCGGCTGACAAATGAACTACCTCGTCACTGTTCTCTACATTGTCGCGTTCGGGCTCTTCATCCTCGGCCTGTCGGGTCTGACCGGACCGAAGACCGCGGTCCGCGGCAACTGGATCGCGGCCACCGGTATGGCCATCGCCGTCGTCGCGACCCTGATCAAGGTGCGTGACACCGCTCCGATCAACTGGATCCTCATCGCCGTCGGCCTGTTGGTCGGTGTCGCCCTCGGCGTCCCACCGGCCAAGAAGACCAAGATGACGGCGATGCCGCAGTTGGTCGCGCTGTTCAACGGTGTCGGTGGTGGCACCGTCGCCTTGATCGCGTGGGCGGAATTCATCGAGACCCACGGGTTCAAGACATTCCGCGCCGACCAGCACCCGACCGTCGCGCTGGTGATCGGCTCGCTGTTCGCCGCGATCATCGGTTCGGTGTCGTTCTGGGGCTCGTTGGTGGCATTCCTCAAGCTGCAGGAGTCGATTCCGAAGAACGTCGAGAAGCGACTTGTTTCCTCGGCCAAGATCTTCCAGGCCGCCAACATCGTGCTGCTGATCACTGCGGTCGCCGCGGCGGTGTGGATCGGTCTGAACGCGGGAGTGGGCACTCCGGCGTGGGCGATCGTGCTGGTGTTGGTGCTGGCCGGCATCATGGGCCTGTTCGTGGTGTTCCCGATCGGCGGCGCCGACATGCCCGTGGTCATCTCGCTGCTCAACGCACTGACCGGATTGTCCGCTGCGGCAGCCGGTTTGGCACTGAACAACACCGCGATGATCGTGGCGGGCATGATCGTGGGTGCCTCGGGTTCGATCCTGACCAACCTGATGGCCGTCGCGATGAACCGGTCCATCCCGGCGATCGTGTTCGGATCCTTCGGCGGCGACTCCGGCGCAGCGGCAGGCCCCGGCGGCGAACAGGGCACGGTCAAGGCCACCAGCGCCGCCGATGCCGCGATCCAGATGGCGTACGCCAACCAGGTGATCGTGGTCCCCGGCTACGGTCTTGCCGTCGCGCAGGCCCAGCACGCGGTCAAGGAGATGGCCAGCCTGCTGGAAGCCAAGGGTGTCGAGGTCAAGTACGCCATCCATCCCGTGGCGGGCCGCATGCCCGGGCACATGAACGTCCTGCTCGCCGAGGCCGATGTCGAGTACGACGCCATGAAGGAAATGGACGATATCAACGGCGAATTCAGCCGCACCGATGTCGCCATTGTGATTGGCGCCAACGACGTCACCAACCCCGCGGCGCGCAATGACCCGTCGAGCCCCATCCACGGCATGCCGATTCTGAATGTCGATGAGGCCCGTTCGGTCATCGTGCTCAAGCGTTCGATGTCCTCCGGGTACGCAGGCATCGAGAACCCGCTGTTCTTCGGCGACAAGACCTCGATGCTGTTCGGCGACGCCAAGAAGTCGGTGTCCGAGGTTACCGAGGAACTGAAGGCGCTGTAGCCCAACCTCTTTGCCATCGATTGGGAATCTCACCAGGAAATCCGGCCGGAAATCCTCGTGAGGTTCCCATTCGGCGTATGAAGGGATTTATGCGTTGGCCGCTGGCCGTACTTGTCGTGGGATGCGCCATGTTGACTCCGGTCGCCGCGGCCGACCCGCATGATTGCGTCTCGGTAGATCGGGCGCGCGTTCAGATTCGCGGGCTCTCACGGGAGAACGGGGTAGCGGTTCGCCAGACGGCCGTCGCGCGAAACCGGGCGATCGCCGCGCTCCTTCGGACCGCTGCGGGGGATACATCAGACCTCGCGGTGCGCGACCGGGCATTGGACGCTGCGGCGGGTGCGGAGAACTACGCCAACGTGATGGCAGCCGCGACCTCCGTGGACGGTGTGCTCGAGCCGCCCGGCGAAGATATGGCCCGCGCCGTCAACACCATGGCCGCGTTGGAAGCGGTCTGCCCTGCGCGTTAAGGGGAGGGCTCGGTGTCCTCGATGCGCCGCCAGGTGACCAGTGCGGCGGCCAGCGCCGCTAGACCGGCTAGCCAGTACAACGAGTGCGGCAGCGTCGAGATGGCAACTGAGGCAACGGCAATCGCCGGCAACCCGACATTCAAGATGGTGTCGCGGCGTTGCAGGAGCAGCACCAGCCAGGCCAGTACCAGGTAGATGGCGAACGGGACCGTGATCGTGAGGGCCGCGACGGTGGAACTCAGATGGCTCTTGCCGAGTCCCTCGTCGACGGCGATCTCGAATCCCGCTGACAGCGCGGCTACTGCGCCGAAGATGAAGTAGTGGCTGTAACCCCACAGCACGGTCGACCGCAGAGAAGTGTCCTTGCACTCTTGTTCCTGATCGAAGTAGATCCACCACACCGCGGCGACGATGATCAAGGCTGACACCGCGATGCCGATCATGGTGCCGGTGTGGTCGGCTTCCTCGGCGCCGCCGATGATCGAGTTCGCGGAGGCGAGGATGGACTCCCCGAGCACGATCAGGGTGAACAGCCCATAGCGTTCGGCGATGTGCTCCGGATGCCATGACGTGGTGGTGGCGCGCTCGGCGAACACGGGCACCGACAGGTCGGCCAGCGCGATCACCACGAACAGCGGTAGGCGCAGATGTTCCGGTGCGAACAGTCCCCAGCAGACCCATGCCGCCTGAACGACGGCGATACCCGTGACGTAGCGCAGGCAGGTGGCGCGCATGGTGGGATCGCTGATGGCCGCGCGCACCCATTGACTGCCCGCGGCGATGCGCATGAGCACGTAGCCACCGATGGCGATGCCGAAGTCGGCGCCGGTCATCGCGCGCTCGACACCGGCCGCGACGGTGAGCGCTCCGGCCATTTGGACGAACACGGTCACCCGGTAGAGCCAGTCGTCGGTGTCGAAGGCGCTGGCGAACCAGGTGAAGTTCATCCACGCCCACCAGATGGCGAAGAAGCCGATCGCGTACCCGGCGAGTCCCTCGGCGAAATGACCCTCGGACCAGAAATGGTGCAGCGTTCCGGAGGCACGGGACACGGCGACCACGAAGACGAGGTCGAATAGCAGTTCTAGCGGGGTGGACGCGCGATGCTGTTGTGCGGGATCGCGTGCCACCATGGCCCGCAGGCCACTGATCATGTGGTTACCTACCGGTGTCGGAAGAGCGGCGGACTGGGGCAGCTTAACGTGCTTCGGGCAACAAGGCCGGCGAACACAGACGCGTACTAATCCAACTAGTTGATCGGGATTTCGTCCGCGCGTGGAAACCCTGCGCATATAGTGAGGCACCATGCAACCGGTCCCCGCTGCCTCGAAGGCAGGCAACTCCTCGCAGCGCCGTGCTGGCCGCCGCGAGGAATTGGTGGCGGTGGCGTCCAAGTTGTTCGCGGCGCGGGGCTATCACGGCACCAGGATGGACGACATCGCCGATGTCGCGGGCCTGAACAAGGCGACGGTGTACCACTACTTCGCCTCGAAGGCGCTCATCCTGTACGAGATCTACTTCAAGGCCGCCGAGGAGACTCTGGCCTGCCTGCAGGACGATCCGAGATGGTCGGCGCGTGAATCGCTGTATCAATGCACGAGCCGCATGCTCGCGCTCATCTTCTCGAACCGCGAGCAGGGGGCGGTGTACTTCCAGGAGAACCCGTTCCTTTCTGAATGGCTCTCGCCCGAACAGGTCGCCGAGATCCGCAAGCGCGAAGACATGGTGCAGGAACGGGTGCAGAACATCATCGAGCGGGGCATCGCCAGTTCCGAGTTCGTCGAGTGCGACTCCCACGTCATGGCACTCGGCTACATCGGGATGGTTCTCGGCTCCTACCGCTGGCTCAATCCGAGCGGCCGCCGCAGCGCCCAGGAGATCGCCGTGGAGTTCAGCACCACGCTGTTGCGGGGGCTGATTCGGGATGAGGCAACTCGGATCAACGATCCGTTGGGTGTGGCGTCGACGACGGCTGTTGACGGCACCCCGTAGCGACGGACGTGTAGTGGCCGCTGATTCCATCCTGACTTTGGACTTGCCCAACGTCAGACTGCAGGCATTGTCCTGGGGTCCGCACGACGGTCCGCTGCTGATCTGCGGACACGGTTTTCCCGACTCCGCCCACACCTGGCGTCTGCTGGGTCCGCGATTGGCCGCCGACGGGTGGCGTGTGGTGGCGCCATTCACCCGGGGTTACTCACCCAGTGAGATACCGGCCGACGCTGAATACGGCTTGGGTGCCCTGATGCAGGACATCCTCGACATCCACGCAGTGCTGGGCGGCGACGAGCGCGCGGTGTACATCGGCCACGACTGGGGAGCACTGGTCGGTAACGCCCTCGCCCGCAGCGGCCTGTCGCCGTTCGCCAGCATCGTCACCATGGCCGTGCCGCCTTTTGAGGTTCTCGGCTCAAGTTTCGCGTCGATCGGGCCGACCGGCTGGCTCGGTGTACTCGGCCGGCAGCTGCTGATGAGTTGGTACACGTTGTTCCACCAGATTCCGGTACTGCCGGAGTTGTTGTTGCCCTGGCTACTTCGCCTGTACTGGCGGCGATGGTCGCCGGGGTACGACGCGCATGCTGATCTGCTGTACACCGGTGACGCGATGCTTCAGAAGGGGAACCGCAGGGCAGTCATCGGCTACTACCGTGCAAACATCGGGCGGGCCCTGATTCCGTCGCGGAAGTACTGGAAGACTCAACGATCCCTCCTGGATGGCGCGCGCACTCCGCTGCTCTATCTGCACGGTCGCGCCGACGGATGCATGACGCAGCGACTGGTAGAGTCTGCGCGCCCGGATCTGCCCGACCGCAGCGTTGAAATCATCGATGGCGGTGGACATTTCGTGCATCTGGAATGCCCGGATGAGGTGTATGAGCTCGTGCGTGAGTTCCTGCGCCCGCCAACTACAAAGGTAGAGTGAACCAATGCCAGTCGTCAGTCAGACCGTCGAGGTGGCCGCGCCTCCGCAGGTGATCGTCTCCATCGTCACCAACTACGAGGCCTACCCCGAGTGGAACAAGGAGATCACCAGCGTCGAGATCCTGGATCGTCTCCCGGACGGCCGCCCCCGCATCGTGCGGTTGAAGGTGGAGATGACGGGCATGGCCTCGACCAACGTCGCCGAGATCGCCTATCTCAACGCCGCCCAGGTGGCGACGCGACTGCTGGAGAGCGACATCTTCGAGAAGCAGGAACAGACGTTCTCGATCGTCCCGATGGGGCCCACCTGCCTGCTCACGGTCGATATGGATGTCGAGACCAAGCTCCCGATCCCCAAGCCCATGGTGAAGAAGCTTGCTAACCAGGTCCTCGAGCATCTGGCCGAGGGGCTGAAAAACCGGGCCGAGCAGATCGCGTCGGGGGCCATCGCGCCGCAGCAACCGCCGGCACCTGCCCCGGCCTACCAGCCTCAGCCGGGTAATCAGCCCCCGGCCGAGCCACATCTACCCCCCGGACCACATCCCGGCGCGGTCTAGGTACTCGATCAATCGGCGTGCGCCGTCGATGAACTGAACCTCGGTTTGTGCCACCACTTCAGTGGAGTCGCCGGCGCGTAACGCTGCGATGAGCTTGTCGTGCGCCGCGACTGCGTGCCGCGTCCATTCGGCGTCGGATGCGAAGAGCAGGTGTGGGGTGTAGCGCGTCGCCTGTAGTAGGAACCAGGCCAGCTTGGGACGATCGGCGACGTAGTTGAGAAATCGGTGAAACTCGAACTCCGCCATGGAGATCGCTTCAGAAGAACCGGCGTTGCGTAGCGTGTCGTTCAGATCTGCCAGGGTGTCGACTTGTTCCGGGCTGATGCGCTCCGCAGCGGTCTTGGCCAGCTCCACGGCAAGGTGTGATTGTTGGGCGAAGATGTCTTCGATATCAGTCCGGCTCAGCGGGGCTGCCATGTAACCGCGATGCGGGACAGCCTCGACCAGTCCTTCGCCGCGCAACGTGAGTAGCGCCTCACGTACCGGTGTGACGCTCACGCCCAACTGGGCTGCCGTCTCGTCCATCCGGATGTACTCACCGGGACGCAGCTCTCCTGTCATGATCGATGCGCGTAGTCGGCCGGCAACCTCCTCGGACAGCTGCGGCCTGCGGATCTCGCGGGTCTGGGCCCGGGGAGCATTCATCGGATCTGCCTGCCATTTCCATGTGTGGTGACGCACTTGCATCTAAAGTCATATCAAATATATTTGAGCCGACGCGACGAAGCGACAATCCAGGAGGCAGTGACTTGAGTCCCCGTGAATCTGTCGGCGCACCCGATGTAGCCGTCGACGGCGGCATCATGCGGATCACGTTCACCAGGCCCGATCGGATGAATGCGCTCAACGGGCCGGCCACCGCGGGCTTGATCGAAGCGCTGGAATCAGTTCCCGGGCGAGATGACGTGAGAGTGGTCGTCATCAGTGGGGGAGCACCCGGGAATGCCTTCACGGCGGGTGCCGACGTCACC
>MAFD01000048.1:0-29014 GCA_002013775.1 Mycobacterium sp. D16R18
GTGACTAGGCTGGTGGGGTTGCCCGGCCTTCTCCGGGCGCAGCATGAACGAGGAGCACATGACCGAGACAACGCTGCCCCCCGGCGGTGATGACGCCGTCGACCGGATCGAACCGGTAGATATCCAGCAGGAGATGCAGCGCAGCTACATCGATTACGCCATGAGCGTCATCGTGGGCCGCGCCCTGCCCGAGGTGCGAGACGGCCTCAAGCCCGTGCACCGCCGCGTGCTCTACGCGATGTACGACTCCGGATTCCGACCCGACCGCAGCCACGCCAAGTCGGCGCGTTCGGTGGCCGAGACCATGGGTAACTACCACCCCCACGGCGACTCGTCGATCTACGACACCTTGGTGCGTATGGCGCAGCCCTGGTCGCTGCGCTACCCACTGGTGGACGGCCAAGGAAACTTCGGCTCACCGGGTAACGATCCTGCCGCCGCCATGCGTTACACCGAGGCCCGGCTCACCCCGCTGGCCATGGAGATGTTGCGTGAAATCGACGAGGAGACAGTCGATTTCAGCCCCAACTATGACGGTCGCGTCATGGAGCCGACCGTGCTGCCGAGCCGGTTCCCGAACCTGCTGGCCAATGGCTCAGGCGGTATTGCCGTCGGTATGGCCACGAACATGCCACCGCACAACCTGCGCGAGCTGGCCGAGGCGGTGTACTGGGCGCTGGACAACCACGAGGCCGACGAGGAGACCACCCTCAAGGCGGTCTGCGAAAGGATCAGCGGTCCCGACTTCCCGACATCCGGATTGATCGTTGGCACCCAAGGGATTCAGGACGCGTACACCACCGGGCGCGGTTCCATCCGCATGCGCGGTGTGGCCGAGATCGAGGAAGATTCCAAGGGCAGAACGTCTTTGGTGATCACGGAGCTGCCGTACCAGGTCAACCACGACAACTTCATCACCTCGATCGCCGAGCAGGTGCGCGACGGCAAGATTGCCGGTATCTCGGCCATCGAGGACCAGAGCTCCGATCGCGTCGGCCTGCGAATCGTGGTGGTGCTCAAGCGCGATGCCGTCGCCAAGGTGGTGCTGAACAACCTCTACAAGCACTCCCAGCTGCAGACCAGCTTCGGTGCCAACATGCTGTCGATCGTCGACGGTGTGCCGCGCACGCTGCGCCTGGATCAACTGATCCGGCACTACGTCAATCACCAGTTGGACGTCGTCATCCGGCGCACCCGCTACCGGTTGCGTAAGGCCAACGAGCGCGCGCACATCTTGCGCGGTTTGGTGAAAGCCCTTGACGCTCTTGATGAAGTAATCGCGTTGATCCGCGCCTCGCAGACTGTCGACATAGCCCGACAGGGCCTGATCGAGCTGCTGGACGTCGACGAGATCCAGGCACAGGCCATTCTCGATATGCAGCTGCGCCGCCTGGCAGCCCTGGAGCGGCAGCGGATTGTCGAGGACCTCGCCAAGATCGAAGCCGAGATCGCCGACCTCGAGGACATTCTGGCCAAGCCGGAACGTCAGCGCGCCATCGTTCGAGACGAACTGAGCGAACTCGTCGAGCGCTATGGCGACGACCGCCGCACCCGGATCATCGCCGCGGACGGCGATGTCGCCGACGAGGACCTCATCGCACGCGAGGACGTCGTCGTCACCATCACCGAGACCGGGTACGCCAAGCGCACCAAGACGGACCTGTACCGCAGCCAGAAGCGCGGCGGTAAGGGCGTGCAGGGCGCGGGCCTGAAGCAGGACGACATCGTCAAGCACTTCTTCGTGTGCTCGACGCATGACTGGATCCTGTTCTTCACCACCAAGGGCCGCGTCTACCGCGCCAAGGCGTACGACCTGCCCGAGGCCGCCCGCACCGCACGCGGTCAGCACGTCGCCAACCTGCTGGCCTTCCAGCCGGAGGAGCGCATCGCGCAGGTCATCCAGATCAAGAGCTACGAGGACGCCCCATACCTCGTGCTCGCGACCAAGAACGGCCTGGTGAAGAAGTCCAAGCTCACCGATTTCGATTCCAATCGCAGCGGTGGCCTGGTGGCCGTCAACCTGCGTGACGGCGACGAACTCGTGGGCGCGGTGCTGTGCTCCTCCGAAGAGGACCTGCTGCTGGTTTCGGCGCACGGTCAGTCCATCCGCTTCAGCGCCACCGACGACGCACTTCGACCCATGGGCCGCGCCACGTCGGGGGTGCAGGGCATGCGCTTCAACGGCGAGGACGACCTACTGTCGCTGAACGTCGTCAGAGAGGGCACCTACCTGCTGGTGGCGACGGCCGGCGGCTACTCCAAGCGCACGGCGATCGAGGAGTACCCGGTACAGGGACGCGGCGGCAAGGGCGTGCTGACGGTTCAGTACGACCCGCGCCGAGGCAGCCTGGTGGGCGCGCTGGTCGTGGACGAGGACGCCGAGCTGTACGCCATCACGTCGGGCGGCGGTGTCATCCGCACGACGGCGAAGTCGGTGCGTAAGGCCGGCCGTCAGACCAAGGGCGTGCGACTGATGAACCTCGGCGAGGGCGACACCCTATTGGCAATCGCGCATAATGCCGATGAGGGTGATGCCGACTCCGACGACGACACCGTCGGCGCAAGCGAGTAAGGAGCTGTAGGTGAGTTCACCGAACGATCCGGGGGAGTCTGGCGCCAACGAACGCCCCGTGGACCAGGCGGACTTACCTCCCTGGCAGCGGGCGGAGCGGCGGCGTGGCTCACACGCCGCCGCTACCGGTCCGCAGCGGGTTCCCAACAGGGAGCCGCGGCCCGGCGGCGCGCCGACGGAGATCATTCCGATCATCGACGACGCCACCGCACCTCCGACCGCACCGACGTCGGCACCGCGACCCGTCAATCGCCCCTCCGCGGGCCTGGATGCCCGGCTCAACCGATTCATCTCGGGGACCGCCGCGCCGGCCGGATTCAACACCCCCGTGGAACGGCCGGAGCCCGAACCGGAGCCGGCGCCCGAACCGTACGACGAAGTGCCGGAACGCCCGGAAAGACCGGAGCGCCCCGAGAGACCCGAACGGCCGGAGCCGGTGCGTTCGGGTACCCCGTGGGGTGAGTCGAGCGCACAGGAGCCCGTGCGGGCCCCCAAGAACAACGACCTGCCCGACCTGTCGGGGCCGGTTCCCCGTCCGCCGCGCAGAAGTGAAGCGGCACAAAGCGGTTCCGCGGTAACGGTTGGACCCTCGCGCCGCGGCCCACTGCGGGCGGCCATGCAGATCCGCCGTGTCGATCCATGGGCGACCCTCAAGGTGTCGCTGGTGTTGTCGGTGGTGTTCTTCTTCGTCTGGATGATCGCCGTCGCGATGCTCTACCTGGTGCTCGGCGCGATGGGTGTGTGGTCGAAGCTCAACGAGAACGTCGGCGAACTCATCACCAACAGCGGCGGCGGCGAGCTGGTGTCCAGCGGCACCATCTTCGGCACCGCACTGCTCATCGGTTTGGTGAACATCGTCCTGATGACCGCAGCGGCCACCATCGGCGCGTTCATCTACAACCTGACCACCGATCTCGTCGGCGGTATCGAGGTCACACTGGCCGATCGCGACTAACGGTTTGGGATGCACCCCTTCCGTGCGGTAATCTCTGCGTTCGGTTCAGGGGCTATAGCTCAGGTGGTTAGAGCGCTTCGCTGATAACGAAGAGGTCGGAGGTTCGAGTCCTCCTAGCCCCACCACACTCGTTGGGAGGTCCACCAGGTGAGAGCGCTGCTGCTGGTGCTCGCACTGCTCGGCGTGGCCTACGCGGCAGCCATCACCGTGGCCCGCAACAACATGGAAGTGTGGCACACAGCAGCAGGTGAGGGGCCTTAGCTCAGTTGGTAGAGCGCTACCTTTGCAAGGTAGATGTCAGGAGTTCGATTCTCCTAGGCTCCACTCAAGTTTCCGTTCCGCGCGACCCGATCAGCCGTACGGCTGAGGTTGCGGATCCACACTCGGCGCCAGCGTCGAAGGCTCGGGCTGTCCCGAGCGGCGCAGCACGCTGAATGCGACGGCGCCCGCACCGAGCAAGCCCACGACCGCAAGCCCGGTCAACGCACGCGGCAGCTTGCGCTTGCGGGCCGCGCTGGCCACCTCCGGCAGGGCGTCCACCACATCGGCGACGGCGTCCTGCACCTCCGAAGACACCGCCTTGCCCCGACGCAGCAGCCTGCCGGCCACGCTGGTCGCCGATTTCGCTAGCCCGAAGCCGAGTCCGGCGGTACCCCGCGAGACATCGATGGGGGCCAGCGCCGCCTCCTTGAGGCCACGCACAAGACGCTCCCCGGAGGTCAGCTTCACGGCAGGTTCAGCGTTCTTGGTCAGCAGGCTCATCGTCAGCGGGTCCCTTCGTCGGGCGGTGATCTCCAGAATGAGTGGTACTTCAGATTGCCACCTTTGCGCCACCTATTGGGAAACATCCGCATGAATGTCTTTTCGGCGCGGATAAGGTGGTCGTCGTGACTTCACCAATCCAGACACAAACCGCCACCCTGCACACCAACCACGGCGACGTCGCCATCGCGCTCTTCGGCAATCACGCCCCGAAGACCGTCGCCAACTTCGTCGGCCTGGCCGATGGCAGCAAGGACTACTCCACCAAGAACGCGAAGGGCGAGGCCGCCGGCCCGTTCTACGACGGCGCCGTCTTCCACCGCGTCATCGAGGGATTCATGATCCAGGGCGGTGACCCCACCGGCACCGGCCGCGGCGGCCCCGGATACCAGTTCGCCGACGAGTTCCACCCGGAGCTGCAGTTCGACAAGCCGTACCTGCTGGCCATGGCCAATGCGGGTCCGGGCACCAACGGCTCGCAGTTCTTCATCACCGTCGGCAAGACCCCGCACCTGAACCGCAAGCACACCATCTTCGGTGAGGTCGTGGACCCGGCTTCCCAGAAGGTTATCGACGCCATCGCCTCCACCGCAGTCGGTCGCGGCGACCGTCCCACCGAGGACGTCGTGATCAACTCCATCACCATCAGCTAGGTCTTGATGGCTCATCCCGGACAGGTACCGGTCTACGGGTGCGCGTGGCACCCGGACCGGGCCACCGCGGTGCGCTGTGTGCGATGCGGGCGCCCGGTATGTCCGGACTGTATGCGGTCAGCGCCCGTGGGACAGCAGTGCGTCGAATGCGTCCAGCAGGGCGCCAAGTCGGTGCGTCAGGTCAAACCGCTGCGGCAGGCACGGGCCTGGGTCACCTGGGCGCTGATCGCCGTCAACGTGCTCGTCTACGCCTCCGTCGTGGGCGGCGCCGACGAGACGATGGCTGCCACCACCAGTCCGCTGTTCCGGGAGCTGGTGCTGTACCTGCCGTGGGTGGCGCAGGGCGAGCTGTGGCGCACCGTCACCGCGGGCTTCCTGCACTTCGGTCTGATGCACATCGGGGTCAACATGCTCTCGCTGGCGTTGATCGGACCCGGGCTGGAACAGGCCTTCGGCCGCGAGCGATACGCCACGATCTATGGCACCGCATTGCTCGGCAGTAGCGCCATCGCGATGTGGTTCAGCCCGAATGCGTTGGTGGCCGGTGCCTCTGGTGCCATCTACGGTCTGTTGGGTGCGGCGCTGGTGCTGTATCTGCGGGAGCGTCTGAACCCGCAGACCATCATCATTGTGCTGGTGCTCAACATCGGGCTTAGCGTCTCGCTGCCGGGTATCTCGTTGTCCGGGCATATGGGTGGACTGTTGTTCGGCGTGCTGAGCGCCGGTGCGCTGCTCTACTACCGCGAGGTGTGCCGTGCGGTAGGCACGCCGGACCTCGCCCAGAAGCCTTCCACGCCATGGGTGCTGGCGGCCGTGGTGGCCGCGTTGTCGGTCTCGCTCATCGTCGCCAGGGTGCTCACCTTTACGGGTTGACTCACAATGGCAGTTTGGCTTTGAGAAACTGCCATTGGGTGTGCTGCTTGACGATGTCCGGCACGTCGTCGGTGAAGGGGCGCTCGTAGTGCGCGGCGATCTCGGCGGCCGTTTGCACGTCGGCGATCCAGCCGTGCCCCGTCAGCCAATCCGCGGGCGGCATGCGGGAATCCGGATATGTCAGCATCCAGAAATTCGCTGCCCGAATATCTTCGGGGACAACGGGTTCGGCGAGCGATTCCCAGGTTTCGGTTGAGGGCAAGAAGATGTTGGCGTCGCTGCAGATGGCGCTGCCGGGCGCGGACAGCTCGATGATTCGTTCGAACAGCAGGTCTTGACTGTCGCCGGGCAGGCCCGCCATGATCAGCGGCGCGATCAGCCAGGCGGTGGGTTGTTCCGGGTCGAAGCCCGCGGTGCACAGATCCTCGACCCAGGGACCGGCCGTCGTCGCCACGGGCACGAGCCGCTGCGCAACGGCAGCGACGGAGCCGTGCTCCTTGAGCACCCGGCTTCGGAAATCCAGCGTGTGCGGATGGTCCACCTCATACAGCACGGCATCCGTGGGCCACGGGAGTCGGTAGGCACGGGTGTCCAGGCCCGCGACGAACTGCACGACTTGCCGGGTTCCCAGCTCGAGCTCCGTAGAGATGAAGTCGTCGCCGTACCGCGTGAAGATTCCCGACGCGTTGATGAGAAGGAAAGTGCCATCGGCTGCCGACGGGTTCTCAGGAAATCCCGTCGCGAGGAAGGCACTGCTGAGGGGCTCGTTCGCCGCGGTAACCAGGACCGCCGCGAGCGGATCGTTGATCAGTGGATGGCCGCGCCGACTTTCCAGCGCGCGCAGCGCGGCGGCGATCAGGTCGAACTGGTACTTGTGCGCCGGTGAGGTCACGGCCCCTTCCCGCTGACCGTCCAAGGAACCACCCGCCTTCCTGCACGTTGCCTTCAAGATATCCACGGAGCGGCCGATCCGCGATGGTGTCGCGCAAGCTACTCGGCCGATCCAGTTGTGGAACGAACCTCACGGCGCGGTGGGCTCGTCACACGGGGGATGCTGCGCGGAATGTGCAAGGTAATCGCTCGGCAGCGTCGCCGTGAGGAACCGACGGTCTGCGAGATCATCGAAATCCGGGGTCAGGGAGTCGCCGAACGGTCGGCCATAGCGCTGGGCGAGCTCACGGGTGGTGCGTGTGCGGGTAAGCCACCCGTGCCCGGACAGCCAATCCCCGGGAGGGGTGCGTTCGTCGTAGTGCGCCAGTGCCGAGTAGTCGGCGCCGCGAAGGGCGTCCGGGAGAATCGCGTCCACGACGTCGCCCCATGCCCGCCCCGAGGGGGCCACCGCATCGTTGTCCGTCGAAATTGTGCTGCCGGGAGCCGACATTTCGATGATTCGCTCAAACATCGTGTCCTGGCTGCCGCCGGGGAGGTTGCAGATGACGGATTCGGCGAGCCATGCGGTGGGGGCGTCGGGGTCGAATCCGGCCAGAGTCAGCTCCGCCTGCCACTGATCACCGAGCCCACACAGGACCATGCGCTGGGTCGTACGAGGCTTGGCCCCCGCGTTGTCGAGCGCCTTCATCTTGAGTGTGAGGACCTCGGCGTAGTCGACCTCATAGACGACGGTTCCGGCGGGCCAGGTAAGTCGGTAGGCGCGGGTATCGAGTCCCCCGGCAAGCAGCACCACCTGGTGGTTGCCGTTCTCGATGCAGGCGAGCAGGGATTCGTCGTAGTACCGGCACATCGCCGCCGCGTAGTTGGTGAGCAGTGAGGTGCGGAGCTCATTGACTGTCGACGGCTCCTCACGGAGGCCTACGTCCAGGAGCGCGAGTGTGTGGGGATCTCCGGCCGCTTCGAGGATCGTTCGCGCGTGCTCGTCGAACAGCAAAGGATTTGCGCGACGGGCCTCGAGCACCCGCAGGGCAGCGATGGTCAGCCCAATCTGCATACCCTGGCGGACGAATCCGCCGCTATGGCCGTCTCCCGGCATGAAACCCAGCTCTCAATCCCCCAACCGTCAAACGACGGGCCTTTGCCAATTGGCCTGTTCGTACAGACGGCACCCTTGTGACCGATTGCATGGGAAACTTTAGTCGAGGCGGGACGAAAGGTCCCACCCCGGAGTACATTCGCGTGCCGCGGGGGCCCCGGCTAGCGCGTGGCGGAGATGAAGTAGGCGTCTGACCACAGCGAAGTGATCTCGCTGTGCTCACTGGGGGCGGGCCGCCCATAGTCGGCGGCCTGCTCCAGCCGGTTGGTGGTGTCGACCTGCCAACCGTGTTCACCGAGCCACTCGATCGGGTCTTTGCGCTCATCGTCGTAGATGAGATCGCCGATGCTGATGTTCTTGAGGAAGTCCGGCCGGAGCTTGTTGACGGCGTCCTGCCACTGACCGGCGGTGGCCACCTGCCGGCGCCATTCGGTGGCGAGGAAGCTGCCGGCGGCGGACTGCGCGGTGATGCTCTCGAACAGCGCATCCTGGGCGGCTCCGGGTAGATATGCCAGCAGGCCCTCCGCGAGCCATGCCGTCGGCTTGGCCGCGTCGAAGCCCGCGCTCTGCAGCGCCCCTACCCAGTCGTCACGGAGGTCGACGGCGACTTCGCGCCGCTCTGCCCGCGGTGCCGCATTCTGTTCTTCGAGCACATGATCCTTGAATTCGAGGACCTTGGGCTGATCGAGCTCGTAGACGATGGTGCCGTCCGGCCAGGGCAGCCGGTAGACCCGTGCGTCCAGTCCGGCGGCCAGGATGACAACCTGCCGGACTCCGGAAGTCGTTGCAGCGATGAAGAATTCATCGAAGTACTTGGTACGAACGGCGAGGTGATTGACCAGGTAGGTGGTGGCGACGTCCCACTCGGACTCGGGTTTGGGGGCCGCCAGTGCCTCGGTGAGATGAGGCTCCCCGGAAGCCTCGACGAAGGCGCGAGCGTATTCATCGCGGATGAGCGGCTCGGACCGGATGGTCTCCAGGGCGCGGAATGACGACACCATGAGGGCCGTGAAACCGACGCTGCTGACTATGTCCCACTGATCGCCATCGGTCCGTGTCATGTGGCCGCCTCTTACCTAGGAGTAATTACCTAAAGCAACGATACGCGCGTTGAAGTTCTCACGCCCGATAGCGGGCGGCGCGCAGTGCTTCGTGCACGTCGCGCGGGTCGGTACCCAGATCCCAGCGGTTCAAGACGATCAGGTCGTCGCCGGACTCGATCTCCAGCAGCCGGGTGCGCCGGCCGAGCCTGCGGAATTCGGTGACCTTCACCGAATCCACGCCGGCTCGGGGCAGCAGCGTGACACGGGTGAGACCCTGCAGCTCGAGGCCCTCGTCGACGATGCGCAACTTCGGGCGGCACCGCCAGGACACCGCGGCGAATCCCAGCAGACCGAGGGCGGCCACGGCGGCCAGCAGACGTCCGGGTGCATCAGCGACAAGGAAGACGGCGATACCGAAGGCGACACCAACGAGCGCCGCGGCGGCGATGCAGGCGGGTTTCGGGCCCCATTCGGTGGCAGATGCGGTCGGGTTATCCACAGGCGTTATCCACAGTGGGGATAAATCACATCGATGTGATTGGGTGTCTCACGGGTTGACTCGATGGAAACGGCTGCTAACCGGACCGGCAACGGCAACATGGGATCGGCCAGGTCTTTCGTCACCGCCACCGCATGGTCAGCAGCAGCCCGGTGATCATGAAAGCAAACGCGATGGCGTAGTTCCACGGGCCCAGATCCAGCATCCAGGTGATGTGCTGGGCGGCGAGCTGGAACACCATCAGCCAGGCCAGGCCGATGAGCATGAGGGTGAGGAAGAGAGCGACAAACCAGACGCTCGACGGACCGGCCTTCACCTTTACCGGGGTGCGGCTAACAGTGGTCGCGTTGAACGCGGACTTCTTACGGACCTTGGACTTGGGCATCGACTACCTCGGAAGCATCTCGGATGTGGCGGCGCGGCGACGGATCACCGTGGCCGGAGTCGTTATGGGTTCTTACGCAGGTTACAGCGCGGTGCTGCGACAATCTTCTGGTGACCGCCAACGAGCCCCTCGCGCGAAGAGGTTCAGGCCCCGATGAGGCCCCCGCGCAAGGGGTAGGCCCGCAGCGCAAGCCCATCATCTGGCGGGTCGGCGTGCCCCTGGTGTGTGCCCTTGCCGGCTTTCTGCTGGCCGCGACGCACACGGTGTCGGGTGGCAACGAGATCCGCCGGGGCGACTCTCCATCGCCTCGTCTGGTGGATCTTGTGCGTGAGACGCAGAAGTCGGTCGACAGGCTCAGTGCCGCCCGCGACGGCTTGGCCAGTGAGATGGCGGCCGCGCGCGAGCAGTCGGCAGGTGGCGACAGCAAGGTGGCGGCCGCACTCGCTGAGACCGGCGAGATGGCCGATGCGGCCGGAGTGCGACCCGTCACCGGCCCCGGTCTGGTGGTGACGCTGACCGATGCCAAGCGCGACTCGTACGGCCGTTTCCCCCGGGATGCGTCGCCGGATGACTTGGTGGTGCATCAGCAGGATGTCGAGGGCGTGCTCAACGCTCTGTGGAGCGCGGGTGCCGAGGCGATCCAGATGCAGGATGACCAGCGCTTGGTCGCAAGCTCGGTGCCGCGATGTGTGGGCAACACACTGCTGCTGCACGGTCGCACCTACAGCCCGCCCTATGTGATCACGGCCATCGGCGATGCCGATGCGATGCAGGCGGCGCTGGACGCGGCTCCGTTGGTGACCCTGTATCGGCAGTACGTCGCGCGATTTGGCTTGGGGTACACGGTGACTCGTGGACATCATCTCGAGGTGGCCGGATATCGGGACGCGGTGGGGCCTGGCCGTGCGGTTCCGCTGCAGGGTCCGTAGGCATCCGTTTGTCACCGTCCGGGTAAACCGGCTGGGAAAGCGCTGGCGCGGGTCCGTACCCTTGATCTGTGCGCATCCTGGTCGTCGACAACTACGACAGCTTCGTGTTCAACCTGGTCCAGTACCTGGGCCAGCTCGGTGTGGACGCGACGGTGTGGCGTAACGACGACCCACGGCTGGCCGATACCGACGCGGTGGCCGCCGACTTCGACGGCGTATTGATCAGTCCCGGTCCGGGTACGCCGGAGAGCGCGGGTGCGTCCATCGCGATGGTGCATTCCTGTGCGAAGACGGACACTCCGTTACTCGGGGTGTGTCTGGGGCATCAGGCGATCGGGGTCGCGTTCGGCGGCACCGTTGACCGCGCACCGGAGTTGTTGCACGGCAAGACGAGCACGGTCGAGCACGAGGATGCCGGTGTGCTGCTCGGTCTGCCAAACCCGTTCACGGCCACCAGGTATCACTCGTTGACCATCCTCCCCGATACGGTGCCCGACGGGCTGCGGGTAATCGCGCGCACCGCCAGCGGGGTGATCATGGGTGTCATGCACACCGAGCACCCGATCCACGGCGTGCAGTTCCACCCCGAGTCGATCCTCACCGAGGGTGGGCACCGGATGTTGGCCAACTGGCTCACCTATTGCGGTGCACCCCTTGATGAGCCGCTGGTGCGTTCTCTTGAGGCAGAGGTTGCCTCGGCGCTGAACGGGGTCAGCGGGCGAGTGGCTGCGCTCGGCGGCTGACGGTCTAGCCGGCGCCGAAGCGCAGCCGGATGGGTCCGTTGTAGTTCACGCCGGCGCCGGATGGCGGATCCTGGGATACCACGCGTGCCCTGTTACCGCCGTCGGACGGCACGTCCTCGGTGCTCAGGCCACCGCCTTGCCACCCGGCCTGGTACAGCATCGGCTCGGCATCGGTCCAGAACTTGCCCACGAGGTTCGGCATCCGGAACTGCCCGCCCTGTGACACGCGGATTTCGATGACCCCGTCCTCGGCGAACATGGTTCCGGCCGGCGGATTCGTGCTCAGAATCTGACCCTTCGACTCCGGACTGGGAACGGGGATCACGGTGGGTGGTGCGGTAAAGCCGTACGTGGGCAGGTTCTTGAGGGCGACGTCGACGTTCTGGCCGACGAGATCTGGAGCGGGCTTCTCCCCCGGGCCCTTGCCGACAACGATGGTGATGTTGTTGGTAACGGCCGAGTATTGCCCGGCCGGCGGGTTGGTGGCCATGACCCGGCCCTTGTCCTCGGGCAGTGACTTGGTCTCGCTCTGGGTGAAGGTGCCCTTGAAACCAGCGTTCTGGAGCTTCTTCACCGCGTCACCGAAGCTGAGGCCGTGGCAGTCGGGCACCTGCTGGCTCTCCGGCCCGATGGACACGTTGAGGGTCACCTCGGAGCCCGCGGTGACGGTCGATCCCTTCGCGGGATCGGTGTCGATGACTTTGTCGGGAGCGAGCTTTGAGCTCGTGTTCTTCTGGATCTTGGTCTTGAAACCCAGATTCTGCAGGATGGCGACGGCCTCGGACTGGGACTTGCCCGTCACATCCGGGACCTGGACATCGCGCGAGGGCCCGCTGCCCAAGATGATGGCGAAGGTGACCACCACGGTGAGCACCACCAGCGCGGCAAGGCCAACCAGCCAGCGGCTCAGCGGATTGCGCCGCGGTTCCGCGTAATGACTGGGAAGCGGGTTGGTCTGCGGTCCGGAGGCTTGGTACGCCTTGGTGTTGGCGGGGGTGTTGAGCATCGAGCTGCGCTCGGCGTCGGTGAGGACCTTCGGGGCCTCCGGTTGCTCGCCCTGATACACCCGCATCAGGTCGGTGCGCATCTCGGCGGCGTTCTGGTACCTGTTGTCAGGATTCTTCGAAAGTGCTTTGAGCACAACGGAATCTAGGCCAGGCGGAATCTCCGGGTTGTGCTTGGACGGCGCAACAGGATCTTCACGTACGTGCTGGTAGGCCACCGCGACGGGTGAATCACCGACGAAAGGCGGCTCTCCGGTGAGCAATTCGTACAAGACGCAGCCAAGAGAATAGACATCGGAACGAGCGTCCACGGTCTCGCCGCGCGCCTGCTCCGGCGAAAGATACTGCGCTGTACCGATAACCGCCGCGGTCTGGGTGACGCTGACACCGGCGTCCGACACTGCACGCGCGATCCCGAAGTCCATCACCTTCACCGCGCCGGTCTTGCTGATCATGATGTTGGCGGGCTTGACGTCGCGGTGGATGATGCCGTGCTGATGGCTGAAGTTGAGCGCCTGGCACGAGTCTGCGATGACTTCGATCGCCCGGCGGATCGGCATAGGGCCGTCGTCTTTGACGATGTCCCGCAGGGTGATGCCGTCGACGTACTCCATGACGATGTACGGCAGCGGCCCGGTGGGCGTCTCGGCCTCACCGGTGTCGTAGACCGCAACGATCGCGGGGTGGTTCAGCGCGGCGGCGTTCTGCGCCTCCCGGCGGAAACGCAGATAGAAGCTGGGGTCCCGGGCCAAGTCAGCGCGCAGCACCTTGATCGCGACGTCGCGGTTCAACCGCTGGTCACGCGCCAGGTGAACCTCGGACATGCCTCCATAGCCGAGGATCTCCCCCAGCTCATAGCGGTCCGAGAGGTGCTGCGGAGTGGTCATTACGGTGATTTCGTCCCAGTGATCGGGTCCGGTTCGTCGACCGGAAGCAGAGCCACGATATTAGCTGGCGCAAGCGCTCCTGGCGAAGCTGAACCTGGACTTGAGGGTGCCTCGCTGATCGAGGTTGTTGCCGAGGGAAGTGGAATGTCGCTCTTCTTCTCGCTGGCTCGCAACAGGATGAGCGCCGCGATGATGATCGCGAAGATCCCCAGCACCGCGGCTGCCCACATCAGGGCCTTCTG
The DNA here is from genome assembly GCA_002013775.1 of Mycobacterium sp. D16R18. GTDB lineage: Bacteria > Actinomycetota > Actinomycetes > Mycobacteriales > Mycobacteriaceae > Mycobacterium. Next base: position 13,535 of record MAFD01000048.1, read on the forward strand.
ACCGGGCGAGAACGTGCCCCGCCGGGGTGGTGGCGGCCGGTGTGAGCCCGTCGGCTGGCGGGTGCGAGACGTGGGAGGGGCGACGCGGGCGGGTGCCCCCACGGCGGGGCGCACCTGGGTGGCGGGCGGGATGGCCGCCGGCGTGGCCCGGCTGATGGTGGGTGCCTGGTTGGGCCGGGGTGGGCGCCGTCCGGCACGCACCGCGGCCACCGCATCGGCGAACGGGCCGCCGCTGGTGTATCGATTCTGCGGGTTCTTCACGAGCGTGATCTCGATGAGCTCGCGCACGTTCGGTGGCAGGTCGGCCGGCAGCGGCGACGGCGTCTCCTTGATGTGCTTCATCGCGACCGTCAGCGCGCCATCCCCGGTGAACGGGCGCTTGCCCGAAACCGCTTCGTACCCAACGACTCCCAGTGCGTAGACGTCGCTCGCGGGGGTGGCGTCGTGGCCCAGCGCCTGTTCGGGGGCAATGTACTGAGCGGTGCCCATCACCATGCCGGTTTGGGTGACCGGGGCGGCGTCCACGGCCTTGGCGATGCCGAAGTCGGTGAGCTTCACCTGCCCGGTGGGCGTGATCAGGATGTTGCCCGGTTTCACATCACGGTGCACCAGCCCCGCGGCGTGCGCGATCTGCAGGGCGCGGCCGGTCTGCTCCAGCATGTCCAGCGAGTGACGCAGCGACAGACGGCCAGTGCGCTTGAGTACCGAGTTCAGCGGCTCGCCATGGACCAGTTCCATCACCAGATATGCGGTGCGGCCCTCACTGTCCATATCGGTCTCGCCGTAGTCGTACACGCTGGCAATACCCGGGTGGTTGAGCATGGCAACGGTGCGTGCCTCCGCGCGGAACCGCTCGATGAACTCTGGATCCGAGGAGAACTCGGCCTTGAGTACCTTTACGGCCACCTTGCGGCCCAAACGGCTGTCGGTGCCCTCCCACACCTGGCCCATACCGCCGGTGGCAATGAGCCGCTGCAACCGGTAGCGACCCGAAAGCGTTTCTCCCACACGTACCGTCATGAGGCTCCCTGTAGTGCTGCGGCGATGACCTGCCGCCCGATGGGTGCGGCGACGGAGCCGCCGGTGGCTGCCAGTGCGCGGTCTCCGCCATCTTCGACAAGTACCGCGATCGCCACCTGGGGGGTGACCGGCGTGGCCTGAGGATCGGTGGTGCTCGACGCGGGTGCGAAGGCGATGTACCACGCGTGCGGCGGGGTGTTGCGCGGATCGGTGCCGTGTTCGGCGGTGCCGGTCTTTGATGCGATCTGCACGCTGGGGATGGCACCGGTCTGCGCGGTGTGCTGTTCTGAGGCAATCATCAGTTGGGTCAATGTGTTCGCGATAGCGGGTGTCACGGCTTGGCCGATGTCATCCGGGGTGGTGGTGGACAGATTCGAAAGGTCTGGGCCCTTAAGGCTATCGACCAGGTGCGGCTGCATCAGCATGCCCTTGTTGGCGACGGCCGCGGCAATCATCGCGTTCTGCAGCGGGGTCACCGCGACATCCTTTTGCCCGATGCTTGACATCGCGACGGCCGCGTCGTCGGACATCGGCCCGACGGTGGACGTAGCCACCTGCAGCGGAATGCCGTCGAGCTCGTGGTCGAGACCGAACGCCTGCGCGGCCTTGACCAGCTTGTCGCGCTTGAGCTGTTCGGATCCGAGTTTGGCGAAGGCGGTGTTGCAGGAGCGCTTGAAGGCCTCCAGGAGTGTGGTGTTGTCGCCGCCGCCACAGGAGGCCCTGTTGTAGTTCTCCAGGGTTGCGTTGCTTCCCGGCAGGAAGATGGTCGGCGATGCGGTCACCTCGGTGTTGACCGTCATCCCGTCTGCCAGCGCCGCGGCGGTGGTGATCACCTTGAAGGTGGAGCCGGGCGGATACGTTTGCGAGATGGCGCGATTCAGCATCGGCTGCGCGGGGTCGTCCTGTAGCCGCTTCCAGGCCTCGTTCTCCTGTGCGGAATCCTGACTGGCGAGCAGATTGGGATCGTAGGAGGGCGTCGACACCATCGCGAGGATCTTTCCGGTGGAGGGCTCGAGCGCGACCACCGAGCCGCGGCAGCCGTTCTTGCAGCCGCGGTGCATGGCGTCGTAGGCGGCCTGTTGTACATCGGGACGGATCGTGGTGACCACGCTGCCGCCGCGGGGGTCGCGGCCCGTAAAGAAGTCTGCGAGCCGCCGGCCGAACAGCCGGGGGTCGGATCCGTTGAGCACGCTGTCCTCAGCGCGCTCCAATCCGGCGCTTGAGTAGTTGAGCGAGTAGAAGCCGGTGATGGGTGCGTACACCTGTGGGTCCGCGTACTGCCGCAGGAACCGGAAGCGGCTGTCGGTGGCCACCGAAGACGCGAGCAGCTGCCCACTGGCCGAAATCTGTCCCCGTTGGCGCGAGTATTCGTCGAGCAGCACCCGCTGATTACGCGGGTCGGCCCGCAGTCCCGGTGCTGTGAACACCTGGGTGAGGGTGGCATTGGCAAGCAGCAGCACGACCAGTCCCATGACGACCAGAGATACCCGGCGGATCGATGTGTTCATGCGCGATCGATCAGCTCGGTACGGGCCTCCGCGATGGGGGCGGCGTTGGGCGTGGAAGTGGTGGTGAGTGGCCGGCGGGCGATGTGCGAGATACGCAGCAGGATGGCCAGCAGCACATAGTTGGACACCAGCGACGACCCGCCATAGGAGATCCAGGGCGTGGTCAGTCCCGTCAGCGGGATCAGTTTGGTGACGCCGCCGACGACGATGAACAGTTGCAGCGCCAGTGCCGCCGACAGCCCGGAGGCGAGCAGCTTGCCGAAGCTATCCCGCACCGCCAGCGCGGTGCGGAAGCCACGCACGATCAGGATGGTGAACACCAGCAGCACTCCGGCCAGTCCGACCAGTCCGAGTTCCTCACCGATCGCGGCAATGATGAAATCCGTTGAGGCGGCGGGAACCGTGCCCGGCTGACCGTTTCCGAGGCCGGTGCCGAAGATGCCTCCGGTGGCGAAGCTGAACAGGGACTGCATCATCTGGTACCCGTTGCCATCCGCGTCCGCGAAGGGGTCGAGCCAGGTTTCGACGCGCACGCGCACGTGCGAAAACAGGAAGTACGCGAGGAACGCGCCGACGACGAAGAGACCGAGCCCGATCAGCACCCAGCTGATTCGTGCCGTCGCGATGTACAGCACCGTCAGGAACGAGGTGTAGAGCAGCAACGAGGTGCCGAGGTCCTTCTCAAAGACCATGACTCCCACCGAGATTGCCCATACGGCCAAAAGCGGGCCGAGGTCCCTGGCCCGGGGCGACTCCACGCCCCAGTAGCTGCGGCCGGCCGTGCGGAATAGGTCGCGTTTGGTCATCAGGAAGGCGGCGAAGAACACCAGCAACAGAATTTTGGCGGCCTCGGCGGGCTGAATCGACAAGAACGGCAACTCGATCCAGATTTTGGCGCCGTTTCTTTCCGAGGCCGAGGAGGGCAGCAGCGCCGGGACGGCCAGTAGGACGATGCCGACTATCCCGAAGGTGTATCCGTATCGCGCCAAGAGGCGGTGGTCCTTGACGGCAGCCAGCACACCGACAAGTGCCGCGACACCCACCAGCGTCCACAGCACCTGCGCGTTGGCCTCCAGGGTCTCGGTGCCGTCGCCGGCGGCCACCTTCGCCAGGTCCAGGCGATGGATCATGACCAGTCCGAGGCCGTTGAGCAGCGCGACACAGGGCAACAGCAGCGGATCGGCGTACGGGGCGTAGCGACGAACTCCGAGGTGCGCCAACGTAAATAGAACGAGGTACGCAAGGCCGTATTTCAGGAGGTCCAACGACAGGCCGCGTTCGAGGTTGGCCTCGACGAGGATCAGGGCGACGGTGGTAATCGCGGCGGCGAAGCCGAGGAGCCCCAACTCTGCACTGCGTCGCGTGGATTGGGGCGGTGGCGCGGTGCCTGCCCCACGGGCCACTACAGCGGTTTGGGGCGCCGTCGTCATGACACGGTCCGGCAGGTAACGCCCGGCTCTTGTGGTGGCGCCGGCAACGGGGCCGGCGCAGGAGTGGATGTTGTGGTCGGCGTGGTGCTCGCGCCGGGGCTCGTCGTGGACGTAGGCGTGGGGGACGGCCGCGAGGTGGTCGTCGTGGTGGTGGAACCGGAGGTGGTGGACGGGGTGCGGCCGGTGGTTGTCGGCGCGGGCGGTGGAGTCTTGGGCGCTGGCGGCGCGCACGGCGGTAGTGCGTTCTTGGTGAGCTGACGCAACTGGCCGATCGCCTGGTCGAGGGTGCCGCCGGGTAGGCCTGCTTCGACCTGCTGGCGCTCGGACGGGCGCAGGTCTGAGACCTTGAAGTACTTGCAGGACAGGCCGGATGCGGGTTCGCCGTAGCTCACCAGCGACATGTCCCCACGACTGTCGAGGCAACCGACGAGGTCGGGCCGCTGTAGTCGATAGCCGAGCAGTGAGCCCTGCACGCCCTGCATGATGGAGACATTGCCCTCATAGGCACTGACGTAATAGTTGTTGAGCACCACGCGGCGGCCGATCGCCAATCCGGCCAGCGCGATCAAGACCACGAGTACCGCCGCGATCAACCAGCGCAGCCTGCGCTTTTTTGGCTTAGCGGGATCAGAATCGGTTGTGTCGGAATCGGATTCGTCTTCGGCCGGCTCCGGCTCTTTGAGGGCCCGTTGAATCGCGGCAGCGCGTCCGGCCGCTGTGTTCGGCGGAGGGGTGTCGGTGTCGGCATCGGCGGATATCGCCCCCGCCACGATCGGCCGGGTTTGTCCGTAGTCCAGCTCCACGACATCGGCGACGACCACGGTGACGTTGTCGGGTCCCCCGCTGCGCAGGGCGAGCTCGATGAGCCGATCGGCTGCGGCGGAGACATCGGGGATTTCCAACGCCTCGGCGATGGTTTCGTGACTGACCGGGTCGGAGAGCCCGTCCGAACAGAGCAGGTATCTGTCCCCGGCGTGCGCCTCACGCATGATGAGCGTCGGTTCGACGGGCGCACCGGTGAGCGCACGCATGATCAGCGAGCGCTGCGGGTGGTTATGCGCCTGCTCGGGAGTAATGCGCCCCTCGTCGACAAGAGTCTGGACGAAGGTGTCGTCCTTGGATATCTGGGCCAGCTCGCCATCGCGCATCAAATAGGCGCGCGAGTCACCGATGTGCACCATGCCGAGGCGCTTTCCGGCGAACAGGAAGGCCGTCAGGGTGGTGCCCATTCCGTCCAACTCCGGCTCGGCGCGCACATGATCGGCGATCGACCCGTTGCCTGAGTACACCGCGTCGGCCAGCGCATCGAGCAGGTCGCCACCGGGTTCGTCGTCGTCGAGCGGCGCCAATGCGGCGATGACCAGCTGCGAAGCGACCTCACCGGCGGCATGACCGCCCATACCGTCGGCCAACGCCAAGAGGCGGGCCCCGGCATAGACCGAGTCCTCGTTGTTCGACCGCACAAGTCCGCGGTCGCTACGCGCGGCGTAGCGAAGCACCAGTGTCACGAGCGCAGCTCAATCACTGTCTTACCGATACGTACCGGCGTCCCCTGGGGAACCCGCAGTGCCGTCGTCACCTTCTCCCTATCCAGATATGTGCCGTTGGTCGATCCTAGATCCTCGACGTACCAATCCGGCCCGCGTGGCGATAGCCGCGCGTGCCGCGTCGACGAGTAATCATCGGTCAGAACCAGGGTGGAGTCGTCGGCGCGACCGATCAAAATGGGCTGTGTGCCGAGCGTGATCCGCGTGCCCGCCAGGGCACCCTCGGTCACCAGGAGGTACTGCATTTGCCGCTTGCCCGCCTTCGCGGGACGAATGGCGCGCAGGTTAAGGCCGCGATTGGCCATCAGTTGACCGGTCGGGGCGTAGATATCGGTCCGCAGGATGCGCAGCACAGACCAGATGAACACCCACAGCAGCAACAGGAACCCACCGCGGGTGAGCTGGAGCACCAGTCCCTGCATCCGGTTGTCGTTCCTCTCGCTGGTCCATCGCGCCTCGGCGAGGGTGTCCGGAGACCGGACATATTCGGCAGGGCAACGATACTTGGCAGGGTTACCCGCCGGGGCCCGATACGTGCAGCCTGTGTCGAACGCGGTGTTGCCGATGCGGTCCTACTGCACCCGAACGATGATCTCGGAGTGGCCCAGCCGGATGATGTCGCCGTCCGCCAACTGCCACTCGGTGACCGGGGCGTTGTTGACGGTGGTGCCGTTGGTCGAGTTGAGATCCGACAGCAGTGCGGCATGCCCGTCAAAGCGCACCTCGAGGTGACGACGCGAGACGCCGGTGTCCGGCAACCGGAACTGGGCGTCCTGACCGCGGCCGATCACATTCGTGCCCTCACGCAACTGGTAGGTGCGGCCGCTGCCGTCGTCCAGCTGCAAGGTGACGGTGGTACGTCCGGCCCCAGCGCCGCCTCCGGTCGGGGCGCCGTAGTCGGGGCTGCTCTGGTAGCCGCCGTGTTCGTAGTCGCCGTACTCGGGCTCCCCGTAACCTCCCTGGGGAGATCCGTATCCGCCCTGCTGCGGCGGGGCGGGGTATCCGCCCTGCTGCGGGTACGCGGGGGGACGACCGTAGTCCTGGCCGGGAGGGGGGCCCTGCGGTGAGCCGTACCCGCCGCCCTGCTCGTACTCGCCGTAGTTGGGGCGAGGAGGCTCACCGTATCCGCCCTGCTGAGGCGGGGCCGGGTAGCCACCTTGCTGCGGAGGCGCCGGTGGGCGGCCGTACTCGCCGCCGCCTTGCGCGGGGTACCCGCCCTGTTCGTAGCCACCGCGGCCACCTTGGTCATATCCGCCCTGCTGAGGCGGGCGCTGCGGGTAGCCGCCCTGCTCGTAGCCGGCCGGCGGGCGACCGTAGTCCTGACCGTACTGCTGTCCGTGGCCGCCGCCCTCGTAACCACCCTGGCGCGGGGGGTATCCCTGGTCGCCTTGCGGGGGCTGCTGACCGCGCGGATCCTGATCGGGACGCCCGTACCGGTCGTCCTCTCGGCCGTACTCTTCGCCGGGGCGTCCCTGCTGGGGACCTGGGTTGTCAGTCATGGATGCTCCTGGTTGTGAATCCGGGGTCGAAGGGGCAGTCGTCACGGCGCCGTGCGTACGGTCCCGCTTGGTATCGGGATTGACCACACCGCGCGTACGAAACTGGCCGGTGTGCAAGTTCGGTGATTGTTCGAATCGGACAACAACTTCACCATACGTTTGCCACCCCTGATCGCGAATATATTCGCGCAGGTGTTCGGCGAACGTGTCTGGGTCCAGATCGCGGTCGTCGGCCGCTTTCTCGTAATCTCCGGTGCTGAGGAGAACGAAGTACTCATTGGGAGCCAGCAGCCGCCCCTGGCCCGCTGACCGGACGCCGTCAGCGGCCTCGCGACGCAGCGAGGCCTGCACTTCCTGAGGGACGATGCTGCCGCCGAATACGCGGGCGAAGGCATCGCCGACCACGTCTTCAAGCTTGCGCTCGAAGCGCTGGACAATTCCCATGCCTCCTCCTTTCGGCGATCGCGCGGCAGTTCTGAGCGCATGACACAGCGCCCCGCCACGGGCGGATCTCGAGTAGATCGTATCGGTTTGATGATCGTCGGCACCCACTCCTCTATTACGAGACGACATCGTCTTGGCACCAAGAGGCCTTCTATGCTCGCCATATGTGACGATTAGCGTGCGTGCGCGGGCTTTCGCTGGGCGTTCTCCGTTCAAAGACGGGGCCCGGAGCGTGATAGGCTCTCGCGGTCGTTGGGGCGAGTGGCGGAATGGCAGACGCGCTGGCTTCAGGTGCCAGTGTCCTTCGGGACGTGGGGGTTCAAGTCCCCCTTCGCCCACAAGTTAAGTGGGCTGGGAAGCCCAACGATAGAAGGCCGGAGACCCGCTGGGTTTCCGGCCTTTCTGCATGGTTGTCGCAGTATCAGGCGCACGTGCCCGCCGTACCAATCAGTCGGAGTGTTTTCTATGATTCGGGCAACGAGGGGGAAGAGATGCCCGATCCGTCCACAGGCGATGAGGATGCCGAACGGCGTGAGACGCCGACAAGCCGCGGAGCCGTGCGGTGGCAAGAGCCGGGCGTCACCACGCCGCGGCCTCCCACTGTCGCCGAGTCGCGGGCCCGCGACAAAGCACGCCGTACCCGCGAGGCCGAACGAAGACTGGTGGAGGTCCAGGCCCAGAAGGCCGAGGAACGGCGCCGGACCCGCAACAAAGTCCTGATGGGTTCCGTGGTTGTCGCCGGTATCGCGGCGGTCGTGGCCGTGGGCTACGCGGTGATCGACCGCGACGACGATGTTGAGGCGACCTGCGTCCAGGACGGCTCCAATGTCGTCGCGCCCGAGGAGTACTGCGAGCGTGGCACTGCGTCGTCGTCCGGGGGCGGCGGTGTCTTCATCTACGCGGGATCGCCGTATCGGTACTACTACGGTGGACGGAATCAGGGCATAGGAACCATCGCGTCCGGCGGCAATGTCGAGCTACCCAGGGGCACGCGGGCCAAGACCAGCTCGGGTAGCACTATCACCAAATCCGATGGCTCGGGCAGTGTTTCACGGTCTCCGTCGGTGTCGCGCGGCGGCTTCGGGTCCAGCAGCTCGGGAAGTTCGGGGAGCTGATGCGGCGTGAGCATGCGCGACCCCGCCCCGGTTGGGAAGAAACCGTTGCCTCCCAGGGAATGTGTTACGGCACGCCCGCCCGGATGGGGGACGGTAGCGACCGTCCCTACTGGGACGAGTCGGTCCACTACGTCTTCGACATGGACGAGGTGCTCTCCCTAGAGGCCACTGTCGAAGTGCTGCACTCCATGTGCCTGGACGCAGTCGAGCATGTGGTCCTCACCGGGCGCTACCGAGACTTCGGGGTGCCGGAATGGTCCTGGGAACACATCGAAAAATCTTGGCGCAGAAGAGACCCCCATCTATACGGGCGTTTCGACCTCAGATATGACGGACGGCGGCCACCGGTCCTGCTCGAGTACAACGCCGATACCCCTACTTCGCTGCTGGAGGCGTCAATCCTGCAGTGGCATTGGAAAACGGACGTGTTCCCCGAGGACGACCAGTGGAACTCCCTGCATGAACAGCTGGTCGCGCGCTGGACGCAGATCAGTAAGCAACTTGCCGGTACGGAAACACATTTCACCTGGTCATCTGCGGATCAGACCGGTGAAGACAACGTGACCCTGGCCTATCTGCAGGAGTGCGCGGCCGAGGCCGGGATCAACACGGTGGGCCTGCCCATCGAGGACATCGGCTGGGATCACGACCTCAACCGGCTCGTGGACCTCGAAGAGGCGCCGATCGAATCGATCTTCAAGCTGTACCCGTGGGAGTGGATCCTCGAAGACGACTTCGGCCGCCACGCCCTGGACCTACTGCCCGAGACTCTGTGGATCGAGCCGTTGTGGAAAACGCTCCTGAGCAACAAGGCGATTCTTGCGATTCTGTGGGAGATGTACCCCGGCCACCCCAATCTGTTGCCCGCCTATCTCGACAACCCACACGAGCTGACCGAGTACGTCCGTAAGCCGAAACTTGGTCGAGAAGGGGCCAACATCACCGTGGTGGGAGCGGGCTATGAGACGGCCACCGGCGGTGTCTACGGTGAGGAGGGCTACGTCTACCAGCTGCTCGACCCGCTGCCGGAGTTCGACGGCATGAGACCCGTCCTCGGTGCCTGGATCGTCGGCGACGAATCCGCGGGGCTGGGGATACGGGAGACAGCCGGCTTGATCACGGACGACGGCGCCGCGTTCGTTCCGCACCGGATTCCAGCTCAATAGGGACACCGAATACCAGAGAAATGGGGATCGCAACCATGAACGCAGCAGGGTATTGGTCGATAGTCGCGCACGGGGCCGCAGCAATTTGGCTTTATGCGGCAGTTGGTTTCGTGCTGATGGTCGTTGGATTCTTTGTGCTGGACTGGACAACTCCCGGTCCGCTGCGGCAGATGGTCCGTGTGGGCCTGCCCAATGCCGCCGTGATCACCGCGGCGGGGCTACTCTCGCAGGCATTCGTGATCGTGCTCGCCATCTACACCGCGTCGGGGAACATCGTCGAAGGACTGTTGCGCACCCTGGTGTTTGGACTTATCGGTATCGCGGCACAGACGATCTGCATCAGGCTGATCGAGTGGGTGGTGGGTCTCGATGTTGGAGATCTACTGGCGCACAAGAGGTTCACACCCGCAACCCTTGTTGTCGCCGCCGCTTACGTGGCGGTGGGTCTGATTATCGCCGCTGCGATTCTATGATCCGTATGGGTGGGAGACGACCCGCGTGCGTGATCTATCGCGCCGTGTCGACCCACTCCATGTAGGCCGATCCGCGGACCGGATTCCCTTGGTATTCACCGGTGTAGCTGTAGGCGCCCGCATAGCCGCGACCATGGCCGTAGCGCAGGGGTGAATCGACGAGCCCGTCGATGGCGAGCACGAGGTGCCCGTGGTCATCGCGGACCGTCCAATTCAGGCGATGTGGGACGCGCATAGGGCGCCCCTGCTCGTCGATGGTCGGCTGCTCGCGGTACTCGGGGACGTTCATGCGGACATCGGTGTACACCTCGGTGGACTTGCCGAGGACACGCACGTGCGCCAGCCGGCAGGCGACGGCACCGCGGGCGCGGACATCGGTGAGCAGCACCTGGGTCCCGTTACCGAGGTCGATGATCTGATAGGTGAAGAAGTCGACGGGCAGCTTGAGCTGGCTCGGCAGCGGGCGCCGAGTGAGCGACTGGTGGCTGAGGAACCGGGCGTACTCGAAGGTGCCCAATCCGCTGATCGCCTGGGCGCCAGCCGCATCGGCGATCACGCCCGTGTATTCAGCGAGCAGGCTCAGGTGGTCGTAGATCGGCGTCTTGACGAAGTAGGACACCTGGTCGGTGACGGTCAGCTCGATATCAGCCGAAAAGTGTAGGTAACGGCCGCGCACGGTGACGTGCGGGAAGTCCACCTCGATCTGCAGGTCTTCGCCCCAACGCAGCACGCTTCCGTCATTCGCGAAGTGGCAGTCGTGTGCAGAGTCGTAGGCGCGGTAATGGTGGTGATCGATGGCCGCGGTCGAGGAGAGAACTGTGGCGGTACGCCGGGCATCGCCGGCGGCCAGGTAGTCATTGTCGAACAGCTCCGCGCCGATCGCACCTATGAGGGTCATGGTGTTCAGGTACCGATGCGGCGAGTCCAGGTTCGGGATGAAGACGCCGTAATGGGTCGCCGTCCACGGGCCGCTGTTGGCATGCGGTCGCAGGATGGCCTGGTCGGTGAAGGGTTTTCGTGAGGCCTCGAGGCGGCGATCGATCCGGGGCAAGAGGCCGTCCACAATGAGGCGTGACAGCGCGCGAGAGATGGGCTGGCCGGTCATCGATTTCCTCCGTTCACCGTCGCGGCGTGTCGGGTCGGCCTGTCGGGCTCGGGTAGCAGAACACGGTAGTCGGATATGGCGAATTCTCCGGTACGGCGGCGGTATTCGCGGACCAGGCCCGGCCAGTTGGTGGTTATCCGGCCATGGGGCCCACGTACCAGCTGTCGCAGCGCGACCACACACCGCTGCCGAGCCGTGCTTGCAGTGCCCCGTCGTACCCCTCTTCGGCGGCGGCGTCGACATCAATGGCGACACCGGCGCCGAGGGCACCGACAGCCTGGCGGATGTAAGCCGCCTGGCATTCGAGCATCGCCACAATGGAGCCGGAACCCAGGTTGGTGTTCGGCCCGTACATGAGGAACATGTTGGGAAAATCGGGCACGGTCATCCCGAGATAGGCACGTGCACCCTGGCTCCAGCGTTCGCCGAGCTCGGCACCGGCGCGTCCGGTGATAGACACATGATCGAGAAAACCGCCTGCGGCGAAGCCGGTTCCGTAGATGATGACGTCCGCCCGGTAATGCTCGCCGGTCGTGGATAGCACCCCGTCGGGGGTGATCTGAGCGATCGAATCGGTGACGAGTGTGGTGTTGTCACGCCGCAGCGCCGGCAGATACGTGTTGGAGAAGAGCACCCGTTTGCATCCCAAGGGGTAGTTCGGCCATACCTTGCCGAAAAGCGCGGCATCACCACGGGTTTGGTACCGCATGAAGGCGCGGGCGAGGCCGGCCATGGCACGGGATAGCAGCGGCGAGTAATGCAGCACGCCGGTAAAACCCTCGGTGAGTGCCAGCCAGGTCAGACGTTGTGCGCGCAGGGTGGCGGGAATCCTGGACGCCAGGGCGTGATGCAGCCGCGTGAGTCGCGAATCGGGGCGCGGCACGATGTGCGGCGCCGATCGTTGGAAGACGGCGAGCGATTCCACGATCGGAGCGATCTCGGGTATCAGCTGAATGGAACTGGCACCGGTGCCGATCACGGCGACGCGCTTCCCAGCCAGGGACACGCTCGCGTCCCACTGCGCGGAATGGAACGACGGGCCGGTGAAGGATTCACGTCCCTGAATTGCCGGAAACGAGGGTCGGGACAGCTGCCCGACGGCGGGCACCAGGACATCGGCCCAGAACTGATCACCGTGAGAGGTCTCGAGGCACCATCGGTTGGTGGCGGAAGAGAAGGATGCGGACACGATTGCGGTGCCGAAACGGATCCGTTCACGTACATGGTGTTTGTCCGCCGCAGCGCGCAGGTAGGTCAGTATTTCGGGTTGTGGGGCGTACCGACGCGACCAGCGGGGGTTCGGGTCAAAGGAGAAGCAGTAGTAGGCGGACGGCACGTCGCAGGCCGCGCCCGGGTAGGTGTTCTCGCGCCAGACACCGCCGACATCCTCGGCCCGCTCGTAGACCGTGACATCGTGTCCTGCCGCGATGAGTCCGATGGCCGTTGCCAGGCCAGAGAAACCCGCACCGATGATCGCTACCGAAGTCATTCGACCGCCTCTCCGCGCTGCGGCGACGTTCGTCGTCGCGAATTGACCGGTCGGTAATATATGACGAATTGACCACACGGTCAATCCCTTGATGGGCGAGAAACGCCAGTGCTTGCAACATGAGCGAATGTTGTGCGCATCCTCCGCTACCGTCATACGCATGCAAACCCTCCGGACTGGCAGTAAGGGAATGCCGCGTCAGGAGCGGGAGCAATGGATCCTGACTGCCGCAGCCGATGAGTTCGGGGACGCGACCTTTGCGGCGTCGAGCATGAACGGGATCGCGGCGCGCGCCGGAGTGTCCAAGGCTCTTGTGCTGGCCTATTTCGGGTCCAAAGAGGATCTCTATGCCGCATGTGTTGAACGTGCCGGGGAGCGACTGGCCACCGCGATCGGCGAAGCGTTGGCAGGATCACCGGCGCGCTCGGAGGTGGCCGAGGCGGTCCTGACCGCAATTTTCACCACGCTGGAGAACCAGCGGAGCGACTGGCCGGTCCTGTACGACAGGACGGTGCCGAGCGGGCGGGCCCGGGAGGCTGCCCGGAGGCAACGGACCATCCTGCGTGCGCAGGCCGCCGCGGCGGTAACCAGAACGCTTGGGGCCGTGGGGCTCAGCGATGACGACGATCTTTCGGCGGCGACGCTCGTCTGGGAAAACATGGTCTCGGCGTTGGTGCAATGGTGGCGGCACCACCCCGAGTGTTCCGCCGACGAGATGGCCGGACGGGCGCGGAGGGTTCTCTTGGCGTTGTCCGACCGCGCTGTCGACGAGCTGTGACGGGCGGTCCGGCCAATCTGATGTTGCTGGTGACCTGCGCCACAATCGCATGAGAGTGTTCGGTGTCCGTGCCAGCGGCACATTGTTCAGACTTCTCTGACGAAGGGCTCAATAAGCCCAGGTCACGCTCGACTTCCCTCCTGGCCCCCTCAAAGGGCGTTGGCACTAGCAACCTAGATATCTAGATTTGAGACAGTTCAAAGGCCATGGACTGATTTCAAGCGAACTATCGACAGCGCTTTTAGGTGATGCTAACTTCGCCTCATGCGGTCGCTGATTCGCGAGGTTGGATGATCACCAATGTTCAACTCAGCTACTTCAAGCCATGTGCCGAACCTGATGCCGGCCAGCGTCGGTGTGCCCGAGTATGGCCCGATCGTGTATTCGCTCGTCAATAAGCGTGCTGCTCAAGGAAGGGAATGCCCACGATGATTCTCAACGTCGTTCCAGAAGGTCTGCTCGCCACGAGTGCGGCGGTTGAAGCACTGACTGCACGGTTGGCAGCCGCTCATGCCGCGGCCGCGCCAGTGATCGGTGCCGTGGTGCCGCCCGCCGCCGATCCGGTGTCATTGGAGACCGCGGCCGGATTCAGTGCGCGCGGCGTGGAGCACACAGGTGTGGCCGTCCAGGCTGTCGAGGAACTAGGGCGGGGCGGGCTGGGCGTTTCGGAGTCCGCGGCCAGCTACACCACCGGTGACATGCAGGCCGCCGTCACGTACATGATCGCGCGGGGCTAGCTCCGGTGTCGGCTCCGATTTGGATGGCTTCGCCCCCTGAGGTGCACTCGGCGCTGTTGAGCGCCGGACCCGGGCCAGGACCACTGTTGGCGGCTGCCGCCCAGTGGCAGGCGCTCTCGGCGCAATACACCACTGCGGCAACGGAGTTGACGCAGCTGCTCGCAGCCACCAACGCCGGGCCCTGGCAGGGACCCAGCGCTACCCACTATGTCGCCAGTCATACGCCCTACCTGGCCTGGCTGACCCAGCAGAGCGCGATGAGCGCTACCAATGCGGTGTTGCAGGAGACTGCGGCGGCCGGCTACACCACGGCGCTGGCCGCCATGCCCACGCTGGCCGAGCTGGCCGCCAACCACATGATCCACGGTGTGCTGATGGCCACCAACTTCTTTGGTATCAACACGATTCCGATCGCGTTGACCGAGGCCGACTACATCCGGATGTGGGTTCAGGCCGCCACCGCCATGAGCGTGTATCAAGGTGTTTCGAGCATGGCTCTGGCCGCGACGCCGCCGACGCAGCCCTCGCCGATGATCATGGCGCCGGGCGGTGAAATGTCCCGTATGTCCGCGGACATGATGTCGATGTCCGCGCAGCCGCAAGCCCTCGAATCCGGTACCGCGCTGGACAACAGCAACAACATGATCGATCAGCTCATGCGGTTCCTGACCAATCCACTGGGCACGCTCCAGGACATGATCGAAGACTTCATGAGGAACCCGATCGCCGCGCTTATCGCGTGGTTCCCGCTGTTGTTCTTCATCGCGTACGAGGCGTTCTTCATTCCCTTCGGTTTCACGTTCTGGGGTGTATTGCTTTCGGCGCCTGCCTGGTTGCCGATCGTGCTCGGACTCGCGCTATCGGCGCTGGCTCCGCCCGCCGGAGTTGAAGAGCCCGGCCATGAAGATGAGCCCGGCCGCGAGCCCGCACGGGTCGAGCGCAGAAACCCGCAACAGGTCCTGCAACTCGCGCATGTCCCCTCGACACCCTCAATGCCGGGAGGCTCGTCTTCGGCTCCGGCCACCCCGACTAGCCCGGCGTCCTCACCGGCGGCATCGGCACCTGCGACTCCGGCGTACATGGTGTACGCGGTGCGTGAGGATCCGCCTCCGGTGCGGTTTGGGCCGACCTTGAATGAGGGGGCCGGCGCGAAGGCGCCGGCGGCCGGG
>MAFD01000049.1:0-28036 GCA_002013775.1 Mycobacterium sp. D16R18
CCCCGCCGCCGGCGCCTTCGCGCCAGCACCCTCATTCAAGGTCGGCCCAAACCGCACCGGAGGCTGATCCTCACGCACCGCGTACACCATGTACGCCGGAGTCGCAGCCGCCGCAGCGGACGAAGCCGGTGTGGCAGGCGCCGACGGTGCTCCCGAACCACTGGTGATTGCGGTACCGCCGCTCCCGGGCATTCCGCCCATCGCAAACGCCTGCTGCTGCGGAGAGTTACGCGCGATCTGCGCCGCTTGCGGTGCGGGCTCCTCTGCGGGCACGTCGGCGTCGACCGGAACTGGGTTAATCAGCTGAGCCAGTCCAACTAGCAGCAGCGGGAGCCACAGTGGTGCGGACAGCATGACGCCCCAGAACGTGAACCCGAAGGGGATGAAGAACGCCTCGTACGCGATGAAGAACAGCAGCGGGCCCCAGGCCACCAGCGCCTCAAGGGGATTGCGTAGGAAGTCTTGCAAGATCCGCTGCAAGGTGCCGAGTGGGTCGGTGAAGAACTCCTGAATCTGTCGCATCAGCTTCTCGAAGAAGCTCTCGCTATCGTCCAGCGCGGTGCCGGATTCGGCCGCCTGCGCCTGCGCGGCCATGCCGGACATATCGGCGGCCATCCGGGACATCTCGCCGCCCGGCGCCATGATCATTGGCGAGGGCTGCGTCGGCGGGACCGACATCACGGCGGCGGTGGAGACGCCCTGGTAGACGCCCATGATGGTGGCGGCCTGGACCCACATCCGGATGTAGTCGGCTTCATTCAACGCGATCGGAATCATGTTGATACCAAAGAAATTGGTGGCCAGCAGCACGCCGTGAATCATGTGGTTGGCGGCCAGCTCGGCCAGCGTGGGCATGGCGGCCAGCGCCGTGGTGTAGGCGGCGGCACTGGTTTCATGCAGCACGGCATTGGTGGCGCTCATCGCGCTCTGCTGGGTCAGCCAGGCCAGGTAAGGGGTGTGGCTGACGACATACTGGATGGCGCTGGGCCCCTGCCATGATCCGGCGCTGGTGGCGGCCAGCAGCTGCGTCAACTCCGTTGCCGCAGTGGTGTATTGCACCGAGAGCGCCTGCCACTGGGCGGCAGCCGCCAACAGTGGTCCCGGCCCGGGTCCGGCGCTCAACAGCGCCGAGTGGACCTCGGGGGGGAATGCCATCCAGATGGGGGCGCTCACAGAGTTAGCCTCGCGCGATCATGTACGTGGCGGCGCCCTGCATGTCTCCGGTGGTGTAGCTGGCCGCGGACTCCGAGACGCCCAGCCCGGCCCGGCCCAGTTCTTCGACGGCCTGGGCCGCCACACCGGTGTGTTCAATTCCGCGGGCGCTGAATCCGGCCGCGGTCTCCAACGACACCGGGTCGGCGGCGGGCGGAATCACGGCACCGATGACCGGTGCGGCCGCGGCGTGTGCCGCGGCCAGACGCGCGGTCAGCGCCTCGATGGCCGCACTCGTGGCGGTCAGACCTTCGGGAACGACGTTGAGATTCATCGCGGGTACTCCCTTCCTTGAGCAGCATGCTCAGTGACGAGTGGATTGACGGTCTGTACATATGTCGGAACATCGTTATCTGACAACAGGACACCGCGCCCCGCGGGCAGACGCTCGAACCGATGTCCACGGATACGGCCCCCGTCCTGCGGGCTACCGCTGAGCATCAGGGTGTTGGCCTGCAGCTCGTGGAAGCGACGCAACATGGGGTTGGTCATCAGTATGTGACCCGAACCGGTGGCCCGTGCGGTAATGATCACCCGCAGGCCGAGCTCACGTGCCTCGGCGAGCAGACCCGTGATCGGATTCCAGGGCCGCTGCCCGATGTACGGACCGCTGACAGCCGGTGCATCGGGAATCTGATCGACATCGTCGATGATGAGGTAATGCCGCTGCGCTGTCACTCCGCGTGACACCCAGTCGTGCAGTTCCTGGGAAGACAACCCGGCGGGTGGCCGACGCTTTTCCAAGAGGGCACCGAGGCCCAGCATCGCCGGGGTGATCCGGTCGATGTTGGGGGTGTATTCGTTGTCGGGGAACAGCGGTTCGTCGACGAGATGCAGACGTCGGTCCAGAACCGTGAACGCCACCTCATCGGGTGCCGAATGCTCCCGGACAGTGCGGATGATGTGCCGCAAGAGCGTCGTCTTGCCAGACCCGGTATCGCCCAACACCATCAGGAGCGGGTTGTGGGCGAAGTCGAGCGCCACGGGTGCCAGATCTTGCTCGCGCTGGCCGATAACCACCTGTTCGCGTCCCGGGTACAGCGGTCCGATGGCGTTCGGTGCCAGGTCGGCCGGCAGCAAGCGGACTGCGGGAGCCTTGGCACCGGGGTACTCGGCGTTGACCGACTCCACTGTCTTGGCATCGGAGGCTGCGAACAGGAAGTGCTCTGCTTGCATGGTCAGGCCGCGGCCCGGCTGGTCGTGCGGCACGCTCTCGGCGGGGCGGCGCAGCGCACCAGGTACCCGCACATTGCTGTCCGCCGAGTCGTGCAGCTTGAGTTCGAGGCGCAGCCCGAGAGCATCGCGCATCGCCAGCGGCACTTCGATCCAGTTCGGTGTCGTGATCACGACGTGGATGCCGTACGACAGCCCGGCGTTCGCCAGCTCGGTAAGCCTGGCCAGCAACGGGTTTCGGGTGTTGAACTGGTCGGTGTTGTCGCGACTGAATGCGTACAGGTTGTCCACGAGCAGGAACGTCTCGCCATAACCGTCGTCCAGCGAGCGATCACTGTCGCGCAGCGCGCGCAGCTGACTCACTGAGGCGATGCCGCGGTCGCGGAACAGACGCTGGCGGTAGGCCAGGAGCTGCTCCAGCTCACCGAAGGTGCGGCGGATGCGTTCGGGCTCCAAGGCGCTGGCCACGCTGCCGACATGCGCCAACCCTTCGAGCGCGTGCAGTTGTCCGCCGCCGTAGTCGATGCAGTAGAACGTGACATCACGCGGGGAGTGCAACGCAGCGGCCGACAGCATGAACGTCTGCAGAGCTGTCGATTTCCCGGACTTCGGGCCGCCGTGAATGATCACGTTTCCGGCTGCCGATGCCGCATCGAAGATCAGCGGATCGCGGCGCATCTGGAACGGCTTGTCGATCTCGCCAAGCGGCCAGCGCAGTTGGCGTGCAGGGATCCCGGTCTGGCTCAGTACATCCGCCAACGGGATCGCGGTGTCCAGCGGCGGCAGCCAGAGCTGCGGTGCCCGCGGACCCACCTTGGCGAGCTGGTCGCCGACGGTCGAGACCAGCTTGCGCGCCGGCTGCCGTGGTCGGTCGGACCCGCCCTTGACGATCACCGTGGTGGGATCGGAGGCCACCGGCAGCGCGGTGAACTGCCTGGGCTGCGGGGTGGCGTGGATCTCTACGGTGGTGGTTGTCGACGGCGGCTCGTAAACACCGTCGACATACGTGCTGCGGAACTTGATGGGCACAGCACCGGGTGCGGGCACCAGGAACCCAACGCCCTTGTGGTCCTTGCCCGATTCGATGTGATACGCGTCCTCGGTCCCGATGATCTGTCGGGATGAGCTGGGACTGGCCACCTTCAGACCGATGCGGTACGAGGTGTTCTTGTCGATGTCCTTGATCTTGCCGACATCGAGGGTCTGTGACGCGAACAGGATGTGGATGCGGAACGAGCGGCCCTTGCGTGCGACGTAGTCGAACAGTTCCGCGTACTCCGGGTGATCCTGGAGCATCAAGGTGAACTCGTCGGCCACCACGAACAACGTGGGGATGGGCGGCAGGTCGTGGCCTGCAGCGATCGCTTCTTCATACTCGCGGACCGAGTTGAAGGCGCTGCCCTGCACATCGCGACCAGCTTGCTTCAGCAGGTTCTCGCGTCGGGCCACCTCGCCACGCAACGTATCGGCGAAACGATCTGCCAAGGAACGCTTTTCGGCCATGTTCGAGATAACGGCGACAACCTGTGGGAAGTCGCGGAAGATATCGGCCCCCGCCTCACCCTTGAAGTCCGCGTAGATCACGATCAGGCGATCGGCGGAATGGGTCGTCAAGAGCGACAACAGAATCGACATCAGGCTCTGAGACTTGCCGGAGCCGGTCATACCGATCATCAGGCCGTGCGGCCCCATACCGCCTTCGGCCTCGTCCTTGAGATCGAACATCAGCGGCTCGCCGGAGGCGGTCACGCCGATCGGCACGCGCAGCTCCTCATCACGCGAACGCGGCGACCACAGGGCGGGAACATCCAGCTGGGAGGCATCCTCGATACCGAGCAGCGAGGTGAACGTCGCACCACCGGTTGCGGCCGACCGCAGCCCCGGATGCGTCGGGTTTGAGTCCCAGCGGGAGAGCCGACGCGACACGTGCGAGGCGGTTCCGACCGTGAGTTGATCGGCCTCGTCGATGTACGGCTGCCAATCGTTGCCGTTCCACCGGGAGATGCGTGCGCTCACACCGTTCCGATTGACCTGTAACACAGGACGTTCTGGGTTCAGGTACTCCGGAAGCTTGAGGGAACCGTCGGTTCCGTCGAGCCGCTGGATAACGGTGACGCCGTCCAGTCCGGTTGCCGGGATAGGCGAATTCACGCCGCCCAGGTCGTATGTCGGGTCATCGAGAATGATCAGCAGGTGCTTGTGCGCACCGGAGTCGGCCCCGAACAGCGCACGCTCGGAGAGCACGGGCTTCAATGCCTCGAAGAGCTCGGCACCTGTGCGGCGCAGGTAACGTGCCGGGCCGACACCGTCGACCTCACCGCTGATGTCTACGTGGGGAAGCCATTTGAGCCAGGACCACTCGGCGTCTTCGATACTGGGGCCGGCCATGGCCACGGTCAGTAGCGTCGGATCGTGGAACGTGGCAGCTTGAGTCACCCACGACCGGATGGAGGCGCGGACAATGTCGTCATCACCGAGCACTGTGATGCGCGAAACCTTGTTCAGGTCGATGCCCAAGGGGGCGCTGCGCACCGTCCGCTGGGTGTCCAGTAGCCCACGCAAAGCGCTGTGGCTCACCGGTTCCAGATCGATCTCGTCGGCGATGTCCTTGACCCGCACGGCACTGACCAGCGGAACATCATGACGTCCGGCGCGGATTACCAGGTAGTCGTCATCATCTGGGTCCCGCTCCCACTGGCGGCGCGTGCCGGGAAGGGTGGTCAGCTCCTCGGGATCCGGGTGCGACCATTCCAGTGCCTTGCGCTGCTGCGTGGCGTGGGTGCGCAGATTTTCGCGGATCACCGACAGGTACCGCAGGTAGTCGGCCCGCTCGGCGTCGACCTCCTCGGTGCGGACCTTATCGCCGTTTCCGCGATACAGCGCGGTAGCGGCGAGCAGCAGCACAAAGGGGAAGAACAGCGTCTGCGGGGAGATGAGGCGGATGCCCGAGGCGACCAGTGCGACCACCATGCCGACGATCAGGATGACGATCACGACCGGCATAGCACGCCGCAGGAACGACGGCGGCACCACGCGGGGAAGCTGCGGAGGCGCCTCGACGGTCACCGTGGCATCGGGTATCGCCGGAGGCGCTACACGCCGATGGGGTTCGAAGATGAGACGGCTCAACGGGACTCCTGTGCCTGAGCAGATGGATTGTCGGTCTGGATGCGCGCGGCCTGTCGATCGCTCGGGGCCAGGCTGTCGTGCGCCAACAGGGCGTCGGAGCGTGAGAGCGACGGCCCGGACGCGAACAGATCCAGAATCGACGAAGGGATGGTGAGTGCGGGCTTGTGCAGGCCAAGTGCCTCAAGGGTCTTGTCACCCTCGGCCTCGGTATCGATGCCGTAACGCACACCGGTATCGGATATCCACTGGTATCCGCCGCGGCCGCCCGGTTGCACCAGGTAGCCGATGCCGGGAGTGATGGCGACCCGGGTTGCGGCGGGGGAGATCAGCTGCACGGCGTGCACCGAATCAGAAAGAGGCAGTATCGAACCCGCGAGCAGCGACCACGAATCCGAGGCGGCGTCAGCCGTCTTGGTGAACCGGGTGCACAGCACCGGATCCTCATTGGCGGCCAACGGCTTGATGGCGGCGCTGGGGAACACCCTGGTGTCGATCGCGGACGACGTCGGCAGGTGTGCGACCTGATCGGCCGTCAGCCGTGGCGGTTGCTCCAGACCGTACGAGTTCGCATTGCGCAGCGCCGAGGCGATCACAGGTGAAACCTGTTGCACGCCATCGGTTAGCACCGCGTAGTACACGGGAGTGTTGTCGGTGGAGGAGCTCACCAGCACCGAGCCGATGGGCGCCGCGACGGGCAACGGATAGGCCGTAGGCGTCCCGGCTCCCTGGATGGCGGGAACCACGAGCGCCGGAGCTTCGGGAATGGCGTTGAGCAGACTGGTCGTCACGGGCCGCACAGCGGGCGGCGCGGTGAGGCCCAGGGCGCTCGTGACAGCGATATCGCCGAGGTTGAGCGCGCTGCGGTGTCCGTCCCAGAGCAGCCAGGTGCCCGAGTCGGAGGACACCACGACAGCGCGGTCGCGGGTGAGCTCGGTGGCCTTGTCGCCACTGGTGTCCAAGGCCCCGGCGATCACGGTCACGGCACGGGTGTCGGCAGACTCACACACCGCCCAGGCGGCGTCGGTGCTCTTGGCTTGCACCATGCGCTCCGGTGCGCCCGGAATGCCGATCAGGTTTCCGCGTGGAAACTGGTCAAGTTGAGTGCTTTTCACCATCGTCGGGTCCACGGCCTTGCCGGCGATGAGACGGGCCGACGTGAGGTTGAGCACCGGGTGCAGGTTGTCACCCACCCGCACATAGAGCGCGGCGGTCGACCGGTCGGCGAGCACCGGATCGGTTCCGGCGATGCCGGAGGGCCGCAGCAGGCTGAAGACGAAACACCCGATCAGGCCGGTGACGACGATGACCGCACCCATGCTGAATGCCCGAGATTGGCTGCGCAGCGGATCAACCAGCATCCGTGCATCGTGCAGTGCCACGCCGGATGCGATGCGCCGCATGACAAATCGCCATCCGGTGACCTGGTGCCCGGTGACGAATCCACGGCGGTACTTCAGCGGTTCGGGATTCTCGCTGGCCGGGGTGCGTGACGCGAAGGCCCGGCGCTCGGAGTTTGCGTTGTTCTCTCGGTTATCGCTCATTTCTTGATCGACACCCCGGGAGCCGACAGTCCGAGTCCGGCGACGATGGCCTCGACTGATGCCTGAACGTCTTCGACGGTGACGGTCATGAGCTCGTCATCGCTGAAGTCTTCGGCGCCTGAATTATCAAGGCGGTGTTCACGTTCCTCCTCGGAGCGTTCGACGACGTTACGGACGAAGCGACCGTTGCCGGCGACGTCGATGCTGCGGCGTGCGATACCACGAGTATCGGGAGCCTCTGCGGCACACATCGCCGAGAAGGCGGTGAGCAGCTCGCGGGCGGCACCCTCGTCGAACTTGCTGTCGCGCACGGATGCCATCGCCGCCGCGATCTCGACGAGTTCCGGCGGTGCATACGACGGGAATTCGATGGACCGCGTGAAGCGGGAGCGCAGACCCTCGTTGGTATCGAGGAACTGGTCCAGCTCGGCGCGGTACCCGGCGACGATCACGACCAAACGGTCACGGTCGTTTTCCATCCGGGCCAGCAGGGTGTCGATGGCAACCAGGCCGAAGTCGTTCTTGGCGCCGGTGGACACCAGCGCGTACGCCTCATCGAGGAACAGCACGCCGTCGAGCGCGCTGTCGATGACTGCGTTGGTCTTGGCTTCGGTCTCACCGATGTGCTGGCCGATGAGGTCGGCACGGTGCACTTCGCGGACGTTCTCGCGCTTGAGAAGTCCCAAGCCGCAATAGATCTTGGCGACCACACGGGCGATGGTGGTCTTACCGGTGCCGGGAGGGCCCGCGAACACCAGGTGGTGGGTGCGGTGGCCGACCGCGAGTCCCCGGTCTTGGCGTCGCAACGCCATGGCCACGGAGCTCTTGAGCCGCGAGACCTGGTCCTTCACCTGCTCCAGGCCGATGAACTCGCTGAGCTGCTGCTCGGCCTCGGCAAGCAGGATCGCCTTGCGCTCGTGAGCCTCAGGATCGATGAAATCCTCTTCGGTGGGCTCAGTTTCGGGATCCCAGGGATCGGTGCGGGCGGCGATGCGCGCGGAGGTCGTGGTGTGCAGACCAACGCTCGGATCGGTCAGCGCATGCTCGATCTCGCTGTTCTCCGGATTGCCCGCGTACAGATCCTGGAGCACCTCGGTCGCGGTCTCTTCGTCACCATGGTGACGAAGGTTCAGCGCCTTGGCGAGTGCTCCGTCGGTGGCGGCCACTTCGATTGGCCCACTGGGGTCTTCGAGGTAGGAGAGCGCGGGATTGACCATGCCGAGCTTCGCGAGCGCGATACCCAGGGTGATCCGCACGGCGTGAGATGTGGTGTCGTCCAGCGACGCGTCCGTGACCACCGGGATAAGCAGCGAGACGACATCGGCCCAGCGTTCGGCCCGGTTCTGCATGGCGACAGCGGCCCAGCGGGCGTTGAACCATCCGGGGCGTCGCTCGGTCACGTCGGCGATCAGCTCGGCGGCCTTGACGTAGTCACCCTTGTCGACGAGGGCCGCCGCGTAGGCGAGGTGATAGTCATCGGGTCCGGCGGCGCGGAACTCAAGGTAGAGCCCGGAGTCGTAGGTGAAGGTGAGATCACCCGGGTGCAGGTTCACCGCATGCTGAAGGTGCCCGGCGGTGGCCGAGGTCTCGGAGATGGCCTCCAGGACGTCGATGGTGGCGCCCCCGGAGGCTGCCAGACCGACCCAGACATCACAGTGATCTTGAGCGGTTCGGCACAGCGAAGTGAAGCCGTAACGCGCTGCTGGCAAATCTGCGGGACGTCGCCTGTCATTGACGGAGAGACCAAGAGCCCGGCAACAGGTTGCGAATCGGCTCTCTAGTTCGGGATCTATGCGCGCTGGTGTGACTGCCGCCACAACCGGGCGTTCGAGTTGATCGACTCGTTCGCGAGTACTCATCTACCGCCTTTATTCCTGGCACCGTTGCTTGCTCGGCAAGAGATTAGCATTCCCTTACCTAAGTGTCGATAGCTAACCCTAGCCTTATGCAGGTCAGGATGGTTAGGCTAGCCTAAACTAAAAGCGTCGTCAGCGAATCGAGGAGGGTGTAATGCCGAACACAGTGACGCAACCGACACGTGGATGGCAGGGCACGGTTCTCAAATTGTTCCGGGCCGGTGACTACCAGCTAACTTTGACGGGCCGGCATGAGCTGTCCGATCACTACCTGAGGCTCAGCTTCTCGGCGGGTGGCCTGCTGCAGGGCCGTGACGTTCATCCGACCATGTGGATCCGGTTGTGGTTCTCGGATGGGGAGAAGCTGCACCAGCGGGGATACACGCTGGTCAACCCTGATCCACAGGCCGATACCGTCGATATCGAGTTCGCACTGCACGACGGGCTGGCCGCCCGTTGGGCACAGTCCGCCCAGGTCGGCGACACCATCGAGGCGACGGTGCTCGGCAGTCACTTCGAGCTCCCCGATCCGGCTCCCCGTGGATACGTGATCGTCGGTGACACCGCATCGCTGCCCGCGATCAACTCCCTGCTGGCGGCGATCGGCGACAGCCCGGCCACGGTGTTTTTGGAGGCCGCGCACGAGAGCGACAAGACACTGCCGGTCGGTGCGGACGTGGTCTGGGTAGATCGCCATGGCGAACGTTCACTCGCCGATGTCGTACGTCAGGCAGCCTTCGAGGCCCCCGAGTTCTTCGGGTGGGTGGCATGCGATACCCGGACCACGCGCGAGGTCTCGCACGTCCTCAAGGACAACTACGGCATCCCGCGCAGGTCGATCAAGGCTCAGGCCTACTGGATGGCTTAAGGGAAACTGCCTGATCGAACGGCCGATTCCTGCTACGAGGCGAGCCGCAGCCGTGGCATCTGGCTACCCGCGGCGTCCAGGATGGTGGTGACGGTGCCGAAGCGGTCCGTGGCGCGTCGGCAGAGCTCGCGCAGCTGACGCGGGTCGCTGGCATCGGCGGCGATGGCCATCACCTGATCGGCCCCGTAGCCGTGGAGCATCCTCGTCAGATCGGTGGCGTGTCTGCCACAGACGACGACTCGATGCCCGTTGCGGACCAAAATCCGGACGATCTCACGCCCGCTCGGGTCATCGGCATTGAGGACGACAACAACATCGGGTGCCGAGTCGTCGGTGCCGGAGGCTGCGTTGTGGTGCATGTCCCTATTGAGCCAGCGATTCCTGGGGACCGGATGTGAGCGCCATGTGGATTGCTTGGATGACCTCCGCTGATGGTTCGATTCACGCCGAGTCGGCGGGTCCGGCGGCACGCACCTTCGTGGAGTGGGCCTGCGCCGTTCTTCGACGGCCGTTCCGATCACCTTGAATCCAATCCCGGCCGTCGGGCGGCGGTGGCGCAATGGCGCACATCCGACGATGCGTAGCAGGTAGGAGTGGGGTTGGGACCGGCGCAATGAAGCAGACCTGACAGATATCGATTTCATTGGCCGGACGGCCGCTGAGCTGGCCTTTAGCGTGTTGGCGAGGTTGTCTCACGTCAGGAGAACTCGTGGCCGCTGTCGAGCCCACACCATTACGCCGTCCGCGCGCCGACCAGGCGCGGCTGGTCGCCGACGTGCTGCGCCACCAAATCCACGCCGGGGGATACACCGACGGCGGCCTGCCGAGCGAACAGGAACTGGCCGCGGAGTTCTTCGTGTCCCGCAACACAGTCCGAGAGGCGCTGACGACGCTGAAGGAAGAAGGCCTCATCGAACGTGGACCACGTACCGGTACGCACGTTGCGTTGCGCAAGTACGAGCACGGATTGGATGCGCTGCTCGGGCTCAAGGAGACGTTCAAGGGGTACGGCGAGGTCTGGAATGAGGTTCGCGTAATCCAGGAGGTGAACGCGCCCCCGGCGGTCGCGCACAGGCTGCGGCTTGAGCCCGGCGCCCGGGTCATCTTCATCGAGCGGCTGCGCTACCTCGGCGATCTGCCGCTGAGCCTGGACAAGACCTATCTCACCGCCGATGTGGGGGAGGCGGTCATCGAGCACCAGCTCGAGACCAATGACGTCTTCGCGCTGATCGAACAGGTGACTGGGCGCAGGTTGGGTTCGGCCAATCTGGCCCTAGAAGCCGTTGCGGCGGACTCGCATTCGGCCGCGACATTGCAAGTGCCCGACAGCGCGCCGCTGCTGCTGCTGGAGCGACTGACCCACCTCGACGACGGGACCCCCGTCGACCTCGAGTACATCCGGATGCGCGGTGATCGAATCACATTGCGCAGCAACCTATTAAGGGATATCTGAGGACTCTCATGACATTGGTCAACAACCGTATCGACGTTCCGGTCACCATCGACGAATCGCTATGTATTGATGGCTGCACCCTGTGTGTGGACATCTGCCCGCTGGATTCGCTTGCGATCAATCCAGAAAACGGCAAGGCCTTCATGCACGTCGACGAGTGCTGGTACTGCGGGCCTTGCGCGGCTCGCTGTCCTACCGGTGCCGTCACCGTCAACATGCCCTATCTACTCCGTTAAGTCAGGACAGCTCATGAAGAGAACAGCCCTTCTCTCCGCTTTGCTTCTCACCCTCGTCACCGGCTGCTCCCTGGACTCAGGGGCCGGCTCGGCCAACGAGGTGACCGTCGTTGTCGGATATCAGTCGAAGACCATCAATACGGTGACCGCCGGCACGCTGCTGCGTGCCCAGGGGTACCTGGAGAAGCGGCTCGCTGAGGCCGGTTCGCGTACCGGAAACAAGTACACCGTGCAGTGGCAGGACTACGACACCGGAGCGCCGATCACCGCACAGATGCTCGCGGAGAAGATCGACATCGGTTCGATGGGCGATTACCCGTTGCTGATCAATGGGTCCAAGACCCAGGCCAATGAGAAGGCTCGCACCGAGCTGGTATCGATCACCGGGTACAACGCCAAGGGTGCACTCAACATGGTTGTGGTGCCGCCGAATTCGCCGATCACCACGCTTCCCGAACTGAAGGACAAGAAGGTGTCCGCGAGTGTGGGCTCGGCGGGACATGGCACATTGGTGCGCGCGCTGCGCAACGACGGTCTGGACCCGGTCAAGGATGTCGAGGTACTGAACCAGCAGCCGCAGGTTGGTGCCTCGGCGTTGGAATCCGGTCAGGTGCAGGCGCTGTCACAGTTCGTGGCCTGGCCGGGCCTGCTGGTTTTTCAGAAGAAGGCCAAGCTCCTCTATGACGGTGCCGAGCTCAATGTTCCGACCTTCCACGGCGTGGTGGTGCGCCGCGACTACGCCAAGCAGCACCCGGAGGTGCTCGATGCCTTCTTGCAGGCTCAGCTGGACGCGACCGATTTCATCCACGAAAAGTCTCTCGAGGCGGCTCGCATCGTCGCCGACGGCAGCGGCCTGCCTCAGGAAGTGGTGTACCTCTACAACGGGCCGGGCGGCACGTCGTTCGACGCCACCCTCAAGCCCTCACTCATCGAGGCATTCAAGAGCGATGTGCCCTACCTGAAATCGATCGGGGACTTCGCAGATCTCAACATCGACGAGTATGTGCAGGATGGCCCGCTGCGTCAGGCCTATGCGACGCGTGCGAAGAATTACGAGACCGAGTTGGCCGCCAAGGTCAACCCGCTGGTGCTGCATCCGGCTGACGGGGAAGATTCGGTTCGCGCCGCCGAGATCTGGTTCGACGGTAAGGATTCCACGCAGGTGTACGCCACCCCGCAGGAGCTGTTGAAGGCCGTCAACGCCGCCACCGCGGCCGGCCAAAAGGTCCGCGCCGCCTACGTCGCCGACGCCGAACTGGGCACTCGGTGGTTCGCCGATCACGCCTGGTGGGTCCGGGATTCGGCTGGGTTGCATCCGTTCACCACGAGCGCGGGCGCTAGCCGATACATCTCCACCCATCCGGGCGCCACTTCTCTGGATTACACGCAGGCACTGGCGGCGGCATCGTGAGTAGCCTGCCGATTCTGGAGGCCAGACCGCGAACGGTCGCGGTTGCCGCCGCCGAGGGGCAGGTGGATGTGGCTGCGAATCCCCGGCGACAGGGTTCGCGATATCTCGCCTGGGGAATCCGCGCCTCGTCCGTGGCTACTGCCGTGCTGCTCTGGCAGCTCTTGACGGCCAACAAGGTGCGGTTCGGGCTGCGATTCGACACTCTTCCCACGGTCACCGAGATCGTCTCCGCACTCGCCAAGCGCATTGGTACCGAACAATATTGGCTAGATCTCGGTCAGTCCACCATCCGGATCCTCACCGGGTTCGGCCTCGCCGCCGTGCTCGGTGTCATCACAGGTATCTGGCTCGGACGCTCCCCGCTATTCGCGAACATCTTTGGCCCGCTTACCGAATTGGCCCGCCCGATTCCGGCGATCGCGATCGTGCCGGTGGCCATCCTGTTGTTTCCCAGCGACGAGGCCGGGATCGTGTTCATCACCTTCCTGGCGGCCTATTTCCCCATCATGGTGAGTACGCGCCACGCGGTGCGCGCGCTCCCCACGCTATGGGAGGAATCGGTCCGCACCCTGGGGGGTGGCCGCTGGGATGTGCTGTTACGAGTGGTGTTGCCGGGCAGCCTTCCCGGCGTGTTCGGAGGGCTGTCCGTCGGCATTGGCGTTGCCTGGATATGTGTGATCTCCGCCGAGATGATCTCGGGCCGTTTGGGAGTCGGATATCGGACCTGGCAGTCCTACACGGTGTTGGCCTACCCGGACGTGTTCGTCGGAATCATCACCATCGGGGTTCTCGGCTTCCTGACCTCGGCTGCTGTCGAGCTGGTCGGGCGTCGGGTGACGCGGTGGCTACCCCGTGCCGAGGAGGCGCGCTCATGAGTGCCTCAACACTCGTTCTCGACGCGGTCACCCTGGGCTATGGCGGACGTACGGTGGTGGACCGCCTCAGCCTGACCGTGCGTCCCGCTGAGATCCTGGTCCTCACCGGGCCCTCGGGCTGCGGGAAGTCCACGGTGCTGCGCGCGCTGGCCGGGCTGCTCCCGCCGGATTCCGGCACCATCCGCGCCGATGGCGAAAGGGTTGTCACCACCTCGCGACATCGTGCCATGGTGTTTCAGGACAATGCGCTGTTGCCCTGGCGCACTGTGCAATCGAATGTAGAGCTGGCGCTTAGGCTGGGCGGTGTACCTCGTGCGGGGCGGCGTGCGGCGGCGCAGACCTGGATCGACGATGTGGGTCTGACCGGGTTCGAGGATTACCTGCCCAAGAGCCTCTCGGGCGGTATGCGCCAACGTGTCCAGTTGGCCCGCGGCTTGGCGGGCGCTCCGCGCGCGGTCATGATGGACGAGCCATTCGGAGCGCTCGATGCCCAGACTCGGGCCAGCATGCAGCGCCTGTTGATCGATACCTGGCGCAGTCATCCGACCACGGTGGTGTTCGTGACACACGATGTCGACGAGGCATTACTGATCGGAGACCGAATCGCGGTCCTCGGCCGGGCCGGCCACCCGCTGCGCGCGCTACTGGACGTTCCCAGCCCTCGCGAGCCCGAGAGCGACCGGAGCGCACTGCGCACTGAAATTCTTGCCGCACTGAATAATACGGAGCTTGTTGCCTGATGCAGATCCCTGAACTCGATAGCGCCATCCGGCTGGACTGTGACGTCCTGGTGATCGGCGGCGGAACTGCCGGGACCATGGCGGCACTAACGGCAGCCGAGAATGGCGCCCAGGTGATCCTTCTGGAGAAGGCGCATGTGCGGCACTCCGGTGCGCTGGCAATGGGTATGGACGGTGTGAACAACGCTGTCATCCCCGGCAAGGCCGAGCCGGAGGATTACGTCGCGGAGATCACCCGCGCCAACGACGGGATCGTGAACCAGCGCACTGTGTACCAAACCGCTACACGCGGATTCGCAATGGTGCAGCGCCTCGAACGCTACGGGGTCAAGTTCGAGAAGGACGAGCACGGCGAGTACGCGGTGCGACGTGTGCATCGATCGGGCGCCTACGTGTTGCCGATGCCCGAGGGCAAGGACGTCAAGAAGGCGCTGTACCGCGTGCTGCGGCAGAAGTCGATGCGCGAGAAGATTCGCATCGAAAACCGTGTCATGCCGGTGCGTGTCCTCACCGAAGACCTGGGTGCGGGAACCGACGGGATATCAAGGCGCCGGGCGATTGGTGCTGCGGGTTTCAACACCCGCAGCGGTGAGTTCGTCACGGTCGGCGCGAAGGCGGTGATTCTGGCGACCGGGCCATGCGGTCGCCTGGGTCTGCCGGCATCCGGTTATCTGTATGGCACCTACGAGAATCCGACCAACGCGGGGGACGGGTACGCGATGGCGTACCACGCCGGGGCCGAACTGTCGGGGATCGAATGCTTCCAGATCAACCCGCTGATCAAGGATTACAACGGTCCTGCGTGCGCGTATGTGGCCAACCCCTTTGGCGGCTACCAGGTCAATGCCCAAGGGGAGCGTTTCGTCGACTCCGACTACTGGTCCGGCCAGATGATGTCGGAGGTCAAGAACGAAATCGAGTCCGCGCGCGGTCCCATCTATCTCAAGGTGACCCACCTGCCGGATGAGACGTTGACGGCGTTGGAGAGCATCCTGCACACCACCGAGCGACCCACCCGTGGCACCTTCCACGCCAATCGCGGGCATGACTACCGCACCCACGATATTGAGATGCATATCTCCGAGATCGGCCTGTGCAGCGGGCATTCCGCATCAGGGGTGTGGGTGGACGAGCATGCCCGTACCACGGTGCCTGGCCTGTATGCGGCGGGGGATCTGGCGTGCGTGCCGCATAACTACATGATCGGCGCCTTTGTGTACGGGGATCTAGCCGGTGAGCATGCGGCCTCGACACTCTCGAAAACACCCACACCGCTGGAGTTCCCGGTTGATCAGGTCAAGGAGGCGCACGAGCTGATCTACCGCCCGCTGCGCCATCCGGACGGCCCGCCGCAGCCTCAGGTCGAGTACAAGCTCCGCCGGTTCGTCAACGATTATGTGGCCCCTCCGAAGACGGCGGCCAAGCTGTCACTGGCCGTGCAGACATTCGAGCGGATGGCAGAAGAGGTGGGGCAGATCGGCGCGCGCACCCCCCATGAGCTGATGCGGGCGGCCGAGGTGTCGTTCATCAGAGACTGTGCCGAGATGGCGGCACGTTCGTCATTGACCCGCACCGAATCGAGGTGGGGCCTCTACCACGACAGGGCGGACCTGCCGGACCGTGACGACGCGAATTGGCGTTATCACCTGAATCTGCGCAAGGCCGTCGACGGTGGCATGGATTTCGTGAAACGGCCCGTCGCACCGTATTTCGTTCCGGTTCCGGGTCTCGACGATCTGCCGTCGGGGGAGACCGATCCGATCCCGGTGCATCAGCCCGAACTGATGGGCGGGAAAGCGCCGGCCGCCCGGGTCTCGAACGTGATGGTCGGGGAAGCCGACCAGCCGCCGTCCCCGCGGATCGCCGCGGTGCTGTCGCTCGAGGCTCCTACCGTCGAGGAACTGCGGCAGTACCTCGACGATGGCGATCCGGGCGTGCGCCGCACCGCGATCGCGTCGCTCACCGAGCACATACCTGCGGGTTATGAAGATGCCTTGCTGAATGCTTTGGGGGACAGCGATCCCTCCGTGCGTCGCACCGCGGCCGATGGAGTGCGCGAGCTCGTGGAGGTCCTTGAGGATCCCGCCGCGATCCGCGATCACGTCAGCGCTTCCGACCCCTTGGTGCGCAGCACCGCGTTGTACGTGGCGAGCGCGCGGAAGGTCGGTGATCCGAGCGCTTATGTGGCGGCCGTGCGCGACTCCGATCATCGAGTCCGCATCGAGGCCGTGCGCGCCCTGGTGTCCGTGGACGATGCGGTGTCCATTGCCACCGCAGCCGAGGATGAAAACCGGGAGGTACGCATTGCCGTGGCCAATGGACTTGCGAAGTTGGCTGCCGGTGGTGCGACGGTGCGGGTGCTGGTGCGTGATCGAGACCCGCTGGTCCGGGCCGCGGCGTTGACGGCCGTGGGTGCGTTGGGCGTCGACGATCAGATCCTCGACGCCGTTGAGGAGGCGCTGAAGGCTCCGGCCTGGCAGATCCGTCAGGGCGCGGTGCGCGCCTTGGCCGGAGCAGACCCGGGGCAGGCGGTGCCGCCGCTGGCGCGCGCGCTGGATGATCCGCATCTGGATGTACGCAAGTCTGCGGTGTTGAGCCTGAGCCAATGGGCCTCGACCGAGCCCGTTGTTCGTGAGGCACTGACCGGCGCGTTGCAAGATGGCGACGCAGATGTGAGAGCCTATGCGCGACAAGCACTTGCGGCCGGCTGACGGGAACGCCGAAGCATATTAGAGAGGGCCTGGCAACGTGGCGGAGGTCATGTTACGGGCGGGTACCAGGGCCACTTAGCATAGGCTAGGCTTACTCGGGTGTCGAAGATGAGTACGGTCGCAGATTCCGATACCGGTGCCCAGACCTGGGTTTCTGTACAGGAAGGGCTGCCGGACGGTTTTGCGCCGGCAGATCTCGCCAGTGTTCTCGCGCAGGAAATCCCCGAGCGTCATGGCGACGAGTACCTGGTTTACGAGCGTGACGGCGAATGGGTGCTCGCCATCGGTGCCCGGGCCTCCGTCGAACTCGACAGCGACGGGCTGCGCATCATCCGCGACGGGTCTGTGGAGCAGCGCGGTTGGACGGGGCATCCCGGCGCCGCCCTCGAACAAGCCGTGAACGAGATCTCCGACGGTGTGCATCGCGTCTTCGGATGGGTCGCGTTCGAGTTCGGCACCTACCGCTTTGGCCTCCAGCACCGGCTGACTCCGGGCACTCCGATGGCGCGGGTCTTCGCCCCGCGTGCGGAGGTCGTGATTACCGCCGACGGGGTATCGGTCTGCGAAGAGAGTTACGTCGAGGAGATCAGGCGGGTGCTCGATCAGGGTGCCCCGCCCGTGCCGGCGCCGGCGTCGATCGACCTGGTTCCGGACCCATCCGACTATCGCGGCCGCGTGGGCATCGCCACCGCCGAGATCCGATCGGGCTTGTACCACAAGGTGATTCTTTCGCGGCGCGTGGAAGTGCCGTTCGCCATGGACTTTCCGTCCACTTACCGTCTTGGTCGGCACAACAACACGCCGGTCCGCTCATTCCTGCTGCGGCTCGGGGGTATTCGTGCCCTCGGCTACAGCCCCGAGCTCGTTGCGGCCGTCGAGGCCGACGGAACCGTCATCACGCAGCCGTTGGCCGGAACCCGCGCCTTCGGGAGGGGCGAGGATGCGGATCGGGTGGCGCGCGACGATCTGGAATCGAACGCAAAAGAGATTGTGGAGCATGCGATTTCAGTGCGCAGCTCACTCGCGGAGCTCGGCGAGGTGGCCGAGTCGGGCAGTACGAAGGTGACCGATTTCATGACCGTGCGTGAGCGCGGCAGCGTGCAACATCTGGGGTCGACCGTTAGCGGAGCGCTGAGTGCCGGAATGACGCGGATGGATGCACTCGAGGCGCTCTTCCCTGCGGTGACCGCCTCTGGTATCCCCAAGGCGGAGGGCGTGGACGCCATTCTTCGCCTCGACGATCACCCGCGCGGCCTCTACTCGGGCGCGGTGGTGATGATGTCCCCGGACGGCGGACTGGACGCGGCGTTGACACTGCGTTCGGCCTACGAGCAGGACGGGCACACCTGGCTGCGGGCGGGCGCGGGCATCATCGAGGCCTCGACACCCGATCGGGAGTTCGAGGAGACCTGCGAGAAGCTCGGTAGCATCGCCCCCTACGTGATCAGACGCGAGGCATAACTCTTCGCGCTACCACAGCACTTGGCGGAACCGGGGCCCCTAGGGGCCCCGGTTTTGCGATCCGGGCCCCCTTGAGCGGTGTTGAGGCTTAGCTCGTCAAGGACGCCGCCAGGGCGCGTTTGTCGATCTTGCCCACCGCGGTGAGGGGAAGCGACGGAACCGCCACCAGTCTGTCGACGCGCGAGTGCGTCGCGACGCCGCGGTCCTGCAGGTGCTGATTGAGCTCGGCGGCTGTGACCGGCTTGCCATTGAAGACAATTGCCGCACAGACGATCTCACCCAAGTACTGATCGGGCAGACCGATCGCCGCCGCCGCGTAGACGGCGGGGTGCGTGTGCAGGTGCGATTCGAGATCCAGTGCGGCGATGGACTCTCCGCCGCGCAAGATGACGTCCTTGATGCGGCCGGTGACTTCGAGATAGCCATCGGGCAGCGCTCGCACCCGGTCGCCGCTGCGGTAGAACCCGTCGGCGGTGAAGGAACGCATGTTGTCCGCTTCGGCGCGGTAGTACCCATTGAGTGTGTACGGTCCACGCACCAGTAGTTCGCCCGCTTCGCCGGCGGCGACCTCGGCGCCGTCCTCATCCACAATGCGAACCTCATCGGCGTCGCACATGGGCCGGCCCTGGGTGTTGTCGAGGATGTCCGCAGGATCGCCTGGGCGCGTGAGGCATAACAGGCCCTCGGCCATGCCGAAAACCTGTTGCAATCCGGGGGTGAGTGACTCTCGGACCGCGCGCGCATCCTCGGCGCCGAGCTTTGCGCCGCCTACCTGGAGCAGCCGTAGTGATTCCGGCAGTACGGGCTCCCATGCGGTGGCTTGTGCCCACAGCTGGGCAAGTGATGGCACTAGGGCCGTCACGGACACGCGATGCCGGGCGATGGTCTCAAATGCCGACTCAGGGCTCGGGTCTGAAAGGAAAACAGTGGTGGCACCCACACTGATGGCGCCGAGGAGACCCGGGCAGGCCAGTGGGAAATTGTGGCCGGCGGGCAGCGCGACGAGATAGACGTCGTCCTCGGTGAGGGCGCACACCTGTGCGGCCCGGGTGGCGTTGTAGACGTAGTCCTCGTGGGTGCGGGGGATGAGTTTGGGTGC
This sequence comes from Mycobacterium sp. D16R18, assembly GCA_002013775.1. Taxonomy (GTDB): domain Bacteria; phylum Actinomycetota; class Actinomycetes; order Mycobacteriales; family Mycobacteriaceae; genus Mycobacterium. Next base: position 19,766 of record MAFD01000049.1, read on the forward strand.
GGCGGTGGTGCCGCCCGAGACCAGCAGCAGCGCAGGGGTGTCGGTCTGCGCAGTCGGTAAGGGGCCTTGATTCTCAACGGTTTCCAGCAAGGACGACCATGCGGTAAAGCGTTCCGCGTCACCGGAAGGCGCCTCACCGTCGATCACGATGTGGCGCAGGCATGCGTGCTTTGTGGACAGCTCGACGGCCAGTGCGCGGTAGTCGAACCCGCCGGCGGAATCGGCGATGACCAACGCGACGGCGCCGGACACGTCGATGAAATGAGACAGCTCGGCGGCCCGGTGTCCCGGCAGGCACATGATCGGTATCGCACCCGCGCGCATCAGGCCGAAGAACGCGACGGCGAAGGATGCCCGGTTGGGAAGCTGGAGTAGCACTCGGTCGCCCGGGGCTATGCCGAGGCGGACGAGGGCATGTGCGGCACGGTCGGCGGCCGCATCGAGCTCGCGGTACGTCATTGCGCCGTGTTCATCGACCACGGCGGGATGATCGGCCCGTCTGCTGGAAGCCGTCCGGAGCAGCGACTCCACGGTCTTTCCGGTCCAGTACCCGGCTGTGCGGTACGCGTCGGCGCGTGGCGGGGGAAAGGGTACGAAACCGTCCACCGGGCTCTTCGTCGCCGAAGCGGTAGGGGTCGATGTGGCCTGAGTCATCGCAGCTCCTCGTGGGTGACTCCCCACAGTCTAGATAGGGTAGCCTCCTCGTAGTTAGGGCAGCCTGTACTAAGAGTGAAAACGCGAGGTGAGATCGAGGTGCGCACCGTGAGCGAGGGTGACGTCGAGGTGGATGTCACCAGCGAAAGGGCGTCGGTAGGCCTTGATCCTGACGGCGCGCCACCGCTGTCCGCGGGCCAGCACCGCATCTGGTTTGCCCACGGAGTGACGCCCGCGCTGATGAACCTGTGTCGGTCGTATCGGCTCAGCGGTGAAGTGGACATCGAGAGATTACGCGCCGCGGTTACCGCGGTTGTGGCTCGCCACGAGATCTTGCGCACGACGTATCACGCTGGTACCGACGGCGATCCGGTCGCCGTGTCACACGACGGCCTCCCGGCCCAATGGATCGAGCATGACGTGTCCGGGCTCGCGGGCACCGCGCAACAGCTCCGGCTGGGCGTGCTGGCGCAGCGCGAGTTCGGGACCCCGTTCGATCTCACCGTGGAATCGCCCTTGCGTCTCACGGTCATCCGCACCGGCGCCGCCGAACACATCGTGCTCGTCGTCGCTCACCGCATCGCGTGGGACGACGACTCGTGGTCGGTGTTCCTCGCCGACCTGACGACCGCCTATGTGCACGGCGCCATCACGACGGCGACGCCGGGCCGGCCCCCACAGGATCGGGCCGACGGTGCCGATCTCGACTACTGGCGCGAGGAACTGGCCAATCCTCCTGAACCGCTGGAGCTTCCGGGAGCCAACGGTTCGGTGGCGACGACCGATTGGAAGGCCGAACGCGCTACCTCGCGCCTCTCCGCGACCGTCATGGGTCGCGTCGAGCAACTGGCCAACGAGGCCGGTATCACACCGTATGTGGTGTTGTTGTCCGCATATTCAGCTCTGCTGCATCGGTATACGCATGCCGAAGACTTCTTGGTGGCCGCGCCCGTACCCGTGCGCGACGCTCATACGCAGGGCGGCATCGGGCACTTCGGGCACACCGTCGCCCTGCGGATGCGACCGCGTAGTGACGAAAGCTTCCGGGACCTGTTGGAGCACGCCAGTCTGACCGCGCTGAACGGGTTTGCGCATCAGCGGGTCAGTCTGGACCGCGTCATCCCGCGCGTAGGTTTCGCTTTGGGGGCCGACTCCGCTTCCCGGTTCTGCCCGCCCGGAATCCACTGTGAACGTGCCGGGTGGGAAGGCCAGGTGGCGTACGTGCCACTCGGCCTGAGGATCGAGACCGCACCCGAGGGTGCCGACGTGGTGGCCGAGTATCTGGTCGATGTGCTGGACGAGCGGTTGACCGCGCAGTTGCTCCGCCATTTCGCCAACCTGCTCGACTCGGCGCTCGCCGATCCGGACCGCCCGCTCGGCCGCCTGGATCTCATGGACGGCCGGGAAGCCCAATGGCTGGCGGAGGTGTCGTCCGGGGAACGGTTCGAGGCGGAGCCGACCACGCTCGGTGAGCTGGTGGCCGCCCGCGCGGCCGCACAGCCGGATGCCACCGCACTCGTGTACGAGGGTCGGCACTACTCGTACCGGGAAACCAACGAACTGGCGAACCGTCTGGCGCACTGGATCATTGGGCAGGGCATCGGTACCGAAGATCATGTCGCGGTGCTCCTGGACAAGTCTCCGGATTTGATCATCACCGCGCTCGCCATCGCCAAGGCGGGTGCGGTCTATGTCCCCGTCGATCCGAACTATCCCGCCGATCGCATTGCGCACATCCTTAGCGACGCGCAGCCGAGGCTGGTCATCAGAGAGCCGGTGACGGGTATTGGGCAGTTAGATGCCCGTGAGCCGGCCGATGCCGATCGGGTGCGGCCGCTGACCGCCGACAATGCTGCCTATCTCATCTACACATCGGGCTCGACGGGCCTGCCCAAGGGTGTGACGGTCACGCATCGTCCACTGACCGAGTATTTCAACTGGTTCCGTGCTGAATACCGGGTCAGCGGATCCGATCGGGTACTGCAGGTGGCCTCGCCGAGCTTCGACGTATCGGTAGGCGAGATTTTCGGCATCCTCAGTTGTGGTGGCCGGCTGGTGATCCCGCGTACGGGTGCGATTGGTGACGTCGCCTATCTGACGGAGCTGTTGAACAGCGAGGGTGTTACCTCGATGCATATGGTGCCGTCGTTGCTCGGGCTGGTGCTATCGCTACCCGGAGTCACGCAATGGAAGTCGCTACGTCGGGTGCCGGTGGGCGGCGAGGCGCTGCCCGGTCCGGTCGCTGACAAATTTCACGCCACGTTCGATGCTTCGCTTCATAATTTCTATGGCCCAACCGAGACCGTGATCAACGCTTCGCGGTACAAGGTGCGCGGAATCCAAGGGACGCGGACCGTTCCGATCGGCACCCCCAAGATCAACACACAGATTCACATTCTGGACCAGACCCTAAGACCGGTGCCGGTAGGGGTTATCGGTGAGATCTACATTGGCGGAACGCATGTGGCGCGCGGATATCATCGGGCTGCCGGTCTTACCGCGCAGCGCTTCATCGCCGACCCCTTCGTTCCCGGACAGCGGATGTACCGGTCCGGTGACCTTGCGCGGCGCAGCGCAAACGGAGACATCGAATTTGTCGGTCGCGCCGACGAGCAGGTGAAGATTCGGGGGTTCCGTATCGAACTCGGTGAGATCGCCTCGGCCATCGAGGTGGATCCGAGCGTCAGTCAGGCGCTCGTGGTGGTCGATGAGCCGCCGCACGTCGGCAAGCGTCTCGTTGCGTACCTGACACCGGTCGGCGGACACGTGGTCGACCTCGACCGAATCCGCGCCAGGATTTCAGCTGCCCTGCCCGACTTCATGATTCCCGCGGCGTATGTCGTACTCGACGAGATGCCCATCACCAGGCACGGCAAGATCAACAGGGAAGCGCTGCCTGCACCCGAGATCGGTTCCGTGACAAGACGTCGGGAGCCGGAAACCGCAACTCAGCGGCAGGTGGCAGCACTTTTTGCGCGGCTGCTGGGGGCTGCGACCGTGGGTGCGGATGACTCATTCGTTGACCTCGGCGGCCATTCGCTACTCGCGAGCAAGCTATCGGCGGCGATCCTGAACGAATGCGGAGTCGGCGTCGACATCCGCGAGATCTTGGAGCGGGGCACCGTTGCAGCCTTGGCCAAATTGATCGATCAGCGTCGTAGCGGTCTCATCGCCGATGACGAGGACCGCGAAGGTGAACCAATCCCGTTGCTTCCCAGCGGCCGTCGCCTCTATGAGCATGGAAACCCACGCAGGCTCGCCGAAACCCACGTCTTCTGGCTGCCCGAGGGCATTACCCGATCCGCGCTGGAGGAACTTCTCAACGCGGTGGTCGGGGAGCACGAGGTACTGCGCAGCCGGCTCGACCGCGAGCGCCTGGAGCTGGTTCCGCGCACACGGCAGTCTCTGCGTTTGGTCGAGATCCTCACGGAGGATCCCTCTGATGCGGCCGGCGCCGAGATCGGCCGTGCGGTGGACCGACTTGATCCCGAGCAGGGCTGGATGCTTTCGGCGGTGTGGCTGCATCCCGAAGGCGGGCCCGGACTTCTCATCCTGGTGGTGCATCACCTCGCCGCTGACGCCACCTCTTGGCGAGTCATCATGCACGAGCTGGAATCTCGATGGCAATTGCTGGTAGCGGGCGCTGCGCGGTCCGAGGCGCAGGCCGGCGGCGGCTACCGCCGTTGGGCCAATGCGTTGGTCGCCGAGGCCCGCGATGTGGGCAGCCTGCCGTTCTGGATCGCCCAGCTGGACGGTGAGGATCCCCCCATTGGTTCGCGCCGAATTGATCCGGAATTCGACAGGGAAGCCGCGTTGGCGGTCACTGTCGAGTCCGCGCCGGCAGATGTCAGTGCGGTATTGCTGAACTCGGGAATCCCGATGGAGCAACTGCTGGTGGCGGCAGTGGCACGCACCGTCGCCCAGTGGCGTCGCCGACGCGGACAAGCCGCGGTCGAGACGCTGCTGGCGGTGGAGGTCCCCGGACGTGGCGACACGACTACCGAGACCGTCGGCCTGCTCAGTACGGCGTATCCGCTGCGGGTCGGCGGCACCGATCCTCTGGGGATCGGGCCACGGGGTTTGGTGGAGCGAGTTGTGCGGCAGCACAGCGCGATGCCGGGGCGGACCATCGACTATGGGCTGCTGCGATACCTGCGTGCCGATACCAGCGCGGTGCTGCGGCAGTACCGCGATCCGCAGATCCTGTTGAACTACCTCGGAAACTATCGCGGATTCGAGGGCGACCTGCTGCGCCGCGACGGGCTGCTTTCGGTGTTGGGTTCACCTGTGCCCGAGCCTGAGTCGGCGGTACGTCACGAGCTCAGCATCGCGGTGCTGATCATGGAGACCACCGAGGGGCCGTCCATTGGAACGCTGTGGCAGGCGATCCCGGAGGTGCTCGACCGCTCGGAGGTTGCCGAGCTGCAATCGATTTGGCACGAACAGCTGGGGATTCTGGCGAAGGAGCTATGGTGACGTCCACATTGGCAGTGATAGGCGCGGGTGCCAAGGCGGTCGCGGTTGCCGCGAAGGCAGCAGTGTTGCGTGAATGCGGGGTCGACGTACCCGATGTGGTGGCGATCGAGCGTCAGCAGGTGGGCGCGAACTGGCAGGCGTGTGGCGGCTGGACCGATGGACAGCACCGGCTGGGTACGAGCCCCGAGAAAGATGTGGGTTTCCCGTATCGGTCTGCCGTAGTGCCGGGGCGTAACGCCGAGATCGATGCCGGGATGATGCGTCTGAGCTGGCAGTCCTATCTCATCGGCACTGGCCAGTTCGCCGAGTGGGTTGATCGCGATAAGCCCGCGCCAACGCACAAGCGCTGGGCCGACTACCTGACGTGGGTGGCCAACACGGTCGATATGAAGGTGGTTCAGGGCGAGGTGACCGGTCTGTCCATCGATGACGACAGATGGGTGGTCGGTACCAACGACTGTTCCATCGCCGCGGACGCGGTCATGGTGACGGGGCCCGGGCAGCCGGAACGTTCTGTGCTACCCGAGCATCCGAATGTCTTGTCGATCGCCGAATTCTGGCGTCGCTGTGCCGGATCAACACGCCTCACCGCGGAACGCGTCGCCGTGATCGGCGGGGGCGAGACAGCCGCCTCAGTACTCAATGAGCTTTTCGGGCACCGGGTTTCGACGATCACCGTCATCTCTCCCGGCGTCACACTGTTTACCCGCGGTGAAGGGTACTTCGAGAACGCCCTGTTCAGCGATCCGACCGGGTGGTTGCACCACACCATGGAGGAACGACGCGACGCATTGAACCGTACTGATCGCGGGGTGTTCTCGGCCCGTGTTCAGGAATCGCTGCTGGCCGACGACCGCATCCGACACCTACGTGGTCGTGTCGCTCACGCCGTCGCCCTGGAAGACCGGATCAGATTGACGCTGCGCAGCGACCGTGCGGGCGAGCCCTCCGAAACCGTTCATGGCTTCGATCTGGTGATCGACGGCGCGGGTGCCGACGCGCTGTGGTTCTTACCGCTGTTCGACCAGGGCGCCCTCGACCTCATGGAGCTCAAACTGGGTGCCCCTGTAGACGGCAACGTCTTGCAGGAATCCCTTGGCCACGACCTGTCCGTCAACGGCCTGAATCCCAAGCTCATTCTTCCGACACTCTCGGGTCTGACCCAGGGCCCGGGGTTCCCCAATCTCAGCTGTCTCGGATTGCTGTCCGATCGAGTGCTCGGTGGGCACAGCAGTACCGAATCGGCTCGTCGTGAAAGGAAAACAAGTGAGTACCAACCCATTTGATGACGAGAGCGGCGCCTTCTACGTACTGGTCAACGACGAGGAGCAGCACAGTCTGTGGCCGGTGGACATTGAGGTCCCGGCGCAATGGCGTGTGGCCTTTGGCGAGGCCCCGCGTGCCGACTGTGTGGAATACATCGAGGCCAATTGGACCGATATGCGGCCCAAGAGCCTGCGTGACGCGATGGCGGACAATTAGCAGCAGCTGGTAGGAAGATCTGGTGGGCCCAGACAGCTTCGGCACCGGCCAACCCGATCACACCGCCGTGCGCACCGCGCTCTGGCGGGCTTTGCATGTGGAACTGGATCCGCCGCCGCATGTGCTGACCGATCGCATCGGTCTGCAATTGGTGGCACCGTCGGACGACTGGCACAGGCGCCCCGACATGGATCCGCGGGCTTCCACGGTCTCGCGCTTGGGCATGGTGGCGCGGGCTCGTTTCGTCGAGGATCTCGTTGAGCGGCGGGCGGCTGACGGAGTAGGGCAGTACGTCATCCTGGGTGCCGGTTTGGATACCTTCGCGCAGCGCCATCCCCATGCGGGGGAGCGGCTCACCGTTTTCGAGGTGGACAAGCCCGGCACTCAAGCGTGGAGGCGAGATCGGCTGACCGAGCTGGGGTTCGAGATTCCTAACTGGCATCGGCTGGTCCCGGTCGACTTCGAGGCGGGTGGGTCCTGGCGAGATCAACTGATCATCACGGGATTCGACCCCGACAAACCTGCGGTGGTGGCATCCGTCGGTGTCAGTATGTATCTGAGCCGTGACGCCATCGTCGCGACACTGCGCGAATGTGCCTCGCTGGCAACGGGTTCGACATTGGCCATGACATTCCTGCTGCCGCTCGAACTGCTCAAAGCGGGGGAGCGGCCGATCAGGCAGATGATCATGACCAAGGCGGCCGAATCCGGCACCCCATGGGTGAGCTTCTTTTCTCCGGACCGGCTGCTCTCGCTGGCTCGCGAATGCGGTTTCTCCGATGCGTCATACGTATCTGGGCGCGAACTGATCGACCGCTATGTGCCCGGCACCGGGTTATCCGCCGAGGAGTTTCTGGTGGCCACCACCTAGTTGGTGGCTGCGGCGATGCGCCATCCGGTGGTGGATTCCTGCTGGTGCCAGAATTCTGCGAAACGTCCTCCGAGGGCGCTGAGTTCGGTGATCGAGCCCTGTTCCACGATGCGGCCGTCGTCGATGAACAGCACGTGATCGGCGTTGCGGATGGCACTGAGCCGGTGCGCGATCATCACCCGGGTGCGAAGACGCGGATCATTCCCGATGGCCTCGGTGATGGCGGTTTCGTTTTCGGTGTCCAGGGCGCTGGTGGCTTCGTCGATGAGCAGCACGGGTGCGGGTTTGATCAGTGCGCGGGCGATGCTGACGCGTTGGCGTTCACCACCGGACAATGCGGTGCCGGCTTCGCCGACACGAGACTGCTCGGCATCCGGCAGGCGTTCGATGATCTCGTCGACCCGAGCCAGCGCCATGGCTTGGCGCGCCTCCTCGTCCGCGGCCGTGGGATGCCCGACGAGGACGTTGTCGCGGATTGGCCCGTCGAACAGATAGGGATGCTGGAACACCATGCTTATCAGGGCGCGGCGGCTAGAGGTGTCCAATGTCGCGACATCGACTCCATCGACCAGGATTTGGCCGCTCTCGGGCTGCTGCAGCCCGGCGATGAGCGCGAGGATGGTGCTCTTCCCGGACCCGGATGGCCCAACGATCGCCGTCGTACTCCCTGGTTCCAGAGCGAAGTTGATATCTGTGAGGACGTGTTCGTTGGCGCCGTCATACCGGAAGTCGACACCGCGGAACTCGATACGTGGAGCGGGGGTGTCGGCGGACGCGACGGCATCCCC
>MAFD01000050.1:0-25261 GCA_002013775.1 Mycobacterium sp. D16R18
GGGCCGCCCGGGATGCTGCCGGCGCCACCCTCGGGTCCGCCGCCACCCGTCGGGCCGCCCGGGATGCTGCCGGCGCCACCCTCGGGTCCGCCGCCACCTGTCGCGCCGCCCGGCACGCTGCCGCTGCCGCCGGGTGCGGGGGCAGGAGGTGTTTGGGTGGTGGTGCCGCTGCTGGAAGCAGGCGCGTCGTTACCGCAGCCAACTAGCGAAGCGATCACCGCCACAGAGCTGATGACGACACTCACTGAATTTCTGGCTTTTGTATACATAGAGTGCCTCTACCCTGGTTTTGCCCGGCTCAAACGGGGAACCATCGGTGATGGACGTTGACCACCCGGAAAGCGACCAGCAGTGGGACAAGCAGGCCCGCCACGAGAGTGTCACCGAACGGCTCGATCGGAACTGGACGAGCCTCCTGCAGGAACTGCGGGTCGTGGAGACGGGTGTCCAGTTATTGACCGGTCTGCTACTGACGCTCCCCTTCCAACAGCGTTTTGTCCTGCTCGATCACCCGATGCGGATGGTCTATCTCGCCACGGTGGCCTGCTCGGTCGCGTCCACGGTCTTGCTCGTGGCGCCCGTTGGCATGCACAGAGTTCTGTTCCGCCGACACCGCCTTCCCATCCTCGTCTCCGCGGCGCATCGGTTGTCGTTCGCGGGGCTCCTTCTCCTTGGAGTTGCCATGGCAGGGGTCACAGACATCATCTTCGATACCGTCGAGGGGCGGCGAGCGGGCATCGCTTCGGGAGTGGTCGCGCTGGTCGCGTTCGGGCTCTGCTGGCTCGCGCTACCACTAGTTCTTCGTTCAAGACCCGCCTCGCGAACGCCTCGCGAACCACGACTTCCCCTGTGACGAAACCGTTTCAGTGTGATCAAGACTGCGATGTTTGTCATGTGACGGGAGCGGTGCGCGGAGTCGAGCGGCAGTGGGCTGTTGCCAACTCGCGTGGGAACGCCAGACCGAGATGTGCCCGCATAGTTTCATGCGCGTTCGGCCGGGTAATAAACCGGTATGCCAGCTGCAAACCACGAGGAGAACGGCGATGCCGAAGCGCGCCCTGGCAGCACGCTCAATGCCAGCGAATCCACCGACTCGGACGAGATGCACAACGCCGACGGCGATGAAACCGTTGAACCGGCGCAGAAGTGGTCGATCCACGAGGAAGAGATTCCTGAAATGCGCAGCAGTTCGCCAGCTCGCTATCTGCGTGCGGTCACCCGAATGGTCTGCAACGACGGGTCCGCCGGGTCCGGCAGCGTCATTCCTGCTTCTGCGCCCGAGCGAAGGTAGTCGAGCACTGGCCTCGTAAGCCGCTCCCCCGGCACCACCACCGGGATACCCGGTGGGTATGGCGTGACCTGTTCGGCCGCAATGCGATCCGTGGCCTCTCCGACGGAGATCGTGTCCACGGGGCCAAAGAACGCGTCTCGCGGCAACATCACGCTTTCTAGCTCTAACTGCCGGGGCGACGGCACGTACAGAGGCCGCGGGTGCGGGAATTCTGCTGCTGCCGCTCGCCAAGCCGAGAGTGAACCCAGCAGCCGTTCAGCCGTCGGCTCCCGATCTGCCAACGACATGGTTGCCAGGACGCGGCGATGGTCACTCATCCCCAGATCCAGCTGCTGGTGTTCACGCAACCAGTCGGCCGCCTGATAGCCGGATGTTCCCGTCTGCGAGATGTCGATGAGTATCTGTAGGTGATCCAAATCGTGGGAAGCCTCGACACCGAGGAGCTCATTTTCCAGCACCTCGACATCTGGGATGTGCGCGATCTCGGCTCGTACCCCAGCGGCCAAATCGAGTGCACTAGAGAGCAATTCGTGGCCATGCTCGACCATTTGACGACGCCAGCCATCCATCGCCGCGTACACCATCACGTTAGGGCTGGTAGTCATCAGTAAGTCTGCGCATGCCGACAGGCGTGCCGGGTCAACGAGATCTCCCTGGAGGTGGAACACCGATCCTTGCTCGAATCCCGCGCCCATTTTGTGCACACTGACAACACACACATCGGCCCCGGCATCCATGGCCCATGTCGGCAGCGCTTGGTGAAAAGGCAGATGGGCTCCCCACGCCTCGTCGACGATCAGGGGCTTGCCCCGCAGATGGCACACCTGCGCGATCCCACTGATGTCGGCGCACGTGCCGTACGGGCTAGGACTGACGATCAACGCGCCGGCCGCGTCGGGATGCTGCTGCCACGCCTCCTCCACCTGTTGAGGTGATGGTGGGTGCGAGATATGCCGTTGCGCATCCCACCGTGGGGTGATCCACCGTGGCTGTACACCCGAGAAGATCAGGCCTGCGACGATCGACTTGTGGCTGTCGCGACAAACCAACAGTCCGCCATCGGATCCTCCTGCCACAGCCATCATTGCGGCTTTGACGGAAAGTGAACTACCACAGGTGGAGAAGAACGCGTATGACGCGCCCACCGCATCCGCCATCAACTCTTCGGCCCTGGCGAGGAAGTGGCCCGACGCCCGGCGATCGTCCAGGCCGCCACTGGCGAGAAGGTCACAGCGGAACGGGTCCATCCCCAGAATGCCCGTGACGCGCGCATCCACGCCGCGTCCCTGGCGGTGGCCGGGCGGCGTGAATCCATAACGGCCGTCTCGGTGATACCGGTCCACCGCATCCAGGAGTGGAGTCTGGCTGTGATCCACTAGCAACACCAGGCACACCGAGAAGAGCTTTCGGTCGGCGGGCAACCACCGCTGCCAGGCCTAAGCCTCCTGTGGTCCTGTCTTGTGCCGTGCATGATGAGCCGAATACCCTATGGTTAATCGGCTAAACACCACAGGAACGGCCCGCATGGCCTGCCTTCGAGGGGTGTCGGATGGTGAGGGTGCGGTCACGGCATGTCTGATGAACTCGTGGAGACGGCGGCAGATGCCAGCTTGGAGCAGGCGTTGGCGGGCGGGGCGCCACAACACGTCGGCTGGTTTCGCTTCTACTTTGCCGATGAGCGGTGGGAGTGGTCCGTCGAGGTTGCGCAGATGCACGGTTATGAGTCAGAAGAAATCACGCCGACCACGGAAATCGTTCTCTCCCATAAACACCCCGACGACTTTCGCCAGGTCGCTGCGACGCTCGATGAGATCCGACGTACGGCCCAACCCTTCAGCACTCGCCATCGCATCATTGACTTGCAGCAGCACGTTCACCATGTCGTGGTGATCGGCGACCGGCTGTATGACGACCGCGGCACTGTTATCGGAACCCACGGCTTCTATGTCGATGTCACCCCGTCGGCTCAGCAGGACCGCGAGGATTCCCTGACCGCCGCCGTCGTTGAGATTACGGAGAGCCGGGGGGTTATTGAGCAGGCCAAGGGCATGCTGATGCTCCTATATCGGCTCAATGCCGACGCAGCATTTGAGGTGCTGAAATGGCGGTCGCAAGAGAGCAACGTAAAACTGCGCGCGCTTGCCCAACAGGTCGTCGTGGACTTCCAAAGTCTGGACTTCGGCGAGAACTTGCCACCACGATCGGAGTACGACCGACTGCTTCTGACCACTCACCAGCGAGTTCCTCGGTAGGGGTTTGGTACCCGTCTTTCCGGGAAGCCTGTGCGCAGGATCCGAAGGAAGATAGTCAGTTGTCACTCACATGAACGCCCCTATGTACAGCGACCCAGCACGAAAGTTCCGGGACAAGCGGACATTCGCAAGAGCGGTGTGGTTTAGCGTCGCGGTCGTGATGCTTGCCACCATCGCCCTCGTCGCTGCCGTGATGTGGATCGGACAGTGTTCAGTCAGCACGAATGTGGATACGGCACTGTGCGGTCGGCACCGCACACCGCTGATTGCTCTGGCCTCGCCGACTGTCCTCTTGATAGGCGGGATCGTCGCCTTTGTCCAGACCTACCGAGTCTGGAGACGCCGGCAGAGCTGGTGGATCTGGCAGGGCGCCGGCTGGTTCCTGCTGTTGCTCATGGTGGTGAATCTCATGTTGGCCGGACGGATGATGACAACGTGACTAGGCCTACCGGTTTGATCAATGAGATCACGGGTACTGCTGGCGTATGGCAGTTGTCCAGGAACGATCGCGGACGGCGGGCCTTACCTCGCCTGCTGATAGGAGATCCCATGCACGAAGCAGCTGACGACCCCGTGGACCATGCCCGCACCTTCCGTCCCCATGCCGGTGAGACCTTGACGGACAGGGCGTCATGGCCGGGATTGACGTTCATCGCATTCGGCGTCGCCGCGGTGGTGCTGGGCCTCACCGCCGCCGGTTATGGGTTATACGGCTGGACATCGATAGCGGGTGTGTCGGCTTTGGTGTTCTTTTTTGTCGGGTGGCTCTGGCTCCACTTCGAACGCAAGCGGATTCGTCGGATGGAAGCCCTTTGGCACCAGGAACATTCGGAATCTCGCCACGATTGAGCTAGCTACTCGTTCGCCTTCTGGCGCATCTCGTCGGATCTGGCTCGTGCCCTTGCCTTTTCGGTCCTGCTGGACTTAATCCTCCTCGGCCAGAACGTCGCATACGGTGGCAGCTCCTGCTACCCCAGCGAGCCCTGTTTAAAGGCTGCGGGGCGGGGTAAATCTGGCAATGAGCAGGAGGAGTGCAGCGATGCGTAACAGCGCTGGCCCGCACCGTAAGGCCATTTATCCGTCTGACGTGCGTGGGCAGGTGTCGGCATTCGATAGATTCGCGACGGTTATGTCCGGATATGTTTCGCAGCCGTGGTTCTTTGTGGTGTGCGTGCTGATTGTGGTGCTGTGGTCGCCGACGTTCATCTTGTTCAACATCGATACCTGGCAGCTGATCATCAACACGCTAACCACCATCATCACCTTTCTCCTAGTAGCGCTTTTGCAGAACACGCAAAGACGGTCGGACAACGCGGTGCAGCAGAAGCTCAACGGGATCGCCGACGGATTGGCCGATATCGCCGACGCATTGGGGCAAATGAACCCGGAGTTGGCGCCTAAGCTAAGCCGGGACCGTGCGGATCTGCTCGATGCGGTGGGCCTCGAGGAACACGAGAGCACGGATTCGTCGTGATCACTTGCGCAATCGATGATTGAGTCCGCTGCGCACCGGGTAGGCCACATCCATCATGAACGAACAGGCTCTGCTCGTGACCCGCCGTCGCGGCCATCGGCAACGTGCATTCGGCACTTACCCATCCACCGCTCAGAGCGCGATCGGTGCGTGCCCTTCTTGTGAACGGCGACCAGCTATGAGTGCCCTTGGCCCGTCATACGAGGACAACGTAGACGTATACTCGCGTCACCTAGTGTCAATGGTGGCACGCAAGAGCTCCGCGTGGATGCCGATCGGGTGCAGGCGAGTAGCGGTTGTGCACCGATGATCCGGGTAATCTCGAACGCAGAAATCTTGGGAGAGACATGACCGAGAATCACACCGCTCAATCCCGCAGTCATGCGGACGACCGGTCTCTCACGTTCCAAACAGCCGCCCGGCTAGACAACCTGGCCATGATACGTACGGTCGTAGCGGCGGCCGCGACATTCGACGACGTGAATATGGATACCGTGGCAGATCTGAAACTAGCCACGGATGAAGCGTGCACTCGACTCATCAGAGCATCGGTTCCCGACGCCGTGCTCACGATCCGGTTGGATTTTCATTCAGACCGTCTAGGCATCGTGGCATTCACGCATTGTCTTTCTGGGGAAGTCTTTCCGCGCGACAGCTTCAGCTGGCACGTTCTGAACTCACTGGTACACCACGTCGAAACTTTCAACGAGGACGATCCAGTTGAGGGTGCGGGCCGGATCGTCGGTGTCACTATGACGACGGGGCGCGACACCACTGCTGCGGTGCGTGTGGCGCATGGGTAGCGCCGCACCTCAATACCGCTTCAGGATTACATTGCCAACTTTCGCCATACCTCGGATATCGAATCGCTCAGTGGGAAAGTGCTGCTGTCCCCACTGATGTCGAGTAGTTTCGTCATGGCGCGCCCCGGAATCACGGACCACTCGATCCCTTGCATCGCGCAACGGCGACGTATCTCGTCCAGCGCCACCAGACCGTCGGTTCCGAAGAAACGCAACCCTTTTAGATCGAGTACCAAAGCCCGGTGCCCGTCCAGGTAGCGCATCGCATACTCCGTGAGGTGGCTGGCGTTGACCGCGTCAATTTCCCCCGTGACGCTCACGAGGACTACAGAGGGACGGTGCCACTGAGCCGTGAATTCCGCGGTGGCGTCCGTTGACGAAAACAGAGAAACAACACCGGTTTTGATTCGAGCCGGAAAACGCGATGCGTTCTGGTCAATGATAGACATATGACTCCATCGATCGAAGCGTGCATTCTTTCGGATGGGAGACGCCAGGCTGCTCGCCCGATACAGAGGCCCGACATTGCACTGGCATCTACAGATCCCGCGCGGCTGTGGACTCAACCTGACGATCACGCTACGCCGACTCACCTTCGTGCACAATGCTTCTAGTCGGCGGCGTGCTTCAGCGCAAACATCGATTCCCGGCATTGTCAGGCGTTCGAGCCGTCAAGCTAATTTTTGTGATCGTGAAGCTGATCAGGTTGGTCGATATGTGGCATGAGCGCCACGAGTGGGCAGTGTCCTAGCGCAGAGGCGTGCTGTGGGTAGTCATGCCGTACGAAACTGGCGAAGCGACGTAACACTCGAAGTGCGTCCACCTTTCACCTCCGGATATGTTGAGCTAGCTCCACCGACATACCCAGAGATAACATCGCCCAATCAGTAGCGACCGGTGACTACTGGAGTTTTTCCCTGAGGTGCCGCAGGGTGTCGCTGAGAATGCGCGACACATGCATCTGGGACACGCCAATCTGCTCGGCTATTTGGCTCTGGGTCATACCTTTGAAGAATCGAAGCTCGAGGACGGTGCGCTCGCGACGGGGCAGCTCGGCCAATAACGGTCGTACTGCCTCGCGGTTCGTGACATGTTCCAGCGCAGGATCGGTGTCGCCGAGCAAGTCGGCCAGATGCCTGGATTCTTCATCTCCGTGCGCGACTGGCGCTTCGATCGACTGAGGTTGATAGGCATCCGCCGCGACCAGGCTCTCGACGACTTCTTCACGGCTGATGCCCAATTCGGCCGCCAACTCACTGGCTGTGGGTGACCGCCGCAAGTTCTGTGTCAATTCCGCAGTGGCCCTTGCAATCTGGACATGCCTGTCCCGGATGGAGCGAGGCACGTGCATCGACCAACCATGGTCGCGGAAATGTCGACGCACCTCCCCCATCATGGTGGGAACAGCGAAACCGAGGAAGCTCGAACCCTTCTCGGGATCGAAGCGGTTAACCGCGTTGAGCAGGCCGACGCGCGCCACTTGGACCAGGTCTTCGAGATCCTCACCACGATGATCGAAATGGCGTGCAACATTGTCGGCCAAATGGAGGCACCTGGCCACGATCTGCTCACGACCGCGGTGGTATGCGGTGCTATCTCGCGGCAGGCCGTGCAGGGCCAGGAACATGTCGCGGACGTCCGAATAGTCGTCGGCCGTGCCGCTTGGTTTGGATCTAGCCTCCGCGCGCCCGGTATCCGGAGCATTCACAGGGCATTCCATTTATGCACCCTCTCAACGCTGTCCACGGCACAGCCCGTTCGATTCCGCCGACCGAGTCGGCGCCGGCGAGCTGCGCATGCATCCGATGGCGGGTCGTTATCGTTCTCAGGCGAGCGACCCTGTCCTCTTGTCAGCCACCTGCGCGCCACATCTACTTCTTCCACCCTAAGCGGATATGCCGGTGGGCACCACCCTGCGGCGCGGCGGTGTTCGCTGACAGGTAGCTGTCCGCAGAGGTCCGTTTCGAAGCCCGCCTTTGGTGTGTGTCCCGACACGTAGCACAGACATGCAAGCCGAACATGGACATGACATTGACCGTCGTCAAGGACTCGACAGGGGCGTGACCGAGATGGGCAAATAGCTGGGCCCACGTTCGCAGCACCTGAAAGTTCGGCAAATATTGTCCGGCACAACGCCTTTCCGCGATCACGGCCAAACCATCCTTCCTGGTTCCTCATGCTTTGTGGCCAGGCGTGAGCCCTTCTACGTCCCGCAGTGTCACGTACTCCGGCAGCTCCACTGGCCGGTGCACAGCGATCGGCGACAACACGTGTCCGACGTGGTCGCCGATTTCGATGCGCGCCAGGATCTCGCCCACGAACCAGGCTGAAGATTCGTCGAGTATTGGCGCACCTTCCGGGCCCTCGTGCCAGGAACATCGTGCGAATTTGTCAATGCTGTCGCCGGTCTGTTCGCCAAAGAGGCGTGCCAGTTCGCCGCCTGCCCGGGACACCACGTGCACCGCCAGGTGGCTCGCCGCCTGCGAAACCCGCCAGGTGTGGTTCTGCTCGGACAGCCCGACCATAAATAGCAGCGGTCCAATGCTGATCTGAGTCGCAAATCCGACAAGACAGCCCGACGGGCCGTCGGTTCCCTGCACCGTCACCACGTACATCGGGTGGTCCAGTTGGTCCATGAGGCCGTCGAAATTCGCTTGCACATCTGACGTTGATGACGGTGTGCCTGCCATGTCAATCTCCGATCCTTGAGATTCCTTATCAAGTCATATACCCGTTTGACCCCATTCAGAACGGGTACTCAGCCACATACAACTACCTGCGACAGATGGAGTGATTGTGCTGAGCGCCGTGAACGTTGCCTTCCTGCCAGGAGACCTGGGTGAGATGACGATCCGCGACCGCGCGGTGCTCTCGATAGATGGTCACGTCATGGGCGGAGCGGTCAAGTGAGGAACCCCGCATTGCCACTGAGCAATTCAGAGGCGTCCGCGTATCAGCGATCGCTCTCGACGGACGAAGTTGGGCAGATCGACGCGTATTGGCGTGCGGCCAACTATGTATCAGTGGGCCAAATTTACCTATTGGAAAACCCACTGCTGCGCGAACCACTGACTGCCAGCCACATCAAGCCGCGTCTGCTGGGCCACTGGGGCACCACGCCCGGCCTCAACATCGTCTATGCACACCTCAATCGCATCATCCGGCAACGGGATGCCAACATCATGCTGGTCACCGGGCCAGGGCACGGCGGTCCGGGTGTAGTGGCCAACACCTACCTTGAAGGTAGCTACAGCCGCTTCTACTCACACATCGACGACGACCTCGAGGGCTTGCGAAAGCTGTTCAGGCAGTTTTCCTTTCCTGGCGGTATCCCCAGCCACACGGCGCCGGAGACCCCGGGGTCCATCCACGAGGGCGGCGAGCTTGGCTACGCGCTTGCCCACGCTTATGGCGCGGCCTTCGACAATCCGGATTTGGTCGTCGCATGTGTCATCGGCGACGGAGAAGCCGAGACCGGGCCGCTGGCGGCGAGCTGGCATTCCAACAAATTCCTGAACCCCGCCACCGACGGCGCGGTGCTACCGATTCTGCACCTGAATGGCTACAAGATCGCGAACCCAACAGTGTTGGCGCGCATACCCGAAGGCGATCTGCTGGCGCTTTTGACTGGGTACGGTCACGATCCCTGGATCGTCGCCGGCGACGATCCTGCCGAGGTTCACCAGCAGCTGGCCGCGGCGTGTGACTGGGCATTCGACCGCATCGCAGATATTCAGCGGGACGCCCGCTGCGGACAAACGACACACCTTTCCCGCTGGCCGCTCATCGTCTTGCGTACGCCCAAGGGATGGACAGGCCCGAAGACGGTCGCCGGTCTCCCTGTAGAAGGAACATGGCGTTCCCATCAGGTGCCATTATCTGAATGCCGCACGGACCCCGCGCAATTGACAGAGCTTGCGAATTGGCTGGAGAGCTACCGGCCCGACGAGCTATTCGACGACCGCGGGGCCCTGCGCCCAGAGGTCGCCGCGCTGGCGCCCCGTGCTGAGAAGACAATTGGCGCTAACCCGCATGCCAACGGCGGCCTGCTGATACGCGAACTTGACCTGCCGGACGTGGATCGGTACGCAGTGCCCGTCGGGCCTCCGGGCACCATGGCCGCAGAGGCGACAAAAGTTTTGGGTTCGTACCTTCGCGACGTCATCGACCGGAACCCGGAAAACTTCCGTCTCATGGGCCCCGACGAAACGGCCTCCAATCGATTGTCCACGGTCTACGAACGCACCGAAAAGGTTTGGCTGGAACGCATCGAACCCACGGATGAACATTTGGCTCCCGAAGGCAGAGTCATGGAGGTGCTCTCAGAACATCTGTGCCAAGGGTGGCTGGAGGGATATCTCCTCACGGGGCGGCATGGTCTCTTCAATTGTTATGAAGCCTTCGCCCATATCGTCGATTCGATGCTCAATCAGCACGCGAAATGGTTGTCCAGCAGTGCTCAGGTCTCCTGGCGTCAACAGGTCCCCTCGCTGAACTACCTTCTGACGTCACATGTCTGGCGTCAGGACCATAACGGTGCGTCCCATCAAGACCCGGGGTTCATCGATCATGTCGCGAATAAGAGACCGGAGGTAGTCCGTGTCTACCTGCCACCCGATGCCAACACTCTCCTGGCGGTCACCGACCACTGTCTGCGCAGCCGCCATTGCGTCAACGTCGTAGTGGCCGGCAAGCAGCCCGCATTGACCTACATGGGCATGGACGCCGCGCGCGCACACTGCGCACGAGGGCTTGGCATCTGGGACTGGGCCAGCAGCGCATCAAGCGAACCGGATGTCGTTCTCGCCTGTGCAGGGGACGTACCGACCCTGGAAACCCTGGCGGCAGTGGATATTCTGCGGCATCGGCTGCCTGAGCTTGCGATCCGGGTGATCAACGTCGTGGACATCATGCGGCTGCAGCCCGATACCGAGCATCCACATGGCATATCGCACAGTGATTTCGATGCGCTTTTTACCCCGGACAAGCCGATTATCTTCGCCTATCACGGCTATCCATGGTTGATCCACCGCCTGGCCTATCGGCATACGAACCATGACCGGATGCATGTGCGTGGGTTCAAGGATCGGGGTACCACCACTACCCCGTTTGACATGGTGATGCTCAACGATCTGGATCGCTTTCACCTCGTTACGGACGTGATCGACAGGGTGGAGGGATTGGGGAGCCGAGCAGCAAACCTGCGCCAGGAGATGGTCGATAATCGAATCGCCGCGCGCCGGTATACCAGAGAACACGGCCGCGATGACCCCGCCATCTCGGATTGGGCATGGGAGCACGAGCTCGGTTCCCTGGCAGCCGACCACTGAGTACGTCCTTCACATCCTCTCCGCGCGGCGGATCAGTTGGTACGTCGCCTTGTCCAGAATGGCCTCGGCTGCGTCGGTTTCCCTATGTGCTGCCCGTCGCACCGCCGCCGCGATCGTCCGCCCGTGCTGGTAGCTCAGTACAACTCTCGGGTCTACGTAGGAGCCGCGAGCCACTGCCGGGGTATTGCCCAATGCCGTGCCAACTTTTTTCATTACCTCTGAGATCGCCCTAGCGAACTGTCTACGGGCGGTGGCGGGAGGTGCCTCCGAGAATCCGACGGCTGCCAGCACCGTCGCATGCCATGTGCGTAGATCTTTGACGCTGAACTCGTCTCCTACCAAACTCCTGAAATGGTCGTTCAGGTCACCGGAGTGGACCTCTGTATACCCAGAACCATTGCGGTATTGCAGGAGTCGACGTGATCCGTCGTTGATGCGCAGCAGTGCGCGGATCGCCCCCGCTGCCTTTTCGTCGGCGATCTCGAAATGCTGCTGGACACCACTTTTAGCGGGATAGTCGAAAATTGCCATCGGCCCGCGCACCAGTACATGCTCGGGAAGTAGTGTCGCCACACCGTAGGAATCGTTGTCATCCGCGTATTCGTCTCCGCCGGAGCGGAAGTGACCGTGATCCAGCAGTCGCAGGGCTAACGCGAGGACTCGTCGTCGTGCGGCGCCCCGCATGTCGAGGTCTTCATCGAGCTGCACGCGGAGATCAGGCAGGCGGCGCGAAAGATCGAGTACCCTGTCAAATTTCTCTTCGGCGCGCTCGTTTTGCCAGGCCTCGTGGTACAGGTATTGCCGTCGGCCCGCAGCGTCCCTGCCCACCGCCTGGATATGACCGTTGACATGCGGGCTGATCCACACCTGCTTCCATGCCGGCGGAATGACGAGTGTGTCGATCCGGCGCAGTGCCCGCTCGTCGGACAACAGCTCCCCGTCCGCGGTGTAGTACGCGAATCCCTTGCCGCATCGTCGTCGGGAGATGCCCGGCCCGTCGGACATGCTTCGGCGCAAACGCATGACACCCTTCCAAAGGCTCGGGTTAGGGCAATACCCGTCGCGGGGCAGTTTTACACGCTAGCCGCTACTTGCCGGTGCGCTCGCGGTGCTTACACCCGGGCCAGCAGCAGGGCCGGCGCTTGCCCTCTTCGAGCTCCTCTTGGGTCCGCCGAATACGGCGCTCCCGAGTGGCCTCTTGCTTCGCGTCCTCGACCCAGCAGATGAACTCGTTGCGCCCCAATGGTGTGATGTC
Source organism: Mycobacterium sp. D16R18 (assembly GCA_002013775.1). Taxonomy (GTDB): domain Bacteria; phylum Actinomycetota; class Actinomycetes; order Mycobacteriales; family Mycobacteriaceae; genus Mycobacterium. The sequence continues at coordinate 12,406 of MAFD01000050.1, forward strand.
CTGCCACAGGGCCAGGGCCGTGGGGTTCTCGATCAGTGCCGTGCGCAGGTCGGCGGGCAGCGTGTGTACGACTCCCCCGGCGACCTTCGGGCTGCTCACGGCGTGGAGTTGGTTTGGGCAGCATTGTCCGGAGCGGGTCCGGTCGGCTCATAGCCGGGTGGCGGAGGGCCCGTCAACGAGGTGTATCCCGGTGGCAACGGCGGTCCCGAGGGGGCCGGTGCGTAGGGGTCGCGTATCCGCCCCGGGTTGGAGGACTCCGGTGCATTCGTCGAGATATAGCCCGGGGGCAGCTGCGGTGCGGGCCCCGCACCGGCCGGTCGCCCGCCGACACCTTCCGGCGTGTCCATCGGCCCGTCTTTGGCCTGATGATAGAGGTCGCGGATGGTCCCCAGTGGGCCTCCGGACCCCGAGCCGTACGAGGGGTTCGCGACCTCGGGAACCGATGGCTGAGCAGGCGGCGGTGGCGGCGGACCGACAGGTGCGGTGGCCGACGCTGCCGCGTCCGGAGCCGACGGCCCGGGCGGGGGCCCAGGCGCCACAGGATCTGCACCGGCGGGAGTCGACAGGGATAGCGCGGCACCGGCGACGATCACGCCAGCGACGAACAGCTTGGCTGCATCCATCGAGTCATCGTCGCATAGACGATCAGCAGCTGCTGGTCACTGGCAGTACAGCGCGGCGAGGCCGCGCCTGGGGCTGATCTGCACCGGGCACCACCAAGCTCCTCCGGATGGTTACCCCGCCGCTGTAGAGTCTCACGGCGTCGTCACCTGGGGCGACGCCAACAGACCTCTCACGGAATCGGTTCCCTGACATGATCAGCAGACGTGGATTTTCCAAGGTGGCGCTGGCCGCGACGGTCGGCATAACCACCCTCGGGGCCTGCTCGAACGGCGCCAGTGTCGACACGACTCGACCGCGCACACAGTTCCCGCCCCTCAAACAGATCGACGCCGGCCTGCTCAACGTCGGATACGTCGATGAAGGGCCGCCCGACGGACAGCCGGTGATCCTGCTACACGGCTGGCCCTATGACATTCACAGTTATCTCGATGTGGTGCCGCTGCTGACCACCAAGGGATTTCGGGTTCTGGTGCCATATCTGCGGGGATACGGCAGTACCCGGTTCAGGTCCACCGATACCTTCCGCAACGGTCAACAAGCAGCGCTTGCCACCGACGTCATCGACTTCATGGACGCGCTGAAGATTCCCTCGGCCATCCTCGGTGGATTCGACTGGGGTGCCCGTAGCGCCGACATTGTCGCCTCTATCTGGCCTGAGCGGGTGAAAGCACTGGTGGCGGTCAGCGGTTACATCATCGTGAATCTGGAAGCCAACCAGCAGCCGCTGTCGCCGCAGGCGGAACTGGGCTGGTGGTACCAGTACTACTTCTCCACCGATCGTGGCGTGCGCGGCTACCGGCAGAACACCCGCGACTTCAACGAGCTCATCTGGCACAACGCCTCTCCGATGTGGCACTTCGATGACACCACCTACAACCGCTCGGCCGGAGCATTCGACAACCCCGACCATGTCGACATCGTCATTCACAACTACCGCTGGCGACTCGGGCTGGCCAAAGGCGAGCCGCGCTATGACGCTATTGAGGCCAAGCTCGCGGCCAAGCCGATCATCGGCGTGCCGGCCATCACGATCGGCAGCGATTTCGACGGGCCGGCCAAGGACGGGTCCGCCTACCGGAAGATGTTCACCGGCAAGTACACCCACCGGATACTCGACGGAATCGGCCACAACGTCCCGCAAGAAGCGCCCAAAGAGTTCGCCACCGCGATCATCGACGCCAACGCCCTTTAGACCTCCCCCAGAAGCCGCCCGCCTAGAATCACTGAGGAACAGGCGAACAGGTAGGGAATGAACTCACTCGGAATGTCGATCGGGGCTACACAGCTGGTCGCCACCGACGGCAACCCTGACGGCGTCCCCGTCGTGCGGACCTCGATGCTCACGCTCCACGAGGATCGGCCCTCGGAGGTCGGTATCCCGAAGGAACCTGGCCTGGCCCTCACCGGATTCGTCGATCGCGTCGGTGACCCTGTCGGAATCGTCGGGGCCGACGGATCCGTGCACAGTGCCGATTGGGTCATGGCCGAAGCCATCCGGGTCATGATCGCCGACGCGGCCGTGGTGGCGAACTTCGATACTCCCCCGGCACTCGCTGCTGCCGTCCCGGCCCATTGGGGTGCGCACTCCGTCGCCGCGTTGCGCGCCGCCATCGACAAGGTGCCCGCCCTGGCACCCGGCGGCACCCCGATGAAGCTGGTGCCCGACGCGCGCGCCGCACTCGAGAGCACGCGCAATCGTCTCCCCGCTCATGGTGTCGTCGTTGTCTGCGATTTCGGCGGAACCGGCACCAGCGTGACGCTCGCCGACGCCGCACGTAACTTCGAGTCCGTCGGACAGACTGTTCGCCATCGCGACTTCTCTGGGCAGCGCATTGACCAGGAGCTCTTGACGCAGGTTCTTGCCGGCCTCAACCAGGACCCGGACGGAACGGCATCCTTGGGCGCCTTGACGCGCCTGCGTGATCGCTGCCGCGCAGCCAAGGAACATCTATCGACGGACACGACGACCGTGGTTCCCGTTGAGCTCCCCGGCCTCACCTCCGATGTGCGACTCACGCGCAGTGAGCTGGAAGAATGGATCCGAGAACCGCTTGCCGCGCTGATTACCGGTATTCAAGAAACCTTGGAACGCAACAACATTCATTCGGCCGGGGTCAGTGCCGTCCTCACCGTCGGCGGTGGTTCCGGCATCCCCCTTGTCACCCAACAGCTTTCCGAACGCTTGCGATGCCCGATCATCGCCGCACCGCAGCCTCAGCTCGCCGCCGCGTTCGGGGCTGCCGTCATGGCCGGTCAACCAGAGGAAACGCCGTCCCCGGAAGCGACCATGATGCGGCCGGTACCTGCGGGTGAGGAAACCGCCAAGAGCCCCGCATCCAAACCCATCGACACCGTCGAATCCGACAGGTTGGCCTGGTCAGAAGGCGACACCTCCCCGGAATTGCAGGAGTACCAGGACTACTCGACTCCGGCCACCGCTGCCCGACCAGAGGTGACGTTCACCCCCGGGCCGGCCGACTACCACGACACCGACCGGATGCGTTGGTTCCAGCGGCCGTTCCTCTGGTTCCTTGCCGCGGCAGTGTTCTCGGGGGCCATATTCACCGCACTGTTCATAGCGTGGCAGGACCGCGACGACGCTCCCTCTCCGAGCAACCGGACCTCGACCACGACGACGGTGACGACCTCGCCGCATCCCTAGCCGCGAATGTTGGCTTAGGCCAGGCGGGTGCGAGCTAGAAGATACGAGCGGGAGAGTCCATGACCGGTGCTAGGCGATTCTGGATCGCGCTCGTGGCGGGGTTGGTTGCCGGCGCGTTGACGTGGACGCTATTGCAACGGTGGCAGGTTGCGCTGCTCGCGGTGGTCATCGTGGCCGCGGCCATCAGTGTGGTGTGGGCGCTCATTGTGTTGTGGCCCATGGATTCCGGCCAGACACGTGCCCGCGCGAGCAGTGAGGACATGGACGACGAGCTGGGCGATCTGGCGATGCTGCTGGTTCTGCTGGCCAGTCTGTCCGCAATCGGGATACTTCTGATCTCGGCCAACGATGAGGACAAGGGCGCCTACGCAGGATTGTGCATCGGAGCGATCCTGGCAGTCTGGGCGATGCTGCACACGATCTACGCAGCCCGATACGCGCGGATCTACTACCAGGGCACCCCGGGTGGCATCGACTTCAATTCCGCAGTGCCGCCGCGCTACGTCGACTTTTACTACTTCTCTTTCAATCTCGGCATGACCTATCAGGTTTCCGATACCGCCGTCACCGAGTCGCACATCCGTGACGTGGTGTTGAAGCACTGCCTTTTCAGCTACATCTACGGCACTGTCATCATCGCGTGCACGATCAACCTGGTCATCAACCTCGTCGGCTAGGCCTCGGCGCCACGCACGCGCCGATATCGCGCGGTGTGGAAGTCACGATTGCCGAATTCTGACTCAATTGCGGTGAGGCGCTTGAAGTAGTGCCCGATCGCCAGCTCCTCGGTCATCCCCATACCGCCGTGCAGCTGGACGGCCTCCTGCCCCACCAGACGGGCAGCGCGCGAGATAGTTGCCTTGGCCGCCGACACCGCACGGGTGCGGCGCGCACCATCGAGATTGAGTGAGGCCAAGTACGAGGCCGCCACCGCCTGCTCGACCTCAATGTGCATGTTCACCATACGGTGTTGCAACGCTTGGAAATTGGAGATCGCCACGCCGAACTGCTGACGTTGTTTGGTGTATTCGACCGTGTCTGCGAGCACCTTGCGCAATATTCCTACAGCCTCGGCTACGGTGGCAGCCGTGGCTTCGTCAAGGGCCGCATCGATCAACGGCCAGGCCTCGTTCACTTCCGAGATTCGTGCCGAATCCGGCACGCGCAGACCGGCAATTACGAGGTCGCTGGCATGGTGATCGTCGATTGTCCGGTAGTGATGTGCGTCAATTCCCTGGGGTGGAGTCGCAGGTTCGAACGGTATCGCGAACAGCGTGAGGCCCGCGGTGTCGGCGTCATCGCCCGCGGTACGGGCGGTGATCAACAGATGGCTGGCGATCGGTGCATCACTCACCACGATCTTCTCGCCGTCGAGTACCCAGTCTTGTCCCTCGCGACGCGCAGTTGTCCGCACTGAGTGAAACGATTGCCCGGAAGTTGGCTCCAGTGCGGCGAATCCAGTCACCACATCGCCGGCTGCAATGCCACCGATGAGATGCTTGGCCAGGTCGCTGTTCGACCGCCGGAGCAGGCCGCCGCCGAGCACCACCGTGCCGATGAAGGGCTCGACGACGAGATGCTGTCCGAGCACCTCGGCAATGACCAGCACCTCCTCCGCGCCGCCACCCAGACCGCCACGGTCCTCAGGCAGTGGTGCGGCGAGGATGCCGAGCTCCTCGGCAAAGGACTTCCATACCTGCGGCTGCCAGCCGACATCCGAACGCGCCGCGCGGCGACTGGCGGCCAGCGCGTAACGGTTGGACAGGAAATCCGAAACGGAGTTCTTCAGGAGCTGTTGTTCGTCGCTGAGGCTGAAATCCATGGTGATGTTCGCTCTTGTCTGTCAGAGGCCGAGTTGGGCTTTGGCGAGGATGTTGCGTTGAATCTCGTTGGAACCCGCATAGATTGATCCCGCACGGTCGTTTAAGTAGTGCAGTGGCGCTACCGCCTGCCACAGCTCACCGCTGTGGTAACCGTCTGCGGGCGGGGTGTACTCGATCACCGGACCGCCCGGCTTTGTGACATGCGGCTGATACACGCGGCCACGTGGACCCGCGGCCTCCAGCGTCAGTGTGGTCAACGCCTGCGAAAGCTCTGTTCCAAGAATCTTGAGCATCGAGGACGCAGTACCCGGATTACCGCCGCCCGCGACAACCGCCAGCACCCGGTGCTCAAGGACTTCCATGACGTCGATGCGTATCGCGAGATCGGCGAGCTTGGCGCCGAACACCGGATCGTCTGCCAGGGTGCCATTCTCGGCGGGTACCGACTGGGCGGCCGCGCTGAGCTGGTCGAGGCCCACCTGCAGCATGGGAGCCGCTGCCCCACCACCACGCTCGAACTCAAGGAGGTACTTGGCGACGGTCCACCCCTCGTCGACCTCGCCGAGGACATTCGCCGTGGGGACTCGCACGTTGTCGAAGAACACGACATTCTGTACCTCCTCGCCCGAGCTCATCACCAGTGGCTTGACCTCGATGCCGGGTGTGGTGAAATCGATCAGGATGAAGGTGATGCCGAGCTGCTTCTTCGGCCCCTTAGTGGTGCGAACCAGCGCGAACATCCAATTCGCTTCGCGCGCATGAGTCGTCCAGATCTTGGAACCATTGAGGATCAAGTCATCACCGTCGGAGACCGCCGACATCTGCAATGAGGCCAGGTCCGAGCCGGACTCGGGCTCGCTGTAACCCTGGCAGAAGAACACCTCCCCCGTCAGAATGCGGGGCAGGAAGAAGTCCTTTTGCTCCTGTGTGCCGAACTTGACGATGGCGTGCGCAACCATCCGAATGCCCATGGGCGACAACGCGGGTGCCCCGGCAAGGGTCGATTCGACCGCGAAGATGTAGTGCTGCGCGACGGTCCAGGGCTGGCCACCGTGTTTCACCGGCCAAGCCGGTGCGGCCCATCCCTTCTCGTGAAGGATGGCCTGCCATTGCAGGCTCGCCTCGTGGTCGCTGTACACACTCGTTTGCAGGCGCCCGGCCGCACGCAGCTCCTCGGTGAGGTTCTTTTCCAGAAACTCCTGGACTTCGGTGCGGAATTGTTCTTCCTCTGCCGAGAAGGCCAGGTCCATGTGCACTCCGTTGCGTCGAGGCTGCGGTGGGAAACGCGATAAATCCGATCAATCTGGATGCACGCGCATTCAGATTAATGCGTGTTCTACTCCCAGGCAAATACCGGCACCCGTAAGGGCTGAGCGGGCTTCATCCCCGGCCGTCCGCTTGCCCAGTGGCCTTCCCGCGGGCCGCCAGCAGGGCTTGCGCGTTAGGTGTGCTTCGTCACTGCCCCGGACAACTAGATGACCGCGCTTATCCTTGCGGCCGCCGTGCGCCTCGACGGAGTGGCCAAGATCGGCCGGACGAATCCAGGTTGCATGGCGGAACAGGCGACCAAAAACCCCAGCAGCGGCGGTGACCGGATGCGCCGGAGGTCGGTATTGCGCTGTCCACGCTCAGCCGGTCATTTCCGGACGGATATGACCATCGTTGGATGGCGGTGGTGATGGCCACAATTGCTCAAATCGATTGGCATACAAAGATTTTGAACACTTCGCGCATCAATTACGCTGCGTCCGGGGTGGGAGATTCATTGTTGTTTTCGATGTAGAAGGGTGTCATGAGCGGATATCGCTTTTGTGTGAATGTGGTGACGGCTGGCTTCTTAACCGCGGCCGGATCTGCTGGGTGGTTGGGTTTCGGAGCAACGGCAGCAGCTGATCCAGGCGGTGGCAGCAGCAGTTCGCATGATTCAGGCGGGTCGCACAGTTCTGCTGGCGGGTCGCACAGTTCGGGTAGTTCGCAGCGATCTAGTGGATCTGGGGCTTCGGGATCTGCCGGGTCCAGATCAGGCCATGACTCAAAGACCTCCGGCCCTGCAGGGGCTTCGCCCGCGCAGCACGGCGGCGGTGCCTCGGGCAGTAACAGCGGCACGAAGTCCTCCAGCAGCGCAGATGCGCCCGGACATGCGGCGGCGACAAGGCCGAACGCCCCAAGCGGCTCGCACTCGGCTGATTCGCCTAGTGCGGCAGCTAAGCAGGCTGGCTCCGGTGGTGGCGTGCCGACTAAAGAGAAGCGGGCCCTGACGGACCCCAAGCCAGGTACATCCGTGCGAGTATCCGGCGTTGCCGGCGAGCACGGGGTTTCTAGCGTTGCGCCCGCCCAGCCACCAGGTCATGCCACCAAAGTTGGCGAGCACGGCTCTGCGGACTCAAAAACGTTACACCCCAAGCATATAGAGGGCCACAGGGAAGGAAAAGCCGCCGATATAGGAGCCGCGGGTGAACATCACGGTGACGCCGCCAGGGGCGAGCACGCAGGCTCTAAGGGTGACCAACATGTTTCGCCCAACAAGGGCGGTGCGCCTGAGTCCCATAGCAATGGAATTTCACTCAACGCCGAGCAGAACGCGGCGGCCAACAAGTTCCTTGAACAGGCACGGCGAGCGGAACCAGATATCACCAAGTCGCTCCGGGGCATCGTTGATAACGTCCCGGGCAGTCAGTTCATTGGTTTGGGAGACCGGCTCAAGACGGAAGAATCATTCAAACGAAAGCTCTACACGTTCGTCGTGACCAATCCAAACCTGAGCACTGCCGAGCACCTCGCGGAGATGAGGGACTCCGTGAGATACACCGTGCAGTTGCCTCATGAGCTCTATACGGCCACTACACAGCAGACGATTGATCGTCTGGTCGCCGAAGGCTACGAGCCTGTCAGGCTCACTAATACATGGGGCCAGCCGGGGTATCAGGGGTTCAACAGCGCCTGGCGCGAGCCCACGACAGGGCATACCTTTGAAGTCCAGTTCCACACGCCCGCAAGCTTCGATGCCAAGACACAGACGCATGTCCTCTACGAAGAAGAACGCCTTCCCAGTACCTCGCCGCAGCGAGTAAAAGAACTGCAGGATGAGAAGGGGCGCGTTTTCGATTCGGTCCCACGCCCAAGCGGCAGCTCGTCAATATCTTTATCCCCGAATGGAAAACGTAAATGAGTAAGACATCGGTTACTTTCTACGCGCTCTTGGCTGGCGGCCGGACACCGGATAACCCAGCAGGGATTGTCAGGCGGGTTCACACAGATCCACCAATCGATGAGGCATTCGGCCGAGACTTGGAGTGGCACCCCACCGAGTACCTACGCCGCTACTACCTCGGGCACAACGATGTAGACCACGTCGAAATCGATGAAGGTTCGGCTACGTCAATCCTCGACAGTTGGCGTATTGAGTGGGCCGAAGAAAGCGGAGCCGACGGCTCTCGCTAACCCGGATTTCGGGAGGCGACTCGACCGGTGCATGCCGTACGTGACCGAAAAGTGATGACATGTGTCATTTCGGACATGTACGGCATGTCACCCACTCTCGCCTTGAGTAGACACGCGCGCAGTCTGTCCCCAGGCAAATACCGGCTCCTGTCAGACTGAGTGGATGTCATCCCCAGTCGGCCGCTCGTACAGCGGACTTCCCGCTGACGAACGCCTGGCCCGGCGTCGACAGCAGCTGCTGGAGGCAGGACTGGACATCCTCGGTGCCCCGGACGGGCCCGGCGACCTAACACTGCGCACCGTCTGTCAGCGCTCCGGTCTGGCGCAACGCTATTTCTACGAAAGCTTCGCCGACAAGGACGAATTCGCCATCGCGATCTTCGATTGGGCCGTTGATGGACTTACGTCCACCATCGAGGCCGAGGTGGCGGCGGCGCCGCCGCGCCAGCAGGTGAGGGCCGGTATCAGCAGCGTAGTGCGTGTCATCAACGCGGACCGTCGCATCGGGCAGCTGCTCTATAGCCCTCGGCAGGTCAATCCGGTTCTGGTGCGCAAGAGGTTCGAGGCCACGGCGATGTTTGTATCGCTGTTCGCTCAGCATCTGCGCGACTGGTTTCGCCGTGATGATGACGGCAGCCTTCCGGTGCTGGCCCATTTCGTCGTGGGGGGCGTTGGGCAGGCCGTCGCGGCATGGCTGAATCAGGACATCGCGGGCACCGAAGAGACCCTCATCGATCAGTTGGTTGACATGCTGCTGGCCCATGGGCCCGCACGTTCCACGCAACGCTGAGGGCCGGCCGTCGCTGCCACTTACCCCTACCCCGGCCCGGTATCCTGAGGATTAGCTGATATCTCCATGTGAGCTTCCTGATTCCTTGACCACGATGTAGACAAACCTTCTGAAATTAATATATGCATATATCGCAATGTATTGAATGGCCGCTCCGGCGGCAAGTTCGATTAGCTGATTTTTGACAGAGTGGAGAGGTGCGGGCATGAAGATGCTTACGGCAGTGAGTTCGGCAATGGTCGTCGGGGCGATCACCCTGATCGGGTCCCCGGTGGCCGCGGCGGCGCCGGAGCCACCGCCGGTGTGTTACGCGAACCAGCCGAGCGTCGGCTCGACCGACTTCGATCCGTGTCTTGCCCCGGGCGACATTGAGTACCAGCAGGGCGCGCATCAGCCGACTTATGAGGGCGCCAACCCGTTGACCCCAACCGGGGTCAACCCATTCGTGCCGGACGGCACGAACAAGAACAACGCTGGCTAGCGCCCGCCGCGACGCGCGCGAAACACCTGACCGACACGCGGAAAAGCTCTTGAGAACACCATGCCGGGCAGCCAAGGATATGGGTGTGAATTACGGTGAGGTGCTTGAGAAGTTGGTCGCGTGGGCGACCGAGGTGGATGCCGTCCGGGCGGTCATTGTCACTGGGTCCGCGGCCGACGGGGACGTTCACCCATTGTCGGACCGGGACATCGAGCTCTACGCATCCGACCCGGATGACCTGGCAGACGAGGATTCGTGGTGGGCATCGCTGGGCGAAGTTCTTGTGGTCGAGCGTCTGGAGGACGAGGACTCCGGGTATCAGACCCGGCTGATCTACTACGCCGGAGGCAAGCTCGACTTCACCCTGATTCCCGCCGAGGATCTCGCCGAGATGGAGCACGATCGGCCCTTCCAGGTATTGGTCGACAAAGACGGTCAGGCACCTGACCCGAACGCGGTGGGCACGCCCGATGGTGAGCTGCCCGCCGAAGAGGAGTTTGAGGAGAGCGTGCACTGGGGCTACGCCGCAGCGCTGATGTGCGCGAAAGCCGTGGTACGCGGGGAGCTCTGGTCGGCGAAACTGCGCGACCAGGATCTCAAGGAAGAGCTGCTGCGCATCATTGAGTGGGACCACCGTGTTCGGTATGGAACCGGGCATGACACGCGCTATCTGGGTACCCGCATGAACAGCTGGATGGACGCTGAGGTCCGCGTCGAAGTCGAGGGCTGTTGGGCACATTTCGATGCCGACGACACCGTCAACGCACTGCGGCGCACGGTCGACCTATTCGCGCGGTTGTCGGCGCGTACGGGCACCGCCCTCGGTTTCGAACCGTTCCGGCACGAACGGCTGCGACGCGAGATCGAGCAGATCCTGTCGCTGCGCGCCTAGAAAGGCTGCTGACGCCCGCATCCGCCGAGGCTCGGCGCCTACACCCTGCATGATGGACGTCATGGAGTCGTCCCGCGTCGATCGGTGGCTGTGGGCGGTCCGACTGACGAAGACCCGGCCGGACGCCGCGGCGGCATGTCGCGGTGGACATGTGCGCATCAACGATCGACCGGTGAAGCCGTCAACGGCGGTAGCCCCCGGTGACGAAGTACGCGTATTGGTGGGCGACACGACTCGAATCGTCAAGGTGGTCAGGGTGATCCAGAAGCGAGTTGGTGCCGCCGACGCCGTGACCTGCTACCTCGACCGAACACCTGCCCGGCCTGAGGTTCCACAGGTTCAGGTGGCGGCGCGCGACCGCGGTGCGGGCCGGCCGACTAAACGGGACCGGCGGATGCTGGATAAGTGGCGTGCGGCCCGGGAGTAATCCCTCAGTAGACGTCGCGCACGTACCGATGACTCTTGATGAGGTCATTGACGTACGCGTGCGCCGCTGCGGTGTCCATGCCGCCGCAGCGGGCCACGATCTCGTGCAACGTCGCGTCGACGTCCTTGGCCATGTTCTCGGCATCACCGCACACATACAGGTACGCGCCATCCTGTAGCCAGGAAAACAGCTCCGCCTCGCTCTCCAGCATGCGGTGCTGGACATACTGTTTCGGTTCACCGTCGGCGCCATCTCGCGAAAAGGCGAGGTCGAGTCGCGTCAATACGCCCGAATCCACGAAACCCTGAAGCTCCTCGCCGTAGAGGAAACTGGTGGCACGGCGCCGGTCTCCGAAGAACAGCCACGAACGCCCGTGCGCACCCGCGGCCTGGCGCTCCTGCAGGAAGCCGCGGAACGGCGCGATCCCGGTCCCCGGCCCGATCATGATGATCGGCACGTCGGCGGCCGGCAGCCGGAAGGTGTGATTGGGTCGCAGATGCACCCGCATCGTCTGCCCGCGGTCGGCCAGAAATGTCGACGCCACACCGCCATAGATGCGATCGGCATCGGCGTATCGAATGGTCGCCACGGTCAGGTGCACGGTGTCGGGGTGCAGGGCTGGGCTCGATGCGATGGAGTAGTCACGGAACTGAAGCGGGCGCAGATTGTCGACCAGCTCGTCAACGGTCAACTCCCCCAACCTGATCAGATCCAGAACATCTTTTCCGTACAGCCAGGAACCCGGCGCCGGAGTGACGTCGCCACCGAGCGCGGCGACCGCCTCCATGTTGTCCGTTCGGGTGGCGACCAAGGCGCGAAGGGTCCGTGAGGGGGTGCGGATTTCGAGATGATCGGACAGTAGTTCGGCGAGCGGCTCATCGTGGCCGGCGACTCGATGATCGGCACCGACACCCAACTCGGCGAGTACCGCCGCGACGAGCGAGGGATCGTTGGTGGCGTGCACGGCAATCGAATCGCCTGCCTCGTAGGAGATTCCGGAGTCGGTGAGGTCCACTTCGTAATGGCGTACCTCTTTGTCGGATTCGCTCGTGGTGAGCAGCCGGTTGACGAGCAGTCGCGCCTCGACGGGCTCGTTGCGGTCACGCTTGGGTGGTGCGGGCGCCTCCGTCAGCACGGGCGCCGCGGTGGCACTCATGTGGCCCACCGCCAGACGCTTGACCAGATCGGTGGTCCACTCCTTCGACTGCTGGAGATAGGGCCCATCGATGTCGACGCGCTCGGTCAGCCGGGCCGCGCCCAGAGCCTCCAGGCGTTGGTCGAGGAGCAGACCCGCGTTGCAGAAGAATTCGTAGCTGCTGTCACCGAGTGCGAGCACCGAGAAAGTCAGATGCTCCAGCCGATCGGCGGCCTCGGCGCTGATCGCTTCCCAGAACAGCAGCGCGTTATCGGGAAATTCACCGTCGCCGAATGTCGACACCACGGCCACGAAATGCGATGCCGATCGCAGGTCCGCGACGTCGACCTGGTTGAGTTCGATCGCCTCGGACTTGATGCCGGTGGCCTCTTCCAAGGCCTCGGAGAACGACATGGCAGCGTCCTCGGCATTGCCCATATCGGTGCCGTAGCCGACGATCAACGAGAAGTCCGGCTGGGCGGTCACAACACTCCCTCGCTCGCGCGCGCGGGGCTGATCCCAGCGCTGGGTAAGGGCGACCTTACTTTGGCCAGAGATGCCGTGGTGATCTCCCCCCCCCC
>MAFD01000051.1:0-24574 GCA_002013775.1 Mycobacterium sp. D16R18
GCCGAATTGGCCGTGCTGCGGGGAAGATCGAGGTAACTCGGACGCCATCGACCGCGGTTCCAGCAGATGTATGCAGTACCGTCGAAGCATGTCGCCGTGTTTGCGTGCCGTCGGCGCCGCGGTCTTGGCATTGGCGCTGCTCGGCTGCACCGAGCCCTTACCGGCGCGCGCCACCATCTCCCAGTGCGACCTGTCTGAGCTGCCTTCCGAAGCCGCCGGAACCGTGGACCTCATCCACGCCGGTGGACCATTCCCGTATCCCCGCAATGACGGCGTCGTGTTCCAGAATCGCGAGAGGATTTTGCCCTCCGAGCCTCGCGGGTACTACCACGAGTACACGGTCCGCACTCCGGGCAGTAAGACGCGCGGCACGCGGCGCATCATCACCGGTGGCAATCCGCTGAAAGATCCGCCGCACGTCTACTACACGGGCGATCACTACCAGTCATTCTGTGAGGTTGACGGCGCATGAAGACCTATCTCGTCGATGGCTCCCACGTCCGTACCCGCGCGGACTTCTTCACCGAGCTCGGCCGCGCGGTGAACGGGCCTGGCGGCTATTTCGGCAGCAACCTGGATGCCCTTGTCGATTGCCTTCGAGGGGGATTCGGCACCCCCGAAGATGAGCCGTTCCGGTTCGTGCTGCGGGACGCGGCGCGCATCAAGTCGGCGGTGGGGAAGAGGGACTGGGATGCCATCGAGGAGATCTTCGAGGAGGCCGGCGTATCGCTGACGACGCGTGCCGAGCCGAAAGACCCAGACGACAGACGTTGACGAGTCCTGGCAGATAACGCGATGGCCGGCTCCCGAAGGAGCCGGCCATCCACATGCTGCGAGTATCAGCGAACGTCGAACCGGTCTGCGTTCGACACCTTGACCCATGCCGCGACGAAGTCTTTGACGAACTTCTCCTTGGCATCGTCCTGTGCGTAAACCTCTGCGAGAGCGCGCAGTTCGGAGTTCGCACCGAACACCAGATCCACCCGGCTCGCGGTCCACTTTGCCGTGCCGCTGGCACGATCGGTCCCCAGGTAGGTGCCGTCGTCGGCTGACGACGGTGTCCACTGCGTACCCATGTCGACCAGATTGACGAAGAAGTCGTTCGTCAATGTCCCGGGCCTGTCGGTGAGTACGCCGAGCTCGGAACCCTGGTAGTTGGCACCCAGCACGCGCAGACCGCCGACGAGGACAGTCAGTTCCGGCGGAGACAGCGCCAACAGGTTGGCCTTGTCGATCAACTTGTACTCGGCAGGAATCTGCGCACCCTTACCCAGGTAGTTGCGGAAACCATCGGCGGTCGGCTCCAGATAGGAGAACGACTCGACATCCGTCTGTTCCTGGGTGGCATCGCCGCGGCCGGGTGTGAACGGCACGGCAATATCGAAACCGGCATCCTTGGCCGCCTTTTCGACGGCGGCAGCGCCACCGAGCACGACGAGATCGGCGAACGAAACCTTCTTGCCTCCGGCGTTGAAGGAGTCCTGGATGCCCTCCAGCGTGCGGATCACTTGGGCGAGCTCATCGGGCTCGTTGGATTCCCAGCCGGCCTGCGGCTGCAGCCGGATACGGCCACCGTTAGCGCCACCGCGCTTGTCGCTGTTGCGATACGAGGCCGCTGCCTTCCATGCGGTCGAAACAAGCTGCGGCACAGTAAGGCCGGAAGCGAGAATCTGCTTCTTCAGCTCGGCGACGTCGTCGGTCCCGATGTTGGTGTCCGAGGCGGGGATGACGTCCTGCCACAGCAGAGTCTCCTTGGGCACCAACGGACCGAGGTAGCGAGTGAGCGGTCCCAGGTCGCGGTGGATCAGCTTGTACCAGGCCTTGGCGTAGGCGTCGGCCAGCTCTTCGGGATGGTCGAGCCAGCGCCGGGTGATCCCTTCGTAGATGGGATCGAACCGCATCGACAGATCCGTGGTGAGCATCGAGGGATGCGTCTTGCCGGTGCCCTGGGCCGTCGGTACCGAGTTGGCCCAGCCGCCGTCTTTGGGCTTCCACTGATGTGCACCGGCGGGGCTCTTGGTCAGCTCCCACTCGTTGCCATACAGAATCTCCAGGAAGCTGTTGTCCCACTTGGTCGGCGTGTGGGTCCAGGTAACTTCCAGACCACTGCCGATCGCGTCATTGCCCTTGCCCGAGCCGAACGAGCTCTTCCAGCCGATGCCCATCTGCTCCAGCGGTGCGTCCTCGGGAACCGGCCCGACCAGCCCGGCATCGCCCGCGCCATGCGTCTTACCAAAGGTGTGACCACCGACGATCAGCGCCGCAGTTTCCTCGTCGTTCATCGCCATCCGAGCAAAGGTCTCCCGAATGTCGATGGCGGCGGCCAGCGGATCCGGATTGCCGTTGGGGCCTTCGGGATTGACGTAGATCAGACCCATCTGCACCGCGGCCAGGGGGTTCTCCAGGTCACGATCACCGGTGTAACGCTCGTCGCCCAACCAGGTGTGCTCGGGGCCCCAGTAGACATCCTGTTCAGGCTCCCAGCGGTCTTCGCGCCCGAACGCGAACCCAAAGGTCTTGAACCCCATGGTGTCCATGGCGTGGTTACCGGCGAAGACGATGAGGTCGGCCCAGGACAGGGAGTTTCCGTACTTCTTCTTGACGGGCCACAGCAGGCGCCGCGCGCGATCCAGCAGCACGTTGTCGGGCCAGCTGTTCAGCGGGGCGAACCGCTGCATACCGGCGCCCGCGCCGCCTCGGCCATCCGCGACGCGGTAGGTACCGGCGGCATGCCACGACATACGAATAAACATCGGGCCGTAGTTGCCGAAGTCGGCGGGCCACCAGTCCTGAGAATCGGTCAGCACCCTCTCGACATCGGCCTTGAGTGCGTCGACGTTGATCGTCTGCACGGCCTTGGCGTAGTCGAAGTCCTCACCGAGCGGGTTGGCCGCCGGTGGATTCTTCTTGAGGATGCCCAGGTTGAGCTGGGTGGGCCACCATTCGCGGTTGGCGTTACCACCCTCGACGGGGTAGTTCAGCCGACCGCCAGCAACGGGGCAACCGTTCGGCGGCTGGTTGTTGGCCTCTGCAATGGGCGGGTGTTCTTCAGGCACAGCGATCCTTTCGGGAGGGGGGTGATATGGGCTGTGATCACGTGTGTGATCCCGAAATTCGTGTGGGCGCTTGCGGGGAAGCGCAGTTGGGGCACAGGCCCCAATAGATAACCTCGGCCTCCTCAAGGACGAAACCGTTGTAGTCGGATGGGGTGAGACACGGTGCGGCACCGACAGCGCAGTCGACGTCCGCGATAACGCCGCACGAGCGGCATACGACATGGTGATGGTTGTCGCCGACCCTCGACTCGTACCGTGCGACGGAGCCGGAGGGCTGGATCTTGCGTACCAGGCCCGCCGAGGTCAGCGCCGCCAGGACGTCGTAAACGGCCTGCCGGGATACCTCGGGTAGACCAGTCCTCACAACACTGAAGACCGTCTCGGTATCGGCGTGCGGGTGCGTTTCCACAGCTTCGAGGACGGCGACCCGGGGCCGGGTCACACGCAGATCAGCAGTCCGCAGCAGCGCCGCGTACTCATCCGAAGTGAAGGGCACAAGGCCAGTATGCCTCAATTATCTGGAATGAATCCAGGAAATTCGCGAAAGAGCTGGAAAGAGTTCACAACCCGTCTGACCAGCCTAAAGAGGCTGACAATGATCGGCAATAGTGTTGACGCCGAGCGCTTTTGCACGCCGTACCGAGCCGAATTACCTCGCCGGCATGGTTTCTATCACGCCGCCGAGCAGCCTGCGAAGCTGGGCACGATCCTTGTCTGTCATGTTGGCGAGTATCTCGTCGTCGTCCTCGCGCAGGGTCGCGTCGGCACGCTCGAAGAGCTTGCGCCCTTTGGCCGTCAACTCGGTGGTCAGCACCCTGGCGTCGGCTTGTCGACGCGACCGAAGCACCAGGCCCGCCTCTTCGAGGGACCGCTGGACCAGGCTTACCGCCTGGGGCGTGATACGAAGCTCCGCGGCGATCTCGACATTGGATATCCCCGGCTGTGCGGACAGCACGGCCAGACACTCCATCTGCGGAACCGTCACGCCAAAGTCACGCACGATCACCGAGGCTCTTGACCACAACACGCGATAGATCTGAGACACCAGAATGCCCATCGGAGATTCCTCGTGTGTGCTCATACCGCGCTAACAGTAGCGGACTTCGCCAATGTTCCAACGCCCGAAGAGGTGTGACAGGGCGGCGTGTCGTCCAGAAAATTCACACCAATTCGTCAGTGCATCAAGCACATTGATCAACACTCTTGATGGGTGCCTAGCTATCTCGACACTCACGAAGCGGCGGCTCCGGGGGCCCGCACCACCATGGGGACGGCGGGGAAGTAGGCCGCCATCACGGACCGGGACTTCCGCAACGCCGCTGTGCCGTAACCCTTCTTTCGATGATCGGGATGCACCCAGATCCGCACGTTCACCTCACCGTCGACCAGCTCGCCAAAGACGATGCCGACCTTGCTGGGCCCTTCGAACGCGACGAACCAGGCAGCTTCCTCGTCGTCGATGCGTGCGAGTGCCGCCCTCAACTCGTCTTCGAGACCGCCCGCCGGGGCGCCGGAACCGTCGCCCGCCTGGCCCACCTCGTTGGTGCGTGCCGCGAAGATATCGGCATCGGAGTCGCCGGAGAACGGCCGCAGTTCGAGGCTGTCTCCTGAGCTCGCGGGGCGCTCCATGAGGGTGAAGGTGAGCTGGCTGTTGAGATCCTCAAGCTCCGCGGCGTTCTTACGGCGCTCATCCTTGGTCAGCTGATCGAAGGACATGCCCATGACCGCTTCGCCACCCAGGTGAGAGGTTCCCAGCAATGTAGCGATCGCGTCGATGGCTTTCTTTCGGTCATCGGCTTCCACAATCAGATCAAGGACTTCATGACGCCGTTCGAAGGCGTTCGTGAGTGCGTCGGCAATCTCGCGGCGGGTGGCAAGGCGGTCGTGATCGGTCATGGCGTCAGCCTACGACCGGTAGGCCGAGCGCGCTCAAGAAACGTTGAGCGCAAGGGTTGACTTGTCGCCGCACAGCGTCCAAGTGTCACCGTTCGGTCACAGTACGACAACTCATTGGCTATGTCGCAGAACCTAATTGGGATCTACGTGGTGTCGGCGGTAGAAAGGATCGTGGTGGCCATCGCCGGCCGGAAGGAACCACCCTGGAGTCAGAGTTCACGGTCGGAGAGAAGCGACAATGGAATGAAACGCACCTATGCAGTCTTGCTCGGCATCGTCCTGTTATTCGCCACCCCGGGGCTGGCCTCGGCCGACGTTCACAGCAGCCCTGCCGACGCCCAGAAGAACATCAATGCGGTGATCGCGCGCGGTCTGACTCAGCGCGGCGTGCCGTTCACGTATGGGGGCGGTAACACCGACGGCCCAACCACGAGCACCGACACCGCGCCGGCCGCACCCGAGGCGACCACGAGCCTGCTGGGATTGATCCCGGCCCCGTTGGCTACGCCCGCCCCGAAGGTTCCGGGATTCGACGCCTCCGGACTCATGGTCTACTCCTACGCCGCTGCGGGCATCAAACTGCCCCGCCGGTCCGGCGACCAGTACGACTACCAAGGTGGCCGGAAAGTACTTCCAGCACAGGCGCTCCCAGGAGATCTCATCTTCTATGGCCCCAACGGCAGCCAGAGCGTGACGATGTACCTGGGCAACAACCTCATGCTGGAGGCATCCGAACCCGCGGTGCAGGTATCGCAGGTGCGCTTCAACGACATGGCCCCATACCTGGTTCGCGTGATCGAGTAGTCAGATCAGCGCGACTTTCCGTGCCATCACTGCTCTCGCAGAAAGTCGTCAATCCGCTCCAGCACGGCCGGCCAGCCCACGAGACACAGCTGCCGGAACCGCATCTGGTCGTGCTCACTCGGATTGAATCCAGTCGCCTGGACCGACAGTCGGGTGCCATTCGCGTCCGGCTTCAGGTTCCAGCGCGAGTCGATGACGATCGAACCGTCGCGGGTGGCCATCCGGTAGGCCAGCACCTCATCGTCGACCACCTCGGTGAACCGGCCGTCGATCTCTCCGACGAAGCCACTCCCCACGAACGGGAAGACGTTAAACGAAAAGTTGAGTCCCGTCTCGTATTTCGTCGGCCCGAAATCTCTGACCCACTGCCCGAAGAACTGCGGTGAGTTGAGTATCGACCACACGCTGTGTGCAGGATACGAGTAGTGGTACTCAAAGTTGACAGTGGTTAGGTCTCCGACCTGCTCAGCCACAGACACCCCTTTCGTGCACACCGCCAATCGATGCAGCGGACGCAAACAACCTAATCCGAATGTCTCGCCTGCGCGTGATCTTGATCGTGCTGGTGGCATCATCGGCGTGTGAGCGCGGTTGAGCTGTCGGCTTTTGGCCCCTTCTTTGCCGTTGCGACACATGACGCCGGGGAGACACCGACGCCTCCGTGGCGGCCCATGGCGGAGCTGGTCGACGGATCAAGCGCACTAGCCAACCGGATCGATAGCGTCCGAAGCAGTCTCGCCGAGCGCGCGGCGGTAGGCGTCGCCGACGTCGATCTGCGGGTAGCGGCCTCTGTGACTCATCTTGGCCTCGTCGCCCGCATCCTGGCACCAACCGTCGCCGCCGCGACGTGCGGCGAGCTGCGCATGTCGCAGGAGTCGCACGAGTTGTGGTGGCAGGACGAATTGGGCGGCCCCTTTCCGCTGTCGGTGGTTCTGCGGGTGGGGGAGCGCAACACCCTTGCCGGATCGGCCGTCGAATCAATAACCCAGGGCGTGATTGACCACACCGGCGTAAGTCACCGCGTCTTGTGGGGGAACATCGGCTCGGCCGTCAATAGCGCCGCGCGTCTCATTGCCTCAGCACAGCCCGAGCTGACCGATGCCGCCCGAGAAGTCGCAAACACGCATCTTCGTGACCGGCGCATCGACGACGGCACCCTGCGCGCGGGACCTGATTTCCGGAGGCGCAGCTGCTGCCTCATCTACCAGCTCACCGACGACCGTTCCGCGGTCTGCGGTGACTGTGTGCTCACCTAGTCGGTGACCACCCGCACTAGACCAGCTGGTACGCCTCGAGCGGGAAGGACTCCTGCTCCTTGTACGCGCTGGCCGTGGAGGTCGGACGCAGCAGCGCGGCCTCACCGTGCTGATTGAAGTAGTAGCTTCGTGCCGTCTGGCAGCTGCCGAGATAGAACACCGAGTTGTCCAGGTTGCCGACCATGCGGTTCAGGAATTCGGTGTTGGCCTCGTCGGTGACCTCGAAGGTCTCCGTGCCGGTGCGCGCCATCTCGTCAAAGAGCCGCTTGATATGCCGCATCTGGGACTCGATGGTGTCGAAGTAAGACAGCCCGCTGTAGGAGTAGGGCCCGTTGAGCGTCAGCAGGTTGGGGAACTTGGGGACAGTGATCCCCTCGAATGCCTGGAAACGGTTGTCCCGCCAGAACTTCCCGAGGTTGTAGTCCTCACGGCCGACCACCTCGAACGCGGGAAAGGCTGATTCCCACAGATTGAAACCGGTGGCCAGGACGAGGGTATCGATGACCGTCTTGCGACCGTCCGCGGTGACAATGCCGTCGGGCTCGATGCGCTCGATCGATGCGGTCTCGAGACTGACGTTCTTCTTACTGAAGGCTCGGAAGTACGTGTTCGAGAAGGTTGGCCGCTTGCAGCCGAAGTCGTAGTCGGGTGTCAGCTTGCGGCGCAGCTCGCGATCGCGCACCTGCGCGAACAAATGCGCCTTGGCCAGCATCGCGGCCCCATTGTTGGCCTGCCGGAACTGGCGGAAGTGCAACACTCCGCCCACCATGATCACCTCAAGGATTGCAGAACCCACTGTGCGGGCGATCTTTTGGGTACGCGGCACCTTCGCGAAGAGCTTCTTGATCACGCCGGGGACCTTCGCGTCGGCCTTGGGCACGACCCAGATCGGGGTGCGCTGGTACACGGTCAGGTGCTGCGCATCCTTGGCGAGCTCGGGGATGAGCTGAACGGCGGTGGCGCCGGTGCCGATCAGGCCAATCTTGTGGCCCGCGGCACGATAGCTGTTGTCCCACTTGGTGGTGTGGATAATCTTGCCGGCGAAGGACTCGATGCCCGCGATATCGGGCATCTTGGGCTGAGACAGATAGCCGGTGGCGGTCAGTAGGTACTTACCGGTGACGGTCTCGCCTGATTCGGTAGCGACAACCCAGTGTTGCCCCTCCTCATCCCAGCGTGCACCCGATACCGGGGTGTTGAAACGCATGTACTTGCGCAGATCGTGCTTCTCGGCCACGTGGGTCGCGTACTGCTTGAGCTCGGAGCCCGGTGCGAACAACCGCGACCAGTACGGGTTCGGCTCGAATGAGTACGAATAGGTTGCCGAGGGGATGTCGACAGCCAGTCCGGGGTAGTGATTGACGTGCCAGGTACCGCCGAGATCATCCTCGCGATCCAAGATCGCCAGATTGGTCAGGCCCAGCTCCTTGAGCTGGATCGCCGCGCCCATCCCGCCGAAACCGGCCCCGACGATCACGGCGTCAAACTGCGTTGTCATGTCCCAATGTTAGCCGCGACCGCCGATAAATGGTTCACCCGTCTACATGTGCTCCAGCTCACAGAACACCATGTTTACTAAATGACACCACGTGTCCTAAAGTGAAACGTGACAGCGAGAGGAGCAACACCAATGACTAGGCAATGCGCAGGTCAGCGTGCCAGAATGCTCATTCGGGCGGTGTCCGTTATGGGACTCGTCACTGCGGCGGTGATCGCGGCCGACGCACTCCCTGGATCCCCAGTTGCTATCGCGGGCCCAGCCCCGGTGGGCGGCGCGCAAGGTGTCATCGACATGCTCACCTCCGAGGGGTACCGCGTCATCGTCACGAAGGTGGGCGGACGGGACATCGAGGACTGCACGGTGCGATCGATCCTGACCCAATCTCCGGTGCAGCACCTGCACACGAGCGACATCAGGCCGGCTCCGGCCCGCGAACAAGAACCCCCGGATTTCAAGATGGCCTACATCACCCTCAACTGCGCCTAGGCGCAGCAGTGAACACCCAGGACACCACAGAAGGGAAACGACCGATGCTTACCACCAATCTGGGCAGATCGCTGGCCGCCATGTGTGTGGTTGTGGCCGTGCTCTTGCCCGGCGAAGGCGCGCTCGGACTGTCTCGCGCGGCACACCAAAGGGGTTGCGATACAGAGGAGTTCGACTATTGCCTGCCGGGTGGAACCAATCCCACAGTGCCGGAGGGCACGAATCCCCGCGTCCCGTGGGGAGTCAGCATTCAGGACTTCCCGTACGGACGGCACTGACCAGAGCGACAGAAAGGTCCGGATCATGCAGCCCAAACACATCAGGAGGCGCCGTACCGCGCTGACGCTGGCATCTGTCGGCTTCGCGGCCGGCCTTGTGCTATCGGTATCGACACAGACCCCGCGGGCGCTGCGCGCAGGTAGCGAGACTCCCTGCCACGGGCAGATCTTCTGCCCGGCAGGGGGCACCAGTCCGTGGCTTCCTTATGGAACCAACCCCTTGGTGCCGTGGGGCACCAATCCTCCGGTGATCACCTATGACCCGAACTCGTCGTAGCTGATCACCACTCATCCGAGCAGCAGTGGAAACCTGCCCGCATCAACCCTCAACTGTGGGTGAAGAGGTGCACGGCCGGGAATGTGGCAAGACTGGCGACAAGTGGCACGGAACTGCCGCGGCCCCGCATCCGACCTCTACTCTCAGAGATGTTCGGAATTGGGAGGCATTGAGTGAAGACGCAGCGCCGGGACGTTGGGCTTGAGGACACACTTCGCGCGATCGAGCGCGGCGTGCTTGAGGACGTCTGGATGAGCAGACCACGCCGCTGGACCGCGCTCTTGGCGGCAACCATCCTGGGCGTCGCCGCGGCAAGCCGCTGGTCAAACCTCGGTGCCCAGGTAAGCCCGTCGCTGCATGTCGACGCCGTGGTGCCGGGAACATCGATCATGTTCCTGGCGGCATGTGTTGTCTCGCTCATCGCTCTGCGGCGGCGACACTTCCGATGGTGCTGCGCGGCGGCGTACACCGCGGCGCTCAGCACGGTGACCAGTCTCGCCGCGCTCTGGTGGCATCAGACCGCTGACGGGTCCGATCCATTGGTGTGGACGCTGTTCGCCGCACTCGCCTCTGCGACCCTGACGGTGACCTGGCTCGCGACAATCCTTACCCCGCTGGAGGATTCACAGCCCGATATGCGGGCGGGCGGCTTCTAGTCCTGCCGCTGAAATCCCGCCGAGTGCAAAGGTTCCCACCGGACACCGGGCAGTACACCATGGCGTCGCGTGACCTCCACCAGTACGGCGCCTACCGTCCGCGCGGGCGGCACGGCTGACAAGGGCAGTCCCGGTGCCCGCACCGTCGCGCTGAGTTGCATGGTCGGCACCACGATCGAGTGGTACGACTTCTACCTTTACGCGACAGCCGCAGCGCTTGTCCTCAAGCCGCTGTTCTTCCCGACTGTCTCATCGACCGCGGGCACGCTCGCCTCGTTCGCCACGTACGCGGCGGGTTTCGGCGCGCGCCCAATCGGAGCGGTCATCGCCGGACATATGGGAGACCGGGTGGGGCGTAAGGCCGTTCTCGTCGGCGCCCTACTACTCATGGGCACCGCCACCGCGATCATCGGCGCCCTGCCCACCTATGCCGAGGTGGGTGTTCTCGCGCCTGCAGCGCTGGCAGCGCTACGGGTACTGCAGGGCCTTGCCGCCGGAGCGGAATGGGGCGGGGCCGCCCTGCTGTCGGTTGAACACGCACCTGCCGGCCGCCGGGGCTTGTTCGGCAGCTTCACGCAGCTGGGCTCGCCCGCGGGAATGCTCTTGGCCACCGGGGTATTCGGTACTACCCGCCTGCTCACCGGACCGGAGGCATTTCTTGCCTATGGCTGGCGGATCCCATTCCTGAGCAGCATCGTCTTGGTAATCGTTGGACTGGTGATCCGGCTGCGGCTGAGCGACTCGGCGGTGTTCCGGCGGGTGCGCGAGCGCGGCGAGGTGGCGCGGCTCCCCGTGGTGGAGGTGATGCGCACACAGCCCCGTAATGTGCTGCTCACCACCGGCTTACGGCTATCGCAGATCGCGTTGTTCGTCCTGTTGACGACGTATTCGCTGACGTATCTGCAAGACCTGTTCGGGAAGGACAGTCAGGTTGGGTTGACTGCCGTCCTGATCTCTTCGGCGATCGGCATTCTGAGCACTCCCGCGTGGGCCGCGCTCTCGGACAAGGTGGGCCGCCGCGCGCTCTATCTGTTCGGGTCGGCCGCCGGTCCGGTGGCCTTGACGCTGTTCTTCTTGGCAGCCGGGAGCGGGTCGAAGGTCCTCGTGGTGCTGTCCATTGTGTTCGGCATCAACATCGTTCACGACGCCATGTATGGGCCGCAGGCCGCGTGGTTCGCCGAGCTGTTCGATACCCGCGTCCGCTACAGCGGGGCGTCACTGGGCTACCAGATCGGCGCGGTGCTCTCCGGCGGGTTCGCTCCGTTGATCGCCGCGGCGCTGCTGGCCGCCAATCATGGCAGCCCCTGGCCCATCGTCATCTACTACCTGGTGCTGGCGGTGCTCACCTTCGCCTCCGCACGCGCCGCGCGCGAGACGTACCGCGATCAGATCGGAGATTCTCTGTGAGCCGGATCTATCTCAATGCCTTCGATATGGCATGTGTTGGTCACCAATCGCCCGGCTTATGGCGCCATCCCGAAGACCAGGGCCACCGCTACCGCACGCTGAGCTACTGGACCGGGCTCGCCCGGTCCCTTGAGGCCGGTGGTTTCGATCTGTTGTTCCTCGCCGATGTGCTGGGTGCCTACGACGTTTATGCAGGTTCACGGGATGCCGCCGTGCTCGATGCCGCGCAATTCCCGGTCAACGATCCGACCCTGGCCGTCTCGGCGATGGCGGCGGTCACCGAAACACTCGGGTTTGGCATCACGTTGTCACTCACCTACGAACAGCCGTACGCGCTGGCCCGCCGTCTCGCAACACTCGATCACCTCACCGAGGGGCGGGTCGCCTGGAACATCGTGACGTCCTATCTCGACAGTGCGGCAAGGAATTTGGGGCTGGACGCACAGATTCCCCATGATCAGCGTTACGACATCGCCGACGAGTACCTGCAGGTCTGCTACAAGCTCTGGGAGGGCTCCTGGGAGGCCGGCGCAGTGGTGCGTGACCGCGCGCGGGGCATCTTCACCGACCCCTCCAAGGTTCACGACATCGAGCACCGCGGCCGGTACTTCACCGTCCCCGGACCATTCCTGTGCGAACCGTCCGCACAGCGCACGCCGGTGCTGTTCCAGGCCGGGACGTCGCCGCGGGGAGTTCGATTCGCGGCAGCACACGCCGAAGCGGTGTTCGTGTCGGGCCCGACGCCCGAGGTGGTGCGCGGACCGGTACGGGCACTGCGTGAGGAAGCCGCACGGCTGGGCCGCGACCCCCGTTCCATCAAGGTCTTCACGATGGTGACGCCGGTCGTCGGCGAGACCCACGACCTGGCGGTGTCCAAGCTGCACGAGTACCGCCAATTCGTCAGCACCGCAGGCGCATTGGCATTGTTCGGTGGCTGGACCGGTGTCGACCTGGCCGAGCTGGACCCCGACGAGCCACTGCGTCATGTCGAGACCGATGCCAATCGTTCGGCACTGGCCGCATTTACCAAGGACCCCAGCCGAACGTGGACCACACGGGAACTGGCGCAGGAGATCGGGATTGGCGGGCGCGGGCCGGTTCTCGTCGGCTCGGCCTCAGAGATCGCCGACGAGCTGGAACGCTGGGTCGATGAGGCCGATATCGACGGGTTCAACGTTGCATACGTGACCACACCAGGAACTTTCGTGGATTTCGCCCGCTTCGTCGTGCCGGAGCTCCGCCGCCGGGGCCGAGTGCCGGATCATCGGGAAAGGCGCACGCTGCGTGAGCATCTCGGTAGCCACGGCCCGCATCTGGCCGACAGCCACCCGGGCACCTCGTACCGCCGGGCGGAACTACCCGGCTGACAGGGTGGAGTGGTCTCCGAATCGATCGCTGAGCGCGACCAGCAGCTGGTCCAGGGCCGCCAGCTCCGCACGCTTGGCGCCGACGAGCCGATGCAGGCGCGAGAGGCTGGATGGCTTGCCGCTCTGTCTTCTTCGCTCCACTGATGCTAGGTGGTCGTCCAATTCTCGCCGTGCCGCCGAACGCAGCTCGCCGAGGACATCCTGGTAGTACTGCGCCTGCCGCAGGTCCGCGTTCCGACCGGGCAGAGTCGGATCGACGATCTTGGCCAGGCTGCTCACGGTTCACGGCCCATGTTGCACACTCCTGGTGTCGCTCTCATGCGCACACGCTAGGTCCGCACAATTTCCCGGACGCTGCCCCCAATTCACCGGGACATCTCAATCTGTTCACACGCCTCCGACCGGCCGCTGTGAGCAAAGCGCCGAAACATCCGTCCTGCGGCGGTCAAACGCCGTCCGGCAGTGAGGCAACCATGTGCTCCCATGCCTGGTGTAGTCGGGCCGTGATCGGCCCGGTCTGCGTAATGGCGGTGACACAACGGTGGCTGTGGTCGTACAGCTCCACCGAGGAGGTGAGCCCCTGGGTGCCGTACGCCTGCGTCACCCAGCTTTCGGCGATGAACACCGGGTCCATGGCGTACCGCGAGGCACCGAAGATGACGGCGATATGCGCACCCGCCTGTTCGACCATCGCGGCGTGGCCGCGGTGCAGCTGGACACAGCCGCCGCCGGGGACCGCGACGGTAAAGGGCATGTCCACATCGACGAGGTGGGCCAGGAGATGGGGCACGACCCCGGTATCGATCGTGCGGGCGCCGGTAAAGGGGAGTACCCGGTAACGCCCGGGAGTGAGTGCGTCGAGATGGGTGAGCTGATCGGTGTCCCGCCAGCTGACGTCCGACCAGTCCGTGACGGGGAATGCTTCCGGATCGGCCGCTGGCGCCAGTTCGAGGGCGCTGACTGTGAGGCGGTCCGAGAGCGGCGTGAGATAGGCACGGTGAGTGCCGGTGTCCCCGACTATGGTCAGCCCCCGCGGAGCCAGGAACGCGTCGCGGACGAGGGCCGGATTCAGTCTCAGCGCAACGTATTCGTCATCGCAGCTGAGCGCATCGCCCGGAAATGAGGGTTCAAGGTACTCGCCGGTGTGGCTCAGTAGGGCGGCGTCGTTCGCGGTGACCGCGACCACCGTGCCGAGAGCGGGTAGTGCTTCGGCGATGGCTCTGGGCCCCGCCACGATTCGCCGGGCAGGGCAGTGCTCGCAACGCCTGCCGTCAGTACACATCGCGGACGTACCGCTTTTCCCGTTTGAGGGTGTTCACGTACTCAGAGGCTTCATCGGGGCTCAAGCTGCCATGCTCACCAACGATTTCGTGCAGTGCCTTGTCCACATCCTTGGCCATGCGCGTGGCATCGCCACATACATAGAAGTGCCCACCGTCCTGAAGCCACGTGAACAGATCCCGGCCGTGCTCGCGCATCCGCGTCTGTACGTAGACCTTCTGCGCCTGGTCGCGGGAGAAGGCCAGATCAAGGCGGTTGAGGAG
The DNA here is from genome assembly GCA_002013775.1 of Mycobacterium sp. D16R18. Taxonomy (GTDB): domain Bacteria; phylum Actinomycetota; class Actinomycetes; order Mycobacteriales; family Mycobacteriaceae; genus Mycobacterium. Next base: position 14,529 of record MAFD01000051.1, read on the forward strand.
GCCGGAGGCATGCCAGCCGTCGAGCTCGTTCTCGTAGATGTAGTCGTGCTCCCGGTGCTGGTCGCCGAAGAACAGCCAGTTACGGCCATTGGCGCCACGGTGCTCGCGTTCCTGCAGGAACGCCCGGAACGGCGCCACACCGGTGCCGGGACCGACCATGATCATCGGAGCGTCATCGTCGCTGGGCACTCGGAATGACTTGTTGGGCTGCAGGAAGATTCGGGCGCTGCTGCTGCGGTCGGCCAGGAAGGTGGAACACACCCCGCCGCGCTCGCGGCCCAGGCTCTGGTAGCGGACGCTGGCCACCGTCAAGTGGATGCGGTCGGGATGAGCCAGCGAGCTCGATGAGATCGAGTAGGCGCGGTGTGGAAGCGGCTTGAGGAGCCCGACGAACTCTTCAAGGCTGAGTGCGTCCCCGCCGATACGAAGAATGTCCAGGATGTCCTTGCCGTACAGCCAGGCGTCCAGCACCTCCTTCACCCCGCCACGGAAGGCGTGGGAGAACTCCTCGCTCTCCGCACGGCTCTCCACCTCGCTCAACAGGTCCCGGGACGGGGTGCTGATCTCGTAACGGCTGCCCAGCAGCTCGCCCAACGGCTCGCCGTCGACCAGCGTGCCGACCGAGACACGGAAATGATCCGCGATCGCCTCCACGAGTGCCGGGTCGTTCTCGGCGATGACCGCGAGCGCATCGCCGGCCTCGTACGCGATTCCGCTGTCGGCGAGCGCGAACTCGAAGTGCCGAATCTCCTTGTCCGAACCCGCCCGTGAGAGCAGCCGGTTGACACGTAGCTCCGCGGAGAACGGGTTCTTGCGGGTCCACCCGGATCGCGCCGCGATACTCGGCGGGGGAGTACCGGGACCACCGCTGGCCCCCGCCAGGGTGGCCAGGCTGCCCACGGCGCCCTGAACCCATTCCGCGGCCTGCACCTCGTAGTCGATATCGCAGTCGGTGCGCCCCACCACCCGGCTCGCGCCGAGTTGTTCGAGCCGGGTGTCGATGAGCTTGCCCGCCTGACAGAAGCCGTCATAACTGGTGTCGCCGAGCGCGAGCACTCCGTAGGACACCCCCTCGAGCCGCGGCGCCAGTGCCGAAGACAGTGCTTCCCAGAACAATTCGGCGTTGTCGGGCATCTCACCCTCGCCATAGGTGGACGTGACGATGAGGACGTATTTCAGTCCGGCGAATTCGTCGAGTGCTATCTCGTCGAGCCCGCTGACCGTGGCGTCGAACCCCTGCGCCTTGGCGGCCGCCGCGATGTCACCTGCCACGCCCTCGGCGTTGCCGGTCTGTGTTCCATAGAGGACCCGCAGCGGCGGGCGCGGAGCTGCCAGGTCTGCGCCCGCCGCAGGAGGCGGAGCCGCCAGGTTCATGGCGAGGCGGGAATGCAGCCCGGCCAGGAAGCCGGAGAGCCAGGCGCGCTGGTCCTCGTTGAATGGGGCGTCTTCGGGAATGTAGGCGATCTTCATGGCTTCTTCACGTGGTCTGGAGGGACGGTCCGGGGAGGGCGACGGCAGGCAACGCTTGATGCGCGAACAGCTCTTCGAAGGAAGGCAGACGGCCGATCTTGTCCAGGTTCTTGGCGCTCTGGTACAGGATCCAGCCATAGGTGCCGGGGCTATCCATCGACAGGACGTTTCGCTGGTTCAGCGCCTCCTTGTAGTCGGTGAGGCGCTTGTCCGCGATGAGTACGGCCAGGTCCTCGTCGCTGTATCCGTCGATCGCCTCCCGCGCATACTTCTGCAGCTTCTGAATCAGGAAAAAGTCCTCGGTAAGTACGAGATTGCGCACCGCCTTGTCGATCCGCGGATCCGTCACGGCCGTGATGTTCGGCATTCTCGATAGTGCAAGTTGCTGCGCCATATTCAGGACCGTGTAGGTGTTGAGCAGTGCGTACATGCCCTCGGTATCGGTGTCGCCATAGGCGGGCACCGATCCGCCCAGGACATCGCGCTGGTCGCGATACGACCGCTTCAACTTATGCACCTGGTAGCCGGCCAGGGCGGCGGTGAGCTCGTCCAGCAGCTCCTTGCGCGTCTTGCCGTGCAGAATGGCGTCGGAATCCTGGTATTGCAGCAGAGCCCGCGACATTGTGTAGACCAGGTGCTCTCGAGTGGACTGCCAATCATCAAGCAGTGCTTGGCCTCTGGCCGACCCGGTGGCCGACACATGCCACTCGAGCAGGATCCGTGCAGCTGCCTCGTGGAATGGGGCGTCGGTGACGGGTAGTACCAGCACCGAGTCGGTGCTTACCTTCGAGGGCAGTTCGCCCTGTGGGTCGTACTGATACAGAAAGCCCCCGCTCATCCCGTTCGCGACGCCCTTGCCGAAGCCGCCGATGTTGAGCACAGCGCCGTTCGTCATGTATTCGCACAGGAATTCGCCGACGCCTTCGACCACTGCGGTGGCGCCCGAGTTCCGAACGGCGAAGCGGTCCCCGGCCTGGCCCTCGACGAAGAGTCGGCCACCGGAGGCGCCGAACAGTGCGAAGTTACCGATGAGAACATTGCCTCCGGCAGCATCCGAACCGCCGCCCGGTGAGCGCACCGTGATCGTGCCGCCGCATGCGCTCTTGCCGACACCGTCGTTACAGGTTCCCGTGTGCGTCAGCACGATGCCGTCATTGCAGAAGACGCCGTAGCTCTGGCCCGCCGAACCGGTGGTGGTGATCGTGACGCTCTCCGGCAGCAGATAACGGCGACCGCGCTCATCAGCGGCGACCGCGGATCCGCTCGCCTCTTGGTAGTTGAGCATCCGCTCGATGTCGATCGCGAGCTGCCCGCCGACGCTCTTGTTCTGATTGGTCAACCGCATGGGCGGCAGTACCGCGCCGTCAAGATCGAGCTGGGCGGCGAACGCGTCGTCCACCGAATAGTCCTTCTCCATGTACACGGGGTTCTCGACTACGAATTCCTCTGCTACCGCGAGCATTCGGCGCAGGTCGAGGGTGCCGATGCTCGAGGGGTGGTCCAGCAGATGCAGCAGGTCGCTGCGCCCGCGCGCTTCGCGCAATGTCCGCAGCCCGAGCGCCGCCAAGATCTCCCGCACCTCATGCGCGATGTTCAGCAGATACTGTGCGAGCGCGCGCGGGTCACCCTCGAACACCTCGGCGTTGGTGGTCAGCCCGGCAGGGCACTTGATGTTGCAGTTCTTGGCCATCACGCACTTGAGCATCATCAGCGCGGTGGTTCCGAACTCGAAGCTGTCCGCGCCGAGCAGCGCCGACTTGATGACGTCACTGGCAGTCTGGTGCGCACCCGAGCAACGCAGCACCACCTTTTGCCGAATTCCATTGGCGCAGAGTGCCTGATGCACTTCCGCGACGCCGATTTCCGCGGACCGGCCCGCATACTTGAGGCTCGTCACGGCCGCCGCGCCGGTGCCGCCGGTGTTCCCAGCGACGTTGATGACATCGGCGCCGGCCTTGGCGACACCCACCGCGATGGTGCCGATGCCCTCCGAGGAGACCAGTTTCACGATCACCCGGACACGCGCGGCCTTGCAGTCGTGGATGAGCTGCGCGAGATCCTCGATCGAGTATGTGTCGTGATGGGGCGGGGGAGAGACGAGTTCAACGCCCGGCGTGCCGCCACGGGCCGCCGCGATCTGCACAGTCACCTTGGGTGCCGGGAGCTGCCCGCCCTCCCCAGGCTTGGCGCCCTGGCCGATCTTGATCTCCAACTCCCGGAGCATCGGGTCGGCGAGGTATCCCGCCCACACCCCGAAGCGGCCCGAGGCGAACTGCTTGATGCGAGAGCCACGGATGGTTCCGTAACGGCTGATGTGCTCGCCGCCCTCACCGCAGTTCGACAGGCCACCAACCAGGTTGGTTCCGTGTGCCACCGCCTCGTGTGCCGGAGCAACCAGTGCGCCGTGGCTCATGGCTCCCGATGTCAGCGTCGGCGTGATCTCGCTGGCAGGCTGCACCGAGGACAGCGGAACCGACTCCGGGGCCGTCCTGATCTTCGCAAGGTAGATCGCCGCCTGACCTGTCGCACTCAGTCGCAGCTCGTCGCCGACGATCTCCTGGCCGGTGATGTCGCCACCGAATCGCACACGAAGCGAGGCTGCCAGCGCCGCCAGCCGTTCATGGGCGTGTGAGAGCCGCAGCACGAACTCATCGCCCGTCTGCTGACAGGACAGGCCGCGCACCTGGAAGTCGTTGTTCCCAAAACGTGCGAATTGGCCCATTTCCCTGCGGAATTCATTGGCCGTGCGTACAAAGTTGACATCTGCGGGCAGAGACAGCACGTCACGAAGAGCTGCCGGGCGCCGGGTACGTTCGGTGTTCATTGCGCGGACGAAGCTGCGGTACCCGGGCGTGATGTCGAAACTGTCGACGGCGCGTGTGGGCAGCTCGTCAAAGCTGTTGTTGCGGTATGCACCGTCGTCCAGACCGAACGCACCCTCGAGCTGGTGCAGTGGCAGCAGCCTCAGGTAGGTGGGGTCGGCCATGTCCGGGTTCTCCGGGCGCGCATCGTCCCCGAACGAGATTGCTTCCTCGGTCATGTCCACGAATCCGCGTACGGCTGTGGTGCCATACGAGTGGCCCGCGCCTTCGGCCCGCTCCTTGAACAGCCCGAGGAGCGGAACGTCCTTCTCACCTGTGACAGCCAGTGCCCGTGCGTGCCAGTCAGCGACGGCGGCCGCCAGCGTGGAGAAACCGACGCCGGCGACTGGTGACACCACGTTGGGGAAGTACCTGTGCAGCACCGGATCCGAGGTGTCCAGGTAATTCGGCTCGAAGAACTCTCCGCCGATGTAACTCTCGACGGTACAGAGACCGACCCGGCCCATCGTCTTCATCAGTGATTTCTCGGCCGCCTTGGCGAAATGCTTGAATGCTTTGTCGGCGTCGGCGCCGTACTTTTCCTCGGCCCGCATCTGCACCGCGAGCGGATACACCGCCGAAGCGCCGAAACCCAGCACGGAGGCAACATGGTGCGAGGAGCACAGTTGCCCGCTCTCGGCGATGAGCGAAACGCGCAGCCGCAGGCCTTCCTCGATCAGCCGCTGGTTGATGGCAGAGATCACGATGATGAGGGGCATTGCGGCGCGGTCGCTGGAGACATGACGATCGGAGATAACGGCAATGCCGCCGGTCTCTCGCGCGAATTCCTCTACCGCATCACATAACTCGTCGATTGCTTGCACGATCCGCTCGGCGTTCAACTCTGGATCGGAAAGCTCTACGCGGTAACGCATCCCGAAACGCCGCACCGGGGTGCCCTGCTGCTCGCGGATCTTGAGCATGTCCAGATGGGTGAGGATGGGGGAGGGCACGACGATCTGCGGTGCGGACTGTGCCCCGCTGTTGGGTTTCGCGCCGAGCGCGACACGCAAGGTCATTCCATCCGCCTCGCGGATGGAATCCAGTGGCGGGTTGGTCACCTGAGCGAACCGCTGCGAGAAGTACTTCGCAACGCCGCCTTCCTGATTGGAGAGCGCGTTGATGGCTGCGCCGTACCCCATCGCCGAGATCTTTTCCTGGCCAGTGGCCAGCATCGGATCCATCAGGAACTTGAAGCTCTCCTGGTTAAGCGAGTAGGCCACGTACCGCTGGTGCCTGTCGAGGTCGCCGTCGTACCGGGCGGGCGAACCCTGACCCAAGGGGGGTACGTGGGGAAGATCCGCGATATTCACACGGGTCTGCGCCAGCATGGTGGGGTAATCATGGCGCGCAGCAAGCTTTTCCAGCGCTTCGATGGTGCCGTAGGACCGACGCTCGGCGTGGTCGTAGTAGCGCATGCCGCCGGCCTCGATACGGCCTCGCTCGAGCACCGTGTCGGGGTCAAAGTAGATCTGCCCGGCCTCGGACATCACACCCAGGTACTCGGCCGTCTCGACGGTGCGCAGCGGTCGAAGACCCAGCCGGTCCAAGCGCGCGCCGATGATGGTGCCGTCTCCGAAGATCAACGCAGCCGGACCGTCGTTCTTCTCCTCGTAGAGGCTGAAGTACTCCAGCATCGCCGTCACCTCGGGTGAGAGTGTCGTGTCGTTCTCCCAGGCGGGCGGCATCATCGCGACCACGGCGGTGACGAGGTCGAGGTCATCCTCGAGCACGCGGCTCTGGAGGGTCTGGTCCAGCCGGCAGCTGTCCGATTGCCCCACCGGGCGAATGATCGCCCGATTGCGGGCGCGCGCCATCGCGTTCTCGGACAGACGATTTTTCTTGTCGGTGTTGAGCTCACCGTTATGTGCCATCAACCGGAATGGCTGGGCCATGGTGGCATTCGGCGCGGTGTTCGTCGAGAACCGCGTGTGGAAGAACATCGAGTGCACTTCCATGCGCGGGTCGGACAGGTCACTGAAGTAGGGCACCACCTCATTCGAGTTGAGACGGCCTTTGAGTACCTGGGTCTTTGTACTGAGCGAGAGTGGATACAGCCCTAGCAATTCCGTGCGCGTGTAGCCGATAGCTTCGATGGCCATCAGTGCTTCATGGGTCTTGCGGTCGGAGTCGGAGAGGAACACCCACTGTCGTATCGGCAGCTGGTATTTGACGGCCGCCGGGCGGATCGCGGCATTGTTCACCGGCACATCGCGTTTGAGCAGAATGGTGAACCCCTGGGCGAGCAGTGCCTGCTCGATGACTGCCTCGGCCTCAGGGTAGAACGCCGGGTCGTTGGGCAGGAAGAAGTTGCCCACGCCGAACTTGCCCGGCTCCAAGCCGGGATCGCCCGTCAGTTCGGAGAAGAAGCGCAAGGACAGGTCCATGTTGACACCGGCTCCGTCACCGACACCCTCGGAGGACATTCCACCGCGGTGCGGGACGGCGCAGAGCGCCTCGTGGAGCATCCGCACGACGTCGTGTGTCTGGATGCCATCCTTGCGGGTCAGGAAGCCGACGCCGCAGCTACTTTTCTCCTGGCTCTGGTCATACAGCCCGTTCAGCCGATTCTCCTCACCCAGCGCCGCGCACGGCGTATCCAGCGTGTGACGTTGGGTCTCTCGTTCGTTGAGCGAACCCGCCCTGACCAGTGCTCAGCGTGGTCGCGACCCGACGGAAGCCGGTAACCCGGCCCCTGGGGTCAATTAAACCAAGCCTAGCCTAAGTCGATAAGGTCTGATAGCCAGCGGGATATACGTCACACCGAGTACCAGCCCTGGCAAGCGTGCCGACGCATCAATGGACCGGCCGCCCCATCACCATTATGGGGCAGCGGCCGGGAAATCGCCGATCAGTAGTTATTGCAGGAGTTGGCGACCTGGTTGATCAGGACGGTGTACTCCTGAACGGCCGGCATACCCCGGACCTCGTTCACCATCTGCTGCCGCTTCGCTCGCGGGGAGGCCACGAACTGCTGCAGCCATGCACCGGCGATGGGATTCGCGTTCACCTGCTGTGCCGCCGCGGGGGACTGCTCGTTCAGTGCCGCCATGATCTGCGGGTAGGAGCACGTGGTGTTGACGATCGCCGTCACATCCGGGTCAGCGGAAGCGATTCCACCGCCCGCAACCAGCGACAATGCCACCGCGCCAGAACCAACAATCAACTTCGCCGTCAAGGGCATTCTCGTCTACCTTCCACCAGTTCCCCCGACGTCCATATCGACTGCCGGTGAGATTCCGTTACGCACAACGCTAGCAGGATCGTCAGAGTCCTTAGTCATGCTATCGACCAGGCCATGAGCTCCAAATGGGATCTCCGCCAACGCGAATGACATGCATATGGAGTGATACAGCACACGTTTGTATGGGCGAAAGTCACTGAAAAAGGGGATTTTGGCCCATGGAGGCCACGATTGCCCGCTCATAGTGTCGGTGGTGGGAGCAATCGTCCTACCGCATCGGAGGAGTCATGACCACCACGCCTTGCCCGCACATTCTTGTGGGTATCGACGGATCGACATCGGCTCTCCATGCACTGACATGGGCGGGTGCCGAGGCGCAGCGGCGGAACCTGCCGCTGACACTGGTCCACGCCATCGACCACAGCAGCCTCGGCCAGGGCTACAACCTGGGAGCTTCGGCGAGCTTCTTCGATCACCTGGACACCGACGGGGCCGAGTTCCTCAGCCAGGCCAAGGACCACGTCTTCGCGCTGCACCCGAACATTGACGTGTCCACGGTCAAGGCGACCGGTAAGCCGGTGGCGATCCTCGTCGAACTGTCCAGAAATGCCGTCATGACAGTGCTCGGTTCCAGTGGACTCGGCGGATTTACCGGGATGATGGCCGGCACGGTGTCGGTGTCGCTGACCGCGAAGGGACACAGCCCCGTCGTCGTCGTGAGGGCAGCGCCGGGGCCGGCGGGACCGGTGGTCTTGGGCGTCGCCGACTCCGAATCCAGCGAGGGCGCGATCGCCTGGGCGTTCGAGGAGGCCGCGATGCGGGACGCCGAGCTGGTGGCGGTGCATGTCTGGAACAACATTCCGCCGGGCTACGTGTACGCCTACACGGCGTGGAGCGCGATGGATTCGGCCGGAGAGGCACAGCGCCAGGAACAGATCCTTGCCGAGCGGCTTGACGGCTGGCAGGAGAAATATCCGGATGTGCCGGTTCGGCGCGTTGTCGCGGTCGGGCATCCCGCCGACGTCTTGCTTCGCGAGGCCGAGGGTGCACAGTTGCTCGTGACGGGAAGCCGCGGCCGCGGCGATGTCGCGGGCTTCTTTCTCGGCTCCACGAGCCATGCTCTGATACACAAGGCCACCTGTCCGGTGCTGGTGACGCCCCGGCCGTAGTCTCGCGATGTGACCGAGATTCCGGGCCGGCTCGCCCTAAAGGAGTGGAGCGCCGCGATTCACGGCATGCTCGACGGCCGGCAGACGATTCTGCTGCGCAAGGGCGGAATTCACGAGAAGCGCTTCACCCTCGCCGATTCCCGATTCCTGCTCTTCCCGACGGCGGTGCACGGCCATGCCGAGCGGGTGCGGCCAGAACATCACGACCTGCTGGCACGCGCGGCCGCCGACAGCACCGAAACGCACGTCGTGCTGCGGGTCGGGGCCGAGGTTGTGGCCGCGGTCGAGGTCAATCAACCCGAGGCGCTCGAAGAGCTTGCCGGACTGCATATCTGGACAATCGAATCGATTCGCTCGGACCGCTTGGATTTTCGGCCCAAGCACCGCCTCACGGCGTTGGTGGTGCGTGCGTACCCACTGGTCACGCCGGTACGAATTCTTCGCGCAGAAGAACACGGCGGCTGCACCAGCTGGGTTCCGCTGACGATTGCCCCGCAATGGGGGGCGCCGGTGCATAAGGAATCAACACTCGCCGAGATCGCTCAGCGAGTCCGCGATTCTGTAGGTGGGTGAGGCAGCTCGGGGGTTGGCGTGCCACCAATCGCGTCGAGCCATCGCCGACGCACAGGACCCCACCGACGGTCAAATACCAAGGCACGCTGGCGCGCCCGCGTGAGCTTGTCCGTCGAGTAGCGCCACCGCGCCCATGGGGATGTCGGGCGCGCGAGACGCGCCGCGGACCACCAGGCGACGGGAGCAATGAAGATCCCGATCATCGCGGTGGGGTATTTGCCCTTGAGGGCGGTAATCGCCACCAGCGCAAGGTGGATCAGTAGCAGCAGTACCGCGACCCCGCGAGCGATCGCGATCACACCGGTCAGGCCGTCCACGTTCAGCGGTGACACACCGACAGCGGCCAGACCGATACACGCGGTGGCGAGCGTGACCATGTCGACCGATAACTGTCCCTCGTTGGACCAGTAGACATCCTCCAGGTGGAAGATCATCGCGAACTCGTCGAGCACCAATGACGCGCCGACGCCCACCAACAGCCCCGCCACATACGTCCATACCGACAGCGGTGGAGACCCGAGCGCGGTGAAACCACCGATGATCAGCAACACCACCCCTGGCACCGAATGGTGGATGTGCACACCGCCGCCGGAAATGTTGTGAAAGGGTCCCTTCCCGTCGCGGATGAGCCGTGTGATCGTGCGTGTCACCACGAAGGTCACCACGAACGCGACGAAGCCGAGCAGCAAGGGACCCTTGTAGCCGTCCACCACGTCGTAGTGCCACCAAGAATTGAGCCAGGCCACCTTGGGATGCTAGCGGGTTAGGGGGCCCACGCAGGGAAAAGAG
>MAFD01000052.1:0-23604 GCA_002013775.1 Mycobacterium sp. D16R18
AAGAGCATCTATGACCGCTGCTACGGCTGGCGCGAAGACGCCGAATCACTCAACAACACCCTCGACCGCACCCTCTACGGCGGACGCATGACCGCCCACAGCCCCACCCGCCAACACGCGGTCATGATCGGATTCGCGTTGGGCCGCAACGCCATCGCCCACTATCTCCACCGGCGCCGTCAAAAACTCGCCACAGCCTAACCAGGCACCGGTCTACCCGCCGCCCAATCACACAAGCCCCACTAGACATATCAGGTCCCACACGCACCGCCGGCAACAGAGCCGACGCGCCACCGGCCGACGTCCGAAGCACCCCCGTCGACCCGCTAGAGTTTTAGACACCTATTCACACAGGTCCCCCGCCCTCGGGGACGTGTTGAAAACCCAAACGGTGCCGATCGACATCGGCGCTGTTTATGGCCTCGGAACGCGGAGTTGCCAAATCTAGAACGCGTAGACGCCGCGACCGGCCCCCGTCTCTTCGCCGCGCGCAGGGCCGGAGCTGGATAGACGCCACAAGCCAGGCCGGGTTGCGGGGTGTCCCTCTTTAGCTGCGACAATGCTGTATCGATCTTCGTCGGGCATGTAGACCAAGGGCGTCGCTCGGGGCATTCCGCTTTTCCCGACGTGATCGAACGGCACCATCAGGGAAAACCGACACGTGTTAGCCGAGCGTTCACGACTGACCCGATAGATCAGAACGTGACCGCGCACGAGATGTCGAACGAGGCACGAACCGATTCGGCCGGGGGCTGTGGTCGCCGACGCCATACGGCACAGCTGCGAGTGGTAGTGCGCGTTGGTGAGGCATGTCACCATGCGGTGCTGGATTCGAGCGGTATCGATCGGTTCGCTGGCTGACACTGCCGACCGATGCAAGTTGCGCCCATGCAATGTGCAGGCCGAAATAGTCAGTCCAGGAGGATGATTCGCGCGCCAGCGCGGAGCAGCTCAATGGCGGTGAGGCCGCTCAGGGCGTGGAATGTGTCGCTGAAGTGTGAGGGGCTGGCGAATCCCGCGGCGCCTCCTCCACACTCCGGCTCTCAGGCCCGAACAGCCGCCTCAGGCCAATGCGCAACACAGTGCATGCTCATCGCCGGACCTCGGCCGAAGCTGCCGACGCCGTGTTCTCGTCGTCCAACTGACGGCCGATGACGGCCGATGACGGCTAGAATACGTGCGTATCGAACACCGCGCGCCTATGGCGTGACCGACCCACAACGCAGGAGGACTACCTGCGATCGGCAGGTTTGCGCGCACTTGTTAGTTGGAGAGGGGTGCTTTCAATTTCCGGCGAATCCACGCCCGTCCGAGTCATCCGCAGTGCCCAGCGCGGACATTGGTCGAATGAGTGGCTCCAATCATGGCAATCGTTCCCTGCCACAGGAAATTTCGATTTCGCGGCCAATGCGCATGGTGTGCTGATGGTGCACAACGAAGACACCATTGAGCCGGGCGAAGGTTTCGACATGCACGCGCACCGGGACGTGGAAATCATCACGTGGGTGCTTGAGGGCTCAGTTGTACACAGGGATTCGCTGGGGAACGAGGGCGTCATCTATCCAGGGCTTGCCCAGCGCATGAGTGCGGGGACCGGGATCGTGCACGCCGAACGCAACGGGGCAGGACGACGTGAACGTTCACGGCTCCGGGTGGTGCAGATGTGGATCCCGCCGGATGAACTGCATCGGCCACCGGGCTATCAGGAACTGGACATTGCCGCCGAGCTTGCCGGCAACACACTGGTGCCCATGGCGTCCGGGATGCCCAAACACCGCAACGATGCCGCGATCACATTCGGAAATCGTTACGCTACTTTGCATGTCGCGCGATTAGACGCCGGACGGTCCATTCAGGTGCCAGACGCCCCCCACGGGCATGTCTTCGTTGCCCGCGGCGAGGTCGAATTCGAAGGTTACGGTCAGCTTCAGCAAGGTGACGCGGTCCGGCTCACCCGTACCGGTGGGCATCGGCTTACTGCCGAAAAGGACGGTGCCGAACTGCTTGTTTGGGAGATGCACGGCATTGCCGCCAACGTCTAAGTCCAGGACACGCAGCTGGAAGCACGTGCGGGCGCCCCGGCTAGTCTTCGACCACGCCGCCGCCACCGGGCTTTGCAGCCGCGCGGCGCCCACGAGAGCACCATGAACCACGTCAGCGGTCAGCGGCGCGGCGATGGCTGAGCACACCCGCGCAACCGACGGGCTGCGCCGCCACGCCCAGCAGCGCTGCGACGAGGCTCGCCGCCGCATCGACAAAGCCATCCGCAATCTGCGCAAACACGGCGAGCCGATCAACGTTAACGCCGTTGCCCGCACCGCCAAGGTCACCCGTAAAACCATCTACGCCCACCCCGACCTGCTGGAGGTGATCCGCGCTCAGACGCTGCGCCGCCAGCTGGCCACCCAGCAAACCCACCTGTCCAAACTCAGAACCGAACTCAAAGCCCGCGACGAAGCGCTGGCGGCCGCGCACGGCGAAATCGCCCGCCTCTCAAACGGTCAGCGCTAGAACAACTTCAGGAACAGCTGGCCCGTGCCAAATGCCCAACGTCTCAGGGCAGATCGAACTACGGTTGAGACAACCAGAGCAAGGAGGCCCAGATGGTTGCTCAGGTAGATCGCGGCATGGTTGCGGCCCGCTACTGCCCGGCCTGTGGCGCTCAGATACCGGACCGGTTGCGCCACGATGCTCTCTATTGTTCATCCGCGTGCCGGGCAAAGCATTGGCGTTGGGCCCAACGCAGCCGCTCGCGGATCTGCGCGATGCGCGGCGGGGGCCAGTTGCGGGCCCGATGCGCTGAGTGTGAGAGCACCTGGGTCGTCGGACTCGAGCACCGCGCTGGGACTATTTACTGTTCGCATCGGTGCCGGACCCGGGCTTGGCGGCGTTGCCGTTCGCTGCAGACGTCACCGTGACCGTTACCGCGAACGGCTACACAATCCCTTTCACACCGGGCTTGACCTGCGTAATTAATGATCCGAAACTCTTGATCGGCGGCCTCGGGGAGCGCACAATGATGCATCAGCCGGTTTGCAGCCGTTCTTCAAGCGGCACCGGTGCGCGCAAGAAGGTGATAGACACAAGCACATCGATCATGCGGGCCCCCGCTGCAGCGCAGGGGTTCGGCCCACGGCGCACAGACAGTGCGACCGCGGTGCATCGAGCACCAGGTGCAGTGCAGGCCCGCGTGGCCCCGGACAGGGGAATCACGCGAGGAGACAACAATGCCCGAAAAAATCGGAAACGTCAGTAAGCGCCGCTATGACCAGCTGGTCACCGAGGGACGCAACCTGGTCGAGCAGCAATCACGCTGCCAGTTCGAACTCGGTGACCGAGCCCTGGAAATCGAGCCGCTGCAGCCGCGCGGCGGAGCGCACCCCGGCCCGGGCGTCGAGCTGCTCAGCGTCACCGACGCGATCGCCATGTACGCCCAAGACATTGGCCTGGCGGCATCGACAATCATGGACTACCGGTGGGTCGCCTCACGATGGCCCAACGGTCAGCGAGTGCACACCGTGTCGCACTACATCCACAAGGTGCTCGCCGGCCACGACAACCGGTACGCACTGATACAAAAGCCACCCAAGAACGGCCGTACTGGTGAGCGCCGATGGGATAGCGAGGCTGCCCGCCGGGCAGTAGGGTGGACGCCACGCACCCCAGTTACCAGCCAGGAGAAAGTCAACCAGGTCCACGATCTGACCAAGGACGATCACGTCGCGGTATCGGTGGCCCGGGACCTGCTCAAACGCCCCAACGTCGCATTCGAAGCCATGGGCGACCAATCAGCACGCCACGCGGTCAACAGCGCCCAATACGACCGATCCCGGCAAACAATCGTGTGCGCACGCCAGCGCACACCGGCCATCCGGGCGCTTTCGCACAGCATCGAATACATCGATCTGGTGGGTGCCTGCGCCCAGTTCGTCGCCGGCGTAGGCCGCATCCTGCCCAACCTGCGTGGCCAGGAGTTCAGCACTGAGGAAAGGGCCGCAGTCGAGCAGAATCTGGCCCGGGTGCGCAGCACGGCCGACTGGATACAACACGCGATGGACACCGGGGATGTCAGCCTTGATGAGGCGCTTGCCGAATTACTCAAAGGCGGGTGAACCATGCCCCACCGCATCCCCCGCACCGTCAAATCCGAGCGCGTGCGTTTGGCACTTCTACAAGCCCGCCCTGGCGGGCTCACCCTGCAACAGCTGTGTGCCGCAACAGGTCTGACCGCAAGCCAGATCCGTGATGGTCTCAGAGAGATCAAGGAACACGCCGCCATGGAACACATGACCCCTTTTGCCTGGTCCCGCAAGAACGGCTACGCCTTTCCCGAGGAACCCTCAGACTGGATCGCCTACGAACGAGCCCAAGCCCACACCGCACTAACCCGATTCGTGCGCCTGATCACCGGCACCGTCTATCCCCACCAGCAACTTCTGCCGCACGATGACTACGCCAGGCTGCTGCTGGATCAACTCGTCGGCGTGCGTGCATCACTGGAAAGCATCACCCGGCTAGCCAGCTGAGCACCAACCGTCACGGTGCACCACAGGACCAAGACACTGACCCACAGTCACCGGAGCATCTGAGGTCCTGATGAACAATTAGCCGACCGAGGATCCCCGCCCCTTGCCGTCGGGCGATGACGGCGGCACCTGTGACATCTGCGGCATTTGTGGCGCCGCCCTACCCATAGAGCTCGGCCCAGGCCCGTCGCATTCAGACCTCTGTTGACGGCGACCCGCGCCCTGGTCCTGGTCTTTGTCTTTGCCCTTTTCCTGGTGTCGCTGTCGTGCGTCCCGGTCGTAGGCGTCCAGGATTTCCTGCAAGCGGGGATCGATATGCGCCTTGGGCGCTCGTCCCTGGTCGAATGTGTTGTTGGTGGTCATGGCGCGCACCGTAGAGCAGGCGTTGCAGCCAGGCCGAACGCGGCGCGCATACGCGCCGCCAGATGGTTGGGGGCACGGCCTCGCGGTGTGGATTCGCGCTGACCTCATCGGGTCGCCGCAAATGGATCACCCCAATCCGCTCCGCCGGTGTGGGTGTGGCCACATGCGGCGAGTCTGAGGCGGGTCACAGCTGCACATTAATTCACTTTCTGACCATCTACAGCCCGCTAGCAACCATCATGACGCGTGGAAACACCGCGCCCGCTCGTGAGGCGGCGGACCAATGAGCCGTCACTTTCCGGACGCGACCGCCTTTCTGCAAAGAGCGACGCGCTCTTACGGCAGACTGCTCCGTTGCATCAGCGGTGCCCACGTAGAAGCTCCGCGCACGGGCGGCGCATGACGCTGACATAGTTGCGCGATACATTCTTAAGGAGTCGACAACCCTAAGGAACTGTAAATGCGTGTGCTTCTTCGAAGGTCGACGTCAATCGCTGCGGTCTTTTCAGTAGCAACGCTGGTGTTTCCCGTTTCTCAGGCGTCGGCAGATGGATCGGCTGAATTCGACGACGCTGAGGTGACAGTGTCGCCGGATTGCTCGGGGGTTATGGGCGCCAGCGCTATTACGTCCCCCGTCCAGCAAAGCGACTATGTTGGACCAGGCATCGACGTTCGAATGCGCTTTGACGCATTCGACAAAGATGAGTCATGCTTCGCCGCTGCGACCATATCCTGGCGCAACCTCGACACAGGGGCGAGTGGAACACAGCATGTCACCGTGCCCTCAGTGCCGGATCCAGGCATCGCGCGCCACTACGGCTGGCGGTTCGGGATAGCGGCGGTCAAGTTGCGCCCGGGTGCCGGCACTGTAGCGGTCAGCGTCAGCACCAACCCGAACCCCCCAGAGGTCCGCATCATCATCTGAATGTGCGGCGTCGCCAACAACAGCACTAGCTCGCCTTAGCCTAGTCGACTAGGCAGATCTCGTCCCCTGAGGCCTAGAAAGATCCCTGGATACGTGGTGCCGTGCGAAACTCTCCTCACATGTCAACGTCAACCTGGGCAGGGCCCCAGCGGTACGGGTCGAGCGTTTTGACGGACGCTGCCAGATCGTCGGAGAACCGGGCGAGCCCATAACCGACACTCATCATCGGTTCAGCGGCATGTTCGTCGCCGCGTCCTTGCAGGGCGCCACTTTCAGAGCAAAATCGCCGGGACCGAATTGAGCGTGGGCGTGCTGCTCGACGAATGTGTGGCCCTCGGCGACCAGTTTCTGATACTGACTTTCAGTGACATTTCCGATCATGGTTGGCCTTCTGTGCGCTCGACGCACCGCGGCGTTGTGCCGAGCGAAAATGGCTTTAGTCCGCGACAGGCCGTTGCCTTACCGCTCCTTGAGCACGCTTTAGGTTCGGGGCTTCCGGTAGCCGGTGGATCAGGGGAAGAAAAAGTAACCGTGCTGTTGCGCAGGTCCATCGGCGGTGCCCGGTTTATGGCTGCGCCTGCTGCGACTGTTCCTGTGGGGGTAATCGCCACGTTGAATCGCCAGCTTGAGTTCACGGCGCTGCCGGAAGGCTTTAACGGCTTCCGCTGACCGCCCCACCTGCTCGGCAATCTGCTGGTCGGTGAGCTTTCCTTCGGTAACGAGCGCAACCTCAGCTTCGGTCCAGTGCTTGCGTCGGGGGCGCTGGCGCGGAACGTGTCGTTCATTGTCGCTATCGAGGGGTTCGTTGGATCGTTCGTCGGCAGCCTTGTTGACAGGCCCCCACCGCTGCGCTTCCGCGGCAGCGATCTGTTGTACCCGTTGCTGTTCGGAAGTAAGGCAGACATCACAGCGGCACCCGGATTGGTATCCCGATACACCATGGCGCACAGGCGTTGGCCTCCAATTCTCTGTCGTGGCATCGGCGCGGACTTCGCACACCGGGGACGGCGGCCCCAAATGCCGGGCTGCGCGCCAGCCGGTGATTGCGACCAGGGCGCCATGTGATGTGCGTTGGCATAGGCACGGTATGTGCCGGCCGCGGCAACGTCGGCTCGGCACAGGCCTCACGGTTATGCGGCGAGGGTGGGATAGTCGGTGTATCCGGTGTCTCCGCCGCTGTAGAAGTGCTCTGGCCGGGGCTCGTTGAGGTCGGCTGCTTGCCGGAGGCGATCGACCAGATCGGGGTTGGCCAGGAAGTTCCGTCCGATCACGGCGGCGTCGATGCGCCCGTGTTCGATCGCTTGTTCGTAGTCGGCCTCGCTGACCTGTCCATGGAACCCTGCGCTAAGGATGAAGGAGCCGGGCCATAGTGCCCGCAATTGATCAACGTAGGGGTCATTGATGTCATACATCGCGTGCAGGTAAGCCAGGTTTTGGGGCGCGATCGCGGTGAGTAGGGCCTCGTAGGTGCTGAAAGGCGCGGTTTCGTTGAGTTCTCCTATGGCGATGCCCGGGGAAATTTTGATTCCGACCCGGTCGGCGCCCACCGCTGCGGTGACTGCTTCGACAAGTTCGATGACGAACCGCGCCCGGTTCTGTGGGGATCCGCCGTATTCGTCGGTCCGGCGGTTGGCGTTCTCGGCCAGGAACTGTTGGGGCAGATAGCTTCCGGCGGCATGGATCTCGACACCGTCGGCGCCCGCGCGGATCGCGCGCTGCGCGGCGTTGGCGAAATCCTGGTGGGTGGCATGGATTTCCGGGACGGTCAAGGCGTGCGGGACCCCGACGCGTGAGCGCCCTTGCGGGCCGACGTGAGTGGTGATGTCGGTCTGGATCGCCGAAGGGGCGACCGAGCCGAGGCCGTTGATCGCGGCGTGCGCGTGCCGGCCGACGTGCCACAACTGTATAACGAGCTTTCCGCCGCGCGCGTGCACGGCCTCGGCGATCCGCTTCCAGCCCGCCTCATGGACATCGGTGTAAATACCGGGCGTGGACAGGTACGCCCCACCACCTATCGCAGAAACCTGAGTCGCTTCGCCGATGATCAGACCCGCGCCCGCACGCTGGGCGTAGTACTCGACCTGGGCGTCACTGATTCCGCCATCTGGCAGCGCGCGGCTGCGGGTCATCGGCGCCATGATGAGTTTGTTGTCAAGCGTGATCGTGCCCAGCGAAGTCGGTTGGAACAGTGTCGAATCGGCAGTGATGGACATTCTTTGTCTCCGTTCGGATGTGGTTTCGGTGGCTCTTATAGCTGTCCGCCGACGAGACGGATGCTGGTTTCTCGTAGATGCTGTTGCAGCGCCGGGTCTTTGGGGCCGGCGGTGACGGTGATGGTCTTCTTCTTCGGGCCGAAGAATCCGCCATTGACGGTGGCGGTAGCCGGATCGGTGGCCAGCCACAGCGGTGTGATCGCCGCGGTGGCGGGACTGATCATGATGAACTTGCGCAGCAGCGGTTTGAGCCAGCGGCTGTCGACCAGCTTCAACAGCAGCATGTCGTTGCCGTCGTTCTGCCGGATGTTCGTCTCCACCATGCCGGGTTGCACCGCGGTGACCACTACGCCGGAGCTGCCGAGCCGGGAGGCGAGATCCTGGGTCCAGACGTCATTGGCGGCCTGGGATTGGGCAAAGGTTTTGAACGGAGACAGTTTCGGGATGCCCGGCAGGCTGTCGAAATCGAAGTTGAGCTTGTTCATCCCGGCCGCGGCGATGTTCACGATGCGTGCGCGTCCCTTGATCAGGGCCGGTAACAGCCGTTCGGTCAGCAGGAACCGCGCCAGGTAATTGATCGCAAAGTTCTTCTCGATACCATCGGTGTTGATTCCGTGACTGATCTCGAGGATCCCCGCCGAATGGACCAGGATCTCAATCTGGTCGGTCTCGGCCAGGATCGTCTCGGACAGTGCCCGCACCTGCGCCAGCACGCTCAGGTCCGCGGCCACGAACCGCACATCGCCGTCGGCGCGTAACTCGGCTTCCGCTGCGGCGCCCTTGGCCTGGTTGCGGCCCACGATCCAAACCCGCTTACCGCTGCGGACTAACCCGCGGGCCACTTCCTTGCCGATTCCGTCGGTGCCGCCGGTCACGATCGACAGCGGCCCACGGCCACCGTCTTGCTTGCGTGTGGTCATCTCAATTCCTCGCCTTCTCGGTTGTTCAGACAGGTCCAACCAGGCCTTTCATGCTGTGACAGGCCGTGCTGGCACCAATAAACGGTGAATTTTTCTCCGGATATTGGTAAGATAGCACAAACGGTGACAATCTCTCCGTTTCATGCATTCCGGAGGAGGCCAGTGGTGTGAGTGAGGCCACAGCTAAGCGCCCGCAGCGGGCGGACGCGGTGCGCAATCATGCGCGCCTCTTACAAGCAGCGAACGAGGTATTCGCCAAACGGGGCCTGGGAGTAACCCTCGACGATGTCGCCCACCATGCGGGAGTCGGTGTGGGGACTGTCTACCGCCACTTTGCGGGCAAGGACGAGTTGATCAACGCGGTGTTTGAACAGAACTTCGCCGCCATGGCCGAGGCCGCCGATGAGGCCACCACCGGCGAAGAACCCTGGCAGGCGTTGGTGGAGTACTTCGAATTCGCCTGTGAGCGGATGGCCGGCAGCCGCGGCATGACCGAGGTCCTGAATCGCGGCGGATGCGACCAGGTTACGGCCCAGCACCTGCGCATCGAGGCCGCCGTCGCCACGCTCGTTCAACGTGCCCAGTCCAGCGGCTCATTGCGGCCCGACGCACACCCCGACGACTTCTTCGGCGTGGTTTTCAGCGTCGGCGCGCTCGCCGACGTCACCCGCCAGATCAACCCCGACGCCTGGCGCCGCCACCTGGCGCTGCTGCTAGACGGCCTCAACAACGACCACCGCCCCCGCCGGCCACTACCGGGCCGGGCCGGGTCAATGCGTCAGGTCCATCACACGGGGGACCGAGCGGGCGGGGGCCCAGATTGCCTCTGAGCGCTGTTCGGGATATGCCTCGACGCGCGATTGGGTATCAAATACCTGGGTCCCCTGAGCTTCGTCTGTATAAGCGGCCCAATCGGGGACGCCCTGTGTAGCAAAGGAAATCCAATTCCTCTGCATCTCTGCACTTAGGGCACCGGCTGCCGACGACGGTGACGGCCCATACAGCGTGTCGCCGGGACCGCCAAGGGTGCCGAACACCAGGGGAATCTCCGCTGTGTGTCCAGCACCAATAGATGACTGTTCGAAGCAGAATTCGTAGAGATAGGCCACCCCGCCGCCCCCGGAGTGCGCTTGCGCCAGATGCACACTCGGCATTCGATACAGGTAATCCGAGCAGGCTGTCTCATACAGTTGCGCATCGGTCAGCTTCGGGTAGGCCAAACGGTAGGCCCGGGAGCCATCAGTTCTCGGGGGAAGTTCGCAGAGCGCCTGCTGCGTTTGTGCGGAGCTAATGGCAACGGCTGCCCCCGGCGTCCGCGACAGCGCAAAGCGATACTCGTGGCGCGTATGTCCAACAATCAACGGAATATCAGCGCCCAGACCCCGACCCATCGCTTGCCACGGATCTCCGGTGAGCAATTCTCCGTCGATTACTGGACCGAACAAGCTGCCGCCCACCGTAAACCGATAGCCCCAACGGTCCTGGTACCGGGGAAGATTGCTGCTCACCCGAACCGCTGCTTTGACCAGCACCTGAGGATCAATGCCGCTGAGCCCATCAACCGAGGGAGCCGCAGCGAGCGGCGCGACGATTTCCATGGCGACATCGGAGGCAAAACGCACCGTCTGGCATCGTGCGGGAACACTCTGACAGATTGCCCGCCTAAAGAGCCCTCGGGCACGCGGCAAAGTCATCAGGACCGCGATCGACGATGCCCCGGCAGACTGACCGGCAAGCGTGACGTTGCCCGGATCCCCCCCGAACGCCGCGATGTTCTCATGCACCCAGCGCAGCGCTGCGAGCTGATCCAGAATCCCTCGATTGGCAGGGGCATCGGTGATCTGCGCGAACCCTTCCACACCGAGGCGATAGTTGAAGGTGACCACCACCACACCGTGCTTCGCGAGATTTACCCCGTCGTATACAGGTTGGGCGGAAGATCCGCTCACGAAAGCGCCGCCATAGATCCACACCAATACAGGCAGAGCCTGTCCTCCCAGATCCGGCGACCACACATTGATCGTCAGCCACTCACTGCTGGTAACCGAACGGACAGGTACGCGCGTGAGTTGCGGTGGGCTAGTGCCGAACCTGATGGCCGGTCGCAGACCATCCCACTTCTGCACGGGTTCGGGCGCCGCGAACCTGAGCGGCCCCACGGGCGCCTGCGCGAATGGGATACCACGGAAGACCGCTACTTTTTGTTCTTCGGCCCCCACCACAACACCCTGGGTGGTACGGACGGTTGGCCTGCTTTCACCCGCATTCTTGGTGTCGCCGCAAGCAGCTAGCGCCACCGCCACACCTAATCCTGCGCTAGCGCCCAGCAGTGATCGTCTGGCAAATCGCACGGCATACTCACAATCTCCATAAAAGAATGCCCGCCCGCAATCATCGACCCGCGCGGACCGTGCGGGTCGCGTATGGGCAGGTCATCGTCGCCAGTTTATGTCGTCGGCGGGGCGAGGACTGGCCGTATGTGATTCCGGTGGTCATGCCATCAATGGGCTAGCTGTTGCGGATCGCGGGCCGCCGGCGCAGATCTCGTGCAAGGCGCAACTGCAGCGAGGCGTTGCGGCCCGGCATAAGCCATCCTCCAGCTCACCGAGCTTTAGACTTCTTCCCAGCGGACGTTGTGGCGAGCGCTCCGAGCATCCGGGTTGCCAGAATGGCGAAGGGCCGCTGGTAGGCCGACCCGAGAATTCGCACCAGCATATCGACGACGATGGCGTCTGCCCCAACCAGCACCCTGGCGCGTCGGCGGGTAATTCCACGAATAATCGTCCGCGCAGCTGACTGCGGACTAGTCGGTGTGAGTCTTTCGGTAAATAGTCGACTGATTGCAGCCATGTCGCCACCGGCGCTGGCAGTGGCATTACGCACAATGGCAGTCTTGACGCCGCCGGGATGCACGCAGGTAACTCCCACCTGGTGCCCGGCAATCAGCATCTCTTGCCTGAGTGCCTCTGTGTATCCTCGAACGGCGAATTTCGCTGCATTGTAGGAACTTTGAGTCGGGACTCCGAACAGGCCAAAGATGCTGGAGACGTTAACGATGTGCCCGTCGCCCGAGGCGATCAGATACGGGAGAAACGCTTTCGTTCCGTGCACGACCCCCCAGAAGTCGACATCGAGAACGTTTTCGATATCACTGTAGGAGCTCTGCTCGATGGTCCCGAACTTGGTGATGCCCGCATTGTTAATGACCACGTCGACGCGACCGAAGTGGCTGGCCACGGCCTCGGCGTACACGTGAACCGCGGCCCGGTCGCGAACGTCGAGAGTCTGCGCATGTGGTCGCGCGCCGCGACTCTCGCAGAGCACACTGGTCTGCTCCAAGCCGAGGCTATCGACATCGCTGACCGCCACGAGCGCGCCTCGACCGGTCAGTTCGACGGCCAAAGCACGGCCAATGCCCGAAGCTGCTCCTGTCACGACGACGACTTTGCCTCGAAGATCTCGCATGGCGCCCTTTCTGCACGCGGGATATGACAGCACACTAGATACCAGTCGAACGACTTACAAGTCAAATGACAGATAGGTGCGACGGCCGGTACGCTCGCCGGGTGGCAACGCAGGCGGAACGGCGAGCGGCGACCACCGAGGCGTTGCTCGATGCAACCATCCGCTCGCTGTCCGAGTCTGGCTACGCCGCGTTGACCACACGCGGGGTGGCCGAGCGGGCAGGGGTGACCCAAGGCGCGCAACAGCACTACTTCCCCACCAAAATTGCTCTCGTCACTGCGGCCATGGAGCGCCTCATCGAGCAGCTTGCGGCGAACGCCATAACTAGCACCATGCACCAGGGGACCGAACAGGAGCGCGCACTAGGGTTTCTAGACCGATTGTGGGAGTTGCACAATTTGCCGATCTGCATGGCTGTACTCGAACTGTTCACGGCCGCGCGCACCGATCTGATACTGGCGCGGCAGGTTTCGGCGAGCACTCGGCTGGGTATCGCGGCGATTGAGTCTGTCGCTGCGTCGTTACTGCCCACTTACTCGCAGTCGCCACAATTCGCTGACTTCGTCGGCGTCGCCACATCGACGATCCGCGGAATGGTCTCGATGACATCGGTCCCCGGCCTGCAGGACGCTCATCCACCCTGGCCGCAGGTCCGCGCATTGCTGATGAAGATGCTGCATGAATGTGCCACGGGGTGTTCTGGAGGCAGAAACTCCGAGACAGCCGAGCAGAATTCCGCACATTGATTTGCATTTTGCTGATCGCTTGGGGACAGACTTGCCGGCCGGAATCAGCAAATATGCTCAGATACGAGGTGCGCTTGCCAGTCGAGGGATTCAGGATCAGCTCGCAGTGCTGCGACGGTTAGCTGGGCGGGAGCGCACGTTGAGGGGCCACCAGAACCAGCGGCCGAGAAGTACCGCGATAGACGGTGTCATGAACGATCGCACGATCAGTGTGTCGAAGAGCAGCCCCAGGCCGATGGTCGTGCCGATCTGACCAAGGGCAATCAGGTCGCTGAAGACAAACGACGACATGGTGGCAGCGAAGACGAGGCCCGCTGCTGTCACGACTCCGCCGGTGCCACCCATGGCACGGATGACACCGGTTTTGAGTCCCGCCCCCAGCTCTTCTTTGAATCGAGATATCAACAACAGGTTGTAGTCGG
The DNA here is from genome assembly GCA_002013775.1 of Mycobacterium sp. D16R18. Classification (GTDB taxonomy): domain Bacteria; phylum Actinomycetota; class Actinomycetes; order Mycobacteriales; family Mycobacteriaceae; genus Mycobacterium. The sequence goes on from MAFD01000052.1 coordinate 13,581, forward strand.
CGCCAACCGCCAGCAGCAAGATGATCGCCAGGGCAAGCACGATCCAATACAACGGGATGCCGAAGATGTACTGCCACACCAGCACTGACAGGCCAAACGATGCGCCCAACGACAGCGCCACGGTGCCCACGATGACCAGCGCGGCAACGAGGCTGCGGGTGACGAACATCATGATGAGCAGGATGAGGCTAATCGCGGCCAGCGCGGCGATGATCAGGTCGTATTTGGCGCCTTCTTGAATGTCCTTGAATCCCGCCGCGGTCCCGGCGACATAAATCTTGGAGTCCGACAGTGGGGTGGCCTTGACGGCGTCGAATGCGGAGTTCTTGATGGCATCGACGTGCGAGATGCCTTCGGGGGTCGCGGGATTGCCCTCATGGGTGATGGTCATCCGGGCAGCTTTGCCGTCCGGTGAGAGGAACATTTTGAGGCCGCGTTTGAAGTCGGGGTTGTCGAAGGCCTCCGGGGAAATGTAGAACGAGTCGTCGTTCTTGGCGGTGTCGAAGGCCTGGCCCATTGCGGTGGCGTTGCGCAGCGATTCCTCGGACTGCGCGTCGGTTCCTGAATTGGTGGCGTAATTGGACAGTGCGATATCGCGGTTTCTTTGCTGAATGGCGATCTGCGGTGGCAATAGGGCGACGAGTTTGGGTTGGAGCGCATCGAGCTTGTCCAGGCTTGCCGTGATAGCGCCGAATTTGTCGCTGAGTTCGCTGATGCCGTCGAGGGCATCGAATACCGACCTCAATGCCGCGCACATGGGGATGTCGAAGCAGTGTGGTTCCCAGTAGAAGTAGTTGCGTAGCGGCCGGAACTGATCATCGAAATTGGCGAGCTTGTCGCGCAAGTCGTTCACTGTTGCAATGGTGTCGTGGAACGCTTGGGTCTGCTCGTGGGTGGCCACAGCGCTGGCTTGCTGTAGCGCCATCTGTTGCTGCAGGACGTTGATGGTGGTGGAGATGTCGTTCGCTTGTTTGAGGAGATCGGCGGTGCGTTGACGCTGGTAATCGAGGTTCATGATCTGGCTGGCGCTTTGCGCACTGAGCTGAAACGGAATAGAGCTGTGGCTAATGGGCGTCCCTAGGGGCCGGGTGATCGACTGCACCAAGGAGATGCCGGGGGTATGCAGAATGGCTTTGGCGACCCGTTCCAGGATGAGCATGTCCGCGGGATTCCGCATGTCGTGATCGGTCTCGATCATCAGCAGCTCGGGGTTGAGTCTGGCCGGGGAGAAGTGCCGTTCGGCGGCCGCGTAACCAATGTTCGCCGGTGCTGACGCGGGCAGATATGGACGTGCATCGTAGCTGGTCTTGTATCCGGGCAGGGCCAGCAGACCGATCAGGGCGATCGCACACGATACGACCAGGATCGGGCCGGGCCAGCGCACGATTGCGGTACCGATGCGGCGCCATCGGCGCGCACGAACCTTACGTTTAGGCTCCAGCAGCCCGAAGCGGGTGCCGATGACCAGCACGGCCGGCCCCATGGTCAGTGCGGCAGCAAGTGTGACGAGCACACCGAGAGAGGCGGGCACGCCCATGCTCTGGAAGTAGGGCAGCCGCGTGAAGTGCAGGCACGCCAATGCGCCGACGATGGTCAGGCCCGAGCCGGCGATGACGTGGGCGGTCCCGCCAAACATGTCGTAATAGGCCGCTTCCCGATCTAAGCCGCTGTTGCGTGCTTCGTGATAGCGGCCGATGACGAAGATGGCGTAGTCGGTGCCTGCGGCGATTGCCACCAACGTCAGCAAGTTCGTCGAGTAGGTGGACAGGCCAATGATTCCCGAATTGCCGAGCACGGCGATAACCCCGCGGGTGGCGGCCAGCTCGACGAGGACCGTCGCGAGCACGATGAGCGCAGTGATGATCGAACGGTAAACAATGAGCAGCATTGCGACGATGACCAGGAAGGTGATGATGGTGACCTTCTCGGTGCCCTCGCCGCCCACCTGGAAGTTGTCAGTGACAAGCGGTGCCGCGCCAGTGACGTAAGCCTTGACCCCGGGCGGCGGTGTTGTGGTGGCCACGATGTTGCGGATGGCATCTACCGACTCGTTGGACAACGCCTGACCCTGGTCCCCGGCCAAGTAGACCTGGACCAGGGCGGCCTTGCCGTCCTTGCTCTGGGCACCCCCGGCGGTGAGCGGATCTCCCCAGAAATCCTGAATATGCTCGACGTGTTTGGTGTCCGCAGAAAGCTTCTTGATCAAGGTGTCGTAGAACTGGTGCGCGTCTGCGCCCAGAGGCTGATCGCCTTCGAGCACGATCATGGCGCCGCTGTCGGATTTGAACTCGCCGAAGACTTCTCCGATGTGATTCATCGCCTGCAGCGAGGGGGAATCCGGCGAACTTTGCGCCACCGAATGTGCCGCTCCGACGACTTCCAACTGGGGCGTAACCACATTGGTTAGTACGGCGATGCCAATCCACAACAACATGACGGGCAGGGCGAGCCGGCGGATGATGCGGGCAGGCCGCGACCTATGGACTCCAGGATCGATGCGATGGTCGTTCATGCCGACTTATCCAGGCAGGCGATGTAACCGTTCACGTTGCTGGTAGACCTTTCGTCCTTCACCACACCGTTGACTGTGATGCGGCAACCGATGGAATGACCGTCCCCCTGCGCACGCAGGTCGGCGAAGAGCGTGGGGTCATTGGTGGTCAGCGTGTGCGACCACGGCAGGGTTGCATCCTTAGCGCGCTGGGGTTGGGCCTGCTCGTCCAGGAAGTTGATGGTGGCGATCGTGCCCGGAGAGCCGAACACTTCGAACAGAACGCGCTTGGGGTTATAGCCCGTGTTCTCCAATGCGTCGGCACTGGGACGCGACACCACATTGTTGGAACCGAACACACCATGCAGCCGATCAACGGCGAAGCCGACGACAGTCACAACGAGGACGGCCACGATCGTCGTCCACTGCCGCCTCACGAGGCCGCTTACCGAAAATCTCTGCATTTCAGCCTTTCGACCCGTAACTTTCCATGAATGTTTGCTCCCGGACGATCTCAGTAGCTGCCCAATCTCTGGGCGGCGATGCTGCCGCTCGATGGACAGACGCGAACAATGCGTGCGCGCCGGTCCATCGCGATCACCGCTGACCGCACACTCAATTCGGAGGCTCAACCTCCGATTGGGCGACTGTAGCACATATGGAGGTTTGACCTCCGATTAGTTGATAGGTTTCCTGGGCAATCGAATATCCTGAAAAGGTGACGTCCCCTGCGCCCGCGGCGGTCCGGCTTCGTGCCGACGCGGCCAAAAATCGGCAGAAAATCCTGGCGGCCGCCCAAAGGCTGTTCGCATCACGCGGACTGGACGTAAGCCTGGACGACATAGCGCGCGAAGCCGGCGTCGGGGTCGGAACCGTGTATCGGCGATTTCAGACCAAATCGGCAGTCATCGATGCTGTCTTCGAGACGTATCTGCAGACACTGGCCGCGGCCGCCCGAAACGCTATCGCCCATCCTGATCCGTGGCAGGGATTTATCGACTACTGCGAACTCGCCTGCCAGCAACTGGCCGAAAGTCGCGGACTGCGCCGAATCTTTAGCAGCGAGAAGGACAGCGGCTCGCAGGTTCAATGTCAGTCAACCGGTGTGGACGATGCCCTCATGGACCTCTACGAGCACTTGCGGCGGACTCGGACTCTTCGCGATGAAGCCCAACCCGCCGACATCTTCTGTCTGCTGCTCATGGTCGGTGAGGTTGCCGACTTCACCGGACCCGCCGACCCCGACGCCTGGCGGCGCTACCTGCACTTGCTGCTCGACGGACTGCGTAACCCGCAGCGCCCGCAGCGCCCGCTGCTCATTCCGGCGCTTACCCCTGAACAACTACATCAAGCCAAGGTGCACCATGGCTAGTTGCCGCAGGCAAGCCAACTAAAGGCGGACCGCGTAATTCCTGGGACGCTGAGAACGAACCCGCACTCTCCCCGGCCGCCGCGATTACGATTGCCAGGTGTGATGGCGATGGTCGTGCCAGAAAGTCGGCTATGGCCACGTGCGGGGCTACGCATTGTGATGTGTTGACGGCGGTACAAAGTGAGGGCCAGATGTCTGGAGACGCCGATTTCGTTAGCCGCTCGCAGTTGCCGGTGCCTGATCGGGTGCCGCCCGGGTTGACGACCTACGACGCCAAGGACCCGGATGCGACGTATCCGTCGATCCGCCGGATCCGTCCCCCCACTGGTGCGCCGAATGTCGTGGTGATCATGACTGACGACACCGGTTTTGGGGCCTCGAGTGCGTTCGGTGGCCCGTGCAGCACCCCGAACGCCGAACGGTTGGCCGCCCGCGGGCTGCGGTACACGCGGTTCCATACCACCGCGTTGTGCTCGCCGACCCGGGCCGCCCTGTTGTCGGGGCGCAATCATCACACGGTCGGGATGGGCGGGATCACCGAAGCAGCCACCGCGGCGCCGGGGCAAAGTTCGGTGCGCCCCAACACTTGCGCACCCCTGCCGGAGATCTTGCGGCTCAACGGTTATGCGACCGCCCAGTTCGGCAAGTGCCATGAGGTGCCGGTGTGGGAGACCAGCCCATCGGGACCCTTTGATCACTGGCCCAGTCCAGGCGGAGGTTTCGAGCATTTCTACGGATTCATTGGCGGGGAGACGAACCAGTACTTTCCGGCGCTGTTTGAGGGCACCACTGCGGTAGATCCGCCGGCGACACCCGAGCAGGGGTATCACCTGACCGAGGATCTGGCCGACAAAGCCATCGCCTACCTTCGCCAGCAGCAGTCCCTGGCCCCGGACAAGCCATTCTTCCTCTATTTCGCACCGGGGGCCACCCACGCACCGCACCACGTGCCTGCCGAATGGTCCGACAAGTATCGGGGTGCATTCGATGATGGGTGGGATGCGTTGCGGGAGAGGACGATTGCCCGGCAGAAGGAGATCGGGGTCATCCCAGCCGAGGCAGACCTGACCGTCCGCAGTTCGGGCATTCCGGCGTGGACCGAGGTGGACGAGAGCCTCAAACCGGTGCTGGCCCGTCAGATGGAGATCTACGCCGGATTCTTGGAACACACCGATCACCACATCGGGCGGGTGCTTGATTGCCTCGACGAACTCGACGTCACCGACAACACGCTTGTGTATTACATCATCGGCGATAACGGGGCATCGGCCGAAGGGTCGCTGCAGGGCACCTTCAACGAGATGCTGACCCTGACCGGTTTCGGCGCCTTGGAAACCCCCGAATTCATGGCCTCCCACGTCGAGAAGTTCGGCACCCCGCAGGCCTACAACCACTACGCGGTGGGCTGGGCGCACGCAATGAACACCCCGTATCAGTGGACCAAGCAGGTCGCCTCGCACTGGGGTGGTACCCGCAACGGCGCCATCGTGTCCTGGCCGGCCAGGATCACCGCCGTGGGTGAACATCGACACCAGTTCACCCATGTCATCGACATCGCCGCCACCGTACTGGAGGCAGCCGGGCTACCTGAACCAGTGAACGTGCATGGTGTGCAACAACTCCCGCTGGAAGGCACCAGCATGCTGTACAGCTTCGACGACGCCGTCGCATCCGAACGCCATGCGACCCAGTACTTCGAAATGGTGGGCAACCGCGGTATCTATCACCAGGGTTGGACCGCGGTGACCAAACACCGCACCCCGTGGGAGACCGGCGACGACGTGCCGCTGCCCGCCTTCGACGACGACGTGTGGGAGCTCTACGACACCAGCACCGACTGGACCCAAGCTCACAATATCGCCGCCGAGCACCCCGACAAACTGCATGCACTGCAACGACTGTGGCTCATCGAGGCCGTCAAGCACAACGTCCTGCCCCTCGATGACCGGTTCGCCGAACGGGCCAACCCCGATTTGGCCGGGCGCCCACAACTGATCACCGGCACCCGCCAACGGCTCTACGAAGGCATGGGCCGGCTCAACGAAAACTCCGTGATCAATCTGAAGAACAAGTCGCACACCATTACCGCCCAACTGCAGGTTCCCGACGCCGGCGCCGACGGAGTCATCATCGCCCAGGGCGGCATGATCGGCGGTTGGAGTCTGTACGTGCGCGACGGAGTTCTGAAGTACTGCTACAACTTCTACAACTTGCAGCGCTACTACGTCTGCGCCGACACAGCCCTGACTGCGGGCGAGCACCAGATCGTCGCCGACTTCGCCTACGACGGCGGCGGACTGGCCAAGGGCGGTCAGCTGCGTCTGCTCGTGGACAGCATTCAAGTCGGCATCGGCCGGATCGAACGGACTGAACCCATCATCTTCGCCGCCGACGAAACCTGCGACGTGGGCCGCGATGCCGGATCAACGGTCACCGATGACTACCCAACCGGGAACAACGCCTTCACCGGACGCATCCACTGGGTGGAGTTAGACACCAGCCACGCCGGTGAGCACCCCGACCCCGCCGCCGAGAACCGCCAACGTCTTCGCGTGGGCTTGGGAACCCAATAGTCCCAAGGCATCCCGGCGAACCATAACACCGGACTCCTTGAGGGAACCATCCAACTCCACGGCCGCGACGCGGTCGGGACGCGGTGTCGCGCTGGAGCGGCTCGAAGCCGCCGACCGGCCACACCAGCACCGCTGGTGCGCTCTCTTGTTCGTCGCCCTCATCTCCCGCCGGGGCAGAATCGTCGACGTCAACTCTGAAAGGCTCGTAGGATCTTTCAAGTACGAGGGCGTGTGCTGCGTGCTGTACCACGGCAATCAGGAGGGTGAGGCATGGAATTGCATGAGTCGCATGTGAATTCGAGGCAAGGAGGGCCCGCAGATCTCCGAGGTCGTGTCTTCCGCCGTGCGCTCACCGGCCTCGTTGCGGTGATTTTGGCAGGGTTGGCGGGCGGCTGCGGCCAAACCAAGGACGTCAGCTCAACGAATTCCTCGAACCCACCTGCCGCCGGTGATGCTGTCTCCATCGCCACCGATGCCTACACCTTCGGGTATCCGTTGGTCCTGATGGACGCGACCCGCGCGGTGGCCGCTCCGGTGAACACCTTCGATCACGGTGTGCTGCCTAACCCGAACGATCGCGATGTCGTCCGGTTGAACCTGGATACCCTGTATTCGCAAGCGTGGATCGATGTCAAGGACCAGCCGATGGTGCTGCAGGTCCCCTCCATGGATGGCGGGCGCTACTGGCTCATGCAAATCCTGGACGCATGGACCAACACCGTGCACGATCCCAGCAGCATCGATCCCAAGACTACGGCCGGCACTTCCACCACCGCGCCCCACACCTACGTGATCACCGGCCCCAACTGGAAGGGTGCTATTCCCGAGAATGCCACCCGGCTGCAGATGCCGACGCCGACCGCCTGGCTGATCGGGCGAATTCAGATTAACGGCGAGGCCGACACCGCCAATGTGCAAGCACTGCAACAGCAATTGAAACTGGTTCGGCTCAGTGACTGGACCGCAGGCAAGCAGGACGGCACCGTCAGCCGCATCCACACCACCAACCCAAATACGGTGCCCCCGGTAAAAGCGGTCGCCGCGATGGACGGGCCAACCTTCTTCGCCAAAATGAACCAGCTGATGGCCACCGATGCAGCCGCAACCGCCGACGCACCGGCCATGGCCCGTTTCGCCACCATCGGCATCAAACCGGGCGGCACCGCCGACGCCTCACCCGCGGATCTGAACGCCGCGGCGGCAGCCGCGCAGAAGGACATCGCGGCCTATCAGAACCCACAAACCAAGAACCTGAACGGCTGGGAGTTCGCCACCAATGTCGGCACCTACGGCACCGACTACAAACAGCGCGCCTTCATCGCCCTGAACGGGCTGGGAGCCAACCTCCCTCAAGACGCCCTCTACCCGAGCATCTTCGGTGACGCGGGTAGCAATGGTGCACCGCGGCGCTTCCGTATCCGCTTTCAGCCCGGCCAGCTTCCCCCCGCCGACGCATTCTGGTCCATCACCGCCTACAGCAGCGACAGCTTCTTCGTGCCGAACCCGGCGCAAATCTACGCAGTCGGCCATCAAATCCCGGTAACACCCGGCCCGGACGGTTCGGTCGAAATCGCCGTCCAGAGCACCGACCCGGAAACAACCGTCCCAGCAGGCAACTGGCTTCCCATCCCCGCCTCCGGCAAGTTTTCCCTCACCATGCGCCTGTACGCGCCCAAGCCTGCCGCCATCGACGGAACATGGCAGCCGCCCGCCCTAACACCGGTCAAATGACCATCAAAGCCCCGCGGGCCCGCCATGTAGCCGCACAGCGTCAGCGGACACGGCCTCGACGCTGATCGACAAGCTAATGCTGCAGTGGACAGGGATCGGCCCGCCAGGTGTTGGCGTGTCGGCTACGCCGCAAAAGCGTCTGCATGCTCCTCACCACGCCCTCATGGGGAACACCCCTACAGATAACACTGTTACCCACAGTTAAGTACTCGCCCACCACCCACATAGGGAACAGTCGGACACACTCCTAGCAGCCCTACAGATAATGGTATCTCAGCCGATCGCCGAAACCGAGCACCGGGGCCGGAACACTCCCGCCAGGCCTGCGACAGCCAGACATCGACGCCAGCATCTCATGGCGCTGCGAAAAGACCTGTACGAAGCGCACCTGCTTATCGGCGAGCTACGCCGCCAGTTCCCCGCCGCACGCGATGTCCCGTGGCCAACGGCTAGCGCGCGAGACGGATCCCGATGAACAGATTCGCTTCCGCAGCTTCGGGATTCGCGACTAGAACAACCAGCCATAGCGTAGCGACTAACGTAGCAGCACTGAATGCAGCAGCGCCCACCAAATACAATCCGAGTAGGTTCTACCGTCGTGCCGCAGGCCGGTAGCCCGAGACATCACGCTCTTCAAGACACCAATGCCTGGCCGGGTAGAGACGCCGAACATCATTGTAGCGCCCAGTAATCCCGCTGACCGGCTGACCCATTGCCGGATCAATTGGCGTGGCAAGGTATTCAATGGTCGAACCGCTGAGATACCCACGCAATAAACGCCGGATCACATTGGTCAAATTGTCGCCCTCGCCTTGGGCCTTCGAATGCCCAGCCCGCCATTCGTAGTCGGGAATTCGCACAGTGCGGCGCGGGGTCAGGCTCACGGCAGCTGGGTGTTGCCCGAATGCCACTCAGAGACTAGCCGCACCTCTTCGCGCACCTCTGGCGCACCGTCGAGCAATCTTCCCATAGCCGAGTCCGCCGAATAGCGCGTGTTGGGCCACGTTCCGCTGACCGCGTGAACAATCCCCCTTTCCTGGCGCAGCCCAAGAGAGTTGATCAGTTCGTTGCGGAGCGCAGGAAGATCGATGACCCGATCCGTTGCAGCGTCCCCGGCCATGAGGCCACCGCCTGAACTCTTTATCCACCCTTGCGCCGCAAGACCTTTGGCCAGGGCTTCATCAATATCGCTATGCAGGGCGGTCATCGCAACTCCTCACAAAAAGCATGCTTTATATGAGAAATACTACCAGAAAAGCATGACAACTATAGGCCAGTCATGCTCGCCGAGCACTAGCAGTCCATGGATTCGCCGCAGCCGCCGAACGCCTCGTTCAGGGCGCACTGCCGCCGCCCGGAAATCCGTTCTGTCCACCCCGGCCGGTGTCCCTCGCCCGCCGACGGTTCCAGATGGCTAAGGGATGTGCGTGTTGCGCTTTAGCTGATGGCGGACCAGAGAGTCAGTGGGGCGGCCGTTGTCTGCCAACGTCTCTGGCGGTTGCGCCAGCCGAAATGATCTAGGTGGTTGGTACTGCCCAAGATTTTCTTAGGTTTCTGATTGACCGAGTTTTGTCACGGCTTCGGCGGTATAGGTCGTTTTCATGTTGCCGCCGGGTGTGGTTTCGATTTTCATGATGGCGTTGATGCGGACACGGTCTCCGACTGCTAGTCCTCGGATGTGACTCGGGTCGATCCGTCCGAGCTTGACGGTGATGGTGTCGCCGTCGTCTTGTTTGATCAGCCAGGATGCGACAGCGCTGACGGTGAGGTACTCGCCGAGGATCTCGACGGACTGTTCGTCGAGGTTGGCGTGTTCAACGGTGGCTGCCATGTAGGCGGCCGCGGCCGCGGTGACCC
>MAFD01000053.1:0-22860 GCA_002013775.1 Mycobacterium sp. D16R18
GGGCCGCGGCGGGTTCTCCGCCGCGGCGGGCAACGGCAGTGGGGAAGGGCCGGGCTCAGCCGACGCCAACGGCGCCCCTCCCGTGAGTAGACACGCGGCTGTCAGGGTGGCAAGAGTCTTAAACATGGTCATCGACGCCTCTCAGAGCTGGATACGACAGAGCGAGTTGAGATTTGGGTGCTTCGAGCGGTCAGACAGCCTTGGTGACGCCCATGTAGGTGATCACGTCCTGCGTGTCCTCGGTCGAGCTCGTCAAGATCGCATAGGAGCGGATGAAGGACTGACCCACGCAGCTGTCGATCTTGATGCGGAATGCGGTAATGCTGACGCGGGCGGTGTCTCCCTCGAATGCCATCTTGGTGACCGGGATGATGGTCGCGGTGCCCGGTTTGAGGGTGGGGCGGACCTGCGCGAAAACGTTACCTCCGATGCTCGGCACCCCAGCAGGACTGATCTGAGGTGTGATGCCGCCACCGAATCTCAAGTCGACCTCGGCAGCGCTTATCCCACAACCGATTTGGTACCCAGCCTCCAGGACACCGTCTGTCAGCTTGGTGGTTCCGGACCCCTGGATGGCGCCAAGGAACGTTCCACTGACCAAGTACTCGCGCGAGGACAGGGCGGTGGTCAGTGGTGCGACGGGTAATTGGACCTCGTCCTTGGCCGCGACCGCCAGAATCCAGCCCTCCCTCGTCCGCAGGGTGCCCGGCTCCGCCGACGCGACGGCACCGTCATTGACGGCAGGCGGGACCGGTACCGAATCGGCGGCCGCCGCGTCCGGCAATGGCTCACCGCCCGGCGGATCCGCCAGGGCCACGGGTGCGACCGCACCGAGCACACATGCGGTGGTCAAGACGGCAAGACTTTTCAGCATGGTGGCGGCGGTGCCTCTCAGTTGTCCAACACGGTCCATCCCGGCAAGTCCGGGACTAATACCTGGTACCCCTTTGGGGTATGCATGATTTTTAAGATGACCTCATTTACGGCAAGTGAACGGATCGGGAACGGGGTTTGTCTGTTGAGCATCCGTTCCATGCGCGCACGGCAGCACACGTGAGATGGGCGTCTTCAGTCCGTGACTGGACGCCGAGATTGGCATAATGGCAATATATGAAGTCGGCCAATCCGAGTGGCTGACCAGTCGGTTCCAGTGCAAGACTCGAGGAGGTGGCGGTGTCCGGCCAGCGACAGCGGATCAGCCGCGCAGAGTCTCAGCAACGCACCCGGGAAGAACTCCTCGATGCGGCTGAGGAACTGTTCCTCGCCAACGGGCTGGGTGGGACAACGGTCACCAAGATCGCCGATGCCGCCGGCCGCACCGTCGGAGCGATCTACTCGAATTTCTCCAGCAAGGAGAATCTCTGCGCAGAGGTGCTGCTGCGCTGCTACATGCGAACCTTCTCCGAGGTTGCCGGAAAGCTCATCCAGTCGGCGTCCTCCATCGACGACCAGATCACTCAGCTCGCGCACTGGTCCGCAGCGTTAAGCGGCGATGAGGGCCTGGTAGCACTGGCGGCCGAGTATGCGCTCGCCATCCACAAGGATCAGGCGCAGTTGGCGGTCTCGCAGGGTCACATCGCGATGGGGCGCAACCTTCTCGGCGCGGCGCTGGCCAGCGCCCTCCCCGACACCACCTCCGATGACGAACGCGACGCCGCCCTTACCGCGGTCCTCGCAACCGCCGCAGGATTGGCCTTGGGCCGCACGCTCGGGACCATCGACGACGCACAGTACGTTGATCTGTTGACGCGCACATTGCGGCTGTGGATTGCCGATCTGCGGCAGTCACCGAACGCCTCCAGCTAATTTTCCTGGACGGCCGCCTCGCCGATACTCGAGCAACCCCGCTTTCGCGGAACGTTTCCATGCCTTCCCGACGACAGGCATTGCGCCTTCATTCAGATAATCATATTATCTGAATGAAGGTTCTCGACGAGGAGAGGTCCGCGCATGGTTGAAGCATCGTTCCGATCTACGGCATCCCGGAGGTGTTCGTCATGCCGGTAGCCGTTATCACCGGGGCGGGCAGCGGCATAGGCCGGGCGACGGCCGAGCGATTCGGCCGTAAGGGCTGGACGGTCGTGGTTTCCGACATCAATGAGACGACGGGAGCCGAGACGGTCGACCACATCGCAGGGGACGGCGGACACGCCGTCTTCCGCCGCCTGGATGTCGCCGATCTATCCGATTGGGGGCAGTTCACCGACTGGGTATGCGAGCAATACGGGATCCCCGACCTGCTGGTGAACAACGCGGGAATCCTCATCGCCGGCGGATTTCTGGAGCAGACGGGCGCGGACTGGCGGCGAATGATCTCGATCAACATGATGAGTCCGCTCGTCGGGTCGCGGCTGTTCGTGCAGCGCATGGTCGACGCAGGTGCGAGGGGCCACATTGCCAATATCTGTTCGGTCGGGGCATTCATGCCGTCACCCTTGGCGCCGTCATATGTTGTTGCCAAACAAGGGGCTTGGTTCGGCACGCAGGCGCTGCGCGCCGAATTCGGGCGCCGCGGCATCGGTGTCAGCGCGATCTGCCCCGGCCTTATCGACACGAACCTGTCTGCGAACGGCACGCGTAGCGGCGTCGACAGTCCCACGGGCACAACGTGGACCGACAAGCTGAGCCGCGGACAACACTTCCTCGGCCGATCCCCCGACCACGTCGCCGCGGCCGTCGAACGCTCCATGCGATGGAATCTGTCCACTGTGCCTGTCGGTCTAGAGGCGTGGTTCGGCTGGTACCTGTACCGGCTGTCTCCTGGCCTAACGCGCGGGCTGCTAGGTCTGGCCCGGATGTCGCTGGCCGATCGTGTCGTCGATCTGGGCGCTCGTGCGCTGACCACCCTGGGTATCGGAGGAAATCGATGAAGACCGCAATAGTGACCGGCGCCGGCTCCGGTATCGGACGAGAAACCGCGCGCCTCTTCGCTTCTCAGGGAGACCGGGTGATCCTGGCGGATATTGATCTCGACACTGCGGAGGCCGCGGCGGGTGAGATCGCCACCAGCGGCGGTACGGCGATCGCGTATCAACTGGACGTCGCGGATGAGCAGCAGTGGGAGACGTTCGGCAAGTGGGTCGACTCCGAGTTCGGTGCGCCCAGCCTGCTCGTCAACAACGCCGGAATCATGGACTGGGGCGGGTTTGTCGACATGACCGCGCAACAGTGGCAGCGCACCATGGACATCGATTTGATGAGTGTCATCTACGGATCCCGGATCTTTGGCCAACAGATGATCGACGCAGGGGTTCGTGGACACATCGTCAACATCGCTTCGGGGGCGGCCTTCCTGCCGCACAAAATGATTCCTGCGTACGGCACCGCCAAGGCAGCCGTGCTGATGGCATCGCAAGCGTTGCGAGTCGAACTGCGCCGATACGAAATCGGGGTCACCGCAATATGCCCCGGCGTCATCAACACCAATCTGATCGCCAATGGGCATCGCGCCGGAATCAGCGACGACGACCAAACGCAGTGGTACGCACAGGCCGGCAAGATCCAATCGATCAGCTACGCGGGCCCGGAGAAGGTGGCACGCGCCATCGAGAGATCGGTGCGACACAACTGGGCCGTCGTCCCTGTCAATCCCGAATCGTGGTTCATCTACGGCCTTTATCGGTTGTCGCCGAGCCTCAGCCGAGTCCTCACGGGCATCGGATCATTCGAATTGGCCGACAGCCTGATGTCCCGGCTGCAGCCCCTCCTGAATCGGGTCGGACGATGAACGCACCACAACCGGAATTCGACGTCGCGGTCATTGGCGCGGGGCCCGGCGGTATCGCGGCCGGGGTCAAGCTGTTACAGGCCGGAATCGACAACATCGTGCTGCTAGAGCGCGCCGACGACGTCGGGGGCAGCTGGCATGAAAACCACTATCCGGGCCTGGGAGTGGACGTTCCGTCCTTTGCCTACCAGTACTCCTTCGCACGGAACTCTCAGTGGAGCAGGCTCTTTCCCAAAGGCGACGAAGTCAAGCAGTATCACGTCGACGTCGCACGACGCTCCGGTGTCTATGAACGCGTCCGCTTCAACACCAACGTCGAACGAGAGGAGTGGGACGACACCGGATTCTGGAACTTGCTTACCAGCGACGGTTCGGTCATCACCGCACGCTTCGTGATCAGCGCCGTCGGCGCCTTCGTACGCCCCAAAGCCGATGTCGGCATCGCGGGAGCAGAGTCTTTCGGCGGCAAGGTGCAGCGGCCGACCGACTGGGACCACGCGTACGACATGACGGCAAAGAGTGTCGGCATCATCGGCACCGGTGCCAGTGCGGTGCAGATCATCCCCACCATCGCTCCGCAGGTATCGCAGCTCACTGTCTTCCAGCGCACACCGGTCTGGTCGCTGCCCAAGCCGGACCTCACGTTGGGGCCGATCCTGCGCCGGGTGTACGCGGCGCCTGGCGTGCAGCCGGCGCTCAACGGCGCCGTGCTGGTGCTGGCCGACGTCTTGCTCCGCACCCTGAGCAAGGCGCCGTTCCGATACTCACGCCCCGTGATGGACAGGTTCGATGCGACATGCATTGCCGCCTACCGCCGCTACATCCGCTGGATAGTCGACGATCAGTCCACCGGCGAGAAGCTGACACCGGACTTTGGCCCGCTCGCGAAACGCCCCACCATTTCCAACGGCTATCTGCGGGCATACAACCGAGACAACGTCGCACTGATCACCGAATCGATCGAGAGAATCACCACCGATGGGGTCCGGACGCGCGATGGCATCGAGCACCGGTTCGATGTGCTGATCCTGGCCACCGGATATGAGGTGTTCTCGGACCCGGAGACCTACCAGCCCGGAGCCGTTCGGGGCCGCAACGGGTTTGACCTGGCCGCGTATTACACCGAACACGGGCTGCAGGCCTACGAGAGCGTTGCCGTGCATGGCCTACCGAATCGGTGGACGCTCTGCGGGCCGTATTCATGGACCGGATCGGGCTGGCACGCGTTTATGGAAATGACGTCCGATCACGCGGTGCGCGCCATCGTCGAAGCCAACAGGCGCGGAGCGCATTCCTGCGAGGTACGTAAGGAGGTCGCCGATGCATACCATCGCATTGTCCGCAGGCGATCGGAAGCGATGCGCTACTACCTTGCCGAGCTGAACGGACATATTCCCACGTATTACCGGAACTCTCAGGGCGACAGCACCTATCTGCGGCCAGCAGGGTTCTTCGAGGCGCGGCGCAGCACACGCAAGTTCCCGCTCGACGACTACGAATACGCCTACGAGAAGCAGGTCGCAGAGGTGCTCACATGAACGCTCCGATACCCATTGCCACACAGGGTGGCACCGTCACGATCGAGATGCTAGGGAGTGGCTCAGCACTGCAAAGGTTTTCCCACGCGGTGGCACGCGTTCTGCTGCGAGCGCCACTGGAGGCTCTTGCAAGACTCGTCATACGTTTCCCCTCGTTGAGGACGCGCGGATTCCGGGCCACCAACTTCGTCGAGGTGGCGGCCTACCCGTTGCGCCCGAGTCGCGGCACCCGGCGGCGCCTCGTGACGTTCCCGCACTTCCGTGCGGAATGGTTGTGGCATAAGGACCTTCCCGATCCGGAGAATGCGGCGGAGGGCGCTGTCCTGTATTTCCATGGCGGCGCCTTCATTCTGGGCGGTCTGCACAGTCACCGGCGCATGACGGCACGCCTCGCGCGCACGGCAGCAACGCGACTACTCGCGGTCGACTATCGCCAGCTCCCGCTCGCGCACATCACCGAGTCCGTCGCCGACGCCATGACCGCCTACCGATATCTGCTCGACCAGGGATACACCGCCGACAAAATTGTGTTCGCCGGGGATTCAGCCGGAGGAGGACTGGCGTTCAGCGCGGCTCTCGCGGCTCGAGATCTCGGGTTACCCGTGCCCGGTGCCATCGCCGCCATCTCCCCGTGGGCGAATCTCGATTGTTCGGGCAAGAAGGCTCATCCGAACGAGGCCCGTGACGCCATGCTGTCCGGCCTCATTCTCTCGGTGCCGGGCCAACTGGGTATGGCCCCCGAGGGCGAATTGGACCCGGCCTGGTCATCGGTGAACCACGATTTCACAGGCATGCCACAAGCTTTCATCCAGGTGGGGTCACTCGAAGTACTGCTGGTGGACGTCGAACAATTGGCCCGCCGCTGCGCCGAGGCCACCGTGCCGTGCACGGTCCAGATCTGGGATCACGCCGTGCACGACTTCCAGATCGCCGCCGACATCTTGCCCGACGCCCGCGCCGCCGTTGACGACATGGCGTACTTCATCGGCCAGATCACCAATCCGACCAACTCCAAGGCAGGCACATCGTGAACACGCCCACTCCCCAGTACGAGGTTCTTGTCGTCGGCGCCGGATTCGGTGGTATAGCCGCGGGCGTCAGGTTACGCAAAGAGGGCATCGACGATTTCGTGATCGTCGATAAACACCCCTCCGTCGGCGGAACGTGGTTCATCAACAAGTATCCCGGTGTGGCGGTGGATATTCCGTCCTTCATCTACAGCTATTCCTTTGCCCAGAACGGGAACTGGAGCCGGCTCTTCGCTCCCGGCGAAGAGCTCCAGCAGTACGCCGAGGACGTGGTCGACGGGCACGGCTTGCGCGACAAGCTTCGGCTCAGCACCACGGTGCTCGGTGGAAGATTTGATGAGACCACCGATATCTGGCACGTGGAGACCGATAGCGGTGAGATCACGGCCCGCCACGTGATCGTCGGGATCGGCGGGCTGGAAGTGCCCAACCTACCCAACATCCCCGGCATCGACACCTTCGCCGGCAAGCTCCAGCACACCACGGCGTGGGACCACGACTACGACCTGACCGGCAAGCGGGTAGCCGTTATCGGAACGGGCGCCACGGCGCTGCAATTGGTTCCGGCGATCGCCGATCAGGTCGATCACCTGACGGTGTTCCAGCGCACCGCGATCTGGGTCGCACCCAAGTTCGACTTCGCAACCGGGCCCGTCAGCCGTTTCATCTTCGGTAATCGTCTGCTGCGGGCGCCCTTGCGCGGTGCCGGCATGGTGCTCGTCGAGCTGGGCCTCGGCGGCGCGCTCCTGGGCGGGCAGCTGCTCGGCGAACGTCTCTACAAGACATTGTTGAACGGTGTGGGGCTGGCACTGCGGGGATGGATGCGAACTCAATTGCCCAATGATCCCGAGCTGCGCAAGAAGCTCACGCCCACTTACGCGTTCGGTTGCAAGCGGCCATCCATGCACAACGAGTGGTTTACGACGTTTACCAAGCCCAACGTCGATCTGGTGACCGACCCCATCGAACGCATCACTGAGAACTCCGTCATCACCGCCGACGGGGCCGAGCACGAAATCGACGTTCTGGTGTGCGCCACCGGCTTCAAGGTCATGGAAAAGGGCGCGACGCCACCGTTTCCGTGTCTGGGGCGCGACGGGGTCGACCTCAATTCATGGTGGGATGAGAACCGCTACCAGGCCTACCAGGGAGTGACCATCCCGGGATGGCCCAACGCGTACATGCTGATCGGCCCCTGGGCATACTCACCCGGCTCGTATTTGGTCCTGTTGGAATCGACGGTTGCGCACGCCGTTCGGGCCATCAAAGAAACCCGCCGGCGTGGAGCCACCCGTTGCGAGGTGCGCCAAGAGCCTCACGACAAGTACTGGCAGCAGATGCTTTCGCGCGCCGCAAAGAGCCACCTGCCCACGCCGCTGTGCGCCGGCTCGAACACGTACTACATCAACTATCAAGGCGATGCCGCCGCGTATCGTCCCTCGACCAACACCGAGATGCGCTTGCAGAACAGATATTTCCCGTTCACCGACTACGAGTTCACCGACGCTAGCCGGGAGAGCTCAGCCGATCTCGCCACGTCGCGAGGGTCTGCATGAACACGCTGGTTGACTGATCGGGCTCGACGAGACCCAGCGTGTGGTTGACCACCAACCCCATTCCGGTGGCGACAATTGCCGCCACCGCATCGTCAAGGATCGGATGCTCCAGTGCCGCGATGCCGTCGGCTTCAAGCTGGCCCGCGAACACCGCCTTGACCCCCGCCTGCAAGCCGGTGACATTCTCGCGAATCAGTTGAGCCTGTTCTGGATCATGCCGGACCGCGAGTAGATACTCCGCCGTCAGCCCGATCCAGTCGGTCTCACCACTGAGTACACGCCACTTGGTCTCGACGATGTCGAGTTTGTCCGCCGCGCCCTCCTTGGCCATGACCGCCAACGCGACCTGAGTCAGCCACCCTTCGTAGTGGATCTGCAGAAGTTGTTGACACAACGCGTCTTTACTCTCGAAATTGCTATAGATCGAGCCTTGGGTACGGCCCGCCTCGGCAGCGATCTGCGCGACCGTCGTCGCGTGAAAACCCTTTTGCAGAAAGACTTTCTCGGCGGCGACGAGCACGATTTCCCGCGTCTGCGCTTGCAGTTCCTCGCGGGTTAACGCCCTCGGCATCGATACCCCGATCGCTAGTCCCCGCGCCCTCTCGCGCGCTTTCCGTCTCCCGGCTTGAGCCGGTCGGCTCGCAGTATATCGATCTACTGTGGCCGACTCGACGATCGTTGCTCGAGACACGAACCGACCTCGGCGCTAAGGCGCTGTGCCGACAGCGCTAGGCAACGCGGCCTGA
This sequence comes from Mycobacterium sp. D16R18, assembly GCA_002013775.1. Taxonomy (GTDB): domain Bacteria; phylum Actinomycetota; class Actinomycetes; order Mycobacteriales; family Mycobacteriaceae; genus Mycobacterium. The sequence goes on from MAFD01000053.1 coordinate 8,596, forward strand.
AGGAGCGCCGTGGCGATCTCGCCTGCCGGGGCGATGTCCGAGGCCTTGTGTGCCCGGAAGTCCCAGGTCACTTCGCGACCTCCTGCCGTCGCGACGAAGGCGCCACCCAATTGATACGGGTCGCCCGTGCGCTGGTACGGATACACGCCCTCGTATATGAGCCTGATCCACCTTTCGAGGTTCGAGGGTGCGATCGTTCCCCCTCGAGACCGCCAAAGCCCCATCGTCCGGTAGAGCGTCCGGTCATGAGTCGTCAGCACCAGGAAACGCGTGGCGGTGCGCTTACGGAAGGTGTAGCCCTGAATGGACGTTCCCAATCCGATAAAGACGACTTTCGCTCCAGCTGAAACGATTTCGTCGTAGTACCTGTTCAGCGACTGGGCCTGCCGAACCGCGAACGCACTACCGAACTGCCGCAGGAAGACGAACGCCACCGGACCGTCAGCCCACAGCTCCTGGAACTCATGCAGGTGATGGCGATCATCGAGGAGTCGCTCGTTGGCCATGATGTCGATGCGCGTCATACCGATGCTCCGACCCGCTGCGCCGCGGCCAGCGCGTGCATCGGGCAAGCACTCTCCCCCAACGTTCCGCCCTTGCCCTGCTGCAGTGTCAAGCCCACGGTGTGATCGAACGGCACCGGTCCGGTATCCGGCGCATGCCGAATCGCATTGTGCATGTATCCCCACATCTCGTATCCGAACCAGGGCAGGATCAGCCGTTCGATAATCGGATTGCGTAGCGCGAGTACCGCACCCTTGATCGCAACGGTTCCGATGGCAGGCCGGATCCGCATGGTGGTCAGTCCACAGATCTCCCGGACATAGGGCGTGAGCAATGGGATCGCGGCCCAGATCGCCAGCTTGATTCCCGGGCCGATAATCGCGTTGGGATACAGCGGTGTCATCGGAGTGTGGGTCATGAAGTCGGTGAGTTCCTGGGCCGGCCGGGTGAACGCCATCAGATTCTTCTCCGCATTCTGAACCCAGGCCTCGACCGCCTCCGGGGTGGCCGGCAGTTCACCTGCCGGCATGCCCATCAGCTCACACACCCGTACCTGCTCTTTGTAGAACTGGCACTCGTCCTGGTACGTCGCATTCGGATCGCCGAACTTCTTGTACGCACGCCACAGATGCGGCCAGCCGACCACATACGTGAACTTCAGTGTCTCAACATGATTCGCACGGAATGCCTCTCCGGTGGAGGGCACATCACCATTGATGTGCGAGTGCTTGCGGAACAGATCGCGGCCAACCTTGACTGCCGCGTCGGTGTCACCCGCGACAGCACCGGCAAAGAACAGCAGACTGCGCCGAATCCGGCCTACCGTGTCGTAGTAGTAGGTGGTGTGCTGACCGACGCCGTAGGCTCCATCAGGGTCGAGCACCGAGATGAACAGCCCCGACAGCGCGCCCATCCCGGCGACCATCACGTTCTCGTAGACCTTGAAGCTGAGCGAGTCGAGCCCGAAGTAGCCGTCGTCCTTGCGGGGCGCCTCGGCGATCTGCAGCGCTCTCTCGCCGTTCTTGCCATGCAGCTTCAACAGGAAGTCATATCGCCGGTCACGCCTGCGGCGTTCTTGAACCGTTCCCACGTATCTCGGATCGTCGCGCAGGCTGCCCATAGTCCAACTCCTCTGAATCGCGATTGGACGTGCATGTCCAAGTTGTAGAGATTGTATTGATATTCAGATTGCATTGCAATACCAATGAGAAAAGGGGGTCACTCTTCCCGCTCGGTTACGACGGCTCGTCGGCATACGGTGTTACAACACTTGTATGAAGAAGTCACCGGAGTGGCGGCACGCCATCAGCTGCGGTGTGGCCTGCCGTGATTGCATCCGAGATATCGACCACTGCCACGGCACATTGATCGTGCATTCCTCGCGACATGCCGAGTGCACAGACCGCGAATGCGACGGACTCTATCTACTTCGACACAGCCTGGTTATCGATTGCATTGCTGCACAATGCGATTGCGAGGGCGAAATTCCGCTGGCGGTCTAGCCCATCGGGTCGGCCGACTGCGCCAGCTCCTCGGCGCTGGCGGCCTCCTGATGCGGGAAGGGCGCGGCCACCTCGCCCCAATGCACGCAGCTCCACCGTCCGTCGGTAATCGGTGCCAGCACAACCGCTTCCGCATTGCGCAGGTGATGGTTCACCGCGAAGCCCGGATCCACTCCGGCGAGCGCGGCCGCCACCAGACGGATCGCCGCCCCATGGCTCACCACCACCACGTCACCGGTCGACGCGTCGTTTTCCAAGTGCCGCAACCGGAGCTCAGCGACCACCGGCAGGTACCTGTCGAACACGTCTTGCGCGGATTCACCACCGGGCAACGCGGTGCCGAAATCGCCGAAATGCCAACGCTCATATATGCGGTCGAAAATCTCGAACGACTCCAGCCCGGTGTGGTCCTCCAGCTCTCCGGCCTGCACCTCATGCAGACCGTCGAGCTGAAGCGCCTCCACACCGAGATGTCCTGCGATCTCGGCGGCGGTTTGCGTGGCGCGCAGCGCCACCGAATGCACCAGTACCGCGGGCGCATGATCCTCGTACTGCTTGGCGAACAGGCGCGCCTGCTGCAATCCCAGTTCGGTCAGCGCCGCACCCGGTGGTTTGGTGTCCAGCCTGCGTTCGACGTTTCCATACGACTGCCCGTGCCGGACCAGGACAAGACGCCCGCTCATCGCAGCTTCCCTTCCCGTGTCTCGGCGAGCCATCCCGACGCCTCGTCCAACACCGGCGGGTTGGCGCCGCCGGGCGCTTCGATTCCTCTTGGCCACGATCCCAAATACCGCACATCCGCACAACGACGATGCAGTCCCTTGAGTGCCTCGCCGACGGCGACGTCGTCGATATGGCCGGCGCAGTCCAGAAAAAACCTGTAGGTACCCAGGCCGGTACGGGTCGGTCGGGACTCGATGCGGGTGAGGTCGATATCCCGGATCGCGAACTCATTCATCGCGGTCGCGAGTGCACCGGGCACGTTCCCCAGCCCGAGCACCACCGAGGTGCGATCCGAGCCGGTCGCCGCGGGCGGCGGCCCAGGTTGCCCCACCAGCACGAAGCGCGTGTGCGCGTGGGCCTCATCTACGACGCCGCTGGCCAGGGCATCCAGCCCCAGTCGCTGCGCGGCCCATTCCGTGCATACGCCTGCGTCCGCCCGCAGCGCCTTCACATCCTCGGCCGCCGCGGCATTTGAGTTGGCGGCGATCAGCTCGGCATTCGGCAGATTGGCCGCCAGCCACTCCCGCACCTGCGCGGCGGCGATCGGGAAACCGGCGACGGTCTTCACATCCTCCGCGGACGTACCCGGTCGCACCGCGATGGTGAAGGACACCGGCAACACCGTCTCGGCGAAGATCTGCAGCGGAGTGCCCACGGCCAAGGTATCCAGAGTCGGCACCACCGGGCCCTCGAGCGAACTTTCGATCGGAACGCAGGCGTAGGTCGCGTCCCCCTTCTGTACCTGCACCAACGCCTCGCGGGCGCTGGCAACCGAGACCGGCTCCACCTCCGGCGAGCCGGGAATCCGTCCCGTCGTCCGCAGCGTGGTCAGCGCGGCCTCGGAGAACGTGCCTTCCGGCCCCAAATACGTGATGCGCTGCACACTTCAAACCTTAGGCGTTCCACCGCCGGGCGAACCCCCGACACAGGCGACAGCACAGGTGTCCCTTGCACTCTCCACGGTCCGTTGTTAACTTAGGCTTACCTCAGTTCGTCGGGTTCTCCAGGGTTTGAACAGGAAGGGTCACCATGACCGCAGCACCGCCTACCACCGCCGAGCGTGTCCGTTCGGCTTGCGCACGGGCCGCGAGCTCAACTCTCGCCATCGCCGGAGCCGATGTGGTCGGAACCTCGCTGCACCATCTGTTCGACGACGGCACCTTCGCCGTCGCGGTCCCCTCGGATAGCGCCATCGCCGCCACCGTTGTCGCGGCCGGCCAATCGGGAATGCCCGCCCTCTTGGAGCTGACCGACCAAGCGCCGCTTCCCGTGCGTGAGCCGGTGCGATCACTGGTCTGGGTGCGCGGCAACGTGGTGGCCGCCTCCGATCGGGAGGCCCGCGGCATCGTCGACGTGATCGCCAGCCGTATACCCAACCCGGCGCTCCTGGACATCCGCACCGATATGCGGTTGCGCACAGAGCCCGGCTCGGTACTGCTGTGCCTGAGCGTGGAGTCCGTCGTCGTCGCCGACTCAACGGGAGCCGAATCCGTCGACGTCTCCGCACTGCTCGGTGCGCGTCCCGACCCCTTCTGCGCACTCGAGGCCGGTTGGTTGTCACATATCGACCAGGACCACCGCGATCTCGTCGAACGACTGGCGCGGCGCCTTCCCCTGAACCTGCAACACGGTGAGGTGCGGCTGCTCGGTATCGACCGCTACGGCATCCAACTTCGCGTAGAAGGCGCGGCGGGCGACCACGACGTGAGACTGCCGTTCAACGAACCCGTCAACGACACCGCCGGTCTGAGCCAAGCACTGCGCATCCTGGCCGGCTGCCCGTTTCTCAACGGACTGCGCGCCCGCAAGATCTAACCCAGCAACAGTTCTCGCAACACTCCGGCGAACATCGCGGGGGCCTCGCGATGCGCGAAATGACCTTGCCCGACAAGCTCTTTGACTCGCACACCGGCCACCCGGCGCGCCAGGTACCCGACCGGCTCACGGAACTGCAGCGGCGAGTTCGCCCCTTCGAGTAGCAGCATCGGGATGACCGCATGGGTGTACTCATCGAGCACCGCGACGCAATGATCCAACGCCTGGAACTCCCGTGACACGGTCGCCGAACGTGCTCGAACCGCCGCGCTCCCTTCCCGATTCGCCGTAGCCACACCGTCCGACACCGGAAGCGGTGGCTCGTACAAGACGACGGCCGCCACATCTAGTCCGCGACGCACCGCCTCGAGCACGACGACAGCGCCGAACGAATGGCCGAGTATCACCGCATCGGGTCCCGCTTCCGCGGCCACCGCGATGACATCGTCCGCCTCGCGCGCCAGGCTGTGTTCCCCTGCGTCCGTACTCGCACCATGACCACGCCGGTCGACGAGAAAGCACGTGAAGTCGCGTCGCAGCTCTGCGGCGACATCGAGCCAGGTCGCCGCCGAATCCATCGCGCCGTGAACCATCACGAGCGGTGGCCCCTCGCCGGACACGGTCAGGCTCAGCCGAACCCCATCGGGCGATGTCACACAGCGCATAGTGCTCACCACATCGGACACTCTTCCACCAATACCAGCCACAATGGGCGCCGTGGCCGAATCGGAGTCTTCACCTCTTCGCGCGTGTGGCTCATCGGACATGACACCGCGCACCATCCGCATCGAGATCGGGATCGTGCTCGCCATCAGCTTCGGGATGAGCGCGGTTAGCGCCCTCCTGCAGTTCACGTCTGCCGTCCTGGCCGGGCTTGCCGGCCAGACCGTCGCCCTCAATCCCCGTCGCGCCGAGCTCAGCCTGATAGACCTGGGATTGAACCTGGTATCGATCACACGGTTGACGGCCTGGGGAGCACTTGCGGTGTATCTGTTGTGGCGCAGCGGTTTCAGTCTGTCCTCGATCGGGCTCGGCCGGTGGCGCTGGCGGCCCGACGGCCTGGGTGCACTCGGATTGGCGGCGCTGATCGGGCTGCCGGGCCTGGCGCTGTATGTCGGCGCGCGCTGGATGGGCCTGAGTGTTCAGGTCATTCCCGCCTCCCTCGATGACACCTGGTGGCGACTGCCGGTGCTGGTGCTGTCCGCGTTCGCGAATGGGTGGGCAGAAGAAGTCGTCGTCGTCGCCTACCTACAGACACGGCTGCGGCAACTGGGGTACGGAACGACCGCCGCCATCGCGTCCTCGGCGCTACTACGCGGTTGCTACCACCTCTATCAAGGTGTCTCGGCCGGTATCGGAAACCTGGTCATGGGTCTGGTGTTCGGATACGTCTGGCACCGCACCGGACGACTATGGCCGCTGGTCGTCGCCCATGGCGTGATCGACACCGTTGCCTTCGTCGGGTTCGCGTTGCTCCGCGATCACCTGGTCTGGCTCCATTAGCCTCATCTCATGGGATGCGCACGATGACCGAGCCCACCATCCCCTTCCGTGGGCGGCGCCCCCATCAACGGGAGAACCGGGAGGACAGCGCGGTCATCCGTCGTCCTCCGCACCAGCCACCTCCCCCGGCGCGCGCTAATCCGCCGCGTCGGCAGAGTCCCCCGCCGCCACGCCGCGAACGACCATCGCCACCGAGACCCTCTTCCCGCGATCGGCAACCGCGTCGTTCGGCGCCACCAGGCACACCGCCACCGCCACCATCACGTCCACGACGGAAACGGCGGTGGGGTGCCTGGATACGACGCACTTTTCTGCTCGCGACGACCCTTGTCCTCCTTGGGTTCTGCACCGTCATCGGCGCAGCGTTCTGGATCGACGGACGGATACACCGGGTGGACGCACTCACCGACTATCCGGAACGCCCCTCAACCGGCAGTGGGACCAATTGGCTTCTGGTCGGCTCGGATAGCCGCCAGGCCCTCAGCCCGGAACAGGAAGCGGAACTCGCTACCGGCGGCGACACCGGAGATGGCCGCACCGACACCATCCTGCTGGTGCACATACCCGCGTTCTACGACGGCGGGTCGGCCACCATGGTGTCCCTCCCACGTGATTCGTACGTCCCCATCCCCGGCTACGGAAGCGACAAGATCAACGCCGCATTCACACTGGGCGGGCCGGCGTTACTCACGCAAACCGTCGAACAGGCCACCGGACTGCGCATCGACCACTACGCGGAAATCGGATTCAGTGGATTCGCCTCGGTGGTCGACGCCATCGGCGGCGTCGCGATCTGCCTCGACGAGCCGATCGACGATCCGCTGGCCGGAATCAACCTGGCGCCCGAGTGTCAGACACTCAACGGACCCAACGCACTTGGATACGTACGTAGCCGGGCCACACCACGCGCCGATTTGGATCGCATGACACACCAGCGGGCGTTCATGTCCGCACTGCTTCACCGAGTCAGCAGTCCGGCGGTATGGGCCAACCCGTTCCGCTGGTATCCGCTCGCCACATCCACCGCCGACGCCATCACCATCGCGCAGGGCGATCACAGCTGGAATTTGGCGCAATTGGGTCTGGCCCTAGCAGGTTCCGTGCAGAACCTGACCATGCCTATCGGCTCGTTTTCCTCGAACTGGGCGGGGGACATCGTCACGTGGGATGAGGATGCCTCGGCGCGGCTGTTCGAGGCTCTCCGCACCGGTCAACAGGTTCCCGCAGACCTCTTGCCCGACCCGGCCACAGGGACCCCCTGACGCACTAGGCTTTTCGATGTGGCTACCACCGATCTCCATGCGCGCGCATCCTCACCGTTCCTCGAACTGTTGCGGGATCAGATCCGCAATGAGTTCACGGCCTCCCAGCAGTACATCGCCATCGCGGTCTATTACGACGACGCCGATCTGCCGCAGCTGGCCAAGCGCTTCTACGCGCAGGCGGTCGAGGAGCGCAATCACGCGATGATGATCATCCGCTATCTGATCGACAAGAACGTCGCCATCACGATCCCCGGCATCGACCCCGTCATCAACGAATTCGCGGACGCGCGCGCGCCCATCGCCCTGGCCCTCGAGCAGGAGAAGCGCGTGACCGATCAGGTCACCGAACTCGCCCGCTCGGCCCGGTCTTCGGGCGACTACTACGGCGAGCAGTTCATGCAGTGGTTCCTCAAGGAACAGGTCGAGGAGGTCGCCCTCATGGACACACTGCTTACGGTCGCCGACCGCGCCGATCACGACCTCTTCGATCTGGAGAACTTTGTGGCACGCGAGCTCAGCCGCCCCGTCAGCCAGGATCCGACGGCGCCCCCTGCTGCGGGCGGCGCACTCTAAGTCAATTTTGCGCACGGCGATTCCCAATTACCGGTGCGCATAAATTAACTTTGGCTAAGTTAAGAATCGGCCAATTCGCTTGCGTAATATTCAATCATTACTTAGGTGACGATAACCTCATTAAGGTTGACCTTGGCTGACAAGGCCCCTGACCTGGTCTATTGTCAAATTTATGTCCGCGACCGACACCCCCAAGACTAAATTCAACGCACTCCTCCATGACCAGATCGGCCACGAGTTCACCGCGTCGCAGCAATACATTGCCATTGCCGCGTATTTCGATGACGCCGACCTTCCGCAGCTCGCCGCGCATTTCTATAAGCAGGCAGTCGAAGAACGCAATCACGCGATGATGATCGTGCGGTACCTGATCGATCGGCGCGTCTCCGTGGAGATCCCCGCCGTAGGTGCGGTGACCAACGGATTCACCGCACCGCGCGAGCCGCTGGCGCTGGCGCTGGCCCAGGAGCAGACCGTCACCGAGCAGGTCACCGAGCTGGCCCGTACCGCCCGGGATGAGGGCGACTACATCGGCGAGCAGTTCATGCAGTGGTTCCTCAAGGAGCAGGTGGAAGAGGTCGCCCTCATGGACACCCTGCTTACGGTCGCCGAGCGTGCCGGAGACAACTACTTCGACCTCGAGGAGTTCGTGGCGCGCGAGATCTCGGTCGAATCAAGCGATCCCACCGCACCCCCGGCCGCGGGTGGCTCGCTGTAGTCAACCTGACCTATCGCTGACTACTCTCCCTCGTCCTCGACCCTCGTCGAGGACGAGGGAGAGTTTGTTTTCGGCGCCATCACACCCATTCGCGTAACCCCCGTCGGCTAATCTTCAATGGCAAATACTGATTTGCCATCTCTGACGACGACGCGCCGGGAAGGGGGCGGTGGACCGGATGTTCCGCGGACGACACATTCAGTTGACGCTCACCGCTTCTCGTGCCATCGAGTCACTTCGCGCTAATCCTTTGTTTGTCGATGTATTGGCCGGGCATCTGGTATTGGCGTCCGGTGAGCCCTACGCCTTGGCACTGCTGAACCATCGACCAGCGGATTCCCCCGTTGCTGTGGACTCGACTAGCGACCACAAATCCTTCATCGCACATTGTCGGTCTCTCATGACGAAGCATTACGACGATTCCCTCCTGGAGGCGACGCATTCCGGCGCCCGCCAGGTGGTGCTGTTGGCAGGCGGACTAGACACTCGGGCCTACCGGCTGGACTGGCCCGAGGACACCACGGTCTTCGAAGTCGACTACCCCGAACTGCTCAGCTTCAAGCAAGAAGTACTCGCCGATAGCGGCGCGGAGTCACGTGCCGAACGCAGGCAGGTCGGAACATTCCTCAGCGGACCATGGCAGTCGGACCTCACCGCCGCAGGCTTCGATCCCGATCTGCCCACCGCGTGGCTGGCCGAGGCACTGGTCTCGCACCTGCCCGGCCCGAGCCATGACGCGCTTTTTGAGCGAGTCATCGAAATGTCAGCGCTCGGCAGCAGCATCTCCACCGACACGGACGGCATCGCCCCCTCTGGTCAGCCGTGGGCTGACGTTCGTGATGCATTGGGCCCGAATGCATTACAGGCAGATGGGATTTCCCCGGTGAACGACGGACGTACCCTCTCCGGGGAATGGCTGTCAGGACACGGCTGGCTGATAAGAACAACCAACGGCCGCGAACTCGCGGAACGCTATGACCGTCCGTTGAACGGCGAGCCGGCACCCTACTCCCAAGAATTCGCAGAACGCCAGTTCCTCACCGCGACGCTGCCCGCGACGTATCTGTCATAGGTCGAGAATTATTCAGCTACGACGCGGTACCGGTGAGGCCCCGCTGTAGCCAGGATTTGGTGCGGCCGGGATGGTTCGTGGCGATCCAGGCGACACCGATGCTCCGGCAGAATTCGACGTCCTCGTAATGGTCGACAGTCCAGCAGTACGTCGCGCGTCCCTGAGCGGCCGCCCTGTCGACCAACTCCGGGTGCTCGCGCAGAGTCGCGATGGAGGGCCCCACTGCGGTGGCTCCCACAGTGGTCGCCGCGCTGCCTCCGAGATACCGGGACGTCTCGCCCAGCAGCACGGTCGGCAACATGGGGGCCGCGCGGCGGATGCGCCACACCGCCGCGGCCGAGAACGACATGACGACCGCCCGCGACATATCCGCCGACGCCGGTGCGGCGATTCCGAACCGGTGCAGCAGGGCGAGCACCTTGTTCTCCACCAGCGATCCGTAGCGGACCGGGTGCTTGGTTTCGATGAACAGTTTCACCGGACGGTTCCAGTCGAGTACAAGTGAAACCAGCTCCTCCAGCGTGAGCAGCCCGGTGCCTGATTCAGCCTCCGCACCGCCCGGATGCCAAGCGCCGAAGTCCAACGCGCGCAATTGACTCAGCGTCATTTCGCTGACCAACCCGGTCCCGTTGGACGTGCGATCCACCCTGCGGTCGTGCACACAGACCAGTTGCCCGTCCCGCGTGAGGCGGACATCGCATTCCACCCCGTCGGCCCCCTCTTCGAGAGCGAGCTCGTAGGCGGCAAGGGTGTGCTCGGGCCGGTCCGCCGACGCACCCCGATGCGCGACGACGAACGGATGCCGTTTAGCCCTGCTGTCTATCTCGTCGGCTCCTTGCACAAACTGAGGCTCCGCCCCATCACCAGGCTCCGGCGACTCGGTCACGCTCCAATGCTGCCGGTTCCTGCCCCATCGGTTCAACCGCAGCGCCGGAATTGTCCCCGCGTGTCGCCGGCACATCCGGTCGATCGGCATCGATGGGTACCGGCCCCTGCGGGGATTCCACCGCCAGCCAGCGCACCGACCGGTGCTGCCCTTCCGGCGCGGTGAAGCCGGTGTACACCCGCCGCAGCGACCAGGCCGTTACCGCCGCGATCGCGTAGTCGAAGGTGGTGAAGAGCGCGTTGTCGGCGACACCCTGCACCGTGAACGGATCGCGGACGACCCACGTCACGAGCACCAGCAGCCAGGTGGCGCCCCACAGGATCGACCACCACACGATGTTTCGGTACTGCCGGTACCACCGGTTCTCAATCTTGGCGAGCTCAAGAAGCAGCAGGGGTACGCCGACGATGTTCACGATCGGCACCAGGCAGCCCACGCGGATTTCCCACCGCGCGCGCGGATCATCAAACCCCAGGTCACGGTATGTTTCAGCGCGTCGCTCGATCATCCAATCGGTGAGGAACCACGCGGTGGCGGCCATCACCGCAAAGGCAAGCGCCACGCTGAAGAGGACCAGCCCGTTCGAGGTGCTGGCCACGAACCGCGGAATCAGGGCTCCGCGGTTGTAAACCATCAGCGCATATCGAAGAAAATGCGCACACGAAACGATTGCCAGGGTGATGATTGTCCCCAGCAGGAGCCTGTCGAGCACCCGGCTGGGGATACGCCCCCCGGCTATCCCTTGGCGTGAGGACCCCGCCGGTTCGATGTGGTCTACGAGACCCCAGCGGGGGATGTATCCGTAACGCGGTGTCGGTCCCAGCGGACGCCGACGGCGGGCCGGAGTCGGCGGCGAGCCGGGACGCACGGCAATCCATCGATATCCCGCGGGAAGCCGCGTGGGACGCGCCGGAGGACGCCCGGCGGGCGTTGCCACGGGACCCTGCGCAGTGGGCGGAACCCAGTACTTGCCAGCCGGTGGCTGCGCCCCGGCAGGCGGACGGGGCATGGGCGCGGGAGGGCGTGACGAGGCAGTCATCCCCGGCTCAAGAAGCGTGCCCCGACACCGCGGGCACCAGTATCGACGCTGCTCACGCACGTTCCACTGAGTACCGCAGCGGGAGCACACCTGGATCATTCGTCCAGCGTAACGGCCTGAGGGCACAACCGGCAGCGAGTAGGGCACCGACGCCAACCCGCGGGCAAGGTCGCCGGGAACTCAGCTGATCGTCGGCTTACCTGCCTGTACCCAGGCCAGCATGCCGCCAGAAACGTTGCTGACGTCAAATCCATTGCGGTTCAGGTAGGCGGCGGCGCGCTGAGATCGCCCGCCCGCATGGCAGATCACCCACAGCGGAGCATCCGGGTCGAGCTCGTCCATTCGGGAGGGCACATCGCCGAGCGGTATATGTTGCGCGCCGTCGATATGCCCGGCCGCCCACTCATCGTCCTCGCGGACGTCAAGCAACTTGACACCAAGATCAAACGCGGCCGCGATCTCGTCGACACCGACCTGTGGGACCTCATCGCCCGAAGGGAAGCTCATCGTCCATTCCTGTCGCTCAATTGGGGTGACGGCTGCTGTGCCTGCAACTTTTCACAATGTGACGCACGCCACAGCAATGTCGGCTTATCCACAGTATCCACAGGTTGATCCACAAACCACAGGCTGCTCATTTGTATTTGCGCTGGCCAGGACTTCGTGGAGGCGCTCAGCAGGGCTGGCGACGGGGAACCGTAGCACTGCCTGTGCATAGTTAGCGAATTCATAGTCACTGCCATGGGATAGCTCACGCCTGTGCTGGATCGCCGGGTGGCACATCCAGTCCGATAGGGCAGGAGACCGACGTTCCGCCGAGTCCGCAGTATCCGTTTGGGTTCTTGGCCAGGTACTGCTGGTGATATTCCTCGGCGTAGTAGAAGCGCCGCGACGCATGCCCGATCGGCCCGTCCAACGGAGCTATCTCCGTGGTGACCGCTCCGTATCCGGCGTCAGCAAGTGCGGAGCCATACCGCGTAGCGCTCTCGGCGGCCTGCGTCGCCTGACTCTCACTCGTCGCGTAGATGGCCGAGCGGTATTGGCTGCCGCGATCGTTGCCCTGCCGCATGCCCTGAGTGGGGTTATGGCTCTCCCAGAACTGAACCAGAAGCTGCTCGTAGGTCACCTCGCGGGGATCGAACACCACCAGTACAACCTCGGCATGCCCGGTTCGCCCGGAACACACCTCTTCGTAGGTCGGATTGGGCGTGTAACCCCCGGCGTACCCGACCGCGGTGGAATAGACACCGGGAACGTTCCAGAAGCCTCGCTCGGCACCCCAGAAGCACCCCTCGCCGAACACCGCGGTTTCCAGCCCCTCCGGAAAGGGCGGCACGATCGCGTGACCGCTGACGAAGTGCGTGCCGGAGATTCGAATCGGGGTGGTGCGCCCGGGCAGGGCCGCGCCCTCCTCGACGATTGCCGACTTTCCCGGCGTGACCCCGTCTTCGAGTCGCCCCAAGATCTGATCGCGAACGTTATTTACCCAAGAAGCCATGCCCCCGATGGTACGCCGCAGCACGCTACCAATTTGCTGGTCTAGCTGGGGTTTCCAGGTACACGCAGGGTGAATTTTCGCGCATCGCGATTTGGAGCTATGATGACCGTCACACGCGAGATGTTGTGACTCATCTCACCGTGACGGTACTTGCACAGGGTGACAGGAGCTCGGCGATGACGGCACAGTCGGCAGGGCACGAGTCGATGTCCACTTCCGGCTGGCAGTTGACCCCCCGCTGCTACAACACGTCTTACCGCGTCGCGGCCTTTCGAGCGCTTGTCATCGCTCTCATCCTCGCGGCTGGCCTCGCGTTTCTCATCCTGATCTAGCCGCGAGTCTCGGCGATCCGTTTCATCCGACCAACATTGGGTAACCAATTGAGGATGGGTGCGTCCTTGCGAGGCGTTGCGCAATAGAGCAGGGTTGAATCGTAGGCCGGCAGTCCGGTGCATCCGGTTTGGCCGTGTCTTCTCATTGAATGGATCTGCACACACGCGGATACGAAGCAAGCCGAAAGGAATCTCGTGGCTGAGTACACACTGCCCGATTTGGACTACGACTACGGAGCGCTGGAGCCCCACATCTCCGGACAGATCAACGAGTTGCACCACAGTAAGCACCACGCGGCCTATGTGGCGGGCGTCAACTCCGCTGTCGCCAAGTTGGAAGAGGCCCGCGAGAAGGCGGACCACGCCGCGATCTTCCTCAATGAGAAGAACCTGGCCTTCCACCTCGGTGGCCACGTAAACCACTCGATCTGGTGGAAGAACCTGTCGCCCAACGGTGGTGACAAGCCCACCGGTGATCTGGCCGCCGCCATCGACGACCAGTTCGGTTCGTTCGATAAGTTCCAGGCGCAGTTCACCGCCGCAGCCAATGGTCTGCAGGGCTCGGGATGGGCCGTGCTCGGCTACGACAGCCTGGGGCAGAAACTGCTGACCTTCCAGCTGTACGACCAGCAGGCCAACGTCCCACTGGGCATCATCCCGCTGCTCCAGGTCGACATGTGGGAGCACGCCTTCTACCTGCAGTACAAGAATGTCAAGGCGGACTACGTCAAGGCATTCTGGAACGTGGTCAACTGGGCCGACGTGCAGGACCGCTACACCGCGGCCACCACGAAGACGTCCGGTCTGATCTTCGGCTGATCTCGCTGTTTGGCTT
>MAFD01000054.1:0-22134 GCA_002013775.1 Mycobacterium sp. D16R18
GAGTTCGCGAGCCACAACCCGATCGCGAGCGGTAACCAGGTCATGAGCCCGAGCGGGAACGTGGACAGCTTCAACCGTGGCCCGCTGCTGGACCTGAACTTCGGCGACCTGCAGTTCGGTAACCGCGACACCAACGCCATCGGCGACGGTGCAGTGGCGGTGGGCGGCAGCAACTCCGGCGCCATCGCCTCCGGCAAGGGATCCACCTCCGTCAACGGTGATGTGCGCGATAGCAACATCGTCAACGCCGACCACGGCGGCAAGGTCAACCTGGACCAGAGCCAGACTCGAGTTGGTGGCGACTACACCAACGTCAGCGGACACGGCTCTGCCGGCATCGACAAGAGCGTGACCGTCGTCGACGATCACTCGCAGCGCAACACCACCAACATCAACGATTCGTTCAACACCGACCGCTCGACGAACATCGGCTCGGGTAACACCACCCACACCGACATCGCCTCACACAACCAGGTGAAGACGCAGACGGATATCGGCTCGCACAACCAGACGAGCACCAGCACCAACACCGATATCGCGTCCAACAACAAGGTGAACACCGATATCGCGTCCAACAACCAGGCGCACACCGGCACCTCGTTGAGCAACTCGCACACCAACGCGATCAACGACTCGCTGAACACCTCGCACTCCGCATCCAGCAGCGCCGCGGTGAGCAACTCGCACAGCAGCGCCATCAACGACTCGCTGAGCAGCCCGCCCAATGCGTCGCACAGCTCTTCGATGAACGAGTCGTTCAACTCTTCGATGGGCTCGCACGGCGCGGCCGGTACCGGATTCGAGGCCCAGGCGCAGGCCCAGGGTCACGCGTCGGCCGCCGACCACACCGCCCTGCCGGGAACCGAACACCACTGATCCCCGGGCGCGATGCCCCGCACCGTCATGGTGCGGGGCATCCGCATGGATGCCGGATTTCGCTGTGCCGGCCTGATGAAATGGCACAGTAATGAGGAATTTCGAGCGAGAAGGGTTATGGAGCCGTGTCTGACACCGCACAGGATGGCCAGCAGCAGCTTGCGCTCGTCAATGAGCTGCTGGGGCATGTGCGCAAGATCGCGGGCGAGAACGATCGGGGCGACCTGATCGACCGCTTGGATCGGGTGGACCAACTTCTCGTGGACCGTCCGCTGCGCGTCGTAGTGGCCGGGCAGCTCAAGCAGGGCAAGAGTCAGCTGGTGAATTCGCTGCTCAACATGCCGGTCGCGCGGGTGGGTGACGACGAAACCACCTCGGTGACAACCGTTATCAGCTACGGCGAGCAGCCCTCGGCCGCTCTGGTGGTGGCCCCCGCCGAACAGTACGACGGCGGTGGGCTTGCCGGAGAGCCCGAAATCATCCCGATTCCGGTGGCCGATATCGGCAAGGATCTCAAGCGGGCACCGCAGGCCCAGGGCCGCGAGGTGCTCCGGGTGGAAGTCAAGGTTGCCAGCCCGATGCTCAAAAGCGGTCTATGCCTTGTGGATACGCCCGGGGTCGGCGGTTTCGGTCAGCCGCACCTGTCGAGCACCCTCGGGCTGCTGCCCGACGCCGACGTCATGCTCATGGTCAGCGACCTCAGTTCCGAATTCACCGAACCCGAACTGGTCTTCATCCAACAGGCTCTCGACCTGTGCCCAGTCGCGGCGATCGTCAACACCAAGTCCGATCTGTACCCGCACTGGCGGGCAGTGGTGGCCGCCAACTCCGCACATCTGCAGCGCGCCAAGATCACCGTCCCCGCCATCGCGGTGTCGTCGGCGCTGCGCTCGCATGCGTTGCAACTCAACGACAAGGAGCTCAACGCCGAGTCCAACTTCCCCGCATTGGTGACCTTCCTCAGCAATGCCATCGCCGATCAGCAGGCCAACACGCGGCTGCAGGCCGTGGCCGAGATCGATTCGGCGTCGGAGCATCTCACGCTCACCCTGGATGCAGAACTCAGCGCATTGCAGGATCCGCAGAGCCGCGATGAGCTCACCTCGGATCTGGAACGGCGCAAGCGTGAGGCCGAGGAAGCGCTGGCCCATACCGCGCTGTGGCAGCAGGTTCTCGGCGACGGCATCACCGACGTGTCGACCGATATCGAGCATGACCTGCAATCACGATTCCGGCGCATCCTGCAGCGGACAGAAGAGGTTATCGACCGCACCGACCCCACCAAGAACTGGGCCGAGGTCGGCACCAAACTCGAGCAGGCTGTGGCCAATTCGGTGGGAAACAACTTCGTCTGGGCGCATCAGCGGGCGACTCACCTGGCCGCCCAGGTGGCAGAGACCTTCGCCTCCGCCGGCATGGACTCGGTGAAGATGCCACGCCTGCGGGCCAGTGAGATGGGCGCCGATCTGAGCGATCTGAAGTCGCTGTCGCAGCTGGAAGCCAAGCCGATCAAATTGGGACACAAGGCGATCACCGGACTGCGCGGGTCTTACGGAGGCGTCATCATGTTCGGCATGCTGACCACCGTCGCCGGGCTCGGGATGTTCAACCTGATCTCGCTGGGCGCCGGCGCGATGCTGGGAAAGAAGACCTACAACGAGGACATGGAGAATCGGATGCTGCGCATCCGGGGCGAGGCCAAGACCAACGTCCGCCGATTCCTCGACGACGTATCCTTTGTGGTGCTCAAGGAATCGCGGGACCGGCTGCGGCTGGTGCAGCGTCAGCTTCGGGATCACTTCCGCGACATCGCGAATCAGACCACGCGCTCACTCAATGAGTCGCTGCAGGCCGCCATCGCATCGGCTCGGCTGGAGGCAGAAGATCGCGATGCGCGCACCCGCGAGGTGGAGCGCCAGTTGCATATCCTTCGCCAGGTCAATACCCATCTTGAGGGACTGGAAGGGCTGCGGACTGCCGATGAGCCGCTTGCGCGAAGAGCGACAGGGCAGGCATGAGCAGCATTGATCTCGCTCGCGGCATCATCGGTGATGCGATGCGCGCTTACCAGGGCGATCCGCGGTACGCGCGGGTGGCCGAGCCGCATGAGGAACTCAGGCACATTGCCGCCAGGCTCGACGAACCGCTCCGGGTCGCCATCGCGGGAACGCTCAACGCCGGTAAATCCACGTTGGTCAATGCGCTTGTCGGAGAAGACATCGCACCCACGGATGCCACTGAGGCCACCAGGATCGTGGCATGGTTTCGCCACGGTGCCGCCCCGCAGGTCACTGCCAATCTGTTCAGCGGCGTACGCCAGGACATTCCGATTCGTCGTGACGGGGGCCTTTCCTTCGTGCTTGACCGGCTCGATCCGGCCTCGGTGTCTGACCTTGATGTCCATTGGCCTGCACCGGAATTGAATGACATCACCCTCATCGATACCCCGGGGACATCGTCGCTGTCCACCGATGTCTCTGAACGCAGCCTGGCGCTCCTGGTACCCGAGGATGGTGTGCCACGCGTTGATGCGGTGATATTTCTGCTGCGCAGCCTGAACGCCGCCGATATCGGCCTGCTGACCCAGATCGGCAAGCTGGTAGGCGGGGAGCGTGGGGGAGCTGTCGGGGTAGTCGGCGTGGTCTCGCGTGCCGACGAGATTGGGGTGGGCCGGCTTGATGCGATGTTGTCCGCGCGCGAGGTGGCCGCTCGGTTCGCCGGGGAGATGGAACGCACCGGGATCTGTCAGGCCGTCGTACCGGTCGCCGGTCTGCTGGCGCTGACCGCGCGCACCCTGCGACAGGCGGAGTTCGTCGCGCTGCAGAAGCTCGCCGAAGTGGATCCGCAGGTGCTGGCCAAGGCCCTGCTGTCAGTGGACAGGTTTGTGCGCGAGGATGATTCGTTGCCAGTCGATGCGCAGACCCGGGCCGGGCTGCTGCATCGGTTCGGGATGTTCGGTATCCGGATCGCGGTGGCCGTCATCCGGGTCGGAGTCGCCTCCGAGATCACCGCCACGGGGCTGGCCGAGGAACTCCTGGAACGCAGCGGACTGGTGGAATTGCACAACATCATCGCCAACCAATTCGGTCAACGTGCGGGCATCCTCAAATCGCACACGGCGCTGCTGTCGGCGCGCCGGGTGCTGACCACTCATCCGGTGCAGGGCGGCCGCCAGGTCATCGACGACATCGATCCGCTGCTCGCCGATACTCACGCCTTCGACGAGCTGCGGCTGCTGGCGGAGCTCTCCTCGCGGACCACCACGCTTACCGAACACGAGACGGTGCTCATTCGCAGGCTGCTGGGGGCATCCGGCACGGACGCCGCTGCCCGATTGGGTCTGGACGAGACCCGCCCAGATCCGCGGCGTGCGGCCCTTGATGCGGTGGGACGCTGGCGGGCGCGGGCCGCGTATCCGCTCAATGATCCGTTCACCAGCCGGCTGTGTTTGGCCGCGGTCCGCAGTGCCGAAGGCATACTCACCCAGTTGTCTACGCACGAGCGCCCGGCATACTGAGCAGATGATGATGCGTCTGTTCGCCGCGACCGGGGTCCTCGTGGCGGGATTCAGCACGGCGACGGCAGCGGCCGAGCCCACCCCAAATCCGGCCGGACCGGCATCCAGGCCCGTGCCCGCCAGTGTGTGGATCAGCCCCGGCGAGATTCCGATGAACGGCGAATACCACTGGTCAGCGGCCAACCCGACCGCAACAGGCAGGGCGGCCTTCCTCAGCATGCGCCTCTGTGGCACCACCTCGGCGGATGTGCTGCCGCCGGCGTCTGCCATCGCGACGCAGGCCGCGTCGGGCACCGCGGCGTCCGTCGTGCAGGCGGCGGGGCAGTGGCCCGAAGGAAACACCGATGGAGCTGCGGCCTTCCAAAGCGGCATTCGGTCTCAGCTCAACTACTGCCCGGGAGTAGGTGACGTCATCAGCGTCGACTTGCGCCCTGCGCCTTCGTGGTACGGCTTTGCCGCGACCCTGCTGGTTGGCAAGGAGCGCGACAACCCCACCAGCGAGGTGCACATTTACAACGTGGTTCCGCCGGAGTCGGGCACCGTTTCGGAGCTTGCGGTCACGGTGCCCCGCACCGGCCGCGAGCCCTCGCCGTGGAAGCCCGTCGATGATGCGACGGTCTTGCGTGCGCTCGCCCAGCCGCTGTGCAAGGGCTCCTGCTAAGGCGGGATTTCGTGTGACGATGCGCGGGTGGCTGCGGGCAGTTTCGGCGATGGCCGTGATTGTCTCTGTGGGCAATGCGGTTCCGGCGGCGGCGGATCCGAAGCCCTTGCCCGACACCGTGTGGACCAACCCGCGGGACATTCCCATGGACCACGTCTCACACTGGGCTCCCTTGGCGCGCAACGCAATCTCGGTTGATCGCCCTGCCTTCTGGTCGGCGAATCTCTGCTTCTCGCTGGGAGAGAGTCTGCCGCAATCGCCCGAATCGGCGTCGTCGTCGGTGAGCTCCGACGAGTCGGGGTGGACGGCGGTGCAGGTGATCGCGCACTGGCCGGGCGACACCTCGGTGACCGATCAATATGCCTCGACCGTCTATCGGTCCCTGCGCGCCAGGCTGGATCATTGCTTCAATGCTGTCGGCGCTCAGGTCACGGTGGCCGACCTGCCCAACGGGCATGCGGCCACCGTGACCCTGCCGGCGCAGGGCGGCAAGCAACCTCAGTACCGGCTGTACGTCGTGGGGCCGCCGGGCACCGGGACGGTGGCCGAACTGACCGTGACAAACGCCATCACCGGTGCGGTCGGCTCGCCCTGGATAGACGCCGACGACCAGCAGGTTCTGCGAAATGTGGCAGCACCGATCTGCCGGGCCGCCAAGAGCACCGTCTGCTGAAATTTGCGTCCAGTTTTTGTCGCTTCGGATACCGAATCACCATCAACGCGTGCCCTTGACGGCGTAGCGTCCGGGGTATGCACGGACGCGGAGTCCTTTCAGGCGTATGCGGCATCGCGACGATCATCGCGATGGCTGTGTTGTTGACACCGGTGTCGATTCAGGTCGATACGGGCGGCGGATCGCAGTCGGTGACATGCGGCATGCCTGTCGGGCCCCGACTCACCCGCACCGCAGAGCTGGACAAGATCAGCTCTGCCACGAACCAGTCGACGAATTACCACGACCAATGCGCTGCCAAGCTCGATACGCGGCGCATCTGGGCTATTCCGATCGGTGTCCTGTCGTTCGTGATTGCGCTATGCGCGGCGGGTCATCTGTGGAAAGAGAACTCTCCGAGCAGTCCCGGACAGACGCACCATGGTCTGTCCGGGCCGCCCGGCGGGATTTCTGGTCCGCCCGGAGTGCGGATAGCTCACTGACCCCCGACGGGTACTTGCACGTTGCCGCCACCGGGAATCGGGATGACTACTGACCGGCCAGTGGTGGTTGTCGGCTGAGTTGTCGTCGTCGGTTGAGTCGTGGTGGTTGTCGCGTCCGTCGTCGTAGCAGTAGTCGTGGTGGTGGTCGTTGGTTCGGTGGTTGTCGTGTCCTGGCTGCTGGGCGACTCCGAAACCGTCTGAGTCTGGGTCACCGTCGAATCGCCGCCAGTGTTTCCGCCGTGACCGCCGTGGCCTTCGTGGCCGGAACCCGCGGGAGTGGAGCTTGTGGTCGACGGGACCGATGAGGTGCTCCCGGCGGGGGTCGGCTTGTCGCTACTGGTGATCACCAGTGCGGCAATCACGGCGATGACTGCCACGCCCGCACCCGCCAGCGCGATGAGCACGGCCGGCTGCTTGTACCAAGGATTGGGCTGGTCAGGGCCCTGGTCGTGGTACTGCTCGTTGTAGATCGTCGGGTCTTCGGGCGGCTCCGGATAAGACATGGTGCGGAGCGTAACCCAACTTCCTTTAAAGCCCGGGGATTTGCGGGATGGCCGGAATCTGCGGGATTGGAGGTATCGGCGGGATCGGCGGAATGGCTGGTGGTGACGGAATTGAGGGTGCTTCGTACCGATACGTCGGCGACTCTGAGGTCGGCGGGGGCTCGTAGTACGTCGACTCGGACGTCGGTGCGGGCACCACCGGTTCCGTCGACGGCACGGCCGTGGAGGGCGCCGTCGAGGACGGGGAGGATGGTTCGGTCGTGGTGGTGCTCGGCGTTGACGGTGTCGACGTCAACGGCGTGTTGTCGTTGACCACACGCTTATCGGTGGACAACACGATCGTCATGAGCACCGCGACGATGGCGATGATCGCGGCGATGGTGCCTACGATGGCCGGTCCGGTTCGGTACCAGGGAGTCGGCTTCTCGCTCTCCTCGATCAACCCCGAGAAGTAGCTCTCGTCGTCGTCGGGAGCGTTCGGTGTCTGGTGCTCACTCATCAGGTGCGGAGCCTAACCCAGAAAGTCAGCCGAATTGCGGGATCACGGTCGAGGCGAAGAACTCCAGGTGATCGAGATCCTGCATATCCAGCAGCTGGACATAGACCCGCTGCACACCGGCCTCCACGTAGGCACCCAGCTTGTCCACCACGGCATCGGGCGTACCCGCGAGCGGGCTGTTCTCGGTGATCTCGTCCACCTCGCGGCGAGCGTTGGCCGCGCGGCGCGCGACATCGGCATCCGTGTCGCCGATGCAGGCCGCGAAGGCCGCCGAGTAGATTATCGAATCCGCTGGCCGTCCAGTGGCTTCCACCGCCTGTGCCACTCGCGCGTACCGATCGGCGATGACGTCGACGGGCTGAAATGGCAGGTTGAACTCGGCGGCGAATCGAGCGGCGAGAGCCGGAGTGCGTTTGACGCCGAGACCGCCGATGACGATGGGCGGATGCGGCTCCTGCACCGGCTTGGGTAGCGCGGGGGAGTCGGTCACCGTGTAGTGCTTACCCGCATAGGAGTAGGTGTCGCCGGTGGGTGTGGTCCACAGTCCGGTGAGGATGTCGAGCTGTTCCTCCAGGCGGTCGAACCGTTCGCCCAACGGCGGGAAGGGAATCGCGTACGCCGCGTGCTCCTCGCTGAACCACCCCGCGCCAAGGCCTAAATCAACTCTGCCGCTACTCATCTCGTCGACCTGTGCGACGGTGATGGCCAGTGGTCCGGGATGGCGGAAGGTGGCCGACGTCACCAGGGTGCCCAGCCGAATGGTGGTGGTCTCCCGGGCGATGGCGCCAAGTGTCACCCATGCGTCGGTGGGTCCGGGCAGCCCGTCGGCACCGCCCATCGCCAGGTAGTGATCGGACCGGAAGAACGCGGTGAACCCCAGCTGCTCGGCGGCCTGTGCCACCCGCAACTGATCGGAGTAGGTGGCGCCTTGCTGCGGTTCAACGAATACCCGGAAGTCCATGACTGCCAGCGTACGTAAGGTCCAATCCCCGGGCGCCGGCGACTTGCATGGATCGTTACGGTGGGTGGACAGGATCTGTGCGAGTTGACGAGTATGCGGCGAAAAGAGGGAAAGTGATATCACGCGTTGCGGTTTCGGCCATGGCGGCATTGGCTCTGGCTCTAGGTGTGGGGCTGACCGGTTGTTCCGGAGCCGAGAAAAACGAGACGTCCTCCGGTAGCTCGCAGGCCCAATCCTCACGATTGCTGAACTTCAGTGCCAAGACCATCGACGGGGCCGACTTCGCCGGCGGCAGCCTGACCGGAAAGAAGGCGGTGCTGTGGTTCTGGGCGCCATGGTGCCCGACGTGCCAGAAGGAAGCCCCCGATCTGCAGAAGGCGGCGATCGCGCATCCGGATGTCACCTTTGTCGGTGTGGCCGCGCAAGACCAGGTGTCCGCGATGCGCGATTTCGTGACCAAATACGGCCTCACCTTTGTTCAGCTGGCAGACACCGATGCCAAAGTGTGGGCACTGTACGACGTCACCCACCAGCCCGCCTTCGCGTTCCTGGGATCTGAAGGCAGCGCTGAGGTGATCAAGAGCCCGCTGTCGGGACCAGAGCTCGACAAGAGGATCGGGCAGCTGCACTGACGCTGCGGGCACTGACGTGATTGATACTGCTGCACTCACTTTCGCATTGGGGGCCGGGCTGGTGGCCGCGCTCAATCCGTGCGGCTTCGCGTTTCTCCCGGGTTATCTCGGGTTGGTGATCGCCGGTAGCGATGGCACGACGTCGAGGCTGACGGCGGTCGCCCGGGCGGCGACCGCGACCGTGGCGATGGCCGCCGGGTTCCTGACGGTGTTCGGGATTTTTGGGCTTGTCATCTCGCCGGTGGTCGCGTCGGCCGGCCGGTACATGCCCTTTGCGACCGTGGTGATCGGTATTGCGCTTGTGGCGCTGTCGATCTGGTTGCTATCCGGGCGTGAGCTCACCGTCATGCTGCCCAGGGTTTCCGGCGGGGCGCCGACCGCCTCATTGCTTTCGATGTACGGCTATGGGCTCACCTACGCGGTCGCGTCACTGTCCTGCACGGTGGGGCCGTTCCTGGCGGTCATCAGCACCACCTTCAAACAGGGATCCATAGTCTCGGGAGTGCTGGCCTTCATCGCCTACGGTGCGGGTATGGCCGTGACCGTTGGTGTCGCGGCATTAGCCGTTGCGCTGCTGGGAAATTCGGTACAGACCACGATGCGCAAGGTCCTGCCCTATGTGGGACGCATCGCCGGGGTGATCGTGCTGTTGACCGGGCTGTACGTCACCTATTACGGCTACTACGAGATCCGGCTGAACTTCGGTGACGGAAGCGCCGACGATCCGGTGATCAATGCGGCGAGCGAGGTGCAGACCTGGCTGGTGAGTGTGGTCGACGACACCGGGGTATGGCCGCTGGTGGGCGGCATCGCGCTGATTGTGGTTGTCGCGGCGGCGAGTTCGTATGCCGTCCGGAGGGGACGCTGAGCTACCCACGCTCCGCGAGTTCTGCGTATCCGTCTCGCAGTGAGCGAAGCTGCGCGGCTCCGTCACCTGCGTACGACGATCCGTGCATGATGGCGAGCGTGGTCGGCCCCAGGGTGGCGAGCTGATCGAGCGTCGGCGTCAGCGTGGTGGTCAGGCCGGTCGCGTGGAAGACTCCCTCGGCCGCTAAGGCCGGCGCCACGCAATCGGATTCGGTGAGGGCCGGACCCTGCCCGGTGTGAGTGAACAGGTCTCCGCAGAACAGCGTCGCGGTGATGTCGTCGAACCAGAGCCCCGCCTCCCAGTTGTGGGGGATATGCGGAGTGGCAAGGAACCTGAGCCGGTGCCCACCGATGTCGTGCGGCTCCTCACCCACGGCGACGGGTGGCCGGTCGCACATGTCGTTGAGCGAGAGCATGCACGCGAGCGGACTGTGAATTACTTCGGCGTGCGGGGCCGCAGCGAGGAACTGGTTCGTCGAGCCGCATTCGTCTGCCTCGACATGACCGAACGAGATCCAGCGCAATGACTCCAGCGCAATGACGCGCGACACGGCCCGGGAAACATTCGGATAGAGGAATTTCTGGCCGGTGTGAAAGAGGAACGGTTGGTCGCCGGTGAGCAGAAACTGGTTGAAGGTGAAGCCGTGCTCGGTGATACCCGGGACCCAGGTGGAGAACCGGAAGATGCCGTCTGCGATCTCGTCGACAGCGGTGTCCATGGCTTCAGTCTGCGCCCGTGCATGGCGCGGGGCCAGCGAATCGGCTGCGGCAGGGAGATCAAAACCCCAGCTCGGAGCCGTGGGAACAAATATGCACAGCGGGCCGTTGAGCTGTATGTCGAACTTGAGTCATGTAGGCTCAACTATGGCTTGACGAAAAGATCCGGGCAAGGCAAACTTGAGTGGATCTCACTGAAGGCAATGAGGTAACCAACAGGAGGAATGAACTATGGCTCGTGCGGTCGGAATCGACCTCGGGACCACCAACTCCGTTGTCGCCGTCCTCGAAGGCGGCGACCCGGTAGTTGTCGCGAACTCGGAAGGCTCTCGTACCACCCCGTCCGTCGTTGCGTTCGCGCGCAATGGCGAGGTGCTGGTCGGGCAGCCTGCCAAGAACCAGGCGGTGACTAACGTCGACCGGACAATTCGTTCGGTCAAGCGGCATATGGGCACCGATTGGTCCGTTGAAATCGACGGAAAGAACTACACCCCCCAGGAAATCAGCGCCCGCACGCTGCAGAAGCTGAAGCGCGACGCCGAGGCCTACCTGGGTGAGGACATCGAGGACGCCGTCATCACCGTGCCGGCGTACTTCAACGACGCTCAGCGTCAGGCCACCAAGGAAGCCGGCCAGATCGCCGGACTGAACGTGCTGCGCATCGTCAATGAGCCGACCGCAGCCGCGCTCGCCTATGGCCTGGACAAGGGTGAGAAGGAACAGACCATCCTGGTCTTCGACCTCGGTGGTGGCACGTTCGATGTGTCGCTGCTGGAAATCGGCGACGGCGTCGTCGAGGTCCGGGCGACCTCCGGTGACAACCACCTCGGTGGTGACGACTGGGACGAGCGCGTGGTGACCTGGCTCGTCGACAAGTTCAAGGCCAGCGCCGGCATCGACCTGACCAAGGACAAGATGGCTCTGCAGCGTCTGCGCGAGGCTGCCGAGAAGGCCAAGATCGAACTGAGCTCGAGCCAGAGCACCTCGATCAACCTGCCGTACATCACCGTGGACGCGGAGAAGAACCCACTGTTCCTCGACGAGCAGCTGACGCGGGCCGAGTTCCAGAAGATCACTCAGGATCTGCTGGACCGCACGCGCAAGCCGTTCCAGTCGGTCATCAAGGACGCCGGTGTTTCCGTGGCCGATATCGACCACGTGGTGCTGGTGGGTGGTTCCACCCGCATGCCCGCGGTCACCGATCTGGTCAAGGAACTGACCGGCGGCAAGGAGCCCAACAAGGGCGTCAACCCCGATGAGGTTGTCGCCGTGGGTGCCGCGCTGCAAGCCGGTGTGCTCAAGGGCGAGGTGAAAGACGTTCTGCTGCTTGACGTCACCCCGCTGTCCCTCGGTATCGAGACCAAGGGCGGCGTGATGACCAAGCTGATCGAGCGCAACACCACCATCCCCACCAAGCGGTCCGAGACCTTCACCACGGCGGACGACAACCAGCCGTCGGTGCAGATCCAGGTGTACCAGGGTGAGCGCGAAATCGCTTCGCACAACAAGCTCC
The DNA here is from genome assembly GCA_002013775.1 of Mycobacterium sp. D16R18. Classification (GTDB taxonomy): domain Bacteria; phylum Actinomycetota; class Actinomycetes; order Mycobacteriales; family Mycobacteriaceae; genus Mycobacterium. Next base: position 11,902 of record MAFD01000054.1, read on the forward strand.
TGGGCTCCTTCGAGCTGACCGGCATCCCGCCGGCCCCGCGCGGTGTGCCGCAGATCGAGGTCACCTTCGACATCGATGCCAACGGCATCGTGCACGTGACCGCGAAGGACAAGGGCACCGGCAAGGAAAACACGATCAAGATCCAGGAGGGCTCCGGCCTTTCCAAGGAGGAGATCGACCGGATGATCAAGGACGCCGAGGCGCACGCCGACGAGGACAAGAAGCGTCGCGAAGAGGCGGATGTCCGTAACCAGGCCGAATCGCTGGTCTACCAGACGGAGAAGTTCGTCAAGGAGCAGCGTGAGCCCGCCGAAGGCGCCGAGAAGGTCGTCTCCGACGAGACTCTCGCCAAGGTCGACGACGCCATCGCCGATGCCAAGAAGGCACTGGAAGGCACTGATATCGGCGCCATCAAGGAGGCCATGGAGAAGCTCGGCGAGCAGTCACAGGCGCTGGGTCAGGCCATCTACGAATCCGCCGCCGCCAAGGCTCAGGCCGAGGGCGCCGGTGCTGAAGGCGGCGCTGCCTCTGCCGATAGTGATGTCGTGGATGCCGAGGTCGTTGACGAGGAGAAGGACAGCAAGTGACCCCGTCAGGTGGGCAAGATCGGGATGAAGAACGCGAACCGGTGACCGTTACCGACAAGCGTCGGATCGATCCCAACACCGGCGCGGTTCGCGAGGAGGCAAAGGCGGCCGCAGCCGCGGGGTCGGCGACATCCAACCCCGAAAAGCAGGCTGCCGCAGCGGAACCGGGTGCTTCGGCACCCGGGGCCGCTGCCTCCGAGGGCGAATCGGATGCGGATGCCAAGGTGGCCGAACTGACGGCCGACCTGCAGCGTGCGCACGCCGACTTCGCCAACTACCGCAAGCGGGTGGAACGGGACAGGCAGGCCGTCATCGATTCGGCCAAGGCGTCCGTGGTCACTCAGCTGCTGGGCGTGCTCGATGACCTCGACCGCGCGCGGGAGCACGGCGACCTGGAATCAGGTCCGCTGCGCAGTGTTTCGGACAAGCTGACCGCAGCCTTTGAAGGGCTGGGGTTGGTGACATTCGGTGCCGAGGGGGACGACTTCGATCCCTCGCTGCACGAGGCGGTTCAGCACGATGGCCAGGATGGCCACCCCGTGCTGGCCGCGGTACTGCGCAAGGGCTACCAGATGGGTGATCGGGTACTTCGGACCGCGATGGTCGTGGTGACCGACGGTGATGCGCAACAGCAACCCGAAACGGTGTCTGAATCAACGGACGCCGAAACGCAATCCAAGACAGAATCAGAGTAAGAACTGCACACTGTAGGACCCGATGTAGGGCTCGACGGAAAGCGAAGGAGGTGATGTCGGGTGACGCAACGTGAATGGGTCGAGAAGGACTTCTACAAGGAGCTCGGCGTCTCCTCCACCGCGACCCAAGACGAGATCAAGAAGGCCGCGCGCAAGCTGCTGGCCGAGAATCACCCGGACCGCAACCCGGGTAACCAGGCCGCCGAAGATCGCTACAAGGCCGTCAGCGAGGCCAAAGATGTGCTGTCCGATACGGCCAAGCGCAAGGAGTACGACGAGACCCGTCGGCTCTTCGCCGGTGGCGGGTACGGACGGCGATTCGGCGACAACGGATTTGGCGGTGGCGGTGGATTCGGCGGCGGCGGTAACAGCGCCGAGTTCAACCTGAACGACCTCTTCGGCAATGCCGATACCTCCGGTGGAGGCGGAATCGGCGACTTGTTCGGTGGCCTGTTCGGGCAGCGCGCACAGCCGCGCGCCAGCCGTCCGCGCCGCGGAAACGATCTGGAGACCGAAACCCAGCTCGACTTCGTCGAAGCGTCCAAGGGTGTGTCGGTTCCGCTGCGGCTCACCAGTCCGGCGCCATGCACCACCTGCCACGGCAGCGGTGCTCGCCCCGGCACCAGCCCGAAGGTCTGCGGCGCGTGTAACGGCAGCGGAGTCATCAATCGCAACCAGGGCGCCTTCGGGTTCTCCGAACCATGCGCCGATTGCCGGGGTACGGGCTCGATCATCGAGAACCCCTGCACGGACTGCCAGGGCACCGGGGTGACCACCCGAACCCGCACCATCACCGTGCGGATTCCACCGGGAGTCGACGATGGACAACGTATTCGGCTGGCCGGACAGGGTGAGGCCGGTCTGCGCGGAGCTCCTTCCGGCGACCTGTACGTCACCGTGCATGTGCGGCCCGACAAGGTTTTCAGCCGCGACGGGGACGATCTGACCCTCACCGTTCCGGTGAGTTTCACCGAATTGGCTTTGGGTGCAACGGTTTCTGTGCCGACACTGGAGGGCCGTGTCGGAGTGAAGGTGCCTGCGGGTACCTCCGACGGGCGCATCCTGCGGGTGCGTGGCCGCGGTATTCCTAAGCGTGCGGGCGGTAACGGCGATCTGCTGGTCACCGTCAAGGTCGCGGTGCCCTCGAAGCTGGAAGACAGTGCCCTGGAGGCATTGCAGCGCTACCAGGTGGCAGAGAAGGCGAGCGGATTCGATCCGAGGGCCGGCTGGGCGGGTGCGCGATGACGTCCCGCCGCCAGCCCGAGCGGGGCGCTCGTACCTTCCTGATCTCCGTGGCCGCCGAGCTCGCCGGAATGCACGCGCAGACGCTGCGCACCTACGACCGGCTCGGATTGGTCAGCCCCGAACGCACGAGTGGCGGAGGTCGGCGCTACTCGCAACGCGACGTGGATCTGCTGCGGGAAGTGCAGCGACTGTCACAGGATGAGGGCGTCAATCTCGCTGGTATCAAACGGGTTATCGAACTGACTAACCAGGTGGAGGCGCTGCAGGCCAAGGTCTCCGAATTGGCGGCCGAGGTAGCCCAGCTTCGGGTGGCGACATCCGGTCGCGAGGTCGCGATCATCCCGAAGAGCACCGCCGTCGTCGTGTGGCAGCCGCGTCAGCAACGCTAGACCGGGTCGTGCTGAATTCTGGAGGCGTCCGCCCCTTTTGACACCAGTGCCTCCTTGGTGGCCTGGATCATTGATGCCGAGCCGCCGAGCAGAATCTGGCGATCACCCCAACCTCCGTAGGTGGTCACCACCTCGGAGAGCAGCCCCGTCTGGCGGACATGGAGGCCACGAGGTGGTGTCGGATCGTGGTATTGGTTGGCCCAGTCCGGGTTTCGTGGGTACTCGGTGACCGGGGTGACCGACAGCCACGGATTCATCGAGGCGATGTGCCACAGCGTCCACAGGTCATAGAGTTCCTGCGGATAGCGTGCGCCATAGAACAGGTGAACCCGTGGATTCTCGGCCCATTGGGACAGCTCCATGATGAGGCACCGCAGCGGTGCGATACCGGTGCTGCCCGCCACCATCAGTACGTCTCCACCGTCACGGTTCACCGACAGCGCGCCGAGTGGCGGCGAAACGCGCCAGATGTCGCCCACCTTGGTCTTGTTGACCATGTCGCCGCTGACAAGTCCGCCGGGAACCGCCTTGACGTGAAATTCGATGTAGCCCTCGGGATCCGGTGGAATGGCCAAGCTGAGATAGCGCCAGTTCCGCGGGCTCTGCGGCACCTGCACGTGAACATACTGCCCGCAGTGATAATCCATGGGTGCGTTGAGCTTCAGCCGGATTAAGGCGAGATCTCTTGAGGTTCGGTGGTATTCGATGACCTTCCCGTCCCACCAAGGCTGGCCGCTATCCGAGGCCGCGGCGCTGCGCATCACCTCGATCATCACCGTGTAGACCTCGGTGGCGGTGGCCTCCATCCGCGGGTCCCAAATCGGTTGCAGCACCTCGCGTGTGGTGTCGAGCAGGGCCTGACGCATGGTGCCGTACTGGCTGTCGGTGGCCCCGAACTTCCGATGATCGCGACCTAGCTGGGCCAGGAAGTTGACCAGGCCCTCGGTGCGGTACGCCGCCATCTCCCAGAGAACGAACTGCAGTGCTTGGCGGAAATGGTCGCGTTGCGATGACATGTCGGCGGGAAACAGATCGCCGACGGTGGGGTCGATGGCGAACCAGCGGCTGTAGAAGCTTCTGACAAGTTTGTCCCCCGATAGCTCGACCCCGCCGACCAAGTCGTGCAGCGCTTCGACGTCCTCAAGGCCCACGAGCTTCCGTTGCCTCACCTTTCCGGGGTCTGCCTACTAAGAGGCCAGTCTAGTCAGTCATGAGTTGGGTGGGGGCCCGAGGTGCGGACGCGATGCGCGCTGGCGGCCACGTCGATGGTCGGGACCGCGCTCCTACGACACGCACTCAAGATCGATCCGCGGTTGCGTTTACCAGGGAGCAGATGGTCGCCATTTTGGCTCCGACGGTCGATCGGTACCTTACGGCCGATGCTTCCGAATTAGGTTTGCTTAGCTAATCGATTCAATTTCGGCGCTCGCCAGTTTCGCGGAGTACAAAGGTGTCACCACCGACATTGGAGTGTGCGCTGTGGGCGATTTACCCGATCCGACGGACGTTGTCGCCGATTTCTTCTACCCGCACTCTCCCGAGCGAGTGTGGAGTGTTTTGGTCGACCCCGATGTCATGGGGGATTGGTTCGTCGAACAGGCCGGGTTCCGTCCGGTGGCGGGTACGCGGTACCGGCTCGTGGATCTTCCGGTGCCGATTGCCAACTATTCCGGGAACATCGCCTGCGAAGTCTTGGTGGCTACACCAAACGAAATGCTGACGATTTCCTGGTGGGATACGAAACTTCCCGCCCCCGTGGCCTGGCGAACCTCATGGATACTGTCCACGGTTCCGAAGGGAACCAGAGTGGTCTTGAGTCGACCGGCATTCAGCAGCGATGACCCTGCTGTGCGCCGGATGGCGGCTCTTTCCGATCGATTTTGGCCGACTGCGATGACCAAGCTCGGGCGTCTCATTGATCGTGCAGCGACTATCCCTACCGATGAGGGCACCTGTGAGCCCTCATGCGGACCGAGTTTGCCTGGCTAACAGATGAGAACACGGCGGTGACCCAGATTGATGGGGTATGAAAGGTAACCCAATCAATCTGGAGAGTGCCGTGCCCGACGACGCGAACGACATCGCCACCATCATCCTGGACCAGTTCTATCGACATCCGCCCGCGCGAGTGTGGAGTGTGATGGCGTGTCCCGATGCCATGGAGGAATGGCTGATGGACCCGATTGGTTTTCGGCCGCAGGTGGGAACCCGGTTCCGTTTCAATGCTTTTCCCTTGCCCATGGCCGACTTCTCGGGCGCGCTGTCCTGTGAGGTGCTCGCGGCTACCCCGAACAGGGTGCTGTCGATCCGCTGGTGGGATATGAAATCGTCGAAGCAGACGGAGTGGACGGTGACGTGGACACTGCACGAGGTTCCGGGTGGCACCATGGTCACGCTGCGGCACGACGGGTTCGATATGGGCGATTCCGCCTCGCGTATCTATCGAACGATTTCCGAGCGCGGCTGGCCCGGGACGATGGGCAAGCTTGGGCGATGTATCGACAGTGCGTCGTCTGGCCGGGACTGGCCTCCGCACTGTCTGGTCACCGATGTATCCGCTTGATTGCCCACGCAGATCGCGTATCTGCGGTATCTCAGGGGTATGACCGCGTCGCGGGATGACCTGACATCGGTGACGGTTGGGCGGTTCTTTCCGTATCCCGCCGAGCAGGTGTGGCGCGCCATCACGTCGGCCGCCTCGATCTCCGATTGGACCACCGACATCGGCGAGGACTCGGTGGCGGCCGGTAAGTCCTTCACGTTCACCACCTTCCCGATGCCAGAGGTGAATTTCGGCGGGCGCGGGGAGTGCGAGTTCACCGACGTCGTGCCTGCTGAACGCATGGTCTATCGATTCTCCACACCGGAGGACTCCTGGGATTTGCGAGTCACCTGGACGCTCCATCCCGAGCCGGGAGGGACGCGACTACTGGTTGTGCACAATGGATTTGACCTCGCCAATCCAGCTCATGGGCGGCTTCGCGTTCTGGTTGGCGATATTTGGGCGCTGGTCATGTCGCGCATCGAAGAGCTGTTGATTGTTCCGGAGTCCGGTGGCGATCCCCCGCCCGATGATGCGACGGCCTTCAGCCTTGGCGAGTTCTATCGCCACTCAGCGCGAACTGTGTGGCAGGTCATCACGTCGAAAGAGTTTGTCGGCGACCTGGTCAACGACCACGATCTGGCATCGGTGGAAACCGGCAGCCGGCTGTCCATAACCACCTATCCGGTTCCGCTTCTCGGATTCGCCGGAAGGGTCGACATGGAATTCCTGCAGGTGCGTGAGCCCGAGCTCATCGTGTCCACCTTCGAGATTCCCATCCTGGGTGGAATCACCGCGCTGCGGATGACGTGGCGACTGATTCCCCGGATCGGCGGCACCCAGCTGTGGTTCACGCTGGGCGGATTCAACCCGCAGTCCCCACTCAATCGCCAGCTCCGATCGGTTCTGCGCGGCGGGGTGCTTCCGGTGTTGTCGCGCGTCGGCGAGCTGCTCGAGGGTCGCGGCCACCGCGTGTGATTTCGGATTTAGTTCAGAGCGCCGGTAGGTGTGATGAGCTAGACACTGCGTCGCGAAAATTCTCAAAGTTGAGCGGAATAGACTCAAGGCTGATGGCGTTGGAACTACTGACAAGCATTTCTCTCAACCAACGGAGGTGTTGTGGACTCGTTCAATCCGACCACCAAAACCCAGGCCGCGCTGACGGCTGCGCTCCAAGCAGCGACCACAGCGGGCAACCCTGAAATCCGTCCCGCACACCTGCTGGTGGCGCTGCTGAGCCAGACCGATGGCATCGCCGCGCCACTGCTGCAGGCTGTGGGCGTCGACCCCGCGACCGTGCGCAACGAGGCGCAGGCCATTGCCGACCGGCTACCCCAGGTCAGCAATGCCAGTGCCAACCCGCAGCTCTCGCGTGACTCCATCGCCGCGATCACCACGGCACAGCAGCTCGCCACCGAGCTCAATGACGACTACGTATCCACCGAGCACCTGCTCGTGGGCCTGGCCACCGGTGATTCCGATATAGCCAAGTTGCTCGCCAACAACGGCGCCACCCCGAACGCGTTGCGCGATGCCTTTGTTCAGGTGCGCGGTAGTGGGCGGGTGACCAGCGCCGAGCCCGAAGCGACGTTCCAGGCCTTGGAGAAGTACTCCACCGACCTGACTGCTCTGGCCCGCGAGGGCAAGCTGGACCCGGTCATCGGTCGTGACACCGAGATCCGCCGCGTTGTGCAGGTGCTCAGCCGACGGACCAAGAACAATCCGGTGTTGATCGGCGAGCCCGGTGTCGGTAAGACCGCCATCGTCGAGGGACTGGCGCAACGCATCATCGCCGGTGACGTGCCCGAAAGCCTGCGCGGCAAGACCGTCGTATCGCTGGACCTGGGCTCGATGGTCGCCGGCGCCAAGTACCGCGGCGAGTTCGAGGAACGCCTCAAGGCGGTCCTCGATGAGATCAAGAACTCTGCGGGACAGTTGATTACGTTCATCGACGAGCTGCACACGATCGTGGGTGCGGGCGCGACGGGCGAGTCGGCGATGGACGCCGGCAACATGATCAAGCCCATGCTCGCCCGTGGTGAGCTGCGGTTGGTCGGCGCCACCACCCTCGACGAGTACCGCAAGTACATCGAGAAGGACGCGGCCCTGGAGCGCAGGTTCCAGCAGGTGCTGGTGGGCGAGCCTTCGGTGGAGGACACCGTCGGCATCCTGCGCGGCATCAAGGAGCGCTACGAGATCCACCATGGTGTGCGGATCACCGACTCCGCGCTGGTGGCCGCAGCCACTCTGTCCGACCGGTACATCACCTCGCGCTTTCTGCCGGACAAGGCCATCGACCTGGTCGACGAGGCCGCGTCCCGTCTGCGCATGGAAATCGATTCGCGCCCCGTCGAAATCGACGAGGTCGAGCGCGTCGTACGCCGTCTCGAGATCGAGGAGATGGCGCTGGCGAAGGAAGACGACGAGGCCTCCAAGCAGCGACTGGTGAAGCTGCGTGAAGAGCTGGCCGACAAGAAGGAGCGCCTCGCAGAGCTCACCGCCCGTTGGCAGAACGAGAAGAACGCCATCGACGTGGTCCGCGATCTCAAGGAGCAGTTGGAAACCCTCAAGGGAGAATCCGATCGCGCCGAGCGCGACGGTGATCTGGGTAAGGCCGCGGAGCTGCGCTACGGGCGCATCCCCGATCTGGAGAAGCAGCTGCAGGCCGCGCTTCCCGGAGTGCAGGCGCGCGAAAGCGTCATGCTCAAGGAAGAGGTGGGACCCGACGATGTCGCCGACGTGGTGTCGGCCTGGACCGGTATCCCGGCCGGGCGGCTCCTGGAGGGCGAGACCGCCAAGCTGCTGCGCATGGAAGACGTGCTGGGGGCGAGGGTCGTCGGCCAGGCGAAGGCCGTCGAGGCAGTTTCCGATGCGGTGCGCCGCGCCCGGGCCGGTGTCGCCGACCCCAACCGGCCCACCGGTTCGTTCCTGTTCCTGGGGCCCACCGGCGTCGGAAAGACCGAGCTGGCCAAGGCCCTCGCGGACTTCCTGTTCGACGACGAGCACGCCATGGTGCGCATCGACATGTCCGAGTATGGCGAAAAGCACTCGGTTGCAAGACTTGTCGGCGCCCCGCCCGGATACGTCGGATACGACGCCGGTGGCCAGCTGACCGAGGCGGTGCGGCGACGCCCGTACACGGTGGTGCTGTTCGACGAGGTCGAGAAGGCGCACCCGGACGTATTCGACGTGCTGCTGCAGGTGCTCGACGAGGGACGTCTCACCGACGGCCAGGGACGCACGGTGGATTTTCGGAACACCATCTTGATCCTCACCTCAAACCTGGGGGCCGGTGGTTCCGAGGAGCAGGTGATGGCCGCGGTGCGCGCCAAGTTCAAGCCGGAGTTCATCAACCGCCTCGACGACGTGCTCATCTTCGAGGCGCTCAACCCCGAGGAGCTGGTGCGGATCGTCGACATCCAGCTGGGGCAGCTGCAGAAGCGGTTGGCCCAACGGCGGTTGACACTCGAGGTGTCCGGGCCCGCCAAGAATTGGCTGGCCCAGCGCGGATTCGACCCGATTTACGGGGCCCGTCCGTTGCGGCGCCTGGTGCAACAGGCGATCGGCGACAAGCTGGCCAAGCAGCTGCTGGCCGGTGAGGTGCACGATGGCGACGTCGTTCCGGTGAACGTGAGCGCCGACGGCGACTCGCTCATCCTGGGCTGAGTAGCTGTCGAGTGTCGACTTATCGCGCTGTCCACTCGGACTTTCGCGCGGTAAGTCGACATTCGGCGCTGTGGAGCGCCCATCACGGACCGGTAACTCTCGGTCACGATCCGAGCGCTCCGCGCGGTAGTTGGGCCGGTACCGGTTAGGCTGTCGCGGATGGCTCTACTTTGGTTCACGCTGTCCGCACTTTGCTTCGTCTGTGCGGGCGTGCTGCTGTACGTCGATATCGGCCGCCGCCGCAGCCGCGGACACCGTCGGAAGGCCTGGGCGCGATCTCACGGCTTCGATTACATGTCGCAGGACAAAGAGATCGTCAAGCGCTGGAACCGCGGCGTGATGTCGAGCGCCGGATCGGCCGCGGCCGCCAACGTGGTCCTCGGTCAGATCCGCGGCGAGGCCGTCTACGTCTTCGACCTGGAGGATGTCGCGACCATCATCGCGCTGCACCGCAAGGTCGGCACCAACGTCATGGTGGACCTGCGGCTTAAGGTCATGCAGGAACCCCGCGAATCCGATATCTGGCTGTTGGGCGCCATTGGCCCGCGCATGGTCTACTCCACCAATCTGGATGCCGCCCGTCGGGCTTGTGACCGGCGCATGGTCACCTTCGCCCACACCGCGATCGAGACGGCGGAGGTGTTGTGGAACGAACAACATTGGACGCTGGCCGCGCTGCCGATCAACAGCAACCGTGAGCAGTGGGACGAGGGCCTCAAGGCCGTCCGCCAGTTCAACGACCTGCTGCGGGTGCTGCCCCCGTCCGGGGAATCGGCGCCGTCGCCCATCCAGGCCGCGGAACGTCCCAGTCGGCCCGTCGGCAGCAGCTCCGCGCCCGCCGGAGACCGGCAGCCCGCTCCTGTGGGTCAGGGCAGCCAGCCCGACGGCCGTTAGGAACGCCGCCAGAGCTGGTTCATCGGCAGTGGCCACCAGAACTTCTTGTCGAGGATTACCGCCAGTGTCGGCACCGTGAAGGTGCGCACCACGAACGTGTCGATGATCAAGCCCAGCCCGATCGTCGAACCCATTTGTGCGATGTTGACCAGACTCGACCCCATCATGGCGAATTGCGTCATCGCGAACACCAGTCCCGCCGTGGTCACCACCCC
>MAFD01000055.1:0-20019 GCA_002013775.1 Mycobacterium sp. D16R18
TCCGGCGTGCAGCCATGCCTGCCGGGTGATGTGTCCACCCTGCTCGCCGAACTGGGTGACGCAGCCACCGATGACCTGCTCGACCTCGTGGGGATCGAGGCCGGCTCGGGCGATCACCGACTTCTGGATGCTGCCGAGAAGCTCGGCGGGATGTAGCCCCGCGAGCCATCCACCGCGTTTGCCGATGGCGCTGCGCGTCGCTTCGACGATGACCGGATTACCCATGGAGCTGCTCCTTTGCGCTCTGAACGTTGACTTCACGGTAGAACACGTTCCAGTCTGTAAGCAATGAGAACGTGTTCTCCCCCCATGCACCACGTTTTGTCTGCGCTGATCGTGTGCTTCAATGGGGCTAGAGAGTGTCGTATCTCACTCGGCCCTCACTAGATGCTCTAACAAGATCGTCCCAGAATGACGCCCTGAAAGGCCATAGGAGTTCAACGTGGTGCACCCCAGCCTTCCCGCCGGATTCGACTTCACCGACCCGGAGATCTACGCAGAACGGCTCCCGATCGAGGAGCTCAAGGAGCTACGGAAGACGGCTCCCATTTGGTGGCAGGAGCAGCCCGACGGCATCGGCGGGTTCAACGACGGCGGGTACTGGGTCGTCTCCAAGCACAAGGACGTCAAGGAGGTGTCCCTGCGCAGCGATGTCTTCTCCAGCTGGGAGAACACCGCCATCCCGCGATTCCAGGACGACATCACCCGCGAGGCCATCGAGCTGCAGCGCTACGTCATGCTCAACATGGACGCACCGCACCACACGCGGCTGCGCAAGATCATCTCGCGCGGTTTTACCCCGCGCGCGATTGGTCGGCTGCGCGATGAGCTGAACGAGCGCGCGCAACAGATCGCGAAGAACGCGGCCGCGAGCGGCACCGGTGACTTCGTTGAGCAGGTGTCCTGCGAGTTGCCACTGCAGGCCATCGCCGGTCTGCTCGGGGTGCCCATCGAGGACCGGGGCAAGCTCTTCAACTGGTCCAACGAGATGACGTCGTACGACGACCCCGAGTTCTCGCACATCGATCCGGCGGCGTCTTCGATGGAGATCCTGGCCTACTCGATGGAGATGGCGAAGCAGAAGTCCGAGAACCCGGGTGAGGACATTGTGACCACGCTCATCAACGCCGAGGTCGAGGGCGAGGGCAAGCTTTCCGATGACGAGTTCGGCTTCTTCGTGATCATGCTCGCGGTGGCCGGTAACGAGACCTCACGTAACTCGATCACCCAGGGCATGATGGCCTTCACTCAGTTCCCGGAGCAGTGGGAGCTGTACAAGAAGGAGCGCCCCGAGACGGCGGCCGACGAGATCGTCCGCTGGGCGACCCCTGTCACGTCTTTCCAGCGGACTGCGCTGGAAGACACCGAGCTCGGTGGCGTGCAGATCAAGAAGGGCCAGCGCGTGGTCATGATGTACCGCAGCGCCAACTTCGATGAAGAGGTCTTCGAGGATCCGTTCAGCTTCGACGTCATGCGTAACCCCAATCCGCACATGGGATTCGGTGGTAGCGGTGCGCATTTCTGCATCGGCGCCAACCTGGCCCGGCTGACCATCAACCTGATGTTCAACGCCATCGCCGATCACATGCCGAACCTGGCTCCGGCCGGCGATCCGAAGCGATTGCAGTCCGGCTGGCTCAACGGCATCAAGCACTGGCAGGTTGACTTCAACGGCGCCAGCGGTTGCCCGGTTCTGCAGTAATTAGCCAAAAGGACACGCACGTTATGGATTTCGCTTTCGCAGAGGAGCAGCAGGCTGTCTCCGATGTGGTCGAAGCGGTGCTCGCCGATCGTGAGTTCATCGGTGTGGTGCCCGCGGTCGGATACGACGACGGATTGTGGCAGTCGCTGGCTGCCAATGGTGTCCTGAACCTCGCCCTGCCCGAACGGCTGGGTGGCGACGGACTGGGTCTGTCCGAGGTATCGGTGGCGTTGCGGGTACTCGGGAAGCACGGCGCGTTGACGCCCGCGCTGGCGACACTCGGACTCGGCGTAGTGCCCCTGGTGGAGCTGGCCTCTGAGGAGCAGCAGGACAGATTCCTCGGGGGCGTCGGCTCCGGCGGAATCCTCACCGCGGCTCTCGATGAGCCCGGGTCCGCGCTACCTGCGTCGCCCTCGGTTTCTGCAGTACGTGATGGGTCCTCGCTGGTGTTGAACGGCCGCAAGATTGGCGTTCTGCATGCGGCGGAGGCGAATTGGATACTTGTCACCACCGACAACGGCGTCGTTGTGGTGGCACCTAGCACTCCGGGCGTGACGATCGCCCGGACGCCGACCGCCAGTAAGGCCGCCGAGTACGCGGTGACTTTCGCCGACGCGTCGGTGTCCGATTCGGATGTGTTAGCCGGATCTGTTGAGCGAGTGAACCAGCTTGCCCTGGCGGCGATCGGGTCCTACGCGGACGGATTGGTCTCCGGCGCGTTGCGTCTGACGGCCGATCATGTGTCGAACCGGGTGCAGTTCGGCAAGCCGTTGGCCACCTTCCAGGCGGTTTCGCAGCAACTGGCGGACGTGTACGTGGTTTCGCGGACGCTGAACCTCGGTGTCACCTCTGCGGTGTGGCGTCTCTCGGCGGGTTTGGATGCCACCGAGGATCTCGACATCGTCGCGTTCTGGTTAGCCTCGGAGGCGCAGCGAGTCATGCAGATCTGCCACCACCTTCATGGCGGTCTCGGCGTCGATATCACGTACCCGATGAACCGTTACTACTCGACGATCAAGGACCTGAGCCGCTTGGTCGGCGGGTCCTCCGAGCGCCTGGACGTTCTCGCCGCGGCGCAGGTTTAGGAGCCAGCGATGCTGATTGACCTCACGCCGGAACAGGCGAAGTTGCAAAGCGATCTGCGACAGTACTTCTCGAACCTTGTCACCGCCGATGAGACCCGCGGCATGATGGTCGACCGACACAGCTCGTCCTATGAGGCCGTTGTGCGGCGGATGGGCCAGGATGGCTGGCTCGGTGTCGGATGGCCCAAGGAGTACGGCGGACACGGATTCGGTCCGCTGGAGCAGCAGATCTTCATGAATGAGGTCATTCGCGCCGACGTGCCGATGCCCCTGGTGACGCTACAGACTGTCGGTCCGACCCTGCAGAAGTACGGCACCGAAGAGCAGAAGAAGAAGTTTCTGCCCGGAATCCTGGCGGGTGAAATCCATTTCGCCATTGGGTATACCGAGCCGGAGGCTGGCACCGACTTGGCATCCTTGCGTACCAGCGCGGTGCGTGACGGTGACCACTACATCGTCAACGGGCAGAAGATCTTCACCACCGGTGCGCACCAGGCCCAATACATCTGGCTGGCCTGCCGCACCGACCCGGATGCACCCAAGCACAAGGGCATTTCGATTCTGATCGTCGATACCACGGATCCCGGCTACTCCTGGACGCCGATCATCACCAATGACGGCGCGCACCACACCAACGCCACCTACTACTCCGATGTACGGGTTCCGGTGGACATGCTGGTGGGCGAGGAGAACTTGGGCTGGAAACTCATCACCACTCAGCTGAACCACGAGCGGGTTTCACTCGGCCCATCCGGTCGGATCGCGGGCATGTATGACCGCGTCTACGAGTGGGCCTCTAAGCCGGGGCCCGATGGCGTGGCGCCCCTGTCGCATGAGGATGTGCGTCGAGTCCTGGGCGAAATGAAGGCTGTGTGGCGGCTCAACGAGCTGCTCAACTGGCAGGTGGCCTCGTCGGGTGACGACATCAGCATGGCCGACGCCGCAGCAACGAAAATCCTTGCTACCGAATGGATTCAGAAGCTCGGACGACTCAGCGAGGGCGCCGTGGGCCGCTATGGCGATCCTGCCGACGCGAACACCGCCGAGACGCTGGAATGGCTTGACGCACAGACCAAGCGCCACCTGGTGATCACCTTCGGTGGCGGTGTGAACGAGGTGATGCGCGAGATGGTGTCGACGGCAGGACTGGGCACGCCCCGGGTTCCGCGGTGACGAGCGACTTACGCGAAGAACGGGTAGATATGAGCGTGTTGGATATCCAGGAAGGCTTTTCCAAGATCAAGGCCGACGGCCCCAGTGCCCCGCGTGTGGCACGGGATCCGGTGAACCAGGCCATGATCAACAACTGGGTCGAGGCGATGGGCGATCGCAACCCCATCTATGTCGATGAGGCGGCCGCACGCGGGGCGGGTCATCCCGGCATCGTCGCGCCGCCGGCAATGGCACAGGTGTGGACGATGGCCGGGTTGTACGGCGAGCGCTCCGGAGACGACCCGTTGGGCCGGGTGATGGAGCTCCTGGATGCGGCGGGCTACGAGTCGGTGGTCGCCACCAACTATGAGCAGATCTATCACCGTTATCTGCAGCTCGGTGAGCACGTCACCACCACCAACGAAGTGACCGAGGTTTTCGGGCCGAAGCAGACAGCGCTCGGTGAGAGCTGGTTCATCAACATCCACGCCGAGTGGCATGTGGGTGACGAGCTTGTCAATGAAATGAACTGGCGCATCATGAAGTTCCGCCCAGGTGCCAAGAAGGCGGCCAACGTACCGGAGGATCTCGATCCGTCGAAACTGATGCGTCCGTCGTGGTCACGCGATAGCGCGTACTTCTGGGAGGGCGTCGCGGAACATGAGCTGCGGCTGCAGCAGCGGCCCGACGGTTCATTGCAGCATCCGCCGGTGCCCGCGGTGTGGCAGGACAAAGACGCTCCCATCGAGTATCAGGTGGCCAGCGGGCGTGGCACGGTGTTCAGCTACGTGGTGCATCACGCCCCTCAGGTGCCCGGTCGCACACTGCCTTTTGTGATCGCGCTGGTGGAACTCGAAGAGGGTGTTCGGATGCTGGGCGAGCTTCGAGGGGTGTCGCCCGACGATGTTCAGATCGGATTGCCGGTTCAGGTGACGTATCTGGACTTCCCCGCCGACGGCGAGAGCCCGGCGTGGACTCTGTACGCATGGGAGACAGCATGACGAGCATTGGTGAGAAGCTGCCCGAGCTGAAACTCGAGGGCACCCCGACGTTCATTGTGTCGACCGCACTCGCAACGCGTGACTTCCAGGATGTGCATCACGACCGAGACCTGGCTCAGGCCAAGGGATCCAAGGACATCTTCATCAACATCCTGTCCGATACCGGTCTGGTCGAGAGGTTCGTCACGGATTGGGCCGGACCCTCCGCGCGGGTGAAGTCCATTTCGTTGCGCCTGGGTGTGCCGTGGTACGCCTACGACACCACTGTGTTCACCGGTGAGGTGACCGCCGTCGAGGACGGTGTGGTGGAAGTGGATGTGGTGGGCAACAACAGCCTTGGTGCGCACGTCACCGCCAAGGTCAAGCTGACGATCGGAGCAAGCGCGTGAGCTTGTCGGGTAAGGCCCATATCGCCGGTATCGGCGCCACCGATTTCTCGAAGAAGTCAGGGCGATCCGAGCTGCGCCTGGCGGCCGAGGCGGTGCTCGATGCGCTCGACGATGCTGGTCTGTCACCGTCGGACGTCGACGGTTTGGTGACCTTCACCATGGACTCCAACCTGGAGACCGCGGTCGCTCGTTCGACCGGTATCGGTGAGCTCAAGTTCTTCAGCCAGATCGGGTACGGCGGCGGGGCGGCGGCGGCGACGGTGCAGCAGGCCGCGTTGGCGGTTGCCGCAGGTGTGGCGGAAGTCGTTGTCGCATACCGGGCATTCAACGAGCGCTCGGAGTTTCGGTTCGGTCAGGTGATGAGCGGACTGAGCTCGACCGCCGACTCGCGAGGTGTGGAGTACAGCTGGTCGTACCCGCACGGGCTGAGCACGCCCGCGGCCTCGGTGGCGATGATCGCTCGCCGGTACATGCACGAATACGGCGCCACGAGCGCCGATTTCGGCGCGGTGTCGGTGGCGGATCGTAAGCACGCGGCGACCAACCCGAAGGCTTTCTTCTACGGCAAGCCGATCACCATCGAGGACCACCAGAATTCGCGGATGATCGCCGATCCGGTGCGGCTGCTGGATTGCTGCCAGGAGAGCGATGGCGGGGTGGCCATCGTGGTGACCACGCCGGAGCGGGCCAAGGATCTCAAGAACCGGCCGGTGGTCATCGAGGCCGCGGCCCAGGGTTCCGGTGAGGACCAGTTCACCATGTACTCGTATTACCGCGACGAGCTCGGACTGCCCGAGATGGGTCTGGTCGGTCGGCAGCTGTGGAATCAATCAGGCTTGACTCCCAACGATATTCAGACCGCGATCCTGTATGACCACTTCACCCCGTACACGCTGCTGCAGCTCGAAGAGCTGGGCTTCTGTGGTAAGGGCGAGGCCAAGGATTTCATTGCCAATGGTGCCATCGAGCTGGGGGGCAAGCTGCCCATCAACACGCATGGTGGTCAGCTCGGCGAGGCCTACATTCACGGTATGAACGGCATCGCCGAGGGTGTACGTCAGCTGCGCGGCACGTCGGTCAACCAGGTGCCGAATGTTGAGCACGTCCTCGTCACCGCCGGCACCGGCGTGCCGACATCCGGCCTGATCCTGGGGTGATCGACTCAGCTCAGGAATCGGGCTATGCCCTGAGCGATCGCCGCCGCCAGGCGGGCTTGGCCATCTGAGCTGGACAGCATCGCGGCGTCGTCGCCGTTCTTCATGTTTCCGCACTCGATGAGGATTGCCGGGTACTGGGCCAGGTTCAGCCCGGCCAGGTCGGAACGTCCGTAGAGGCCGTCGTTTCCACGGTAGGTCGACGGCTGGAATCCGGAGGCCTTGAGCTGATCGCGCATGGTGCTGGCCAAACGCAGCGTCGGACCCCCCTGCGCTTCGTTGATGGGCGGATTCGAGTAGTTGACATGAAATCCCCGACCGTCCCGGGGGCCGCCATCGGCATGGATGCTGACAATCGCATCGGGCTTGAAGGAGTTGCCAGTAGCGGCACGCTGGTCGATGCACGGTCCCAGCGCGTTGTCATTGCCGCGGGAGAGTGCGGTGCGCACACCGGCTCCGGTGAGCGCCTGGCGGATGTGCAACACCACATTCCAGTTGAAGGTGTGCTCGGGAAAGCCCGCATCGGTTGCGGTGCCGCTGGTCTGGCAATCCTTGGTACGCCCCCGGCCGTCACTGACCTGCCGGGTGATGGAGCCGTCGTTGGCGCCGTTGTGGCCGGGATCGAGGAAGACGATCTTGCCCGCGATAGGAGATTGGGCATGGGCCAGCGCCGCGGTCGAGAGCATGGCCGGCATGCTCAACAGGACGGGCACGCTCGAGGCGTACTTGAGGACATCGCGTCGAGAGAGGCAGCGGGACCGCTTGGCGGGACCGCACGGGGAGGTCTGCACGCGGGAAAGGTATGCCCCGAACCTGAGGTACGGGACTCAGACATGTGGCTCGGCTGAACTGTGACCGAGACGAGACCGTATCGCAGTCACAGCTTTCTGACAGAAACCCCGGCGATGCTTGGCCGATGATCTATCGGGAGGCCTCCATGGCGACGGGCGTGCTGGCCCGCCTGCGCACGGACCTCGCCGAGACCTTTCGGCCGCCACGGCGATGGCTGGAGGGATTGGGTCTGAACCTCGCGCTGTCGATCGCCTACCTGATCATTTGGCAGCCGATCGCCGAACACGGACGCAAGCGCGACTGGGCGCTGCTCGTAGGCACTTACTTCGCCATGTTCATCTTCGCCGATGTGTCCGTGACCAACATGCTCGGTCTGGATGCCGACCGAGTCAGACACGCGCTGCGGGGTCATCGATCGCTCCTACATGTCTTGTTGGTCAAGAACATCGCACTGTTTCTGGTCGCCGGACTACCGACACTCGTGCTGACGGCCTTCCTGACCATCCACCGGCAGCAGGTGACCCAGACCGCGATCACGGTGCCCGATGTCGCCGTGCACATCGTGAGCTGGCTGGGCCTGGGCAATCTGGTGTCGGTGCTGCTGCCCATGGTGGCTCGGCCGCTGCGGGAACGGTGGCGGCAACGGCGCGACCTGTTGGTCACCGTGCGATGGCTCGTCTATCTGGCCCTGCCGTATGGCGTCTACTACCTCGTAGCGCCGGTGGGAGGCATCCCACGGGCGCTATTCGGGCGCAACGTCTTCCATTCCATGCCGCTTACCGAGCGGTCCCTCATGGAACTCGGTCTGGGTATCGCGGTCTGGAGCATCGGCACCGCGCTTGCGTTGGGTGTGAACCGCTACCGCGGAATACGGTGGTACTAGCCGGTCGGGCTAGGTGTAGGTGAGTTCCACGTCGGCGAGCGCCGGGGCGTCCTCGCGCTCGGCCACAACCGCAGAGATCAGCAGCTTGCCGTCTTCCTTCCAGATGCGGGTCTTGAGCGTCTCGCCCGGGAACACCACACCGGCGAACTTCGCGGCATACGAGGTCACCCGCGAGGCATCGCCATCTAGCGCGGCGTCCACCGCGGCCTTGCACACCACGCCGTAGCTGCACAGCCCGTGCAGGATGGGACGAGGGAACCCTGCCGCCGCCGCGAAGGCGGGGTCGGAGTGCAGCGGGTTGCGGTCTCCGCAGAGCCGGTACAGCAGCGCCTGCTGCGGCAGGATGTGCGTCGACACCTCGAGGTCGGCGGGCCGCGACGGTGTCTGTCCCGCCGACGACGGCCCGCGCTCTCCGCCGAAGCCACCCTCGCCGCGCGCGAAGATCGACCGGCGGATCGTCCATAGCGGCCCCTGGTCATCGGAAGTTGTTGTCTCCGTGACGATGACGGCAGCCTTGCCCTTGTCCCAGATCTCCACGATCTTGCCCTCGGAGCGGGCGGAGCCCGACGGCGGCAGTGGCCGGTGCGCGGTCACCTGCTCGGTACCGTGCAGGATCTTGGCCAGGTCGATCTCGATACCCGGGAACGACACCTTGGGCGGCTCCACCGCGTGGAAACCGGATGCCACGGTCGCGAACGTCGGCAACACCTGCGGGGTCTTGTCCTGCAGGTAGCGCAGTTCGGTCTCGCTCACTGGATCGGAACCGGCTCCGATTGCCAGGTGATACAGCTGCACATCGGAGGCGGTCCACGAGAATTCGGCGGGCTCGACGGAAGCGCCCAGGGCGATATCGACGTTGATAGGCATGAGCCCGACCCTACTTTCCGGCGATATCGAGCGCGGAGAGGTAACCCCACGTCATGGCGGGGCCAATGGTGGCTCCAGGGCCGGCGTAGGTGTGACCCATCACCGGGGTGCTGACATTGCCTGCGGCGTAGAGACCTTCGATGACGCTGTTGTCATCGCGCAGCACCCGGCCCTGCACGTCGGTGCGCACGCCACCCTTGGTGCCCAGGTCGCCTGGCACCATCTTGGCCGCGTAGAAGGGCCCCTTCTTGAGCTCACCCAGATTTGGGTTCGGCTTGTTGGTGGGGTCGCCGTAGTAGCGGTCGTAGGCACTCTTACCGCGGCCGAAGTCCTCGTCGGTACCACCGCGGGCGAAGCCGTTGAACCGTTCGACGGTCTGTACCAACGCGTCCACGGGCAAGTTGGTCAGTTCTGCCAACCCCTCGATGGTGTCGGCCTTGACGATGACGCCCGACTCGATCCACTTGCTCGGAATCTTTTGTCCCGGCTGCAATCCGGCGAAGATGTACCGGTTGCGGTACTCCTGGTCGAAGAGCAGCCAGGCGGGCAGGTTTTCGCCCGGACCGGGGCCCTGGCCGTACTGGCCGCCATACATGCGATGGGTGGCCTCGACGTAGGGCAGCGACTCGTTCATGAATCGCTTACCGGACGCGTTGACGATGATCGACCCGGGGGAGTTGCGCTCCGACAGCGCGAACCACGGCCGGCCCACCAGCGGAACCGTTGGGCCCCACCACGAGTCCTCCATGAACTCCAGTGCAGCGCCCAACTTTTCGGCTGCCAGGATGCCGTCGCCGGTATTGGCCTTGGCGCCGACGGTCCAATCGGCGGTGATGGGGGCGCGCTGGTACTTCACGCGCATCTGCTCGTTGTGTTCGAATCCACCGGAGGCCAGAATCACGCCCTTGCGCGCCTTGATGACCGTCGGCTCGGAAGCCTCCGAAGCGCCCGTCTCGCGTACGTAGACGCCCTTGACGGTGCCGTTCTCGATGTAAAGATCAGTCAGCGCGGTGTTGAGCTTCACCGGGACCCCGGCGTCGCGCAGACCGATACGTAGCGCGGCCGATAGTGCCCGGCCCATACCGACGAGCTTCTTGCCGGTGCCCTGCGCCCAGAACGTGCGCACACCCACGCGCAGGCTGCGCAGCACCCCACGCGGGTGGCGCTTGAGCTGGTTCAGCCGCACGTAATCCTGCTGGCGCACCACGACATTCAATGGAACCTTGCCGTACGGCGGCTCCAGGTTGGGCAGCTCGTCGCCAAGCTTCTTGGCATCGAACGGCTTGGGCTCTACCGAGCGACCGGCCGAGCGCCCGCCCGGGGCCTCGGGGTAGTAGTCGGAGTAGTTGGGCACCCAGTCGAGCTTCAGCGGAGAGTTCGCCAACACGAACGAGAGCATCTCCGGCCCGCGATCGAGGTAGGTGTCGATCTTCTCGCGGGGGACGACGTCACCGATGATGTTGTAGAGGTACTCACGGGCCGCCTCGGGGGTGTCGGTCTGCCGGGCCTTCTTGAGCACCTCGTTGTTGGGGATCCAGACGCCGCCACCGGACCGGGCGGTCGATCCGCCGAAGTGGGGGGCCTTCTCGATCAGTACGGTGCTCAGGCCGTTGTGTGCCGCGGTGAGCGCCGCAACCATGCCGGCGCCACCACTCCCGACGACGACGACGTCGTACTCCTGCTCAGTCATGTAGAACACGTTATAGAATTGAGGCGGCCCGGCGCTACCGGCGCTGGCCTGTGGTTTCACCGTCCGGACACTTTGATGTTGCGGTGAAAACAGAAACTTGTTGCTGTTTTGGCTATATGACGGTGAGGGAGGCCCAGTGCCGGGTGATGTTGAGGTGCCCGCGGTGCCTTCCCCAGACGTCGTCATCGTCGGATACGGGGTGGCGGGGGCGTCGGCCGCACTGGCCGCGCTGGAGCGCGGGGCATCCGTGACGATCCTGGAGCGATTCGACGGCGGTGGAGCTTCGGCCATTTCAGGGGGCATTTACTACGCCGGCGGCGGTACCAACATCCAGCGCGACGCGGGCGTCGAGGACACCCCGGAGCTGATGCTGGAGTATCTGCAGCTTGAGGTCGGGGACGCGGTGAAACCCGAGACGCTGCAGAAATTCGTCGACGGCAGCGTCGATACCCTGGATTGGCTACAAGGTTACGGAGTTCCGTTCGAAGGTTCGCTGGCTCCGTTCAAGACTTCTTACCCCACGAACGACTACTACCTCTACTTTTCCGGCAGCGAATCCTCTGGCATGGCGCGTGCCGTCACCTCGCCGCGTCAGCGCGGGCATCGAGCGTTCGGTCGGGGCGTGTCCGGCAAGGCGATGTTTGCACCGTTGGCGGCCTCCGCGGAACGTTTGGGTGCCGACGTGTGGCGGCAGACCCGGGTCACCGGCCTGATCGTCGAGGACGGTCGTGTCGTCGGGGTGCGCGGGGTCACGTTGAAGGACGCGCCGAAGTGGGTACAGCGCATGTATTCGCGGCTCACCCACTATGCGACCAAGCCGGGCATCTACTACCCACCGATGCGAAAGGTGTTGGAGGGTCCCGCGTATGCATTGGAGCGCCGGTTCGCCAAGCCTTTCGAGATCCGCGCCAACGACGGGGTGGTGCTGTCTTCCGGTGGGTTCATCGCCAATCGTGAGCTGGTAGAGCGGTATGCCCCGGCGTACCGGGACGGGTTGCAGCTGGGTACTGCCGGTGACGACGGCACCGCCTTGAAGCTCGCGGAACCGTTGAATGCGGCCACGGGGCACCTCGACGAGATCTCGGCGTGGCGTTTTATCGTGCCGCCAGCCGCATTCCTCGGCTCGTTACTGGTGGATGCCAAGGGCCAGCGGATGGTTGACGAATCGCGATATGGCGCCGCGCTGGGTAAGGCGATTGTGCAGAAGGCCGGCGGGGTTGGGTATCTGGTGGCGGACAAGGCGCTGGTGAAGCGAGCCCGTCAGCAGCTGGGTTCGCAGACGCTGTGGTTCCAGCGAATACAGGCAGAAGCGTTTCTCAACGTAGGGCGCAAGAGGGCCGGATCTATTGCGGCGGTGGCGGCCAAGGCAGGTATCGATCCGGAACTGTTGGCGCGCACCGTGTCCGAACACAATCGGGCCATCGCGGACGGCACCCCGGACCCGCTCGGGAAGCCCGACGACATCCGAGTCCCCATTGAGCAGGGACCGTTCTACCTGTTCAACGTGTCGATCAAGACCAACATGCTCAATCCGTGTCCCATGCTGACTCTTGGCGGGCTGGTCGTTGACGAGGAGACTGGTGCCGTGCAGACCACAGCGGGCACGGCGATTCCGGGCCTCTATGCCGCCGGGCGTGCGGCGGTGGGTATCTGCTCCAATTCGTATGTGAGCGGATTGTCCCTGGCCGACTGCGTCTTCTCCGGACGCCGGGCCGGGACCGAGACTGGGAGACACATAGATGCTTAGTTCCGACGTTCGTGAGGCCATCGCTGCTGAGCTGGCAGAGGCCGAGCGCACCCGGGTGGCCATCGCGCCGCCCACCGACACATACCCGGATTTCGGCGTGGTCGACGCCTATGAGATCCAGCTCATGAACATTCGCTCCCGCCTAGCGGACGGAGCCAAGGTCGTGGGGCACAAGGTGGGCCTATCGTCCGAGGCGATGCAGAAGATGATGGGTGTTCACGAGCCGGACTATGGGCATCTGTTGGCCGATATGGAGCTGTTTGAGGATGTCGCGGCCTCAGCGTCCAAGTTCCTGTTCCCGCGGGTGGAGGTGGAGGTCGGATTCATCCTGGCCGCTGACCTGCCTGGTGAGGACTGCACTGAGGATGATGTGCTGGCGGCCACTGCGGCATACGTGCCATCCATCGAGGTGGTGGACAGCCGGATCACCAACTGGCAGATCAAGATCTGCGACACCATCGCCGACAACGCCTCCTCGGCCGGGTTTGTCATTGGCAAGCAACGTGTTTCGCCGAAGGATATCGACATCAAGTCGATTGACGCGGTGCTGACCTGCAACGGCGAGAAGCTGGCCGAGGGCAGAAGTGATGCGGTGCTGGGTAATCCGGTGACCTCTGTGGCATGGCTGGCACGCAAGGTGGCCTCGTTCGGCGTTCGTCTGCGGGCCGGCGATGTGGTGCTGCCGGGTTCGTGCACGCGCGCGTTTGACGCGCATCCGGGGGATGAGTTTTTGGCCGAGTTCGCCGGACTTGGTTCGGTCCGACTGGCTTTCGAGTAGAGGAGATATGGTGGACAGGCACCCTAAAATTCAGGCAGCGATCGTCGGTTCGGGAAACATCAGCACCGATCTGCTGTACAAGTTGCAACGGTCCGAGTGGCTGGAGCCACGGTGGATGATCGGCATCGACCCCGAGTCAGAAGGTCTCAAGCGCGCCCGCGGCTTCGGCCTGGAAACCTCACATGAGGGTGTGGACTGGCTGTTGGCGCAGGACGAGAAGCCCGATCTGGTGTTCGAGGCGACCTCGGCGTACGTGCACAAGGCCGCCGCACCGCGGTACGCGGAGGCCGGCATCAGGGCGATCGATCTGACCCCTGCGGCGGTAGGGCCGGCCGTGGTGCCCCCCGCGAATCTGCGTGCCCACCTCGATGCTCCGAACGTCAACATGATCACCTGCGGTGGCCAGGCAACGATTCCGATCGTTTACGCGGTGAGCCGTGTGGTGGAGGTTCCCTACGCGGAAATTGTCGCCTCCGTCGCGTCTGTGTCAGCGGGGCCGGGCACGCGCGCCAACATCGACGAGTTCACCAAGACCACGTCCCGGGGTGTGGAGGTGATCGGCGGCGCCAAACGCGGCAAGGCCATCATCATCCTGAACCCGGCCGACCCGCCGATGATCATGCGCGACACCATCTTCTGCGCGATTCCGGAGGACGCAGACCGGGATGCGATCGCCGCGTCGATCCACGATGTGGTGAGTCAGGTGCAGCAGTACGTGCCCGGGTACCGGTTGCTCAACGAGCCGCAGTTCGACGAGCCGTCGGTGGTCAACGGTGGCAATCACGTCGTCACCACCTTCGTCGAGGTGGAGGGTGCCGGTGATTTCCTGCCGCCGTACGCCGGGAACCTGGACATCATGACCGCGGCCGCGACCAAGGTCGGCGAGGAAATCGCCAAAGAACTTCTATCAGCGAAGGTTTCGTAACATGGGTTCGGACACTGGCACTCAGCTTTTGGGTACCGACGGCATCTTCTTCGACGCCGCATGGGATGTGCGGATCACCGACACGTCGTTGCGCGACGGCTCACACCACAAGCGGCACCAGTTCACCGCCGATGAGGTGAGGGCGATCGTCGCGGCCCTCGACGGTGCCGGTGTGCCGGTCATCGAGGTGACTCACGGTGACGGTCTTGGTGGATCGTCGTTCAACTACGGGTTCTCTAAAACCCCTGAACAGGAATTGATCAAGCTCGCCGCGGAGACCGCGACGAACGCCAAGATCGCCTTCCTGATGCTGCCGGGTGTGGGCACCAAGGAGGACATCATCGAGGCGCAGGGTAACGGTGGATCCATCTGCCGTATCGCCACCCACTGCACCGAGGCGGATGTTTCTCTTCAGCACTTCGGGCTCGCGCGCGAGCGAGGGCTGGAAACTGTTGGCTTCCTGATGATGTCGCACACCGTCTCGCCAGAGAAGCTGGCCAAGCAGGCCCGGATCATGGCCGACGCCGGTTGCCAGTGCGTGTACGTGGTCGACTCCGCGGGCGCTCTGGTTCTCGACGGTGTGGCGGACCGGGTGGCCGCGGTCGTGGCCGAGCTCGGTAACGATGCTCAAGTCGGCTTTCATGGGCACGAGAACCTGGGGCTCGGCGTCGCCAACTCGATCGAGGCGGTACGTGCCGGTGCCAAGCAGATCGACGGCAGTACAAGGCGTTTCGGCGCCGGCGCCGGTAACGCTCCGGTTGAGGCATTGATCGGCGTGTTCGACAAGATCGGCGTGAAGACCGGTATCGACTTCTTCGAGATCGCCGACGCCGCCGAAGAAGTTGTGGCGCCGGCGATGCCGACCGAGTGCCTGCTGGATCGCAATGCGCTGATCATGGGCTACAGCGGGGTCTACTCCAGCTTCCTCAAGCACGCCATCCGGCAGGGGGAGCGGTACGGGGTGCCCGCGCACCAGCTGCTGCACCGCGCCGGTCAGCGCAAGCTCATTGGTGGGCAGGAGGATCAGCTCATCGACATCGCGCTGGAGATCCAGCGGGAGAACGCCGAAAAGAAGTAGTAGTCAGATGCGCCCGCCTACGAGCGACAAACTGCGCGTAGGCGGCGCTCTCGACCATCAGGGGTGCAGCGCCTGCCAGGGGAATGCTGGTGCCTGTCGGTGTGGGCCCGACGGGCGCTCCGCAAGGGCATGGATCGGGTAGTTGGCGTGTCCAGACGCGCACGTCCGTCCGGCGGATCGGGGGTGGCCGACGGTTAGCGCGGGTTCTCGCGACGCCGTGCAACGTGCTGACGCCCAGCAGGCAACAGGGGCGGTGCGAAGATCGCGTCGGCAAGCGCTGCGCTGGCTTAGCCAGTTCGATCTGATTGCTCCTGAGACCGAACCGCAGGCCCCGCTCGGTGGTTACCGCCAAGATCGAGCCGGTACGGGATCACCCCGAAGGCTGCGAGGACATTGCCATCTCCCTTAAGCTGCTGGTTGAGTGCGGGGGTTTATTTGGTTGGGTAACCAGTCTTGGTACCTGTGCGCTAGCAACTGAGTACGATCGAGCTTTACGACGGTTTGGCGATTGAGGAAGGGGAGGGGGACGTTGCCCAAGCAGGATCGTGGTGCACCGGCCCGTCCTCCGTGGCTGCCCGAAGAAGACGAACAACGAGGCTTTCTCCGTTCGTTGAGGCGCAAGAAGCGCAACGCAGACGAGGTCGAGTCCGACGAGGACTCGTTAACTCACGAAACCGAACGCGCCTCCGCTCCCCAAGCTCCTCCACCGAAACCGATCGCCGAATCGGTCACACCTTCAGTTGAGGAGCGCTCTGCCGTCGCACCCCGTGACGAAAAGGCCAACGGCGGCACACCGGTGCCCAACGTCTCGAAGTACTACACCCCGCCGCGCGCACCCGAACCACCCGATCAACAGCCGCCGACGGCCGAGTCGAACGTGATTGCCCAGACTCCCGTTTCTGAAGCGCCTCGGATCGTCACGAGCCCTATTCCTGAGATGAAGCCTGAACCGCGGCCGCTATCGCAGGTAGCGCCGCCTCCCCCTAGTGCGCCCCCAGCAACCCCGCTACCAGAGCCCGCCGCTCCCGAAGCCGCCGCTGACGAGCAGGCGCCTACCCCGCCTGCGGCCGAAGGGCACTCGGAGATCGTGCACTCAGAGGAACCCGCGCAGGTGGGCGCGCGGTCGGACGAGGCGAGCCCACCGGCACCCACCGCCGATCAGCGTGATGCGCCGTCCGGCGGCACAGACCCGTTCTCGCGTTTCAGCCTCCTGGAAGCACAGCTGCGCCAGATGAGCCTCGATGAGAGCATCACCGACGCCGAACTCGAACGTCATCGGCGCCATTCGGTACCCGAATCTGAGGCCGCACCTGCTCCCGAGGCCCCTGGGGGTCTCCGCTTTACGCCGCCAGAGGCGGTCGATGAAGCTCCCGACGTCGTCGGGGCCTTGGGAGAGCAAGCACAAGTACCGGAGGACGTGCACTCGGCTGGGCAGGGCTCCGGTCCTACGCTCAGTTTCACGGTTCCTGAGGCCATCGATGACGCTCCTGAACCGCTCGACGAGGCTGTTTCCGACACAGCCGAGCCGCAGCCCATCGACGAGGCAGCGCCGGATGACGAGCCTGCGGTGGTTCCCGCAGAGCCGGAGCCACCCGCGGCGCTAGCCGCTGATTTCGTGTCCCCTGTAACGGAGCCGGACACCGATATCGTCAGCGACCTGATCTCACCGACTCCGGCCGTGGAGGAGTCCCCCCAGGCACCCGAAGAACCCACTCAGGTATTCGAGGAGCCCGCGGAACCGGAAGTGTCGGAGTCTTCACAGTCTTCGGCAGGCGCCCCCGATGTCGATGACGTCGACGCGAGAGCTGCAGCACTGCTGCAGCGCATCGAAGCCAAACGTGCCGAGCTCAACGAGGAACTGGCTGCACACGATGCGGCCGACCCGGAAGTGCCTGCCTCCGAGCCTGAACCCGCGCCGTTTGTACCGATGATTGCACCGTGGGCCGCCGTACCGGAACCCGTGGTCGATACCTCCGGATCCCCCGCGTCAGAGGACGCGGAATTCGGTGCCGGCCCCGAAGGAATCGCTGAGAAGGAAGCAACGGCGACGGCAGCGCCCGACCTTGAGGGGTTTGCGCCCCTGGTCGACGAGGACATTGTCATCGACCTGCCGGCCGTGGTGTTCGAGGAGACATCCGCTGCCCCCGCGCTTGAGGACGTGGAGGCGCCGGAGGACGAGTCGAATATTCCGGCCGCACCCGCCGAGCCCGAGCAGTCTGCGCCCGAGCGCGTCACGACACCCGAGCCCATCTCGGACGACGTCGCCGCGGAAGACGAGCCAGGTCACCCCAATGCGCCTCAGTCGCAGGAGATTCCCTCGGCGATGCAGCCGGCTCCGGTGGAATCACCGGTACAACCCGCCTATTACGTGCCGCCGCCTGCTCCGCAACAGCCTGTTCCGCCGCAGCCTGGACTCGGCCCGCAGCATGCCGCTCAGGCTCCGCCTGGATGGAACCCGCGTCAGCCTTACCCGGGACAGTGGCCACAGGGCGCTCCCCAGGCGCCGCAACCCTACGGTGAACAGCAGCTTCCGCAGCAGCCACCTCCTCCTCAGCCCACGAGCGTTGAGGGCCAATGGCAATGGGTGCCGCAGCAGCAACAGGCACCTCAGCCGCCCGGGCCGCAAGACCTGCCTGCGGGTTACTTGCCGCCACCGCAAGGGCCTCCTGCGAACTACCGTGCGCCCCAGGCTTACCGGATGCCGCCCTCGCTCGACGAGGCGGAGGTCATCAACCGCGGTCGCTATGCGCCACGATCAGGTTGGCGCAAGGCGGTGCACAGGTCCACCGGAGGTCGGGTCAATCCGGGCGACTCGCGGAAGGATCGTGAGCAGGAACAGCTGCTGGCCAGTATTCGGCAGCCGATTCTCGGCGATTACCGCATCGCGGTGCTCTCCATCAAGGGTGGCGTGGGAAAGACAACCACCACACTGGGATTGGGTTCTGCATTCGCAACGATCCGTACCGATCGGATCATCGCCGTGGACGCCAACCCCGACCGTGGCACCCTGGCTGAACGTGTGCGCGATCATTCGACACAGTCCACCGTTCGGGATCTTCTCAACGATCGGAACATCAGAAGTTACGCCGACGTGCGCAACCACACGCGGATGGCGACCAGTCGTTTGGAAGTACTTGCCAGCGAACAGGATCCGGCAGTATCGGAGGCTTTCGGCGAGGTCGACTATCGCAACACCATCGACATCCTGCAGCGGTACTACAACATCATCCTGACCGACTGCGGCACCGGAATCATGCATTCGGCGATGGCAGGTGTGCTCGATCTTGCGCACACCATCGTGTTGGTGAGCTCTCCGGCCATGGACTCCGCGCGTAGTGCCTCGGCCACTCTCGATTGGCTTATGCAGCATGGACATTCGGCGCTGGTGCGCGAGGCGCACGTCGTCTTGAGTGCATCGCGCCCGGGATCTGCCGGAATCAAGCTGGACAAGGTCTACGAGCATTTCGAGGCACGTTGCCGGTCTATTCACATGATCCCGTTCGATCCGCATCTCGCCGAAGGCGCCGACGTCGACTTCAATCTGCTCAATGCGGATACCAATGCCGCGTACCTGAAGTTGGCCGGTGCGATCTCCGAGAGTTTTCCGCGACTTCGCATGCGCGGCGACGAGCAGCGATAATACGAAAGAGGCAGGACAGCAGGATGGTTGACGCTAGGGACGCCCAGCGGGTTCTTGACGCCGGTGTGCTCTCGCTGGGTAGTCGAATTGACGGTCTGGAAACGGATCGTGATGTTGACTGTGCCAAGCTCGCGCCGTTCGAAACAGGTCTGTATGCCAACAGCGAGGAACATGGGGCAGCAGTGGAAGAGCTCGACGAGGACTCGCTGCGCCGTATCGAAGCCCCGGATATGCGGGCGGCTCTTGATGATGTGCCCGGAATGATGGCGAAGTGATCTGACATGGCCGATTCGAACGACAACGCACCCGATTCACCGCCACCGAGCGGCCCATGGCGTGAGCCCATTGCCGATGGATTGGGGGGTGGGGAGACCAAGGGCAATCCGTTCCGTCGATCTAAGAACCCCAACCAGGAATTCGTGCCGCCGAGTGCCGACTACTTCCCACAGCCGACACTCAAGCCGCCGCCAGCGCTACCGAAGACCCCCAAGCTCTCGCGGCGCCAGCGGAACCACCAGCGTCCGATGAATCCGATCTGGGAACCAGACCCGCTGAGCGCTTACGGTATGCCGCAGTACCAGAATCCGGCGCCCCAGGCTCCACCCCAGGCCCCGCCGCAGGGGTACGGTGCGCCGGCCCAACAGCCACCACAGAACTACTATGGGCCGCCCCCACAGAACTACTATGCCCCGCAGGCACCCCCTGCCCAGCCACAGGGGCCGGCGGCTCCGGCGGAGCCCTTTGCGCCTGCTGCACCCCCTCCGGCGCCCGAGCGGGCAAGTCAGCTACCGGCATGGCCCGCCTCCGCCGTCGTGCCCGAGCCTCCGGCCGCGGTACCTCCGGTCGAACAGCCTCCCGTGCGGGATGAGGAAGAAGCGCCCAGGGACGAGGCGCCGAGGATTGAGGTGCCCGCCGAGGTACCCCCACCGCCGCCCGCACCCGTAGCTCCGGCACCCGCGCCACAGATCCGGCCCGACGACGCCTCCTCGATGATTCCGGACGGCATGACGCCGTGGGGCGGACAGGCACCCCAAACACCGCCTGTACCAACGCCACCCGCGGGTTCGTGGGCGCCACAGCCGCTCGTACCCCCGCCGCTCGCCCCGCCACCGACGGCCCCGCCCGCGGCGTACCCC
>MAFD01000056.1:0-19637 GCA_002013775.1 Mycobacterium sp. D16R18
TCCCTCGGGGTCGGGGAACCAGAACCGCAGCCACTCGGCCGGCGTGTGCAGCAGATCCTCGAAAAGTGTCGGCGCCGACATCGTCAGTCGCACACAATTCGGCGCGACGTGACTGGTATCGACCACGGTGGCCACGTGATCGCGCGCCCCGAGCCCGCGCAGCACCGCACCTTGGAAGCCTCTACCCATGTTTTGCATCCTCTTTCGTGCTGCTCGCATGCGTGACACACTTAGCTCACCCTAACCAAATGAATTGATATAGGCTAGCCTAGCCAAAGTAAAGATAGGCTAATCTATCTGCGATGTAAGAGTGAATTCGATTCGCTCCGAAGCATTTTCGGCTCTGCGTCCAACGCTGTGCGAACCCGAGGGTGCAAAAACCGCTGTGATTATGCGGCTTTAGTGGACAGGGGAGGCATACGAATGTCGTCGTCCCGAACAGGCAATTCGACCTCCGCGGAGCGCTTGCGATTGCTACGGGCAGTGCTTGCCGAACGTGGGCTCACCGACGCGTCCTCGAGTACCCGGAACACGAGTATTCAGGCGCGATCGAGCATGGCAGTGGTTCCGTTGTCATCAACACAGCGGCGGATGTGGTTCGCGCAAGCCCTTTTTCCGGATGACACGGCCTACAACATGCTGGTCGGCCTACGGATTGATGGTCCGCTCGATCTTGGTTCGTTGCGCACGAGTGTGATCCGATTGTTCGACCGGCACGCCATTCTGCGGACTCGCTACGGCCATGACTCCGACGGCGAGCTGATACAGCTGATCGAGCAGACCGGGGATATCGCACTCTCAGTGGTTGACATCGATGACAAGGCGTCGGCGACGCTGGAGGAAGCGGTCGGGGCCCTCGCGCGGGAGATTGCCGACCGCCCTTTCGATCTCGCCTCTGACCCACCCCTGCGGGTCGAGCTTTTGCGGGTCTCAGCGCACGTGCATGTTCTGATTCTGGTACTGCATCACATCGCGGCGGACGAGATCACCTGGGATCTGTTGTTCGCTGACTTATCCGCACAGTACGCCTTCGAGACTGGCCAGATGGGTACCGCGCCAGCGACTCCGGACCTCGAATACGCAGACTATGCGGTGTGGGAGCAACAACGACTGCAGCATGGTCATCTCGACAGCCAGCTGCAGTACTGGGTTGACCGGCTCACCCCGCTACCGCCTACCGTTGGCTTTCCTGCCACGGCTCAGTCTCCGGCGCAGCACGGTACGGCCAGTGGGCGACACCGGCATGCTCTGCCAGACAGCACCGTTGCCGGCCTGCGAGATCTAGCGCGAATTCACAAGGCCACGCCGTACACGATCGTGCTTGCCGGGTTGGCTACGGTCCTGCACCGATACACAGAGGCAACGGATTTGGTGATCGGAATTCCGGCGCTGGTCCGCGATGCATCCGAAGTCGAAGGCGTCTGGGGCAATTTCACGAACACCCTTGCACTACGGCTGAACGTCGATGGTCAGACAACTTTCCTGGACCTGCTGGGTCGCGCTCGATCGGCGTTTTTCGAAGCCTATGACAACCGTGACATTCCTTTTGAGACGGTCATCGAACGAGTGGCGCCGCAACGCACGACGGGCCGCTCGCCATTGTTCGAGGTTATGTTCGCGGCAACTCGGCCGGTTACGAGTGAGTTGAGTTTGGCCGGAACGACAACAACCGATCTCGGGTTGCCCAACCCGACATCGATGTTCGACCTGGCCATCGACCTGGTCGACGGCGAGGTGTTGGCTGCCACTTTCCGAACCGAAAAGTACGCACCGGAATTCATACAGCAAGTCCTGGAGCACCTCGCCTCGGTGCTGGCCCATGGGGTGGCGAATCCGGGACACAGCGTGCGTGACCTGCCTTTACTCACCGAGCGGCAACGACAACACATCCTCCACGACTGGAATGCCACCAACGACAGCCGCCACCTCGTTAATACTCCGCTACACAACCTGTTTGAGCGGCATGCGCAGCAGAACCCGAATGCCATCGCGGTCGTCACCGAGGCCGGGCAGCTTAGTTACGGTGAACTGGACGAGCGTGCCGGGCAGTTGGCCTCGTCGATCCGCTCGCTCGGCATCGGTAGTGAAAGTCTTGTCGGAATCAATATGGACCGGTCAGCGGACCTTGTGGTGGCACTGCTGGCAGTGTTGAAGGCCGGTGCCGCGTTCGTTCCGCTGGAGCCGGCGTGGCCGGCGAGCCGGATAGCGGAGGTGTGTGCCAGCGCTCGCCTCGCGGCGGTGCTCACCCATGGTCATCCGGCGACGCGGCTGCCGAGCCTGGAGATACCGGTGCTGAATCTTGACGAGAAACCAGGCGGCGCAACTACTCACCACGATACGGCGCCGGGCACCCGGATGGCCGAGCTCGCCTACGCCGTCTTCACGTCCGGTTCCACCGGCACCCCGAAGGGGGTGATGGTGACGCATGCCGGAATCTGCAACCGACTGCTGTGGCAGGCCGATGTCCTGGGATTCGGGGCTCGCGATGCTGCCCTGCACAAGTCGTCACTCGGGTTCGACATGGGAATCAACGAGATATTTCTCCCGCTTGTCCGCGGCGGCGCGGTGGTTCTGCCCAAGCTCGGAGCTGAGTCGGACCCGGCGTATTTGCTCGATTTGATTGCGCGCACCGGTGTCACGTTCATCGACCTGGTGCCGTCGTTACTTGACCCGATGCTGGATCGCCCCGAGTTCGCCGAGGCGACTCGCTCCTTGGCTTCGGTGTGGACTGGTGGCGAGGCACTGAGCCCAGAGCTTCTGGAGCGATTCCTTTCTCGCTGTGCAGTTCCCATGTACCACGGGTACGGGCCCACCGAGGCAACAGTGGCCTGTACCTACGAGATCTACCGGTCTGGTTCGTCCAGGCTCGGAGTGACCATCGGTACGCCGATTGCGAACAGCCAGGTCTTCATCTTGGACAGGTTGCTCCGGCCGGTTCCGTCGGGCGTATCCGGTGAGCTGTATATCGGGGGCGTGCAACTGGCACGCGGATATGTCGAAGACCCGGCCCGCACCGCTGAGCGGTTTGTCGCCGATCCGGTGTCGGGCATGCCCGGCGCTCGTATCTATCGAACTGGGGACCGGGCACGTTTCCTGCCGGACGGCACCATCGAGTTCCTTGGGCGAGTGGACAATCAGTTGAAGATCCGGGGCCGCAGGATTGCGCCGGAAGAGATCGAGAATGCGCTCACCGCACACCCAGCCGTCCGTCGCGCGGCAGTCATGGGGCAAGGCGACCGATTGGTTGCGTACTGTGCCTGCGATGACTCCACGCTGACCTGGCTCCAGCTGCGTGACTGGTTACGTGCACGGCTGCCGGAGCACCTGGTACCGCCGGCCGGAACCATTCTCGACGCACTGCCGCAATTGCCGTCAGGAAAGATCGATCGCGCTGCGGTGCAGCGAATTCCCGTCGAGGTGAGCGTAGCTATCGTCCCCTACCTCGAGCCGCGGTATGCGATGGAACGAGTACTGGTGGACCTGTGGCTGGCAGTGCTCAAGGTTCCCCGTATCGGTGTTGACGACAACTTCTTCGACATTGGCGGTCATTCGCTGCTACTGGCTCGCGTTCAGGCCAGGCTTTCTGAGCAGCTTGGGTTTTCGATATCGCTGCTCGACCTGTACGCACACCCGACCGTCGCGGAGCTCGCCACGTATCTGAACGGCACTCGCGATCAGGGCACTCAATCCGAAGTAATCGGCAGCGGCGGGCTCGTCGCTGCGCGCAGTCGAGCTGAGCGTGGGCGAGATGCCCGTGCTCAGCGCCTATCACAGCAACGACAAAGGCGGTAGATCGAGTCATGCAACACTCTTCGACATCGGCGGAGCAGCTCCAACGCACATGGTTACGGGGTGGAGCTTTTGACCCCGATGGGCATCCGGCATTGGTGGTCTTTCCGCATGCTGGTGGTGGAGCTACGTTCTATCGCTCGTGGCTGACCAACCCGGATTTCTCGGTGCACATCGTGCAGTATCCGGGTCGCGAGGATCGGATTTCCGAACAGCTCCCCGCGAGTCTGGGCGCGCTTGCCGATGGTGTGGCCGAGGCATTGTTGACCCTGGGCGATCGGCCGCTATATCTGTTCGGCCACAGCATGGGCGCGCTGGTCGCCTTCGAGGTCGCGCGGCGACTGGAGTCTGCTGGCAGGTATCCGCAGCTTCGGTTGTGTGTTTCCTCGTACACAGCACCGCATCTCGTCCGGAGCGGCGGATTGCGGGACCTGGACGATGACGCATTTGTCGCATATGGGCGTTCCGCCACAGGCGAGGTGAGTGCCGCCAAGGGTGAGGACAGTGCGTTCGATATCGCGGCATTGCGCGATCTGGTCATCTCTGGCATGCGGGCCGATTTTCGGCTGGTTGAGCAGTATCGGACGGACGCAGAGCCCCCCGTGGGCGCACCGATCCTCGCATTGTGGGGCAAAGACGAGGCCATCGATCCTGCCGATATGGATCTTTGGGCGGACGTGACTCGCGGTGGCTATCGGTCGGCGACATTTCCCGGTGGGCACTTCTACCTCGCTGCCGAGCGAGATGCGGTGCTAGAGAACGTGCGTCAGTGGTGCGCGGAACTCGATCACGGCTCACACCGCGCCACGGTCGATGGCGAGTCGGCGACCGGCGATGACCATGAGGTTCGGGATGACGACGTGGCGGTGATCGGCATCGCTGCGCGGGTGCCCGGCGCCACGAATCTCGACGAGTTCTGGGCCAATCTCTGCGCGGGAGAAGAATCGCACACGTATTTCACCGATGAGGAACTGCTGTCGGCCGGGGTGACGCAGGAGGAACTCGGTGACCCCCGACTGGTTCGGGTTCGGCCGATTCTGGCCGATGTCGCCGACTTCGATCCCAAATTTTTCGCATACGCCCCGAGCGAGGCACGCTCGATTGACCCGCAGCAGCGGCTCTTTCTCGAATGTGCTTGGGAGGCTGTGGAATCGTCAGGTTATGACCTGCAGCGGTATGACGGTTCGGTCGGCGTGTTCGGCGGCAGTGCGGGCTCAACCTATTACCGGGCGAACCTGTCGACGGACTACGGGAACCTTAACGGCACCGAGTATCTCCAGACGGCGCTGGCGACCGAGAATGATTTTCTGGCGCCCCGCGTTTCCTACAAGCTGAATCTGCGCGGTCCCAGCATATCTTTGGGCACTGGTTGCTCCACCTCGCTGGTCGCCATTCACCTCGCGGTGCAAAGCGTTTTATCGGGTGAGTCCGATATGGCGTTGGCTGGTGGCGCCTCCATCACCTTCCCGCAAACTGCCGGATATGTGGCTACCGAAAGCGGCGCCATCTCCACCTCCGGTCGATGCCGTGCGTTTGACGCATCCGCCGACGGCACATTGGTCGGTGACGGTGTCGGAGTAATCCTTCTGAAACGTGCGTCCAGCGCTGTCGCAGACGGTGATTCGATTCTCGGCATTATCAGGGGAACCGCCGTCAATAACGATGGTGGGAACAAGGCTGGGTTCGCGGCGCCGAGTGTCAGCGGCCAGGTTGAGGTCATCACGGAGGCGTTGGCCGTAGCCGAGGTTCCGGCCGAGACCGTCGATTACGTGGAGACACACGGCACCGGAACGCTGCTGGGTGATCCGATCGAGATCGCCGCGCTGGACAACGCCTTTCGTCAAGCCGGTGATACGCGCGTAGAGGCATGCCGATTGGGCACCCTGAAGCCGAACATCGGACATACCGGGCCTGCCTCAGGCGTCCTCGCCCTCATCAAAGTGGTGCTGGCGTTTCAACATCGGATGTACCCGCCTGCTGCCAACTTCACGGCCCCCAACCCTCAGATCGAATTCTCGAAAAGCCCCTTCTATGTGGGTACGCGCCTGCGGCGCTGGAATGCGCCCGACGGGAAGCCTCGTCGTGCGGGAGTCAGCTCATACAGCATGGGCGGTACCAATGCTCATGCTGTGCTGCAGGAAGCGCCAGTTTCGCAGGCGCCCCATCCAGTTCAGGACGGTCCGCACCTGTTCGTGCTCTCTGCACGAACAGCGCCGGCGCTCGAGGCCGCGCGGAAGAACCTGGCACGCCATCTGGCGCAGCATCCTGAACAAGATCTGGCGGCCGTCGCCGCCACGTTGCGCATCGGACGGCGCGCATTCAGCCATCGCTTTGCCGCAGTGTGTGTGGACTCGGCGGAAGCGCAGGAGGTACTCGAAGGCGCGGGGCGAGCTCCATCTCGCACCGGAACTGCCACGGACAAGCCTCGGCCGGTCGTGCTCCTCTTCCCGGGGCAGGGCAGCCAGTTCAGCGGCATGGGTGCGCAGC
The DNA here is from genome assembly GCA_002013775.1 of Mycobacterium sp. D16R18. Taxonomy (GTDB): domain Bacteria; phylum Actinomycetota; class Actinomycetes; order Mycobacteriales; family Mycobacteriaceae; genus Mycobacterium. The sequence continues at coordinate 6,277 of MAFD01000056.1, forward strand.
TCTACGCGACGTCGCCGGTCTATCGCCAGCACATCGACGAGTGCGCCGCCCGCTTCGAGCCGCTGATCGGTGTGGATCTGCGCACGATGCTGTGCGCCCAGGGCGATGAGGCTACCGACGCTGCGCTCATGCAGACCCGCTTGACCCAGCCCGCACTGTTCACGGTTGGGTATGCGCTTACCCAACTTCTCGGTGAATGGGGTGTGCAGCCTGTGGCCATGCTCGGCCACAGCATCGGTGAACTCGTTGCCGCCTGCGTGGCAGGGGTGTTCACGCTGGAAGAAGCAGTTCAGTTGGCTTCGCTGCGTGGTGAATTGATCCAACAGTGCGAGTCAGGCGCCATGGCTGCCGTCGGTGCGTCGCTCGATGCCGTGACCGCGATGCTTGCCGCGGGGGTGTCGGTGGCGGCGGTCAACGGCCCGGAGCAAATCGTTGTCGCCGGCAGCGAGGAGGGGATCGATGCACTTCTGCGCGAGGCGGTGAGTGCCGGCGTGCGATGCACGCGGTTACCGGTGAATCGCGGGTTCCATTCCACCCTCGTGGACCCGGCGGTCGACCGTTTCTCGGCCGCCGTGGCGCGAATGCGGTTGCAACCGCCGCAGGTTCCCTTCCTGTCCAATGTGACGGGTACCTGGATTACCGGGGCGCAGGCCACCGATCCCGAGTATTGGGGACGGCAGCTGCGTGAGACGGTGCAGTTCGCTCCCGGCCTGGCAGTGTTGCGTGCCGAGTACCCGGACGCGGTCCTCGTCGAGGCTGGTCCGGGTCACACCCTGCGCGGTATCGTGGCGGCGAATACACAAGAACCCGAAGTCGTTTCGATGCTGGGTGATCGGACCGGCGACAGTGCGACCGTGGCCACGGCAGCAGCTGGTCGCCTGTGGGCTGCTGGTGCCGAGCTGGCGTGGCAACACTTCGGTGCGCCGCAACGGCGGGTAACCCTGCCCACCTATCCGTTCGAACGGGAGCGGCTGTGGATGACTCCGCCGAAGCCCGTCGCCGGTAAGCCCGCCAGGCAGGCGCCCGCTGCGCCTGCCAAGCAGGTGCCGCTGGTGACCGAGACGGCACCGCACGCCGATGTCCCGGAGGCCACGGGGACCGCGGTGGTCGATCAGATCTGGTGCGAGGCCCTCGGGGTGACAAGTGTTGAGCCGGATGACAATTTCTTCGATCTGGGGGGTGATTCACTGATAGCCGCTCGCATCGTGACGGCCATTGGGGCACGCTGCCACATCAAAGTATCGGTGGCTGAACTCTGGGATCAGGGCGCGACTCTTGCCGATCTTGCCAACCTGGTAGAGCGGCGCCGCGACAGCAGTATCAATGTGGGAGAACAACATCAGTGACAGTGGATATGGGTACACCGACCACCGAGACAGAGTTTGCCGACATCGCCATCATCGGGATGCAGTGTCGCTTCCCTGGCGCCGATAACGTCGACGAGTATTGGTCTCTGCTTTCGGAAAAGCGAGAAGGTGCAAGGTCTTTGGATGGTCTCGCGGCCGCGCCGGGGCTAGTGCGGCGCGAGGCAGCCGTTGAGGGAATCGAACTGTTCGACGCCAAATTCTTCGGTTACCCACCGGCCGAGGCCGCGATGATAGATCCGCAGCAACGGCTCTTCCTTGAGTGCGCCTACCATGTGTTCGAACAGGCCGGCTATGACCCCGATCGCTACGAGGGGCTGGTCGGCGTATACGCGGGATCCGGGCAATCGAACTATCTCATCGCGAATGTTCTTCCCCACCTTGGCCTCAGCCCTTCCTCGGCGGACGCACTGCCCGCCGGATTTGCCAATTCGCCGGGGTCGCTTCCTGGACGCGTCTCCTATCATCTCAATCTGACGGGTCCGAGCATCGCGGTGAGCACAGCCTGTTCGACGTCACTGGTCGCGGCTCACCTGGCATGCCAGGAACTACTGGACTATCGATGTGACCTGGCTCTGGCCGGGGGAGTGAGCTTGAATCCCCACCCGGGCAAGGGCTATCGGTACACCCCGAACGGGCCGCTCTCTCCTGATGGCCGTTGCCGGGCTTTCGATGCCGACGCAGCGGGTATGTTCCCCGGTGACGGCGTGGGAGTTGTTCTACTCAAGCGTCTTTCCGACGCACTCGCCGATGGCGACCGGATCCGGGCCGTCATCAAAGGCAGTGCGGTCAATAACGATGGGCGGCACAAGACTGGATTCACGGCGCCCAGTGCCACGGCCCAGCGCGACGTGATCGTCGCGGCGCACGCAGTTGCCGGAGTCGAGGCGAGTTCGATCGGTATGGTCGAAGCGCACGGGACCGGGACACCCCTCGGTGACCCCATCGAGGTGTCGGCACTGACCAAGGCCTTCCGCGAATCCACCGATCAAACCGGCTACTGCCTGCTTGGCTCTGCCAAGACAAACATCGGCCATACCGACACCGCTGCCGGAGTGGCGGGACTCATCAAGGCCGCATTGTCCATCGAGCACGGCGTGATACCTGCGAATCTGCACTACGCCGCCGAGAACCCGCTGCTCGACCTCGCCAACAGCCCATTCCGTGTGGCCGCCGACACCATCGACTGGCCCGAGGGAGACGGACCGCGGCGCGCTGGTGTGAGCGCTTTCGGAATCGGCGGCACCAACGTGCACATGGTGCTTGAGCAGGCGCCGCACCAAGCCGAAGCCAGGCCGTCCCTAACTACGGCCGACTCGGAGTCATTATTGATCTTGTCGGCTGCCACCGCGACGGCACTAGACCAACAGGCCGAGCAATTGGCAGGCTTTCTGCGCAGCCGCAGTGACATCGATCCCGGGGCCGTCGCCGACACCCTGCAAATGGGCCGTCGCAAACTGCCGTATCGGCGTTCGGTGGTGTGCGGGTCGGCGAAACAGGCGGCGTCACTGCTGACCGCTCCCGCCCAGGCGACTCGCGCGAATGACGGTGCAGTTCCGCTGGTTCTGCTGTTGCCCGGCGGCGGGGCGCAATATGTCGGGATGGGCCACGGGCTCTACGAGACCGAGCAGGTCTTCCGGTCGACGATCGATCAGTGTGCCCAAATCCTGGCGCAGCACTGCGATATCGACCTGCGTAGCCATCTGTATGGCGACGGTGGGCTCGATGAGCAGCGGCTCGATGTCGTTTTTCCGGCCGTGGTGGCCACCGAGTACGCACTCGCGACTCAGCTCGCGGCGTGGGGGTTGACACCGAGCGCGATGCTCGGCCACAGCCTGGGCGAGTACGCGGCGGCGTGCCTGTCCGGCGTCATTGATATTGACCAAGTGCTGCCGTTGGTTTCGGCGCGTGGACGACTGTTCGCCCGAATGGGCGGTGCGACTACCAGCATCCTGCTGTCCTCGGCCGACGTAAGCCCGCTGTTGAGCGGCCGGCTCGTTGTTTCCGGAATCACCGACGCGTCCTCGTGCACGGTCTCCGGGCCCACTGCCGAGATCGCGGCACTGGAAGAGGAATTGGAACTGCGCGGCGTGCAATTCCAGCGAGTGCGGGTATCGATGGCGGTGCATTCGCCCGAGTTGGATCCCGTGCTCGGCGAGTTCGCCGACATCTTGGCCGGCGTCACACTGCGTCCACCGCGAGTGCCGTACCTGTCGAATGTCACCGGCACCTGGATTCGGCCCGAGGAGGCAACAGACCCGGGCTACTGGATCCGGCACAGCCGTGAGCCGGTGCAGTTGGCTGCCGGATTCGGTGAGTTGGCCAACCTCCCGGGCGCCGTCCTGCTGGAGGTCGGCCCCGGGCAGACACTGACACGACTTGCCCAGCCGCAGGGTGAGGCGTCTTTTGCCGCCTATGCCACGATGCGGCACCGCGACGACCGCCGCAGCGACGGGCGCGCCTTACTCGCGGCCGTGGGCAAAGCCTGGGAGCACGGCGTCGACATCGACTGGAACCTGTTGTCGTCGGGCCCGCGCCCAGCACGCGTCGAGCTACCCGGCTATCCGTTCGAACGACAGCGGTACTGGATCGCACAGTCCGACGGTGCACAGCCGGCCGACCGTCCGAATGCCACCGTGCCGGTGTGGCGCAGCAGCACGCCGGCAGCTCCCGCCGCAGAGTTGTCCGCCGCGCGATGGCTGGTGCTCCTCGACGAGGATCCGGCAACTCAGCAGTTTGCCCAGGAGCTTGCCGAAACCGTCGGCGCTGCGGTCGATCTGCTGGGTCCAGGTCTGCCACTTCCGTCGATCGAGTACGAACGCGTCGTCTTCCTTGCCGATGCACACGGAACGGGACCGGATCGCGAGCGTTATCTGCAACTTGCGCGTGCCGTCGATGCCATCGGTTCAGGTGTGACAGTGCACGTGTGCGCCTGCAATGTCTTCGATGTCACCGGGGTCGAGGAGCTCGATGTCAGCCAATGGCTGGCGGTCGGCGCTGCGCAATGGCTGCGCCGCAACGCGGTAGCGCGCACCGTGGACGTGGTGGATATGGACCGGGCCGATGTTCGGGCGCTGGTCGCCGAGTTGTCGGTGCCAGGCCTCGATCGAACGGTCGTTTATCGCAACGGGCGGCGATGGATCCTCGGCAGCGAGCCGGTCGAGGGGGCGGCCGCAGCGTGGTCGAGCACCGGAGCATGGTTGCGTGCCGAGCCGATTGATGTTGTGGTGCCGCAAGGTTCGGTACAGGTGTCGAATGCGCTAGATGACCTGTGCACCCGGTACGTATGCGCGCACCTGCGAAGCGCCGGTATAGCGCTGACCCCGGGAAGCGAGTTCTCGCGTGATGAGTTGATCGCGCGGCTTGGGGTGGTGCCGGACTATCACAAGATCGTTGACGCATTCCTGCGCATACTGAGCGAGGATGGCCTTGTCTCCAACGAGAACGGCCGGCTACGCGTGCTCGATGTGGCGGCGGTGGCCGATGTGCCCGAACTCGGGCGGTGGTGCAGCGATAACCCTGAGCTGGCGACGTGGGCACAGCTACTGGACCAGTGCATGCGTGGCTATGGAGAGGTGCTGAGCGGGCAGATCGCCGGCAATGAGGTTGTTACGCCTAACGGGGACGACAGCCTGTATCGGAGCCTCACCGAACAACGCATCGCACACAGCGATTTCGCGACGTACCGCGATCTGATCGGTACGACGCTCGCCGGGCTTGCCGCCAAAGCCACCCCGGCACGGCCGCTGCGGATTCTTGAAATCGGTGCTGGCCGTGGCTATCTGACCTGGCCGGTGGTCGACGCGCTGCGCGGTCTGCCGGCCGGCTCTGTTGAGTATCACTTCACCGATATCGGACGCTCGTTTGTGGTGGGCGCCCAGCGGCAGGCCGAATCGGAGGGCCTCGATTTCGTCCGATTCGCCGCCCTCGATATCGTCGCGGATCCGGCCGGGCAGAGTCTGCCGCTTGCCGGGTTCGACGTTGTCCTGGCGTTCAACGTGTTGCATGTGGCGCCGGATCTGCCGAGCGCTATCCGCAATGTCGCTGCGTTCACCGCTCCCGGCGGCCAGGTGTTCATTCTGGAAGCCAAGACAGAGGAACGTTGCGATTCGCTGATCGATCCGCTGTTGACGGGCTGGCTCGATTTCGCCGACGACTTGCGGACGGATTCACCGCTGGTGGCGCCACCGCAGTGGGCAGCGCTGCTCGACGCGAACGGATTCACCGACTCGACCATCTACGATTCCGGTCCGGCAGGTGACCATGCGCTGATCGTCGCCGAACGTCCTGAGCCGGTGCTTGTCCTCGATCCGGACTTCGATCGCGCCATCGCCATGGTGCACGAGATCGCGGCGTCCGAACCGTCGGTGCAGCGCACTCTGCTCACCGGGTCAGTCGAGGACTCCATCGAGGCCGCACTGGCCGAAGCGTATGCCCACGGCACACTCGCCGTCCGGCACCGTGCCGGTGTCGGAGACTGGACCTTTGTCGACACCTCGGCATACGACGAGATGACTGTTCCATCAGACCGGTTCGGCGAGGTGCTTGGCGCGCCCGCGGTGCCCGCCGTGGTCCTGGGTGGTCCGTCGACAGCTGCGGTACGTATCGAGCAGGAGCTGGCCCCCGTGCCGGATACGTCTGCAGTCTCATCGGCGAGCTCGTCGTTCAACCTCCGTCCGGCGTTGTCGACGGAGTATTGCGCGCCGCGGTCGAAGTTGGAGGAAGGCATCGCGGCGATTTGGCAGCGCTTCTTCGGATACGACCGGATCGGTGTCAATGATCGTTTTCTCGAACTGGGTGGCGAGTCGCTACTGGCCATGCAGATCGCTGCGGAACAGCGCAATGCGCTCGGGATCGAAATGAACATGCGTCAATTGCTTGAATCTATGACGGTGGCGGACGTTGCCTCAGCCGCGGCGAGACCGCCGGTCGCGCCGGAGACCTCATCTAAACCCGCGCCGCCCGCTCGTCGTGGGCGGGCCGCGCTGCGTACCGCGGACGGCGTCATACTGCTTGAGGGAGTACGAGATTGACCACTATCGACTATCTTCCCGCATCCACGTCGGGGGAGGAGATCATCCTCTTCCGGGCATCCTTTGCCCAGCAGCGAATGTGGTTCCTGAGTCGGCTTGACCCCGGTAGCCACTACTACAACGTGCCGATTGTTCTACATTTTCGCGGTGCAGTACGTCCGGACGCTATGCAGCGCGCGCTCGCCGAAATGGTTTCCAGACACGAGATCCTGCGTACAACTTTTGTCGAGGTGGACGGCGAGGTGATGCAGGCAGTGGCAGGCGATGCGGCGGTTACCTTGCCGCTCAAACAAATCGAGTACTCCGAGGCGCAGTCTGTACCGCCTATGCGGCGTGTTGATGTGCGGGCGGCGGTGCTCGACCTCGTATGCGCGCCATTCGACCTGAGTACCGGACCCTTGATGCGGGCGCATCTGCTCGACTTGCGGGACGGCGAATACCTGTTGGTATTGACGATGCATCACATCATCGTCGACGGCTGGTCCATCGGTGTCATGTGCGAAGAGCTTCGTCAGTTGTACGGGGCTGAAGTAACAGGTGTTCCCGCGGCATTGCCGTCACTGGAACTGCAAATCGGCGACCTGGCCGAGCAGGAGCACGACGTCATGTCCGGACCCGCGCGCGAGCGTCATCTCGCGTACTGGCGGTCACAGCTGGCAGGCGAACTGAGCTCGCCCGCGCTTCCGTTCGATCGAGACCGCCCATCACACAACGTGTTTCATGGATCTACCCTCGACTTCGCCTTGTCGCCCTCGGATACGGCGGCGATGGCCGCATTCGGGCGGGACATGGACGTGACTGTCTTCGCGACGCTGCTCGCGGCGTTCTACACGCTGTTGTACCGCTACAGCGGCTCTGATGACCAGGTGGTCGGCGCCCCGATGGCGAATCGGGAAGACCATCGGGTCTCGGCGCTCATCGGGTTGTTTGTGAACACCATTCCGCTGCGCGCCAGGATCGACCCCACCGCCGGGTTCGCGGAATTGGTGAGGCATGTCCGCGAGGTAACCCTCGGCGCGTACGAACACCAGGAGCTGCCGCTCGAGCAGATCATCGATGAGGTTGCCCCCGCGCGTCTTCCCGGACGCAATCCGATGGTCGCCGTGCTGTTCGCGATGCAGAGTCCGCCACCGGCCGACCTTGACTTCGCGGGAACGCCCGCGTCCTTCGTCGGGGTGCCGACAGGTACCACTCGCGCCGATGTGGAACTGCACTTCTGGCCCCTCGGAGAGCGCATCGGGGCGCAGTTCGTCTACAGCACTGAACTATTCGATGCGGCGACGATGGAGCACATGCGTGACGACTATGCCGCGCTGTTGCGCGCGGCGATTGCGTCGCCGCACCTGTCGATCGACCTTCTGCCGCTCGGTGCTGACGAGGCACTTGTGGCTCAGAGCTTGGCGCCGATGCTCCAGCATGCCGAGAGCTCTGTGGCGATCGTCGACAATGATGTGGAGGTTACCCACGCCGAATTGCGCACCACCGCCGCGCGGTTGGCCGCAGCGATGCCAGCCGCGCGCGGCGGGACGGTCATGCTCGCACTTGAGCGTGGCCCAGATCTCGTGGCCGCGTTGGTCGCGGCGGTGTCCGCAGGCGCTGGGCGTGTCGTGTGGTTACCGGCATCACTACCGATCCCGTACCGAGAGCGCTCATTGCGGGAGCTGGCGCCCGCATACGTCGTGGATGACGCCAGAGTGACCGAACTCGCAGCGGGCGACGCACGCGTTACCGGTGAGTCCGAGCCGCTGAACACGGATGCGTCGATAGGACTTCTCGACAGCTCTCTGGCCGACATTCTCGTCACGGTGTTGCATTCCGGCAGGGTCAATCTGGTTGACCCGGAACCGGTTCCGCACGCGGTACTGACCGCCGACCGCCGATGGGCGCCACCGGGAGTGCTGGGGGAACTATGCGTCGGCCGACCGGGTGACGGTGTGCTTCCCACCGGGATTCCGGCACGCATGCGCAGGGACTCTTCGGTACAGATCGCGCACACGCCTCGCGGGCGTGCGTGGGACGGCTATCGCTGGACCGACTTGGTGACCGTCGATGCGGTGCTGATGGACCACGAATTGATCGACGATTGCGCGGTGCTGTCACGCCGGACCAGCGCGGGCATCACCGAGCTAGTTGCCTATATCGCCACCTCCGCGCCGATCACCGCGCGGAGGCTGTCGGAGTTCGCGCGCACCGTGCTGCCGCCGGCGTTGGTGCCACGGGCATTCGTTCCTGTCGCCACACTGCCGGTGACCACGACCGGAGCGCTCGATATCGCGGCGCTGTACCGGTTGCCGGTGATCGACGACGAGCTGATTGCTCAGTGGTCGGCGCGGCTACCCGAGGCCACCCAGATCCAGGTTGTGCCCGTCATTGCCGAGACGCCGCGCATTCTTGTGGACCATCCGACGCCAGAGCCGAAGCGGACGCGGACAGCGCACGCGACACCACTCGATGCCGACGAGCCCTCGGTGCTCGATGGCGGGCCCGCAGTCGTGCCGGTAGTGGCATCCCTGCCCGACGCGCTGGTTCGTGCGGCGCGTGATGCAGCGGAGACAGAGCTGGTCTTTCTTGACGAATCGGGTGCCGAGCGCACGCTGACGTACACCGAGGTACTCGATGCGGCGGGGCGTGTGCTCGCGGGACTACGCCGGGCGGGACTGGCCCCTGGAGATTTGGCGATTGTTCGCCTGTCCCGTAACGACGATTTCGTTGCCGCTATCTGGGGATGTTTCCTCGGTGGCATCGTGCCGGTGCCAGTGGCTCCCAACGCGGTTGGCGGCGCCGAGAAGGCAGTGACGGCCTGGAACACGCTCAACCAGCCAGTGATTATCGGCGAGGTGGCGCAGCCTCCGGTACACCAGACGGCACGGGTTGTCCTGATCGGCGATCTGCTGGCACACGACCCGGACACCGAGCACCATGTGCCTGATCCCGATTCTGTCGCATTACTCTTGCTGACCTCCGGCAGCACGGGAGCGCCGAAGGGCGTGCAGCTGACGCACCGCAATATCCTGAGCCGCTCGGCGGCGACTGCGCAGACGAACGCGTTCAGTCCGGCGGATATCTCCTTCAACTGGATGCCGCTGGAACATGTTGGGGGCATCGTCATGTCCCACCTACAGGATGTGTATGTGTGTTGTCAGCAGGTACACGCGGCCACGTCATGGGTGCTGGCGGATCCGTTGCGCTGGCTGACGATCGTCGACCGCTACCACGTGACCAACACATGGGCACCCAATTTTGCGTTCGGGCTGATCGCCGACCGGCTTGCGGAGACTCCCAACGCCGACCGGTTCGACCTGACACGACTGCGGTTCATTCTCAACGGTGGTGAGGCGATCGTCCCGCGCATCGCACGACGATTCTTGCGCATGCTGGAGCATTTCGGCTTGCCGCGCACGGCGATGCGGCCGTCATGGGGCATGTCGGAGACCTCGTCGGGTGTGGTTTTCTCCCAGAACTTTTCGGTGGAAACAACCACCGACGCCGACGAATTCACGGAGCTTGGAAAGCCGATCCCCGGCACCCGATTGCGTGTCGTCGATATGGAGAACACGGCCGTTCCCGTCGGCGAGATTGGCCGCGTGCAGATCAGTGGACCCACGGTTACGCGCGGATACTATGCCGACCCAGAGCGCGCTGGGGAGGCGTTCACCGCCGACGGCTGGTTCGACACGGGCGATCTTGGCCGTATGTACGGCGGTGCGCTGACGCTCACCGGCCGTGCCAAGGACATCATCATCGTTAACGGTGTGAACTACACCTGTCATGCGATCGAGTCCGCGGTTGAGGAATCCCCGTTGGTGATCAGCAGCTACGCCGCTGCGATCGCGGTACGGCCACCGGGCAGCGATACCGACGCGCTGGCGATCGTGTTCAGCCCTCGGGCCGGGGCCACTGAAGAGGAGGTTCTCGCTGACGTCCGTGTCCGCGTGTTGGCTGTCGGCCCCAACCCTGAATTACTCATTCCCGTTGCACAGGAGAGCATTCCGAAAACTGATATTGGAAAGATTCAGCGGAGCCTGCTGAGACAACGGTTCGACGACGGCGAGTTCGCCGATATCGTGCGCAGGGTACAGACGTCCAGCGCATCCGTGAACACCATTCCGAACTGGTTTTTCCGGCCGGTGTGGCACCGGCGCGATCTGCTTCGACCCAGTGCTCCCCTCGACGGGGCCGTTTTGATTCTTGGCGAAGCGGGGGAGCTCAGCGCCCAATTGGCGGACCGGCTGAGCGCGCAGGGTGTTCACGTGGTGCGTGCCGCCGTAGCGGATGTCGCTGCGCGGCTCGGCTCGTCCGGTGGGACAACAGCGATTCGCACGGTCGTGCACTTCGCCGCTCCGAGGGCTGACGCCGAGAGCGAGGACATTTCGCTAGAACCGATGCCGGGCAGCATCTTCGATGTCGTCCGCATAATTCGAACCTTCTTTGACGAAGGGCGGGGCGATCATCAGCCGCCGGCACTGTATGTAATCGGCAGCGGGATCGAGCCGGTCACCGACTCGGACGAGGTCGATCCTGAGCTCGCTCCGATTCCGGTGCTGCTGCGCAGTGCGGTGGCCGAAATGCCCGGGCTGCGGGTGCGCTTCGTCGACCTGGATCGGGGTGACCCGGCTGCCGGCGCCGACCAAGTGGCGGGCGAACTGGGCTACTCCACCAACGACATCGAGGTCGCCTATCGGGCCGGTGATCGCTGGGTGAAAGGGCTGGAACGGCTACCCGGTGAGCCCACCGCAGGTGCGGAGATTCCTTCTGGCGCTCTGCACCTGATTAGTGGAGGTCTGGGCGGGCTAGCCTATGAGCTGGCCCGGCTGCTGATAGAACGTTTCGACGGACGGGTGCTACTCGTAGGGCATCGCGATCCGGATGAGCGGCAATCCGCGGCCTACCAACGGTTATGCGATATCGCAGGGGATAAGGCGATCCGGCTCGAGGTCGCCGACGTGCGCGATATCGACCAGGTGTGGGACGCGGTCACGTCCGCGGAGGATGACTGGGGCATCCAGCTGGCGGGCATCTGGCATCTGGCAGGCGCGTACCGCGAGCAACCGTTGGCTACCACGACAGACACCGAACTCGCCGACGTTTCGGCGGCGAAGGTCTCCGGAGCCCGCGTACTGCATCGTGTTGCCTTGCGCCGAAAAGGTATTCGCTTCGTATCCTTCTCGTCGGTCAACGGGTTCTTTGGCGGCTCTACCGTCGGCGGATACTCGGCTGCGAATGCCTATCTGGATGCTTTCGCCCTATATCAGCGTCGCAACTGCGGTATCACCGCGCACAGTATTGCGTGGACAATGTGGGACCGCGTGGGGATGTCGGCTCATGTGGAGCATCTGGAGGGCACCCGGGCCGGGGGATACCGTGTCCTCGGTCGTACCGAAGCACTGAACTCGCTGCTGGTTGCACTCGCCCACGACGAGCCGCATGTGTTGGTCGGTCTGGATGACACCAAGTCCGCGATCCGTGCCCGGCTCAGCGGTGTGGCACCGGCCGGCCAGGTGTTGGTGGCAGATCTGACACAGGCCGCTCCGGATTTCGCAGATATGCCGATACGCGACAGATATGACTGCATCGTACCGACGCGGGTCGAGTCGGCAGGTGTCGCTCGTCAGTGGGTGGCGGCTCGTGACGACACCGAGCGGCGGGTGTCGGCGATCTGGCGGCAGGTGCTCGGGTCTGACAACTTCGGAGTGACCGACAGTTTCTTCGATATCGGCGGAAACTCGGTGCTGCTGGCTATGGCGCAGAGGCTGGTGCAGGAGGAATTCGAGCGTCCGATCGCTCTCGTCGATCTGTTCCGCTATCCGACGGTGTCGAGTCTGGCCGCGTACCTGTCGAGTAGCGAGATCGCTTCCGAGCCTGGCAATCCCAACCCCGGCGTGGCCGCAGAACCGAGCCCCGGCGTGGGTAGCGATCGCGCCCGGATTCGCAAGGAAGCGCGCCGCCGTCGCGCGCATTAGACCCGCAGGTGAGTTCTTACTTGTACTGATTTTTCTTTCTGTACTGATGTGAAGGAGTGATGAGATGGCACAGGTCGATCTGAATGGTGTAGGCGAGACGGCGATGTGGACGCTGTATACCCGCGCCAACGAAGCGCAACGGCCCGATGGGGTACTGAAGGATCCACAGTGTGTCGAGCTATTCGAAGCGATCGACTACCCCTTTGAAAGCAAGTTCGGAAAAGATCAGACCGGCTTGCATGGTGAGAAATCTCGGATCTTCGACACCGTGGTCCGGAAGTGGGTAGCCGAGAACCCCAGCGGCACAATCGTTGAGCTGGGCGCCGGCCTGGAGACTCAGTTCCATCGTTTGGATAACGGAACGGTTTCCTGGGTATGTGTCGACCTCGAAGATGTGATTGCGGTGCGGGGAAAATTCCTGGCTCCTACCGAACGGTGTCGTTACGTTGCGGCGGATGCTCGCGACGTGTCGTGGTTTGACCAAGTAGGGTCCGGGCCCGTTCTCATCACAGCGCAGAGCTTTCTGATGTTCCTACCCGAGGAGCAGGTGCGGCAGCTACTCGTTGCCATCATCGACCGATTTGCCGGCGTGGAAATCGTTTTCGACACGATTTCGCCGGCCATATCCCAAAAAATGGTCAAGGGTTACCGGCCGACCGAAAACTACGAGTTTCCGCCAGCGCCATGGGGGATCAAGCGGGACGACATCGCCCCACTGCTTCAGCAATGGCATGCGGGTGTTTCAAGCGTCGAGGTAAAGAGTTTCGGTGCGGTCCACGGAACCCTGAACGTGCTCAAGCCGCTGTTCCTTCGTGTTCCGGCGCTGCGCGCCGTGCTGCCGGTTGTGGCGCATCTGAAAACGTAAGCCGGGCGCACGATCATCTAACGTCCGAAACCTCCGTCTGACAAGGGGCATAAGCCCCCAGGTAGCGGTAAGAAGTGAAAGGGGTTGCGAGTATGCGCATTGTGTCGTTTGGATATCAGGTCTGGGGTTACCGAACCCT
>MAFD01000057.1:0-19384 GCA_002013775.1 Mycobacterium sp. D16R18
CGCGCAATTGGCCGCGCAGTTGAGCCTGCCGTTGCCGTGGGGGCCAGCCATGGCTGAGAACAGCGTGGCCACGTCCGTGGATCTTGTCGTCTCAGACTGGGCGGTGGATGGGGCGATGTCGGCGCAGACGTTGGACAAGTTCGCGCTGTTAGCACAACGGTTCGTGCGGTTCGCGGCCGCGCACGATGTGACGACACTCGATGCCGTCGATGACGGTTTGGTGGCCAAATTCGTTGCGGCCAAGGGCCGGTCCCGGCGCGGCGCGGTGGCGCCCGCGGCGGTGGCCACCATGCACAACCGCCGGGCGGCCTTGCGAGCGTATTTTCGCACCGCGCGCCGGCTCGGCCTGGTCCTGCACGACCCGACCCTCGACATCGACGTGCCCGACCGGGAAACCGCGTCGACGCGGTCGCTGCACGACGACGAGGCGGTGCTGGTGCGGCTGTTCTCCGAACACGCCACACCCACCCGGCACGCCGCCACGACCGCACTGCTGCTGGCCGGTGCGCACACCAGCGAGCTTGGGCACATCCGCATCAGCGACATCGACACCGCCGCCAGCACCGTCTGGGCGCACGGCTCCACCAAACACCGCGCCCGCGCCCTGCCGTTGGATACCTGGGCCCGCCGGGTCATCGACCAACGGATCGCGCATTTGACCGAACGCGGCGCCACTGCCGACACAATCTTGTGCACCGGCTCCGACGGCTCCGATGCACAACGGCAAGCCCGGGTCTGCGTCACCGTCCGCGACGTCCTGACCCGCGCTGGCCTGAGCACAACCTCCGGAATCAAGCCATCGTCGCTGACCGCCCACGCCGCCCGGCAAGTCTTCGAGGAAACCGGCCGAATCGAATTGGCGGCCAAGCTGATCGGCTCCAGGTCTCTCGATGGCACCGCTGCGCTCATCGGCTACCAATGGCGCCAGGACACCTGACCGGCCGTGGCTTCCCAGCATCGATTCTCGCGTCGACGTTCCCGCGTCGAAGCCTACGGTGCACGCCGCATCAACCAACGCGACATTCACGCCCGGGCGACCCCCGGCGATGACAACACCCTGCTGGAGATCGAGAAAGTCCGTGCCATCGCCTCATACTCGGCCTTGTATGCGATCAGCGATCTGATCCCCGATCGAGCCACCAACAGCCCCGGCCGACCCGCGCACTACCCAGCCTGGGTGACCGTCATCCACAAAGTGCTCCAAGGCGCGTTCGGCAGCGCCAACCACGCCAGCCGCATCATGGCCAACCCCGAGTATTGGCACACCATCTGCCGCCACGCTGTCCGGCACGGCAAAACCGCACGCGCCAAGCCCCCGCGGCGCCACCACCACGTCTACGCCCAGCCACGCCTCGATGCACACATCGACGCACTGCACCAAGGGCTGCTCGATACAGCCGCAGCCCTCGCCCGTCAACTCGACTGCCTCAACCCCGACCGCCCCGTCTCACGCACCGACCCGGCGCGCGGACAATTCATCACCTGCGACGGCACCGTGGTCGCCTCACCCGAGCGCCAATCCACCATCGAAAAGAAGAAGGCCGACGGCAAACCGATCGCCAACGCCCATCTGGAAGTCCAAAATGGTGACAGTTCAACCGAATACCGCTACGGCATCAAATTCGCCATCATGAGCACCCGGCCCGACAACACCCGCAACCTGCGCGTCGTGCTCGACGCCGTCCCCGTCCCGCCCGGCAAGGGCTACAAAGGCGAAGCCGGCATTGCGCTCACCATGATCGATCGTCTGGCCACACGCCCCGAACTGCGCATCGACGGAATCTGCTACGACGGCGCCTTCCGCGGCACCCACATCGACCACGTCATAAAACTCGGCATGATCGCCCTCGTACCCCCGCACGCCGGCACCGCCGTGCCCACCCCCTGCACCACCATCGACTGCACCTGCGGAGATCAGCACGTGATCTGGACCGACAAAGGGCGCCTGCACGAACGCACCATCATCGACACCGGCGAAACCCACCTACAACCCCTACCCGTGGCCAAGGTCTACGACCGCCGGAACCGCAGCGGCACCCACCGCTGGTACATCGACTTCGCCACCACCTGCGGGACCGTCCAGACCTGCCGTATCGACATCACCGACGAGGACATCAAGTGCGGCTACAACCGCACCGAGCACCTGCGCCAGCACACCAAAACCGATGACGGCAGCAGCCTCTATGACCGCTGCTACGGGTGGCGCGAGGACAGCGAAAGCCTCAACAACACCCTCGACCGCACCCTCTACGGCGGACGCATGCCCGCCCACACCGCCAGCCGCCAACACGGCGTCATGATCGGATTCGCCCTGGGCCGCAACGCCATCGCCCACTACCTACACCAACGCAATCAAAAAACCACAGCCGCCTAACCAGGCACCCGTCTACCCACAGGCCATTCACATCTGCCCCATAAACCCCAGCGGCTAACACAAGCACCACCAACAACACCCTCGACTCGCAGCCAGTCGACGTCGGAGGCACCCCCGCCGACCCGCTAGAGTTTTAGACACCTATTCACACAGGTCCCCCGCCCTCGTAGCTCAGGGGATAGAGCACGGCTCTCCTAAAGCCGGTGTCGCAGGTTCGAATCCTGCCGAGGGCACCAAAGTAGTCAGTTTCAAACTCGCGACACTGTCGTCGGATTACTTGTTTTGTGGGTCGAGGTGCGCGCGCTGTGCCGGTGTACAGCACCGGTAGTTCCGAACCAGCGGTGGCAGGCTCGGG
The DNA here is from genome assembly GCA_002013775.1 of Mycobacterium sp. D16R18. GTDB lineage: Bacteria > Actinomycetota > Actinomycetes > Mycobacteriales > Mycobacteriaceae > Mycobacterium. Next base: position 2,730 of record MAFD01000057.1, read on the forward strand.
TGAATGCGCTTTGCTCGCTGTAGCCCAAAAAAGCAGACAGCTGCCCTAGCGAAATGTCGGTGTCACGTAGGTAGCGTTCGGCTTCGGCGCGGCGCACTTTATCGACCAGAGCGGCGAATGTTGTGCCTTCGGCGGCTAGCCTTCGTTGCAACGTCCGGGGATGTATCGATAGTTGTGTGGCGATGAGTTCGCGATCTGCTGCGCCCGTGTGTAGCAGTTGTTGGATGAGTGTTCGGACCGATCCACCGATGGTCCCGCTGGGCGCAGGGCTAAGTGAGTCCAGATAGGTTTTTACCACGGCCCTGACGGCGGCATCGGATGCCAATGGGCGTGCCATGTCGCCGGGACGAACCAGAAATCCGCTAAACGGTTGAGCGAAATAGACGGGGCACCCGAAATAGAGTCGGTACTCGTCCACGGGACCTAAAGGGTCATGCGGAAGGTGTACCGACACGGGCGCGTAGGTCTGGCCCAGAATGAGTCGAGTCATTCGAAGCGCCACCCCGATGGAGAGCTCCACGACCTGTCGTTGCGCAGGCAAGTCATCCGTCAGAATCCGGTATTCGAAACGTGCGAGGCCCTGACCTGCGGGCTGTTCCAAAGACGCGGCGATCGCTGGGCTGTATATAGCTAGATAGCGATGCAGTGCCGCGAACGCGTCGCCGGTAGTTGCCGCAGTCCGTGCGGCGGCAGCTAATGGCCCCAAGATCTCGAGACCTTGTCTGAGCGCCAACTGCCTGCCGAAGTCGGCAGTCTTGGTGATCGTTGCGGCCGACTCGACTGCGTGAACCACCGCACGGAAACTCAGGAACTCTTCACAGTCTCCGACAGCTTCTTCGGGGATACCTGCCGCAGCGAGCAAGGCGATTGGGTCAGCGCCGAGCTCGGCAACAAGCTCGGGGTAACCCTGCAGCGCCGTTCCACGAATCACTGGCATGTCTCCCAAGGTCAAGAAGATGTCTCCTAATGTCAATTCAATGCAGTACGGGTGACGGCACGATGGAGTCCGGCTTCGACATAGACCCTCGTGGGGTCTTCGCCTGACGGGCCGTCGACAGCGGATACGAAGTGCCAGACATGCGAGCTGGTCGCTAGTCGGTGCTGGTGGCTGCCCGCCCGTTCTAGCAATACCGAGATAGTCCTAATTGAGGAGCAAGTAGTGGTTGACGATTGTAGGTCCCGGCGGCGCTGGGCGGTAGCGCCTTTGGCAGCAGCGGCGGTCGCCCTGGCGGTGGCGGCATGTACCGCACATCCAGTCTCTACGCCCGCCGGCCCGCCAGCGCAGAGCACCACCGTGAGTATGGATGCCCAGGTGGCAGCATACGTTTATACCTATCCGCTGGTGTCGGTGGAAGTGAGCCGGCGGCAGTCGACGAATTACCCTGAGCCAGATCCGTCCATCGGCGCGGCCCCGATGAATCAGCTGGCGCCCTTGAAGTTTTTGCCGGATGCCAAGTTCACCGGTGTGGTGCGCCCCAATGTTGACACTCTGTATGTCTCGATGTTCTTCGACGTGGCTAAGGAGCCACTTGTGGTCAGCGTGCCCGATATGGGTGGCCGATACCACCTGTTTCCGATTCTGGACATGTGGACCAACGTGGCGGCGTCAGCGGGGCCACGAACCATTCAGGACGAGCACGGGTACCGCTTCGCGATCGTCGGACCGGACTGGCACGGCACTTTGCCTGAAGGCGTCCGTGAATACCGCCTACCGACAGACGCGGGCTGGATGATCGGCCGGATTCAGGTCAACGGCCCCGACGACGTGCAGAACGTCATCGCTATCCAAGACAAACTCACCGCTACCCCCCTGAACGCCGTCGACAAGCCCTATACCCCGGCGCGCAACACCGACTTGCATTCAGATTGGCCCAAGGATCAACAAGTTGCCGCCTATATCCACAATCTGACGGCCCAGCAGTACTGGGAGCTTTACTACTCGAGTCTGTCGCACACTCAGACCCGACCCAGCGACGAGGCATTCTTACAGCAGCTGGCAGCCACCGGTTGGAGCCCGGACAAAAAACTCGACCTGGCAGCGCTGCCGCAGGCCGAGCGTGCCAGCTGGGAGCAGGCCTGGCCGAAGGCGCTATCGCAGATTGAGGTTGACCTTGGCAACAAAGAAATAAACGGGTGGAAGATCTCACGCAACGACATCGGCGACTACGGAACCAACTATGCGGCGCGCGCCGTCGTGGCACACGGTGGCCTCGGGGCCAACCTTCCGCAGGACGCGATCTACCCGGCTACGCGTGTTGATGCCGACGGCAAACAGCTACGTGCCGAACACGCATACATCCTGCACTTTCCGGCTGACCAAATCCCTGCGGTCCGTGGATTCTGGTCACTGACGATGTACAACGAAGAAGGCTTCTTCGTTGACAACCCGCTCAACCGTTACGCCATCCGCGGCGAGCGCCTGGCCAAGAACCCCGACGGGTCAGTAGACATCTACATCCAACGCGAAACGCCCGGTGCTGCAAAAGAATCCAACTGGCTACCCACGCCTGCCGCAGGCGATTTCAACCTTATGCTGCGGACCTACTGGCCCGACCAAAAGATCATCGACGCAACCTGGAACCCGCCCGCCGTCACACTCGCGCACTGAACCGGTTCCGCTCAACCCTCGCCCGGACGCAAACTTCATATCCCAACTTCTCAGCAAGGAACACAACCATGCCAACTCCGTACTCGCGACTGCAACGGGATCAAGCGGCCGTGCTACTGGTCGATCACCAGACCGGTCTGCTTTCTCTCGTCCGTGACATCGACCCAGACAAGTTCAAGAACAATGTCCTGGCGCTGGCGAACGTGGCCAAATTCTTCGGTCTCCCAACCATCCTCACGACGAGTTTCGAAAACGGTCCCAACGGGCCTCTGGTGCCCGAACTCACAGAACTGTTCCCCGAGGCCCCCTTCATCGCCCGCCCCGGACAGATCAACGCCTGGGACAACCCAGACTTTCTCGATGCAGTCAAAGCAACCGGCCGCAAACAACTAGTCATCGCCGGCGTCGTCACGGAAGTCTGCGTCGCCTTCCCCACACTATCGGCACTCGCCGAAGGATTCGAAGTGTTCGTAATCACTGATGCCTCAGGCACATTCAACCACTTAACCCGCGACGCCGCCTGGCAGCGAATGGCCGCCAACGGAGCGCAGCTCATGACATGGTTCGGCGCCGCATGTGAGATACACCAAGACTGGCGCAACGACATTCACGGCCTAGGCCAACTGCTGTCCGAACACATCCCCGACTACCGCAATCTCTACAACAGTTACACCACGCTCACCCGCTAACCGAACCACTCCTGGCGCGTCAGCCAATCACTCGGCGGTTTGCCTATCACCGGCATGATTGTCCGTAGCGCGACCAACGTGGCCGCGCGCGCCAAGACTCGCGCCTCATCGATCCTGCACGGTGCCGTATGAGGGGGCTCGCCGTGATCGATGACTTCTTGACCGATTGCGAGTCGTCTCTCCCTACCGAAAGGAACTTCGACAACCATGAGCATCGACAAGTCGGCTGTACTAACCGAATTCCTCGCAGACGCCTTTGATCCCGACAAGATCGAAGATGTGACGGAGCGTTTGGTCGCCGAGGACGCCACCTACGTGTCGCTGAGCTTCGACAACCCTGATCTCAAACGCCTCATGCCATGGGCAGGAACCAGTCACGGTAAAGAAGCTTTCGTCAAGAACTTCCGCGGTGTCAGCAAGCACTGGCAACTCGAAGGTTTCACTCCGTCGAACATTTTGGTCGACGGAGACCAGGTAGCACTCTTCGGACAGTTCACTCTGCGGTCGGTGAGTCTCGGCATCGCAGCTACTTCTCCGGTAGCTGTTTTGGCAGAGGTGACCGACGGCAAGATCCGATCCCTCTTGTACATGGAAGATACGTTTGCCACGGCGCGCACTTTCCGCAGCGCAGGCGCGTGGACCGTCCATGCCGACCCCGGGGCCGAACCCTTCGAAATTTGATGGCGGCAGCGACCGGAGGTTCGGTGCTGAGATCCTCGCAGCCAGAACGGAACTTGTTGAACCGAGAGCACCGCCCTGCGTTAGTTTCAACACCCGTCATGTGTGTATTACACAAACCGAACGGCAACATCCAGAAGGACCGATCGGTCTGCACAGTCAGCTGTCACTGCGGCCTCACTATTACTGTGTCCGCAATACTCAGTTCCGTATCCGCAACACTCAGTGCGGCCCTTTGCCACACAATGAGCCCGTGCGCAGCAACCCAAGACTCCGGCCACGCCGCAAACGAACCCCCGAACAGGAGTACCGGTTCGTCACAGGCGCCCTCGGTCCCCGCAATTTGCGGCATTTGAAGGGCACCATCGGATTGCTGTGTATGTCCATCCTCCCCTTGGGAACCATCGTCAACATGCATCCGCTCGGCCCACAGGGCGCCGGGCGCACAATCCACCAGTCGCTCATCGCAGTCTCGTTCCTGGTGGGGGTGTGCTGGATGGTCCGCCCGTGGCCAAGCAGAAGCTGGGCAATCTCCTTTGTCATGTGGGCGGACCTCTCGTTCGCGGTCTCCGCCTGGATGTACGCCGGGCCGATGATGCGACTCGCGCCGATTCTGTACATGAGCACGGTCGGCGTGTTCGCCGCGTTTCTGCTGGGTTGGCGGGTGCTTACCGTGCATTGCGTTTTCGCTTCGGCCGTACTCGGCTCGATCACGCTCTGGAACATCCATACCGGCGCGGCGACCTTCCTGGACCAGTTCCTCTACAACGCTCCGGCATTCACCACCGTGGTCCTCCTGCCGATCCTCATCCAAGCGGTGATCGAAGGGGGTAGACGTTCGATCCGGGCCGCCGTTACTGCGGCCAATCGAGACCCGCTGACCGGCCTGCTGAACCGCAGGGGCGTGCAATCCGTGTTTGAGTTCGAGCTGCGTAAGCGGCCTGGTCCGGCGACGGTCGTCGTGATGGTCACCGATGTCGACAGATTCAAGGAACTCAACGACACCTACGGCCACGAAGCCGGCGACAGGGCATTGCAGGCCATCGCGGACGCACTATTCGCGAACATCCGAGATGGCGATATCGCCGCGCGTATCGGCGGTGACGAGTTCATGGTCGTCGCGTTCGTTGACAACCCCGACGACATCGCCGCGATCAACGCACGAATCCGCAACGCACCGATACGCTCCGACACTCCCGAGACCTCGATGAGCATAGGCATCGCCTGGTCGTCTACCGGCGCAGAGGACTTCAGCTTCGAATCCCTCACTCGGGAAGCAGATTTCAGGCTCTACGAAGCCAAGCGCGACCGCGCACCGCGCGGATCCACGGCCTGACGCAGGACGCGTCGCGGGCCACCACTAGTCGTCAGATTGATCATCGTTGATTTGATAGCGTCTTTCTAAAGCAACGATTCCTACCAGTAACGAGCCTCTGTACATCCACCAATCCGCATAGTCAGGCTCCTTCTTTCGCGACACCATCGAACAGTGGTGATCTGCCGCGAAGGCGGCGGCAAGACCTTGTCCTTCGTCCCAGTTGGCTACATATACGGATGTATTTCTATTCACGCCGTAATCTGAGATACACAGCCGATAATACGCGCTCAATTCACTCCTCTACTCTGTAAGTGAGACGTATACGTATATGGATGCCCTCGGGGATGCGTAGCCTGAACGTCAAACCCTCGACTTCAGGTTCGTGAAATAAGTACATTACGACCGCCACTCCGGCAACCGTTATAGGCAAATGGACGCTATCTGTGACTAAAGGCGAGATCGTAGAGCTGGCCTGCCTCCGCCCCAGCTCCAACGCCGCATCGGATCTCGGAGCCATATCACTTAGTACATTGCCTTCCCTTTGCGCATCACCGATGCCAACGGCACTCACAAAACGTCCCGAACGATCCGTTGATAGCAGAGGAGCAACGAGGAAGAACACGACCAATGAAATCCAGAAGAGTAGTTTCATGACCTCAGACCAATGAGGTGCTGCAGTGCCCCATCCCAATACTGTATTAATCATAGAAATCCGTGCGCCATCAGGCTGTTTCCTGATATAGCGCTGCACTCGATCATGCAGCTTATTATTATTGTTGTGGCGCACATTCTGCATCCGCTTTTACAGATTAACGCCATGGTTATCCATAGATTGCCAACCGCGTCCATTTAGTGCCACATGAATCCGGGGCATCTAATCGATATTTAGGGCAAGCCCGTCCCAGTCGAAATCCGCAGATCTACGACATTACGATTTGCGTACGAGCCGCTGCGATTTCATGAACTGGAGGTATTTACTGTTCCAGATCAGCATGCGCTTCAACGCTCGTTGCCGAGTTCCACAATGACAATTCTGGGGAATCTACATCACGAAATAAATGGAAGAAAGTGACTTGCCACTTATCACCGATGACGAATCTGGCGCATCGACGGGTAGATGACGATCAATAGCGTTCCTGCGCATACGGCGACGGTCGCGAGTATGAATACAGAGACGATTCTCCGAGTTCGGGCCGAAGTAGCCGTTTGGACGCCGCTGACTACATTTTCCTGTTTACGCGCAGCGGCACACCACAGCTTACGGAAAACCTCCACATCGCCGTTGAGCTGGCGTACGACCAGATCGAGGATCTCCCATGACGGCAAGGCGCCCGGCGCGAAGACCTTGGCGACTGTCGTATGACTGCACCCGATAGCTCGACTGATGCTGCGAAAACTGGGCCGGCCGGCCATGAAACGCAGTTCGACTAGCTCAGCATTCAATGGGTCGATGTGAAGGTCAGGCATTATGCGAAAGTTTCTTCCATACATCTTCGTGCGGAACAACGTCCCTGCACATGAGAGATACATCCCCCGTGAAGTAAAGCACTGGTTTCGTGGACGGCTTTATTGCCATCGTCGGGCTGCCCGGGGAGAATCCACTAACACGGCATTCAGGCCAATTTTGCGGGCCAGACGAAAATCATCTTCGGTGTTCACTGCAAATCCAATTGTTTTCATGCCAGACTGCTGCGACCTGAAGCACTCAATAGAGCCGGGATCCCAGAGCTCGGCGTCAACTCGGGACGCGCCCGTACCCAACGTGAACTTTTCAGTCACAACGACATCGCGATGAAGCTCAAAGCCCGCCCATCTCCCGACGTCAGGCACCGGTTCGCATCGATGATTCAGCGCCATGTTCAAGAGTCGCTGACGCGTCATATCGCGACTTTCGGCGACTTCCAGGCCACTCCGAGCCGCTAATGCAGTGACTTCCGCATCTGTCGAATAGATAATTGATCGCTCTACAGCGCCTGTCTTGACCAACACCCCGGAAACCGCATCTACCAGGGGCTGAGCAGGCGTCTGCTTCAGGTCGAGGAACAGCGGCATACTCGGCGGGATCGCGGCAATTGCTTCCTCTAGTGTCGGTATCTGTACGGCCTGTCGGCGGTACGGGTTGTTATCGCCCTTGATGAAATTCCAGCCCGCATTCAGTTCTTTCAATTGCTTTAGCGTCTTCGAATTTATCTGCCCGCTCCCATTTGTCAATGCAGACAGATCGAGTGGACGGTACAAAACCGGTATCCCGTCACTACTGGCCTGGACGGTTACCCACATCCCATCGGCACCAGATTTTGCAGCATTGGTTATTGCCAAGAGAGTATTCTCCGGATAATCACCAGTGCCGCCACGGTGCGCGATCAGCATTGGCCTGGAACCTGCGTCCGTGGGGAGCCTCTCGTCAGTAGATGGCGCTACAGTCTCTGCAAATGTCGCGTGCCCATTTTCGTCGCTGGGGTAATGCCCGCATCCGGTCACTGACAATGCCGCCACCACAAAACCAGAGGTCAACGACCAAGCACCGAGCATTTACAACTCACCTCATTAGGAAGCAACGCAGTTCATTCAGCGCTACGTAGGGAATACGCTTACAGAAAGAATAGGACACGAGGTGTCATGATGTCAACATCGTGTTGTCTATGTAAGTCTCTTACGCACTCCGAAACCTCAGCGCATTGACTACGCGCTAATTCGGATCGACCGATTGAATGCTGAAACCATTCGGTCCGCAAAGGAATGCTGCTGATTGGAACGCGTGAAGCGTCAGTAAGCGCCCTCGCTGCGCACCACCGCGCCGACGGTCCGAGAAATGATGCGGATGTCGAGGCCCATGGACCAGTTGTCGACATACGAGATGTCGTGGCGGATGGACTCGTCGACCGAAAGGTCATTACGGCCGCTGACCTGCCATTGCCCGGTGACGCCCGGCTTTACGAGTAGTCGCCGCCGCATGGTCTCGTCGTAGGCGTCGACCTCCCGCTGCACCTGAGGCCGCGGCCCGACAACGCTCATGTCACCGAACAGCACGTTGAAGAACTGGGGAAGCTCATCGAGGCTGTACTTTCGGATGAACGCCCCTACCGGGGTGACGCGCGGATCTTCTTTCGCCTTGAAGAAGACGGGTGTGCTCCCTGCCGAGTCGATCATCGCCGCGGTGTCACGATCGGCGCCCGTGTACATGCTGCGGAACTTGATCATCCGAAACGGCATGCCGTCCAAACCAATTCGCTCGGACACATAGAACACCGGTCCGGCACTGGTGAGCTTGATGGCCGCGGCAATCGCGAGCATGACCAGCGCGGTGGCCATGATGGCGGCAGCGGCGAACGCCATGTCGAAGGCTTCCTTGGACATCGAACGCGCACGGCGATGGCCCGGGGCCAGCATCTCCAACATGTGGACCCGCTCGAGGCCCCGGTCAGCTGTCGTTACGGCGGTCTCGTCGACGTCCCCCGGTGAGACCGCGAGCTCAATTCCCAGATCTCCGAGTTCGGATGCCAGGCAGGAAAGCTCCTTACGCCCAAGGCTATCCGTCATCGCGACGGCAACGATCTGAGCAGATGTCCGCTGCGCCGCCTCGACCACATCACGGTCGTTGCCGACCACCGGCACGCGATGATCGCCCACCTCGATTGCCGATTCGCCGAGCCATCGGTCAGCTCCCGGGGTGCACGCGCCCACAACCTCGAATCCACTGCCCCGGTGTCGGCTGAACACGGTGACCATCTCGCGGACGGCGTCGTGGTCGCCCGCCAAAAGCACGGAAGTCTTGCCCTCCGAGCCCCAAAAACGCCGCAGCACATATCGGGCACCGAGTATCCCGAGCAATCCCAGCGGTATCTCGATGACGAGATGCCGCATGTCGAGCAGCTCGATGCGTGAGATGAGGTAGGTAAGCAGCACGATGGTGAACAGCTGGAACGTGACACTGACCACCGTCTGCCATTGCTGGAGCACCGCCCGCAGCGCCTTACCAGGCCCCACCGTGTGCAGCGATAGCGCAGCAAACCAAGCTACTGCGATGGCGATATCCGTCGCCACGTACCAGCCACCCAGGTCCTGCCTCCCGGACACAAGATGATGCGCCAGCTGGTACGACACCAGGGAGGTGAGCGCGATGGCCACCAAGTCGGCTGCCGGCGCCCACCGTCGATGCAGGTAGAACAGTCCCCCGGGACGTGTTTCTACCCTCCGTTGAATTCCGTCACTAACGATGCTCTTTAAAACCATAAGTGCACTTGACCCGTTCGTTCATATCGGCTGATTCATATGGACGATTTCGGCAATTGAGCCCGACCTATTTACGCGTTGAGGTTTCCATAACGGCCAAAAACACGCTACGTGATGACAATCACGCTACTTCACACACTGCAGGTCCTAAATGAAGGTTTTATTGCCGGGAAATAAGAATCATCTAACAAACATCTCCGACGGTGGCTCTTTGCTAATTTTTACGCCAATCACGCAACGCTCACCGGCAAGTAACATTTTCATAACATGACCAGGTCAAGCTGAGTCCAGCAACCGAGAACTCGCCAGCAACGGCCAACTACAGCGCTATCTCCCCCGTTACTCTCTCCATAGTGGCGGGCAAAACCCGGACATGCTCAGATCCAACCGTGAATGAGTGCGGCTTCCGTCCTCGGGTTGCGGACCATGCGCCATGTGTTGCAGGCTAGAGATGGGTAGGTCGTCTGGCGATGAGAGCTGGGCGCATCTAAACACCGGTGCGCCCAAGAATTTCAGATCTGAATGGCACCGCGATACTCGCGAACGCTATTTGGCCTACTCAGGCAATACGAGTATCCATGGATCATGAATCTACCGCCGATCACGTACACGTGTGCTGTGTGGGTGGAGTGTTGAATAGACATGAGACACGGGGGCCGAGCTCCCGACCGAGGACGCGTGCGGTGGCGAAGGCGTGGGCGGCGGCGGTTGACGCGCGACGCCGTTCTGGTGCCGCGCCGGTCTTCGATAGCAAAGACTGTCAATAGCGGAGGCGAGGTCTGACATGCCGCCCATCAGAGTGCATATGACCGGATCCGAGTGGTTCTCATCGCTGCCCGGCGGGCTGAATCGCTACTTCACCGACCTGTTCACAGCGCTGCGCCGCCGCGACAACATCGAACTGTCGGCCGCCGCATTCGGGGAACCGTCCGACGGCGGACGGTCCTGGGGCCCCACTGGTGGGTCCACCCGTTCCCGGATTCTCACCGCCTTCAACGATCGATCCGGGCTGCGGCGACCCGATATTCTGGATCGCCACTTCTGTCTCTATGGGCCGTCGGCCAGCGGATGGAGCACCCGCAGCCGACTGGTTGTGCACTTTCACGGCCCGTGGGCGGCCGAGAGCAGGCTAGCGGGGGCCGGTGCCCTCCGGTCGCACGCCAAGTACGTTGTCGAGCGTCTCCGGTACGCCGGCGCCGAGCGGTTGATTGTGCTGTCGGATCGGTTCCGGGACGTGCTGATCGAGGACTATCGGATACCCGCACATCGCATCGAGGTCATCGCTCCCGGTGTCGACCTCGACAGATTCGGCATACTGCCACGACTGGATGCACCGACTGGCCGACGAACGGTGCTGTGCGTGCGCAGGCTCGAACACCGGATGGGAATACACCGTCTCATCGAATCGTGGCAGACAGTCGTATCCGCGCATCCGGATGCCTGCCTGATGATCGTGGGCACGGGAACTGCCGAGAGCGACCTGAGGGCGCAAGTCGCTGCCGCGCGTCTGGACGACAGCATCCAGTTCACCGGACGCGTCGACGACCTGACTCTGACGCAGCTCTACACGCTCGCCGATCTCACCGTCGTGCCATCCGTGGCTCTTGAGGGTTTCGGATTGATCGCACTCGAATCCCTGGCCACCGGCCGGCCGGCTGTGGTCACCGACTGCGGCGGGCTTCCCGATGCGGTGCGCGACCTGGACGCCTCGCTGATCGTGCCCGCCGATAATGCCGAAGCACTTGCGGCACGGCTTATCTCGGCGCTCGAGGGTGTGCTCCCCACCCCGCAGCAGTGCCGTCGGCATGCAGAGACCTTCTCTTGGTCCACTGCCGCGCAGCGTCACCACGCCGTGTATTCGGAGCTGAGCGCATGATCCGTGCGATGTTCGTCGCCCACACTGCGGCTCCATCCGGCGCAGAGTTGGCGACCTCGCGATTGCTGTCGGCGCTACGCAACGCACCTACCGGATACACGATCGAGCCGTCCGTTATCTACACCGAAGACGGTCCTATGGTGGGCGCGATGAGGTCGCAGGGCATACAAACTTCGTTATTGGCCAACACTTTTGATAGCCGAAGCGTCACAATCCGCGGCTCCGGATGGCTGCGTCGGCTCATCGGGGCCGTGGCACTGATTCGCCTCGGGTGGAATCTGGGTGACGCCGTACGCGAGCGCGGAGCCGACGTACTGGTCGCGGGGAGCACGAAGGCGCTCATCATGTCCGCCGTCGCCGCCAAGCGAGCACGGATCCCCTTGATATGGCACGTTCACGACCGGATATCCGCCGAATACTTCGGTGCCGCACTGGCGTTCCTTGTCCGCACACTCGGCATGATCGTCGCCGATGGGTACATCGCCAACAGCCGGTCCACCGAGGAGTCCTTGCGGCCACGGCGCCGCCGGGGTGTCGTGGCCTACCCCGGACTAGACTTTCTGCAAACTCCCGACACCGAACACGTGCCGCAGCGACCTCCCTCCGAAACCGTTATCGCCGTCGTCGGCAGGCTGACGCAATGGAAGGGACAAGACGTCTTCCTACGGGCCCTTGCCAACACCAAGATTCGGCCCCACCGTGCATATCTCGTCGGCGGCACGTTCTTCGGCGAGGAGCCCTTTCGAACCGAATTGGAGGACCTGGCAAGCGAACTGCAGCTGCCCGTGACATTCACCGGCCATCTCGACGACCCCACCGAGATCCTGTCCATCGCCGACATCCTGGTGCACTGCTCGGTCATCGCCGAGCCATTCGGGCAGGTTGTCGTCGAGGGTCTGCGGGCGGGTTGCGCAGTCATCGCCACCCGGCCCGGCGGCCCCGCGGAAACGATCGAATCGGAGGTTCACGGGCTACTCGTCGACGCAGGCGACACCGATCAGCTGACTGATGCCCTCGATCGTCTTATCGAAGACCGCGAACTTCGAATCCGGTTGGCGCATGCCGGACGGTCCCGGGCCAGAAGCTTCGATATCGCAGATTCGGCGCAGACTGTCGCTTCCTTCCTCTCGGAGGTCCTCACCCACAACACGGCGACATCGACGGAAGAGCGCCGTGTCTAAGGGACCTCGAAGTAGCGCAACGCTCCCCCGGATACTGAGATTGGCCAGGGATTTCGGGGCCGTCATCTTCGGCAAGTACGGCCAGTACGTGGTGACATTCGCGACGGTGCCACTGCTCGCCCGAATTCTGGGCCCAGCGGGAATGGGTCTGTTGGCGGTGGGGATGGCCGCGTACTTCTTCGGCTCCATTCTCGTCGACTTGGGCATGACACCATTTCTTGCCGCGCGCCTGCCCGCCTTGCGCAAGACTCCTGCCGAACTCCAACAGGTCCGTACCGACTATCTGGTCTTGAGGCTTATGACCCTGGCCATACTCGGCGCCGCCTTCGGCGCCGGGTCGATTGCCGGGGTTCCTCCGTACGTCCACATGATTCTGTTGGGGCTCTTCGCCGGTGGTCTCTGGGCCACCTCCGAGGACTGGCTGCTCATCGGGCAGGGACGGTTTGTCGCGTCGGCGATCTACCAGGGTTCGGGGCGCATCGCCTATCTCGTGCTCCTCATCGTGCTGCTACCGCACTCCCCCCATGCCTCCACCGCACTCCTTTGTCTGCTGGGCTCCTCCATCTTGACGGTCGCGGGTACCTGGTGGGACAGCCTGCGGACCTTCGGCGCCCTATGTCGTCCATACACACCTGGCCAGATCCTCCGCACCAGCTGGCCGATCGTGACCTCACGACTTCTCACCACTGGGTACGGGCAAGGGGCGCCTGCGATCTACTCCGCCATGCTGGACGCCGTGTCGCTGGGCCTGTTCTCGGCGAGCGACCGTCTTGTCAGGGCCATGCAATCGCTTCTAGACATGATCGGGTTGGTCCTGCTGCCGCGGATGGCCAAGCGCAGTGGGCACGAGCACTTCTGGCGCAGCGGTTTTCAGGGATTGCGCGGCGCCGTCGCGGTGGCCGTCCTGGCCTCGGCCCTCCTCTGGGCGTTGGCCGCACCGATCGTTCACCTCGTCTTCGGAAGTGAATTCCTCGGGGCCGTCGGCTTGTTACGCGCCGAGCTTCTCATTCTTCCGGCGAGCACCATCAGTTCATACATCAGCACCGCCCTGCTGCCAGTGCGCCAGGACACGCATGGGGTTCTCATCGCGTCACTGGTGGGGACGGCCGCTGCGGCGGCAGGGCTGATCACTGCCTCCTGGAGCCACTCCGTGTGGGCATTGATCGGCGGAGTCATTGGCGCCGAATTCTGTGTCGCCATCTGGTACCTGGTCCGCGTTAGGCATCTGGCAGGACAGGAGCGCAGCGTGGACGTCGAGGCCGACATGTCGCAAGAAGGTGTTACGCGATGAAGATCCTCTTTATCGGAGATGACTGGGTGGGCAGCAACGCTCGATCGATGGCAGACGGATTCCGCCAGGCCGGCCATGACGTAGTCGTCGTCGACACCACGCAGGTCACCTTGCCCACCCGGTTGTCGCCGGCGTGGGTGTATTCGAAGGGAGTGCGCCGGCGCGCACCCTGGCTACAGAACTCCGCACACAACCATATCGACCGTATCGCAAGAGATTTCGGCCCCGATCTGCTCTTCGGGTTCAAGTCCATCCATCTAGATCAGGCTCGCCTGCTTCAGGTTCCGGCGGCCATCCGCGTGCATTACAGCCCGGATGATGTCGGGAACCCCTACAACACGACAACCGATTACCTAGCGCACGAGAGCGCGTGGGATCTGGTGGTCACCACCAAACGCCACAACATGCCCGAGCTGCAGGCCCGAGGTGCGCGCCGGGTGAAGTTCGTACGCAGCGCCTATGACCCCGCGTGGCATCGTCCCTGCGCCAAACGAGTTGCGCAGCAGTACCTTGTGGGCTTCATCGGAGCCAGACGTCCGGACCGATCCGGCCTGATCTCTCGACTCGGCAGCGAGCACGGGAAGGATCTGCTGGTTCGTGGTCCGGGCTGGCGACGGATGCCCTCGCTGAAAACCACCGGAGCCACGATTGGCGGCGCCGTCTACGGCGATCACTTCGCGACCACCGTGGCATCGGTGACCGCGAACCTGGTCTTGCTGAACTCCGACAACCGCGACACCCACACCTGCCGAACCTTCGAAATACCGGCGTGCGGAGGGCTGTTCGTCGGGGAACGTACCGACGAACACAGCGAACTGTTCAACGAGGGAACCGAATGTCTGCTGTTTTCGGACGAGGCCGAACTTCGCGAGATTCTGCACTGGTGTGCGCGTCACCCCGCGCAAGCCGCCAAGATCGCAGAGGCGGGTTATCTTCGGGTGACGGAGGAGCCACACAGATATGTCGACCGTGCCAGGGAGATCATCGATGAGCTCGCGTGACACGAAGGAAGCACCCCGCAGACCGTGGCGCAGGCGGATCCTCTTGGCCTGCGTCACGATCACGGTGCTCATCGCGGGGTTTGTGGCAGCTGGTTGGCGGGTATACATGAATCCGCAGACTGATCCGCTACGGCCGGCCGATGCCATCGTGGTACTGGGCGGCACGCCCTACGAGCGCTTTGATGTCGGGCTGGACCTTGCGAAGCGTGGATACGCACCGTACCTGCTGATCGCTCAGTCGACCGGTGCGGATGACCGCAATATGGATAAATACTGCAAGGGCCATTTCACCTTCACGGTGAGCTGCTTCATCCCCGATCCTTGGACCACCGAGGGCGAAGCGCAGGAAATACGGGCCAAGGCACAGGAATTCGGCTGGCATCACATCATCGTCATCACCTTCACACCACACGTCTCGCGTGCCCGCTACATCGTCGGAAAGTGCTTCGATGGGGAAATCACCATGGTCGCCAGTCCCACACCTTCCGGAGTTGCCTTCTGGTCGTGGATGTTTGTCCGCCAGTCGGGCAGTTACGTGAAGGCCTTTTTAACGCCCGGATGTTGAGGAGCCACGACACATGAACTCATCGCGTATCGCGATCGTCCACGAACGCTTCACTGAGTTCGGCGGCTCGGAACTGGTAGTCGCCGAGTTCATGAAGACCTGGCCGCAGGCCAAAGTCTTCGCGCCCATCACCGAGCCACAGTGCCGCCGACAGGTGATGGAGGCCGCGGGCCGGCTGGACGACGCAGCGCACGAGCCGATCTACGGGACCTGGCTGGATCGTGCATACGCCCTCACCGGACGCAGGTCGCACGCGCCGCTGCTTCCGCTGGTGCCCAGCGCCCTGGGGAGACTGCCGCTCGGCAAGGATGTGGATGCGGTGCTGATCAGCCATCACTCGTTCGCCACCCAGGCAGCATTCGCCACCGAGGCCCCCGTTGTCGCGTACGTGCACAGCCCGGCACGCTGGGCATGGGATCGCACATTCCGCGATCATGAGATGGCAAGCCGTGCGGGCCGAATCGCCCTGTCCGCGTTAGGAAAGCTCGCGCGCCGGGGAGAACTACGCGCCGCACCTCGCCTGTCGCACGTCATCGCCAACTCACACGCCGTCTCCGAGAGGATTCGCGATTGGTGGGGGCTGCCGTCCACCGTGATCAGCCCGCCTGTGCGCATCGACCGGTTCTCTCCCGATCCTTCAATACCCCGGGAGGACTTCTACCTGTGCGCCGGGAGGCTGGTCCCCTACAAGCGCGCGGACCTTGCCATTCGAGCGGCCCAACAGGCCAAGTGCCGCCTGGTGGTGTTGGGCGAGGGACGATTCCGCGATCACCTCGAGGCCATCGCCGGACCCGAAACCACCTTCCTCGGCGCCGCATCTGACGAGGTCCTGCTTGACATGTACCGGCGATGCCGCGCCCTGCTGATGCCCGGCGTCGAGGACTTCGGAATCGTCCCCGTCGAGGCAATGGCCTGCGGGACACCAGTTCTGGCGTTAGGTGCGGGAGGAGCCCTGGACACGGTAGATCCGGGTGTCACCGGCGAACACGTGCAGGCCGGCCCGGATGACGCCGTCGTAGCGCAACTGGCCGCGCTGATGCGGAACTTCAACCCCGCCGACTACAACACCGATGCAATCCGGGCACAAGCGTGCGGCTTCTCACCCGAGGCGTTCCGATCCCGGATCGCCGACACCGTACTGGGGGCCGTGCGCGCCTAGTCGCCCGCCGAGTGCTTCCCTCCGCTCGAACCGGATTCGCCATGAGAACCCGAACC
>MAFD01000058.1:0-18284 GCA_002013775.1 Mycobacterium sp. D16R18
GAGAGCATCTATGACCGCTGCTACGGCTGGCGCGAAGACGCCGAATCACTCAACAACACCCTCGACCGCTCTCTCTACGGCGGACGCATGACCGCCCACAGCCCCACCCGCCAGCACGCTGTGATGATCGGATTCGCGTTGGGCCGCAACGCCATCGCCCACTATCTCCACGGGCGCCGTCAAAAAATCACCAAAGCCTAACCAGGCACCGGTCTACCCGCCGCCCGGTCACACAAACCCCACTGGACACGTCAGGCCCCACACGCACCGCCGGCAACAGAGCCGACTCACCACCAGCCGACGTCCAGAGCACCCCGACCGAACCGCTAGAGTTTTAGAAACCTATTCACAGGTCCCCCGCCCTCCGCCCTCTTTCTGGCCTCGTCCGCGTCCGCCGCGACTACGACCCAGACCAGCGTGCGATGCTCGACGCACAAACCCTCGTACCGACCGCCCCACAAGTACCCATGGGCTTTCACGGCAGTTGGGCGCCCCACTCGCACAGCCCGGTGGACCGGAACCCTACGACGCGGCACTAATGTTGCGACCTCGGTTGCGCTTGGCCTCGCAGAGCGCGTCATCAGCTCGCCTGCGCAAGATGTCAAAGTCGAAGTCGAAGTCGCCGGTGGACTGCCAGGCCGAGCCGACGCTGACGCTGACGCCGTGCGACCCGATACCCAGCCTCGTGGCGGTGACCAGCTCAATGAACCCGACTGCATCGTCCACCTTGTCATGGAAGGCAACGACCATGAACTCGTCTCCACCGACCCGAGCCGCGATATCACTGGCACGGGTGTTGGCGGTAAGCAAGCAAGCCACGGCCTTGATCGCCTCGTCTCCGGCCTCGTGACCCACCCTGTCGTTGAGCTCCTTGAGGTAATCCATGTCAATCAGCACCACCGCAACAATCCGTGACATCGGTCGGCCGTGGAGCATCGAGTTCAACGCCATCTGCACACCACGCCGGTTCAACAATCCGGTAAGCGGATCTTGATGCGCAGCCAACGAAACGGCCTTCAGAGACCTCCTGCCACCCTCGATCACCGTCTGAATGATGATCGGCAACAACACCACCGACGACAAGGCGGGTGCGTTGTAGATGTATTGCTCAAACCAGTCGGCTTCGCCCAGGTAGACGTTCCACGCTGTCATGCCGGCGATGACAAAGGTGGCGAACCCACAGTGCGCTACCAGCACTCGCCAGCCCAGCAGGAATGCAACGAAAACCCCGATCAACCCCATATGCGATGTCGCCCCCAGCCGCGAGGCGGGCGCTGAGCACAAGAAGGCACCGACAGCAGTCGACACATCCGCCCAACAGACGAATGCAATCGCCGTGCGACGTTTTGGCCACGGCAACACAATCCAACACATGCCCACTACAAATGACGACGCCACCGCCGTGCCATGAATGATGCGCGGCCAAAGGCCTTGCGGACCGAGCGGATGGAACTGGATGAGTACCCCCAGTACTACCATGGACATGCACAGCAACCCGATGGCGATCTTGAGTGGAACCAGGTTGCGGGTGGCCTTGAGCGCGCGTGTCGCGAACGCATACTCCATCCCATACGTCAACCGGTTCCCATCAGGCACGAACGTGATTATGCGGCTGCAACACCAAGAAAGGACGAGAAGGGCCGATATCGGCAGTCCACACCAGCGACACTGCAGTGGTTTCACACGTACCTAGCCCCCGGAAGGGAATGACTGATGACCGATACCACTGCGTCGTTGAGGTACGTAACATTCTGTATCCGCCGCCCGGGCCTCACACCCGATGTACCACCCGGTATGGAAGATTTGCAGTGGGTGGCAAACGCCGCGACGCTGATCTACGGAGAGCGCGACGCTGTGCTGGTCGACACGTTCTTAACGATCGACCAGAATCAGCAGCTCGTGGACTGGGTCAAGACCCATGATCTGAACCTCACCTACATCTACATCACTCACGGCCACGGTGATCATTTCTTCGGCATCAAACAGCTCCTCACTGCGTTTCCGGATGCCAGCGCGGTCTCGTCGGCGGGAACCGCCGAGCGTGCTCATCGTGAGGGTTCGCCGGGATTTCTCGAAAGCTTCTGGAATTCAAGATTTCCGGGACAGATCGCACAACCGCAAGTGTTCCCAGAGCTTTCTGACGTCGATCTCCATTTCATAGCTCCGCTGGCTGGCTCCTAACGGCGGTTTTTGACCAGGAACCGTGTGAATAGCGGCCAGGCGATGGCGGCGTTGTAGAAAATCCCGCCGACGAGGTACGGCCACCAGGTGCCGTGTGCGCTGACGACCCAGAATGCTTTGGCGGCCCAGTAAGGCGGTAAGACTCCGAATGCCAGGTTCCACGGCGAGTCGATGAACCAAGGCAGGCACGGTAGCCCGGCGATCAGCATGCCCAGCACCCGCAACATGGCCAGGCCCTGAATCTTGTTGTTGGCCACCACCACAATCAGCAGTAGCGTCACCACTGCGCTCATGCCAGCGAGCATTCCGATGGGGATGAGCGCAGGGACCAGACCGGGCGCCAGGATGCCGCTCAACGATAAGGTGCCGATCACGTACACGGTGGTGATCGCCATGACCGTGGCTGCCCGGTAGCCGAAGAACGTCGCCAGGGGCACTGGCGTCACCCGTAGCGCCGTGAGAGTGTCGGCGTCGCGCTCTTCCAACACCAGGAACGCGCCAAGCCCGCCGGGCACGATGATGCTGGTCAGCAGCAAGAACCCGGTCAGCACCAAAGGGTGATAAGGCACGAGATCAAAGTTGTAGCGCTCGGCCAGCATGCGCGTGAACATCGGGGTCAGTACGGCGACCCCGGTAGTCCATAAGACCGGGGCGATCGCGAGCATCACCAGCAGCGGGTCACGGAAGGTGCCACGAATATCATTGCGGCCAAACGCCATAAATGCTCGTGAGGTAACGGTGTGAGTGCTCATGGCGCACCTACCTTTCGACGACAAACCGGATGAACATGTTTTTGGCCAGCCAACACAGGCCCGTTATCCATGCCAGGGGGTAGAGCACCGCATACACGAACTGCCAAGGGGTCAGCTGTATCTGGTCGAATGCGGCGCCAAGCAACATCAGCGGACCTTGGGTCGGAATCAGGTACAGCACCGGGTTGGGCCACAGCCCGCTGTAATGCACGACCGGGGGTATCAGCATGAGCGCCAACGGGATCACCGTAGCCATGAACCAGTCGGTAACCGACTCGAACGGCAACGACGTGATGAACCCGACCAGCAGCATCAACAGTGTGCCCAGCAAGACTCCGGCCAAAAGTGGTGCGAGGCCAAAGTGGGTTCCGTGCACCACAATGACCACCACCAGGGCAACAAATACCGAAATAGCTGCCAGTACGGTCAATTTAGCTGCTAGATACTCACTGAATCGCAGCGGTGTGGCGACGATGGCACTGAGCGTGCGTTCCTGCTTCTCAAAAAAGACGGTACCGCCGACGAAGAAGAAGCCGATGATCGCGATGTCGCCGACCAACACATAGGGCTCGGCGACCGGCCGCAGGTTGTGCGGCATAGGGAGCAGCACTGCCAGCCAAATAAGCCCGGAGAAGATGCCCGCGTACGAGAATTTCTGCCGGTGCTGCAGCAGTGTCTCCAGCCGCAGGGCGGTGAGGTACCGGTTCATGACAAGTGCCGTCCGGTGACTTCCACGAACACGTCCTCGAGGTTGGCTTCCATGCTGTGGATGGTCTCAACATGGTGGTGGCGCAACACATCACGAAATGACGGGTTATCGGCGAGGCCGTCCATGCCGAACTCGGCGGCCTCCAGACGCCCGTTATCGGTGCGGTACTCGACCCGTACTAACCGCCGGCTGCGCGCGATCCGTAGCTCGATGGGGGTGTCCATGGCTGCGATGGTGCCGTCGACCACGAAGGCCACCCTGTCACAGAGCTCGTTGGCCGTGGACATGTCGTGCGTGGTCAAGAACACCGTGTGCCCCTGGGCCTTAAGGTCCAACACGATGTTCTTGACCTTGCGGGCGTTCACCGGATCCAAACCCGAGGTCGGCTCGTCAAGGAAGAGCAGCTCGGGATTATTGATCAGCGCCCGGGCGAAGGTCAGCCGCATCTGCATGCCCTTGGAGTACTTGCTCACTCGGGTATGTGCGTCCTCGGCCAGGCCCACCGCCTCCAGCAGCTTCATCGGGTCCTGTGTCTGCCCGGAATAGAGTTCGGCGAAGAATTGCAGGTTCTCCAGCCCGGTGAGTTTGAGGTAGTGGTTGGGTAGCTCGAAGGAGACGCCGATGCGTTCGTAATAGCGCGAACCCCACGCCACTGGATCCTTTCCCCACACCGATACCTCCCCGCCGTGGCCGCGTAGCAGCCCGATCAGCAGCTTTTGTGTGGTGGATTTCCCGGCGCCGCTGGGGCCTAGGAGCCCGAAGACCTCGCCGCGGTCGACGGTGAAGTCCATACCTCGTACGGCCGGTGCGGTAGATCGCGGATAGGTGAAGGTGAAGTCGCGCACGCGAATCACCGCATCGTTGTGCATAGGTGCCCGATCCTTTCTGGGTATGCCGATATCAAGATTCCGACCAGACTTCCCGGAGCACCGCAGAAGAGCCTAAACTATTTTCAGAAATTTTTGAAGACAATGAATACCGAAGGGCTGGTGAGCGGTGGCGCAGCGCAAGGCCCAACGCAAAGACCTCAAAGGTGTGGACAACCAAGAGCAGGCCGAGAAGCTAGCACTCATGCTCAGCTCACATGGCATGCAGCGCATGACCTCACGGGTTCTGGCCACAATGTTGTTCACCGAGAAACCATCGATGACCGCAGCCAATCTGGCAGAACTGTTGCAGGCCAGCGCGGGATCGATCTCGACGGCAACGAAGGCCCTTACCTCGGTTGGTTTGGCGGAACGCGTGCCGGTGCCCTCGAGCAGACGTGAGCATTACCGGCTACGCGATGATGCCTGGGCAACCATGTACACCAATCAGAACGAAGTCATCGCCGCCATGCAGCAGGCCGCCGACGCCGGTGTCGCCGCCACCACACCAGATGGACTTGCACACCAGCGGCTGACCCAAATGCGTGACTTCTACGCATTCATGTGGGGGGAAATTCCAGGACTCCTACAGCGCTGGCATCAGATGCACAGCTAAGAACTAGCCGAGCTTTCTAAGGCGAAAGCGCAGCAATGGCTTATCTGCAATGAAAAGCGCAGTAGAGACGATCGCGGCCGATTCAGTGGCCGGTCGACAAACTGGAAGTTGGCTGATGCACAACCACAATCGCTCGTCAGCGGCTCCCTGATGGGGGTGCTTCGAAAAAGTTTCGCAGGGCGGACTCGTCACCGTCAATGTCAACGAGTGCTCTGACTTCATCCAGAGACACCACGCCCGCCGCGAGCCCCAGAACAAGATGCGCGCTGGCGGTCAGGACGGCATCAAGTTCTCGTCCGTCGGGTCTACTGACTTCGATCCCAGGCTCGGTGGCCCGTAGTTGGGCCATCGAGCCGTCGACGACGAGCCCCGCGGTCGCCGAATGATCAGTAGGCATACGCCTTTCGAATAAGGCGGGAAGTGCCACCAGGAGCCATTCCGGGCGGAATTCGTCGTTTTCGGGTCCGCGGATCATCAGTGGGGTGGACCAGCGGACGAGAGCATGGATGGGCTCGCGCAGCTGTCCACCCCACTCCGTCAGTGCGTACGTAATTGCACTGGAGTCGGCGGAGAGCCGCCGCTCGATTACGCCGCCGGTTTCGAGGTCGCGAAGCCTGTCAGTCAGTAGGTTCGTCGCGATGCCGGGCATCCCTTCGCGGAGTTCTCCATACCGCGCAGGTCCCATCAGGAGCTGGCGGACAATCAACAGATTCCACCGATCGCCCACGACATCCAGGGCCCGGGCAAGACCGCAGTACTGACCGTAATCTCGACTCATCACCATCTACTTGCTATTTTAAAGTTCGCTTGATTATATCAGTGGATCATGCGGGAAATTCTACGAGGGAGGGTTGGCGGTGGAACTCGATTGGCTGGCCGTTGTCATGGCCACTGTGGCCGGAATGGCTGTGGCGGGTGCCTGGTACGGCAAGGTGTTCACCACCCTATGGTCGACGTTGACGGGGGTAGTCGCGGAGGACTCCAAAAAGGCCAGCCGAAGGAATACGGTCCTGCTGCTTGTCGCGAACGGCGCGACGGCGGTGGGCTTGACGGCCGGCATCGAGGTCACGTGGATGGCCGCAGGCAGTGATGCGTTGTGGCTGGCCCTGCTGGTCGGTTTCGCAGCGTGGTTGACGTTCTCGGCCACCACGCTTCTGCAGCACAACGCTTTCGAGTTGAAGCCTGTGCGATTGACCTTGCTCAATAGCGCTTATCAGTTCGTGTTGTTTCTAGGCATGGCCCTGACGATCGGGCTGGTGTAGCCATCCATGGCAATCGCAGAGCGACCTGCGTGGGTCGATAAGGAACTGTTCCCGTTCGAGAGCCGTTTCCTCGACATCGACGGGCACCGTGTGCACTACGTGGACGAAGGGTCGGGGCCGACGTTGCTGTTGTTGCACGGCAACCCCACCTGGTCGTTCGACTACAGCACGGTGATCGCATCACTGCGTGCTGATTTCCGTTGCGTCGCAGTGGACTATCCCGGATTCGGGCTTTCGATGGCAGCGCCGGGATACCGGCATCTACCCATCGAACACGCAGAGATTATCGATGCGTTCGTGGAGATGCTTGGATTGAGCAACGTCACCCTGGTGGGCCATGACTGGGGCGGACCGATCGGGCTCTCGGTGGTGCAACGCCGACCCGAAACCTTCGACCGGTTGGTGCTCACTAACACCTGGGCATGGCCGGTCAGCGACCCTCTCATACAAGTCATGTCGCACGTGATGGGCAGCCCAGTTGGGCGGCTACTGATTCGGCAGCTCAACCTGTTCGTCAACGTGATGATCCCAATTGGGCACCGGCTAACCACACCGACAAGCAGGCAGATGGACCACTACAGGAAGGCCCTCGACGGCCCGTCGCGACGGGAGGCTTCTGCGGTTTTCCCTCGTGAGATCACCTCCAGCCGAGCTTTTCTCGCCGACATCGAGGCCGGGCTAGGCGATATCGAAGCATTGCCGACGTTGATCATCTGGGGTGACGGCGACTTCGCCTTCGGCGACAAAGAACTGCGGCGATGGCAGCAGACCTTCACCGATCACGAGACTGTCATCGTCAACGGTGCCGGTCATTTCGTTCCCTCCGACGCTCCCGAGCAATTCGCCGCGGCGATCCGCCGCTGGTACAACCGATCAGGCTCGCAAGCACGCTGAAGCCGTGAATTAGCAGCGACTCTGGGTGTACGAATGGCCTAGTTTTCCGGGCAGCGCATACCTCAGATCAGCCCTCGCAGGCGATACCGTCGTTGTCTCGGTCGAGTTTCTTGCTGTAGCCGGGTTCACCTTTCTTGATGTTGTAGGCACCGTCGGAATGGGCTTCCTTGCAGCTTCCGTATGGAGGATCGCTTAGAGACACTGACTGCCGAACGGGAAAGAGAACCACTACCGCCAACGGAATCAGTAAGTACGCAGGCAACACCGCCTTGCCCGCAGAGACCACACCGTTCATGACCAACTCTTCCCGTGATCTTGTTACGTGGTGAGGGCACGTTACACCCGGCGAGACCGTGGGGATACCGCATTCGGGACATCAATTTGGTTCCGCAGCATCGCCTTTTCTTCATGGTTTAGTGGCTTAGGTCCGGGCTAATCGTTGGGTCGGTGGTTGGCCAGACCGTACCGCAGCTTCAGGGGCTCAGGCTGCCAGGTCGTTGTAGTCCGGTAGTTCGAAGTTGTCATTTAATTGTTGGCGCACAAGCCGTTCGGCTAGTGGGCCAATGTTCAACAGCCGGGTTGCGTGGTTGCGGGTCCACAGGCCCAAGCTGGTCTTGGGTGCGAATACCGCGGCCATTCGCCGTGCTGCGTGTTGTTTTTGTTCGACGAAGCCACGCAGGAAGTGTTCGTACCGGTGAAATGCGATGCGGTGATCCCCGCCAGCGCGGTGCAGTTCGCCAGCCAAAACATAGGCTTCGATCATCGCAAGGCCCGCCCCTTCGCCCGCGAGCAGCGAGACGGCGGCAGCCGCATCACCGAGCAGCGCAACGCGGCCGTGTGACCAGCGTCCCATCACGGTCTGCGTGACCCGGTCAAAGTAGATTTCGTCGCATTGGTCCATCGAATGCAGGATGTGCGGGCACTCCCAGCCGGCGTCTCCAAAGACTTGTCGTACAACCGCTTTAGCTTCGGCGGTGGTGCAAGGATGAGGGCCATAGATCTGATCGGCGCGGAAGATGAGGAAGAACAGAGTCCTGTTGTCGCGCATCGTAAATCGTGCGACAGTACGGCCCGGAGTGCTGTAGGCCAGGTAGGTGTCGTCGTCGCCCTGCGAGTAGTTGCAGGTTTCGAATGTTGCAACGTAGTAGCCAAGGTCTTTCTCGAACGCCGCCGGTGGACCAAAGACTAGGTTTCGTACCGGTGAATGAATGCCGCCAGCGCCGATCACCAGGTCGAAATCGCGGGTCGGGCCGCTTGCGAGCGTGACGTGTGCGCTTCTGGTGTCTTGCTGGACGGCGGTGATGCTGTCCGCAAATAGGGCCTCGACTCTTCCTTGGATCTGGCGATAAATCATGGCGGCCAGATCTCCGCGAGGGATGGTGACAAGGCGGTTATCGGCGGCTTTGCGCAATGGCTCGATGGGGAACCCGCCCACTGACCGTCCGCGCTGGTTGGCCAGTTTCAGGTGTTCAATGAAGTAGCCACTGTCACGCAGTTCGTTGCCCAAGCCCATACGTTCGGCGACCTGGTAGCCGCCTCCCCAAAAATCGATGATGTAGCCGCCGGTTCGGGGCGCCGGCGCCTTCTCGATGAGAGTCGGTTCGTAACCGTACTTCAAAAGCCAGTACGCAAGAGTGGGGCCACCGATGCCGGCGCCGACAATAGCAACTGTAGGCATGAACCAACGGTACCCTCTTCGCAAATCGATGAACAGTGCTAGAGCGGCCCCGATGAGCCCTTGGCGGCCGTGGGGCATTCGACACGTCTCGAGTCCGCCGGGCGGGCGCTGCGTGCCCCGGACACCTCCGGTCGCGCCAACTCGCGTGAGGACTGACCATCGGCTCCGACGGACGCCGCCCAGCTGATGACCAGGTGCAATCCGCGTGCGGAAGTAACCAGTTTGATCTGCAATAGAAACAATCGGCGAAGCTTGTTCAATTTGTTACCGATTTTCAGGTAATTCACAATTTTTACAAAGCCAAATTTCAGCGATCAGAGATATATTCCCCCCGCTCCAAATAATCATAATGATTGAAATTCATTCATTGCCGAGATCGCTTCGTGCGCTTAATATCGGCGGTATGCCAACTTTTAACGTCAATTCGGTGGATTGGAATGAGCTGTACCGGGGCGAAGCGGTCTACGCCCCTGGCGATCCGGGCTGGAACATCGGAGAGATGCAGCCAGAAATAGCTGCTCTACATCGGCAGGGTCGTTTCGAGAGCCCGATTCTCGACTCTGGTTGCGGCGTCGGATTGACCTCGCTGGGTCTTGCTGGACAGGGTTACGAAGTGGTCGGCCTGGATTTATCTGAGAGCGCTATAGAAAAAGCGCGGAAAGCTGCTGAAATTCTCGGATTGAACGTCGAATTTGATATAGCGGATTTAACTTCCGACATTGGTTATATCGACCATTTCAACACGGTAGTAGACGGTTTGGTATTTCACTGCCTGCCCCATGAACTTAGGGACAGCTACATACGCTCCTTGGCGAGGGCGCTGAAGCCGGGCGGCAAGTTCTTTGCGCTTGTTTTTGCGACCGAAGCATTTCCACCAGACGCCGAATTTGGTCCGCGCCCGTTCACCGAACAACAGCTGCGCGACATCGTCGGAGGGCACCTGACGATCGACGAAGTGCGGCGCGCACGAGCTTGGGTGAACGTTCCCGGCCACCTGCCTGAAGGTTTCGAGTACCGCAATGTCACCATCGGCTCTGACGGGCGTGCGCAACTACCGGCCTGGCTGGTCTCGGCACATTACAGCTAACTAGATCAGGTCGTGCTAGGCGGCTTGTTCCTCGGCTAGTCGGGTCGGGGAACAAACCGCACGAACGGCATCTTCTGGCCAGCCTCCCGGAAGTCGGCATCGGAGCCGTCAACGGATATCCCCAGGACGCGAGGCAGCATGTATTGCGCTGCGCGGCGGTGTTTGGCTGCGTAGCGTACGAAGACCTCGCCGCCTTCATCCTTACTCAGAGGAAGGGCCATCATGGGCCGCACCTGGGTGCCCACCTGGATGCTCACTTCAGGTGCGGCCAGGATGTTCTGATACCAGGCAGCTTTAGCGCCCCAGCCGGAAGCCACGATATAGCTGTCGTCGGCGGAGTCACGTTCGGCTACTTCCAGCACGCTATGCCTGGGCTTGCCACTGATACGCCCGGTGTGGTTGAGCAGCAGCAGCCGTTGCCCAAATACCCATCCGAGTTTCAACCGATAAAGGTAGATCGGCATCCGGAAGGCAGCGCGGGTCAGGCCCGAAGGCAGTGAAACGTTCTTGACGATCTGCATGGCGGCTCCTCGCTCGTTGTGGACGACGCTAGTGATGTACTGAATTGCGTTGTGTGCTGGTCTATCTCCTTCCGTGTGGGTGGATGGGAGCTGAGGCTTGCACGGTGACGGTAGATTCGGGTGTCAGACCGGGCAGAGCGATCCGTAGTGCCCGCGGAGTTCCGAGTCGGCCCGCCAACCATGGAAAGGCCGCATCGAATGCCTGCGCGGCAAAAGGCCAGTCGTGTCGGCCCGGTCGGGTCGACACTGCACAACGGATGCCGTGGCTACTGGCTTGCTGACACAGCGAGTTGGCGGCAACATCCTGGCCCTCGGGGTTCGCGATGCCGTCGTGCGGGCTGTCGCTTACCGACCCGATCCCTGTGGCGGTCAGCAGTCGGCGCCCCGCACCGCCGGGAATGTCAAACCAGCCCGCCACCGCGTGATAGCGCCCGTGGTGGCTGATGACGGTGGCCGGATCGAATCGCGACCATGCCTGGCTGTCCCCGCCGAACAGCGTTGCGGTGCTGTGGACCTTGTCGCCGGTGTTCGGGCTCGCGTCCCCGGCGATATCGACGAACGCGGTGAACGTTTCGGGGTGCATCACGGTCAGATCCAGTGCGCAGGTGCCACCCATCGACCAGCCGGCCACACCCCAGTTATGTCGATCCGCGCTGGTGCGGAAGTTCGACACGATGTAGGGCACGACCTCGTTAACGAGATGATCGGCTGCGTTGCCGCGGCTGCCGTTGACGCACTCGGTGTCGTTGTTGAACGACCCGGTCGCATCGGCGAACACCAGGACGGGAGCGTTTCCGCCGTGCCGGGCAGCGAAATCATCTGCGGTTTGGGCAGCATGGCCGGCCCACACCCAGTCCGCGGGAGTGTTCAATGCCGAGCCGATCATCAGGACAACCGGAAGTTGCGGTGCCGGATCGTGGCCAAACCATGCCGGAGGTAGGTACACCAACTCGGTGCGATGGCTAAACCCCGACGCGCCAACAGGAATCGTGACTGGTGTGATGACACCGGCAGCTGGCTGCACTCCTGCGAGCTGCATGGCCAACACCGTGCCGCGATCGACCTGACCTGGAACCGGGGACAGCGTGAGTCGGCTCCACGCCGCGTGCACCGTGGGCAGGTATCCGATCCACGCGTTCACCGACAGCCCCGCGCATACGACGCACAATGGTATCGCCACGACAGCCAGTGCGCGCCGCCACCACCACACCCCGCGCCAGCAAACCGCGAGCACGGACACCAGGCCGGCGCCAGTGATCCACAGCCACAGCTGCAGCGGCGCCGGGTCGCCGGCAACACCTATCGACCCGAGATACCAATACGCCATCGCGGCCAGCATCACACCGACCACAACACCCCAGAGCATTGTCGCGCCCCTGCGCTGCGCGCGGCTTGCCAGTACTGCGAAAAGCACTGCCGCCGTGGCCAGTTGGACCAGAACAGGCAGCCATCCGTGAAGAAGTGAGAGCTGCCCGATGAAGTGACGCATCGACGTACCTATAGGCCAGCAGAAGCGGGCGGCTCGCCCCCAGCAGCGGTGAATGCGCTCAACGCCCGCACCAGGCCGCGACGCTCCCGCGGCGGCATCTTGCCAGCAATCTCAGCGATGACGGCCCGTCGGCGCACCGTGACCTCGTGGACCACGCCTTCGCCGTGAGCGGTCAGTTCCACCACCAATTCCCGGCGTGAGCGTGGATGAGGCTGACGATCGATCATTCCGACGTTGACCAAACGGTCGACCATCCGGCCTGTCGTGGACGGCTGCACCCCTAACAATTGAGCCAAGGTGGCCAAGTTGATCGGGCCCTCATTGGACAAGATCACCAAGGTGCGAAATTGGGGAAACGTGATCGTCTCATCTACCTCCGCGATCGATCGCGCGGAGATCGCCAACAGCAGTCGCGAGGCGACCAGCAGCGAATCCGTAAGGGCATCAAGTGATTCCTCTAGATCTGCATCGTCAACAGTCACACCGTTTCCCTTTCCGGGCGGCCCATAAACACCCAGCCGAGCAATACAATACCGCACAGTAACTATTGCATAGTGCTAGTGTATGCCGCGCGGGCCGCGCGCTGACACGACGCGTGAATGCGTGGCCGGTACAGGGCGCTGGCGGGTGTTAACTGGTGCGACGGAGAGACCCGCCAGCGCCCCCGGCCTGTTCCGCGCCCTGCGTACGGGTCGTCAAGGTTCGGCGTCAGGCCGAGTGGCTGATGATGCCGGGAAATGGCAGATCCCGCAGGATCGGGTCATCAGGGAAGCAGATCGAGGCCACCGACACCGTCGGTTGTTGGGCTTCGGGATCAGCGGCGATATGGAGGCGATAGCCCGCCGTGTCCGCCGACCACCCTGCGGCGCTTGGGTCCTCGTTGACCTGTGCACCCCAGCTGCGCCACAGGGCCTCCGTCCTGGAGGCTATTTGGTTCGCTTGCATCTGCGGCGATGTCATGACCGCCATGGAGATCTCGAAGCGCACCGTCGGGCTAGCGGCGTTGGCGCCCGCACAGGTCGTGGTGCGACCGCCCACCGGCATGGCGCTGCCATCGAGGTAGCTCCCGGTCGGCAGCGCGTTGACAGTTTTCTCCAGGTAGTCGACCACTGCCTTCTGAACCTGCGGCCGACTAGCTGCGAGCTGCGTCGCCGAATGGTGCTCTTTGTCAACGGTATCGGTCGTCAGACCGCCGAGGGGAACGGATTGGGGCGAACATGCGGTCGCCCCGGCAAGCACGCCGACCGCGGCGACCCGGCTCTGTCGCTGCAGGAAGGCCGAGATCTGCCGCACAAATGTGTGGGTTGTGGGAGCGGGCGAATGCGACAAGCCTGCGCCTCCGAATTCATCGGACCCGCGCGGTTTCGCTTAGTCCGCCCAGGCCAGCACTGATTTCACTAAAGATAGCCTACAAAAGTATTGCATACTGCTACCGTATCTGGCGGCTGCGTTCGCGGCGCAGCGGCCAGACACGGGTGCTGGTGGTGAAGCCAGATGCGATAGGGATACATCGCCTGTGTTGCTCTGATCTGGGTGACCGCCGCCGTGTGAGGAATGCGGTGGTGTGCCGGGAAGTCTGGTCGGCGTTATCGAGTCGACCGATCGGAGAGCTGAGGCGCCCATGAGTTCAGTGGCGGAACGGAACGCCTACGGTTCGGCGTTGATCCTCGCCAACGAGCAGTACGAGACCTCGCCGCTGATCATCGACACGTATGCGATTCGCCTGTTGCCGCCGACCTTGCATCTGCGAGCTCTCGCCACACATTGGGCACCGGCGACGCGGGCGATGATCGCCGCAACCGAAAAGAAGATCCGCGGCGGGTGGGCAGGCATGCTATGCCGCAAGCGGTACATCGACGAGCAGCTCATCGATGCCCTTGCCGACGGACTTGAAGCGGTGACCGGCCTGGGCGGTGGATTCGATACGCGTTTGTACCGGATACCGCAGTTGACCGGTGTCCTGGCCTGGGAGATTGGACCTGCGCACCCCGACCTACCTGTTTCAGAGATCGAACGGGCGGTGATTGCCCAACGCTAGCTCATCGCACGATAAGTCTAGAACTAGCCAGGAAAGCTGAATCACCTTGAAAAACAGCGCAATAACTCTCGTCACCACCGCAATTCTCGTAACCGGATGCTCACCTGCCCGCACACTGTTTACGTCCCAGCAGCTGCCCGCGGCCAACCCGCACGCATCAACACTGACCGCAGAGCCGCTGGTGCCCTGGCAGCTGCAGTTCATCGCCCAATCACTGGACGGAGGAGGGTTTTCCGGAGAGGACTTGTGGGGCAAGCCGACCGTGTTGTGGTTCTGGGAACCTTCCTGCGCCGCATGTAAGTCACAGGCCACGATCGTGCGAGCCGTCGCCACCAAGTATCCAGACATCACCTTCGTCGGGGTCGGAATCAAAGCCAGTGCTGCAGATCTGCGGGCGTTTACACGCAATCACCCCATGGATTTCACACAAGTCATCGACACCAGCACGAACATATCGAGCCGATTCGGTATCACCCAGTCACCCGCATACGCCTTCATCACCGAAGGCGGCGCCATAAACACCGCCAAAAAACCATTGTCACAGCACGATTTAACGAAACAAGTCAACAAGCTCAACGACGCTTGACCCACCACTGGTGTCCATCCGTTCACCCAATACGAAAGGCAAACCATGCCCGCCAAACAAAGCACACCCAACCCGGAGACAGCCCCGAACTCCACCCCGGGCCGAGCCCTCGCCGGCATACTCGAAGGCTGCGCCGTTGGCCTGGAAGGACGCCGCGCCTACCTCAATCCACAACAAACGAGCCCAGAAGACATCGCCGCGATCCGGCACGGTATCGCGGCCCTCGACGCCGAGCTGTGGGCACTCAAACGAATCTTCCGCTAGCAAGCCGATACACCGCCACGACATGAGCAGTGAAACCCCGCACCGCATCAACGCGCGAACATGCAACGATCAGCCGATGATCGAGGATCGTTCTGCCGCACAGGCGCACGTGCTGCTGACTTCGCTCTACGAGCATGTCATCGAGGTATCTCAATCGATCACCGAGGCTGAGCGCCGTAGCCAGAATGCTCCCATCAGGCCCACCGCAGCCAGACATCGACGCCGCCATCTCATAGCGCTGCGGAAAGACCTGTACGACGCGCACCGACTCATCGACGAGCTACGCCGCAAGTTCCCTAGCGCTCGGGACATCCCATGGCCCACGACCAATCCCCCAGAAGTACCCCGGCCAGTAGGCGTCACGAGATTTGTTCTACCGTAACTTATTTCAAATAATGCAAGCGTGCGCCTGCGCTGGCTAGGCGTGTCGGCTGGCGGCGTCATTCAGTGTGATGCCGCGGCGCCACAGTTTGGCGGTGTAGATGGTGTGCTCGCCGAGCATGCGGGCTGTGAAAGCGGCTACGGAGACCGCGATCATGAGGGGAAGGATGATCGAGTACTGGCCGGTCAGCTCGAATAAAGTCACCACCGCGGTGATCGGGGCGCCGGTCGCACCGCCCAGCAGTGCTCCCATGCCTATCAAGGCGTAGGAACTGGCAACGACAGTCAACGCCGGGTCCAGCTGGTGGATCGTCTGACCGAAGGCACTGCCAGCCATCGCTCCGATAAATAGCGTAGGGGCGAATATGCCGCCGGAGCCGCCGATACCGATGGTCAGACTCGTCGCGAAGATCTTGCCGACCAGGAGCACCAACAGCATGGTGATCGCATAATGTCCGCCAACAGCATTGCGTAGTACCGGATAGCCCACTCCATACATTTGTGGCAGCGCAATCAGCAAGGCGCCAAGGACGACTCCGCCAACGGCCGGTCGCGCCCATTGAGGCCCGCGCCAGATCCAGTCACAGACGTCCTCTACCCAATACAGAACCTTCGAGAAGGCAGCGGCCATCATGCCGGTGCCCACACCGAGCAGTCCGTAGAGCAGATACTCGAAGGGGCGCTGCACACTGAACCCCGGTAGTGACAGAAATGGATGATCACCCATGAGTGCGCGCCCTACCACTGCCGCAGCCACGCTGGAAAGCAGCACGAGCCCGGCAGACTCCGCATCAAGGCTGCACAGAATCAGCTCCAGAGCGAAGAACACTCCGGCTAACGGAGCGTTGAAAGTCGCCGAAATACCCCCTGCAGCACCACAAGCGAGCAGAATCCGCAATCGTCGGCCGTCCAGGCGCAGCACCTGCCCCACCGCCGAACCCGTCGCAGCACCGATTTGGACAATCGGCCCTTCACGCCCGACAGAGCCGCCACCACCAATGCACAACGCCGACGCCAAAGCCTTCACGATCGTGACCCGCGGAGCGATCCTCCCACCATTACGCGCCGCCGCGTACATCACCTCCGGCACCCCGTGACCACGAGCCTCCGGCGCAAAATGATGCACGATGGGACCATAGATGGCCCCCGCGATCACGGGCGATAGCAACAGAAACCAAAGGCCCAACGCCGGCCAATGTGTGCTTGGCACTCGCCCCAAGGCTGAGTAATCCTCAACTCCGGTAAACAAGCGGGTGAAGAACATGATCAGCCAACGAAATCCGACAGCGCCCAGGCCGGTGATAACGCCAACGACCATCGCCAACATCACCGTCAGCATCCCGCTGTCGCGCCAGCGTCCCATCCAGATTTGCATAGACGGGGCAGCGCCGAGCACGGACGAGCGGACACCGATCATCATCGGAGTATGCAACAGTTGCATACTGCAGTTATCGGCACCCCCTGATCCGGAAGCCTTCACATCATCGCCCCGACGGCCAACCACGCCTCAATCCGGCAATGCGGAACACCTAAACTCGCACCGTGTCAGCTCGACCACCACACAAGCGCAACACCAGCAAGCCTCAGCCTGCATAAGCGGAACTCGTTGCGAATCTGATGATTACGGATTTAGTGCCGCTACCAGTCATGCTGACTCGTCGGCGTAGCAGCACCATTGTTTCCAGCAGCCGATTCGTCGACCGATTCACTTGCGTCGCAATGACTCAACAAAGTGCTCTTTATCGTCGTCCTGCAGGTCGGTAGCCGGACACATCGCGTTCTTCGAGGCGCCAGTGTTTGGCGGGGTAAAGCTTCCGTACATCTTCATAGCGACCAGTAATCCCGCTGACCGGCTTGCTGATCGACGGATTGTTCGGAGTGGCAAGGTACTCGATGCTCGATCCGCTGAGATATCCACGCAATAGACGACGGATCACGTTGGTCAGATTGTCGCCTTCGTCTTGGGCTTTGGAGTGTCCTGCGTCCCACTCATGGCCAGGAACTCGCACGGTACGGCGCGGAGTGACACTCACAGCCGCTCGTCGCTATCGGTCCAATCAGAGACCACGCGCACCTGGTGCCGGACACCAGCCGCGCCGTCAAGCGTTTGGCCCATCGCCGAGTCTGCCAGGTATCTCGTGCCGGGCCAGCCGGCGCTGACCGGTTGAACAATTCCCCTTTCCTGCCGCAACCCAAGGGAATTGATCAGCTGGTTGCGCAGGGCCGCAAGATCAATCACTCGATCCATGGCCCCCTGAACCAGCAGCCCTCTGTCGGCGTCGGGTGCCCATCCTTGGGCCGCGAATCCTCGGATCAGAGCGTTATCAATCTCGCTATCCAGAGTCATCATCACTCCTTCAAAAGCATGCCATTTTCTATAATTTTATCAGATGAGCATGACATTTGAAGGGCGTCAGGAATCCTCGGCTATGGCGTTATATCCGGGCCCGACCGATGGTCGAGGCGGCTGGGACCGTTTACGCGAGATAGATAGGGCCGGGGAATTCATTCCCACGCCGAACTGCGCGAAGATGTTCAGTCGCCAGCTGGCAGTTCACCGAAATCAACTCTGCTACAGCGCCACAAGTCGATACCGCTGGCGTGGGGCCAGGGTTGTGCGGCCGATGTCGGCGCGTGCCGATGCGCTCGTTAGGTGTCCGATTGGCCGAGTTTTGTCACGGCTTCGGCGGTATAGGTCGTTTTCATGTTGCCGCCGGGTGTGGTTTCGATTTTCATGATGGCGTTGATCCGAACACGGTCTCCGACTGCTAGTCCTCGGATCTGACTCGGATCGATCCGTCCAAGCTTGACGGTGATCGTGTCGCCGTCGTCTTGTTTGATCAGCCAGGATGAGACGGCGCTGACGGTGAGGTATTCGCCGACGATCTCGACGGGTTGTTCGTCGAGGTTGGCGTGCTCGACGGTGGCTGCCATGTAGGCGGCCGCGGCGGCGGTGACGC
>MAFD01000059.1:0-18079 GCA_002013775.1 Mycobacterium sp. D16R18
AGGGCGCGCGTTAAGGCGCTTCGCAGTCACAATCGCAGTCCAGGTAGGCCTGGATCGTTGGCGCTATCAGCTCGATGATCTGTTCGTGCGCCATCGCGGGAACGTTCCCGAGGCGGATGACGTAACGGCACATCGCCAAACCGATCATTTGGGTACCGATGAGTGCCGCGCGTTCCATGGCGCGATCCGCGGTCAATGATTCGATGACCGGAACCATCTGGCAGCTGAAAATTTCCTCCATGCGTGCCCGTGCGGACTCGTGGGACACAGCAGCCCGCAGCAACGCGACCATGGTGTCGTCGGCTTCCCATTGGGTGAGGAAGTGCTGGACCAAGGTCGCTCCGAGCTGATCCCGCGGAATCTCGGCCAATTCCTCGGGGAAATGTATGTCGAAGTTGGCCGCGGCGGTGAACAGCTTGGCTTTGTTGCCGTAGTACCGCATGACCAGGGATGGGTCGATGCCTGCAGTCGCTGCGATGGCTCGTATGGTTGCCTTCTCGTATCCCACACCGGCGAAGTGCTCCTGGGCGGCCTCGAGGATCGCCGCACGGGTGGCGTCCGATCGCCGAGGTTCGGTAGACATGCGCTGAGCTTAAGCCAACGGGTGTTGACATTTGCAGAGCCCTCGCGTGTTGATATGCCCAATGGGCAAGACCCCTCGATATGCTGATCGAACAACTGTTCTACGGCAAGGGGCTGGCACGTGCGAGTAATGGGAGTCGATCCGGGGCTTACCCGGTGCGGCCTGTCCATGGTCGAGGCATCCTCGGGTCGCAAGGTGGTGGCCCTGGATGTCGACGTCGTGCGCACTCCAGCCAACCAGCCTCTGCCGCAACGACTTCTAGCGATCAGCGAGGTCGTCGAACACTGGATGGACACCCATCGTCCCGATGTGGTCGCCATAGAGCGCGTCTTCGCCCAGCAGAATGTGTCCACCGTGATGGGTACCGCCCAGGCCGGCGGAGTGATCGCCCTCTCGGCGGCAAAACGGGGGATCGAGGTCTATTTCCACACCCCCTCGGAGGTCAAGGCCGCCGTCACCGGTAACGGCCGGGCAGATAAATCCCAGGTGACCGCAATGGTCACCCGCATCCTGAACCTGCAGACGGCGCCGAAGCCCGCGGACGCCGCCGACGCCTTGGCCCTGGCAATCTGTCACTGCTGGCGTGCGCCCATGCTGGCGAGAATGGCGAAGGCGGAAGCCGCGGCGGAGAAACAGCGGAAGGCCTTTGCGGCCCGGATGAAAGCGGTAGCCCGATGATTGCTTCGGTCAATGGCGAGGTCATCGACATCGCGCTCGATCACGTGGTGATCGAGGCCGCCGGGGTCGGATATCGCGTCAATGCCACCCCGGCCACGCTGTCGACGCTGCGGCGCGGTACTCAGGTGAGGCTGATCACCGCGATGATCGTCCGCGAAGACTCGATGACGTTGTACGGCTTCACCGACACCGATGCCCGCGATCTGTTCCTGACGCTGCTCGGTGTCTCCGGTGTGGGGCCCAAGATCGCGATGGCCACGCTCGCGGTCTACGACGCGCCGACCTTGCGCCAGGCGTTGGCGGATGGCGACGTCAACGCGCTGACCCGGGTTCCCGGGATCGGTAAGCGTGGCGCCGAGCGGCTGGTGCTGGAACTGCGCGAAAAGGTGGCGGCAGCAGGGGCGCAGGGCGGAACCACCGAGCTGGGTCGCGGCACCGCGTCGCTGGTGCGCACACAGGTCGTCGAGGCGCTCATCGGCCTCGGGTTCGCCGCGAAGCAAGCCGAACAGACCACAGATACCGTGCTGGCTCAAGATGATTCCGACGGCGACACCTCGACCGTGTTGCGGTCGGCGCTGACGCTACTGGGCAAGACACGATGACCAGCTTCGACGAGTTCGACGGCGAAGAGGACGATTTCGATGCCGGCCCCGGGATGTCCGGCGCGCTCACGGTCGGCGAAAACGACATCGA
The DNA here is from genome assembly GCA_002013775.1 of Mycobacterium sp. D16R18. Classification (GTDB taxonomy): domain Bacteria; phylum Actinomycetota; class Actinomycetes; order Mycobacteriales; family Mycobacteriaceae; genus Mycobacterium. Next base: position 1,955 of record MAFD01000059.1, read on the forward strand.
CGCCGGGCTCAGACCCAAGTCGCTGCGGGAGTTCATCGGCCAGCCACGGGTGCGTGAGCAGCTGGAGCTCGTGTTGTCCGGCGCGAAGAATCGCGGCAGCACCCCGGATCACATCCTGTTGTCCGGACCACCCGGGCTCGGCAAGACCTCCCTGGCGATGATCATCGCCACCGAGTTGGGCTCCTCACTACGGGTGACCTCGGGTCCGGCCCTGGAACGAGCGGGTGACCTGGCGGCGATGCTGAGCAACCTCGTCGAACACGATGTGCTCTTCATCGATGAGATTCATCGCATCGCCCGGCCCGCCGAAGAAATGCTGTATCTGGCGATGGAGGACTTTCGTGTCGACATCGTCGTCGGCAAGGGGCCCGGCGCCACCTCGATCCCCCTGGAAGTGGCGCCGTTCACGCTGGTCGGCGCGACCACCCGTTCGGGGTCCCTGACCGGGCCGCTGCGCGACCGGTTCGGGTTCACCGCACACATGGACTTCTACGAGCCCGACGAACTCGAGCTCGTGCTGGCCCGATCGGCGGGAATCCTCGGTATCGAGCTGGGAGCTGACGCGGGGGCGGAGATCGCCCGGCGCTCGCGCGGCACCCCGCGTATCGCCAACCGATTGTTGCGCCGGGTCCGTGACTACGCGGAAGTACGTGCGGACGGCGTGATCACCGTGGACGTCGCCAAGTCCGCCCTGGCCGTCTACGACGTGGACGAGCTGGGGCTGGATCGCCTGGACCGGGCGGTGCTCACGGCGCTGACACGCAGTTTCGGCGGCGGCCCGGTGGGCCTGTCGACGCTGGCAGTGGCGGTCGCGGAGGAATCGACCACGGTGGAAGAGGTATGCGAGCCGTTCCTGGTGCGCGCCGGGATGCTGGCCCGCACGCCGCGCGGACGTGTGGCGACATCGCTGGCGTGGACGCATCTGGGTCTTACCCCGCCGCCGCAAGTGCTGGGGCAGGGCGGGCTATTCGACTGACAGCACGCTTGAGTCCAGGACGCGCAGGTCCGGGGTTCGCGTCGATTCCACAGAGTCGGATGGCACACTGGTGACTTGTCGCGTGCTCGTTTCACGCTGACCGTGCTTGAACTCGTGAAGACCCAACGGAAAGAATCCCGAAAGCCGCCATGGAATCGATCATCGTCTTTTTGCCGCTCATCCTCGTTATGGGTGCGTTCCTCTTCTTCGCGAACCGGCGGCAGCGCAAGGCCCTCGACGCCACCATCGAGCTGCACGACTCCCTGGCGATCGGCGACCGGGTGCACACCACCTCTGGTCTGCAAGGCACCATCGCCGCGGTAACCGACGACACCGTGGACCTGGAGATCGCGCCGGGCGTTGTGACTCGCTGGATGAAGCTCGCGGTCCGCGACAAGATCGTTGATGAGGCCGAGGACACCGATGACACCGCTGAGGAGGCGTCGCGCGACGTCGAGAGCACCGGGGTCGAGCTGACCAAGGAGTAGCGGCTTTCGCCTTTGCTCAACCCTGAACGCCTCCCGACCCGCCCTCGACAAGCAAGGAGACCGGACACGTGGCCTCGCCATCGGCCCCTGTGCATCCCGCGCGTTATCTAGCTGCCTTCCTGGTGTTGCTGATCGGCGCCTATCTGCTGGTGTTTCTGACCGGCGACAAGCACGCCAAGCCCAAGCTCGGTATCGACCTGCAGGGCGGAACCCGCGTCACCCTGACAGCACGCACCCCTGACGGTTCCAAGCCGACGAAGGAAGCGTTGACGCAGGCGCAGGAGATCATCAACGCTCGCGTCAACGGACTCGGTGTCTCCGGATCCGAGGTCATCATCGACGGTGACAACCTCGTCATCACCGTGCCCGGCAACGACGGCAGCGAGGCCCGAAACCTCGGCCAGACCGCCAAGCTCTACATCCGGCCCGTCGTCCAGATGGTGCCGGCGCAGCCCAAGGAGAATCCCCAGGCCGGGGCACCTCAGGGCGGCCAGCCCGGCGCTGGGCAAGAGGCGACGCCCCCGGAGCCCGGCGCAGGAAAGCCGGCACCGGCCGCACCCTCTCCGAAACCGCAGCCGCGGCCCTATCCGGCGCAAACCACGACGCCACCGCCACCGCCACCACCTGCTCCGGCGACGCCGAATGCGACACCGCCTGCCGCTCCCGCCACCGATCTGCCGCCGAAACCGGGCAGCGGTGAGGAACGCAAGCAGCTGATCGACTTCGAGAAGCAGATCAGGCAGAGCGACGACCCGCGGATTCAGATGCTGGCCCTTCAGGTTCAGGCTTCGCGCTGCTATGACGCCGACGACCCGCTGGCCGGTAACGACGACCCGAACCTGCCGTTGGTCACCTGTGGTGATGACAGCCAAGGCGGCAAGGCCGCCTACCTGTTGGACAAGGCGATCATCAGCGGCGAGGAGATCAAGGACGCTAGCTCGGGACTCGACCAGCAGCGCGGCATCTATGTGGTGAGCATGGAATTCAAGCCGACTGGCGCCAAGGTCTGGGCGGAATACACCTCTGCGCATTGGCAGCAGGGCACCCAAACCGCGTTCACGCTGGACTCCAAGGTGATCAGTGCACCGGCCATCCGCGAACCGATTCCCGGCGGTAAGACCGAGATCAGCGGACAGTTCACCTCCGACTCGGCCAAGCAGCTCGCGGCGGCGCTCAAGTACGGCTCGCTGCCGCTGTCCTTCGAGTCCTCGGATGCCCAAACTGTTTCGGCGACACTCGGATTGACATCGTTGAAGGCCGGCTTGATCGCGGGCGCCATCGGTTTGGCGATCGTGCTGCTCTACTCGCTGCTCTACTACCGCGTGCTCGGTGTTCTCACCGCGCTGTCTCTGGTGGCCTCTGGAGCCATGGTCTTCGCGATCCTGGTCCTGCTGGGCAGATACATCTCGTACACGCTGGACCTGGCGGGTATCGCCGGTCTGATCATCGGTATCGGTACCACCGCGGACTCCTTCGTGGTGTTCTTCGAACGCATCAAAGATGAGATACGAGAAGGTCGTTCGTACCGTTCGGCGGTGCCGCGCGGTTGGGCACGCGCCCGTAAGACGATCCTTTCCGGCAACGCGGTCACTCTGCTGGCCGCCGTGGTGCTCTACATCCTGGCCATCGGGCAGGTGAAGGGCTTCGCGTTCACCCTCGGACTGACCACCGTCCTCGACGTCGTGGTGGTGTTCTTGGTGACGTGGCCGCTTGTCTACCTGTCCTCGAAGTCCGCCACCCTGTCCAAGCCCGTGTACAACGGGCTCGGCGCGGTTCAGCAGATTGCCCGCGAACGTAAGGCGGCAGCACACGCATGAGCACCAGTAACGACACGGTGAGCAACGACAACAGCACCGACAAGAGCGCCGCGAAGGAAGTCACGTCCACGGCGGTCGAGACCGCCAGTGCGGCACCGGAACACGGATTCCTCTATCGCCTGTACACCGGAACCGGCGCCGTCGATGTCGTCGGCAAGCGCACGTTGTGGTTCGGGATCAGTGGCGCCTTCATGGTCGTCGCGATCCTCTCGATCGCGATCAAGGGATTCGTCTTCGGTATCGACTTCGAGGGCGGCACCAAGGTGTGGTTCCCGAAGGGTGAGGCGACCGTTCAGCAGACCGAGGATGTTTTCAGTCAGACGCTCGGCCACGACGCGGAATCGATCGTGGTCACCGGAACCGGCGACTCGGCCTCAATTCAGATTCGTACCGAGAAGCTTGACAGCGATCAGTCCGCGAAGCTTCACAAGGCACTCTTCGACAGGTTTGGCCCCAAGGGGGCTGACGGCAAGCCCTCCATCAATGCCATCAGCGACTCGGACGTATCCGAGACCTGGGGCGGACAGATCACCCACAAGGCGATTCTCGCGCTCATCGTGTTCCTGGTGCTGGCCGGCATCTACATCGCTGTGCGCTACGAGCGCTACATGGCGCTGGCTGCATTGGCGGCGCTGGTCTTCGACCTGGTGATTACCGCCGGTGTGTACTCACTGGTGGGCTTCGAGGTCACCCCGGCGACTGTGATTGGTCTGCTCACCATCCTCGGATTCTCCTTGTACGACACCGTGATCGTGTTCGACAAGGTCGAGGAGAACACGCACGGATTCCAGCACACCTCGCGACGCACCTTCGCCGAACATGCCAACCTGGCCGTGAACCAGACCTTCATGCGCTCGATCAACACCAGCCTCATCTCGGTGATCCCGGTGCTCTCGCTCATCGTGGTGGCCATCTGGCTGCTGGGTGTAGGCACGCTGAAGGACCTTGCGCTGGTTCAGCTTGTCGGCATTCTGGTGGGCACGTACTCGTCGATCTTCTTCGCGACCCCGCTGCTGGTGGCATTGCGTGAGCGCACGGAGCTGGTGGCGAGCCATACCAAGAAGGTGCTGAGTCGCCGCAAGCCCGACGCCGCGCCCCTGGCAGACACCGGTTCGGGAGCCAAGGCTGTCAAGGCGGCGACATCGGAAGCATCCGATGCCACCACAACCGGGGTACCTCCTGCGAAACCCAAGCCCGGCGCCCGCCCTCAAGGTAAGCGAAACGTTCGGCGGCGCTGATGGTTTCACGAGGCCCAGCACGGACCGGGGGAAGACGGATCGCGCGAATCGGCGCCGTCGCGACCACGATGCTGCTCGCGGCGGGGTTGTTGACCTCGTGTTGGACCTCGGCGGCGAAAACGCTCGACTATGCCGTCGATGGCCGCTTGACGACGTACAACGTCAACAGTGTCGCGGGGAACGCCTCGGCCGGGGCGCAGGCATTCAATCGGGTACTCACCGGGTTCGGCTTCCACGGGCCTGACGGCCAGGTCATCGCTGACCACGATTTCGGCACCGTCGAGGTCGTCGGCCGTATTCCGCTGGTGCTCGACTACACCATCAATGAGAAGGCCGTCTATTCCGACGGCAAGCCGGTGACCTGTGAAGACATGGTGCTGGCCTGGTTTGCGCAATCCGGCAGGCTGCCCGATTTTGACTCAGCCAGCACGGCGGGATATGCCGATATCTCCACCATCGATTGCAAGCCGGGGCAGAAGACCGCGCGGGTGACCTTCGCGCCGGATCGCGCCTTCACCGACTGGAGCCAGTTGTTCGCCGCCACCACGATGTTGCCGTGGCATGTGGTCGCCGACAAGGTCGGTGGGGGTATCGACCTGATCGGTGCCATCGCTGCCAACGACGTTCCGGCGCTGCAGAAGATCGCCGATTTTTGGAACAACCAATGGAACCTCGGCTCGGATCTGGATCTCTCGAAGTTCCCGTCCTCGGGGCCGTACAAGCTGGACGGGTACAACGACGACGGATCGGTCGTGCTGGTCGCCAACGACAAGTGGTGGGGGAGCCCGCCGGTGACCAAGCGGGTCACGGTGTGGCCCAGCGGGATTGATGTGCAGAAGCGGCTGTCCGATGGCGATCTGGAGGTTGTCGACGTCGCCGCCGGATCGGCCGGGACTCTCACCGCCCCTGACGGATTCGCACGCACCGAGGAACCTGGTTCGGGGGTGGAGCAACTCATCTTCGGTGCCGGAGGTTCGGTTGGGGCTCCCGATGTGCGCCGTGCCGTGGCCCTGTGCACGCCGCGTGATGCCATCGCGGGAATCGCCGGAGTGCCGGTGATGAACGCCCGGCTGGATACCAGCATCGGAGACTCGTTCGCCTCGGTGGAGGCCGCCGCTGAGGCGGGACGGTTCATGCGTTCGGATCCCGTCGCGGCCCGTGCTGCGGTTGCTAACCGTCCGTTGACTGTCCGGGTGGGATACCAGGCGCCCAACCCGCGTCGTGCGGCCATTGTGTCCGCCATGGCGCAGGCCTGTGGAGCGGCCGGGATCACCGTGCAGGACGTCAGTTCGCCCGAGATTGGGCCACACTCGTTGCGGGACAATCAGGTTGATGCGCTCCTCAGCTCGATCGGCGGAGCTCCCGGAAGCGGGTCGACCGGTTCATGGCTCATGGATGCGTACGCCCTGCGATCACGTGAAGGCAAGAACCCGGCGAACTACGCCAACGGTCAGATCGACGGGATTATCGCGGCGCTGGCGGTGACCACCAACGCCAGGGACCAGAGCCGGCTGCTCGGCGACGCGTCGGCGATCCTGTGGAACGACCTGCCGACGCTGCCGCTGTACCGGCAGCCACGCGTGCTGATCGCACCGAAGTCGATGTATGCCGCAACGCCGACCGTCACCCGGTGGGGTGCCGGCTGGAATATGGATCGTTGGGTGTTGCCGGCGTGACATCTACGGACGCTGTCACAGCGCTCATCGACAGGCTGACTCGTAAGGTCCCCGACTTTCCCGAGCCCGGGGTGCAGTTCAAGGACTTGACGCCGCTATTCGCGGACGCCGAGGGCTTGTCACGGGTCACCGATGCGTTGGGGGAGGCGGCAGCAGGGGCCACGCTGATCGCGGGGATCGATGCGCGTGGCTTCCTGTTGGGGGCCGCCGTGGCGATCCGGCTCGGCGTAGGTGTGCTGGCCGTGCGCAAGGCGGGAAAGCTGCCACCTCCCGTGCATGCTCAGACCTATCAACTCGAGTACGGCACCGCGGCGTTGGAGATTCCTGCCGATGGAGTGGATCTGACCGGTCATCGGGTGGCGGTCATCGACGATGTGCTGGCCACCGGAGGAACACTGGCGGCAACCATCAAACTCTTGCGCGCCGCGGGTGCGGACGTGATCAGCGCGGGTGTGGTTCTGGAACTGTCCGGTCTGGGCGGCCGTGCGGCCGTGGCGCCACTGCCATTAACTGCGCTGCGTGTGATCTGAGGGATAATCTAGGCGGCAGGAGGTGAACCGTGGCTGACGAGCAGGTACCGAGCGAGAATCAGGTCGCGGTCGAATCCCTGCCTGTCGTGAGCGATCAGACGGCACCGAGTGTGGACTCCCTGCGGATCAGCGGCACCATGAGTGCGTCGCGCCGCGTGCGGGCCCGGCTGGCCCGCCGGATGACCGCCCAGCGCGGCGCCGTGAGCCCCGTGCTCGAGCCGCTGATGGCCGTCCATCGCGAGTTCTATCCCAAGGCCGACCGCGTGGTGCTGCAGCGCGCATACGAGGTAGCCGAGAGCCGGCATGCCGAGCAGTTTCGTAAGTCGGGTGATCCCTACATCACCCATCCGATCGCCGTGGCGAACATTCTGGCCGAGCTCGGTATGGACACCACCACTCTGGTGGCCGCGATCCTGCACGACACAGTCGAGGACACCGGCTACAGCCTGGAGCAGCTGACCACCGAATTCGGTACCGAGGTGGCCCACCTGGTCGACGGCGTGACCAAGCTCGACAAGGTGGTGTTGGGCAACGCCGCCGAGGGCGAGACCATCCGCAAGATGATCATCGCCATGGCGCGCGACCCTCGGGTGCTGGTGATCAAGGTCGCCGACCGACTGCACAACATGCGCACCATGCGCTTCCTGCCGCCGGAGAAGCAGGCGCGTAAGGCCCGCGAGACGCTCGAAGTGATTGCGCCACTGGCACACCGTCTGGGTATGGCCACGGTCAAGTGGGAGCTCGAAGACCTGTCCTTCGCGATCTTGCACCCCAAGAAATACGAGGAGATCGTAAGACTGGTCGCCGACCGGGCGCCCTCACGCGATACCTACTTGGCCAAGGTGCGCGCGGAAATTGTTGCCACCCTGAACGGTTCGCGTATCGGCGCCACCGTAGAGGGTCGCCCCAAGCACTACTGGTCGATCTATCAGAAGATGATCGTCAAGGGCCGCGACTTTGACGACATCCACGACCTGGTGGGCGTCCGGATCCTGTGTGATGAGATTCGTGACTGTTACGCCGCTGTGGGCGTGGTGCACTCGCTCTGGCAGCCGATGGCCGGCCGGTTCAAGGACTACATCGCCCAACCGCGGTTCGGTGTCTATCAGTCCTTGCACACCACCGTGGTCGGCCCCGAGGGCAAGCCGCTGGAGGTGCAGATCCGCACCCGCGACATGCACCGCACCGCCGAGTACGGTATTGCCGCGCACTGGCGGTACAAGGAAGCCAAGGGCCGCAATAGCGTTCCGCCCAACCATGCCGCTGCCGAAATCGACGATATGGCGTGGATGCGCCAGCTGCTCGACTGGCAGCGGGAGGCCGCCGACCCCGGAGAGTTCCTGGAGGCGCTGCGCTACGACCTGGCGGTGCAGGAGATCTTCGTCTTCACACCCAAGGGCGATGTCATCACGTTGCCCGCCGGGTCGACCCCTGTCGACTTCGCGTATGCCGTGCACACCGAGGTAGGTCACCGCTGTATCGGCGCGCGCGTCAATGGCCGGTTGGTGGCCCTGGAGCGCAAGCTCGAAAACGGCGAAGTGGTCGAGGTTTTCACCTCCAAGGCGGCCACCGCAGGTCCCTCGCGTGACTGGCAGACCTTTGTTGTGTCGCCGCGCGCGAAGGCGAAGATCCGGCAGTGGTTCGCCAAGGAGCGCCGCGAGGAGGCGCTCGAAGCCGGTAAAGACGCCATTGCGCGCGAGGTGCGCCGTGGTGGACTTCCGTTGCAGCGGTTGGTCAACGGCGAGGGTATGGCCTCCCTGGCCCGTGAGCTGCGCTATCAGGACACCTCACAGCTGTACACCGCGGTGGGCGAGGGGCATGTCTCGGCACGGCACGTGGTGCAGCGGTTGGTCGCCCAACTCGGTGGTGTGGACAGCGCCGAGGAAGAACTGGCCGAGCGCTCCACCCCGTCGACGATGCCCATCCGGCAGCGACGCTCCGATGATGTCGGCGTGGCGGTGCCGGGAGCGCCGGGCGTGCTGACCAAGCTCGCGAAATGTTGTACGCCGGTGCCGGGTGATCAGATCCTCGGGTTTGTCACCCGTGGCGGCGGAGTGAGCGTGCACCGCACCGACTGCACCAACGCCGAATCCCTTCAGCAGCAATCGGAACGGATCATCGAAGTGCATTGGGCGCCGTCGGCGTCCTCGGTTTTCCTGGTCGCCATCCAGGTCGAGGCGCTGGACCGGCACCGCCTGCTCTCCGATGTGACTCGCGCCCTCGCCGATGAGCGGGTGAACATCCTGTCTGCCTCGGTAACCACGTCGAATGATCGAGTGGCCATCAGCCGCTTCACCTTTGAGATGGGCGACCCGAAGCATCTGGGACACGTTCTCAACGTGGTGCGCAACGTCGAGGGTGTCTACGACGTCTATCGGGTGACCAGCGCCGCCTGATCCGCTCCGCCGGGCGACTACGCGTTGAAGGCTTTGAGCGCGATGCGGGTGGCCGCGGCGATGGTCGGCTTGCCCTGGGTGGACTTCGGGTCGTCGGGGACGGTGAGCACCGCCACCACAATGGGCGCGCGCCCCGGCGGCCAGATCACCGCGATGTCATTGGTTTCGCCCTTGAATCCGCTGCCGGTCTTGTCGGCCACCGTCCAGCCGGCCGGGACGCCGGCCCGAATCGACTGGTCGCCGGTGGTGTTCCGCTTCAACCAGTCGGTGAGCAGATCGCGCCCCTGCGAATCCAGCCCTTCGTCGAGGACCAGCCTGCGCAGATTGGTCACCAGCTGTAGCGGGGTCGAGGTGTCCAAATCGCCGTCGGGGACGTTCAGCTGTTCTTCGGTGCGATCCATGCGAGAGACATTGTCGCCCAGGCTTCGAACGAACTTCTCCGTCTGTTTGGGACCGCCGAGCTGCGCGATCAACAGGTTGGCGCCGGTGTTGTCGCTGTAGCGGATCGTCGCATCGCACAGCTCCGAGACGGTCATGCCCTCGGCTAGATGCTGGGACGCAACCGGGGCCCATTCCATGATGTCGGACTGCGTGTAGTGAATCCGCTTGTCCAGCAACCCCGGTTCACTCAGGCGTCGGTGCAGGATGGCCGAGACGATGAAGGTCTTCACCGTAGAGCACATGAGGAAGCGCTCATTTGGCCGGTGGCCCAGTGTCGCACCCGATCCGGTGTCCAGGGCGTACACACCGATACGGCCCCCGAAATCCTTTTCCAGGGAGGCTAGCTCGGTCGGCGAGGGGTCGCCGTCGCCACCACGTGAACATCCGACGGCGGCCACGCTGACCGCCGTCAGCCCACCGAGCAACACAGCACGACGCGAAATCATGTCAGTCGAGCTGCAGGTCGATGATCTTGACTTCTTGTGCGGGTGCGCCATCGCCCGCGCCACGTGCTCCCGCCTTGATGCCGTTCTTGGCGATCTTGGCCAGGGTGTCCATACCGGTCTTGTCGATGGTGCCGAATGCCGTGTACTGCGGCGGCAGCTGCGAATCCTTGTAGACCATGAAGAATTGGCTGCCGTTGGTCCCGGGGCCCGCGTTGGCCATCGCCAACGTGCCGGCGGGGTAGATGACGGCCTGCTGTGCCGCGGGATCATCAGCCTTGTACGCAGTGGTCGGGTACTCGTTGTCGAATTCGTATCCCGGGCCGCCCGAACCGGTGCCTTTCGGGTCGCCGCATTGCAGCACCGACAGGCTGCCACTCGTGATCCGGTGGCAGATGGTGTCGTCGAAATATCCACCCTGCGCCAGGCTGGCGAAGCTGTTCACCGTGCACGGTGCCTTGGCGTTGTCCAGCACCAGGCCGATGTTGCCCTGGCTGGTTTTCATGCTGGCGGTGAGCGTCGCCGGATCGGTCGGGATCTTCCCGGAGCGCGGCATCTGCTTGTCGATGGTCTTGGCGGGCTCCCCAGCGGGTCGGTACTGACAATTGGCACCGACCTCGGCTGAAGGCACGAATTTCGGAAGGGCCGGGCCGGTGACGGGTGGCTCGTCAGGCGTGGGCAACGAGGACGTCGGCGGCGCGTCGACTGTGGAGACCGGGGTGGTGGAGGTGTCCAGTGCCGCATCGGTCTTGTTGCTCTTACTGATGGCCAGCCACGCGGTGATGGCCACAGCGATGACGACGGCGACGACCGCGACGCCGCTGATCGCCCAGATCCGCTGCTTACGGGCGCGCTCAGCACGGTTCTCCAGCTGTCGCTCCAGCTTGCGCTTGGCCGTCTGACGTCGCTGCTCGTTGGTCGGCACCGGGTTCTCCTCCTAGGGCGTCCATCAAAGAATCTAGGTCGCCAGAGAGTGTGCCAGCCACACCTGAGAGATGGTGCGGGACCCGCCGCCTAAGCTGGTCGGGTGCTGATCACCGGATTTCCCGCGGGCATGTTCGCCACGAACTGCTACATCGTGGCGCCCCACGAGGGCGGCCCCGCCGTCATCGTCGACCCCGGACAGGAGGCGACCGCCGGCGTCAAGGAGATCCTCGCCGAACGCGACCTCACCCCTGAGGCGGTGCTGCTCACACACGGGCATCTGGACCACACCTGGACGGCACAGCCGCTCGCCGATGAATACGGGATCCCCGTGTACATCCACCCCGATGACCGCGTGATGCTCGCCGATCCGCTTGCCGGGATCGGGCCGGGTCTGGCTCAGTTCATCCAGGGCATGGAATTCACCGAGCCCAAGGAGCTCGTGGAGATCGGTGACGGCGACAAGCTGGAGCTCGCCGGAATCACACTTACCGTCGACCACACGCCTGGGCATACCCGAGGTTCTGTCGTGTTCGGCATCGAGGTCGACAGCGATAATGGGCCCATCGATGTGGTGTTCAGCGGCGACACGCTCTTCCAGATGTCGATCGGGCGCACCGATCTACCCGGCGGTAACCACCAACAGCTGCTTAATTCGATTGCGGCCAAACTGCTCACCCGAGACGATTCGACGGTGGTGCTGCCGGGTCACGGCAATGCCACAAGCATCGGCGATGAGCGACGCGCCAACCCATTCCTCGAGGAAATCCAGTGAGCGAGAAGACTTTTAGCGCGCCCAAGGGCATACCGGATTATGTGCCACCGGACTCGGCGCAGTTTTTGGCCGTTCGCGATGGGTTACTGGAGCAGGCGCGGCTGGCCGGATACGGCTACATCGAGCTGCCCGTGTTCGAGGACACGGCACTGTTCGCCCGCGGGGTGGGCGAGTCCACCGATGTGGTTAGCAAGGAGATGTACACCTTCGCCGACCGCGGCGATCGGTCGGTGACGTTGCGCCCGGAGGGCACGGCATCGGTGATGCGTGCAGTTATCGAGCACGGCTTAGATCGTGGCCAGCTGCCGATGAAACTTCGTTACGCAGGGCCCTTTTTCCGGTATGAGCGACCGCAGGCCGGCCGCTATCGCCAGCTGCAGCAGGTGGGTGTGGAGGCCATCGGCGTCGACGACCCGGCTCTGGACGCCGAGGTGATCGCGATCGCCGATACCGGGTACCGCTCCTTGGGCCTGACCGGCTTCCGGTTGGAGATCAGCTCGTTGGGCGATGCCTCCTGCCGTCCGCAATATCGAGAGTTGTTGCAGGAATTCCTCTTCGGGTTGGACCTGGATGAGGCGACGCGAGAACGGGCTCGTATCAATCCGATTCGAGTGCTCGATGACAAGCGGCCCGAGGTGCGAGAGATGACGGCCGATGCGCCGCTCATGCTCGACCATCTCTCCGCGGAGTCCAAGGCGCATTTCGATCAGGTGCTGAGCCATCTGGACGCGCTGGGTGTGCAGTACGTGGTGAACCCCAGGCTGGTGCGTGGCCTTGACTACTACACCAAGACCACATTCGAGTTCGTGCATGACGGTCTCGGCGCGCAATCCGGGATTGGTGGCGGTGGGCGCTATGACGGACTGATGGCGCAGCTCGGTGGACAGTCGTTGTCGGGTATCGGGTTTGGGCTCGGCGTGGATAGAACCCTGCTCGCGCTGCAGGCCGAGGGTGTCACGGTGGGGGACAGTGGGCGCTGCGACGTGTTCTGTGTGCCCCTTGGGCAGGACGCGAAATCAGTGCTGGTGAAGGTGGCGGCGCAGCTGCGGATCGCGGGGATTCGCACCGATATCGCCTACGGCGACCGCGGACTCAAGGGTGCGATGCGCGGCGCCGACCGCTCGGGAGCCTCGATTGCGCTGGTCGCCGGGGATCGGGAAATCGGTGAGGGAAACATCGAGCTCAAGACGCTGGCCGATGGCGTCCAGCAGCCCGTGCCGATTGGTTCGATTGTCGATGAAGTAACGGCGCGGCTAGCATCGCGGATATGACACGTATGGGACGTATCACAGCAGCTCTGCTCGCCACGGCCAGTGCCGCAACCTTGACGATGGTGCTGACGCCCGTCGCGGAGGCGGCACCGCACCAGGTGAAGTACGTGATCAGCTCCGACCGTGACTTCCTTTCGCAGACCCTCGTGCTGCAGAACGAGCCGCCGAGCGCGTCGGCATACGACTCGGAGTCGAGCAAGTACTTGGTGCGCAACTCGACCCGTATCGCTCCCGATGCTCCATTCGTCGTCGAGACCACGCTGAACGATCCCACTCAGTGGGCATACGTGAGTGCCAGCGCGGCGGCCAAGGCCGTCACCGGTGCGCCTGTGTTCCACTGCGAGGTGTACGTGGACGGTGCCCTCGCCACCCAGGCTGATGGCGAGACCGCCGTCACCTGTTCACTGCGCAAGTGGTAACCCGCTAGCTCGCGAACACATAGACCCAGGCTGTTGCGCCCGAGCGCAGCGGCACCGAAATGCGTTGGTAGTCATCCACTTCGTACTCATCGGCGGCAGCCAGCTGTTCGGGCGTGATCGAGAACACCGTGCCGGGTACTTCCGCGGAGGTGTCGGCCGACGGGCGAAGGATGGGATGACGGTCGCTGCCACTGGTCGCGATGACATGCGGGTCGGTGATGATCACGTAGTCCAGATCGAATCCCACGATGGCGTCGGTATGACCATCTAGTTCGTGTCCGAAGGTGGCGCGCTGCACGTCGGCCTGTTGCAGGGTGCCGTAGGAGAACAGGAGCTCGGTCGCGGTATTCGTCACGCGGTAAGTCAATCAGGCCGGCCGGTACGGGCGTGCGGTGTGTCAGTCGCCGAGGTGGACGGTGCCGTCGGAGGCGATCCGCCAACCGGGGTTGTAGGCGATTTCCCAGATGAGTCCGTTGGGGTCCTGAATGTGGGCGTGGAACACCCCGCCGAACTGGCCCGGCTGCGGCGGCTTGAGAACTGCGCCTCCGGCGGCCGACATGGTGCCGGCGAGTGCGGTCACATCCTCGGGAGAATCCACGTTGTGCGCCAGGGTGATGCCGGAAACCTGCGAATGATCGCCTGGCGCGGCGAGGTCCTCGTTGAACTTGTCTGCGAGGAAAAACCCCAGCAGCTGTCCCGGTGCGCTCTGGTAGAAGATGATCTCGCCTTCGACGTCCAGCAGGGGAGCCCAGCCCAGCGCTCCATAGAAACGCCGAGTGGCATCGAGATCCGTTGCGGCGACAGTGACAAAGTGCAGCTGCTGCTTCATGGGGCCAAGCCTAGATTCACGCTCAGACACCCACGCGGGGGATTGACACGCGATCGAACATATGTTCGCATAGACCTATGCGGTGGGACGGTCAGACGTTGGACGCCGACGATGGCGCGCTTCCGGGTTTGGAGCGGATCGGCCTGGTGCGCAGTGTGCGCACGCCCGAATTTGAGGGCATCACCTTTCACGAAGTGTTGTGCAAGTCGGCGCTCAACAAGGTTCCGGCGGTGTCCATGTTGCCGTTTCGGTTTACGGTCAACGCGTTTCGCGGCTGCGCACATGCCTGCCGTTATTGTTTCGCGCGCCCGACGCATGAATACCTGGAGTTCGACAGCGGTGCGGATTTCGACAACCAGATCGTGGTGAAAACCAATCTGGTGCCGGTGCTTCGGAAGGAACTGGGGCGCAAGTCGTGGAACCGGGAGACGGTCGCACTCGGCACCAATACCGACCCCTATCAACGGGCCGAGGGACGCTATCAGCTGATGCCGGGAGTCATTGCGGCGCTGGCTGATTCTGGTACTCCGATATCGATCCTCACCAAAGGCACTCTGCTGCGCAGGGATCTGCCTCTGCTTGCCGAGGCGGCCCAGCACGTGCCGGTGAGCTTGGGGATCTCGCTGGCCATAGGGGATGAGGCGCTACACCATGAGGTTGAAGCGGGGGTGCCTTCGCCCCAGGCGCGACTATCGCTGATCACCGCGGCACGCGAGGCCGGTTTTGAACCGCAGGTGATGGTGGCGCCGGTGCTTCCGTTCCTGACCGACACGGTGGAGCATCTCGATGACCTATTGGGCCGGATCGCAGAGGCAGGCGCGGCCGGCGTGACGGTCTTTCCGTTGCATTTGCGCGGGACGACACGTGGCTGGTTCATGTCCTGGGTATCCCAGTCGCACCCCGAGCTCGTCGGTCGATACCGGGAGCTGTATCGCAAGGGCGCCTACGCGCCCGCCGAGTATCGGGCCTGGTTGCGAGAACGAGTGGGACCGCTGGTGAGCAAGTATGGGCTGGCCTCCCGCCGTGAGGAAACCCCATCGAGGCCAACAAAATTGGCGCGCACGCCAGAGATGACGCTGTTCTAGCGTCCGCCCTCGCCGCCGCCTCTATCTAGTTCAGGCTGTCGGCGTTGAAGGTGTCGCAGGTGCGGAAGTCGCCGGTGTTGTATCCCTGGGTGAACCATCGCTGGCGCTGCTCGGATGAGCCATGTGACCACGCCTCGGGGTTGACGCGCCCGGTGGCCCGCTTCTGGATTCGGTCATCGCCCACCGAGGACGCGGCCGACAATGCGTCTCGAATGTCCTGGTCCGTCAACGGTTTCAGGAACGGGACGCCGGTGCCTTCCTGAACGGTGGTCGATGCGTGCTTTGCCCAGACGCCGGCATAGCAGTCGGCCTGCAGTTCGGTGCACACGCCGCCGCCCGCCTGGCCCTCGGCGCAGCGGTGATTCTTGCCAAGTACGCCGAACAGGTTCTGTATGTGATGGCCGAATTCATGGGCCACCACATACTCCTGCGCCAAGGGGCCACCGCTGGATCCGAACTGGTCGACCAGCACCTGGAAGAAGCTGGTATCGAAGTACGCGGTCCGGTCGGCGGGGCAGTAGAAGGGGCCGACCTCGGTGGAGGCGGCGCCGCATCCGGTGTTCACCTGACCACTGAACAGTTTGACTCCCGGCCGCGGGTACTTCGGTCCGAGAATCTCCGTCCAGACGGCGTCCACCGAGTTCCCGGTGGCGATGATGCGGCAGTCCAGTGACTTATTCGCGTCAGCACCGGTCTTGCAGTGGCTGAAGTCTTCTGTCGGCCGCTGGGTCACGCCGGATCCCTGCTGGCTCGGTTGTTGTTGCAGGACCTGGCTGGGGTCGCCGCCGAGCAGCATGACCACCACCGCGATCAGCAA
>MAFD01000060.1:0-16005 GCA_002013775.1 Mycobacterium sp. D16R18
GACCGCGGCCCACGCCACCGGCTGCGAGATCGTGCGTGCGTCGACGGCCAGCGCCGACCATCACGCCTGGTCGGCGCGGCCCTGGACCACCCGTCCCGGATTCCCCTGGCCCTGGCGCCCGGCACCACTTCACCCCAACGCGGACGGCATGGCAGCCGTGGCCGATCTCGTCGTGGCCGTATTGGACGCCGCGTCTAATGACTGAGGTTGCGGCGTGACCCGACCGCAGCATTGCGATACTTGATCCCGTGCGCGCAACTTCCCTGCTCATGGTCACCGTCTCCGCCCTTGCGATCGGAGTCGGATTCGCCAGCCCGGCGTCGGCTGTGGCGCCTCCGGCGGACGGGACTTACCGGATGATCGAGGAAGGATTCGGCGAGGTTTCCTGGACGCTGTCCGCGGTCTGCGTGCAGGCCTCAGGTACCCGTATCCAGTCCGACTACACCGACCCCACCATCCAGGCCGACGGCTGCACGCTCACCGTCACCAGCGCGACACCCGACATCCTCAAGCACAACGACAGACTGCAGAACTACTCCACCGTAGCCAAGCTCGCCGACGAACAATGGACGTTCCTGCACGCACGGCCACAGGGCATGACCTGCCCGGACGGGACCTTCGCGCCCACCCAGGAGAAGTACGTCTTCAATGACGAGACCCTCACCGGGGTGCACACCACGATCCACAGCGCGGTATGCGGCGGCCAGCCGGGTATGACAAAAAAGCCCTTCAGCCTGCAGTTCATCAAGCCGCTCGACATACCCGTCGATCGGTTCCCGCAGTACTGCGATGGGTTCGCGCACTGCTGGTGACCGGTTAGGGCAGCAACGGCACGCGCCACAGCGGCACGCCCGGGTCGATGACCCACAGCCGCGTCATCGTCAGCCGCGTAATCAGCATCGCTCCCCGGATCATCACCGCCGCGAGCGGCAATTCAGCGGCGACAGCGGCCAGGATCGCCCATCGCAGCTCCGCCGGGCCCGCTGTCATCACGTCGAACCACGCGTCGCAGATCAGCAGCACACCGGTGGTGAACGCTGTCAGCACCAGCAGCTGGCGGCGCAGCAGACCCAGTACGGCGGTCGCCGCCATGAATGCCACCAGCAGAATGTCGAAGCCGACCCATGTCGCCGTCCACCGCTGTGCCACATAGTTTTCCGGCAGCGTGAACGCCAGGTAGGTGATCCAGGGAATCAGCGCGATCGCTCCGCCGATCATCAAACTCAGCCGCAGTGCGCGAAACCTGGCCAGATTCGGCGGTGCCACCTCGCTGAGCGGGCGTTCCAGCCGCTGAATCAGGTCTCGTCGCTCGGCCGCGGACAGCGCCGAGATCGTCTCGTCAGACAGATAACGCTGGGTCATGTCCAGCTTCCTCCCAGGAAACCTCATCACAATGTCAACGTGCCACCGACTACGCCGATGCCCCCTCCGGCGCCGACTCCCATTCCACAGCTGCCTGCCAACGATTTTCACCAGTACAGCCACGGGATTTCGGCCCTCGGTGGTTGGTTTCCGATGGTCGTCCAGGTGCTTGCGGTGGTGGCCTTGCTGGTGGTCATCGGGTGGCGTACCCGCCGGTGGCGCCTGCTGTGGGTGCCCGTGAGCGTAGCTGTCGGCGCGGTGGGTGCGTTGGTGGCGTGGATCTACATGAACTCCGAGGGGTTGGCCTCTGACCCGGCGCCCTTCAAATTGTGGATATGGATCGGTGTGTTCGTCACATCCGTCGCGGTTGCCGTCATCGGCTTCCGCGGTGCGCGCTGGTGGCGTCGTGGCGTATCCGTGTTGGCTATCCCGCTGACGCTGCTTTCGGCACTCGTCGCGCTCAATGCCTGGGTGGGCTACTACCCCACCGTGCAGGCGGCCTGGGGTGCGGTCTCAGCGGGCCCTCTTCCCAACGAGATCGATATCAGTGAGCTTGCGGGTCTGCGCAATTCGAATCCCGATACCGGCAAGCTTGTCGACGTGGACATCCCCGGTGACGTAAGCGGGTTCAAGCACCGAGGCGAATACGTCTACCTCCCGCCGGCCTGGTTCGCGGGCGCTACCCCGCCGCGGCTGCCGGTGGTGATGATGATCGCCGGCGAGTTCAACACTCCAGCCGACTGGATCCGCACGGGCAACGCCACCCAGATGATCGACGACTATGCCAAATCCCACGGTGGACAGGCACCGATATTCGTCTTCGTGGATGTCGCGGGAAGTTTCAACAACGACACCGAATGTGTCAACGGCCCGCGCGGCAATGCCGCCGATCACCTCACCGAAGATGTTCGTCCCTATGTGGTCTCGGAGTTCGGCGGGTCGGCTGACCCGGCCAATTGGGCTGTTGTCGGCTGGTCGATGGGCGGCACCTGCGCTATTGACCTGACGGTCATGCATCCGGATCTGTTCTCCACCTTCGTCGATATCGCCGGTGACCATGGGCCTACCGCCGGAACCAAGCAACAGACCATCGAGCGGCTCTATGGCGGTGATGCCGCGCGATGGGATGCCTTCGACCCGCGCACCGTGATGGCCAAACATGGCCCGTACACCGATGTCACGGGATGGTTCGAGGACGCGATACCTCCGGCAGACAGCAAGAAGCCAAGCGGTGCCAAGCGCCCCACGGCCGACACCCCCACGGGGATCGGTGGGCATGACGATGTGACCGATGACGATCGGGACGGTGCCGCGGCGGATCTGTGCGCTGCGGCCCAACAGGTTCAGATATCGTGCACCATCCACCAGATGATCAGCGGGCACACCTGGCAATTCGCCAGCCGAACATTCTCGGACGCACTGCCATGGCTGGCGGCACAGCTCCGCACCCCGGGAAGCCCCTGAGTGCCTAAGGCGCCCCGACCTGGGTCCGCAGCGACTCCAGCAGCTCCTGCCACCACTCGCCGTGGCGGCGTAGAAACAATCCGTCGGGAAAGGTATGGCGGGCAACATGTTCCTGCGGAACCGTTTCCCAGCCGAGATGTTCGACCGTCACCCGGGTTTCGTCCCTGATCGGCTCGAACCGCACCTCGACGGTGGTCATCTGGCCTTCGGTGAAGCTGTCCTGGCGCCAGGTGAGGCCGAGGCGGCTGCCGGGTTCCCAGGTTGTCACCCTGCCGATTTCGAACTCGGTGCCGTCCGGATATGACTCCAGGAAGCGGCCGCCGAGCTCCGGTTCGATCGCGAGGGCGCCGCGGCGACGGGTGAATCGGAACAGCGTGTTGGGCTGCCACCAGATTCCGATGTCATTGACGAATACCTCGAATGCGCGCTCCGGAGTGGCACGTACGCGCAGCGATACCAGCACACGTGATGTCATCGGGCCTGCTCACGTTCGATGTGCTCCTTGAAAGCGGAAAGTTGGGTAGCCCAGAGCTTCTCGATCTCGTCGAGCCATGCCTTCAGTTCCGCCACGGGCGCGGGTCGCAATGTGTAGATGCGCACTCGGGCGTCGAATTCGGGGTGAGATTCTTCGACCAGCTCGCTGGCCTTGAGGGTCCGCAGGTGCCTGCTGAGCGCGGCGGGGCTCAGGCCGACGGCTTGTGCGATCTCCCCCGCGCGACACGGTCGATCCCGCAGCACCTCAACGATTCTTCGTCGATTGGGATCGGCCAGCGCGGTGAGTGTGCGATCTATGCTCGCGGGCTCCGGAGAGGGCCGGGTCAAACCCAGCCCTCGATGTTCAGACCGCTCGCCTTCTCGGCATCCTCGCGCGAGACCGTCCGCACCGACTGACCGAACGTCCAGACGTGTCCTTCCGGGTCTTGGGCCCGGTACACCCGATCGCCGTAGAACTGGTCGGCCGGACGCATCAGGATGGTGGCACCGGCTGCCTCGGCCTGCTCGCAGTGCGTGTCGATATCGCTGTCGATCTGAACATGGATTGTCTGGGTACACCTGCCGCCCACCGTTTTGGGGCTGGCGACGCTGGCGTCCCACTCGGATCCGACCATGAGATAGCCATCCCCGAAACGCATCTCGGAATGCTCAATCTTGCCGTCGTTGTCGGTGATGACCATGGACCGTTCGAAACCAAAGGCCTTCTCCAGCCAGTCGAGGGCTGCCGACGGGTCCTGGTAGACGACCGCCGAGGCCAAGCTAGCGCGTGTGCTCATGGTTGATATTTAACGCTTGCGTTGAATATCTGTCAACGGTCGCATGCAATCCGCGGGTGCATCCGTGAGCTGGGGGCTAGTCCAGCTCACGGAAAGTACCGCTAGGGGTTGACCTTGGAGACGACGTGCTCGGCGAAGCCCTCCAGGTTCCTGATCTTCGTCTCCAGTGGCTCGGTGTCCGGCCCGACGATGTACGGAATCCGGAAGCCGACGATGACATCGGTGACGCCCTTGTCCTCCAGGCGTTTCACCCCGTCCACCGTGAACCCGTCGACGGAGATGACGTGGACCTCAAAGGGCTTGTCGGCCGTCCCCTCTTCCTCACGGAACTTGTTGAGCTTGGCCAGCAGCTCGTCCAGGTCCTCGGTACCACCACCGTGCATCCAGCCATCGCACCGCGCGGCGCGGCGCAGTGCGGCGTCGGCATGTCCACCGATCAGGATCGGGATGGGCCGGGTCGGCGCGGGACACATCTTGGTCTTGGGGATGTCGTAGAACTCGCCGTGGAATTCGAAGTAGTCGCCGGTGGTGAGCCCTTGGATGATCTCGATGCATTCGTCCATGCGCTTACCTCGCTTGGCGAAGGGCACATTCATCAGTTCGTAGTCCTCGGGCCACGGGCTCGTACCCACGCCGAGGCCCAGGCGATTACCCGTCAGTGCCGCGATGGACGAGGCCTGCTTGGCCACCAGGGCGGGCGGCCGGATCGGCAATTTGAGCACGAAGATGTTGAACCGCAGCGTGGAAGTCACCGCACCGAGGGCCGCGGTGAGAGTCAATGCCTCGATGAACGGTTTGTCTTCCAGGAATTCGCGGTTCCCATCGGGCGTGTACGGATACTTCGCATCCGACTCGTAGGGATACGCCAGGCTGTCGGCGATGGTCATACCGTGGTAGCCGGCCGCCTCGGCCGCCTGAGCCAAGGGAATGTAGTACGACGGATCGGTCATGGCCTCGGCGAAGGTGAACCGCATAGCTTCCTCCTAGAGTGCTTGATAAACACATTGTGCTGTCGGTACTACGCACTCTAGCGGTTGCGAAATCTGAACTCGCATATTGATTTTACGGAGTCAACGCGCCTTCTCGTCTGCGCCCGCAATAGCGAAAAACAGTGCGGGAATAAGGATTTCGACGGCAAGCATGATGATCCAGAACGGGTGGGGCTGCCCGGAGTCGATGAGCGACGCCACCCGGCCAAGCCCGCCCACCAGCAGGCCGGCGGCGAGGAACCGGACGGCGATACCGGGAATGGGCGACTGACGGGCCACCCAGATCCAGGCCACGCCGTAGACGGCGAAGAGCCCAGAGAAGAAGCGCTCCTGACTGTCGGTGCTCGGGGTGATGTCGCCACCGCCGATGACCGTTCCGGCTCCACCGATGAGGTGATAGAGGCCAATGGCCACGCAGATCACGCCGGTAAGGATCGCCAGGTACTTCAGCACTTTGTCCATCACTACGCCCTCCGAGTCGCACCAACTTGATAGAACGTTCTAGTTAGGACCGTACAATGCGACGAAGCCGGATACAAGGCCCCGAAAGGACGCACCATGCCCGCCGACACACGCGACCGCATCATCGCCGCCACCTGCGAGTTGTTCCGCCGACAGGGCATGACCGGCACCGGCCTCAAGCAGATCGCACAGAGCGCGGGTGCGCCCTTCGGATCCATCTACCATTTCTTCCCCGGGGGCAAGGTACAACTGGCGGACGAGGCGATTCGGACCGCCGGCGGGATGTATCGGGACCTGGTGCTGGCGCTCTTCGATCAGGGTGGCCCCGATCTGCCGACCACCATCCGCACCGCGTTCGCGGCGGCGGCCGAAAATCTCATCGCGACCGACTACGCCGACGCCTGTCCTATCGCCACCATCGCCCTTGAGGTGGCTAGCACTGACGACCTTCTCCGTCGAGCCACCGCCGACGTCTTCACGGACTGGATCGATCGGGGTACCGAACGCATCTCCGGATCGGGTCTGCCGTACGAAGTGCGCAGGCGCCTCATGCTGGGGTTCATCACCAGCCTGGAGGGTGCGTTCGTGTTGAGCCGGGCGCTGCGCAGCCCAGAGCCGCTGCTGGCCGCGGGCGAGACAGTTGCGGCAGCCACCTCGGCGGCCCTGGCCGCTGGGGGTGTGCCGCCGGAATAAACCGGACTGCAGTCCGGTTGAGTAGGCATAGGAACTCTCACCAGGAGGTATACATGCCTGCTATCACCGTCTCGTCGATGGACGCCCTGACCCTGCCGCGTATCCCGATGCCCGAACCCGCCGATACCGAACGTCCGGTGCGGTCCATCACCAGTGGGCCCCGGGGATACGAGGGCGAAGGCTTCCCCGTCGTGCGCGCCTTCGGCGGAGTGCCGTCGGCCGAGTTGGATCCATTCATCCATATGGACCAAATGGGTGAGGTCGACTACGAACCGGGCGAGCCGCGCGGAACGGATTGGCACCCTCATCGCGGATTCGAAACCGTCACCTACATGATCGACGGCAGGTTCGCTCATCAGGACTCCCATGGTGGGGGCGGGCTCATTCACGACGGGGCCACCCAGTGGATGACCGCCGGGTCGGGAATCTTGCATATCGAAACTCCCCCAGCAGAATTGGTGGAAAGCGGCGGAATCTTCCACGGCATCCAGCTCTGGGTTAACCTGCCTGCTCGCGATAAGTTCCTGACTCCGGCCTACCAGTCCATCGAGGGGGCGCAAACCACGTTGGTGAGCTCGGCTGATGGCGGCGCGCTGGTGCGGATCATTGCTGGAGACATCGGGCCGCATCACGGTCCGGGCAGCACGCATACGCCAATCACGCTGGCGCATGCGACGATCCAGCCTGGCGCGCAGCTCAACGTGCCCTGGAACCGTGAGTTCAACGCGCTCGTCTACGTTCTGTCCGGACGTGGCTCAGTGGGCGCATTGGGGCACCCGATCGAACAGGGGCAACTCGCGGTGCTGGGTCCCGGCGATCGGATCACAGTGCAGGCCAATGCAGATCAGGATGGGAACCGCCCGGCAATGGAGGTGCTGATGCTCGGCGGCCGCCCCATCCGTGAGCGTGTAGTGGCCTATGGACCGTTCGTGATGAACACCAAGGCCGAGTTGATCCAGGCGGTTGAGGACTATCAAGCGGGCAAGTTCGGCGCGATTCCCCCGAATGCGCTGATGCCGCACGTAGCCCGCTAACTGCGAGACGCCTATCGCCGGAATGCCCGGCGGTAGGCGCTCGGCGTTGTCGCGGTGACCTTGCGCAGATGCGTTCGCATGGCCGTCACACTGCCAAACCCGCATTGGGCGGCAATGGATTCCATGGTCAAATCGGTGTTCTCCAATAATTCGCGAGCGCGGGTGGCGCGCTGCACATCGAGCCAGCGCTTGGGCGTGGTGCCGACTTCCTCCCCGAAGCGCCGGTTGAACGTGCGAAGGCTCAGATGCGCGTGCCGCGCCAGTGTGGACACATCGTCGATATCGGCGAGACGCTCAGAGGCCCAGCTCAAGGTCGGGCCGAGACCGCTGGAGTCATGAGAAGTCTTGGTCGGCGGGATGAACTGGGCCTGGCCACCGTCGCGGTGCGGCGCCATCACGTTCCACCGAGCCATCTCCGATGCCGCGACCGCTCCCAGCTCGCGCCGCACTACATGCAGGCACAGGTCCATGCCCGCCGAGAGCCCGGCGGACGTGAGGATGTCCCCATCGTCCACGTACAACGCATCGGGCCGCAGATCGACCTGCGGATAGAGCGTGCGCATGTCATCGCAGTACTCCCAATGTGTGGTGGCGGGACGCCCATCCAGCAGGCCCGCGGCCGCGAGAACGAAGGCGCCCAGACAGATACTGAAAATCACGGCGCCGCGTTGGTGTGCGTTCACCAAGGCGTCCAGCACATCATCGGGTGGCGGATAGTCATGCGGGGCCCGCGCGGGGACGACGATGAGATCGGCGGTATCCAGCGCGTCGACGCCGTGTTCCACGTCAATATTGAAACCGTCTGGAGTCCAGACACTTCCGGGTCGATGGCCACAGGTCACCAGATCGAAACCATCCGGCTGGCCGGATCGCCCGGGACCCCTGCGGAACATCTGCACTGCGCACGCCAGGTCGTAGGTGATGACGCCATCAAGCGCGAGTGCCGCCACCGTCTTGGTGCCCATGGCTCACTATGGCATGAATCCGAGTGTCTGTGGCATTCATGCCACTGTTCGTTTCGGGTGTACCGGCCTTGACTGGGGCCATGACGATCGAATTGGACTGGCACTGGGCGACGCGGACCGGTGGTGAGCTCTCGGCGGCCCAGCGACGGGTGTTGTTGGGACGCTTGTTTCGTGCGTTGCCCGCAATGGTCGGCGATGCCGTCAAGACACGGATCGGCCGGCGCGGGCAAGGCCGCGTCGAATTCGGATCGATCGCGGTACCCGATTCCGCGCTCGCGCGTGCCGCCGAACAGGAGGCACGTGACTCGGTAACACCGCATGTACTCGAGCACTCGTACCGCACCTACTTTTTCGGAAAGGCGCTGGCCGAGTTCGACGGCGTACAAGTCGATGACGAGCTCGTGTACATCGCGAGCCTGTTGCACGATCTACAACTCGAGCATCCGACTCCCGGGCGGTGCTTCGCCGTGGTGGGCGGGGAGCGTGCCGCACAGTTTGTCAGGGATCGAGGTGCCTCCGAGGACCGCGCGCAGGCGGTGGGTGCTGCGATCGCTGCGCATATCACCCTGGGGGCCAGTGAAAACCTGACCGACCCCGGTGGATTTGTATCGGCCGGCGCGGGAACAGATGTCTTCGGTCTGCGACTGTCCGACCTCGATGCCGGTTGGGTGGATGAGTTGCTGCGGCGGCATCCTCGGCTGGAATTCAAGCGGCACATGCTCAAGGCCTGGGCGGCCGAGGGCACCGCGGTACCGAATGGCCGCGCCGCGTGGCTGACCCGCTATGCGGCGTTCCCGCTGCTGGTCAAGGCCGCCCCCTTTGCCGAGTAGGGCTATCGCTGGAGCAATCGGCGCAACAGATGCAGGGCGACTGTGGTAGAACGCTCACGAATCTGGTTGCGGTTTCCCGGGATAACGACCCGGAGGTCGGCCTTCTCCCCCGCTGCGGTCTTCACACAGAAGCACACAGTGCCCACCGGCTTGTCCGGCGTTCCACCGCCGGGGCCGGCTACGCCCGTCGTGGACATCGCGATATCGGCACCCAGCGCCTTCAGCGCGCCGTCCGCCATGGCCTCGGCGACCTGCAGAGACACCGCGCCATGGTCGGCGAGTAACTGCGGATCCACGTGCAGCTGGCCGATTTTGACATCGTTCGCATAGCTGATGACTCCACCCAGGAAGTATTCCGAGGAGCCCGGCACATCGGCGATCCGTGCCCCCAACAGCCCCGCCGTGCACGACTCCGCCACGGCCAGGCGTCTTCCGCGCAGCAGCCCGGCCACCAACTGGTCGACGGTCGAGCCGTCGGCGGAGAACAATGCCGCACCATGCCGGTCCTGGATGAACTCGTAGAGACGGGTCCACAGATGCTGGGCGGAGGCCTCGAACCGGGTGACCACCTCGACCTCGCTGCGTCGCAAGCAGGTGGTGATCTCCAGTGCGGCAAGGTCTCCCAAGGCGCTTTCGGCGAGGCGCAGTGTCTCGGCGATATCGGGCTCGGTGATTCCGTACAGCCGCAGCGTGGTCTGCTCAATGGCTGTGACATCGTCGCCGAGGAGAGCCCGGAAGGGCCCGGCCCCGACTGCCGACGGCCACATTCGCTGCAGCTCATGCGGAGGGCCGGGCAACACCACGATGAGCACCTCACCCGTGCTCATGATCGCTCCCGGCGCGGTGCCCACCGGGTCAAGTACCTGTCCCTGCGTCGGCACGAGCGCCTGTTTGGCGATGCCGACGCGCAGCGCCTCCCAGTCCACGTTCTCCCACCGGTTTGCCATCGGTCGCAGCCGATCCATGATGGCCTCTTCCAGGGCAGCATCGAAAACAAGTGTGGTACCGGCAAATTCAGCCACTGTGGGTAGCGTCATATCGTCGGCCGTGGGCCCCAGGCCGCCGGATGTGACGATGAGGTCCACACGCTGATCGGCGAGAAACTGCAGTTGTGCCGTCAGATCCTCTTTGCGGTCTCCGCACACGCAGATGTGTGCGACATCGACGCCCACCTCCCGGAGATGTTCGGAAAGCCACGGGCCATTCGCATCGGCCACCCGCCCGGTGAGGACCTCCGTACCCGTGACGACGATTCCCGCTCGCAACATGTCAGCAGCCTAGGCCGGTAGGTTCGATGTCATGGATGAGGGCGCCATCATCGAATACATCATCATGACCTTCCCGGACCTTCAGCACGAGGTTGTGCAGGGCAATTGGTTCTTCTTCCGTGGCTCCGAACGCCAGATGCCCGTCATCACCCTGATGTCGAACGAGGCGTTCGACACGCACTCCGATCTGGGCCGGCCACTGGTGTATCGGCTCAACATCGGGGTCAGCGGTGACACCTTCGCCAAGGTCACCGCGGGCCAACACGACGAATCGTCCGATGCCGACTACACCGAGTTCGACCGAGTTCTCCCCCATCCCGAGTATGGCGGCGCCAAATGGGTATGCGTGGTCAATCCGGGTGAAGACACCTTCGGTGAGGTGGTCCGTCCGCTGCTGACCGAGGCGTATGCGCGCGGCCGGAGCGATTAGCCTTCGCTGACATAGGCCCACAGATCGCGCGTGACGGCGGTCTCGCCGAGGGTGGGGAGAGTATGCCCCTCATTCTGGAAACCGTGTGCGGTGAGGGCCTCGATCAGGGGTCGGTCGTCAGCGCGCGCCGCAACCACGATCCGCCTGGTAGATGACGGGACATGCGTCAAGCGCCCGGCCAAATCAGCGACAGTCGAGGTGAGCATGTCTTCGGAAACACCAGGAAGCGGCCTACTGATCAGCTCGGTGGTGGAACTGCCCGGATCGACGGAAATCTCGACGTATCCCGTGGTCTCACCCGAAAAATCCACTGCGACTCGGCTATGTGCGGCGGGTGCCGCACGCCGACCCCAGTGGCGCATCTCGTAATGCCCGCGCGCCACAAGGTCGCTCCAGGAAACCCTCGATCGACATCCGGACACCCTGGCAGTCCCGTTGTCCGGGAACGTGTCTCGCGTGTGACGTAGCGCGGCCAGGTTCTCTGGGGTGTTGCTCTGAAACCAAATCTGATGGTCGGTGGGCTTCCCGTCGTACATACGCAGCTTGCGGCATGTCTGCAGCTTTGACCAGCCCACGGCCTGGGCCAGTCGTTGCACCGGAACGTTCTGATCCGCCAGCGGTGCCACCGCGTGCGGAATGTTCGAATTGGCCTCGAAACCGGCGATGATCAGCGACGCCTGTGCCCACATGGTGACCGTATGTGGAACGCCGGCGGTCCACGTTGATACTTCGGTGCCGCCCGTTCGCGGGTGCCGTCCGGCCATGGCGAGATGGCCGACCACATGTTCGCAGCCCCCGTCGAGGTGCACGAGCAGGCAAGAGACCCACCCCTGCGCCGCGTCGGAGAGCGCCTGCTTCCAGGTATGAATCCACATGTATGGCGAATGCGCCGCCGACCACGACATATCCGTGCGGCCGAACGCCGGTGCCAGCCGCTTCTCGTAACGCAGATTGGTTTCCCGCCACGATGCCCCGTCGGAGAGCCGCGGCGTACGCAGCATGACCGTCATCCCGTCGATTTCGACCGGCCCCAGACATAGCGGGGCGGGTCCATCGCTTGCACGCACCTCGGCAGGGTAGCGCACCAGGGCAGAACCGAATGGCGATTAATCGGCTACTGCGAGAAGGCGATTGCTGTGTACAGGGTGTCTATTTTGGATGTGGATGCGCCAGCAGAGTCCACATCCGCAGGGTGCCACCGTCGTCACCCAGGGTCGGTGGCGCGTCACCCTCGTCGATGAAACCAAGCGTGGCAAGGCGATCCGCAAGGATGGTGTCGACATCACTGACAGCGATGACCGTCCGGCGCGACCGGTCGGGGCGAGCTGTCAGGTGGCTCGCGAGCGCGGACAACGCCGAAACGCGGGCGTCGTCTGATATCAGCGACTCGAATCGAGGTACCAATTCCGTTGTCGACGTGCCAACGTCGGAATAGACGTCGATTGAGCCGCCAGGTCGCGCGGCCACCGTCACCCGATATCGCCCGCGACCGGCCGGCTCGATCTGCACCACTTCCCCACTAGTGGAGGGTATTTCGAATGCGGGCTCCGGTGGTGTCGTTCGCAACGCGGTGCCGATCCGCTGACGGGTGCGGATCGCAGCGAATCGGGCCCACGCCACCAGATATTCGGCATCCGGCCGACGGACCCCCGTAGGCGTCAAAGATGTTCTCGTAATGGGGATTTCCGAGAGTTGGTGTTTGACCCAATCTCGGTACTCGGCCGTGTTGGCGAGAATCCACATGTGATGGTCCGATACCTGCCCGTCGTACGGGCGCAGGGCTCGGCGAATCTGTAGCTGGTTCCAGCCCATGGACCGCGAGAACCTGTTTGCGCGCACGTTCGATACGGCGGTCGGCGCCAGCGCATGTGGGATGGCGGGGTTTCCCTCGAAAGCGGACAGCACCGTGGTCAGCTGCGCCCACCTGCTCACGGCCGCAGGAACGTCAACGGCCCAGGTGGAGATCTCGGCGCCGCCGGTTCGTGGATCTGTTCCGGTCATCGAGAAATGGCCGAGCACCCTTTCGATGCCCTTGTCGATCCTTACCAGGAGATATGAGACTCCACCGGCGCGCGCATCCGCAAGAGCCGAGCGCCAGGTGTCCACCCAGATCACCGGTGAATGCGCGCTCTCCCAGTCCATGTCGTCACGGTTGAACGCCGGTGAGAGCCGTTCGGTGAAGGTCAACGCGGTCTTGCGCCAGGATGGGCCGTCCGCAAGCCGGGGCGCCCGTAGCATCACCGTCACCCCGTCGATCGTGACGGGACCCCGGTCCACCGATGACCGGGTTTGGGATTTGCTAGGCACCGAGCCAGGCTACAGGAGGAAAATTCGCTCTGCGATGGTCCTCAGGAGGCGGGCACCAGGACGAGTGGAACCCGCTTGGCACCGATGAGGCGATGCGACACAGACTGCCCGAGCAGTGCGTCCATTGCTGATGCCGGTCCTCCCCGTGGGCTGCCCAGGATGATCATCAGCGCCGCGTATTGATGCGCCACACCGAGAAGAGCAGCGGTTGCGGGCCCATGGGCGCGATGATATTTCCACGCCACTTCTTGGCCGGAGAGCTCTTCCAGCGCCTCTGCCTCGGCGGCGGCAACAGCGGTGCCTGCCTGAACTTCCCAACTGTCCGTGTCGGGATCCAATGGTTCGTCGTCCATGTCGAGGATGTGCACCACATGGACGCACGCGCCCAGCCGCCGAGCCAGATCGATCCCGAAATGCAGCGCGGCAGTGCTCGGCGGGTATCTGTCCCACCCGACCACCAGATGCACATCGGGCTCGTCGGTCATAGTCACATCCTCACGCCATCGACCACGCCAGCGCTAGTCCCGCGGTGCATGCGCCCACGGTGCCCAACAGCGTGCCGAACGTGTTGTACAGGGCCAGGGACCATTCACGCCGCTCGATGAGCCGTACCGATTCGACGCTGGCGGTGCTGAAGGTTGTATAGCCGCCACAGAAGCCTGTTCCCAGGACTGTCAGCAGTGCCGACGGCGAGTGATGGAAGATCACCGCTCCCGCCAGTGCCCCGATGACAGCCGACCCGGTGAGATTGATGAGCAGCGTCGCCCAGGGAAACAGGTGGGTCCGGCGATGTTTGATGGCGGAATCGACGACGAATCGCAACACCGCGCCCAGTGCCCCGGCGAGTATCACGGCGATGACCGTCACGCCGAACCTCCCGCGTAGCGTGCGAGGGCTTGTGCGGCAGCGGCTATCCCGGCCATCGCGGCGGCCAAACCCGTGGCGACGCTGACCAACGCGTACCCGACCGCGATACCGGGAAATCCGTTGCGGCCGAGAGTGCTTATCTCCAGCGCGAGTGCACTGTAGGTGGTGAAGGCGCCGCAGACACCCGTTCCAAGAAACAACCGGGCGCGCTGGCGCCAGCCGCCGTCGGGACCCAGCAGCGTGAGGGTCTCCAGCAGCGCGCCCAGGACGAACGCTCCGGTGAGATTGACCGCGAATGTTCCCCAGGGCCACGATGCACCGGAGGCCGGCCACATCTGCTCGAACCAGTACCGCAGCCCTGTTCCACACACGCCGCCGAGAAAAACCCACAGCAGCGCATACGGCCGCAGATGTAGGGGTCGCGGGAATTCCTCGCGTTGTCCACCTGTCACATTCGGTCCCATCGTGTTACGACTCATCAACACAGGAACTATCAGCCATCAGTGGCGGTTCGGGACAAGCCCCGGCGAGATCCATCGCGCGTGACGAATATAGCGCGAGGGCCGTCAGTACACGTCGCGGACGTAACGTTTTTCGGCCACGAGTCCCTTGCGAAACTCGAGGGCCTCTTCGCCCGACAGCCGCCCGTGCTTCTGGGCGATCGTGAGCAACGCGCCGTCGACGTCTTTGGCCATGCGGCTGGCATCACCGCACACGTAGAGGTGTGCGCCCTCGGCGAGCCACCGCCACATCTGTGCCCCTTGTTCCATCATGCGGTGCTGGACGTAGATGCGTTTCTGCTGGTCGCGCGAGAACGCGAGATCGAGTCGCCGCAGGGAGCCGTCGCGCAGAAAGCCATCGAGCTCCTCGCGGTAGTAGAAGTGCTGGGTGCGGTGCTGATCGCCAAAGAACAGCCAATTGGGTCCGGTATGTCCGAGTGCGCGACGTTCTTGGAGGAACCCGCGGAAGGGCGCGATACCGGTTCCGGGTCCGATCATGATCATCGGCGTATCCGAGGTACCGGGCGGACGAAAGTGCGGTGATCGCTGTAGGAAGATCGGGACGGGAAGGGTCTGGGCACGGTCGGCCAGGAAGGTCGACCCCACACCGCCGCGGGCCGAGCCATCCGGTCCGCGGTACCGGACGATGGAAACCGTCAACGCGACGGACTTCGGGCTGACCAGGGGGCTTGACGAGATTGAGTACTGGCGAGGAGTGAGCCTGATGAGAACCTGCTGCCACTCATCGATATCGGCGCGGATGGGAAATTCGTGAAGCACGTCAAGGGCATTGCGGCCCTGCAGCCACAGCTCACGCGCCGCGGTATCGGGACCGCGCAACAACTTGACGACGCGTTTGTCGCCTCGCCGGTCGGCGATGAAGCGCAGCAGATCGTCCGTGACGCGACATATGTCGTAGTGACTGGCGAGCGCGGTGGCCAACGGGAGTTCACCCCCATCGATCGCGATCGGCATCTCCGCATCGAAACCGGTTGCAGCGAGCCAGCGTCGAACATCTTCATCGCGGTTCGTCGGATAGATTCCGAGGGCGTCACCCACCGAGTAGTCGACATCATGGCCGGTCAGGTCGAACTCAATGCGCCGCACTTCCTTGTCGGATCCCGGCGCCGACAGAATCTCGTTATGTGACAGCGCGGCCAGGATGGGTGCGTTGCGGGTGAACATTTCCGGCACGGCCACCGGCAGCCCGTCGCTGCGCAATCGCTTGACCGCCTCGGTGCTGGCGGCCGTGCCTTCCCCGATTGCCTCCAGTAGATCCGCGGTCCACGACGCAACCAGCGACCGGTCGGTGGCCTCGCCGTCCACCCGGCCGAGCACCGGGGTGGCGCCGAGCTCGTGCAGCCGGGCGTCGAGCGCCTTCGCGTGGCCACAGAAATCCGCGTATGCACGGTCACCGAACCCCAATACCGCATAACGCATGTGGTTCAGGGGTTTTGCATCCCCGGAGAGCGTCGACCAGAATCGCGCGCCGTTATCGGGTGGCCCGCCCTCGCCGAAGCTGCTGGCGATGAGCACCGCCGTGCGTACCTCGCCGAGATCGGC
>MAFD01000061.1:0-13868 GCA_002013775.1 Mycobacterium sp. D16R18
GCTGTGACGGTCGGCACCACACTCACCGTCGACGGACACCGGCTGGCATATCGCCAGTTCGGTTCCGGGGACCGTGTTGTGGTGCTCTCACACGCCTTCCTCACCTCGCATTATCTGGAGCATGCGTGGGCCAAGGAGCTTGCCGAGCGCGGCTTTCGGGTGATCTGCCTGGATCTGCTCGGCACCACCGCCGACGAGCACCCGCTGGAGCCTGACCGCTATAACTCGCAGGCCCTGGGGCGCCAGCTCATTGGCGCTCTGGATGCTCTCGGTGTCGAACGCGCGGTGCTCGGCGGCACGTCCATCGGCGCGAATATCTCGGTGGAGGCGGCGGCCTGGGCACCCGAGCGGGTGGCCGGTCTGCTGCTGGAGGGACCGTTCCTGGAGCGGGGTATCGGCGCCGCCGGTTATCTGTGGTCTGCCGGGCTCACCCTGTTCACCCTCGGGCGTCCGCTGGTGTGGCTGGTCGGTGCGGTGGCCCGTTCGTTCCCCGAAACCGAACAGCCCACCCTCGGCCTGCTGCGCGAATTTCTGACGGCTCCTCCGTCGCGCTCCGCGGCATTCATGAAGGGCATGCTGGTGGGCCGGATGGCACCGCCGCGCGCGGTGCGCCGGGCCGTGAACGCGCCGACGATGATTCTCGCGCTCACCGCGGACCCGCTGCATCCGGCGGCCGACGCACATAACCTCGCCATCGATATCGTTGGTGCGCAAGTGGTTTCGGCCGGCACATTGGCCACCTTACGATTCTGGCCGCGTCGGGTGACACCCGCGATCGTGAGTTTCCTGGTAGAGACGTTCGGCATCGATGTCACCGCTCGACAAGCCGATGCCTAGCCATCCCCCTACTGTTAGAGTGACGTTTCATTCACATAATCGACAAGGGAGTCTGGGGAATGGCACTTCGGCGTAAGAAGGCACTCAAGTTGCTTGTCGACGGTCAGCCGACCGCGACGCTCGTCACGACCAAGGTCGGCCCGAGTCTGTTCCAGCGGCTGTCGGCACTCATCCAGAGCCTGGTGCGTCTGGGCGTTCGCCTTACCGGTATCGGATTCCGGGCGGGTGGCGCGGGCCTGGCCGCCACCGGCGTTGCACATTTCGTCGCGCCTCAGCCGTTCGAGTCCATCTCCAAGGTCGCCTTCCCGGAGGACACTCGCCGCTGGGTCTACCAGAACGGCTTCACCGAGCTGTTGCTCGGACTTGCCCTGGCGTTCCGGCGTACCCGCATCGTGGGCAGCCTCGGCAGCCTTGCCTACATCGGCTTCCTGGTGAGCCGCCTGGTCGCCAACAAGAGCTGAGGCTCTAGCCGACTCCGCGGAGCCAGGTGACCTCGGCGCCGTCGCCGCCGCTGCGGTACGGCTCCAGGGCGTCGTC
Source organism: Mycobacterium sp. D16R18 (assembly GCA_002013775.1). Lineage (GTDB taxonomy): Bacteria > Actinomycetota > Actinomycetes > Mycobacteriales > Mycobacteriaceae > Mycobacterium. The sequence goes on from MAFD01000061.1 coordinate 1,375, forward strand.
CCATGCACTGCCCAGCATGGTGTCGAGTTCGGCGGTGATGCTGCCGGGATCGGCATCCATCAGACCGCGCAACCGCATCTCGCTGACCATGATGTCGCCGTTGGCACTCGTGCTGCCGCTCCACATGCCGAGCTGCGGGACGTGACTGAAGCGCTGACCGTCCACGCCGTCGCTGGCATCCTCGGTGACTTCGAAGCGCAGCACCGGCCATGAGCGCAATGCGTTGGCCAGGCGCGCACCGGTGCCGACCGGGCCCACCCAGTTGGTGACGGCGCGCAGCTGCCCCGGCATGGCCGGTTGCGCCTGCCAGCGGAGTTTCACCGTGTCAGTGGTACGGCCGGACGTGATCGCCGACAGGGTCGACGACAAGGCCCACTCGACATGCGGGCACACTGCGGCCGGTGAGGCGTGGACATACACCACGCCGGTTGTCGAGTCGGCGAACTGAGGCGACGCGTGCATTCGTAGTGCTCCTTTGTCTTCGACGAGGACGTCTTCCCCAACGGCTCGCGAAGCTTCTAGAGCGTGTTACTGAATTACACCTGTGTGCCTTGTGACACCATTGTGCCTTCTGATGCGCGTGTTGCGCCAGTCCTAAGGGCGAATTTGAGGTAACGGCTTCCTGAGAGTCTGTGGGGAGCCCTTATCCGAACTCGGCCAGCACCGCGTCGGACAGCTGCGGCCACACCTGATTGGCCCAGCCGTCGAAGGATCTGTCCGTCAGCACGACGAGCGCCAGGTCGACGTTCGGGTCCACCCAGATGAAGGTGCCCGCCTGCCCGAAGTGGCCGTAGGTGGCCGGTGAGTTCTCGCTGCCGGTCCAGTGTGGGAGCTTGGTGCCCTTGATCTCGAAACCCAGTCCCCAGTCGTTGGGACGTTGCACGCCATAGCCGGGCAGCACTCCGTCCAGCCCCGGGAACACGACGTTCGTCGCACGATGATGTGTCTCGGCCGTGACGAGACGCGGCCGCAGCAGGTCACCGGCGAAGGCCGCGAGGTCTACGACCGTGGAGGCTCCCCCGTACCCGGCGGTGCCTGCCCCGCCAGGTAACACTGTGTCGCCCATACCCAGCGGCTCCAACACGGCTTCACGCAGATACGTACCGAACTCGATGGTCGCCCCGGCGGCCACGGCATGCGCCACCACTGCGAATCCGTAGTTCGAATAGACGCGACGCGTCCCCGGCTTGGCGATGATGGCATCAGAGAGCAGCGACAGCCCCGAAGCATGCGCGAGCAAGTGCTCGACGGTGGAGCCGGGAGGCCCAGCCGGGGTGGTGAGATCGATAGCCCCCTCTTCGAGCGCCACCTGTGCAGCCCGGGCGACGAGAGGTTTGGTGACCGATGCAAGGGCGAATTGGTGCGTCAGCGGGCCAATGTGGGCCCTGATCCCCTCCGGCCCCACCACCGCGGCGGAAACGGTGGGCACCGGCCAATCAGCGACGAGGTCGAGGGCACTCACACCGATGACGATAGTGTCTGGCGCATGGCTCAAACGGTGCGCGGTGTGATCGCTCGGTCGGTGAAGGCTCCGGTGGCATTGGTGGACATTGTGGTCCCCGATCCGGGCCCGGGTGAGGTTGTGGTGAAGGTGCAGGCGTGCGGGGTGTGCCACACCGATCTGACCTACCGCGAGGGCGGGATCAACGACGAGTTCCCGTTCCTACTCGGCCATGAGGCCGCCGGAATCGTGGAGACCGTCGGCGACGGCGTGACCACCGTGGCGCCGGGCGATTTCGTGATCCTGAACTGGCGCGCGGTGTGCGGGGCGTGCCGGGCCTGCAAGCGTGGCCGCCCGCAGTATTGCTTCGACACCTTCAACGCCACCCAGAAGATGACGCTCACCGATGGCACCGAGCTGACGCCGGCCCTGGGGATCGGCGCGTTCATCGAAAAAACACTGGTACACGCCGGGCAGTGCACCAAGGTCGACCCCTCCGCCGATCCGGCCGTGGTCGGCCTGTTGGGGTGCGGGGTGATGGCCGGCCTGGGCGCTGCCGTCAACACCGGCAACGTGGGCCGTGATGACACCGTGGCCGTGATCGGTTGCGGCGGAGTCGGCGATGCCGCCATCGCCGGCGCCAAACTCGCCGGGGCCCGCACCATCATCGCCATCGACACCGATGACAAAAAACTGGCCTGGGCCAAGGACTTCGGTGCCACGCACACCATCAACGCCCGCGAGGTCGACGATGTGATCACCGCGGTGCAGGAACTCACCGACGAGTTCGGCGCCGATGTCGTCATCGATGCGGTCGGGCGCCCGGAAACCTGGAAGCAGGCCTTCTACGCCCGCGATCTGGCCGGCACCGTGGTGCTCGTCGGAGTCCCCACCCCCGACATGAAACTTGAGATGCCGCTGATCGACTTCTTCTCCCGCGGCGGATCGTTGAAGTCCTCCTGGTACGGCGACTGCCTGCCCGAACGCGACTTCCCCACCCTGGTCAGCCTCTACCAACAAGGCCGCCTACCACTGGATCGCTTCGTCACCGAACGCATCGGCATCGACAACATCGAAGAAGCCTTCGAAAAGATGCACCACGGACAGGTGCTGCGCTCCGTCGTAGTGCTGTAACCGTGCTCAGTGTTGGGGATCAAGCATCCCGCGAGAGCTTTTGACCTTGTACAACTCGTAATCCGCCTGTTGGACAAGCGAATCCAAGTCGACTTTGCCGCCGGTTTGGGACTGCCAGGCAGCGCCGACGCTGACGCTCCACGTGTCAATCCCCGCGCGCGGAGTGCTGACGCGGCGAATGGTGGTGTCGATATTCTCAGCGCGGCCGGGGAACGCCACGACCAAGAACTCGTCGCCACCGATGCGCGCGGCGATCTCGCCGACCCGTGTGCTCGCGGTGAGCATGGCGGCCACTGCCTTCAGCATCGCATCGCCGGCGCCGTGGCCGCGGGTGTCATTGAGTTCTTTGAGCCCGTTCACATCCATCAAGACCACAACGACGTCGACGGCGTCGATACGGCCCCGGTGCAGCAGGTCAATCGCCGTCGTCACGCCGCGACGGTTCAACAGACCCGTCAGCGGATCTCGGTTTGCCGAGACTGCCGCGGCCAGGATGGAGTCGCGGCCTCCTTCCAGGACCAGTTGGATGATGACTGGCATCAGCACCACCGCGGATAGCGCGGGTGCGCCGTAGGTGAACTGCGCGGACAACGTCGCCCCGTCAACCAAGACGTTCACCGCCACCACCACACCAAACAACGCCAGGGCAAACCCACAGTGGATCACCAAGGCGCGCCTACCCAGGAAGAAGGTGGGAAGAAGGCCCACCAGGCCCAGGTATGCGACCGCACAAAGCCTGGCCGTGGGGTCGGAAAAGAGGGCTGCCGCAATCGCCAATGTCACATCCGCCCAGGCCACGAACGCCACCATGCCGCGCCGACTCGGCCAGGGAAACATGATCCAACACAGGCCCACGATCACAGCCATAGCGGCCGCGATGGCCTGGATCGTGCGAGGCCACAGCCCATGCGGGCCCAACGGGTTGAACTGGGTGGCTCCCGCCAGAATCACGATGGAGAAGCACAAGAGCCCGATGCCCACCTTGAGCTGCCTCAACTGCCCGGCGCCGCGAAGCGCGTCGGTAACCAGGAGGTACTGAAACCCTGGCTCTAGCTGCTGCCGGTTGTGCACACCCGATTATGGCCCTTGCAATCACCATGAGCAGGTGCCTTTCGCGCACAAGGTCGCACGCCGATAGTGACGGGCATGACGACACCACACGGGCGCAAGGCGGCGATCATCGGTGCGGGCCAGACCGGCGCCACGGCGGCACTGGGACTGCTGGACAAAGGTTTTGACGTCACAATCTATAGCGACCGCGATCAGAGAAGTTTACGGGAAGATGTGCCCGCGACCGGCACCGCGCTGATCTTCGGCGAAGCGCAGCGTGCCGAGGCGAGCCTGGGGCTGACCAACTACCTGGAGCCGGGCCCCACCTCCACAGGGCTCAGTGTGCGCCTGGTCGACGGCAACGAACCCGGCCGCCCCGAGGTCATCGCCTTCGACGCCGACTTCGACCGCGGTACTCAGGGCGTCGCCGTCGACACCCGGCTCAAGGCCGATGATCGCCTCACCCAGTTCCAGGAACGCGGCGGGCGTTTCGTCGTGGAACCGGTGAATCCAGAAAAGCTTGACGCGATCGCCGCCGCCCACGACCTGACGTTGGTGGCGACAGGCCGCGGCGGTCTGTCCTCGCTGTTCCCGGTGGATGTCTCCCGCACGGTGTACGACCGCCCACAGCGGCGGCTGCTGATGCTGACGGTCGCGGGCCTGGGGCACGGGCCCGATGTCTTCGCCCACCGTGGACCGGCCGGTGGACGCCACAGCGCGTTCTCATTCATTACCGATCAGGGCGAGGCGTGGTGGGGTCCGTACCTACACAAGGACGCCGGACCGTCCTGGTCGTTCTTGACCTGGGCCAAACCCGGTAGCGACTGGGAACGGCGGTACGCCGCCGTCGACAGCGCCGCCTCCGCGCTGGAAGCCGTCACCGACGTGCATCGCGAGTACATCGACTGGGATCTGCCGGAAGTGTTGTCGCTCAACGTCATCGAGGAAGACCCGCATTCGTGGATCACCGGTGCGGTTACCCAGCTGGTGCGGCGCGGCGTGGGGCACACCGCCGGCGGACATCCCGTGGCGGCACTCGGTGACACCGCGGTGGCCTATGACCCGATCGCCGGGCAGGGCGCGCAGGGCGGCCTGGTTCAGGCGGCAGCACTGGTCCACCAGGCCGCCGCGCATGATGGGCCCTTCGACACCGCCTGGCTCACTGCCGCTTTCGAGGAGTTCTACGACCGGCGGGCGCGCGCCGCGCAGTTGGTCACCAGGCTCTACCTCGGCGATGACGAGCTGCACGACTACGGCGACCTGTTCTTCGCGGCGGGTCATGTCCACGAGGGATTCGCATCCAAACTGTTCAGCCTGCTCGACGATCCGAAGCCCTTCGAGAGGGTCACCTCGATCGAGACGGCCAAGGAGCTCATCACCGAGTGGGCGGGGGAACCCGCCGACGCCATCCTGGAGCGGTTCTCCCCCGCCGGCCGGTTCGCCCGGTCCGGGCTGGTGCGCGCCGCCTAGCGCTGAGCCGGGCGGTACGCCGTGACGACCACCGAACCGCCGAGCCCGATGTTGTGCTGCAAGGCCACGCCGTCCTTGGTGGCCGCGCCGGCGACCTGACGCTTGTCGGCCTGCCCGCGCAGCTGCCAGTTCAGTTCGGCACACTGCGCCAGCCCGGTGGCGCCCAGCGGGTGTCCCTTGGAGATCAGGCCGCCCGACGGGTTGACCACCCATTTGCCACCAAAGGTGGTGTCCTGGTTGTCGATCAGCTTGCCTGCCTCACCCTGCTCACAGAAACCGAGCGCCTCATAGACCAGAATCTCGTTGGCCGAGAAACAGTCATGCAACTCCACCACGTCGATGTCCTCGGGGCCGATCTGCGCCTGCTCGTACACGGCGGCGATCGCCGCCTTGTTCATGTGCGCGCCGACGATGCCCGCCGCGGTGCCGTCGAAGGTATCGGCCCGGTCGGTGACGGTGGCCTGCCCGACGATCTCGACGGCCTGGTCGGCGAGTCCGTGCTTGTCGACGAACTCCTCACTGGCCACGATGGCCGCCGCGGACCCATCGGAGGTCGGTGAGCACTGCAGCTTGGTCAGCGGCGCCACGATGCTGCGCGACGACAGGATGTCTTCCAGCGAGTATTCGTCCTGGAATTGGCTGTACGGGTTGTTCACCGAGTGCTTGTGGTTCTTGTAGCCGATCCACGCCAGCTGCTCGGCGGTCAGGCCGTACTCGCGCATGTACTCCTCGGCCGCGGCGGCGAACATCCATGCGGTCATGGGCATTTGCGGCGGCGTCAGTTCACCGAGACGCTTGAGCTGCGGCATCAACGGCGACTCGCGGTCGGTGAACTTCATGCTCAGCGAGCCGCGCTCCATCTTCTCGAACCCGGCGGCCATGACGACATCGGACTGGCCGCTACGAATGGCGTTGGCCGCCATGAACAGTGCGGTCGATCCCGTCGAGCAGTTGCTGTTGACGTTGTAGATCGGAATGCCGGTGTGGCCCAGTTCGTAGAGCGCGCGATGCCCGGAACACGAGTCGCCATAGACGTTTCCGACGAAGGCCTGCTCAATGTGTTCGTACCGGACCCCGGCGTCGTCAAGCGCCTTGGTTCCGCTTTCCTTGACCATGGCCGGGTAATCCCAGCCCTCGCGACTCCCCGGCTTCTCGAACTTCGTCATGCCGACGCCGACGACGAATGCTCTGTTCTGCTGCTTCATTGTCACTCCTTGTCGCGTCTGGTCACAGAGACCGAGAGATGAGTTCTTTCATGATTTCGCTTGTGCCACCGTAGATTTTGTTGACGCGCGCGGCGGCGTACGCCCGGGCGATCGGGTACTCCATCATGTATCCGTATCCGCCGAAGAACTGGACACACCGATCGACCACCGCAACCCCCTTATCGGTGGCCACCAGCTTGGCGATGGAGGCGGTCGCGGGGTCATTGGCGCCGTCGATGTAGTTCTGGATACACCAGTCGACGGTTGTCTTGATGGACAGCACCTCGGCCTTCAGCTCGGCCAGCTGAAACCTGGTGTTCTGAAACTTGATGAGCGGCTGGCCGAATGCCTCACGTTCCTTGGTGTACTTGATCGACTCCAGCACCGCGGCCTCGGCCATGCCGGCGTTCCCCGAGGCGATGATGAGGCGCTCGCGCGCCAGCTGAGTCATGAGCTGGATGAACCCCTGGCCATCTTCCTCCCCGAGCCGGTTGGCCACCGGCACACGCATATCGCTGAAGAACAGCTCGCGGGTGTCCTGCCCGTGTTGCCCCACCTTCTCGAGCACCCGGCCTCGCTCGAATCCGGGCAGGTCCTTGGTCTCGGCAACGATGAGCGATATCCCCTTGGCGCCCTGGGATGGATCGGTCTTGGCCACGATCACCAGCAGGTCGCAGTGTGTGCCGTTGGAGATGAACGTCTTCGAGCCGTTGATCACGTAGTGATCGCCATCCCGGACCGCGCTGGTGCGAACCCCCTGCAGATCGGATCCGGTTCCGGGCTCGGTCATGGCGATGGCCAGCACCAGATCACCACTGATGATGCCCGGCATCCAGCGAGCTTTCTGCTCGGTGTTGCCATAGGTGTTGATGTAGTGCGCGACAATCGGCGAGTGCACGCCCCAGCCCGTCGCGGTGTCCTGGGCAAGGGCCAGCTCCTCGGCGACCACCGCTGAGAACCCGAAATCGCCTCCGGCACCGCCGTATTCCTCGGGCAGGTCCAGGCCGAGCAGACCGGCGTCGCCCAGCTTGTTCCAGAATTCGCGGTCCACCTGGTGCTGCGCGCTCCAGCGTTCCTGGTTGGGCGTGGACTCCTTGCGCAGAAACTCGGCGGCATGCTTGCGCAGGTCGCGATGCGCATCAGTCTCCCAGGACGCGCGATAGGACGGGAATAGTGCGGACATCTTCCTTGACCTCCTCGTCGAAACGATACAAGTGTATCGTTTCAGATTCGTTTGTAAAGGGGTGCGGTACGATGAGGCCCATGGCAAACCCGCGCGCGGCCGACGAGGACCTGACCGCGAAGGCGCGCATTCGCAACACCGCGCTAGATTTGTATGCCCAGTACGGCGAGGAACGAATTTCGTTGCGCGCGGTCGCATCCGAGGCCGGGGTGACACTCGGGCTGGTGCAACACCATTTCAAGACCAAGGCCGGTCTGCGCGAGGCCGTTGATCAGCTGGTCGTCGACTACCACGTTGAGGCGTTGCGCTCCGTCGACGAGGAGAAGGACCCGCGCAAGCTCGCCGCGGCCCGCGATGCCGCTGTCATCGCGATGCTCACGGCGAATCCCCCGATCGTGAACTACGTGCGTCGGGCCGTGCTCGAGCCCTCCGAAGAACAGCTGAGCATGTTGAATGCGTTGATTCAGCTGACGCGCGACGAGGTGGCCACCCTCCGCGAGGAGGGCATGGCCCCCACCGATCGCGCCGAGTCCACTCAGGTGGTTTCCGTGATGGTTCGGCAAATGGGCGCCCTCCTGCTGCAACCCCTGATCGACGCGGTATGGGACCGGCTGGAGCACGGGGACACCCCAAAGCCCACGCTATCCATCAAAGTGCTCGACTAACCGCCGCCCCAAGCGGTTACGGTACTGACGTGACGTCACGCAGCCCCGGCTATCGGCCCACCGATGACGAACTACTCGATCTGGTGTTACCGGTTGTAGCCGAACAGGGTTGCGGGGCAGTCACTATGGACCAGATCGTGGCTTCCGGCCAGGTGACCAAACAGACGCTCTACGCACACTTCGGCTCCAAGGACGGGTTGCTCATCCGACTGGTCGGGCGCGAGGCAACCCTGATGCGCGCGATCTTCGACGACGTGTCGATGCCCGAGAATGTCGACCTGAATGACCCGGCGGCGTCGCTGAGCGATGCCCTCAAGCCATTCTTCATCCATGCCGCCGCCCGCCCACTGGGTATGCGCCTACTCGCCGATTCCACCGCGCCGCATGTCCCCGGGTTTGATCAGCAGGTGCTCACCGATGCCGTGTCCCGGATCATGAGCATCCTCGACCTCTGGGAGCCGGTGCACGACGAGACCGAGACGCACCGGCGCCTGCTGCTGGCGACCATGAGTGCGCAAGCCATCAGGTCGGGAGTTTTGACGGCCATCGCTCACCACATCGACCCCGAGGTCGCGGTGCGTACCTGCGCGGCGTACATCGTCGCCGGCATCAGCGCCGCCTATCCGGAGTCCACCTGACCCACGCCCCTCTCGCGGCGCCACCGGATTTGGCTCTTGCCATACCCATTCATGCGGTCTACCGTCGAGCTTGACTTTACGTTCTAGCTTCGATGGTGCAGCCAAAGGATGTCGACATGGAAATAGATCTACTCACGGACGAGCATGTACTCCCGGTCGATCGGGAGACAACAGCGACCGCCCTACGCGTGACCGGTGAGATACCGAAATTCCTGACCGGCCGTTACGTGCGCACTGGCCCCAATCCGCTTCCCGGGCAATATGACCCCAACAACTACTCGGTGTTCGGGGTGACCGGCGACGGCATGGTGCACGGCGTGCGGCTGCGCGATGGCCGCGCCGAGTGGTATCGCAGCCGGTGGGTACGCACACCGAAGGTGTCCAGACTGCTGGGCGAGAAGCCGAAGCCTGCCAACTATCGCGCCGGTGTGACCACCGTGTCCCCGCAGACGAACGTCTATGGCTTCGCCGGCAAGACGATCGTCAGCGCCGAGGGCGGTGTCGCGCCCTACGAGCTGAACGATGAGCTGGAAACCATCGGAACCTGCGATTTCGGCCGAACACTGGAAGGCGGATACACCGGACATCCCAAGCTGGATCCGGTGACCGGCGAGTTGCACGCTGTCACTTACCAACTCGTCGGGCCGGCGGTGGCGCGCTATGTGGTCATCAACTCCCACGGGACGGTGCGCAAGAGCGTGCCACTCGATGTACCGGGCCGGCCATTACTGCACGACATCGCCCTGAGCGAGAACTACGTGATGATCTTCGACTGCCCGCTGGTGATCGACCTCAACCAGCTCACGCGCAAGGCCGCGCCCTCGGCGACACCGCAGTTCATCACCCGGATGGCGGCGGGGCTCCTGGGCCGATTCGAGCCGCCCGCGTTGTTCGGCCCGCTGGTGGCCCGGGCACCCCTGCCCAAGACGGCCGAGGTACCGCTGCGGTGGAAGAGCTCGCACCCCAGCCGAATTGGGGTGATTCCCCGTGAGGGACCCGCGACGGTGCGCTGGTTCGAGATCGAACCGTGCTACGTGTTCCACACCCTCAACGCCCACGAGGAGAACGGCACCATCGTCATCGACGCCTGCCGCATCACCGGCCCCGACGATGACGCGGAGTACAACATCGCCGACGTGCTGGGGACGGGACGGCCACGGCTGCACCGGTGGGAAGTCGATCTGGAAGCCGGCGTGGTCAAGGAATCGTGGACGGACGAGCGCCTTCAGGAGTTCCCCATGGTCGACCCGCGCCGGGTCAGCCTGCCACACCGATACGGCTTCACCACGAGCGTCGGCGACACCGATATCGACACCCTGGAAAGCCTCGATGACGCGCGTGCCTCACTGATCCGCTACGACCTCGACAACGGCGGCACCACCGAACACAAGCTGGAGGCCGGACACATACCGGGCGAATTCTCCCCCGTGCCCCGTTCCGTGAATGCCGAGGAGGGCGACGGGGTGCTCATCGGATACGAATACGATCGCAGCACCCGGCTGAGTAACATGTTGATTATCGACGCTCAGTCGATGGAAAAGCTTGCTACCGTTCATCTTCCAGCACGGATACCGTTTCAGTTCCACGGTAACTGGATCCCGGCCTAGCCGCTCTTGGCCACGAATCTCCGCAACAGCACCCAGGCGACCACCAGGTTGTAGACGGCCCCGATCGCGATATAGGGCCACCATGTGCCGTGGTCACTGGCCACCCAGAATGCCTTGGCCGCCCAGAAGGGGGGCAACACACCGAACGCATAACCCCAGTTCGAGTGGATGAACCATGGCAGGCAGGGCAGTCCGGCGATCAGCATACCCAGCGCCCTAACCGCGGCCAGACCTTGAATCTTGTTGTTGGCAAAGGCAATCACCAGCAACAGAGTCACCACCCCAGACAGTCCCGAGAGAATCCCAATCGGTATCAGTGCAGGCAACACCCCCGGCTCCAGGATCCCGCCTAGCGACAACGTCGCGATCACGTAGACCGTGGTGACCACGATGACGGTGGTGGCCCGGTAAAGGAAGTACCCCGATAACGGCACCGGGGTCACCCGCAGTGCTGTCAGCGTCCCGGCGTCGACGTCGTCGAGCACCAGAAACGCCGCCAGCGCCCCGGGAATGATGATGCTGGTAAGTAGCAGGAAGGCCGTCAGTACCAGCGGGTAGTACGGCACCAGGTCGAATCCCCGAGTGCTGGCGAGCATTTCGGTGGCACGTGGAGTCAGCACCGCCACCCCGGTGGTCCAGATGGCCGGGGCCAGCACCACCATGACCAGGAGCGGATCGCGGTAGGTTCCGCGAATATCATTGCGGCCGAATGCGGCCCATACCCGCACAGGGATCATCACATTCCTCCGGACTTCGCCACGATGTACGTGCCGAAGGCGGCCTTGCCCGCCCAGTACAGACCCGCGATACAGATCACCGGATAGGCGACGGCATACAGCGCCAGCCACCCGGTCAGCGTCACCTGCCCGAAGGCCGCGCCGAACAGCAGCAGGGAGCCGTAGGTAGGAATCACATACAGCAACGGCGTGGCCCAGATACCCGAAAAGCCCAGGACCGGCAACGAGAGGATGGCCAACGGGATGGTCGCCGCAAGGAACCAGTCGCTAATCGACGCGAACGGCAGGGAGCTGACGAATCCACTGAGCAGCATGATGAGCGCACCCAGCACCACCCCGACGATGAGCGGCACGATCCGGTAGTGAAGGCCGTTGGCGATAGTCGACACCCCTACCCCAACAACCACCGAGATCGCGAGCAGCACGGTGAGTTTGGCCGCCAGGTATTCACGAAATCGCAACGGGGTACAAATGACCGCTCCCAGCGTGTGTTCCTGTTTCTCGAAGAACACGGTGCCCGCGATGAAGAAGAACCCGATGATCGAGATGTCACCGACCAAGATGTAGGGCTCGGCAATTGGCCGGAGAGCCTGCGACATGGGCAGGAGCACGGCCAGCCAGATGAACCCGGAGAAGACAGCGGCATGCAGAAACTTCTGCCGCACCTGCAGGGTCAGTTCCAGGCGCAGCGCCTGGGCAAATCGGTTCATGCCAGCTGCCTTCCGGTGACGGCCACGAAGACATCGTCGAGGCTGGCCTCCGCACTGTGGATGGTCTCCACGTAATGTCCACGCAGCACCTTGTGGAAGGCCTCATCATCGGCCAGCCCGTCCAGCGGGAAGTCCTGTCCGGCGAGTTCCCCTGCAGCACCCCGATACTCGACACGTACCGAACGCCGACCGTGCTCAAGCCTGAGTTCGGCGGGAGAATTCAACGCAACAATCCGGCCGTCCACAACAAAGGCCACCCGGTCGCACAGTTCGTCCGCGGTCGCCATGTCGTGCGTCGTGAGAAAGATGGTGCGGCCGCGCGCTTTCAGATCGAGGACGATGTTCTTGACCTTGCGGGCATTCACCGGGTCCAGCCCAGAGGTCGGCTCGTCCAGAAACAGCAGCTCGGGATCATTGAGGAGCGACCGCACAAACGTCAGCCGCATCTGCATGCCCTTCGAAAAGGCACCCGCACGGGTATTCGCGTCGTCGGCCAGACCCACCGAGTCCAGCAGCTCCATGGGATCGAGCGTTGGTCCCGCGTACAACGACGCGAAGAATTGCAGGTTCTCCAGCGCGGTGAGCTTTTGATAGTGGTTGGGCAGCTCGAACGACACCCCGATGCGCTGGTAGTAGTCCTTACCCCACCCCCGC
>MAFD01000062.1:0-13763 GCA_002013775.1 Mycobacterium sp. D16R18
GCCGATGCGGCCGATCCATGTCGTCGCGTTCAGCGAGATGTGGAACTTCAGCGCAATGATGTCGTTGATGCACGACAGCGTGAGCAGAATGTACAGCGAAAAGGCCGCTGCCCCAATGGCGGTGCGTACCGGAGCATCACGCGGACGCTGCAGCAGGTTGTGATGCGCATCGTCGCCGGTGATGCGTCTCTCGATCCATGGCCAGGCGACAATCGCCGCGAACGCGAGCATGATGCCCAGCACTCCCCACAGCACCGCGGGCACGGTGTAGCCGAAGATGTACAGCTCCCAATCCGGGACGAGCCGCAGCAGACCGTCGGTCCACATCAGATAGATGTCGGGTGGTGATCCAGCCGCTACCTGGGATGGCTTGTAGGGCCCGAGGTTCCACACCGGATTGATCTGTAGCAGGCCGCCCATGAGCGCGAGAACAGCCGTCACGACGGCGAAGAACGCGCCGGATTTCATGGCGAACACCGGAACGATCCTCACCCCGACAACATTGGATTCGGTGCGACGCGGACCCGGAAATTGCGTGTGTTTCTGATACCACACCAGCGCCAGGTGCACGCCGATGAGTGCGATCATGATGGCGGGAATGAGCAGCACATGCAGGGCGTAAAGCCTTGGTAGCACGATGTTTCCGGGGAAGTCGCCACCGAACAACGCCCAGTGCATCCAGGTTCCGAGGATCGGTAGCGACATCATGCCCTGGGTGACCACGCGAAGTCCGGTACCGGACAGCAGATCATCGGGCAGTGAGTAACCCGCGAACCCTTCCGCCATGGCCAGAATCAGCAGCAGCGAACCGATCACCCAGTTGGCCTCACGCGGGCGGCGGAACGCCCCGGTGAAGAAGACCCGGGCCAAGTGCACGACGATCGAGGCCGCGAACATCAGCGCAGCCCAATGGTGGATCTGGCGCACAAACAGACCGCCGCGAACCTCGAAGCTCAGATCCAAGGCGCTCTCGTAGGCCTTGGACATCTGCATGCCGCGCAGCGGCTGGTACACGCCGTTGTAGGTGACCTCGGCCATCGATGGGTCGAAGAACAGGGCCAGATAGATGCCCGAGAGCAGCAGCACTACAAAGCTATACAGTGCGATCTCACCCAGCAGGAATGACCAGTGCGTCGGGAAGACCTTGTTCATCTGTCTTCGCAGGCCCGCGGCCGCGTGGTAGCGCGAATCGACCGCCTCGGCAAGCTCCGTTGCTTGACCCATAGCTGCTCCCTTGAGAAGAGACTTTGTGCCTACTACGGAGGGTAGTACGTAGTTACTACTTGCGGTAGTACTTAAGGTGAATTGGTGACCGGAGCGCGTTCTTCTCGCGCCGCCTGGTGCCGGACGTACCACCCCGGAAGCGCCCCGTACCACAAGCTCCAGACCAGCATCGGCCCGCCGATTGCGATCGCGCCGTTGGCGGCATTCAGAGGACCGGAAACCGTGAACAGTCCCCCGACCGCACCGAAATTCCCCACCACCGCCACCGCGGCGATGACGACCAGGTAAGTGGGGAACATCGAGGTGGCACGCTGCAGCGCGATGATGGCCGCAAAGTAGGCCATCCCGGCAAATGCCACTGGCGCCGCGATCACGAACCCCGCGACATGAAGCACGTAGAGCGCCTCATCACCGATTCGGTCGGCCAATAGATGCGCGGTGGCCCACACCCCGATCTCCACATTGAAGACCGTCATGAACATCAGCTCGGCACCGAAAGTGATCCATGTGTACGGCCCAATTCCCTCGACACGCCGTATTGCCGCTGTCAGCCAGCCGAGCGACCAGATCTGTCCGAAGAAGAACACCGTCAATGCGACGAGACCGAACAGCACCCATGCCGACCAGTGGTTGTAGAAGTCGCGTACTGGATTACGGGCGGAGGCATCGGGAAAGACTGACAGTGCCAGGAGTGTCGCCACGATGACTATCGCGGCCCCTGTAATGCCCACAGCGTCGGCAAGCCGGGAGTTCTTCTGGAGGAGGCCGGTAAGACGTCTGGACACTGCTTATCCCTTCGTGCGGGTGGATGACTTCTGTTCCGGATAGGTTGGAATGGCGATGGCACGCACAACCTCGGTGAGATCTGAAGTGAGCGTGGGTAATTCGTTGGGATCATGGTCTGCGAGAAATTCGGTGATCAGCTCAATGCATGCCGCGACAATGAGGTGAGGGAGCCTGTGCCCGAGTGGCGGCAGGGTCGGGTCGGCGGAGCGGCGCAGCTCCCGCATGCCTGGAGCGATCGCCGCCGTGAACTCATCGATAGCGTCGTTACGTCGCGCTCGCACCCGGGGGCCCGCGCCCAACGCCTCTAAATAGAACATCCGGGTGGCAGATCCATTGGCTCCCATGGTTTTTAACAGCGTCGCAATGGAAACAGCGACTTGCTCAAGGCTTGCGGAGGACCGTTGTTCAGCCGGAGCGTTCAACCCCAGCTTCTTCAGCAGTGCGCCAAGTGTCTGGTAGGCATCAAGGAAGACAGCTTCCTTGCTCGAGTACAGCTCGTAGAAGGTCTTGCGTGAAACGCCCGCCTTCTGCGCGATGTGAAGAACGGTGGTGCAGGCGTAGCCGGCTTCCGCGAAGAGTTCTATCGCTGCCGCGGAGATCCTGGCTCGCTGCGCCTGCAGCACGTCGTTTCGGGACAGTTGGTGCCGGTGCCGCGGCAAGTGCTGCGGCGCCCCTCCCGCCAGGAGATCCAGAACCTGCTCCGACGCCCCTGGGATTATCTCGTCCATTTCGACGACGTTAGATGGCCGAACGGCACGTCAGGCGATGCGTCGAACTGTGCGTTTACCGTCATGCGGGACTCCTGAAATGGCCGAAGAATGAGAAACAACATGTATCTCTAGATGAGAGTACATGATGTTTCTCTTAGCACAAGGCGCGATAAATAATGGAGCAAATGCTCTGTTACCCTCTGTGTGTGCCACGTCCGCGTATTCACTCCGTCGACGATCTGCTCGACGCCACCGAGCGGATAGCGGTGCGCGAGGGCCCGGCGGCGGTGACGATCCGAGCGGTTTCGCAGGTGACTGGGATTTCCAATGGCGCCATCTACCATGCCTTCGGATCGCGTGGTGCGATGATCGGACGGGCCTGGCTGCGCGCCGCGGAGCGGTTTCTCGCCATTCAACGCGATGCCGTCGATACAGCGTTCGCGGCGGGTGCGGCGGGTGCGCCTATCCACGTCACCGCGGTAAACGCCGTTGTCGCGGCCGCCGACACACCCGCCGTCTTCGCCGAACGATTCCCCGAGTCCTCGCGGCTTGTGCTCGGCGTACGGCGCGAGGACCTGCTGGGACCCGATGTTCCTGATGACGTCGCCGACGCCATGGCAGGCGTCGACGCCATGCTCGTCGCGTTGTTCATTCTGTTGTCCCGAGCCCTGTGGGACCGGGAGGACGGTCGCGCGGTTCAGGTCATCGAGGACTGCGTCGTGGGATTGCCGACCGGTCTCCTGTTGCGGGGGCGCCGCCGCCCCGATGCGGCGGCACGGTCCCGTCTGGAGGCCGCGGTGCGCGCCATTCTTGCTCTCGATCCACCACCAGTGCGCCCAAAAACGAAGGGCGCCCATATGAAAGGAAACACGGGATGACCCCCACCCTCGAACTTCAGGACACCATCGCGGTTCTGAACCTCGGCGTGGACGAAAACCGCTTCTCCCCCGATTGGCTCGATACCGTCGATGGGCTCCTCGACGATGCGCTGGCGCATGCCAAACCATTGGTCACTGTGGGAACCGGAAAGTTCTACTCGAACGGACTCGATCTGGATTGGCTTCTGTCCCACGGTGACCAGAGTGATTGGTACGTCGGCCGCGTGCACGCGCTCTTCAGCCGCGTTCTCACCCTCCCGCTGCCCACCGTCGCCGCGGTCAACGGTCACGCGTTCGGGGCAGGGGCGATGCTTGCCGTCGCCCACGACTATCGGGTGATGCGATCCGACCGTGGGTATTTGTGCTTCCCTGAGGTCGATATCAACATCCCATTCACCCCCGGAATGGCGAGTCTCATCCAGGCCAAGGTGACCCCGCAGACGGCCGTCACCGCCATGACCACCGGGCACCGGTACGGCGGAGACGCCGCCGTGGCCGCGGGTCTGGCCGACCGGGCCGCCTCCGAAGACGAAGTACTCAGGGTCGCAGTCGATCTGATGAGTCCGCTGATCGGTAAGGGCAGCGGAACCCTGGGCGCCATCAAGACGACCATGTTCGCCGCGACCACTGCTGCCCTGGCGACGTAAGACCGCTCTACTGAGGTGGAATGACCGGTGGGCGGCACACGTTGCCCACCGGGTCCCACCACCAACCGTTATCGCAGTTCAACGGCGTTGTCGCTACTGCTGGCCGGCAGGTATTGGCCACCGGGTCCCACCATCCGTCCGGACAGTTAGGCACTATGGGATCTGCCGAGCTGAAGGCCGGTGCGATGCCGGACACCGCGGCGAGCGGGAGTATCGTTCCCGCGGCGACGATCATCAGTCGGCGTGCGAGCGTGTTCATCTGGACCACCTCTGCTATCGGGTAGTACGGCTTGTGTGAGCCTACCCGGCACTAGGTGCGCGAAACCTCGGTGCCAGTACTCGTCGCGCCACCAGGTCCAGGGCGTAGCCGAGCACACCGATCACAAGGATGACGGCCACCACCTGATCGTAAGCCAGCTGATCACGTGCGTTGAGAATCTGATAGCCCAAACCTGATCGCACGCCCAGCATTTCGGCGGGAACAAGAACCACCCAGGCGATGCCCAGGGCGATGCGCACCCCGGTCTGAACGTTGCCCCGGATGGCCGGGAGTATCACTGTGGTGAGGAGCTCGGTGCGCGTGGCATGAAAGGACCGTGCTACATGCAGATACCCGGGTTCGATGCCGTGGACGCCCGCCGTGGTGTTGATGAGGATCGGCCACACCGCCGCCGCGGCGATGAGAAAGATGACCGGCTGGCTACCGATCCCGAACACGGCCACCGCGATCGGCGTCCACGACAGCGGCGAGATCATCCGCAGAAACTGGATCACCGGACGTGTGGCACGTTCGGCGGTGGTGCTCACACCGAGCAGCAGACCCGCTGGGACGGCGATCACGGCGGCTAGGCTCAGTCCGATCAACAACCGCCACAGGCTGACTCCGACATCCGGCAGTAATACGCCACGATTCAGCAGATCGATGGCCGCGGGCAGCGCCTTGTCCGGACCCGTCTGCCGTAGCAGCGAATGGGGTTGGCTGAGTACCGAGCTCGCAAACCACCAGAGGGCGATGCTCGCGGTGATGGCCAGTGCCGGAGGCCAGACCTTGCTGAGCACTCGCGGTTTCCGTGGTGGGGCTGCGCCGTCGCGGATGATCGTGGGCGTGCTCTCGATGGTGCTCACAATGCCTGTACCTGTTCTGTTCGGGTGAAATCGGCCGAGATACCGAAGGCTTCAGGTCCCCCGTGTGTGGCGATTGCGCTGCGGATGAAGGTGTCGTCGACGAGGTCGTCATGTAGACGTGCCGAGTCCAGCCGGTCGAGGAATCCGCGGTCGCCATCAACGACGGTGTCGTGCATCGACTCGACCAAGCGCTGCGTGAAGCTCCGATAGGGAAAGGGCTGGAAGCCGAGACGCTGCGGGTGCCAGTCCGGATGTTTCAGCGGGTAGGGCGGATTCGGGTAGGTCAACGCCGTCTGCACCGCCGCCACCGGTTGCGGCAGGTACTTTCCGCCGCCGAGCATGCTCGCCGCCGACTTTCTGTCGCCATCGATCCGCAGCTGGGCAGCCACCACCGCGTCGGTGACACCCTGAACCGCCGACGCGCGGCGGGCGATCACGTCATCGCGTGTGACTAGGACACAGCAGGCATGGTCGCGCCACACATCGCCGAGAAACGTGTGTATCCGCCCGATCTTCTTGATCTGTGCGATGGCGTTGAACGGATCGGCGACGACGTATCCCCCGATGGATCGGTTGGCCAGCGCCGGCACCATATCGGAGGGGCTCATCACGACGAGCTCAACGGTGCGCTGGCCGCGAGAGGCGGCGCTCCGGACAACCGGCCGTAAACCGTGGCCGCGCAACAGCTCTTGTAAGACAATGTTATGGATAGACCACCAGAATGGAATGGCCACCTGGGTGCCGGCAAGATCCTCCAAGTGCTCGATATCCGGGGCCACGGTGAGCGCCGATCCGTTGGTGTGGTTCCACCCCAGCACGCGTATGCCGTGCCCCAGTACCTGCCGGAGCTGGATCGCCATGGGCATCAGCAGATGCGCCACATCGATCTGCCGTGCCATGAAGGCCTCCGCCAGTGCGGCCCAGCTGCGGAACAGCACCGGTTTGGCGGTGCTCACGGCACCGGCCGGGTACATCCCCGCGGCGTGCGCGAGTAGCAGCGGTGCCGCGTCTGTGATCGGTAGATACCCGATGCGCAATTGGGAAGTAGTGTTCGAGGCGTCGGACGCCGCGGCGCGAATCAGCCCTGCGCCACCGAAAAGTCCTGCTGTGGTCGTTATTCCAGCGGCCCCCGCCAGCACGGCTCGGCGCGAGATGATGCCGCTCACTCGCTCCCCGCCTCCGCCGGGTGGTACTGGGCAAGGATTTCTTGGCGGATCCGGCCTCGCTCCCCCACGGCACTGTTGTCGAGCGACCACTGCTGACGTATACGTCCGTTGTCGCCCAAAAGGATCACCCTGTGCGCGAGTGTCAACGCTTCGTCGACGTCATGGGTCACCAGGATCACAGTGACTGCCAACTCCCTGGCCAGCTCCGCCAGCCAGGACTGTAGATCTGCCCGGGTGGCGGGGTCCAGTGCACTGAACGGTTCATCCAGGAGCAGCAACCGCGGACGCGTCGCCACCGCCCGCAGAATCGAAACACGTTGGGCCTGGCCGCCGGACAGCTGATCGGGATAACGGTCCGAGAGCCGTCGTATCCCGAAACGCCCCACCAACTCATCCACGTACGCATCGTCGAAGCCGCCCCGGTGCACCGCGAATCGCTTGGCGAACGCGATGTTCTCCGCGACGGTGAGCCACGGCATCAGCAAGGCGTCTTGAAAGACGACACCCGTTCGTGGTCTCCCTTCGTCCGATGCCCAGACGACGGTTCCGGTGCTGAGTTCTTCCAGTCCTGCGAGTACGCGCAGTAGGGTGGATTTGCCACTCCCGCTGGGGCCCAGGACAGCCACGAACTCGCCCGATGTCACGTGGACATCGATGTCACGGAAGGCGGCTGTTGAACCGAAATACCTGGTGCCGTTTGTTATTCGTACTGCTTCAGTTCCCACCGCAGCTGTCCTTCCGAGGGTGATTGAATGGGCAGGAAGGCGGCCTCGCGAAACCGCCGGTTAGCCGAGGTTCCCAGCGCGTAACCGGCACCTCCGGCCAAGGTGACCTCCAACCGCGACGCCTGACCGGCGAGGCCCGCGGCGTCCAGCCGGAGGCGGAGAAGCTGCGCGATACTCGGAGCCGATGGTGCCGCCGCAAAGGCATAGAGACGTTCTCGCACTGCCTGATTCCGCTGTGCGAGCTCGCCCAATTCGGTGGTGAACTGACCGGCGAGCTCGCCGCGTGCGGATCGTGCACCGTCAAGTGCCGCGCCGCTGACTCCGGTGCAGAAGGCGGTCTGGAGCAGGAGAAAGGCCGGCCGGATTCGGGCGACGAAGCCTGGTAGGTCTGCGCTGATGATGTTCTCGGCCGGAACATGGAGGTTGTCCAGTTGCAGGGATGTCGAGGCCGTCGCCGTCAATGCCATCAGGTTCGGTGGTCGATCGATGCGTATCCCGTCCGCGTCGACGTCGACCGCCACCACGAAGGTGGTGCCGTCCGCCCCGCAGGCTGGCAGCACCATCAGCGCATCGGAGAACACGTTGGAAGCCCATCGGATCGGGCCGGTGATGCGTAGGCCGTCGGGATGCGTCGTGGCACGCAACGGCACCTCGCCAAGTCCCGCAACCTGTTTGAGACCGGCTGCCATCGCGGTGACCCCCGGACGGCGCCCCGCTGTCAGGGCGGGCAGATACGCGACACGAAGCGCCCGCGGCGCCAGGCTCACATACTCGATGGTCATACGATGCGCCCATGCCGAGAAGCCCACGGCCAGACTGCTTGTGGCTATCCGTTCGATCACACGCGCCATGGGTGCGAGGTCAGCACCGGCAAGACCCGCATCGAACAGACCCTCCGCGCCCAGAGCGGCTATATCGGCTCGCACATCAGTCTCATCGGCGTCGAGAGCGGCTGCACGCGCGGCCACCTCATCGCCGACGCGTTCGAGTACCGCGTCCATGTCCTTGGCCACGGCGGCCGTCATAGCGAGATATCTCCCAGTCCATGCAGTCTGTCGACCGGGGTGTCGACGGCCTTGCGCGCACGGAGCACAGCCTCCTCGTCGGGAGCGTCGTAGAAGCACAGGCACTTATCCATGTCTTCACGGACGTAGGTCCGCAGGAAGCTGACTTCAGGTACGTCGGCGTACTTGGGCGCCTTGGCCTTCTTGCGTGCCAGATAGGTCTGCATATCCAGGTCCGCAGGTAGATCCCATTCCACCAGGTATCCGGCGGCCGGTCGCACGGATTTCAGCTGGTCCAGGTCCGCGCCCACCAGACGAACCGGATGCGGTCCCGAAACCGTCTCCACGCGCAGTGAGTCCGCGTCCAACGGTGTCGCCTCGCCATCGAACTCCGCGATGACGAAGATACGGCCAGCTTCGCGTGTCACCTGCGCTTCGATCAATTCGCCGCCACCGCGATGAACTCGCCCGTCGATGTCTTTGAGAAGTTGTGTGGCATCAGCCTTATCGGCAGGGGTAAGGGCGATCTCGTAGAGGTGCAGCGTCACGTCACTCTTCCTAACTTCGGTGTACGACTTCGATGTGCGACGAAGGTGACGGTTCCATGGACAGACCGGTCTGTCTATGGAGGCCCGGTGAGTTACCCTGCTTGCATGAGTTCCAGCACAGCACCGTCGGGCGCCGAGATCGCCGCGGCTTCCCGTGTGCTCGCGCCCGCCGATCGACTGCTGAGTGCGGCCGCAGATCTCTTTGCGACGCAGGGAATTAGAGCGGTGGGGATAGACCAGATCCTGCGTGAGGCGGGGGTTGCCAAAGCGAGTCTGTACAGCAGCTACGGATCCAAGGATGCGCTCATCGTCGCCTACCTCGAAGAATTGGATCAGCGTGATCGCAACCGCTGGAACTCGGCGGTCGCCACACTGCGGGATCCCATCGGAAAAGTGCTGACATTTTTTGATCTGGCCGCCGCTGCCGCGAATGCCAGGAACTTCCGCGGGTGTCTGTACGCGAACGCTGCCACCGAATTCCCCGGGACGGAATGGGAACCGGTGCGCGCGCATCGTGAGTGGTTCCGTGCGACCGTGACCGCACTGCTGCGTGAGGCCGGGATTGCACGCCCCGACAACGTGGCCCGACGCGTGCAACTGTTTTACGACGGCGCGCTGACCGCGTCCAAGATGGAGAAATCCGTGGCAGCTATATCACTGGCGCGCAAACTCACTCGCGAGTTGATCGGCTAGGCGCCAAATCTCTGGTTGGATAGGACGCATGACTGAGGACGTCAGAGTAGTCTCGGCGAGTCGCGACGTGGATGCCCCCGCGGCGGTGATCTTCGAGCTCATCGCCGATGCCGCACGGCAGCGTGAATGGGATGGCAACGAGAACCTTGCCGAGGCAGCCATCGGACAACGTGTTCACGGCGTGGGTGATGTATTCGTGATGACCCTCACCAACGGTGCGGTTCGCGACAACCACATCGTGGAGTTCGAGGAGGCGCGCCGGATCGCGTGGTTACCCTCGGAGGTAGGCAAGAAACCGCCTGGTCATCTGTGGCGATGGGAACTGGAGCCGCTGGGCGACAGCCGCACTCGGGTGACCCATACCTACGACTGGACAAATCTCACCGACGAGAACAGGCTGCCCCGGGCTCGCAGCACCACATCGGAGCGACTGCAGGACTCGGTGGACAGGCTCGCAGCACTCGCCAAGTCACGCGCTTAGCCTCGGCCCAAGAATCCGGATTCAACCCTTGACCTCAAGTTCACTTGAGGTTGAACACTGGGCTCATGACTACCAAAACATCGAATGTGCGCCAGATTCGATCAGATCTGTGGGAGACACGCAGGGACAGTCCGTTCCCCGGGCTGACCACCCACGCCTACCTGTGGACCCGTCCCGAGGGGAACATGCTGTTCTACAGTCCTGCCACCGAGGCCGACTTCGAGGTGATCGCAGAGCTGGGCGGGGTGGCGCACCAGTACCTGTCGCATCAGGACGAGGCCGGACCCATGCTCGCCGTCGTGAAACGGCGATTCGGGTCGAGACTGCACGCATCGGCCCGCGAGCGGAACGAGATTGGTGCGCACGCGAACCTTGATGTGCCCATCGACGAACGTCATGTGGACGGCAACGGCGTAGAGGCCATCCCCACGCCGGGACATTCCGCCGGCAGCACAAGCTATCTGGTCACCGGCGCGGACGGCGAGAAGTACCTCTTCACCGGGGACACCATGTTCCCCACCGAGGGTGGCACATGGTCTACCTTCCTGGTCCCCGGGCGCGGCACTGCCGATGAGTTGTCGAAGAGCCTGGAACTGTTGGGGAGCCTGGACCCGGATGTCGTCATCTCGAGCGCCTACGGCGGGAACTCCGCGGTGTACGAGCTTGCGGAAGGCCGTTGGCGCGAGCTCATTGCACAGGCACAGCGGAGCGTGCGGCGCGGTTAGGGGCGAACAGCCTGCCTGAACCCAAAGACTCCGTTCGGATCGTAGGTGGAGGCAACGCGTCGTAGCCGCGCCAGGTTGTCCCCGTAATAGGCTGCAGCCCAATCGGGTAGCCGAGGATCGATGTAGTTCACGTAGGCCGCGGCGCCACAGATCTCTCCGAGCCGATCACGCGCCTCGTCCACGCGACGATACGCGGCGGAGGGCTCCGCGCCGACCCCGTGGTAGATCTGGATGGATGCGGCCGCCCGCCGATGCGGGAAGGCGGTGGCGCCGGTTGGAACTCGGCTCACGGCGCCTCCGAGGCTGTCGAAGATGAAGGTGAGTCCGCGCTCCCCGACCAGGAGTGCCTCGATTCTGGCAGTGTCGATCGCCGCGTCCGGGACCATGCGGGAGGACGCCACAAACGCCTCGCGCTGCAGCTGTCCCGGCCCAGCGTCGGTCCATGCCGGATGACACTGAGCCACAGTCAATGTCGAGCAACCGCCCATGAAATTCATCGCATCGAGAAAGGACTTGTCGGCAACGAATCGATCGGATGGGCCGATGCCGATCGCGCTGCCGAGAGCATCGACCAGTACACGTGGATTTTCGGTCTTGGCGATGCATCCCACGATCCGGCATTGCGGTGTAGTTCCGGCGACGGCGTGCAGGGTTGTCCACAGTTCGTCGGGCGCATCGTCCATGAACATGAGCCACCGGCGCATGATCGCGGCAGTGTGCCCCGGCGGGTAGTCGAGCGTGAACACCGTGAGCTCTGTGGCCGGAGCGGTCTCGAAGGTGAACTCCGTGACAATGCAAAAGTTTCCGCCACCAACTCCGCGGATGGCCCAGAACAGCTCGGACTCGGAATCCGAGGACACGACCCGGATCCCGCCGTCGGCGGTCACCGCGCGGGCCGATATCAGTTGGTCGCACGTGAGTCCGAACTTGCGGGTGAGAACCCCTACCCCGCCGCCGAGGGTCAACCCCGCGATGCCGACGGTCGGGCAGGAGCCGCCGGCGAGCATCCGGCCTGCAGCCCCGACACCTGCGTAGACATCGATCAGACGCGCGCCGGATCCAACCGTTGCCTGCGTCCCGGTCACCGAGACCGCGGCCATCCGCCCGAGATCGACCACCAGGCCGTCGTTCGGGACGCAGTAACCGCCATAGCTATGGCCGCCGCTGCGCGCCGCTATGGGTATCCCGGAGCTGGATGCGAACTCCACGCAACGCGCTACATCCTGCTCGGAGGTGCAGAAGGCCACCGCGCCAGGATGATTCACATCAAAGAGGGGATTGAACGTCAGCGCGGCCTGCGCCGAGCCGGTCTCCCCGCGCACCGTGAGAGTTCCAGATAGTCTGCGGCGCAGGTCTTCCCACCGAGGTACGGTCGGTTCATCTGCCGATTTTTCTGCTGAACATCCGATGATCGCCGCCGCGCCGAGTGTCAACGCCGCCCCGGCGGACAGCACACTGCGCCTGGTGACCAGTGCAGGTGTGCGCGGCCGATCCGGTTGGGGGTCCATCACTGCTCCTGCCTGCCGCTATCGGGTGGATGCCCCATCTTGTCGCCTACGGCCGGTGCGCGTTGCGTGCAACGGTAGATTGGCCCACATGACGGTGAGCCCGGCACCCGATCCGGTGGCCGATATAGCGCTCAGCCCCACAGGGCCGCAGGTAGGAGCCTTCTTCGACCTGGACGGCACTCTCGTGGCCGGATTCACCCCGACGGCACACGCTCGCGACCGGATGCGCCGTGGCCAGGCCAGCATCGGCGAGGTTCTCGGGGTTCTGGAGGCTACTTTCCGCTACAAGCTGGGCCGCATGGAGTTCGAGCGATTGGTGGTACGCGCTGCGGGATACCTGCGTGGTGACTCGCTGTCCGAACTCGAAGCCGTCGGCGAACGAATCTTCCACCAGCACAACGCCTCGATGATCTATCCGCAGATGTGCGAGCGTGTGCGGGCGCATCAGGAACAGGGCCACACCGTGATGCTGAGTTCTTCGGCGCTGACCATCCACGCCGAACCGGTGGCACGCCATCTCGGGATAACCCACGTGCTGTGCAACCACTTCGACCTCGATGATGACGGGCTTCTCACCGGCGGTATCCGCACACCCATCGTGTGGGGACGCAACAAGGCAACCGCGGTCGCGCTGTTCTGCGAATCCAATGGCGTTGATCTACAACGCAGTTACTTCTACGCGGACGGCGAGGAGGACATCGATCTGATGTCCCTTGTCGGAGAGCCCTGCCCGGTCAACCCACGCGGCCGGCTCGCGGCCATGGCATCCACACAAGGCTGGCCGGTCCTGCGATTGGACGATCCGCGGCCTCATGGCGTGAGCTCGTCACTGCGCAGGCTCGCCGGGTTGATTCGCCGATAGGCTTGGATCATGGCGGGACGCTATGTGGCATTGGGAAGTTCGATGGCAGCCGGACCGGGCATCCTGCCGCGTGCGCCAGGCTCACCTCGATTGGCCGGGCGTTCGGCACGCAACTATCCGCACCACGTTGCCGAACGGAAGGGATATCAGCTGGTCGATGTCACCTATTCCGGTGCGACCACCGCACATGTCCTGACCGACCCGCAGAACACCGCGGCACCGCAGATCGGCGCGCTCGATGGCACCGAGGAGCTGGTGACGGTGACGATCGGCGGTAACGACGTCGGTTATGTGCCGTTCTTGCTGGCCGCGTGCCTGCCGCGCCTTCTGCGTGCCCTGCCCGTGATCGGAGGCGGGCTGGTCGACATGCTCGACACCGGCCAGCGGGATGCGGCACTGGCGGTTGTGGGTGAATCACTGCGCGCGGTGGGTGAGCAGGTGCGGAATCGCGCACCGCTGGCACGGGTGATCTTCGTCGATTACCTCGCGCTCTTGCCTCCCGAAGGCGAGCTCGCGCCGCCATACACCCAGGCCGAGACCGTGAGCGGACGTCGCATCGCCGCGGAACTCGCGGCGGCCACCGCGACCGCGGCCCACGCCACCGGCTGCGAGATCGTGCGTGCGTCGACGGCCAGCGCCGACCATCACGCCTGGTCGGCGCGGCCCTGGACCACCCGTCCC
>MAFD01000063.1:0-12919 GCA_002013775.1 Mycobacterium sp. D16R18
TCGATAGCCTCGGGAGCCAGGATTGTCATCGTGAGCCTCTCTGGTGCTTAGTACTTGCCAAAGGCAAGCGCAACGTTGTGCCCGCCGAATCCGAACGAGTTATTGATTGCGTATTTAAAATCCCCGTGTCGTGGCTCTCCCGCAACGACATCCAGGTCGATTTCGGGATCAAGGTTGTCAAGATTGAGCGTCGGCGGGATAACGCCATCGCGCAGCGCGAGCACGGTGAGCACCGATTCCAGGGCGCCGACGGCGCCAATCGAGTGTCCCAGCGCCGATTTGGGAGCGTAGACCGCGGCGTGCTGCACACCGGCGACATGGATGGCGTTGGCCTCGGCGATATCGCCGATTGGGGTGGCCGTGCCGTGCGCGTTGATGTGGTCAATGTCCTTGGGGGACAAGCCCGCTGTCTGAATCGCGCGGGTCATCGCCGCACCGGCGCGCACACCATCGGGGCCCGGGGCCACCATGTGGTACGCGTCGGAGGTGATGCCTGCGCCCATCACGCGGGCCAGGATCTGCGCGCCGCGAGCCTTGGCGTGCTCTTCGGTCTCGATGACCATGAGCGCGCCGGCCTCGCCGAACACGAATCCGTCGCGGTCCTTGTCGAACGGGCGAGAAGCCTTCTCCGGCTCGTCATTTCGCGTCGACATGGCGCGCATCATGGAGAACGCGGCAATCGGCAGGGCTTCGATCATGCCCTCCACGCCACCGCAGACGACCATGTCGGCATCGCCCATCACGATCTGGCGCCATGCGTGCGCGATGGCCTCGGAGCCGGAGGAACACGCCGATACCGGCGTGATGACACCCGCGCGGGCGCCGATCTCCAGGCCCACCACCGCGGCGGCACCGTTGGGCATACACATCTGTACGGCGAGCGGCGAAACCTTGCGAATGCCATGTTCATTCATGGTGTCGTAGGTTTCGACGATGCGCTCGCCACCGCCGAGCCCGGTACCGATGACGACCGCGAGGCGGTCCTTGTCGATGTCATCGGGCGTGCCGGCGTTCTGCCACACCTGACGGCCTACGAGCAGCGCCATGCGCTGCACGTAGGCCATCCGGCGAAGCTCCAACCGGGTCATGTGGGTGTCGATGGGCTCTTTGAGGTGCCCACCGATCCACACGGGCAGACCGAACTTCTCGACGAATTCGTCTTCGAGAACCTCGATGCCGCTTTCCCCGGCGATGAGTCCCTTCCACGTGCCCTCGATGTCAGGCGCGATAGAGGTCGTTGCGGCGAGAGCCGTCACAACGACATTGGGGAAGCCACCGTTTGCAGTGGAAGGGGTTGTCACTGGTCCTAGCCCTCCAGCTGCGCGCGGATGTTGGCTGCGGCCTCGGGGTTTTCCTGCTCGAGCTTCTCGATGTAGTTGACGACATCGCCAACGGTCCGCAGACCGGCCAGATCCTCATCGGGGATCTTCACGCCGTACTTGTCCTCGGTCTGGACGGCGATCTCAACCATCGACAGAGAGTCGATGTCCAGGTCGTCGACGAACGACTTCTCGAGGGTGACCTCGGAGGGCTCGATACCGGTGACCTCTTCGATGATCTCGGCGAGACCGGCGACGATGCGATCTTTTTCTTCTGCGGTGGCCACTCGGTGGCTCCCTTCGGTGTTATGGACTGCAGGTGCAGCCGTTGGGTGAACTCTGATATTTGAAACTGGATGAGGGGGCGGCTTTGCCCACTCATCCGGGGTACTACTTTTTGGTGGTTTGGCCGCTTACAGCTCGGCCAGGGCGTCGAGGTCTTCGAGGGCTTTCAGGGCGTGATTGGTGACGCCACGCATCTCACGCTTAGCGATGCCGGACAGCGCACCCGAGGGCGGCAGTTCCACAACAGCGCTGACGGCCTCTCCGCCATTGGCCGTCTTGAAGTACTCGGTGCACAGGTCCCAGCGCACCGGCGAGGTGAGCTGGTTGATGAGCTTCTCCATGGCATCGGCGCCGGAGGCGACGGGAGTGCCATCGAAGTTGGACAGCAAGGTGGTGACCGGTTCGGCCGGGGCGATCGCGGCGGCCGCGGCGGCGTATGCCTCCTGCGCGGGAGCCATGAAGTGGGTGTGGAAGGCGCCGGCGGTGGCGAGCTGGCGGACACGCGCCTTGGCCGGGGGATCCTCGGCCAGCTTCTCCAGTGCTGTGATGCGGCCGGCGGCGACGATCTGTCCGACGGCGTTGCGGTTGGCGGGGATCAGTTCGAGGGCCTCCAGGCGCTCGAGCACCTCGGCCTCGTCGCCACCCAGCACGGCGGACATGCCGGTCGGGTCCAGCGCGCAGGCCTTGGCCATCTCAGCGCCGCGGGTGGCGGCAAGAGCGACGGCGTCGTCGGCGGAGATGACCCCGGCGATGGCATAGGCGGCGATTTCACCGACGGAGTGCCCGGCGACGATGATTTCGCCGCTGGCGGTCTTGGCGTTGAGGTGACCACGCTTGGTCAGCTCGTCGTAGGCCAGCAGGGTCAGCGCGACCACCAGTGGCTGGGTGATGGAGGTATCGGTGATCTCCTCGGCGGTGGCCGTGGTTCCCAGGCGCACCAGATCGAGTCCGCTGGCCTTCGACCACTGCTCAACCTGGTCGGTGGCACCGGGCAATTCAAGCCACGGGGTCAGCATGCCGGGGGTCTGGGATCCCTGTCCGGGAGCAAGCAGCGCGATCACGTGTTTAAGAGAACACTGTGAAGGGCGGTTTGCGCCGTGTAAGAGAAAATGAATCTTGTCTTAAGTATTTGTGGGATGCCTACAAAAAGGCATCCAATGCGACCCGATCTATACCGTCTCGAAATGTGGGACCTCGCAGGTGACCGGTCAGTAGCCGTTCTAAGCCTTAATGACATTGATTGTGACTGGCGTGATTCCTGGTTCAGGAGTGAAAACGTCGGCGTGGTCCTGGGCCAGTCTGCCGACGGTTGCCGCGACTCGCAAGACATAGGCATCACGCGGGGACGTTGGGTCTCTTCCGGTGAAATCGGTGATTCGCTTGAGTCGATAACGGACGGTATTTGGGTGAACAAACAGTGCGCGCGCGCACGCCTCGATGGCGCCCCCGGAATCTAAGTAAGCATCCAGGGTTTCGGTGAGTGCCGGTCCGGCATCGGCGAGTGGGCGCATCACTTCGGTGTTGAGGGCCGCGATGGCCGCCTTATCGCCCAGGAGCGCACGTTCGGGCAGCAGCTCGCGTGAGGACACCGGGCGTGGCGCGCCGCGCCACCCCGATACCGCGTCCATCCCCGAGAGTGCCTCCACGGCGCTGTTGTGCGATGCGCTCAGGGTTCCGGAGGTTGGGCCCACCACGACCGGACCGTCGGAGAAGACCTTGATCAGGTCTGCCAGGAACTTGTCGTGTGTGGTGAACGTGCCCGACACGATGGTCAGCAGCCGGGTGCCCTGGATGACGGCGAGTGCTCCACGTCCGTGGCGCTGCGCCACCTCATGCACCAGTGTTGTTGACGTCGCGATGATTTCTGGCCGGGGAGTGCCGACGATGACGGTCGCCGGCGCGGTGGTGTCCCAGTTCAGGGCCGCCGCGCGCGAGAGCATGTCCGGTCCGGTGTCACCGCGCACCACCGCATCGACCACCGTGGCCTCCAGCCGGGAGTCCCACGCGCCCCGGGTTTCCGCTGCCTCGGCGTAGGCGCTGGCAGCTCCGAAGGCAAGGTCACGGCTGTAGCGCAGGATGCCCTCGGTGAGCGTCACCAGCTGTTCGTCATTGCGGGCCAGCAGGGGCAGCACCTCTTCGAAGAACTCCATGGCGGTGCGCACCATGTCGACCGAATGACGCAACGCGATGCGTTTGGCTAGGTCCTGGGGCACAACCTCAAAGGCCTGCATGGTGAAGCCGACAGTGCCCTCGGGGTCGCGGATCCACTCGACGAAGTTGTTGATCGCCGTCTGGACCACCAGCGCCACGCTGGAGCGTTGTGAGGCCTCCAGGTCGGCGAAGAACGGCAGCCGGTCCTCCATGACGTGTACGGCCTCGGTGGAGAGGCGTCCGGAGAACTGCTTGATCCGGTGCAGCAGTGCCTCGGGCACCGCGGCTCGCTCCCGCGGTTGCCGAGTGGCGCGAAACCCGCGCAGAGTGCTCACCGAATTGTCGGTCATCCCTAAAAGGTACCCCGGATTCCTGGTGGGAACCGCTAAATGTCCGCACTTTTGGATCAGTTGCGCAGTCTGCGCCGAATGCCTTCGATGGCCAGATCGATGCTGTCGCGCAGGACGGTGATGTCCATGGTCGCCCGCCCCATCAGCATGCCGCCCTGCAGGGCGGCAAGGACTGTCGCGGCCAGCCGCTGGGGATCTTCGGTGCGGTCAAGGTCCCCGCGATCCTGCATCCGGGTCAGGCCGTCGGCAAGCAATGTCTGCCATTGGTGGAACGCAGCGGCAAGTGCGGGCTGATATGCCGGATCGTTCTTGAGTTCTGCGGCCATGCTGCCCAGCGGGCATCCGAACGGGCCGCCGGGCACTTCGTGGTTGGCCAAGATCGCCTGGGCCCACTGCTCGACACCCTCCATCGAGTCGATCTGGGCGAGAGTCGGCTGTGCCTGTAGGACGAGCTCGGTCTGACGTTCCAGGACCGCCTTCACCAAGTCGGACCTGTCCTTGAAGTAGTGGTACAGCTGCGACTTGCCCGTATTGGAGGCGGCCAGGATGTCGTCGAGACTGGTTGCCGCGACACCCTTTTGGTACATCATCTGGGCAGCCGCATCGATGATGGCCGCGCGGGTGCGGCGGCCGTGTGCGGTCGCGGGCAACTTGGTGGCGCTTTGTGGTGACTTACTTACCATCCCGGACAACATTAGCTGTGGCCTTGGCTTGTCTGCGTCGCCGTATTGCGTAGTGGCCGCTTGGCGCCGGAAACGCGATGATGACCGCCGACAGCGCCGCCATCACCGGGTACTGGGTAATCAGTTGGTCCGAACTCCAGTAGGTCAGGAGCATCAACAGCGAAACCATGGCCGCGGGCTGGGGGAGCAGCCCCAGGATCAGGACTGCCCCGAGTGCCGTCTCCAACAGCGGGATGGCGACGCCGAAAAGGCCCGGCCAGGCGCGAAGCACGCTGTCGGAGAAGACGGTGAAGTACGCCGGCACGCGGGTGTTGGTCTGCGCGCTGTGGGCGATGAGCAGAATGTCCGCCCGGCCGAAGTGCGCGCTGTATTTGAAGATCCCCTCGTGCAACCACAGTGCGCCCAGTGCCACCCTTGCCGCGCCGAGGGCGATCGGCGCGGCAAGGGCGATCCATCGTGCGTGGGTTCTCACATCAAGGCTGCCGCGCCGAAGGCCTCTTTGGCCTTATCGCAGTTGATCAGAACGGTGTCGTACATGGAGGTGTCCGCGCCGTTGACGTCGAATGTCTGCGACGCCGCGTCGGCGGCGACCATGCCGAGCTCCTTGCCCGTGCTCACTGCGCTCTGGTCTGAGCCCTTGGTTAGGTAGATGTGCAGGTCGGGGCCCTTGTCGGAGGAGAATCCGGTTAAGCTGACCCGCCCATTGGCGATCGTGACGGTGCCCGCGACGTGCTTGCCGTCGATTCCGCTGAACGAACCTGTCCGCGTGGCGCCGGCCATGGCCTGCGATGTCATCGGCATTGCCGACATCGCCTGCGGTGACTGCGTGCTCGGTTGAGTGTCACGAGAGGGCGCGTTACACGCGGCAACGGCCAAGCCGATGCCCAGAAGTGCTGTGCCAGTGAGAACTTTGAACCGCATGGGGGATTCCTTTCCGAGGGGTTTGAGCGAGCGATCTCGACTGTACCGATCAGTACAATTGATGTCGACAAAAAAGCGCGAGCAGACATGTACTGCACTCGCGACCTGCGCTCTATGTGCAATACATGTCTGCTCGCGCCAGCAGGGTTATGCGCTGCCGGTGTCCTTGAAGGACACGTCGGCGGCCAACACGTCATCGATTTTGTACTGGGCGGCCGCACGGATGGCGACGTCGCGGTCGACGGCGCCCTCATCCGACAGCGCCTCCAGGACCGCGACCACGACCGACTCGGCGTCGGTGTTGAAGTACCGGCGGGCGGCGGGTCGGGTATCGGAGATACCGAATCCGTCGGTGCCGAGCGTCCGGTACGTGCCCGGCACCCATGGCCGGATCTGCTCCGGCACCGCGTGCATCCAGTCCGAGACCGCCACCTTGGGCCCCTGCGCGCTCTCCAGGGCCTTCGTCACGTACGGCACGGCCTTGGGGCGGTCCGGGTGACGCAGCGCCTGGTGATCGATGGCGAGACCGTCCCGGTTGAGCTCACCCCAGGACGTCACCGACCACACGTCGGCGGCCACATCCCAGTGCTCGGCCAGCAGATCGGCCGCGCGCAGCGCATCGGGCAGCGATACCCCGGAGGCCAGGATCTGTGCCTGGTGCTTGCGCGCCTCGGGTGCCGTACGGAACTTGTAGATGCCGCGCAGAACGCCCTCGGCATCCACGTTCTCCGGCTCCACCGGTTGCACGTACGGCTCGTTGTACAGCGTGATGTAGAAGTACACGTTCTCGCTGTTCTCGCCGTACATCCGCTGCAGGCCGTGCTCGACGATATGTGCGATCTCGTAGGCGAACGCCGGGTCGTAAGCCACCACAGCGGGATTGGTGCTGGCCAGCAGCAGCGAGTGGCCGTCGGCGTGCTGCAGCCCCTCGCCGGTCAGCGTGGTGCGGCCCGCGGTGGCGCCCAGGACGAACCCGCGGGCCATCTGGTCGGCGGCGGCCCACAGGCCGTCACCGGTGCGCTGGAACCCGAACATCGAATAGAAGATGTACAGCGGGATCATCGGCTCGTCGTGGGTCGAGTACGCCGTGCCCACCGCGGTGAACGTGGCGGTGGACCCGGCCTCGTTGATGCCTTCGTGCAGGATCTGGCCCTGCGCACTTTCCTTGTAGGCCAACATCAGTTCGGCATCCACCGAGGTGTACAGCTGGCCGTTGCGGTTGTAGATCTTCAGCGACGGGAACCACGAGTCCATGCCGAAGGTGCGCGCCTCGTCGGGGATGATCGGGACGATGCGGTTGCCAATGTTCTTGTCGCGCAACAGTTCCTTGAACGTACGCACCAATGCCATGGTGGTGGCGATCTCCTGCTTGCCCGAGCCCTTCTTCAGCGGGGCGTAGGTCTCCGGGCTCGGCAGCGTGAGGGGACGCGACTTGGTGCGCCGCGCGGGCACGAATCCGCCCAGCGCACGGCGCCGGTCGAGCATGTAGCGGACCTCGGGCGCCTCGGGGCCGGGGTGGTAGTACGGCGGCAGGTACGGATTCTCTTCGAGCTGAGCATCCGAGATCGGGATGCGCTGCTTGTCGCGGAAATCCTTGAGGTCATCCAGCGTCAGCTTCTTCATCTGGTGAGTGGCGTTGCGGCCCTCGAAATGCTTGCCAAGCGTGTAGCCCTTGATTGTCTTGGCCAGGATGACCGTGGGCTGGCCCTTGTGCTCGGTGGCCGCCCGGTAGGCGGCGTACACCTTGCGGTAGTCGTGGCCACCGCGCTTGAGGTTCCAGACCTGGTCGTCGGTAAGGTTTTTCACCAGTTCCTTGGTGCGCGGATCGCGCCCGAAGAAGTGCTCGCGGACGTACGCGCCGTCGTTGGCCTTATAGGTCTGGTAGTCGCCGTCGGCCGTGGTGTTCATCAGATTGACCAGCGCGCCGTCCCGGTCGGCGTGCAGCAGGGCATCCCATTCGCGGCCCCACACCACCTTGATGACGTTCCAGCCGGCGCCACGGAAGAAGGACTCCAGCTCCTGGATGATCTTGCCGTTACCGCGCACCGGGCCGTCCAGACGCTGCAGGTTGCAGTTGACGACAAACGTCAGATTGTCCAGGCCCTCCGTCGCGGCGATATGTGCCAGGCCGCGCGATTCCGGCTCGTCCATCTCGCCGTCGCCCAGGAACGCCCAGACCCGCTGATCGGAGGTGTCCTTGATGCCACGGTCGCGTAGGTAGTGGTTGAACCGCGCCTGCATGATCGCGTTCATCGGCCCCAGACCCATGGAAACCGTTGGGAACTGCCAGAAATCGGGCATCAGTCGCGGGTGCGGGTAGGAGGGCAGGCCGCCGCCGGGGTGGCTCTTTTCCTGCCGGAACCCGTCGAGCTGATCGGTGGTCAACCGACCTTCCAAGAAGGCGCGGGCGTAGATGCCGGGGGAGGCATGGCCCTGGATGAACACCTGATCACCGCCGCCCGGGTGGGCGTTACCGCGGAAGAAGTGGTTGAACCCCACCTCGTAGAGGGCCGCCGAGGAGGCGTATGTCGAAATGTGGCCGCCCACACCGACCCCTGGTCGCTGCGCGCGGTGCACCATGATCGCGGCGTTCCAGCGGATCCAGGCGCGGAAGCGACGTTCGGTGTCTTCGTCGCCGGGGAACCACGGCTCGTTCTCGGTGGCGATGGTGTTGACGTAGTCGGTGGAAGTCAACGCCGGGATGGCCACGCGGCCGGCGTTCGCACGTTCCAGCAGCCGCAGCATCAGATACCGGGCGCGGGCCGGACCCGACCGGGCCAGCAGGCCGTCAAATGACTCGAGCCACTCGCCCGTCTCATCGGGGTCGATATCGGGCAGATACGACGCGACACCTTCGCGGATCACCCGAACGCGCTCGGATTGATTTGCGGCGCTTGAATTTCCGGCCAGGTCTTGGCGAGCGAACTCCGTGGTCAACTTTTCTGCTCCTTAGGGGTGGGGGTGCAGATCTCAGTCACAATCAGATCGGTACCTCCATCGTGCCGCAAGTCACTTGCTACTAGCGAGTCTGGTCCAGTCACAAGGTCTGGAGCTGCTACAGCGGGTACCGTCATGACATGCGTATCGCGGCGCTGTTCATCGCGCTGGCGGCCATCTGTGCCGCGGCCGTGGCGGGCTGCACCATGACCACCGGAGGGCAGGCGTCGGCGCCCAGTGAATCGGTGTCGGAGTACCGCACGTACGTCTCACAGTCCGTCGAGACATCGCGGACCGAGGAGTCCAAGCGCCAGGAGACGTCCCGGGCGCAGGCGATGGCCGACGCGTGTGAGACCTTCGCGATGACATCGAACGCGGCCGTTTCCGCGGGTAACGACCTGATCTCCGTCATGAACGACGAGGGCGGCTACGGGTCGAGCGCGGAGGCCAAGGTGGGGCCCGTCATCAATGCCCTCAATACCAGCGCCGGACAAATCGACTCCGTCAAGGCGAACGCCCAGACCGACGAGCTGCGCGACGCGTTCACGCAGTACTCCGAGCAGTCCCGAAAACTGGCCGGAGCGTTCGATAACCGGCTCAGCAGTGGCACTCTCAACTCTGTGGTCCGCACTTTCAACGATGCGCGGGAGCGCGCCGGGAAGATCTGCGAACCCCTTCTTCAGACAAAAGGCCGATAGTGCCTGACGAGGATTGCCAGCGGCATGCGACGATGTGACCATTCATCCCAAGTGCGGAAGCACGCATCTGTGAACAAGGAGGGGCCGAACGGTGGTCGCGGCGGCTGACGCCTCGAACTACGCCCACAAGCTGGGCGTCCAGCGAGATCAGCTTGTGCAGGAGCTGGGCTGGGATGAGGACACGGACGACAACATCCGGGCCGACGTCGAGGACGCATGCGGTTCGGAGCTTCTCGACGAGAGCTCCGACGACGTCGTCGATGTGGTCCTATTGTGGTGGCGCGATGACGACGGCGACCTGGTCGACGCGTTGATGGACGCCATCACTCCACTTGCTGAGGACGGCGTGATCTGGGTGTTGACGCCCAAGACCGGTAAGCCGGGCCATGTGCAGCCCTCGGAAATCGCCGAATCGGCGCCGACCGCGGGCCTGGTGCAGACCTCGTCGGTCAACCTGGGGGACTGGAGCGCGACGCGCTTGGTGCAGCCCAAGACGTCACGCGGCGGGCGGCGCTAATGCTGCCTGTTGGCACCGTCGCACCCGATTTCACCCTGCGTAACCAGAACAACCAGCTCGTCAGCCTGAGCGATTTTCGGGGCAAGAAGGCCGCGCTGCTGGTGTTCTTCCCGCTGGCGTTCACCGGGGTCTGTCAGGGCGAGCTGGACCATGTGCGCGACCACATCGGAGACTTCGAGAACGACGACGTGCAGATCATCGGGCTGTCGGTGAGTGCCGGGCCGATCCACAAGATCTGGTCGAGCTACAGCGGCTTCACCTTCCCGATCCTGTCCGACTTCTGGCCGCACGGGGCCGTCGCCGAGGCGTACGGGGTGCTCAACGAGAAGGCCGGCTATCCGAACCGCGGGACTTTCGTGGTGGATGCCGACGGAATCATCCGATTCGCCGAGATGCTGGATCCCGGGCAAGCCCGTGACCAGGGAGGTTGGGTAGAAGCGCTCGCCGCGCTACATTCGTGAGCTGATTCCCACGTTGGCGACGACGTGGACCGGGCGTGTAGCTCAGTGGTAGAGCTCTGGTTTTACACACCAGCGGTCGGGGGTTCGAAACCCTCCGCGCCCACCAAAAATTGCAGGCAATGCACATAGTTGGCCTGCTATGAGGCCGCACAGAACGGCGTTTGACGCAGCCATGCCGCCGCTAGGTCGCCAACGGGCGTGTGTCACGACGGTAGCTCTGCACGACTGTACCGAACGTCGTCATCGTGAAGCGGACGGTCTGCGGACTCAGGCCGTGCTTCTCGGATGACGACGGTGCTGTCCTCGGCAGTAGCGGAGTAGACGCCGCGTCGGAGACGGCTGATCTGTCTGGCAGCCAGTAGTGCCGAGAGCGCTGAGTGCATGACGCCGGGCAGCGCAGCGGAAAGTTCGGCGGCGGTGATTCTGTTCGGGTGTTCGGAGGTCAGAGCGACCACCTGGCCTGCAAGGGAATCAGCACGGTAGCGACGAGGGAAGGTGCTTGCTTCGGTCAGCATCGACTACACAAGAATGTCTCTGCCAGCCTTGGTCAGCGCTTGTAGCTTTCTGGCGCCGAGGTACCGTCAGGCGGGTTTCAGATCGTTCTCATGGCAGTAGATGGTTACGTGCTGAACGCACCGCCCCACCGTTCGGTCTAACTGCTTGGCCGCCTGGCTCATTGTCAGCGCCCGATCCAACGCGACGATCAGCTCAGCGCCGGACCACTGCGGCGGCGCGCGTCGAGTTGCGGCCTTCGTCACCGCCCCTCGGCCTACGCGATGCGCCCGCACTGCGGAGATCAACGGGTCCAACTGTTCGCCGACCCGACGTGCGGTCATACCGATCCCGCAACACCACGAGCTCGGTATCTGCCCACCGCCGCACCCCACGCGGCCCAGCCACAGGGCAGAAGTCTACTTCTGCGCCTCCGTGCACACCGTGAATCGACGCACCGGATGAGCGAAACCACCTTGGCTGCAGTTCAAGGTGTTATCTGTCGATATAACGATCGCTTCGACCCTCTCAGAGTCAGGCGTTGCACAATCAACCTTTCGAACGGGCCGGCCCTGTTTAACCATTAGGCAGCGATCTGCAGACCAGTCGTAGTCGAGACACGCCACATAGCGCTTTGTGACCGATGAGTAGGTTAGGTCTGCGTCATCGACACACTGTTCCTTTATAGATACGACTTGAATGACGCGGAACGCGCTTGTATCACCACATTGAACCTTGTTGAGTCGAGTCTTTCCTAGTTCCTGATCAAGATTAACGCAGTCCCGTTGCTTAAGCTCTGCTCCCGCGTCCTCTGTGACGATAGGAAACTCGTTTGGAATTTGTCCGGCACGCATTGCAGACAGAATATCCGAAGGACTTGCTGGTGTCGGGTTCTGGGATGACAAGATCGTCAATGGAAATATTGCTACTAGGTATATAGCTGCAAATTTTGCTGTTTGATGAACGAGTTTACGGTTACTTCCCATGCGAAAAGCGATCGCAGTAGCCAACAGGGTTAGTGCGGCTACCCCCCAAAGGGATATATGGTATATCACTTCATTTTTTGGTGAGAGAAGCAGCAGAAATAGAGCCCCGGCTATCGCAGTTAGAACAATTTTTAAAATATCGTTGCCGTCTATCTTGTTCTTTAGATATCGTAGCTCGGCTTGTTGCCGTGAAATGCGGTAAGCGATGATCCCAGAGTAAAATAGCAGGAGTGCGAGTAACAGAAGATACGCCATTGCCCAAATCACTTGAGCTATAAGTCTGATTGACACTGTTCAGTACCGGGCTATTTATGCTTTGCTTCTGAAGAATAGATCCTAAGCACAACAAGTGCAGTACTAATCAGGATGCAGTACGAGGCTATCTCAATGGGGATAGCGGCATATATTGACTTAACTGAGAATGCAGAGTAAAGGATGCCATCAACCGCATCCGAAACGATTAGTGCAATTAATACCGAAATAGCGAAAGCCTTTTTATCGCGCTGAAAAGGACCATGTACAAGTCTATGGCGCGCAAGGTAAACGAGCAAAGCGAAAGATACCAGAGCGCTCGCGATAAACCCTACCACCACCCAAGTGGGGAGTCCCGGCTTCTCGAAATTTAGAGATTTGAACACCGCATTTACCGCAAGCATGAGAATAACGTATACGGGCATTAATGCTATAATTCTTCGAACGTTCATGGTCTACGTATCCCCTTAGCTATCGGCAGTTCCATGCGGATTTTATACCAGTCTTTATGGGGGATAGCACTATCCCCTTGACAAAGCCTCCCACAAAGCCCATCACGAAACCTCCAACTGCACCTCCGACACAACCGGCAGTTGTAACAACACATCCAACTACGGCGCCCTTGATGCCGTCCTTTACTGCTGACGTGAATCCATCCTTGACCAAATTTTCACCGACGTTCTCTTTGAAATTCTGGCCAACACAGTCCCCGAAGTCTTTCTCATTTTCGGAGTCTTTGGGCGTTGTCGTTGACGTAGGTTCCGACGTTGCGGTTTGTGTGGGTACGGATGTTTGTGTGGGTACGGATGTTTGTGTGGGTACGGATGTTTGTGTGGGTACGGATGTTTGTGTGGGTACGGATGTTTG
>MAFD01000064.1:0-11928 GCA_002013775.1 Mycobacterium sp. D16R18
GATCTTGTCCGCATTGGCACGCGCAGTATCGGCGTTGGTCTTGGCCGCCAACGCATCCGCGGCGGCACTGGCGGCTGCCGCTTGGGCGGTGGTGGCGTCGGACAAGGCCTTGTCGTTGGCCGTGGCCTTACTCTGCGCGTCCGCCAGCGCAGCATCGGCGGCGGCCCTGGCCGCTTCGGCGGCCTGCTGCTGCGCGGCGGCCGCGTCAAGTGCCGCCTTGGCGTCCTGATACGCCTTATCGCCCACCGCGGCATGGCTTTGCGCATCGGCAAAAGCCTTCTCGGCGGCAGCCTTCGCCGCATCGGCGGCCTGCTGCTGCGCGGCGGCGGCATCGGCGGCGGCCTTCGCATCCAGGTAGGCCTTCTCATTGGCGGCCGCGGCCGCCTGCGCACTGGTTTGGTTGGCGGCGGCGGCTTCCAGAATCGCCTGGGCATCCAGCGCCGCCCGAGCCGCGTAATCGGCGTCATGACGCGCCTGTTCGGCTGCCGCGGCCGCCGCTGCAGCCTGTGCTTGCTTCTCGGCAACCGCCGGATTGGCTGCGGCATCGGCGGCCGCCTTGTCCGCTTCCACCTTGCGCAGTGCCGCACGAGCAGCAGCGTCGGCAGCGGCCTTGGCCATCAAGTCCGCGAGTGCGGCCGCTCCGGCGGCGGTGTCCGCATAACCCTGAGCCTCGGAGGTCGGCGTCGAGCTTGGCGTCACAGCGACCCCAGGTAAGGGTCCCGAATAGGCCGTCAGACTGGTGTCACCGCTGAAAAGCAGGCGCTGCTTCTCGATGAGGGACTTGGAGACGGAACTACTGCCACCCGCGAGAAGGACGGCTGTCGCAAAGATCGCGAGGACAGTTTTTGATCGTGATGACTGCATGACTGCCTCACTTGCCTGACCATCCGGCACACGCCAATGTGGGCCGGTAACGGCGAGACTAGACGCAGCGAGGCATATATGCGCTGAGAATTGGATAAATTACCTGAGAAAATCTTAAACATGCATTTTAGAACGTATAAATGCTCGATTAGGTGAAACTTAAAGAATTTGCTACATACCTGACTCTCGGGTCAGGTAATGGACAATTGACAACCGTGTCTACTAAGGATGTAGTGCCGTTGCCAGAGGGGAACCGCCTGGGATCCGAAGTCCCAGGAATTCTGAAAACAAGGGCGCTCACAGCGAAATATGAACGGAGCGAACAAGCATGATCACTGCACACGTGTCAGATAGGACTACTTGCAGAGGGCGACGATGCGCTTGCTCAGCTCGTCAGCCTTACTAAGGCGCTGCGCCTGCTTCGGATCGGTATTCGGTGTCTCAGCGATGGCCGCGGCACCGACGTCCATCAGCGCGTTGCCGAAGTCACGAATGCTCGTCGCAAGCTCAGGCGGCGTCGCCGGGGCCAGGCGCGCCAGCAGATACTGGCCGCCATTGAACAGCGCGATTCTCGCGTTGGCGGCCGTGGCCACCGTCCCCACGGTGCCCGCGTTCTCGGGAAGCGCTCGGTTGGTGTTCAGCATGACGGCGTTGCGCACCAGATCTGCGTTGGCACACGCCTGCGCTTTCGCATCGGCGCGCTGCGCCGCGGTGTAACTGACTTCGGCCGGTGCATGCCGCCGCCAGAGGGTGAACACCAACGCCGTCACCGCGACCGCCAAGGCGAGCAGGGCCAGAACTCCGGCCGACCGCTCGACTGCCACCACGAGTTTCCGCCAGAGATCCGCCACGGCGAGAAGTCTCCCACCAGTGGTTGGTCGTTGGCGGGAGAACGGGTGCGACTACGCCATTCCGGCGGAGACCGACCGGCCTGCCGACTTCAGGTCGTTGCAGGCCTCGATGACCCGCTCGGTCATGCTGGCCTCGGCCTTCTTCAAGTAGCTGCGCGGGTCGTAGGTCTTCTTGTTGCCCACTTCGCCGTCGATCTTGAGCACACCGTCGTAATTGGCGAACATGTGCCCGGCGATCGGCCGAGTGAAGGCGTACTGGGTGTCAGTATCGACATTCATCTTCACCACGCCGTAGCGCAACGAGTCCTCGATCTCCGACTTCAGCGAGCCCGAGCCGCCGTGGAACACGAAATCGAACGGCTTGGAGCCCTCAGCCAGACCAAGCTTGGCCGAGGCAACGCGCTGCCCCTCTTCCAGCACCTCCGGCTTGAGCTTGACGTTGCCCGGCTTGTAGACACCGTGCACGTTGCCGA
This sequence comes from Mycobacterium sp. D16R18, assembly GCA_002013775.1. Taxonomy (GTDB): domain Bacteria; phylum Actinomycetota; class Actinomycetes; order Mycobacteriales; family Mycobacteriaceae; genus Mycobacterium. The sequence continues at coordinate 2,189 of MAFD01000064.1, forward strand.
AGGTGGCTGCCAGCAGGTACCGGCCGTTCTCGCCGACACCGAGCGCGTCGACGGTCTTCTCGAAGTCCTCTGACGAGGTGTAGAGCTTCTCGTTGATCTCGGCTTCGACACCGTCCTCTTCGCCGCCGACCACACCGATCTCGACCTCGAGGATGATGTGAGCCTTTGCCGTCGCGGCCAGCAGTTCCTGCGCGATCTGGAGGTTTTCGCCGATCGGCACCGCCGAGCCGTCCCACATGTGCGACTGGAACAGCGGGTTCTGGCCGGCGGCCACACGCTCCTGCGAGATGGCGATCAGCGGACGCACAAAGCTGTCCAGCTTGTCCTTGGGGCAGTGGTCGGTGTGCAGGGCGACGGTGATGCCGTACTTGGCGGCGACGACGTGCGCGAACTCGGCGAGCGCGACAGCGCCGGTCACCATGTCCTTGATGCCCAAACCCGAACCGAACTCCGCACCACCGGTGGAGAATTGGATGATGCCGTCGCTGCCCGCGTCAGCGAAACCCTTGATCGCGGCGTTGATCGATTCCGATGAGGTGCAGTTGATTGCCGGGAAGGCAAAGGAATGCTCCTTGGCCCGGTCCAGCATTTCGGCGTAGACCTCGGGCGTAGCGATGGGCACTTCGATGACCTCCATGTCAGCTCTGCGGATTCGCCCCTCACCATAAGGCAGCCAGGTTGACGACAGATATCGACGGTACTGTTGGCGCCGTGAACTTGCTGGCAGCACCCGATTCCGTCACCACCCTGGCACTCATGCCGGATTTCCTGGATCCGATCAAACTGCTCGGTCACTTCGGAACCTTGGCGCTGCTCGGGTTGCTGGTAGTGATCTTCGTGGAATCGGGCGTGCTGTTCCCGGTGCTGCCCGGCGATTCATTGTTGTTCGTGGCCGGGATGCTGGCCGCCGGCACCGCTGCTGCGGCCGCCGATGGTGCTTCGCAGGCCAGTTTTCAGCTGTGGCAGCTGCTGGTCTTCATCCCTATCGCGGCAATCCTGGGTGGCCAGGTCGGCTATTGGATCGGTCGGGGCATCGGCACGTCGATGTTCAAGCCGGAGGCCCGCTTCCTCAAGCAGAAGTACCTCGACGAGGCGCACGCCTTCTTCGAGAGGCGCGGACCGTTCGCCATCGTGATCGCCCGGTTCGTGCCGATCGTGCGGACCCTGGCCCCGATCACAGCAGGTGCGGCGAAGATGAGCTACCCGATCTTCGCGCTGTACAACATCTTGGGCGCCGTGGTGTGGGGTGTCGGTCTCACGTTGCTCGGCTATTGGCTGGGCCAGTTCGAGATCATTCAGAAGCTGCTCGAACCGATCTTCATCCTGATCGTGCTGGCCTCGGTGGCCCCGATGTTCTTCGAATGGATGCGCCGCCGCAAGGCCGCCAAGAGCCCGGAGACAGCACCCGAGGCCTAGTACGCAGTCGAGATCACTCGCCAGCAAGATCTACGGCTATCCGCCAAATACGGGTAAAGATGGCCAGGTGCGCGTCATAGCAAACTACGCTAATGTCGCGCTGTGGGGAAGATCAGCAGTTGTCTGACAGCGTTCACGACAATCGCGCTCATGGGTGGGAGCTTTACGGCGCCCGCCGGCGCGGAGCCCGCACCGGCGGATCTCGCAGGTGCGTCAGAGGCCGTACAGACGTACATAAGCGCAACGAACAACGTCGACGTGCGCCTGATGCGTGCCACGGTGTGCGGTCGCCTCGCCGCCGCCACCTCCGCCGGCACCGACGAACAAGTCCGTCAGGTCATGCAGTCTCAACGCGACCTCATCGGGTTAGCACACCTAGAGGTCTTGCATCCGGTGGAGCTGGGATCACCGCCCGGTCAGGTCGATCTGCTGGCCCAGTTGACTTCCGAGCACCACCCGCAGGATCCGGGCGGCAACGGGATCAACCTCGTGTATCACACCGAGAAGGTCAATGGCTCGTGGAAGGTATGCCAGGCCCGCAACGAGGGGCACCTCGACGAACCCTGATAACGCCCGGTCCACATCCAACCGGCGGCGACCCTAGGTGTTCTCAACTAAGCACGCTCCACCGGCGTCATCTCGAATTCGGCCACCTTGCCCCGGAAGGCATCCGGGAAGGAGGCGGAGTTGCCGTCGATCGCGTGTACGTACACCGTCTCGCCGGAGATGAGATGTTCAGCGCCACGGTGAATTTCAAAGTGACAGGTCATGCTCGCCCTCCCCATTCGGGCGATGCGCACCCCAATATCGAGGACATCATCGAAGCGGGCCGGCCCGTGATAGTCGATGACCGACTTCACCACGTACATGTGCTCAAAGACCCCATCGCCGCCAGCATTACGGGCGCCGGTCAGCGCAGCCCAGTACTCGGTGAGCGCGGCATCGAAGTACGCCAGATAGTGGGCATTGAAGACCACGCCCTGCATATCAACCTCGGCCCACCGCACCCGCAACGGATGAAAGAAGCTGAAATCCTCGCGCGCCATCTCAGGCGACCACGTGCGCCGCTTCGAGCAGCATCCACCCGGACAGCTGTACCGACAGGTCTCGTTCGGGCACCTTCGAAGGATTGACCGCACCGGCGATGAACTGCGACGCCGGCGCGTGCGCGGTCGGCAGGTCCGCCGTCCGCGTCCAATCCGCACCGAACAACGGAAGGTCCTCCACGATCAGCCGATTGGCCCAGGCAGCCTCCGCGGAGGACAGCAGGATGTCGCGGGCCGTAGCCCGCGCATCGGTGTCCTGCGGGGAGTTCTCCGGCAGCGTCGTGGCCACCAGCGCCAGGTAGCGGGCGAGAATGCCGTTGAACAGTCCCCCGTCGCCACCGCCGCTGCCCCGGATGACGCCCTCCTCGGTCATCCGATCTCTCACCGCGTGGACGAGACGATGTACGCGCTCGGCGTGCCGGGATTCGCCGGTCCGCACCGCGAGCTCGGTCTCCAGCCCCAGCACCACGCCCTGGCAGTAGGTGTACGTGGCCCGTTCCAGGGTGCCGTCCTCCTGTATGCCGTCGATGACCAGATGCGATTCGGGGTCGACAAGAGTCTGGTCGATCCAGTCCGACATCACCTCCGCCCGCCACACTCTTCCAGTGCGCGCCAACACGATTGCCGCCGGACCGTTGGCAGGAGTGTTGAAGAACCTGTCCTGCTTACGCCACGGTATGCCGCCTCCGTACTGCGGCATCCACGCATCGAGGAACTGCTGGCGCAGCCGATTCAGCGCGCGAGGACGCTCTACGCCCAGCAGTTCGGAGGCTCGTTGCATCGCCAGCGCCAACCAGGCCATATCGTCGTAGTACTGGTTGGTCCACATGAAGACGTTGCGGAAGCGGTGTGCGCGTTGCATATCCGCGATGTACTTGAGCCGGTCGGGGCGCGGGTCGCGCAGCTGCGCATCAATCAGGCAGTCCTGTAGATGCGCCTGCCACCAGTAGTGCCAGTTCTTGAACCAGGTGGCACCCGGCGCGGGCGGCCAGGTGACGATGCCCAGGCGCATACGCGGTAGATGCCACAGCGGCGAGAAGTGTCTGGCGGTGATTGCGGCTTCGGCGCTACTGGCGCGGTTGGCCCACAGCACATCCATGCACTGATACTAGGGGTGGCCCATTTCGGGTCACCACGCCTTGGTCGAGTCAGCGTGCTGGCGGACCCAGGCGTGCATGGCGATACCCGCGGCGACGCCGGCGTTGATGCTGCGGGTAGATCCGAACTGTGCAATCGAAACCGTCATCACTGCACCGCCTTTCGACACATCGGTGACGCCCGGCCCCTCCTGTCCGAACACCATCAAACAGTCCGCGGGCAATACAGCGGTCTCCAGGGGTACCGATCCGGGCACGTTGTCGACGGCCACCACCGTCAGGCCGGTCAGCTTCGCGTACTCCAGAAGCTGCTCGGTGCTGTCATGGTGCATCAGGTGCTGGTAGCGATCGGTGACCATGGCACCACGCCGATTCCAGCGGCGTCGGCCGACGATATGCACGGTGTGCACCGCGAAGGCGTTGGCGGTGCGCACCACCGTCCCGATATTGGCGTCGTTTTCGAAGTTCTCGATGGCTATATGCAGCCGGTGCCGTCTGGTATCGATATCCGCGACGATCGCCTCACGTCCCCAATACCGGTAGGCGTCAACCACGTTGCGGGCGTCGCCATCACGCAGCAGCTCGGGGTCATAGCGCGGGTCCGTCGGCAGCGGCAGCCCCCGTTCGGCCGCCCACGGCCCCACCCCGTTGCCGGTGGCGCCCCATAGGGATGGTTCAGCAGGCTCATCCTTCGAGTCCTGATGGTCTTTCGCGTCCTCACTCACGGTTCATCCAGACCGCGGCGTGGGTGCCGATCACCGAGAGCGTCCCGGCGAGTACCGCGGCGTTGATCTCCCCCTGGAGGCACAACGACGGCTGCAACTGCACGGCATCGAGAGCAGCGTCCGGAAGCACCAGCACCGACGACCCGTAGATCGCACAGCTGCGCGCCAGCCCCTCTCCGGGCAGCGTCGGCGTCACCGTCACCATGAGTGGACCACCGCGCTCGGCCGACTCGTCGCGGTAGCGTGGCCCGACTCCCGAGATGTTCAGGCCCAGCAGCGAGAATCCGTTGCCGGTGAAGGCATTCGGATCTCCCAGGTCCACTTGGCTGATCTGCTGCCCGCTTGCCCGCCAGGCCTCCATGCTCTTGGTGACGATCACCAGACCCGAGTCGTTCTGTGGGGTGGGCAGCAGCCCCAACGGGTACGCCACCGGGTACGCCACGGTGGTTCCGGCGATGCGATCCTTCGCCGAATACGCGTACACGCCGCGTACCGCGCTCTGATTCTGCATCGGCCCCAGGCACACCGTGCCGGCAAGGCTGGTCGCGGCCTCAATGGACGGCGTTGCCGTCAGCGGATGCACGGAAAGGTCGGCCAGGTCACGACAACCGTTCAACGCCGGCACTTCCAGCGGATGCGCCAAAGACCCGTACAACCCGAAACGCAGATCCTGGGCAGCAGCGGGCTTCTCCCCCGGCTTGGCAGCAGCCCCCGTGATATCGACCAGCACATACCCGTTCTGGAATCGCAGGTTGGCGACGCTGAGATTCCAGCCCAACAGACTCTGCGTTTCACCGACTTTGGCGGTCTGGGCGCCATAGACCAATTGCTTGTCAGGGTCTTTCGAGCAGCCCGTCAAGATCAGGGCCCCGACGACCAGTGCGGCCAGGGCCCGGCGGAAGGTCACGATCCGGCCAGGCCGAGATCCGCCAGTCCCAACACATACCGATAGGGAACCCCTTCGGCCCGAATCGCCTCGGCGGCACCTGTGTCACGATCGACAACGGTGGCCACCCCGATCACCTCGCCCCCCGCCTCACGGACCGCATGCACGGCCGTGAGCGCAGACCCGCCGGTGGTGCTGGTGTCTTCGACCACCAGGACCTGCTGCCCGGAAACCTCGAAACCTTCGATAAGCCGATGCATGCCATGGGCTTTCACCGATTTGCGCACCACAAACGCATCGATGGGACGCCCGGGGGCGTGCATGACGGCCGTCGCGACAGGATCGGCGCCGAGGGTCAGTCCACCCACACCCGCGTAACCCCAATCACTGGTCAGCTCGCGCACCAGCCGCCCGATCAACGCACCGGCACGGTGATGCAGCGTGGCCCGTCGCAGGTCGACGTAGTAATCGGCTTCCTTGCCCGACGACAATGTGACCTTGCCGTGTACCACCGCGATATCGCGGACCAAGGCCGCCAACTCGTCGCGCTCGGCCGCGTTCAGATCCGGTCCTAAATCAAGTTCTGCCACGACCCCGTCCTACCACGCTGTTGAATTTCCGCACCAAACCTCTTGGTATTACCCGCGTTACCGATGTGATCGCCTTGTATTGCACCCCGGGAACGCTGAGCACCTTACCGGCGGCGATGTCGTGCAGGCACGCGTTGACCACGTCGTCGACCTGCAGCCACATGAACTCCGGGATGGTGCCCATCTCGATTCCGGCCCGTTCGTGAAACTCGGTATGGATGAATCCGGGACACAGCACGTGTATACCAACGCCGGTGCCCAACAACCCATTTGCCAAACCTTCGGTGAAGGAGACCACCCAGGCCTTGGACGCCGAGTACGTCGAGCCGCGCCCGGACACCAGGCCTGCCACGCTCGCCACGTTGATGACAGTGCCAGCACCGGCCTCGACCATCGACGGCAAGGCCGCGCGGGTGAGCTCCATGACCGCAGTGACATTGACGTCGAGCTGCGCGTGCAACAGCTCGGGCGCTGCCGTCCAGAACTCGCCGGCGGTGGCGAAACCGGCATTGTTGACCAACACCGATACCCCCGCGGCGACGCGCTCGGCGACCTTCGCGCGATCGGCGGCATCGGCCAAGTCGGCCGGCAGCGCCTCCGCGTGGACGCCGTACCGGCAGGTGAGCTCGTCGGCGAGTGCGCTCAGGCGCTGTTCGTCACGGGCGACCAGCACCACGTCATATCCGAGCGAGGCGTACTTACGCGCGAAACCGCCCCCCAGGCCCGAGGTGGGGCCGGTGACCAGCGCGACGGGGCGTACGGAATTCGTGGCGGGTTCGGATGAACCGCTTGCGTGAAGACCATCAGCCATGGTTGGTCAGCGTACCGGCCGGCCGCGCACTCCTACCGACCGTATAACCGGTACTGAAAGTTACTAGTACAAATTGTCCGGAATCAGCCGCTTGCGTGAGCAAGCGTTGCTAGCATCGCGAAATGTTTGACCGGCTAGTGGTGCGGCTGATCGCGCGTCAGCGCTGGATTTACCCGGTACTCGCGGTGTTGTGGATCGCTGCGGGCACCTACATAACCACCGCCCCGAAGGTTGCACTGCCGACACCCGAGGTGACCCCGACCAGGCAGGCGGTGAGCGCTATGTCGCTCAGCCAACCGAAGACGGTGACATACGAGGTCACCAGCGAAGGCCGCCCCGTCACGGTCTCCTACCTGGACGAAAAGGGCCAATCCAAGCTCTTCAACGGCCCCGCACCGTGGCGCACCAGCCTGACCACCAGCGACTTGGCGTTCGCGGCAGGCGTCACGGCGATATCGACCAACACCGTCACCTGCCGCATCACCGTCGACGGCAAGGTCGCCGACGAGAAGACCGACACCGGCCGCACGCCCTCGGTGAGCTGCAATCTCGTCGCATTCCAGAAACTCGACCCACAAGGTGGTCACTGATGCACGACAGTCCCCTATTCGGACGCTTCGCCGGCATCATCAGCAGGCACGCCGTCGTGGTCATCGGGCTCCTGATGATGGTGGCCGGCGGCCTGATGGCGTCGGCGCCGAACCTCGAGGAACTGGCCCTCACCCACGGCAGCCCCATGATGCCGACCAACACGCAATCGGCGGCGGCGCTCAAACACATGGCCAAGGCCTTCGGGGAGTCCGAATCGAACAACACCGCCGCGGTGGTCGTCGTCAAGGATCAACCGTTCACCGAGCAGGACCGCCAGTTCCGTGCCGAACTGATGAAAAAGCTGCGGGCCGACACCGTGCACGTCGAACCGGGTATGGACATGTGGTCCGATCCGCAATTCGCCACCGCATCGGAGAGCCCCGATAAGAAGGTGGCCCTGGCGCAACTGCAGCTGGCCGGCGAGATCGGCGGCCCCAAGGCCATGGAATCGGCCAAAGCCGTGCAGCACATCATCGATGACATCGCCAAGCCGCCGGGCACCACGATCTATGCCACCGGAACAAGTCAGGCCGCCGCCGACCAGATCAACACGATGATGCGGGATGTCGTGATCATCGGAGGGCTATCGCTCGTGCTTGTGGGCGGTCTGCTGATTTTGGTGTACCGCTCACTCGTCGTCGCGTTCTTGCCACTGATCACCGTGGGTGTTGCCGTCGGTATCGCGACCCCGATCGCCAGCTTCCTCACCTTGGCGGGGCTGATTCCCACATCCATGATGACCAACGCGTTGATGGGTGCGCTGGCGCTGGGTGCCGGCACCGACTATTCCATCTTCTTCATCGGGCGCTACCAGGAAGGTCGACGTGCCGGCCTCAGCGTCGACGATGCGTTCCGCGCCAGTTACCGGGGTGTGGCACCGGTGGTGATCGCGTCCGGACTGACCGTCGCGGGTGCGTTGTCCTGCATGTCATTCGCGCAACTGGACATGATGAAATCGATGGGCATACCGGGGGCCATCACCATGATCTTCACCGTGCTGTCCGCGGTGACCGTGACACCCGGCGCACTACTCATCGGGGCACGCCGATTCGGCTGGTTCGAGCCCAGATCGACCATCCGATCGACTCGACTATGGCGACGGGTCGGTATCCGCGTGGCGCGTTGGCCCAGACCGATATTCGTCACGACCTTCGCCGCCTTGATCCTGCTCATGATGGTGATACCCACCGCCTCCTTCAACTACGACGAACTGCAGTTCATCCCCAAGGACATGCCCAGTGCGGCCGGTATGCACGCGATTCAGGAGCACTTTCCCGCAGGGCAGATGAACCCCGACATGATTTTGATCCGGGCCCCGGAAGACCTGCGTACCTCGGCCAACATCGGGCTCCTGGAGAAGGCCGCACAACAGATCACCAAGCTGGACAGTGTGGCATCGGTGCAGTGGATCACCCGGCCCACCGGCACGCCGATGGATCAAACCTCACTCATGTACAGCGTGGGGATGGCAGGAACCATGATGTCGCAGAACAAGATTGTCATGGAGCAACGGCAGCAGCGGATGCACGCCATGACCAGCGACATGAACTCGATGATGACGACGCTCCAAGGCCTGCAAGGCACCTTGCGGACCGCGCAGCAGGGCGCCAAGCAATTCAGTGCCGCCGCCCAACCCATCCAGTCCAGCCTGAATCAGCTTAAGTCACAGATTAATTCGGCAATGGGACCCGTCCGTGAAGCGGTGCGGGCCCAACCCAATTGTGCCGCCGATCCGATGTGCGTGGGTGCGCAATCGACCTTGTCCAACTTTGAGAACATGTCGAGTGTCACCGACCAGATGCGTAGCCTCGTCAGCACTTCGGGGGCCATGACCGGGGGTTTGAGCCAGGCCGCCCGGACGATGCCGCGCATGGTCGAGTCCATGTCCTCGATGCAGGATCTGATGACCGAGACCAACGAGCAGATGACCCAGATGATGTCGCAGATGGACACCATGACCTCGCTCATGCAGGACCTCGGCCGAAGCAGCGCCGGTACCGGGGACTACTTCTACTTCCCCGCCCAGATGCTCTCGGACCCGCGATTCAAGCCGTACCTGAAGATGATGTTCTCCGAGGACGGCACCACCACCCGCATGATCGTCATCGGCAGCGGCAGCAGTTACGGCGACGAAGGCATCCAGCGCGTCCGAGACCTGGCGCACGAGATGAAGTACGCACTCAAGGGCACTCGCCTGGAGGGCAGCGTCATCGAAATCGCCGGGCCGGCAGCCTTGATCGGCGATATGCGGGTGATGCTCGACCGCGACGAGAAGCTGATCATGATCGGCTGCCTGACCGTGATCTTCACGGTGGTGCTGCTCCTGCTGCGCGGGCTGGTGGCCTCGCTGATCGTCATCGGCTCGGTCTTGGTGTCCTTCGCGTCCACCCTCGGGCTGGCCCTGGTGATCTGGCAGCATGTGCTCGGCATCCAGCTGCACTGGTCGGTACCGGTCGCGGTGTTCGCGATCCTCATCTCGGTGGGCGCCGACTACAACTTGCTGGTCGCGTCCCGCTTCAAGGAAGAGATGAGCGCCGGTATCCGCACGGGTGTCATCCGGTCCATCGCCGGGACCGGC
>MAFD01000065.1:0-11224 GCA_002013775.1 Mycobacterium sp. D16R18
AAGGCGACGATCTGGCACCGTCTTCGCGACTAACCCGGAGTGACGGTGCTACGCACTAATCCAGGGCCCCGGAGGCTTCGGCCCGGACATTCTCACGAGCGTCTGTAAGTATTGGTATGCCAACAGCTCTGGCGTGAGCTTGCCAGACTTCATTGCGGCCAAGACATTCTTGATGGCCTTGGCGCGCCCCGGAGCATGCAGGTACTGGGCGGCACGTGCACCCTGGAACGATGTGCGTTCACCTTGGCCAACCCGTTGCAACAGGCTTGACCTGACGCAGATAAGCGCCGAAGACATCGCCGAAATCCGGGCGCACAGTGCGTGGCACCGGGGGCATCGCGCACACACCCGGCTTCGCGAAACGGTTGTTCGGTACGTAATGAATGAGGATAGAATCGGTTGCCGATATCGGTTTGGTGACTGTTCTTGGAGGTGTTGGGGTGCGGGAGTTTCAGCGGGGTGCAGTGCGGTTGCATATCTTGCATCACGCCGCCGAGGAGGAGGTTCACGGTGCATGGATGACCGAGGAGCTGGCCCGGCACGGCTACGACATCAGCCCGGGCACGCTGTATCCGACGTTGCACCGGTTGGAGGCCGATGGTTTGTTGACATCGCGGCACTTAGTCGTTGACGGGCGGGCACGGCGGCTATACCGCGCCACACGCGCCGGCAAGGCCGCACTCAAGGAGGACTTGCGCGCGCTAGACGAACTCGCCCGAGAGATGTTGAATCAAAAACCTTGATATCGAGTGGATTTCGCTATGAGCTCGTGGCCGCTGCGCGACGGTTGATAGCTGCATCCAGCGAGTAGGCCCCCGCCCCGGCCAGAAGCAGGAAGGTGGCACCGCAGAGTTGGGCCAGGTCGGTGCGCGATTCGTGGATGAAGTCCCACCATCCCGAGGCTTTGGAAAATAGGGCTGCGTTGCCCCACTGGATGGGAGCTTTGGTGATCAGCAGCGCCCCGGCCATGTTGACGATCATCGGCGCCGCGGCCACGCGGGTGGCTAGGCCGGCCAGTAGCAGGATGCCGCAGACAGTTTCGAGTGTTCCGTCCAGGTTCGCCAAGAATGTAGGGACTGGGATTCCGGCTTTGTCGAAGCGGCCGGCGCCGAGGGTCTCGGGGCGCAGGAATTTCAGGGTTCCCTCGCATAGGAAGATGAGCCCGACATAGAGGCGGATCAGGATCGTTGCTGCCGGTGCGTTGGTTTGCGTTAGGCGCAACCAGGTGGCCGATGGCGGTGTGGACATGGGTGACCTCAAATGTGGTGGCCGGTGGGGTGTTTGTCAGGTCAGTGCTGCGTGGGCCAGGCCGATGGCGGCTCCGGCGGCCATGTACCAGGCGGTGTTGATTTTGGTTTTCCAGACTGCGACTGCGGTGGACACCGCCAGTGCGGCGGTGAGTGGGTCGATGATGGCTGCCCGGCCCAGTTGCCAGGTGACACCGGCCATGAGAGCCAGCGCTGTGGTGTTGAGGCCGTCGAGCAGCGCCGAGGTCCAGGGCAGCGACCGTAGTTTGTCGGTGAGGCGGGTGAGCAGGCCGACAAACACGAAGGAGGGCAGGAAGATCGCGATGGTGGCCACCAGGGCGCCGAGCGGTCCGGCGATGAGGTAGCCGATGAAGGTGGCGGTGGTGAACACCGGGCCGGGGGTGACTTGTCCGATGGAGACTGCGTCGAGGAGTTGTTGGCCTGTGATCCAGCCGAGTCGTTCGACGAAGTCGCCGCGCAGGAAGGCCAGCAACACGTAACCGCTGCCGTAGAGGACGGCCCCGATTTTGAGCATCGTGGTGAACAGCTGGGGCAGCTGCCCGCCGGTGGGGTCGACAAACAGTGGATGGCCCACGGCGACAAGGGGTGCGGCCACGAAGCTGTGTATCTGTCCGCGCGCCCGTTTGGCCAGATATGCCGCAACGGCCAGGGCCGCCCCGAGAGCCAGAATGACGAGCTCGTTGACTCCCGCCAGGTAGGCCGCCAGGGCGGCGGCGGCCAGCAGCGCCAGGCCGATACCTTTGATGACGGTGCGCAGCAGCGCCAACAACGCGTGGACGATGATGCCGATGACCACCGGCACCACCCCGTACAGCAGCCCTTCGACAGCCGGCGTTTGGCCGTAGCGCACATACGCCCAGGCCAGCGCGGTCACCATCAGCGCCGCCGGCACGATGAAACACACCCCGGCGGTGACCAGGCCCCGCCAGCGCGCCCGCTCAAAACCCAAGTGGATGGCCAACTCGGTCGAGTTCGGGCCGGGGATCAAGTTGGTGGCGCCCATCAGGTCCACGAACCGTTCATCGCTGACCCAACCTCGCCGGCGGACCAGCTCCTGGCGCATCAGCGCGATGTGCGCCGCCGGACCACCGAATCCAATGATGCCCAGGCGCAAGAAAACCCCCGCCACCTCCCACACCCCGCCGCGGGGCCTGTTGGCGTGCTGCTCATCGGCGCCCGTGCCAGGCTCGTCCATTAACGCCTCCCTCATCGCGAGTGGTTCGTCACCGCCGCTTCGGTGTATCGGGTAGCGATATCGTAAACCGATATCTTTGGGTAGCATCGGCTGCCGTGATGGTGTTCGTTCCCGATTCCTCTGCAATTAACCGACGCTGCGCTCGCCGTCCCGCGATGATCGCCGCGGCATGAAGCAACGATCACTGTCCAAACGCTGGCGTATCGCCGCGATCATCCTGGGAACCCCGCTGGTTGTGGTCATGCTGGCGCTGGCGGCTTCGTTCCTGTACCCGTATATGCGGAGTGTCGAGCATGTCAACGCCGGCACCGCCGCGCAGCACCCTCTGATGATCCCGCCGCTGGCCGAACCCGTTATCATCAACGGAAAGAAGGTTTTCACACTCACCGCGGCCCGCACCCGCACCGAACTGCTGCCCGGCGCCCACTCGGATACCGCCGGATACAACGGCAGCTACCTGGGCCCGACTATCCGTGCCCGCACCGGGGACCGGGTCCGTGTGCAGGTCACCAATCAGCTCGATGCGACCACAACCGTGCACTGGCACGGCATGCATGTGCCCGCCGTCATGGACGGCGGCCCCCACCAGCCCATCGCACCCGGGGCGACCTGGTCACCGCACTGGACCATCCAGAACTCCGCAGCCACCCTGTGGTATCACCCCCACACCCTGGGTGCCACCGCACAGCAGGTCTACTCAGGCTTGGCCGGCATGTTCCTCATCGATGACGACAACAGCGACGCCCTCGGGCTGCCCAGCCAGTACGGGGTCGACGACGTTCCGTTGATCGTGCAGGACCGCAACTTCGACCCCGACAAGCACATGACCTATCTACGTGATCGCACCCAAAACAATTTCGGGGAACTGGGCGACACCATCTTGGTCAACGGCACCCACGCCCCCTACCTTGATGTGCCCCGAAAACTTGTCCGGCTGCGGATCCTGAACGCCTCCAACGCCCGCCGCTACAACTTCCGATTCTCCGACGACCGCCCGTTCACCCAAATCGCCACCGACGGCGCCCTCCTGCCCACCGCCATCGAGCGGACCCGGATGCTCCTAAGCCCCGGGGAGCGAGCCGAAATCATCATCGACATGACCGACACCGACAAACCGGTCACCCTCATGAGCTATGAAGTGCCCGGCGCCGCACCGATGTATCACCTCATGCGCACCCTGACCGTCGGCGACAACGACGAATACCAGCGTTTCACCATCCTGGAACTGCGCCCCAGCGGCACCCCCGCACCACACCAAACCCTGCCCGGCAAGCTCAACACCATCGAAGCCCTACACCCCGAAAATGCCGCCCAGACACGAACATTCCTCATCACCGACCGCATGAGCATCAACGGTAAACCCATGGACCACGGCCGCGTCGACGAAGTCATCACCAAGGGCAACACCGAAATCTGGGAAATCGACAACCAAGAAGCCCTGTTCTACCACCCGTTCCATATCCACCACGTCCAGTTCCAGATCCTCGACCGCGACGGCCGCCCACCCCAGGGGTACGAACAAGGATGGAAAGACACCGTCCACGTCGCGCCATTCGAAAAAGTAAGAGTCATCGCCAAATTCGATACCTACGCCGATACCGGTTGGCCGTACATGTACCACTGCCACATCCTCGAACACGAAGACATGGGCATGATGGGCCAATACATGATCGTCGAACATCCCGTAGACAAACCCACACTGCAATCACCACTGAACGGCCAACACAACAGCGGCACCGACAACCACCGGCATACCGCATAGACCACCACCGGTCTCGCAAATAGCGGATGGGGCGGGCGACTCTAAGTCGCCCAGGGTTTAGCGGCAGCAGTCGGGATCCAGAACGGTGCATAGGGCCGTCAAAGCGTCTGGTATAGGACGGTGAAAGACGTTCATGCCCCGTCGATCCGACTCCACCAGCCCAGCCTTGCGCAGTTGGTTCATGTGGTGACTGACCGTTGATTCGCTGAGCCCAAGCACCTCGGCCAGATCCCCGCCGATGATCTCGCCCTCGGTGGCGCTGAACAGCTGGGACATGATCTTGACCCGCACCGGATCGGCCAGGGCCTTGAGCCGCAGCGCCACCTCCAACGCCTGCGCGTCACTCATCGGCCCGGCGGCTACGGGCGCGCAGCAGACCGGTGCGGAGATATCCACCGTGGGAAGTGCCTTGGGCATGTTTCCAGCATCCCCAATGGGTTGACATATGTCAAAGAAGTGGCAGACTGGGCGCTGTCCGACTAGTTCGATGAATATCTCATTCCTTCGGAGGTGGACCCGTGTCCCGTATACAGCTTGCGCTTAATGTCGATGAACTCGATGAATCAATCAAGTTCTATTCCAAGCTCTTTGGCGTCGAACCGGCCAAGCGTAAACCGGGCTATGCGAACTTTGCGATTGATGAGCCGCCGTTGAAGCTGGTGCTTTTGGAGAACCCCGGCCGCGGCGGCACCGTCAACCATCTGGGGGTTCAGGTCGAGTCCAGTGAGCAGGTGCATGCGGAGATCGCCCGCCTTACCGATGCGGGGATGTTCACCGAGGAAGAGATCGGGACGACGTGCTGTTTCGCCACTCAGGACAAGGTGTGGGTCACCGCACCCGATGCCGAGAAGTGGGAGATCTACACGGTGTTGGCCGATTCGGAGACCTTCGGTACCACCCCGGAACTGCTCGGCCAGGGTGAGGCGTGCGCCTGTGATCATGTCGAGGCCACTGACACTGATGATTCCACTCAAAACACCGAAGCTGACGAGGCGCCTTCCTCGTGCTGCGCGACCCGATGACCCAGGCAACGCCCCCTGCTGCGTCACCTGCGGCGGCAGGCAAGCTCTCGACTCTGGACCGGTTCTTGCCGGTGTGGATCGGTGTGGCGATGGCCGCGGGGTTGCTGCTGGGCCGAGGCGTCCCCGGCCTGAACACGGCACTGGAAAAGGTTCAGGTCGACGGCATTTCGCTGCCGATCGCGATCGGGCTGCTGATCATGATGTACCCGGTACTGGCCAAAGTCCGTTACGACCGCCTCGACACCGTCACCGGCGATCGCAAGCTGCTGATCGGCTCTCTGGTGTTGAATTGGGTGCTCGGGCCTGCGCTGATGTTCGCGCTGGCGTGGCTGCTGCTGCCGGATCTGCCCGAGTACCGTACCGGCCTGATCATCGTCGGCCTGGCCCGCTGCATTGCCATGGTGATCATCTGGAACGACCTAGCGTGTGGGGACGGCGAGGCGGCCGCCGTGCTGGTGGCACTTAATTCGGTGTTTCAGGTGTTGATGTTCGCCGTGTTGGGCTGGTTCTACCTGTCGGTGCTGCCCGGTTGGCTGCACCTGCCTCAAACCGAGATCAGCACCTCGCCGTGGCAGATCGCCAAATCCGTGCTGATCTTCCTAGGCTTTCCGCTGCTCGCCGGGTACCTGTCGCGGCGCCTCGGCGAGAAGACCAAGGGCCAGGCCTGGTACGAGTCGAAGTTCCTGCCCGTGATCGGGCCGTGGGCGCTGTATGGGTTGTTGTTCACGATCGTGATTCTTTTTGCCCTGCAAGGCGATCAGATCATCGCCAAGCCCTGGGATGTGGCCCGCATCGCACTGCCACTGCTCGCGTACTTCGCCATCATGTGGGGCGGCGGATACCTCCTCGGTGCCACCATGAAACTCGGCTATGCCCGCACCACAACACTGGCGTTCACCGCGGCCGGGAACAACTTCGAACTCGCCATCGCCGTAGCGATCGCCACCTACGGCGCCACGTCCGGACAAGCCCTCGCCGGCGTCGTCGGCCCCCTCATCGAAGTGCCCGTACTCGTCGCACTCGTCTACGTATCGCTGGCACTGCGGCGCCGATTCACCCCTGCCCCTGCCCCTGCCCCGATGACGAATGTGACGGAATAACCCATGACCGACAGCACCGCGACCCACCGCACACATCCCGACCTGTCAATCGATCAGCGCCACGCCCTGCACACCGCCTCGACCCGCTTAGAGACCGAGTTTTCCGGAACCTTCGGCGCTGACACCATTGAACAGTTCCTACACTCGTCCTACGAACAATTCGCAGGCAGGGCAACAGTTCCCAATTTTCTGCCGCTGCTGGCCGAACGGCTCGCCCGCCAACGCCTGCACGCGCTGGCCCGGGTCGAAGGCAAAGTCAACGACGGCAAACCCACCGTGCTGTTCCTATGCACCCACAACGCCGGCCGCTCCCAGATGGCGCTGGGGTTCTTCAACCACCTGGCCGGCGATCAGGCCGTGGCCTGGTCCGGCGGAAGCGAGCCGGGCTGTGAAATCAGCCCCGCCGCTATCGAAGTGATGCGTGAGGCAGGCATCGATATCACCGGCGAATACCCCAAGCCGTGGACCGACGAAATCGTGCAAGGCGCCGACGTCGTGATCACCATGGGCTGCGGGGACGCCTGCCCAGTCTTTCCCGGGAAACGCTACGAGAACTGGAACCTGCCCGACCCCGCCGGACAATCCGCCGATGCCACCCGCCCCATCCGCGACGAGATCGAACAGCATGTCCGCACCCTGCTGGCCGAACTGGGCGTGACCGCAACCCAGTAACAGTCGGGCGAGACTCTATTTCTGTTACTGCACAACGTATTTCACACATCCCTCAAGGAGTGAATCCACAGTGTCAAACGAAAAACCCTCGGTACTGTTCATATGCCGCCGTAACGGCGGCAAGTCTCAAATGGCGGCCGGGCTCATGCACAAAGAAGCCGGAGAGCGCATCAACACCTACTCGGCGGGCACTGAACCCGGCGAAGCCATCAACCAACTATCCGCCGAATCACTGCTGGAAGTGGGAGTGGACATCCGCAGCGAACACCCCAAGCCCATCGATTCTGAGCTGCTGCGTAATGTCGATCGCGTCATCATTCTGGGTCAGGAAGCCAAACTCACAGCAGCCGAAGGAGTTAACGTCGAATACTGGGACACCGACGAACCCTCCGAACGCGGCATCGACGGTATCGAACGCATGCGACTAATCCGCGACGACATCACCGATCGCATACAACAACTCGCCGCCGACCTCGCCCGGTAGAGCAGGCCCGGCCGACCAGGTTCTGGCGCAGTTCGCGCACTGCGGATCTGCAATATCCGCGGCCACCTAGGTGCGTTGAATCAGAACCGGGGGTCGAGTTTTTGTCGCATACGGCGCACGGCTTTTGTTGTACGGCCCGTAAGATGGGCGACTTGTTCGTGGTTTAGTGATTGGTTCAGGGCGACACTGATTTCTGACACTGTCCATCGCTGATGGGTGTGGGTGCCGTCGTCATCTGAAAGGCCGGTTCTGCGTTTTGCAGCGGCTGCGTCGGCTGTCTGCTCAAGGGCGCGCCAACGTAGGCGCTCAGCTTCTGCGATCCGGCGGACTCGACTGGCTTCAGCTGTCTGGCAATCCTCGCATCGACATCCGCTCTGATAGCCGATGACTCCGTGTCTTATCAATCGGTTGTCCTGTCCTGTGTCAGATGCCTTTCAGCCCAATCGAACACGGGTTTCGGTTGGGCTGATGCCAGTGAGGTAGGGACGTTCCGCGAAGAAGCGGAGTCTGCTCAGGGATGTCCCGCATCAGGTGTCGCGGTCGGAGCTGCCGAAGGAACGCCTGCAGGTTGTTCGGGCGGGGTCCAGTGCCATTGTTCTGGGGCGGGCCCGTGTGCGTCGTCGCCCAAGCCCGGAATCCGGGTTCCGGGCGGGGGTGCGGTTCCGGGTAGAGGTTGGTTTAGCTCCTCTTTGGGTCGGCGGCCCAGCAGACCGCCCCCGAGCTGGCCGTCTTGGTGTTGATGCC
This sequence comes from Mycobacterium sp. D16R18, assembly GCA_002013775.1. GTDB lineage: Bacteria > Actinomycetota > Actinomycetes > Mycobacteriales > Mycobacteriaceae > Mycobacterium. The sequence continues at coordinate 8,248 of MAFD01000065.1, forward strand.
ACAGCCTTCGCAGGTAGTCGCCTCCGGAAATATCGGCGGTCTCCTCGCCGGGCGCGACCCCGTAGATTTCCCCCTTGCCAGGTTCCGCTGGCGTAACGTTCTGTGGCAGCAGATACTGGTTGTTGAGGGCGTTGGCGCCGGGGACCGTGACCGGGCCGGTGCCGCCGGGGGCAGCTGGCGCCACGTTCTGGCCCAGCAGACTCGGATCCCCTGCGATGCTTAGGTTGGTTGGTACGCCCCCGGGGCCCTGTTCGGTACCCGCCATGGCCAGTGGGTTGCCGATCTGGGACGGCGGCGGAGGTTCCGGTAAGCCTGGCGGTCTGGCTGGCGCCGTCGGCCGCTCCGGTGTATCCGGCCCGGGGTCAGCCTTACAGGTCGCCGCGGAGGCGACCAGAGCAGCAGCTGCGATCGCTGCGGCAACCCCGAACCTTACGGTTGAAAGAGCGGGAAGCATCATGGGTATGCGTGCACCTTCCTGCGGTCCGGGTTAGACGGTCTTGGTGACTCCGTAGTAGGCGACGATGTCTTCGGTGCCGCTGCTCTTGCTGGTCAGCACCGCATAGGAGCGCAGGAACGACTGTCCCACGCAGCTATCGATCTTGATATGTACGTCTTTGAGCGTGACACGGGTCTGCTTGCCCTTGAACTTTTTCTTGGTCACCGAGACGTTGATGACTTCGCCGGGCTTAGGCCTGACCTCGACGTTGCCGACCAGTGGCATGCTGATGTTGCCGAGCCCGGACTGTCCTATCGAGGACCCTAGGCCGATGCTGCCGGTGAGCCGCACGGAGTTCAGCTCGATACCGCAGCCGATCTGGTAGCCCGCCTCTATTGTTCCGCCTTTAGGTTTGGTGCTGCCGCTGCCCTTGACCGTGGCGGTGAAGGTGCCTCCGGCCAGGTATTCGCGTGAGGACAGAGCAGTTGTCAGCGGCGGAATTGGCAGCTGGGTCTCCTCCTCGGCGGCCAGCGTCAATACCCAACCGTCAGGTGTTGTGACGACGCTCGGCGGCTCCGAGCCGACGATGCCGTTATCAGGCGGTGGGCCGGGCTCACCGTCGGCAGGAGGCAGTGGAGGCACTGGACCTTCTGCCGCCGCAGGCGCGGGCGCCGGAATGGGTTCAGGATCGGCTAATGCAAGCGGCGCGGTGGCTGCGAACGTACACACAGCAGTGAGTGCAGCAAGAGTCTTGAGCATGATGTTCCGGGCCTCTCGGGCTTATAGGAGAAGATTTAAAAAGACTGCGGTGCTTAAGAATTCAGACGGCCTTGGTGACACCCATGTAGGTGACCACGTCTTGTGTGTCCTCGGTCGAGCTGGTCAGTACCGCGTACGAACGGATGAAGGATTGGCCCACGCAGCTGTCGATCTTGATGCGGAACGCGTTGATCGTGACGCGGGCGGAGGTCTCCTCTTCGAAGGCCATCTTGGTGACCGGGATGATGGTCGCCGTCCCCGGCTTGAGGGTGGGTCGGATCTGGGCGAAGACACCGGCACCGACGCTGGGCGCGCCCGCGGGGCTGATCTGCGGTGTGATGTTGCCACCAAATCGCAAGTCGACCTCGGCTGCGCTTATGCCACAACCGATTTGGTATCCGGCCTCAAGGACACCATCGGTCAGTTTCGTCGTGCCCGAGCCCTTGATAGCTCCGATGAATGTGCCGCCCACCAGATACTCACGCGAGGACAGGGCGGTGGTCAGCGGCGCGACGGGCAGCTGGGTTTCATCCTTGGCGGCAACCGCCAGGATCCATCCGTCCCTCGTGCGCAGCGTGCCCGGCTCGCCCGACGCAACAGCACCGCTATCAACAGGAGGAGCCGGGGCTGGAGCGGGGGCAGCCGCCGCGGCGGCTGGGACGCTATCGGGCAGCGGTTCACCCCCTGGCGGATCGGCCAAGGCCAACGGTGCGGTCGCGCCGAAAATACAGGCAGCAGTAAGGGTGACAAGGCTTTTCAGCATGTGGCGGCATTGCCTCTCAGTTGTCTTATTCGGAAGGCCTATCCCAGGAACCCGCAGTGGCACTTCACAGCGATTACCCGCTACCCCTTCGGGGTACAGGTGGAATGTCTAAGAGGCTCACATAACAGAACGGTAAACAAAGGAGAAACAGGGCCCGGACACTACCCATCCAACTGTGCGTTGACTTCCTAAGTAAGAGGACCCCTTACCCAATGCGGAATAGTTCGCCACAGCATCAGCACCACGGTGGCCTGCGGTCCGACACCAGGCTCGGCCTTCCCAGGAATAACCGCTACTAGCCCCCGTGGCCGTCCTGGGCGCGTGTGGTGAAGACGCGGTCGAGTTCTTCGGCGTAGGCCAGGTGTTTGCGTAGCCGGGTGACGCTGTCGCGCGTCTTGGCTTCTGCGAAATCATCACCGCCCGCGACGAAACGGGGCCCGTGCATGTCGAGTTCGGTTGGCCGGGCGGTGGGCGCCTGCCACTCGGCTCCACCACCCATACCGACAGCGTGCGCGGTCCCATGCAGACCCCCACCCGCGGCCAGTTCGTCGTTGGAGACGGCACCGTCGTGCCACCTCCGTACCGCAAGAAGACCGTCGAGCGGCTCACCGCCGCCGGGCGCTGCCGCATAGTCGCTCACAGCGAAGTCCAAAACGGTGACGGCGCACCCGAATTCCGCTACGGCGCCAAATTCGCCACCCTGTCCACCCGGCCAGACAACGCCCGGGACCTGCGTGCCATCCTCGACACCGCACCCGTCCCACATGGCAAGGGTTACAAGGGCGAGGCCGGCATCGCGATCACCATGCTCGACAATGTCGTCGCCCACCCCGACCTGCGCGTCGACGGTATCTGCTACGACGGGGCCTTCCGCGGCACACACATCAACCACGCCATGAAACAGGGCCTGACCGTCCTGGTACCACCACACTCGGGCACCGCCAAACCCACATTCTTCACCCAAACCACGTGCACATGCCGCGATACTCACGACATCTGGACCCTCGACGGCCGCCTCC
>MAFD01000066.1:0-10664 GCA_002013775.1 Mycobacterium sp. D16R18
AAGTGTGTTTTCGGCGTGTCCGCTAGCAATTGCGGAGCGACCCGGCGCATGGTAATTCTGGAATGAGCAGCGTCGCGCAGCGTGAATTGTGATGTCAGAGTGATTGCGAGCGTGGCAGATATGACGACCAGTTCCGATCAGCCGATCGAGATCGCGCCCTTCCACGCGGGTGGATCGCTCAGAGGGTTCGTGGTGTGCGGCCGCTGGCCCGATTCCACCAAGGAATGGATGCAGCTGCTGATCGTGACGGTGCGCATCGCCACACTGCCCGGATTGCTGTCCACCACAACGATTTTTGGTGCCCGCGAGGACCTGCCTGACGATCCCGCGCCCGGCATGGTCGGTTTGGTCGTCGCCGAAGGCACGGTGCTCGGGGAATCCGCCGTCGCACCCGGGCATTTCGCGGAACATCAACCACCTGCGCTGCTTATGCTCCACCCGCCATCCGAGACCAACCCGACACTGCCGGAATGCCTTGGTGCGGCCTCGGGCTGCCTGCTTCTTCCCGGACTGCCACACCTGGGTCTGGAGCATCGGGCCGCATGGGTCGAGGCCGAGTCGGACGGCACGGTGACGTCGGTGGTGAGTCGGGTGGGCATCGATCCCATTAGCGATCCCGACACGGCCGTGTTGGCAATGCTGCTTGCCGCGTAGGGGAATTCGGCGGCCCGACTTCCCCGCCATTCCGACCAATAGCGTCGCATTGTCGAAATATGTTCTTCTGCTTATGTTTTCGAGCCCCTGAGGTCTCAGCCGCGGCAGTGCCCGGCGGAAAGCCCCCAAGAGCGCGGTCATCGATTGCTCGCGCCAAACAGTCGGTCGGCGAACCAGTTACGTTCGGTGCGCCCGACCCCGACAGCCTGCGCTGAGCACTGGCCGATGGCAACGACATGGCCTTCGGCGCCAAGCTCGGCAACCATTCCCAAACTGATGGCGATCAGGCATGAGCTGCGCTGCGGTTGGCCGATGACGCCTGTGGGTAATCCGCCCGTCGTCGGTCGTAATTCACGGCCTCTGCGTCGCCGTCGGACAGGCCCTCAGGGGCAGCCTTGCCGAGCGGCCCATCGCCTTCCACACAGGTTTCGCGTTCCTCGGCTCTGTGAGCTCGATACGGCGCAAGAACGACGCAAACCACCGTCTTAAACCAGCGACCCCCCGCACTACTCGTTTCGCCTTCCTGGCGATCATCTACTCGATCATTCAGGCCGAGCTGGGTGACACGACATCACCGGGCGCCCTCGCCCCCGCCAGCGACCATCGGCGGAACTACGCACTGCAGGGCTGCCCGCCGGGCACGGTGTGCGCTGACGCGGCCGGCGCTCTGCCGCACGGGTAACTTCCGTCACATCTACTCCCGCACATCACCACGACAATCCCCACGATCGCGGTTTCGGTGAGCCCTTCGACGGCTCGCGCGGGCGGCATCGCGTGGCAGTGACGGAGCGCACGCCGCCGGTAGTTGCTGTGATCTTCCTCACAGTCCACCACTGTGGATTTACCGCTGGTCAGAGGGGATGCCCTGTTGACAGGCACACTTGCCATCAACGCTGCAGTATTTAAACGTTACCTCTGCGCGGCGATTCCCTCCATAATCGCTAGCTGCCGTTATCGTCACGGGCATGACATCGTGCCAGGTCAGCGAGGCATGCGCGGAGAAGGTGCGGTGTTGGTGCCAGTAGCAACTGAGCAGGTTATACAGCCGGGCACTATGTCCGACCGACTTAGGAAACGAATGCGACCTCTCCGCACGGCCCACAGCGGAGCCTCCGAGTCATCGCCCTGGGGATTTATCAATCATTTGCCTGAGAACGAAGATTCCCAGATCGTCCCGAATATTGGACGCTGCACAGATGTGCCCGAGCTAGCAGGTTTGGATAACCGAACACCACGTCCACCCGAGGCGAACTTGATGGTTGCGCTTGGCTGCAGGCAAAACTAAGGTTACGATGGGCAGCAAATACGTCCCCCGAATTAGCAACTTTATCTGTTTGTGGAGGTAAGGCTCGATGAGCACCACGTTCACCGCACGTTTGAATCGGTTGTTCGACACCGTGTACCCACCCGGGCGCGGCCCCCACACCTCTGCCGAGGTGATCGCGGCGCTGCGTTCCGAGGGCATCACGATGTCCGCGCCGTACCTGTCGCAGCTGCGATCAGGTAACCGCACCAACCCTTCGTCGGCAACTATGAAGGCGCTCGCGAACTTCTTCCGCATCAAGCCGGCGTACTTCACCGATGATGAGTACTACGAGAAGCTCGACCAGGAACTGACCTGGCTCGCCAACATGCGCGATGAGGGTGTCCGTCGGATCGCAGCCCGCACCGTGGGGCTGTCCGTCGAGGCGCAGGACCGCATCACGCAGGCCGTCGACGAATACCGTCGCCAAGAAGGTCTCGACAGCTAGTCCGCTTCTCGCCTGGCCGGTCCACTCGGGGAAGGACCGGTCAGTTTGGCGTTCACCGCTCATCGAGCCGCGGGGTACGCACGGAGGGACGGCGATTACAACTTAAGAATGACGTTCGGCACGCACCAGCCTGCGGTACTCAGTGGCAATCGCGAGAATCCATTCGCGATCGGAGTATCCGTCAGGCTGGTGTAGCCATTCTGGGCCCGGGAAGTTCTCTTTCGGATCACCCTTGGTAAGAACCCATTTCACCACCGCGTGGGCCTGCGTGTCCGGTGGCACGTCGAGTTTCACCGGTTCCGCACCGAGCTCGATATCGCCCTCGCCCTCCGATTCGGGGTCAAGCCCCTGGGCGTGCATAGCCTCCAGGAAAAGCGCATCGGAGATGTAGGCCATCCGGTCTGCCACCTGAAAGGCCAGCGGTCCGCGCGGCCGCACTCCGATCGCTGCGTCCGGCTGGCGCTTCTTCAGGTCGTTGTACAACGGGGCCAGTACGAACATCTCGCGTCGAGCGACCAGCCAGGTCTCGAAGGTCGGCAACAGCGACCCGACCGCCACCATCGCCATCGCACAGCCGATCAATGTGGCCGCGGTCCCGATCGTCACGTACTCCGAATTGGCCACCGCGACACCGGCCACCACCAAAACGGCGAGCACCAGCAGGCTGATCCCCACGGTGAAAAGGAACAAGGCACGGCCCCGACGGCTGCGATTCGAGTAGGCCATCCCAGCCCACAGCACCACCGATAGGGCGACGGCGATGTACAGCATCGGGATGAGCCAGGCTGTGCCAGAGGCGAATCCGCCCAAATCGTGCTTGAGAAATTCGCGAGGTGTCATCTCGGGCAGCGGACCGCGGGAAAAGAACACGGCAAGGCTCGCGCCGGCGATCACGGCCGCGGCCAGGTATTGCCAGCGTGCCCATCGCCTGTTGGCCGCCGAGGTGCGGCTGGCGGACATGCTGGTGATCATCACGCAGCTGCCCGCCGCGCAGGCCGTCAAGGCGGCCTGACTCACGGCCACCGAGATGTTGGGCCAGCCCAACGAGCTGTCCACAAGAATCGTCAGCGGCTCCCAGTTCAACGCCGACACGAGCGCCAGGCTCCCCAGCGCAACGATCATTCCGGTGCTCACCGGGGATTGTTTGTGGACGAGCACCCAGCCGATGCGTAAACCCGTCGCCATACCCAGCAGCCCGGCAATCACCCAGGCGATCACCCAAAGGCCTCCCCGAGCCTCACCTGAACAATGGAAGCGCGGTCCGAGGGCAGCCGGCCAAGCCGGTAGAGCAACAGAGCCGCGAAGTCCTCGGCCTCTTGTTCGGCCTCCATCCCGGCCGCACCCATGCATCCGGTGCGCTGGGACAGCATGTATGCGATGAGGTCGTCGCTGGCGAATTCGGCTTCGTCCCTGGCCATTTCAACCACCGAGATGCCCTCATGCCGCAGCACCACATGCCCAAGTTCATGGGCGAGCGTGCGATCCCAGGTGGGTAGGCCGCGCTGGATGATGAAGATGTCTTCGTTCTCGTACTGCCGCCATTGGCCACACACACCGGGCGGTAGATCGGCCGAGATGATCTCGATGGAGCGGTCCCGATCGCGACCGACGGCCTCCACGAGTGCGGTCAGCGTTACCTCACCCTTGCGCGGAGCCAGATCGAGCACAGCGTTGACGGCATCGGTCACACGACGGCCTGCGCCCATGTGCGTCTCCCCTCAACACGTACCTGCCCGGACAGACCCCTGACGGGGTGCTGTATCGATTCTCCCCTACTCCAGGAAGCGGGCGGCAGCGGAGGCGCGCACGGTATGTCCGGCCTTTGCTTGCCGGTATCCGATGGCGCCTCCCACGAAGGTCATCATCGCGATGCCCACGGCACCCGGAATGGCCACTGCGGCGATCTCGGACGTCTTCGTCAGTCTGAGGTAGTCGCCGTAGCCGGTACGGGGCGCGATGGTCTCGGCCGCGACGAACTGCTCGATCGGCTTGGTGACGGCCTCGGGCTGCTTCGACCCGCCAGCTGTCACGACGGCGTCGCCGCCCCGGCCACCCTCGGCCTGCTTGATGGTCACGACCGTCGGTGCCGGCGGCACGACCGGCGCTAGCGGCGCGATGGCCGGCGGCGCGGGTGGTGCCGCGATCGCGACCGCGGGAGCCTTGGGCGTGGGTACGGTCGGCGGAGCTATGGGTCCGGTGTGAATACCGGGGTTTCCGCCCGGGTTCCGGGTGCCTGCCGCGCCACCGAACGACGGCGTGGCCGGGTTCGGGACGCCACCGATGTTGGGAAGCCCGGGCAACGTGATGACGTGATCGTGGTCGTCGGATTCATGCTCATGCGTCGATCCGCCCCCGGCGCCCGGCTCATGCGTCGAGCCACCGCCGGCACCCGGCGTGTGCGTCGACGTACTGGGCTTCTTCTTCCAGATGACGATGGTGCGCCCACCCACATTGATGGTCACGCCCGGAATTTTGGGCTCCTCGGACGACGCCTCGTGCCCTGTTTGCGTAGAGCCCGAAGCGGGGGTGTCCACCGTCGCGCTCGCGCCCGGTGCCGTCGCGTTGTGCGGAGAGGTCGCCGTGTCGGCCTTGGGCGTCGTGGCGGTCTGTGTCTTCGGGGCCATCGCGCCGGCGACGGAGCCCAAAGCACCCTTCAGCGTCGGCGACGCTTCGGCGTGAGTTGTTGCACCACTGGGGCTTTCAGCAGCGGGTGCGGTGGCATTGGGGGTGTGGACGCCCGCGGCGCCACCCGAATGTGGCAGCGTTATCTCGGGGCCGCTACCGATCCCGACACTGGACGTACCGCTAGAAGTGCTGGTGCTCGAACCGCTGGACGTGCTGGTGCTCGAGCCGCTAGGGGTGCTGGTGCTCGAATCATGGCTGCCCGCGGCATGGTCGGACGATTTACCGTTTGCGCCAACAGACCCCGGCTTGGGAACGTTCGCCCCCGGGCCCTTGTCTTTGCCTTTGTCCTTGTCGCCGGCGGAGGACTCGCTGCTGCTACCGCCCGCCGCACCTTCCGATCCAGAGCCGCCGTGCAGGCTTTTGCCGAAGCTCGGGGAAGAGGGCGCGCTGCGCGTGCCGCCGCTGCCTGGTCCACCGCCACCACCGACTCCGCCACCGAGCAGGCCACCGGTGATCTTGTGGATCGCGCCACCCAAGCCATGGTCATGGTCATGGTCGCTGTCGCCACCTGAACCGCCGCCGGGCTTTGCATCCGCAGCCGGGGTCGAAACGGCGAAAACCCCAAATCCCCCCATGAGCGTCCCCGAGCTGAGCACCGTCACCACGGCAGCGCGCGCCGAGGCGCGCTTCAGCTGCTGGCTCCGCCTACTCTGCTTTGCTCGATGTCGCCCCACGGCGAACAGAATGCCGGGAATTTGCTCGGAGGTCAAATATCTATCGCAAATTGTGGCCCCTTTCACCTCATGTTCGCTATGTACCACCCGAATGGGGGCCTCTAGGACTTCGCTGGGGACTGTCGGGAACCTTTGCAGCGCGCGGCGCGACCACCTCAATACGCGGCCCTATCCGCACGGGGCCAGCGCGGGTCGGCGCGCTAGGGTTAGCGCCACACTCGCAACGCGATGAACGGAGGCCGCTGGGATGGGTTTTCTCACCAGCCGCAAGAGCCGCTCGACGAAACGCGCCGAGGCTCGGGCTCTGAAGGCTAAGGCCAAGCTCGAAGCCAGACTGGCGGCGCGTAACGATCGGCGACGGATGCTCATGCAGGCGCGCTCGGAGTCTGCCGCCCGGCGCGACTCGCGCAAGACGGAGCTCGCGACGCTGAAGGCTCAGCGGCAGATCGCCCAGGACCAGCTCCGGGCGGTGCGCGAAGGCAAGCTGCTCTCGCCGACCCGGATCAAACGCACCCTCACGGTGGTGCGGCTGCTGGCCCCGGTGCTCTTGCCGGTGTTGTACAAGGGCGCCATCGCGGTCCGCGGGGTGCTGGATCAGCGTCGCGCCGATCGCCTTGGCATACCGCTGGCAGAGCTCGGCCAGTACTCAGGGTTCGGAGCGGAGCTGTCGGCCCGTATCGCCGGGGCCGAACAGTCCCTCCAGGCCGTACTCGATCGGGCGCCCAAGGACGCGGAGACCAAGAAGTTCACCTCGGCAGTCCGTGCGCGGCTGGAGGAGTTGGGTACCGCAGTAGGGGCCTCCGAACACATGCCGCCGACCCGCAGGCGCGCGGCCCATGCCGCCATCGCCCGCGAGCTCGACGGCATCGACGCAGATCTGCTTGCCCGACTCGGAGTGAGGTAATTGATGCGCATGTTCCCCCGACTGATCGCGGTGTCGACCGCGGCGGCCGCGGCGCTGGTGGTGCTCGCCGTTCCGGCATCCGCCCACGTGCGCGTGACCACGGATAACACCGCCCGCGGTGGCTACGCGACGCTGGAGTTCTCGGTTCCCAACGAGTCCCAGAGCAAGGCGCTGACCACCGAGTTGACCGTGCAACTGCCGGATGTCGGCTCGGCGAGCACCGAACTGCTGCCGGGCTGGATCAGCACCGTGGATCGAGATGCCGCTAAGGGCACGGTCCGGGCGGTGACATGGAAGGCCGCTCCCGGCAACGGGATCGGGCCCGACCAGTTCGCGTTGTTCCGGGTACGCGTCAAGCTCCCCGATACCGAGTCGGTGGCCTTCCCCGCAACACAGACATATGCCGACGGTCAGGTCGTCAGGTGGGATCAGCAGGCCCAGCCCGATGGCACCGAGCCGGAGCACCCTGCACCCACACTCGACCTGACGCAGAGCAAGCCCGACCACGACGGACACTCGGCGCACGCACCTCAGGTGTCGGCAACCCATGATTCCGGGCAGAGCGCGGCACATCCGGACAAGACGGCCCGCTGGTTCGGCGGGATCGGTCTGATCCTCGGCGCCGTCGCGCTCGTACTTGCGGTGACAAATCGGCGGAGGCAGCAGCAATGACAGTTCTACGCAAGTCGGTGTCCGTGTTCTTGTCGGCCTTCATCGCGTTGGCGCTGGGTCTGGCACTGCCGGGTGTGGCAGCGGCGCACGCCGTCAAGGTGTCCTCTGATCCGGCCGAGAACGCCGTGTTATCCGGGCCTCCCACACAGGTCAGCGCCACCTTCAACGAGCCGCTGCAGAAGCGCTTTTCCGCGATGACGATCATCGGGCCGGATGCCAAGACCGACCAGTGGCAGGCAGGTGACCCGCTGGTTTCCGGTGCGACGATCTCTGTCGGGATGAAGCCGGGAGCGCCCGCCGGAAAGTACGCGGTGAACTTTCGGGTGATCTCCGAAGACGGCCATCCGGTCGACGGATCCTGGCAGTTCACCAGCACCGGCTCGGGTGCACCGGCATCTGCGGGCGCGCCCGTGGTGTCGCAGCAGCCGTCCGGCACGAGTTCTTCCGCTCCGAAGCCTGCGTCGAATCCGACCGACGGCGACCTGCCCATGTGGCCATTTATCGTGGCTGTGGTGGTCTCTGTGGGCGCGGCACTCATCTGGACTCAGCGTCGTCAGTCGTAAACCGTAAGGGGGCCGACTGGCCTTTTTCCGGTGTGACGGCATGATGGACAACGGCGGGGCGGCAGAGATTCGGGTGTGAGCCGCCCATCGTGGCCGCGAGTGCGCCACGAACACCCAGGACGACCGAAACTTGCGAAGGAGCAGGCGCATGGCGGACCAGGACAATTCGGCTAACGAGCCCAACCAGACACCGGACAAGCCCGCCGGCGGCGAGGCACCAAAGCCCGCGGCACCGGCCCGCCCCGCGAAGGCCGCGAAACGTCCCGCAGCCAAACGCGCGCCTGCCAAACGGCCCGCCGGCTCGTCGGCACCGCCGAAGTCGGGCCCCAAGGCAGAGCCCGGATCCAGCGCTGCCCCGGCCCCAAAGCCGCCTGCGGCCCCGAAGCCCGCCAAACCGGCTAGGCCCGACGAGGCACCGGCCTCGGAAGCACCCGCATCCGAGGCCCCGAAGCCCGCGGCACCACCAGTACCGAAACCCGCGCCCGCCCCTGAGCCCGTTGCCGAGGCGCCCGCGCCTGCTCCCAAGCCCGCGCCCGTCGCCGAGGCTCCCAAGCCCGTCGCGCCCGTTGTCGAGGCTCCCGCGCCCGTTGTCGAGGCACCGAAGCCAGCACCTGAACCTGCCCAGCCCGACCTCGCCGCAGCCGCCCGGGAGGCCGCTGCGCAAGCGAAGTCGACTGTCGATTCCGCCCCGCCACCGATTCCCGGTCCCGCGCCCGAAGCGGGCCGGCAATCACCGAGCCTGAAGATCGCGTTCGGTGCCGCGTTCGCGATCTTCGTCGTGTTGCTCCTGCGGCGCCGGCGTCGCCGCGAGGACTCGGTCGAACTGGACTGACCGGACTCCGCCGTCACGACGAAGACATGTCGTGGTTGCGTATGCGCCAGACCCAGTAGCTGAGCCCGACGAATAGGCTTGGGGTATGACGACAGCACCGATCACGCCCCGCCCGACCGCCGACCTGGGAGATGAGCTCGGCATCGACATGGCCAGTTGCGATCTTCAGCTCGCGCAGTTCGGCGCGCGGCCGGTATTCGCCGGGGTCATCACCACGGTGCGCTGCCACCATGACAATGCTCTACTGAAATCCATTCTCTCGGAGCCTAGTTCGGGTGGCGTGCTGGTGATCGACGGCGGCGGATCGCTGCATTGCGCGCTGGTCGGCGACATCATCGCGGGGATCGCCGTCGACAGCGGATGGTCGGGCCTGGTGATCAACGGAGTGGTTCGGGATAGTGCCGAGTTGGCCACCATGGACATCGGCATCAAGGCCCTCGGCACCAATCCGCGCAAGGGCACCAAGACCGGGGCCGGGGAGCGCGATGTCGTCGTCAGCTTCGGTGGCATCGACTTCACACCGGGAGCCATCTGTTACGCCGACCACGACGGCGTTGTCGTGGTTCCTGCCTGATGTCGGTGCGGCGGTTGGCCGAGGCGCTGCAGGGGGCACCCGTACCGCTGGCCGCGGTCGATATGGACGCGGTGCGGGCCAACGCCGCGGCGCTGGTCGCCGCCGCATCCGGCCTACCGATCAGGGTGGCCAGCAAGTCGATACGCAGCACCGCGCTGATTCGAAAGTTTCTGGAAATACCAGGTTTTCGCGGGGTGCTCGCCTTCACCCCCGCAGAGGCCGTGCATCTCGCAGACGCCGGTGTCGACGATCTATTGATCGCCTACCCGAGCGTCGACCGGGGAGCCCTGGCCACGGCGGCCCGGCATCGCTCCGTCATCCGCCCCTTGATCGATTCCGCCGAGCATGTAAATCTGCTCGCGGCGATCTCACAGGAGACCAACGTACCGATCCCCGTGTGTCTGGATATCGACGCCGGGTGGCGTCCCCTCAACGGTCCGGTACATCTGGGGCCCAAGCGATCGCCCGTGCACACCCCCGAGCAGGCGGCCGCTCTCACCGATCTGGTGTGCGCCACCCCCGGGCTGCGGCTGGCAGCGGTGATGGCCTATGACGGGCAGATCGCCGGCGTGGGCGACATCGTCCCGGGAAACCCGTGGTACCAGTTGGCGGTTCGCGGCATGCAAGCGTCCTCGCTGCGCGACCTCGGTGACCGTCTCCCCCGGGTGCTGGACGCGGTGACCGCACGCCTGCGTGCCGCCGGGGCACCGCCGCTCGAACTGGTGAACTCCGGCGGAACCGGCAGCCTGGCCCGCATCGCAGGACTGGGATTCGCCACCGAATTGGCCGCCGGGTCAGGCTTCTTCGCCCCGGCGCTCTTTGACAACTACCGCAGCCTGCAGCTGGATCCGGCCGCCGCGTTCGCGTTGCCGGTAGTGCGCAAACCAGCGCCCGAGCTGGCCACGGTGCTGGGCGGTGGATACATAGCCAGCGGCCCCGCTGGGGCGAGTCGCGTGCCGGTGCCATCGTGGCCCAAGGGGCTGTCCTTTGAGGCGTCCGAGGGCGCCGGGGAGGTTCAGACGCCGCTGCGCGGTGCGCGGGAACTGTCGATCGGCGACGTGGTGTGGTTCCGGCACGCCAAGGCCGGTGAGCTCTGCGAGCATTTCACCGAACTGCAGCTCGTCGAGCACGGTCAGCATGCAGGATCGGTGTCCACCTACCGCGGCGAGGGAATGATGTTCCTGTGAGCGAGTGGCACAACTGGAGTGGTCAAACATCCTGTGCCCCAGGACTGGTGGTACGTCCACAGTCCGAGAAGGAGCTGGCGTTCGCCCTGAGACGTTCTGCTGGGCGAACGGTACGGCCGGTCGGTTCATCGCATTCCTTCACCGAGCTGTGCGTCACCGATGGTGCGC
>MAFD01000067.1:0-10612 GCA_002013775.1 Mycobacterium sp. D16R18
CCCACCCGCCATGACTCCGCACACCTGTGTCTTCTTCCCAAAGGCGATGATGTCGGGGGTCACGCCCAGCTGCTGGAAGGCCCAGGCTGTTCCGGTAAGTCCACACCCGGTTTGCACCTCGTCGAAGACGAAAAGGGCGTCATTCTCGTGACACAGCGCACGCATGGCGTGGAAGAACTCCGGACGGAAATGGTGATCTCCGCCTTCTCCCTGGACCGGCTCGGCGATGAAACATGCTATGTCGTGCGGATTTTCGGCGAACACACGACGCGCCTGCTCCAGTGCCGCAGCCTCCAGCTCGTCGATATCGGAGTCGGGACGCAGGTACGGTGCGTCGATGCGCGGCCAGTCGAACTTGGGGAAACGCGCCACCTTATTGGGGTCGGTGTTCGTCAGCGACATGGTGTATCCGCTGCGACCGTGGAAGGCCTCCCGCAGGTGTAATACCTTGGTGCCCAAGGCTGGATCGATTCCGTGCGCCTCGTTCCAGCGGCTCTTCCAGTCGAAGGCGACCTTCAGCGCGTTCTCGACGGCCAGCGCGCCACCGTCGACGAAGAACAGGTGCGGAAGCGCCGGATCACCGAGCACGCGCGCGAATGTGTCCACAAACCGGGCCATCTCGACGGTATAGATATCCGAGTTGCTCGGCTTGTTGATGGCGGCCCGGGTCAGTTCGGCACGGAACTCGGTGTCCTCGGCAAGCATCGGGTGATTCATTCCCAGCGCCGATGAGGCGAAGAACGTGAACATGTCGAGATAGGTGGTCCCGTCGCGCGCATCCACCAGGTGCGCCCCACGCGAACGCTCCAGGTCGAGCACGAGGTCCATTCCGTCGGCCAGAATGCTGCGCCGCAACACCTCATGCACCCGGTCCGGTGTCACCGAGTCCGGACGCGTTACCTCGTCATCGGTCGTGGAACCAGCGTGCGCCCCCGGAAACATTAGTGCGGTCATAGGCCCACACTAACGCAGTATTTACGACTTCTCTACATCAAGACAAGAATATTTACGGCACAAGCTGGCGACCATCGTAAAAAGTTTGTAAGATGATGGTGCTTCGCGTGCGAACGTTGGCTGTGGTGCGGATCAGCTGCAGCAGCTCTTCGAGCGCACGTGGCGAGGGCACCCGCACCAGGAGGACGTAACTTTCCTCGCCCGCCACCGAGTAGCACGACTCGATGGCGTCGATGCGCTCAAGCCGTGCCGGAGCATCATCGGGTTGCGAAGGATCGAGAGGGGTGATTGCCACGAACGCCGACAGCATTTGCCCCACCGACTCCGGATTGACCCGGGCGGCGTATCCGGTGAGAACACCGCGAGATTCCAGCCGTCGCACACGGGTTTGCACCGCCGAGATCGACAGCCCGGCCTTGGCGGCCAAATGCGCGAGGGTCGCCCGGCCATCGCGCGCCAACTCGCGCACCAGAATTCGATCGACGTCGTCGAGCGGACGCTCTGGTGCTCTCTCGGAATCCGCAGTCACGGGGGCAGAGTACCGCGACCAGGGACAACAAGGAACGGACTTGCGCAGGCCAATCACCTCAACTCTGAGACGAATACGATGACGGCGTTCATCCCATGTTGGGAACTCCGGGCAGGTTTCGCGGCAGCACTCTCGCGGATGTATGGGACAGAGGTTCCCGCATACAACACGTTGGTCGATGTCAGCACCGAGGTGAACCAGACTTACGCCACAACACATCCGGATGCCGAACGACTCGGATCGGTCGAGCGGGTGACCGCCGAGCGCCATGGTGCGATCCGCGTGGGCAGCCCGCAGGAACTCGCCGCCGTTGCCGACCTGTTCGAAGCGTTCGGGATGTATCCCGTC
Source organism: Mycobacterium sp. D16R18 (assembly GCA_002013775.1). Lineage (GTDB taxonomy): Bacteria > Actinomycetota > Actinomycetes > Mycobacteriales > Mycobacteriaceae > Mycobacterium. The sequence goes on from MAFD01000067.1 coordinate 1,832, forward strand.
GACTTCTACGACCTGCGTGACGCAGCGTCCCCGGTGCCGGTGGTCTCCACGGCATTCCGGCCGATCGACGAAAAAGAGTTGGCGCTCAACCCCTTCCGTGTTTTCACCTCAATGCTGGCAACAGCCGACCGCCGATTCTTCGACGCGGGCCTGCGCACCCGCGTCGAGAACTTCGTCGGGCAGCGAGAGCTGTTCGATCCCGCACTGCTGGCACACGCACGAATGATCAGCGCTGCCGGCGGAGCCAGCCCGGCACAGGCCGCGGACTTCATTCGCGAGGCCGTCACGGCCTTTGCGCTGTCCAGCGCCCCCATCGACCGTGCTTGGTATGACGAGCTTTCCGCGGTCTCCCCCGTCGCCGCCGATATCGCCGGGGTGGGCGGCACACATATCAACCATCTGACACCGCGCGTCCTCGATATCGATGACCTGTACCGGCGGATGACAGCACGCGGCATCACCATGATCGACGCGATTCAGGGGCCGCCCCGGTGGCCTGGGCCCGATGTTCTCCTGCGGCAGACCTCATTCCGGGCGTTGGCCGAGCCGCGTCGTTTCCGGATGAGTGACGGTTCCGTGGCCAGCGACACGCTGCGGGTCCGGTTCGGCGAAGTCGAGGCCAGAGGCATAGCCCTGACCCCCGCCGGTCGCACCCGCTACGACGACGCCATGGCTGCCATCGATGTCGCGCAGGCAGATCCCGAACGGGCAGCGTCCATATGGGCCGATCACTTTCCCGATACCGAAGCCGGGTTGGCCGAGCAGGAACTCGCGTACTTCCGCACGGACACGGGCCCCGGAGGTGAAATCGTGCGCAGCCCCATCGTCTACGAGGACTTCCTGCCGCGCTCGGCCGCCGGAATCTTCCGATCCAATCTTGATGACGACGGTTCCTACGGGGACGGCGCCGATCGTTGCACCGCCGACTATTCGAAGGATTGGATGTCTGGTGCCATCGGCCGGGACATTCACGATCCGTATGCGCTCTACGCCGCCATCGCCGCACAATCTGACCTCACGATAGGAGCCGACCGATGACCACCACCCTGCCAACCTCATCCCCCGAGGTGCTGCCGTCCGCCGAGGAGTTGCGCACGCGGGCCCAGAACGCACTGCGCTGGATCGGCGCTGATGTAGAGCTGAGCACCGAGTCGGGCGAGCACGGCGGCGTTGCGGTCCGCACTCCCATTACCGGTGACACACTGTTCACGCTGCCGGCGAGCTCCACCGAGGACGTCGACAACGCCATCACCGAAGCCGCCCAGGCATTTTCACAATGGCGTACCACCCCCGCACCCGTCCGTGGTGCGCTGGTGGCCCGTCTCGGCGAGCTGCTGACGGAGCACAAGAAGGATCTCGCCGAGTTGGTGACCATCGAGGCCGGAAAGATCGTCTCCGAAGCCCTCGGCGAGGTGCAGGAGATGATCGACATCTGCCAATTCGCGGTCGGGCTGTCCCGGCAGTTGTACGGCAAGACGATGGCGTCCGAGCGTGCGGGGCATCGCCTGATGGAGTCCTGGCATCCGCTCGGCGTGGTCGGGGTCATCTCGGCCTTCAACTTTCCCGTCGCCGTGTGGTCGTGGAACACCGCGATCGCTCTGGTCTGCGGTGACACCGTGGTGTGGAAGCCCTCCGAGCTGACTCCGCTGACTGGCGTTGCCTGCCAAGCACTTCTGGACCGAGCGGCCGCCGACGTGGGGGCACCGCCGGAGGTCAGCCGATTGATCCAGGGCGGCCGTGAGGTCGGCGAACAACTCGTCGACGATCCCCGCATCGCATTGGTGAGTGCCACCGGATCGGTGCGGATGGGCCAGCAGGTCGGCCCGCGGGTAGCTGCGCGCTTCGGCCGATCACTGCTCGAGTTGGGCGGCAACAACGCAGCGATCGTGACTCCCTCGGCAGACCTGGATCTGGCGGTGCGCGGCATCGTCTTCTCTGCCGCGGGTACCGCCGGCCAGCGCTGTACCACCTTGCGGCGATTGATCGTTCACCACTCCATCGCCGATGCGCTGGTCGAACGCATCGTCAGCGCCTATGGCCAGCTTCCGGTGGGCGATCCATTCGACGAGCGCACCTTGATCGGCCCGCTGATCAACGAGAAATCGTTCCGCGATATGCAGGACGCACTGGAAACCGCTCGCGCGCAAGGCGGGACCGTCATCGGCGGTGAATATCGAGAGCTGGGTGATGGTGCCTACTACGTCACCCCTGCCGTCGTGCGGATGCCCGAACAGGGCGACGTCGTACACCGGGAGACGTTCGCCCCGATTCTGTACGTGCTGGGCTACGAGACACTCGACGAGGCGATCGCACTGAACAACGCGGTGCCGCAGGGCCTTTCCTCGGCGATCTTCACCCTGGACATGCGTGAGGCGGAACGCTTTCTGGCCGCCGACGGATCCGACTGCGGAATCGCGAACGTCAACATCGGTACGTCAGGGGCCGAGATCGGCGGGGCGTTCGGCGGAGAGAAGGAGACGGGCGGCGGCCGCGAGTCGGGGTCCGACTCGTGGAAGGCGTACATGCGCCGCGCCACAAACACCGTCAACTACTCCACGGAACTGCCGTTGGCCCAGGGCGTTCACTTCGGCTAATCGGACGGGCTGATCGGATGCGCTACCAGGGATGAGGCTGGAAGTCCTTCAGGAAACAGCCGTACAGATCGACGCCGCGCTCACCCTGAACAATGGGGTCATATACCCGGGCGGCACCGTCCACGAGATCCAACGGCGCCCGGAACCCCTCCTGCGCCAAACGCACCTTGCTGCTGTGCGGACGCTCATCGGTGATCCAGCCGGTGTCGACGGCGGTCATCAGGATGCCCTCGGAGAAGAGTTCACCCGCACTGGTCCTGGTCAGCATGTTCAACGCCGCCTTGGCCATGTTCGTGTGCGGATGCCCCGGCCCCTTATATCCGCGCGAGAAATTGCCCTCCATCGCCGATACGTTCACCACATACTTGCGCTTGGCGGTGGAGGCACGCAGCGCGGGACGCAGCCGCGACAACAGGATGAAGGGCGCCACGCTGTTACACAGTTGCACCTCAAGCAGTTCCAGCGGGTCAATCTGATCGACCGTCTGCACCCAGCTGTTGGTATCGACGAGATCGGGTAGCAGCCCGCCGGCATCGACAGCCGTGCCGTCGGCGACCCGCTCCGGTGTGGCCGAGCCGGCGGTCAAGGCCAACGACACCAGCGAGTGCGCGGCGGCCTCGGATCCCTCTCCGAGCGCCAAGGTGTGCGGATGCAACTCACTGGAATCGCCCATCGCCGTAATCGGCACACGCGCGGCGGCGCCGCTGAGCGGCGCCTGTTCTGCGTCGACCAAGGACGTGTACGAGCCTGGGCTGCGACGGACCGTCTGGGCGGCATTGTTGATCAGGATGTCCAACGGACCCTGTGCGGCAACTTCATCGGCGAAACGCGCCACCTGCGCGGGGTCGCGCAGGTCGATGCCCACGATGCTCAGCCGATCCAGCCAGCCCGCTGCATCAGGCAGCTGTGCGAATCTGCGGGCCGCATCCCGCGGGAAGCGGGTGGTAATGGTGAGACTGGCCCCGTCGCGCAACAACATCAGGGCGATGTACATCCCGATCTTGGCGCGCCCACCGGTCAGCACCGCCCGCCGTCCGGTCAGATCCGTACGCTGATCACGCCGGGACCTGTTGGCGGGCGCGCAATCCGGGCACAGTTGATGGTGGAAGGCATCGATCTCGGTGTATCTGACCTTGCAGATGTAGCAATGCTGCGGGCGCCGCAACGTCCCCAGGGCGTCACCACCACGCAGCGGCAACCCGGCCGTCTCGTCGTCGATCCGATCGGCCGATCCCGTGGCGGTCGCACCGATTACGGCGCGGTCGGCATCCAGCTCCGCCTGGCGCGCCTGGCGACGGCGCTGTCTCTTGAGAATCTTGAAGAGTTTCGCGACCCCGCGCTGCACAGCAATCGAATCGGGATGATCGGGCGCAAGCTCGGCGGCCTGATCCAGAACACGCCCAAAGATGGCCATGTCCTCGGGGTCGATGTGCTTAGCCACCGAAGCAGTGTAGTTAGGTCGCCCGGTACGCACCGATCGCGCCAAGTGAAGACCTACTGCCTAGTAAAATCTGCTGGATGACCGACGACTCCGATGCAGTTCGCCCGAGCGGCTCATCGCCTCGCCGTCGGCTCACCCCCGAAGATCGGCGCGCCGAGCTCCTCGAGTTTGGAACTCAACTATTTGGCGAACGCCACTATGACGACGTCCGCATGGACGAGGTAGCTGAGCAGGCGGGCGTCTCGCGGGCGCTGCTGTACCGCTACTTTCCCGACAAGCGCTCGTTCTACACCGCGGTGATGCAGGCCGAGTACGACAGGCTCTACGACGCCACCATCTCCCTGGACATGGACCCAACGCTCACAGGTTTCGAACGCCTGCGGCGGACCCTCCTGGTGTATCTGCACTATCAGGAGGAGCATCCCTATGCGCCGGTGACCGTCTTCCGCATGATCGATTCGGCCGATCCCACCGTGGCCGCCATCGAACAGCAGGAATACGACAAGCAGACCGACCGCATCATGGCTGTCGTCGAACATGTCGCCGGCGACGAATTGACACCGGCTCTCGTCACCATCCTGCGGGTGGTCATCCGGGCGTGGCTGACGTTCAACCAGGAACTGGCTCGCCAACGAGCCATCAACCCGGATCTCGATGTCGACTGGCTCGCCGATACCTCCGCGCACGCCATGATCGACGCCGTGCGGCGGGTGCCGAACATCCCGAAGGCTGTCGTCGACCTCATGGGCGCCGACTAGATCCCCAGTCGGCCCCCGCAAGCGGGAGGTGCCCCCATCGCGCCCGCCCGCCGGAAAAATTGTCAGCCCCTGTTGGCACGATGGTCTGATGAGCAGCGAGTCCGGTCCATTGGCCCGGTTCTCGGCACCCACTCGGGAATGGTTCGCCGAATCATTTCCGGCTCCCACGCATGCCCAGTCCGGCGCATGGCAGTCCATCGCCAACGGCGACAACACCCTCGTCGTCGCCCCCACCGGATCCGGTAAGACCCTCGCGGCGTTTCTGTGGGCCATCGACACCCTGACCGGCGCCGACCCGGACCGGCGCGGTCCGGATGTCGCAGGCAAAGCGGCTCCGGGGACCCGGGTGCTGTACATCTCGCCACTCAAGGCACTCGCCGTCGATGTCGAGCGAAATCTGCGCGCCCCTCTTGCCGGGATTGCCCGGACCGCGCAGCGGATGGGCCTACCCGAGCCCTCGATCACCATCGGGGTGCGCTCAGGCGATACACCCGCGCAGCGCCGCCGCGCGTTGATCTCCTCTCCCCCGGACATCCTGATCACCACCCCCGAATCGCTGTTCCTGATGCTGACCTCGGCGGCGCGCGAAACATTGGGAACGGTCACCACCGTCATCGTGGACGAGGTGCACGCGGTGGCGGGAACCAAACGCGGCGCACATCTCGCGCTCTCCCTTGAACGGTTGGACAGCAGGCTTCCCGCGCCCGCACAGCGAATTGGCCTGTCGGCAACGGTGAAACCCGCCGCCGAGGTCGCCCGCTTCCTGTCCGGCCGCGCTCCTGCCACCGTCGTCGCACCTGCGAGCCCCAAGACCTTCGACCTGTCGGTAGTGGTGCCGGTTTCGGATATGAGCGCCCCCGACACCTACCCGGACGCGGAGGCCTCTAACGCGGGCACCAACACGATCTGGCCGCACGTCGAGCAGCGCATCGTCGACCTCATCGAGGCACACCGCTCGAGCATCGTCTTCGCCAATTCGCGCCGCCTCGCCGAGCGGCTCACCGCCAGGTTCAACGAGATTCACGCCGAACGCCTCGGTGTGGACCTCACCCCGGCTCCTAATCCGGGCGTACCGGGAGGGCCCCCGGCGCACATCATGGGCAGCGGACAGACCTTTGGCGCCGCACCGCTGTTGGCACGCGCGCATCACGGCTCGGTGAGCAAGGAGCAGCGCGCCAACATCGAAGAGGACCTCAAGACCGGCCGGCTCAAATGCGTGGTGGCCACCAGCAGCCTGGAGCTCGGAATCGACATGGGCGCCGTGGATCTGGTGGTTCAGGTGGAAGCACCGCCGTCGGTGGCCAGTGGGCTGCAACGCATCGGTAGGGCTGGTCACCAGGTGGGCGAGGTCTCCCGAGGTGTCCTCTTCCCGAAGCACCGTACCGATCTGCTGGGCTGCGCGGTCACCGTGCGGCGCATGCTCGACGGCGATATCGAGACCCTGCACGTGCCCGCCAATCCGCTGGACATCCTGGCACAACACACGGTGGCCGCATGTGCCTTGGATCCGTTGGACGTCGAGACCTGGTTCGACGTGGTCAGGCGTAGCGCCCCCTTCAGCTCCTTGCCGCGCAGCGCGTTTGACGCGGTGCTCGACCTGCTCAGCGGCAAGTACCCATCCACCGACTTCGCCGAGCTGCGTCCGCGTGTCGTCTACGACAGAGACGAAGGAACGCTCACCGGACGGCCCGGAGCCCAGCGGCTGGCGGTGACTTCCGGTGGCGCCATTCCCGATCGCGGCCTGTTCACTGTGTACATGTACGGCGGCGCCGAGGGCGAGAAGCCCTCCCGGGTCGGCGAACTCGACGAGGAAATGGTGTACGAGTCGCGGCCGGGCGACGTGATCTCATTGGGCGCCACCAGCTGGCGCATCACCGAAATCACCCATGAGCGGGTCGTGGTGGTCCCGGCGTTCGGGCAACCCGGCAGGTTGCCGTTCTGGCGCGGCGACGCGGTGGGGCGGCCCGCCGAGCTGGGCATGGCGCTGGGAAACCTCACCGGCGAATTGGCCGCCGCACGCGATGTCGAGTTCGAAACACGTTGTGCTGCGATGGGATTTGATGACTTCGCGATGGGGAATCTGCGCACGCTCCTCACCGACCAGTTGCGGTCGACGGGCGCCGTCCCCACCGACACCACGCTGATCGTCGAGAGATTCCGCGACGAGCTCGGCGACTGGCGCATCGTGCTGCATTCACCGTACGGACTACGGGTCAACGGCCCGCTGGCACTCGCAGTCGCCGACCGGCTCCAGCAGCGCTACGGCGTCAGCGAGTCACCCACCGCCACCGACGACGGCATCGTGGTGCGACTCCCCGACACCGACGACAACCCTCCCGGGGCAAGTCTTTTCGTTTTCGATGCCGCGGAAATCGAGGCCATCGTGACACGGGAGGTCGGCGGTTCCGCACTGTTCGCGGCACGGTTCCGTGAGTGCGCGGCACGCGCCCTGCTGCTGCCCCGCCGAACTCCCGGCCGTCGGTCGCCGCTATGGCAGCAGCGCCAGCGCGCCGCGCAGCTGTTGGACGTCGCACGCAAGCATTCCGATTTCCCGATGGTGCTAGAAGCGCTGCGCGAATGCCTGCAGGACGTCTACGACATCGGCACCTTGGTGCAATTGATGTCCGGCATCGAGCAGCGCCGGATCCGGATCGTCGAGGTGCAGACCGACACCCCCTCCCCCTTCGCGGCCGCTCAACTGTTCAGCTACATCGGCGGATTCATGTACGACGAGGATCGCCCACTGGCCGAGCGACGGGCCGCGGCGCTCTCCCTGGACACCGGCCTGCTCGCCGAACTGATGGGCCGTGTGGAGCTGCGAGAGCTGCTCGACCCGACCGTCATCGAGGCGACCGAAAGACAACTGCAGCATCTTGCCGACGAGCGCAAGGCTCGCGACCTCGAGGGCCTTGCCGACCTGTTCCGCCTCCTCGGCCCCCTCACCAGTGATGAGGTCACCGCACGCTGCACCGGTGCCGGGACCGACTGGCTGCGCGAGCTCGTCGCGGCGCGCCGGGTGGTCGAGATCCACTACGGGCAGCGTGCCTGGTGGGCAGCCGTCGAAGACGTGGCTCGGTTGCGTGACGCACTCGGGGTGCCAGTACCGCCGGGCGTGCCCGCGGCCTTCACGGACGCGACAGCAGACCCGCTCGGAGAGCTGCTGGGCCGATACGCCCGGACACACGGCCCGTTCACCACCGGGCAGGCCGCCGAACGCTTCGGCATCGGAGTCCGCGTTGCGGCCGACGCCCTGGCGGGGATGGCCGCCCGCGGCCAGTTGGTACGCGGCGAATTCACCAGCCAATACGACTTAGGTGCCACAGATTCTGAGCAAGATCCGAGCTTCTTCGCGCAAGCGGCTCACCATCAGTGGTGTGATGCGGAGGTCCTTCGGATTCTGCGTCGACGGTCGCTCGCGGCACTGCGCGCGCAGGTGGAACCCGTCAGCACATCGGCGTTCGCACGGTTCCTGCCCGATTGGCAGTACCTCGATTCCAGCCTGCGCGGAGTCGACGGGGTGTCCACCGTCATCGACCAACTCGCCGGGGTACCGATACCCGCATCCGCGTGGGAGCCACTGATTCTGGCGCGCCGGGTTCGCGACTACTCCCCCCAGATGCTCGATGAGCTGCTGGCCTCCGGGGAGGCGGTGTGGTCCGGGCATGGCTCGATCACCGCACAGGACGGCTGGATCGCGTTGCACCCGAGCGGGCTCGCACCGGCCACACTCGCCGCCACCGGTCCCGTTGTTCTCGACGAAGCGCACCGGGCGATCCTTGATGGCCTTGCCGCCGGCGGCGGATTCTTCTTCCGCCAATTCGGCGAGGGTGCCACCAGGGCGGCGTTGTGGGATCTGGTGTGGGCAGGGCAGGTGACAGGAGACACCTTCGCACCCGTCCGAGCACTTCTGGGCACCAGCACCACATCACGTACCGCGCACCGAAACCGGCGAGCTCCCAGACTGCGCGCCTACACGCCAATCCCCACC
>MAFD01000068.1:0-10607 GCA_002013775.1 Mycobacterium sp. D16R18
CGAAGGAACGAGGTCAGCTCGCACTCCCCCACCACTCAAGGGCCGGGGCACCCGGCCCGTTTCTATCGCATCAAGCAGCGGTGCGTTCACACGGGTCTCATGGCGGTATCCCCATTTGCGGGTCATGCCGCCGGAATCCCAATCAAGGTCGACCAGCACGGCGGCGAATAGGAATGCGAGCTCCTTGCTGAGCTCGGTTTTTCCCACGCCTCCCTTCCAGGCGGCGATGGTAACGATCAGATCCGGAAGGATCGCGAGGATTCGCGCCCACTTCTCGGGAGTTACCTCACTCTTGAGACGAACCCAGAATGGCGCCTCGATTACTTCTGTCGTCACTGCACAACTCCCGTCATCACAACACCTGCCATCAATAGCCAGCTTGCAAAGCATCTTGCGTGCAACATGAGTTGACTCTGTTATTACCAATGTTGCCCAACATGTTGGTGATCATGTCGCTAGACACGCTGTGCCACATGTTGCATAACACCAGCTGCAGCATGTTGATTACCACGTGTTGCAGCGCTGTTAGTTGCCATGTTTCTAGCAAGGCGGCAATTAATGTTGCGCGCAACATGCGATGACTATATCAGTCGCAGTGGCGGTGCACCACATGATGCACCGTACTGGTTCGCGATGTGGCGCGAAGCATGGCTAGCAATGTTGTAGCACACAGGGCGTCAAGACGCGTACCGACGTATGGCGGCGCATGTTGCGAGACATGTTGCAACTTAGGTGGCATGAAACATGGGATCGCATGTTGCTAGGCATGTCGCATGTCATATCACCCGCAACTAAAGGGGCCGAACTCATACTGGCACCTACGATAGCGGCTGGCCTACGCCTCGGCGTTTCAAGTACAACGTGTCGAGAAAGTCGAATTAGGCCCGTAGCGTGGCTTCTGGAGGCTTTTCCCAGCTCGCCATATCCAGCCTTGAGTTCAGCCAGGGTCCCGGCGTTGTGCTTAATTCAAAGGGCACTGGGGGACTAGTTGGTGGTTGATCTTGGCCATGGTTTCACCAGGGTTCGGCCTAATCGCATGATCGACGTGCATGCTGGCGCCGGCCGGAAACGTGAGGAGTCTGGACTGAACATCGACGGTGGGTAGGGGAGTGCCTGACGAGATCAGTGGTGGGGGAGCGTCTTGACGTGAGACTCGGCATCGAGGAGATACCGATATGCGAGAGCGATTCGGTCCATATCTCCCCCAGACCAGTCGTTCCGGTATGGGCGAAGCACTTCGAGCACCGATTCAACGACGATTCCGATGTCCTTTATCGCGTGGTGCTGTAATGCTTCCCGAGTGTTCGGGTCGCGCAGTAGGTGACTGTCGGTGATCGTCATCAGCGCAGATCGCAACGAGTACAGGTGGTTGTGGCCTCCGGCGGAACCGCTGCTATCCCTGTCGGACCAGAACGCCATAGTGGCGGCCGCTGAGCCGATCGCGGCATACAGCTGTTCGGCGTAATAGGAGATATCAACCTCCGCGACGGACAGGGGTGCGATGGCAGGGGGAGTAGTGGGCCGATTGATCAACAGCATGGCCTGTACGAATGCTGCGCCGGCCGCTGTGAGATACATGAGCCAACCGACCCCAGCATCGGGCCCGGTAAGCGGGAATGAAGCCGCGGCCCCTATGAACAACCCGAACGACGCAAACGCTGAGTGAAGTGCATGCTCGCGCTGCGCAAGGTCACGTGACTTCCCGAGGCTGAAAGCCAACGCCAGGGCCCCGGCGGCACCGAAAGCTGTTGGGAATAGGGGAGATATCATTTCGTTGGCCTTTCAGCAGTCATGAGATCGATCATCGCCACTAGGGCATCTGCGTCCTCGTACGTCAGCGAATCGTTCATGGCTTCTCTTCCCGCCGGGTTCGATGGGCATCGTCGAGTCGTTGCCGCCGAGCTCTGGCCTTTGCGATGGGCTGAGCAAGCGAGTCCTCAGTTACTCCGAAAGTTGCAGACAGATAGACGTAGCGGCGATCGATATCATCCGAATGTATGGACGCCCTTGCGAACACGTCGAGTATCTGCGCGTAATTCCATGTTCGCGTGGCGATTTCGCGCAGATAATCATCATGTTCCTGCTCCAGGTTCCCGCGTTCGGACTCGCTATCAGCTGTGATCGCATCGCTCTCGGCTTGCGAGCCAGCAGCGGGCTCTCCCTCGCTCATCGGTTCACCTCCTGTGGCACCGTGATTTGTCCGTAGGCGATCGGGTTGTGCGAGTTGTTGTCCAGCGGGTCAGGCTGTCCGATCAGGTGGTGGTCGGGGAGTGGGATGCCGACGATTTCGAGCGCGTCACCGTGCTTCATCACGCCATCAATGGTGCCCACCATTTGTACGGCACGCTGGTACACGATGATCAGCACAGATGAGGCGAGTAGCCGATCGGCGCTGGATTTCCAGAGGCCGCGACCGCGGTCCCACAGTTCGTCGACCGACAATCCGGCGCGGAATCCAGTGTGCGTGCGGCCCATCGAGTCGGGCTGGATAGCGCCATCGGGCCCGCGTCGCCCGGGAACCTCGTCAGTCAGGCGAGCACGTGTGGCGGGCTGTAGGTACGGGGCTGTCATACCTAGGACGATAACCAGGGAAGTAGTACATGTCAATAAGTATACTTGTATACAAGTATGGTTGACGTCATAATATCAATTATCGGTAAACACTAAATACCGTTCAGCGCAATGCTTTTAGGCGAATCACCATCAGTAATGTCAGAGCTGCTCATAAGCCAACGAACTCTTCGGAGACGTTTCAATTTATTTGCTGGATTGGATCAGAGGGACAGGTGATTTCAGCTCGACGGCAATCGAGACCAGGATCGGCAAGTGCTTGGCCGGGCTAGTCATGCAACCCCGGATGAGCCGTTGCGCCCAGACTACGCCCTCACATGGGCCACACAACCCCTGATGACCTGCGGTTTTGTCAATACAATGGCACTAAAGCAATGAGTAATCCGGTGGGCGACGTATATGTAGTTGCGAACGAAGTAAAGATTGTTACGTTGGACGTATGGCAGAACAAACGCCCTGGCCCAGGTCCGGTTCGGCGTCATAGCCGCCGTGACCGATAAGGAGAACGCACATGGAAAATCTTGCAGAGCTTGTTCGGCGTACGCTGCGTGAGCGCGGCGAGGAACAGGATGTTTTCGCTGCGCGGCTGGGGATTACCCGACAACACCTGGGGAACTGGGCGCGGACCCTACCGGCGGCGAGGACATTGCGCGCGATAGCGGCCGACCTGAGCTTGCCGTACGGCCAAGTCCTTATCGCCGCATTACACGGCAGAGGATTCGCCGAGACAGTGGGTGATGTGGTGGGTGGCCTGCCTGTTCAGGTTGTCTTCCGCGATGACACAGCCAACTACGACGAGGACTACGACGAAGAACCACCGGTCGCAGTGTTCTCGGCGGCAGATGCCGCAAACACCTTCAAGGACGTGTCAAATCAGGTGAGCGCTGGCCGTTACGAGGTCGCCGCGGTAATCATCGACGGCGCACCTGTCCCTGAGCACGTCGTCATGTACTCGACGGTGTGGGACCGCTTGAACGGTATCGAACAGAGCGAATGGCTTTACTCGAAAATCCCTGCCGAACTTGAAGATCGGCAGGTGTCGGACGTCAAGGCCGGCGTGCTGGGGAACCCGCGCGGGATATTCGAGCTGCGGGTGCTTTCGCGAGACAAGGAGTCCGGTAAAGCGGCGGTGCATCGGGCCCTCGTCGACGTGCAGGCCCGCGATCAGATCCTGCCGAGCCACGTTCCGGCGCCAAACTTCTTGCACCGCGCGGCGGCGATGGACAGGGCCGCCAGTTGGGAGCACATGTCTGCTGCTGCCGATGTCATGTTGTCCAGCTTCTCTGTGCCGCCTCCACCGGTTGTGACACCCTCGGCAGTCGTCGACGTTGACGCACCGAACGCCGGTGAAACGGTGACGGGACCTCCCACGGCGGCCGCTAGCGTGCAGTCCGATCAACACCCGCGCCCGCGCCATCTGCCGTCCATGTCCGCCGGCCCGGGCGGTCCGCTGGCGCAGCTCGGACCATTCAAGGGGTTCCCTGAACCGCCGATCGGCGCACGGCCGCAAGTGCCGAGCTTGAGCGAGCTCGGTGCGAGCTGGAGCCAACTCGGGGGCCTCACCGCCACGAATTTCTTCGGAATCAACTCAGAGCGGCGCGCGGCCGCCGAGCAGGCGTACATCAACGACCACTGGATTCCCGCCGTGAGCTACATGACGATCCGGCCCGCCGACGATCAAGAGGAGAAGAACAGCAATGACGAACAATCCGAGTGATGTTCCCTTGACGGTGCGCGATGCGCTGGGCGGGCCCCTAGGGCCCTGGGAAGCGCCCCGGCCGGAAGCGGCCATCGCGGAAGCTGAGCAACTCGCAGAAGCCCTCAGGGCGCGTGGCTGGGTCTTCGACGGTGCCGGATCTGGCCGGGAGTACGTGAGCTGGCACTACCACCCGAACGCGCCCGCGGGATCGGCGGCAGCGGTGCGCATCACCGCCGCATTCATGGCCACACCAGGGCATACCGGAAGCTACGTCGAGTCAGTGACCGTGCACCTGCGCACCGTCGTCGACGGCCAGACCGTGCAGGAGGGCTATGTGATGTCCGCTGAGGACTTCCATGTGCAGCTGGCGGCGATCGAGGCGCACACGCCCGAGGCACCGGCGGTGATCGACTACACGGCCAAGCACCGACTGTTGCCCGATAGACCGGTCAAGTTCTGATGGACACCGAAGCGCTGGCGGTACAGACATCATCGGGTCCCGATGAACTCACGGTCGTCGTACGCAAGGAAGACGTAGCCCAGCTCGCCGCCTATCTCAGCAGCGACCACGGCTGGTGGTATTTCAAGAACATCCTGTCCGCCAACGGAATTGAGATGTATTTTCACGCCGAACGGGAATGGGAACAGGACGACACTACGGGTACGGCCTGGGCGTGTTTGTCAGGCGAACCTGTGACCGAAGACGGGTACGTGTCGTGCGACATGACTCGGCAGGCGGGCCGGGATGTCGCCGCCGGCCTAACGAGCGCCGCGGTGATCGTGCCGGTCATCTTCCAACATGTCGATGACGGCCGACAGGTACGTGTGTACTTCCGCTCCGAAGATGGATACGAGCCGCCTGCCGCGTTGCCCGAATCCGCCGCCCACGCGAATCTAGCAAGGCCGCCCCGAGGGCCGGCGGTTAAGCGACGTACGGTGCCGTCTCGGGCGAAAAGGCGTAAATCGCACTAGTTCTTAGCTTTTCGGTGTCAGCGCTGAGGGCGGCAACCACAGGCGCATCGGTAACTCCGAGCGGCGGTTGCCGCTGTGCATCACGACGTCGACGCCGCCAAGCCAGGTTCCATCGAACACCGCGAGCCAGACACGCAACTGTCCGTCCATCATCGGATCAACCCGCAATCCGTAGGCACGAGTGGCCATGCTGACTCCGGTGAGCCGTCGTAGTCCGACGCTCGGGAACGCCTGGTGGCCATCGACGGTCACCGCCCGGTCGACCGGCCGCAACGTCGGATACCCGGGCAGGTTGTCCCATCCCCCGAATCCGTCATCGCCGCTACGTTGATCGAACATGCGTTCGATAGTAGCCGATTGCTCGATGCTCGGCTCCATCCGTACCAGCCCTCCCATAACGTCACTGTGACGTATTGGGAGGCGCGACGTGTTGACACATGTGGTGGCAGAGCGTCGATTCCGTTGAGAGTATCGACGGATGCGGGTTCAGGTTGGCGAGATGAAGGTGGCCGTTACCGGGGTACGCCAGGGTGCCGAGACGATACGATCGGCGATGGCCGGCGTGCGGGCCCCGATTGATGATCTGCGCACTGCGCCTGAACGTCTTTGGGTCATCGCCGCACGCATGGAATCGCAGCTGCGCGACTTCCTGGTCTATGACAGATACATGGCTACCTTGATGTCAGGCGTTCATGCCGACGCATGTATGCCGGAAGCTGACGGCGCGGAACTGCATGTTGCGTTGGATATTCCAACGATCACCAGCTACATACCGTTGCCTAACAGCGGACTAGCAGGCCGCATTGAGGAACTGCGCCTTGCGGTCGGGATGCTCACGGGGGTAAGACAACTGCTCCCGTCTGCGGCGGTCGACCATGATGGCGATCCCCTCGTCGACGGCAATGAACTCGACAATGTGCTCATTGATGTCCTGGCGGCGATCGACGTGCTGGCGGCCTGGGGTGACGAGGACGCTGTGCGGCCCGCGATTGACTGGGACTCGCTCTGAGATGCCAGAGCCGCAAGCAGACGCCGGTGGCCACCAGGCTGTCAGTGCCGCGTTAAAGCGTTTGGGGACAACGAATCCGGTGCTCACCGCCGAGTTGTTCGTCGACGCGCTATGTGAGTCCTTCGACCGCGAGAGCCTCGGGCGCGACCAAGCCGGTTAGCTCGATCGCGCCCGAGGTGAAAAGGCTTCGGCCCGAAGGGTTTAGGTGTTCGTGGGATTAACTGCCGATCGGGGAGTGAAACCCAGCGGCACCGGCGGTGTCGCGGGTTCGTCGACGAAGCTGGCGGGCCGAACCTGTGCGGGCCCTGAGCCGTGCACGTCGTAGGGGCCGCTCACACCGCCTTGGGCGGGGGCCGCAGGCTGCGGCGTCGGTGTGTACGGCGCATCTGGGCCTACGCCAGCAGGCATCTGGGCGACCGTGGGCGGTGGGCCCTGGTTGATCGGGGCGTCGTGGCCGACCCCTGGTGGCATCTGTGCCACCACCTGACCCGGACTGTCGGGGAGAGTGGTGTCGTACGGTCCGTTCATGCCAGGTGATTGAATATCGTCGATGCGGCCGACACCGTTGGGTGCGATGGTTCCGCCTGTGCCGTCGTTGTCTCCGTGGAAGCTCTTGAGTTGCAAAGCAACTGACGACTCGACGCCATCGTAGCCGTTGGCGGCATTGTTGATCTTGTCCTGATGAGCTTGGTAGCGGTCACCGCTCTTGCCATACCGTCGCGCGATCTCCTCGCGAGCTTCCCGGTACAGTCCTTGCAGCTTTCCGTACACCTCGCCATGGGCGATGCTGTCCTGGGAAACCGCGGCCTCATCGACCGTCGACACGCTGCGCAGCGAGGCGACGTCTTCGCCGAACGCGGCCGCTTCCTGGCGCATCGACCCTGTATTGACCCGCATACGGTCAGCCATAACACACGTCCTTTCCGTCAGGCTTCAATGTCGCACAGGATCAGGGCCTTCGCTAGCACGTGTCGCACACCGCTGTCACACGTGCTTGCAGGCCCTTTTTCGCCCCGATACGTTCTGGTGGTGGATGGCTGGTTGTTCGGCGTGGGTCTTGCCCTTGACGGCACACGCTCGATATTCGCCGGAGGCCCAACCCGTACGGGCACTTTGCCGCAGCTGGGCGGCCGGTTCTCGGCGGACTGGTCGGGCGCGGCGGCGGATCACCAAGACGATGACGCCCGGAACCTCGATCAAGACGTTGCCGACGTCGACGAGGTGTCCAAAGCGCTCGATGAATGGAGCCGTCAGCTTTCCACCGATTCTGCGGCCGGCGGGTCGTCGGCGCAGCGCATCCGCGACAGCGCCGACCAGGCCGCGCGGGCTCTCACACCAGGCACCGATAATCCCGCGGTGAAAGCCGCTCTCGTGCGATCTATGAACTCACACTTGGATGCCGCGGGGAATCTCGTTGGCAGCCATGCAGGTACCGTGAGCGCCCGTCAACAAGCTCTACTGGCGCTGCTGGCTCGCCAGCAGCGTGGAGGGGCCACCCTGGGGCAGCTCCTCGGCGGATCTGGTCAAGCGGGGTCCGGTGGCGGTACCGGTGGTGGTAGCGGGTTCTCGATGCCGCAGATCAGTGCACCGCAGCTTCCGAAGATGGATCTAGGCTCGTTGATCAGCGGCGCTATGGGTGGTGTGGGCAACGCCGGGGGACGTGGTGGCGGCGGGCCCTCGGGCACTCCTGTGGGCGGCCCTGGCGGCGGCTCGTTCATGGGCGACGGATCGACCCAAGGCGGCGTCGTCGACGCGGCGATGACCAAGCTCGGGTCGTGGTATCTGTGGGGCGGCAAGGGCGGGCCGGAACACAATGGCCGCGTGGACTGTTCGGGCCTGACAGGCTTCGCATACCGCAAGTTCGGCATCGACATCGGGCCAGACACCTACACCCAAATCAACAAGGGCGTGCAGGTGCCGGTAAACGACCTACGCAAGGGCGACTTGATCTTTTCCAACTTCGGGGCTAACAACAAACCTGGGCCGGGACACGTGAGCATGGTGATGGAGGACGGTAACCGTGCGACGGCCAGAGTCATACAGGCCCCCGATACTGACCAGAGAGTGCAGATCACCCGTGTTCCGCAAGGAAATGTTGTCGTGAAACGCATTTTGGCGGCGGCCTAGCAACGATGCCCGGGCCGCGGCCAGCCTGCACATGCGCTTGTGCCGCAACGATAGTGGCTCTACGGTTGTGGGGACGGCTCGGAATCCCCCCTCCTGGCCGTCTTGGCTTCGCCGGTTCCTCCCCCCTATCGGCGAGCCCAGGACACCCCAGGTGTGTCAATCACCCTGGGGTGTCCTACTTTTAGGTTCTTCTGCCGCCGATCGGCGGCATGTTACATGTGGTTGTGAAGGCACTTTGAGCGACTTACGCTCTCGGCGACGGTTTGGCAATTCGGGGACAAACCGTTCGGGGTTGGCTGCCCACCTGATAGCTGACCCTGGGGCCGTCCCGTGGTGTAGCCGCGCCACGGGGCGGCCATCTTCTACGTCAATGATGTTTCAGGCGTGCAGATTCGGCTGGTGCCGTATGTCACTGGCCGCAGCGCTGGGCTACCGCCGCGGCGATCGTGTCGCGGGCGGCTCTCAGAATTCGAGTCTGATCGCGTCCACGTGTGCGGGCCCGGGCATATCAGACATCCAGGTCCCGGTGATCTCGAAGTGCCGCATGTTCTCTGCTGCTTGCGCGACCGTGACGGCGTGACCGTACATGGACATGATTTGGCGGGCTAGCAGCTCGCCTGAGCGTGATCGAACGGCTTCCGAAAGTGCCAGCTCAACGGGCTGACCGTGGGCGTTGACAACGATATCGACCGATCGGTCCAGGCTGGCCAGCTCTACGGGCGGATGGTTGCTCACGGGCACGTTCCTCTCGGCCACTGCGGGGTGGCACACGTAGCTGCGGACCACCTTCTTCCTGGTTATCGTATGGGAGAACAGGGGTGACCGAAAGGACGTGTGTATGTCTGAGCAGATGCGAGCCGGTGCCATCACCGCGCAGCTGCCCAGCGCGTCGACCCGTAAAGGTGGGTCCTGATGGCGGGTGCGGGGTTAACGGTTGACGCGTCGGCGCTGCGTACGTTCGCCGCTCAACTTGAGGCCATCCGCCAGGACCTCAATCCCGGCGGTATCCAACTGGGCTTTCAACCCGCCGGCCAGGACGCAGCCTCATGCGCGGCGGCTACCAAGCTGTCGTTGGCGGCCGCGGAGGTCGTTAACGGGCTGTGGGGCACCCACGAACGTTTAGGCTCGCTAGCAGCCAAACTGATCGCCGCCGCAGACGGCTATGTCGCTCAGGACGGTGCCACGGCTACTGCCCTCTCTGGCGGACCGCCATCCTCAGCGGTCGGTCTATCCCCGTCTGCGCCTTCGGGGCGCGGAGTTGCGACACCGCAGACGTATGCAGGGACCGCCGGTGAACCTGAACAGATCGCACACGCTCTACGCGCCGGGTCGGGTGTCTCTGGTCCCCAAGGCTTTTCCGATCACTGGTCACAGCAGGCCTCGACCATCCGATCCTCGGCCGATGCCGTGCGCGGTATGGGCGGCGGGCTCGGCGGGGCCTGGCAAGGTCCGGCGCAGAAACGCGCCGGTGCCGACTTCGAGTCGATTGCCGGTGAGCTGGACGGGCATCATGGCCGTGCTCAGCAGGTTTCCAACGGGGCCTCAACGCATGCGATGGACTGGCGTCAGACAGACAAAACCACCCCTACCCCAGCCCGATTCACCGACTATCACCGGGACCTGAATGACGCGCAGGAAGCCAACGCCCGATCGGGAAACATGATGCCGGGGGCGGTGGCTGCGGCTCAAGGGCAGCTTGCGAAGGGCTGGAACGACACCTTGACGTCGTACGGCAACTACACGGGCACGATCATCGACCCGTTGACCGGCGAACCGATCGACCCCGCCGAGCTCGGTCTCGACGGGGACGGTTCGGGCCTGGATGCGCTTCTTGGTGGTGCTGACGGCGCGGGCTCTGATCAACAGGGCATGCAGGCCATGACCGGCATACTCGGAGCGTTGATGGGCGGGGTAGGCGCAGGCTTGCAGGCCGCATCGCAAGGCATGACCCAAGTGATGAGCGCCGCCGGCCAGGGCGTCGGCCAGGTCACCAAGGCCGTGCAGTCCGCTGCGCAGAAGTCTTCGGGCAGTGAAGGTTTAGACAGCTCCGGTCTCGGCGGGGACTACGGCGGCGGATCTGGCGGCGGTGGTGGCATCGGCGGCGGCGATACCGCGCCCGCATCGGCTACCCCACCGCCTCCCCCATTGGTGGCCTCCGGCGTGGCTCCTACGCCCGTCACCCCGTCGTTGAGTTCCACCGGTTCAGGCACGGTGGGCGGCAGTGGCGGG
>MAFD01000069.1:0-9469 GCA_002013775.1 Mycobacterium sp. D16R18
TCATGTCCGGCACCGCCGACCTGATCGTGGCCGGTGGTTTCCAGAACATGAGCCAGATTCCGATCTCGGCGGCGATGCTCGTCGGTAAGGAGTACGGATTCACTTCGCCCACAGCCGAATCCGAGGGCTGGCTGCACCGTTACGGTGACCAGGAAATCTCCCAGTTCCGCGGTGCCGAGATGATCGCCGAGAAGTGGGACATCAGCCGCGAGGAGATGGAGCAGTTCGCACTCTCCAGCCATGAGCGGGCATTTGCCGCGATTCGCAACGGGCACTTCGACAACGAGATCATCCCGGTCGGTGACTTCCGGGTTGACGAGGGGCCGCGCGAGAGCACGCTGGAGAAGATGGCGGGGCTCAAGACCCTGGTCGAGGGTGGGCGTCTCACCGCGGCCCTGGCTTCGCAGATCTCCGACGGCGGCAGCGCCACCCTGGTCGCCTCGGAAGGCGCGGTGAAGGCACACGGCCTCAAGCCGCGTGCGCGTATCCATCACATCAGTGCCCGCGGCGATGACCCGGTGTTCATGCTGACCGGCCCCATCCCCGCCACCAAGTACGCGCTGGAGAAGACTGGTCTGACGATGGACGATATCGACGTCGTCGAGATCAACGAGGCCTTCGCCCCCGTTGTGTTGGCATGGGCCAAGGAACTGGATGTCGACCTGAAGAAGGTCAACCCCAACGGCGGCGCTATCGCGCTGGGTCACCCACTGGGAGCCACCGGCGCCAAGCTGTTCGCCACCATGCTCAACGAGCTGGAGCGCACCGGAGGCAAGTACGGCCTGCAGACGATGTGTGAGGGCGGCGGCACCGCCAACGTCACCATCATCGAGCGCCTCTGATCGTTCTCGTCGTCGAGTCTCCGAGGCGTAGCCTCAGGGAATGCGTGCTGGAATCCTGATCGGCGCGGCCGCGATGGCGTTGGGCGTCATCGCGAGCGGCGCCCCCGCATCTGCCGAGCCGTGTCCACCGGAGGTTTGCAGCATTCCTGGATTGCCGGGCGGCAGTTTGCCCTTCAATCCGCAGATGTCTGACCTGCCGCAAGACCCGATGTGGATGGGCCAAGCCTGGGATTGGTTGAGCAAGCGGGACAACACGGGCATGTTCGACAGCCCGGGGGCCGCGGAGTTCATTCGGTCGCAGCCACCCGACTCGGGGATCCCGGAGCAGGCCCCACCCTTACCGGGGCCTGCTCTACCGGGCGACTAGTTCTGAGCCCACGTTCCGTAGGGCACATCCGGATCGGTGCCCAGCGGAGTGGACGGATCAGCTCCACCGATATCGGTTGCATGGTCCGGGACATATGGATCGGTTCCGTACGGCACGCCGGGGTCTGCGCCTCCCACGGATTGGTCTTGGCGTAACACGTGGTCGCGGCCGCGGTCTGTGGGTAGCTCCATGGAGCCCTGCTTCGGGGTGTGGATCCCGTGGTTGGGGACGGACGGCTGGTCGTTATCGGCGGCGGCGAGGGGGGCGAGGATGATCGCCGCGCCCGCCGCCAAACAACAGGCAGCTGTCGAGAAGGTGAACTTTCGGAACGTCATACGTCCAGGATTCTCCCGGAGTCTGTGAATCAGCTGTCGCTATCCTTGCCCATTCCTGCCGAATGTCGACTTTTTGGGCAATAGTGCGAGTGAAGGGCACCCGGAAAGTCGACATTCGGCGGTTAGAGAATGGTGGCGTTCGCGGCCTTCAGGTGTGCGACGGCTTCAGTGACTATCGCGTCGATCAGCTCCTGGCAGGTCGGCAGGTCATCGAGGATGCCTGCGACCTGGCCGGAGGCGAGAACACCGGCACCGGTATTCCCTTCGACGAGGCCGGCCTTCAGCAGCATCGGGGTGTTCGCCGCCATGAGCACCTGTGACCAGGTGAGTTCCTTGCCGTGGCGCATCGCCAGGCCGTCCTTGATCATGGACCGCCAGGTCATGCCCGTCATCTTCTTGAACTTGGCCGCGTTCAGGATCGCCGCACTGAAACCGCGCACCCGCGAACCGCTTTCGAGCTTCTCAACCAGCTCGGTACGTAACACCCGGTGCGGCATGCCGTCGACACGGGTCGACACCACGGTGCCGTCGAGAGCCGAGGCCAGGTAGCGCTCCTTGACCGCATCCGGCACGGTGCTATCGGCGGTCAGCAGGAATCGGGTACCCATGGCCACACCGGCCGCGCCGTAGGACAGCGCGGCCGCGAGGCCACGACCGTCGAAGAAGCCACCGGCGGCGATCACCGGCATTCCGGTGTCCTTGACCGCGTCGAGCACCGAGGGGAGTAGCAGGGTCGTTGCGACCGGACCGGTGTGTCCACCGCCCTCGCCGCCCTGCACGATCACGGCGTCGGCGCCCCAGGCCGCGACCTTCTTGGCATGTTTGGCTGCTCCGATAGACGGAACCACCACCACGCCATTGTCTTTCAGCTTGGCGATCAGATCCTGCTTGGGCGCCAGCGCAAACGAGGCAACCTTGACCTTCTCGCGGATCAGTAGATCGATGCGCTCCGTGGCGTCACCGGCATCGGCGCGCATGTTCACACCGAAGGGCTTATCGGTCAGCGACTTGGTCTTCGCGACCGCCGCGACCAGTTCCTCCAGCGTCATGGTCGCCGAGGCGAGAATGCCGAGACCGCCGGCGTTGGAGGTGGCGGCAACCAGGCGCGGTCCCGCCACCCAGCCCATGCCTGTCTGCACGACGGGATGGTCGATGCCGACCAGCTCGGTCAGCGCAGTTCTAAGGACTTGACTCACTGCTTGATCTCTCTGTCCCGGAATGACTTCGGATCAATCACCTCGCGGATGATCCGCAATTCTTCCGCGGTGGGCAACCGGGTCTGGCCGGCGTCGGCCAGGCCGTGTACCTCGAAGCTGGTGTTGGACGCGACGTCCTCGGCCGAGACCCCGGGGTGCAGGGTCAGTGCTTGCATCTCATGGTTGGGGCCGTTGAAGTCGAACACGCCCAGGTTCGAGATCACCCGGAACACGTTGAGGTACTTGAAGGCGGGGTTTGCGGGGTCAGCCTTGTCGTAACCGACGCCGGACACAATGTCGACGGAGTTGCCGAAGACCCGCGTCGAGTGGTTTCCCACCCAGTACGACGTGGCGTGGTTGATGGTGTTTCCCGGAGCGCCGCGCACACCGAACATCTGCCGGGTGGGTTGTTGCAGCGGCCCGAAGGCCGAGAGGTTCTGATTGCCGTAGCGGTCAATCTGATTGGCGCCCATGACAACATGCCGACGGCCGGAGGCCACCACATCGAACACCTTGCGAAAGGGCATCCAACCCTCGATCGGAGAGGTGCCGCCTATCGCCGGTGTCTCGGCCATCAGGACGGCTTCGCCGTCGGAGAGCACCAGGTCGGGGGAGAAGGTAAGGCGGGCCAGCCGGGCGCCGACGGTGGACATCGTCGACATCGCGGAGGCCATGATCTCGCCTGCGTCCCTGAACAACTCGGCGCATGCGACGGCGCATACCTCGGCGCGGGTTGCCTCACTCATGCCTGCTGCTCCTTAAAGCGTTTGACGGCTGCCTGGTAGTCCTCTTCGGAACCGGACAGATACGTGTCGACGAACTTCTGCCAGGTCTCCGGATCACCGGCAGCCTCGGCATAGTGCCGCTGGAACTTCTCGTCACGGCCGTAATCGGCGGCGCCGATGGTGAAGTGCGCGCCACCAGGCGCCTCGACCACCTTGTCGACCATCATGCGGTTCAGCAGAAGGGATTGCAGAGGAACGGCTTTCACCAGTTCCTCGGTGGAGACGATCTTCTCCACCGAAAGGTAGCGGCGTTCGGCGGCCAGGCAGTAGAGGTCGTCGAAGTACGGGTCGACACCGGTGTAGGCGGCGTTCCCGGTGGCATCACCCAGGTTCAGGTGCACGAACGCCGCGTCCAGGTTCAGCGCGGGCATCGCGACCAGGGTCTCGTTATCCGCGTACGGCGATGTGACGGTCTTGAGTTCGTTGCCCCAGAAGTTCATGACGTCGGATCCCAGCCCGGCCCGGATGGGCAGGAACGGGAGTCGGGCGGCGGCGGCCTCCAGGCCGCACTTGACCATGCCCTCATCCATCTCGCGGGACTCGATCGCACCCGTGGTGCGCGCCTTGGCGAACCACGGGTCATAGAACGGCGGCGAATCCAGGGAGACGAAGCCGTAGTAGGCCTTCTTCACTTTGCCCGCGGAGCACAGCAGGCCCAAGTCTGGCCCGCCGTAGGTCACGACCGTCAAATCCTTGATGTCCGAACGCAGAATCGCGCGCACGAAGGCCATCGGCTTGCGGCGCGAACCCCAGCCACCGAGGCCGATGGTCATGCCGCTGCGCAGCTCGGCGACGACCTCGTCAAGCGTGGTGCGCTTGTCTCCCATGAGTTAGTTCCCCTTCGGCTTTCCGGTCTCGACGAATGCGTCACGGTGCTCGTCGGCGACACCCGCCAGATTGAGCTCGAATGTGAAGCCCTGTTCCATGCGGTAACTCGACTCGACGTCCTGCGGATCGATGAAGTTGATGGCCTCCTTGGCGGCCCGGATCACGCGGGTGTCCTTGGCGGCGATGTCACGTGCCACGCGTAGCGCGGCCTCGTCGAGTTCGTCGCGCGGCACCACCTCGTGGATGGATCCGTAGTGGTGCAACGTCTTTGCATCGATCTTGGCCGCCGTGTAGAACATCCGGCGCATGACGTGCTGGGGGACCAGCCGCTGCAGATGCGTGGCGGTACCGAGCGCGCCGCGGTCAACCTCGGGCACGCTGAACACCGCATCATCGGAGGCGACGATCACATCGGCGTTGCCCACCAAGCCAATTCCACCGCCGAGGCAGAAGCCGTTGACGGCGGCG
This sequence comes from Mycobacterium sp. D16R18, assembly GCA_002013775.1. Taxonomy (GTDB): domain Bacteria; phylum Actinomycetota; class Actinomycetes; order Mycobacteriales; family Mycobacteriaceae; genus Mycobacterium. The sequence continues at coordinate 4,822 of MAFD01000069.1, forward strand.
ATGACGGGCACCTTGCAGCGATACACCGCGCTGAAGGCCTCGAAACAGCCGCGGTTGGTGTCGATCAACGCGGTGTAGCCCTTGCCCTCCGCTTGGGTGGCCTGCATCTCTTTGATGTCGGCGCCCGCGTTGAACCCGCGGCCCTCGGCCCGCAGGATCACCACGTGGGTGGACAGGTCATTGCCCGCGGCCAAGATGGCATCGGCCAGTTCAAACCATCCACGCGAGGGGATGGCGTTGACCTTCGGGTAGTCGACGGTGACGGTGACGATTCCCGGTTCAACCGTCGCGGTGATGATGCCCATGAGACTCCTCAAGGTACCGAAACAAGCACTTGCTTGGTACGCTACCATGGCTCGAAAGCGCAGGACAAACAGCAGGAACACAGCGAGGAGCCACGTGCGAACCCCCTACGAACTCGGCCTCGAGGGTCGCGTCGTGCTGGTCACCGGAGGTGTCCGCGGCGTCGGCGCGGGGATCAGCCGGGTGTTCGACGAGCTCGGCGCGACGGTGATTACCTGCGCACGCCGCGCTGGCGATACCCCCTATGAATTCCATTCCTGCGATGTCCGCGACGAAGAGTCGGTGGACGCGCTCATCAACACCATCGTGTCCGGGCACGGGCGCCTGGATGCCGTCGTGAACAACGCCGGCGGCGCACCCTTCGCGCTGGCCGCCGACGCGAGCCATAACTTTCACCGCAAGATCATCGAGCTGAACTTGCTCTCTGCCCTGCTCGTGTCGCAGCGCGCCAATGCCGTGATGCAGCGCCAAGGCGACGGCGGCACCATCGTCAACATCACCAGCGTGAGCGCGAGCCGTCCCTCGCCGGGCACTGCTGCGTACGGAGCGGCCAAGGCCGGACTGGAGAGTCTGACCCGGAGCCTGGCCGTGGAATGGGCGCCCAAGGTGCGGGTGAACGCACTGGCCGCCGGAATGATCCGTACCGAGCTCTCGGAAATGCATTATGGCGACGAAGACGGGATCGCCTCGGTCGGTGCGACGGTGCCCCTGGGTCGCCTTGCGAATCCCGACGAGATCGGTTGGACCGCAGCATTTCTTGCCTCACCCTTGTCGTCCTATGTGACCGGCTCGGTCCTCACGGTTCACGGCGGAGGGGAGCGCCCCGCGTTCCTCGACGCCGCAAATGTCAACAGCAATGAGAACGGCGAAAAGGAATAGAACATGCCAGGTTTGCTCGACGGTCGGGTCGTCATCATCACCGGCGCAGGCCGGGGTATTGGTCGTGCGCACGCGCTAGCGTTCGCCGCCGAGGGCGCACGCGTGGTCGTCAACGACATCGGTGTGGGCCTGGATGGATCGGCGGGTACCAGCCCGGCCCAGGAAGTCGTCGAGGAGATCAAAGCCGCGGGTGGCGAGGCTGTCACCAATGGTGACGATGTCGCCGACTGGGACGGTGCCAAGAACTTGATCGACACCGCAGTCAATTCTTTTGGCCGTCTGGATGTTCTGGTCAACAACGCCGGGTTCCTGCGGGACCGGATGCTTGCCAATATGAGCGAGGAGGAGTGGGACGCGGTGATCCGCGTGCATCTCAAGGGGCACTTCGCGCCGTTGCGGCACGCCGCCGCGTATTGGCGCGATGAGTTCAAGGCCGGGAACGCGGTGGATGCGCGCATCATCAACACCAGCTCCGCTGCCGGGCTGCAAGGCAGTGTCGGGCAAGGGAACTACGCCGCTGCCAAGGCCGGCATCACCACCTTGACCCTGCAGGCCGCCGCCGAGATGGGCCGCTACGGCATCACTGTCAACGCCATTGCTCCGGCCGCGCGCACCCGGATGACGGAGGCGGTCTTCGCCGAGACCATGGCCAAGCCCGAGGATGGCGCGTTCGACGCGATGGCTCCGGAGAACGTCTCGCCGCTGGTGGTGTGGCTGGGCAGCCCGGAGTCTCGCGACGTCACGGGGAAGGTGTTCGAGGTCGAAGCGGGCGTCATTCGTGTGGCCGAAGGCTGGGCACACGGCCCGCAGGTGGACAAGGGAGCTCGTTGGGACCCCAGTGAATTGGGCCCAGTGGTCACCGATCTGCTCGGCAAGGCGCGCACGCCGGTCCCGGTGTACGGCAGTCAGTCCTAACTCGACTTAGCCCCGCGCTTACGCCCGCTCGAGGATGACGACGGGGATCTTGCGGGTCGTGTACGACTGGTACTTGTCGAAGTCCGCGTACAGCTCGACCAGCTTGGACCAGTAGTACAAGCGTTCCTCATCGGTCGCGGTGCGCGCCGTCATTGCTCGGATATCGCCCTTGATCTGAACGGTGACTTCAGAATTCGCCTTCAGGTTGAGATACCACGCCGGGTTGGCATCACGTCCGCCCTGCGATGCGACCAGGACAACCTTGTCCCCGTCGGGTAGATAGAGCAACGCGCTCAGTCGCGCCTGCCCGGTCTTGCGCCCGGTTGTGGTGAGCAGCAGCACCGGTATGCCCCACGGGAAAGCCGCACCCACACGCCACTTTCCGCCGAGACGCCCGTCGGTCCGCTGGTACAGCCAGACGTTGGCTGTGGTCATCCACTTGATGAGCTTGCCGGCGAACTCGGAGTTCAACTGGGCGGGTGCGTTCGCGGGAAGACCATCAGGCATGGCCCTATGCTACGAGGGTGTCAACACCTGGAGCCTCAGACGAACTGCGTATTGCCGCGGCGAATGCATACATCGAAGCCCTCGTCACACATCAGGCGGACGCGGTGCCGTTCGCTCCGGAATGTGTGCGGATCGAGCAGGGTGTCAAGACTGGATTCTCCGGAGATCACTTGCGGCGCAGCCTGAATAACGGTCCGCAGTTCCGCCTGATCGCCGCCGCCTCCAACCGGCAGTTCCGTGTCGAGGGGGAGAATGTCATCGCGAGTTTCGTCATCGAAACCAAGGCGAAGGTCGCCGGGTGGCGTGTCGTCGCCAAAGTGGACGAGACGTTCAAAATTCCGGTGGATGATCCGCGGATCCACCACATCCGGGCGATCTTCGTCCCGAAGCTGTCACGCGCTTAGAACACGTTCTAGATCTGCGGTTTTTCCGCCGCACACCCTTGTCCTGGGGTTGATTTCTATGCTTCACTGCCACTAGAGCCATTAGTGAAATGCATCACAGGCAGGAGGTACAGCGTGGTACATCCCAACCTTCCCGCGAATATCGACTTCACGGATCCCGACCTTTTTGTGCACGGTATCCCCGAGGGTGAGCTTGCCGAACTGCGGCATACCGAACCGATCTGGTGGAATCACACCGAGCGTGGGGTCGGCGGTTTCGATGATGACGGCTTTTGGGTGGTGTCCAAACACAAAGACGTCAAAGAGATTTCGCTGCGATGCGATGTGTTCTCCAGTGAGCAGAACACCGCGATACCTCGCTATTCGCCAACCACTCCACGCGAACGGATCGATGCGACGCGTTTGATCATGCTCAATATGGACCCGCCGCGGCACAGTAGGTTGCGGCACATCATCAGCCGAGGATTCACGCCGCGGGCGGTGAACCGACTCCGTGACGATCTCAACACCCGGGCGCAAGGCATTGCGAGGGCGGCGGCACAGACGCAGCACGGAGACTTTGTTGAGCAGGTGGCCTGCGAGCTTCCGTTGCAAGCGATCGCGGGTTTGATGGGTACGCCATTGGATGAGCGCGAGCGGCTCTTTGATTGGTCCAACAGGCTGGTCGGTTCGGACGACGGTGAGGATGACAGCGCGATCGCCAGCGCCGAGTTGCTGATGTACGCCATGGGAGTCGCGGCCCGCAAGTCCGCGGAGCCCGGTCCCGATATCTGCACAGATCTGGTGAATGCCGATATCGACGGCCAGAAACTATCCGATGACGAGTTCGGGTTTTTCGTCATGCTTTTGGCGGTGGCGGGTAATGAAACGACCCGCAACTCCATCACGCACGGCATGCACGCCTTCACTCAGTTCCCGGACCAGTGGGAGCTGTACAAGAGGGAACGCCCCGAGTCTGCCGCCGACGAGATCGTCCGCTGGGCAACGCCGGTCACGTCCTTCCAGCGGACTGCGCTGGAGGACACCGAGCTGGGTGGCGTGCGAATCAAGAAGGGGCAGCGCGTGGTCATGATGTACCGCAGCGCGAACTTCGACGAAGAAGTCTTCGAGGATCCGTTCTCCTTCGACATCATGCGAAACCCCAACCCGCACGTGGGATTCGGGGGAAGCGGCGAGCATCACTGCGTTGGCGCCAACCTGGCCCGCATGACCATCAACCTGATGTTCAACGCCATCGCTGATCACATGCCCGACCTTGCGTCGGCGGGTGAACCCGACAGGCTGCGTTCGGGGTGGCTCAACGGGGTGAAGCACTGGGAGGTCGACTTCTGTCCGGCCGGATTCTCCGGTGAGCGGGCGGTACCGGAAGGCCGGGCGAGCTGACGAAAAAGCCCCCGGCACCGTGATGCCGGGGGCCCTTCGGTGAGCTGTTAGATCCGCTCGATGATGGTGCCGGTGGATAGCGCGCCACCGGCGCACATCGTGATCAAAGCCGTTGACTTATCGGTCCGTTCGAGCTCGTAGAGCGCCGTGGTGATCAGGCGGCTGCCGGTGCTGCCCACCGGGTGGCCCAGTGCGATCGCGCCACCATTGACGTTCACGCGGTCGAAGTCCGGCTTATGAACGGAGGCCCAGGACAG
>MAFD01000070.1:0-8795 GCA_002013775.1 Mycobacterium sp. D16R18
GGCCCCGGAATACCGGCGCTGCCGTCGCGGCCAACGCCTACAGCATTCTTCGCGCCGTCACCGCCGCTCGTGCCCTGGCCACCGCCAGGCCGGAAGAACGATGCGCCCGCAGCGCCGAAGCCGCCACCCACCGCACCGGCCGCCGCGGCAACTGGGTGCATACGGGACATGGCGGTAGCGGCCGCGCCGATGCCTGCCTGGATACCGGCCGACATACGCGATTGGGTGTTGGCATTGCTGACTTGACCGCCAGCGGATGCCCCGACGCCGCCTGCACGGCTGGCCGCGCCGAATGCCGAGGCTCCGGAAAGGCCCAGTGCCGCACCGGCACCCACAGCACCGGCGACCGCTTTAGCGGCCTTCATCGCCGAGCCTAACGCTTCTCCGGCCCCGCCCATGGCGGCCCGGTACATGCGGCCCAGTCGTTTTAGCTGGGACATAAACATGACCATGACTGTCGCGGTGATCACCAGCTTGAGGATGGTGTAGTCCGCGCCCCATTGCTTATAGGACAGGGAGAAGCAAACCCCAAGGACCAGAACGTATATCGAGGTCATCACCGTGTACAGGGCGTAGCTGACGATCTGCGAGACCGCGTCCATGCCGACGTACTGCGCGAAACGGCGCAGCCAGCCCGGCACGATCGCCAACAAAATGAACCCCTCTGCGAATGCGCCATAGAACAGAGTCCGGAAAAGGCAGTTGAGTGCGCAGATTGCCCACCACACACCAACTCCGAGGATTAAGCCGCCTAGGATCGGCAGCGCCCAGCCTTCCCACGGGTTGACGTTGGCCATGTGTTCCACGATGTCGGCCGGGCACGCATTCTGTAGGCCCTCGGTGAGCTTGCCTCGGCTGCCGCTCATCTGGCCGGCATCCCAGGCTGTCGCGCAGGTGGCGTCGGTGCGTCCTATCCCGGCTGCTTCCAGCGGGCCGGTAGGCATGTTCGGAACCTTGCCGCGCACCGGACGTCCCAGAAGCCACACCATCATCGGGAAACGCACCACGCCATCGGCCAGGGCGATTTCCATGGTGTTGAATGTGCGATCCAACCCCGTGGATTGGGTGGATATCGCATGCCCGTTGCGCATCAGCGTGGTGGCGAACCCATCTGCCACTGTCCGCACGTTGTCGATCCAGCCGCCTGGTTCGAGTAGGTCGCTCATCGCGTTGCGGCCGAACACCATTCCGGGGATGCCGAACAGCCAGGACAAGGCGATGGTGGCCCGCCCTGCCGCCAGCCGTCCAGTGGACATCATGACGATCCCGATGAACGTGCCCAGTCCCAGCGCCATAAGCAGGAACGGGGCCGAGTTCAGTGCGGTGTGGAAGGAGTAGCCGATGGACTTGAAGATGGTTCCGAAGATCTGGTTGAAGACCACGGATCGGGCGACGTGAAACAGCCACGCGCCCAGGCAGAAAATGATTTTCACCATGGTCACTGCGGCACCGGCGACGGCGTTGTCGAAGCTGCCGTCAATGACATTGCCGGCATGCAGGCGCGGCAGGGTGCCGTTCCAGTCCGCGATCGAGGTGTCCTGCGATATCGCCATGTTGCGCGATACCGGGACGCCAGCAGAATCGGGTATGCCGGTGAAGTCCAGCAGCGATGACGCTCCTTGCGCCATGGCGTCGGGGGCTGCGCAAAAGGCCATCAGCCACACCAGCTGAGTGCCCCACAATGTGTGTATCGCAATGCGTTTGCGACGTGAGAGCATCGCCCATTGGGCGGCGAGGAATTCCATGCCTGTCAGGGGCGGCACCTCGCGGGCGTAGAGGATGCGCGAGACGGTGGTACTCATACGCGGACCGATGTTGTGTCAGCGGCTTCATGCCATTCAGGGATCACCATCTCCGCGCGTTTCATCCACACAAGGTCTTTGCCGATCCGTGCGATGCATTCACCGCGCCGAATTCGCGGGACTGCTGCGTCTTCAATCTCGATGGGCCGCCCGAACGGGTCTCGGACCTCATCGGGTGCCGATAAGCCGGTGATCTCCTTGGCGATATCTGGCCAGCGCTCGACGTCGACGCCCAGGAAGTCGGCGGCCTTGGCGGCCATCTTCGATGCTTTGACCCGGAACATGAAGATGTAGGTCGAGGCTAGTTCGATGTCCAGGTGCTCGAAGTCATCCCACGGCTTTTGGCTGATGAAACGGATATCGACGTTCACCCAGCGGCCCGTGCGCAGCACGTCGAACGCGACCTCGCTCAATGCCTTCTGGAATCTCAGCCGCCAGGACTCTTCGAGAATGATGATGTCCTGGTGCGCCTTTCGGCTGTAGAACACATCGCGCAAATGGTGGATAAACAGGTTCATCACTGTTAGGCCGATCAGCTGAGCGGCGTCAAGCTCCTTGAGTCCTGATGCTGCGGCCTTGCTCTGATTCTCGTCCGGTAACGACAGTCCTTGCGTTTCGGCGACCAGCATGGACACTCGATCAAAGTCAATGGCAGGCATCGGCCGGCGCTCGCCGGTCTGTTCGTTTACGACGTAACCAATGATCGAGGCGGCGGCAGGCGACGTACCCCAGGAAACGACAGAACGAGCGAACCTACGCAAGTCGTCGGTCGAGTCCTGATGCAGCTGCATGAAGTTGAGGGCATCGGCTACGGAGGTGAAGAACAGGCCGCCGCGCTGTCCGAACAGCAACCGAACGTCGGCCGCGATGTCGCTGCGGGCACCGACACCTGCCATCTGGCACAGCACGTCAGCCATCAGCGCCGCGGCCTCCGCTCCCGGGTTGGTGATCATCGCGTCGACGGTGTATTCGCCGCGGGCCAAGTCGAAGGAGCCGCCATCGGGCACCTTGTGCGCCAGCTTCTTCCACTGGCCAGAGGAATCCAGAATGCACACTGTTGACCCCGACACTGCGTCTTCGGCCGCGTCGGTCATCGCCGCATATGTCTTACCGCCGCTGGGATCTCCGCAGTAGAACCCGCCACCCGCCTGACTCTGGCGGCGGGCACCGCGAGTGTTGAGGAAGACCGGATCCAGGTCGCCGGACAACTTGTTCAGGCCGACGTAGCGGCCGGTGGCGTCCCCGGCACGGGTGGACGTAAACGGGATGTAGCGGGAATATCCGACGCGGGTTGTGTACTGCACGAACGTGTCGGTGATCTTATCTTTGGGGCCTGGACGGATCGCTCGGAACATCCGCTTTTGCTGTCCCACGCGGGCATCGATCTCCACACCCAAATCAGCTAGGGCATCGCGGACTTTCCCGTAGTGCCGCAGTGCCTTTGACGCTGAATCAGCGCCAAGGCTGAACACGGTGGTGTACTGAACCTCGCCCTCGCGGGCACCACTGGCGAGTTCGGCCTCGTACGCCTGCACCGCTTCCTGGCTCACCGACAGTTCATAGGTGGAACGACGACCGGACTGCTGAATGTACTGTTCTTCGATCTTGCGGTTTGCGCTCTGGTTTTCCTTGTTCACTTTCGCCAGACCGAGCCACACCGGCCGCTGCCACCAGTCGACATGGATACGCTCGCCGGTTTCCGGGTCCGACAGGTTCGACATGATCTCGGTGAACTTGGAGCCAGGAAAGTAGATGCCGCCAGCCGGGAACGACGCAACCCCAAGGTGTACCTGATAACTCGTATGCGCCTGGTCGTCGAAGGAGTCCACACGGCACATCGCCGACAGCGGCGGCACAGAGCCCTCTTGGCCCTCCGGGCCCTCGAAGACGTCCACCTGCGGTGACCAGCTGAACCCAGTCGTCGCCGAGTCTGTGGAGCCCGGCAATGGGATTGGCTTGTCGACGACACCGATAGTCATTTGGCGGCGATACAGCCATCGGATTTGGGCCGGGCTTGGCCGCATCGGCCGAAACGCCGAAGGAATCATGGACTCCATGCGTTCCATTGCCGCCCAATACAAGTCAATGTTCTTTTGGCTAGGTCGGGGAGCGTTCAGGCCCGCCTCGGTGAGGTACTGAGCTGCGCGGTGCAGCGGGTTGAAGGAACCCAGGTGCGGGTCCAGGCGGGCCCATATCCAATAGACGGGCAGCCGAGAGGCGGTCGCCTCGACTTCGGCTTCACGCGCATCGCAGATCGTGTCGTAGAGCAGGAATCGGCTGTCGACACCGACTCGCATCCGGTCACCCACAAGACTGGGGTCCAGTAGCGAGGAGGTTCCGGCGAACGACGGTTTGAACGGCAACAGGTCGGCAAGCGCCCAGTGCGCAACGGCGGCCTGCGCAAGGCCCGCCTCATCGGCCAACGGCTTATCGGGCGGGGTGACGATCCAATACCCGTACACACCGAACCGTGAGAAATGCAGGTTGCCGCGCACATCCTGGCGCGGCGCGATCCGGGTGTTACTCCACATCAGAACTCACTTCTCTCGGGTTGCGGGTATGGGGCCGGGCCGAACGAAACACGAGCGGCCAGATGCTCTTTGGTTTTCACGCTGCGTGGGTTTGGCCTGGAGCTGGTGCGGCTTGAGGTGAACGGCATCGCCAGCCACGATGCCCGCATGAAGCCCTCGACATACTCGTATCCGCCTTCATTTGGTACCGGAGCCACGGTCAGCACGACCACGATGAGCGCAACCACGGCGCCCACAACCCAGCCAGGCCACGCGCCAAAACCCAATTGAGAAGCCGTGATGCCGACGACCACGGCTGTCACAGTTCCTACGATCGCTACGGCTACCTGCCGAAACGTGACCTCAAAGGGCAATTCAAGGGCGTTATTTCCGAACGGGCGCAACAGCACCCGTTGGAACTTGCGGGCACGGGTGAAGGCCCGGGCCACCCATGGGCCACCCGGTTGTGGGGCACTCACAGTCTCTCCTTACGTGGTTCGCCGGTCAGGCGACGGAGGGCAGCTCAGAGGCAGGCCGGGTAGCGGTCAACACGATCAAGCCACGGTCGAGCTCGAGGGCCGGGTCGGTCGCAATGTGCCAGGCTCGGTTGGTCAACGGGTTCTTCGGTGCCTTGTGGTCCCACGAATCGACCTGGTTTTGGGTTACCCCGATGAAGAATTCCAGGTTGAGGAAAAACACGACGTGAAAAGGGATTCCGACGTACCAGACCAGCATCCCGAGGAACTGCATGCGCGCCATGAGCTTGAGGCCCAGGTAAAACAAGACAGGGATACCAAGCAGGATGTACCACCATCGTTGGTCATAGAACGAGTTCTTGACCATGTCGGTCCAGGTGGTGCCATTGCCAGCAGCAAGTACGTGCACTTGAGTGGCGGCAGCCATTTCGGCGGCTGTGTTCACGAGGTACCTCACCTTCGTTCGATCTTGAGGGAATGGTTTGTGCTGCCGGTCATTTCATGCCCGGTGGCGTTAGAGTCCGGCCGCTGTTAGACGGAACCGTTTCGATATCCGAGACGGCCCACCGGCCGCCGCTTTCGACCACGAGCAAGGGGAGCTGCTGGGAGCGCACCTCGTTGTCATCGTTTTGTTTGAGCCTGGTTTTGAGCGTCACCATCACATGCACCCGCTGGCCGGGCGTAGGTTCATCAGCCATCACCACATCGGCATCCACGGACGAGATAACCACTTCGCCGTACACATGCCCCAGACCTACCAGCGCCGAGCCTGAGGGGGTGTATTCGGTTAAGTCCCCGTCTGTACGGGTGTAGAACGCGGACACAAACTTCGAGATCCGTTCAAGCGGTGCTTTGGCCTCGACCTCTCGGCCATAATTCAGCTCGATGTCCGGGCCAGGGGGGAGGCCAGAGAGCCGATCATGGGGCAGCCCCATTACGCGGGGCCCCGAGTCGCGCGCCAGGACGATCGCCACTTCGTAGTAGTGAACCCGTGTGATCGGAGAGGTGAATTCGCGCACCGGTGCTGCGAACATGACCGACCACTCCGACAGCGCGTCGTTACTTGCAACGCGCTGCGGCTGCCATACCGAGATCCGGCCCACAGTAGAGGGATTGGCGGGCAGATCCTTGCCGTTCTCCGGAACTGTCACGCACTCATCAAGGCCGGATATCGTCGCCGCTGTCGCAGTGAGCCACTTCTCGGCGCACTGTTCCACGAATAGCCGGATGAGCCCGGCGTCATTGTCGTATGCGCGTTGTTCCGCCAGGACGTCTTTGACCGGTGGCGGCCATTTCTTGTCATGTGCCCAGCCCAGGAACGAGAAAAACCCGAACACGCTGCCGATAGTGACCGCCAGGGCGATTGCCGCCAGAGCAGCCCACAGAGGGCGGCGGCCCTCGCCTTGTGCCCACAGGTCCGTAGCCCACTCGGGAAGTTTCATGAGCGATGCCCTTCAACGGTGAAGCCCCACACGGCAACTGACGATGCGGCCGGGTCCTGCCCTGAACCCGGTTCCGGCGTGTCCGACGCGCCACCGCCAGGCAGTTGGCGCAGATCCGGCAGGCCGGTATCGGCGGGCGGGCCCGCGGTGGCCGTCGACTGGGTTACCGGCGGTGGACTGTCAGTCTTGAGGATCGTCATGGTGACGCAACGTGCCGAAATGTTGTTGATAGGAAGCACATAGTTCTCTTGCTTGCCATCGGGATAGGCCGGGATGGGTGTGCGGTCGTCGTCGTCGAAGACAAGCTGAGCTTCCTTGATCACCCGGTGCCTGTCCCATTCCGGGCGGCCATCGGCACCCACACCGTTAAATCCTGGCCAGAAGGACACCTTGGTCACGCTGTAGCGGCCACCGAAGCACGCTGTGAGCGTCTGCCCAAACAACACGCCTTGGGTCATGCACACCCAGGCTTCTGTCTGTAGCTTGCTGGTGGCGCGCTCGGGGTGGCTGGCGACCCCCGGGCAGCCACCATCGCTCATCGTCAAGGCAATCGGTATGTCACCGGCGATCACGGCCGATGTCGTGATGATCGGGGGCCGGGACGGCAGCTTGCCGGTCGACTCCACGGATCGGCTTGGCTCGGCAACTTCTTCGGCCCCTGGCCTCATCAGAGCCCAACCGCCGCCCAGGACGAGGACGGCGATACCGGCCGCAGCTAGAAGCGGCTTGATCAGGCGGCGATCCGGGTTTTCCTGTACGACGGGTTCTTCCGAGGTCGACGGATTGTCGAGGTCCGGCTCAACTGGCTGCCCGTCACCAGCGGGAGGGGGAGCGGACACGGCGGGCGGACCATCTGCCGAGCGTTCATCGGCCGCAGTCGCGACCACCACCGCGTTCTCACCAGATCCCGGTGTAGTCGAGCCCTGGTCGGAATCCTCTGTGGAGCGCGGTGTTGCGGGTCGGCGACGCGGCGGCACAGTGAGCCGCGGTGCCGACAGCGGCGGCACGTCGGCAACAACACCCAAACCATCGGTGGCAGGATTCTGCTGGGCTTCATCGTGATCATCGGTCATCGTCAGACGGGCATCCTTGTGGAGGGGACAAATCGGGGACGACGACGCTCGGGTTCCGCGGACTCGGTAATGAACACGTTGAGCTGTACGGGCTGCTGAGACTGCGCCCAGGCCCGCATCTGCTGCTCGTAGTCCCACCGCTGGTGGGCGGCCCGGACCTTGCGGCGCTTCATTGCAGAGACCACGCTCCACACCACAAGAGCAGGGGCAGCAGCCAACAGGCACAGGAACATGACTATCCCGGCCATGACCCCGAACTGGTCGGTCGCCGGTATCAGCAAAAGCCATAGCAACGCGTATGCACCCCAGCCCATGGCCGCTACTCCTTTCACTGTCGGCGTGCTGGCGTGGTCGCTCAGCATCGTCACGGTGAGACTATGACCGTGCAGAGCGGGTCGCAATCACATGTGCAACAGGTGCTTCGCAACGCCCTTTTTCCGCGTACGATTACGCCGTGGTGGAAAACGTGGACCCGAAGACCCATCAGGGTCTTGCTTTGCTGGCTGATGCTGTCGAGCAGCGACTCGCAGCGCTTGGAATCACCGTCCCCGAACTCAGCCGACGAGGTGGCCCCGACCGAAATACCACTCATCTACTGCTGAAACGTGCACGCACTGTCAAACGCAGCACCTGCGTGTCCCTCGATAAGGGCCTCGGGTGGCCACTGGGTCTAGCCAAGAAGGTCTACGATTTGCTGGAGCCGCCGCCAGATCCAAGGGCGTGGCTTGATGAAGCCTTGGAGCGTGACCGTGCTGTCGCGTCAGTGAAATCGCTGCGCCGGAAGATTGCTGCGGCCCGGAATCATCTCGACAGCGCGGACAAGGAAATAGACGCCATCCTTAACAACCTTGACGGCGGCCACAACTCTGGCAAACGCAGCTCATAGCGCCGTCTCAGAGGTTGACGCGTTGATCGACGCGGACGTTACTCATTTATGGGAGCGGGGGAGTACTGCGGGTCCGGTACGGCCATGCCCAGCACAACGCCGCGCCCGGCCGCACCCGTCATGACCTCGATGATCACCCGTCCCAGATCCAGGTGGTCATAGATTACGAGTGCTTGATCATCGATCAGCAATTCCGTGACGATCCCTTCGCCATTGGCCTGCGCCCAGACGAAACCACACTCGCTCTTGTACTCAGCCTTGATTTGGTCAAGGCCCTCAACATATTTCGCACCCTCGTTGCGAATGGACAGCAAGAACTCCATTTTGGCCTGCACCTCAGGGGTCAGGTTGTTACGCATGGCATCACTTAGAGTCCGCATTGCTCTCCTTCTTAGCCTTCTCGATCATCGCAGCCATCCGATCCTCAGTGCCCTGCGCACGGCTCTGCGCTGTCGGGCCGCCAGGATCGCCAAAAACCTTCTCGCTGTTCGCTGCTGGCTTCGGTGTGAACTTCCTGGTTTCGTCGGACTTCTTGCCCTCGGCACCACCCTTACCGCCACCCGGAGCACCGCCCATCATCGGGGCACCGCCCATCATCGGGCCGTA
>MAFD01000071.1:0-6654 GCA_002013775.1 Mycobacterium sp. D16R18
CGAAGTCCACCACATCAACGCATGGGCTGACGGCGGTCCCACCGACATCGACAACCTCACCTTCGCCTGCGCACCCCACCACCGACTGCTAGAGCACGGCTGGAGCACCCGAAAACACACCGACGGCACCACCGAATGGATACCCCCACCACAGCTGTTAACAGTTGCGGCCGACCAGCTCCGCCCGATTCCGGTCGCCCCACTTCTCTAGCGGCTCCAGGGCGGCGCTCAGATCCTTGCCGAGCGCCGTCAGCGAGCACGCCACACTTTCTCATGCCGCACAGTCGATGTGGCGGCGCGCCATCGACGCTAGCGACGAACGCGGCGAGGCTGTCACCAGCTACCGGCTGATACTCGGCGACTGATCGGGCCGCGCGGTGAGGTACGCCCTCGACAACGCGAGGGCGACCACCACCACGACGACCAATACGTACACCGGCAGCAGGTGCTCGAAATGCGTGTACCCGATGGCGAAATGAATGGCCAGGACCGGCACGGTGCCGAACGCGCATCCGATCAGCAATGACCACCACACCCAGCGCTCACCGCGACGCCAGCCCCACAGGCTGATCAGGAGCACCGCCAGCCCGGCACCCATCAACGCTCCACCGAAACCTGCACGGTCGTGCGCGATGAAAGATGGCAAGTGCTGGTTGGCGGCATGCAGCGCCTCGGAGCTGGTACCAAGGAAATCGAGATCGGTGGGGACAAAAACCGATGTCAGCCCCACCGTCGAAATCACCGCTCCGGCAACGAACAACCCACCGCCAACACCGATCATGAGCAGCTGTCCCCACAGTGCGCGCCGACGCTCCGATTCGGGCCCCTCGACGACCGGCGCCCAATGCGGAGCTGCTGGCGCACGCCACACCGCCAGCAGCAGTAGGGGGAACAACCCGACAACGACGAGTGTGTGCAGCGGCTCGAGAAACCCCGTCACCAGGAAGTAGAAGTACGTCAGGAATGCGACCAGCCCGGAAATCAACAGCGCGTTACGGGCCCAGCGGTGCCCTTCCCTGACCCCACCCCAGGCCAACCCCAGATACAGAACGCCGATGCCAATCATGTTGCCCGCCATGGTGAGCCGGTCATGCTGCAGAAACCCGACCAGATGATGGTTCACGCCGTGCAGGCCGTCGACCGAAAGTCCGAGGTAGTCGCGGTCGTACCACAGCAGCACGGGCCCCAAAGAGATGGCGGCCGCTCCGATACCCGCGACAATCAGTCCGAGCCCTACCAATGCACCCCATATCCACGCGGGCCATGCGCGCGGATCGAACCCGATATCGCGCAATGCCTTTGGTGGCGAAGTCGGCGTGGCGGCCTCGATCACCCGGCTGAACCAGCCCGGCCCGGCGGCGATCAAGACCGCAGGCGTGGCCAGCACTGTTGCCGACGGGTCCGCCAGTACGCGCACCGCGTCGTCAATCGAAGGCTCGGTCAGTCGCACCGTCCCGGCATCCCCGGGCACGGACACCGCGTCGACGAAGGGCGCCACCGCATCGGCCACCTCGGCGGTAGCGGCGAGCGCGATGATCCGGCACCTGCGATCGGCGGCCGCTCGCCGCACGGTGTCCACATCGGCGGCGCCCACCGGTCCGATCTCAACGACACTGGCTCCCTGTACCGGCAGCACTGCGACGGCCTCGCGCGCAATCGAGGGCGGAACTGTCGCCCCGAACCGGCCCTGCCACTGCGGCGGAACGGGCGGATGGTCGAACACCCAGGGAATCCATCGCCGCCCTCCGGCATGCGTCACCACCGCCGCCAGGGCCTTCATCGCCCAGGCCCGTGTCCTGCGTTCACCGAGAACGGACGACGCGATCGGGCTCAGCGGGTGGTATGTCCAGTCCGGCATTGGCGAATTCTCGCACCGCGACCAGCAACGCACCGCGGATCTGAACTCGGTATCCAACTCGATGAGCCGAGCGCCCTCGAACGCGACTAGGCTCACAGCGTGACCCTCCCGGCCGACCCCGCACCTGAATTCGCCGCCTACGCCCACCCCGAACGCCTCGTCTCCGCCGACTGGCTTTCCGGGCACCTCGGCACTCCCGGACTGTCCATCGTGGAGTCCGACGAGGACGTTCTGCTCTACGACATTGGGCACGTCCCCGGCGCGGTGAAGATCGACTGGCACGTCGACCTGAATGACGGCACGGTCCGCGACTACATCGACGGCGCACAGTTCGCAGAACTCATGAACCGCAAGGGGATCCGCCGCGAGGACACGGTTGTCATCTACGGCGACAAGTCCAACTGGTGGGCCGCCTACGCACTCTGGGTGTTCACGCTGTTCGGTCACCCCGACGTCCGGCTCCTCGACGGCGGGCGGGATCTGTGGATCTCCGAGGGACGCGACACCACGCTCGATGTCCCGGCCAAGCACACCGAGGGCTACCCCGTCGTGGACCGCGACGACGCCCCCATTCGCGCGTACGCCGACGACGTACTGGCCCACCTCGGACATGGACCGCTGGTCGATGTGCGTTCCCCCGCCGAATACACCGGCGAACGCACTCACATGCCCGATTACCCGGAGGAGGGTGCGCTGCGCGGAGGGCACATCCCCACTGCCGTCTCCATCCCCTGGGCCAAGGCCGCAGCCGACGACAGCAGGTTCCGGCGCCGCGCCGAACTCGACGGCATCTACGGCGATGTCATCGCCGCTGACGGTGACATTGTCGCCTACTGCCGCATCGGCGAGCGTTCCAGCCACACGTGGTTCGTCCTCACCTACTTGCTGGGCGTGAAGGGTGTACGCAACTACGACGGCTCGTGGACCGAGTGGGGCAACCGGGTCCGCACTCCTATCGTCAAGGGCGACAAGCCGGGCGCGCCCCCCGCAGCATGAGCCTCCCCGCCGAACTCGCCGAGATCGTCGCCGATTTCAAGGCCGTCGACGGACAGGACAAGCTGCGGTTGTTACTGGAGTTCTCGACCGAATTACCTGAGTTGCCATCGCATTTGGAGCAGGCGGCGATGGAACCGGTGCCGGAATGCCAGTCACCGCTGTTCCTGGATGTCGACGCCAGTGACCGCGGTGGCGTACGGCTCTACTTCAGCGCGCCCGCCGAGGCTCCGACGACGCGCGGGTTCGCCTCGATCCTGCATCAGGGTTTGGACGGCCAGTCCGCCGACGCCATCCTGGCGGTCCCCGACGACTTCTATGCGGATCTCGGATTGGCGGCGCTGATCAGCCCGCTGCGACTGCGGGGAATGTCGGCGATGCTGGCGCGCATCAAACGACGACTGTCCTGAACCTACTCATCAGTAGGTAAAAACTTGGGGCGGCACACCCCATCCCGGATGTGTGTTTGATGCCACGGATGCATAAACTCACTGCCGAGACTCTAAGAAAGCACTAAAACCAGGAGGCCAGGTGCCCAATCACGCCAGCTCGAAGATCAGCAAGGTACTCGTCGCCAACCGCGGTGAGATTGCGGTCCGGGTTATCCGCGCTGCGAAGGATGCTGGACTGGGCAGCGTCGCGATCTACGCCGAGCCCGACGCCGACGCACCCCACGTTCACCTGGCCGACGAGGCCTTCGGTATCGGCGGTAACACCGCCGCCGAGTCCTACCTGGACTTCGGCAAGATCCTGGAAGCCGCCGAGAAGTCCGGCGCCAACGCCATTCACCCCGGATACGGCTTCCTTTCCGAGAATGCCGACTTCGCCCAGGCCGTCATCGACGCCGGGCTGATCTGGATCGGGCCCAGCCCGCAGTCCATCCGCGACCTTGGCGACAAGGTGACCGCCCGCCACATCGCTGCCAAGGCCCAGGCCCCACTCGTCCCCGGCACCCCCGACCCGGTCAAGAACGCCGACGAGGTCGTCGCCTTCGCCAAGGAGCACGGTCTGCCGATCGCCATCAAGGCTGCATTCGGTGGCGGTGGCCGCGGCATGAAGGTGGCCCGCACCCTTGAAGAGGTACCAGAGCTGTTCGAGTCCGCCACCCGTGAGGCCGTCGCAGCCTTCGGTCGTGGTGAGTGCTTCGTGGAGCGCTACCTGGACAAGCCGCGTCACGTCGAGGCCCAGGTCATCGCCGATCAGCACGGCAACGTCATCGTCGCCGGTACCCGCGACTGCTCGCTGCAGCGCCGCTTCCAGAAGCTCGTGGAAGAAGCGCCGGCGCCGTTTCTTACCGACGCGCAGCGCAAGGAGATCCACGAGTCCGCCAAGCGCATCTGCAAGGAGGCCGGTTACTACGGTGCCGGCACCGTCGAATACCTGGTGGGCCAGGACGGCCTGATCTCGTTCCTCGAGGTCAACACCCGCCTTCAGGTGGAACACCCGGTCACCGAGGAGACCGCCGGTATCGACCTGGTGCTCGAGCAGTTCAAGATCGCCAACGGCGAGGCCCTTGAGCTCACCGAGGACCCGACGCCGCGCGGCCACTCGATCGAGTTCCGCATCAATGGCGAGGACGCAGGCCGCAACTTCCTGCCTGCTCCCGGCCCGGTCAAGGTCTACGACACCCCCACCGGCCCCGGCGTGCGCCTGGACTCGGGCGTGCAGGCCGGTTCGGTGATCGGCGGACAGTTCGACTCGATGCTGGCCAAGCTGATCGTCACCGGTCGCGACCGCAATGAGGCGCTGGCACGCTCACGTCGTGCCCTGGCCGAGTTCAACGTCGAGGGCCTGGCCACAGTCATCCCGTTCCACCGCGCAGTGGTCTCCGATCCCGCCTTCATCGGCGACGAGGACGGCTTCACCGTGCACACCCGCTGGATCGAGACCGAGTGGGACAACACCGTCGAGCCGTTCACGGCCGACGCCGCCGAGGGCGAAGCGGACGAGGCTCTGCCCCGCCAGAAGCTGATCGTGGAGGTTGGCGGCCGTCGTCTCGAGGTATCGCTGCCCGGTGACATCTCGCTCGGTGGTGGAGGCGGTGGCGCCGCGAACGGTGTCGTCCGCAAGAAGCCCAAGGCCCGTAAGCGTGGTGGTCACGGCGGTGGCGCCGCCACCGGCGACTCGGTGACGGCTCCGATGCAGGGCACCGTCGTGAAGGTCGCCGTCGAAGAGGGCCAGGAGGTCGAGGCCGGCGAGCTGATCGTGGTGCTGGAGGCCATGAAGATGGAAAACCCCGTCACCGCGCACAAGGCCGGCACCATCACCGGGCTGAGCGTCGAGGCCGGCGCCGCCATCACTCAGGGCACGGTCATCGCAGAGATCAAGTAGGACTTTTGTCGCCGAGCGTGAAGCTATGGCGGGATTCTCACCGAATCGCCGCCACAGCTTCACGCTCGACACATTTCTAGACTCATGGAACCCATCGAGATCAACGCGGGTGCGTGGTACTTGCGCGCCCTGCGGGCCGACGAACGCTTGGACGACCGCCCGGCACTGGCATCCCTCGGTGTCGACGACTCCGAATACGTGACCGCTCGCACCGCCGACTGGGACTCCGATCGCCTCTACAGTTGGGCAGTCTGCGAACCCACCACCGCCGAGATGGTCGCCGAGGTGCTGCTCGACCCCACCACCGGAACCATCGAGTCGCGGGCGCGCACCGACTACCCCGGCTCACCGGGCGCTGAGCAGGAAGCAGTCGCGGCGGTACGGCGCTTCGCCGACGCGATGCTCGCGTGACGGAAAGAATCCACTTGACCTCGAGTGCACTTTAGGTACGACGATGAGCGCGTGAACACCTCAACCGCTCCGCTGCGCCTCGCCGTGATCTGCGCCAGTACGCGTGACGGTCGGTTCGGCCCCACCGTGGCGAATTGGATCGCAGAGAAGGCCCGGCATCATCCGTCGTTCCAGGCCGGCTACATCGACCTCGCGGAGTACCCACTGCCCCTTCATCTTTCCCGGAGAGAGGGGGCTGAAGGCACCGCCCATCTCGCCAAGGTGACGGCACGGTTGCGTATCGCCGACGCCTTCCTCGTGGTCACTCCGGAGTACAACCACAGCTTCCCCGCCCCGCTGAAGAACCTGATCGATTGGCATCACAGCGAATGGCAGGCGAAGCCGATCGGATTCACCTCATATGGCGGCATGTCGGGCGGATTGCGCGCCATCGAGCAGCTGCGGCTGGTGTTCGCCGAGTTGCATGCCGTGACCACCCGGGATGTGGTGAGTTTCCACGGCGTGTGGAGCCAATTCGACGATGCCGGCCGGCTTGTCGATAGCCGCGACGCCGAAACAGCCGCCAAGACGATGCTCGACGAGCTGGCGTGGTGGGGCTCCGCGCTGCGGACAGCGCGCGAGCACTCCCCCTACGCCTGGTGAGACTATGCCTGGTAAGACAGCACCCTCGATACCGCGGCCACCGCGGCGTCGATCTCCTCGGCGCTAACAATCAGCGGTGGCCGGAACCGGACGCTGTTCTTGCCACTGGGCAGCAGGATCACGCGCTCCTGCGACCATAGGCGCTGCACCAGACGATCGCGCTCCTCGGCGCTCGGCAAACTGAACGCACACATCAGCCCACGGCCCCGCACATCGCTGACCTCACCGTGCCGCAGTGCGAGGGTCTGCAGGCGGTCGAGCAGGTATTCACCCATCCGTGTCGCGTTGCCGAAAAGCCGCTGCGACTCAATCACTTCCAGAATGCGGCGGGAGCGCACCATGTCGACCAGGTTTCCACCCCAGGTGGAGTTGATACGCGAGCTGACGGCGAAGACATTGTCGGCGACCTCGTCAACGCG
>MAFD01000072.1:0-6237 GCA_002013775.1 Mycobacterium sp. D16R18
TTCGGCGGGGTCTCCGGCGGCGGGTCGTTGGGGGCCCAGGAGCATATCGGCGGCTATATGCGGGTGTTGCTCAAACCGGGCGGTCTGGCGCAGCTGCCGATGGATCGCATCAATTTCCGCAACATGAAGGCCGTCTCCCGTGTGCGCACTCAGAACGTCGAAGCCGACGGCTGCGGCGGCCAGGTGAAAATCCAATCATTCGCCACCTTCCGGATCCGCACCGAGAACGGTAACGACACCCAAACCGTTTACGGCGAACCCAAAGACTTGTGATGATCGGCCAGGGATCGACCAGCATGCCTACCGCACCGACGATGACGCCCCCGATCCCGGCAAGTCGCACCGTCACCAACAAGGAAACATCCAACTATCGGGTTGACTTGGTAACTACACAGCCATACTGTGAGTTGAAATGCCATTCGATGAGTGGCTGTAAGCCTAACGATCCTAAGCAGATCCAGGGGCGGGCAACTACTACCTCGGGGAGGATCGTGGCGATGACGCAGGCGGCGGTGCGGGTAATCACGTGCCGCCGTGTGCCAGCGCGTGCTGTCGCCCAGCAACCTACCCGCACGTCCAGTGTGCGTCCGGGTGCTCGCGGTGCCGTGGTGGTTGGTGTTGCGCGGGCTGTGCTAACCGTGGTGGCGGCAGTCATGCTGGCCGCTGGCGCCAGTTGGCGCGCGGAGGCTGATCCGGCAACTCCAGGTCCGCCTGCACCGGCTCCGCCGCCGTTGGCAGTGCCCCAACCCGATTCGCTGCCGCGTGATGCGTACATCGGAGGAGCGCGCACGAGCACGAATTCGGGGCTAGGTATGGGAAACGGAATGGGGAGACCCTTGGCCGAGCCGCGTGAGCGGTCCGTGGCCGCGGTGCCTGCGATCGCGTCCGATGGAGTGCACGCTGCGACCGCGTGGCCAGGTAAGCAGATCGTCGTCCACTTACCCAACGAACGCGCCCTGACCGCCGCTAACTGGCGTGAAGGCGGTGCGGCCGCGTACGGGTCGCCGCCGGTGGATTACGTGGTGATTCCCGACGCCGGGGGCGGCGCGGATATCCGCATGATCCGCAAAACCTTCATCTCGCCCAGCGACTTCACGCTAGGAGTCAAGTACCCCGACGGCACTCATCTGCGCCAAGCCGCTCAAGCGGTGGTCGTCGAGACCGACGCCTCTCCAGGCAAGCCCGCGGCGATCATCGGGGCACTGAGCATTCCTGAGGCCAAAGACGGCGCCGGAAACCCGATCTCGGTGACGCCGTCCATCGGGGGAAGCTATCTGTATCAGCAATCGGATGTGAATCTGAACGTCGGCGAGGTCGGGTTGCTCAATTTCCCCGTCACCATCACCGTGGCCTACCGGCCGACCACCACCGTCCCAGCAGTGGCTCAAGGCGATCCCGGACCTCAGCGCCCTCCCGTCGCTGACAGCGGCCGGTGTGTATCCGGGCCACCGCAATTCCGCGGCGCCGACAACGACGGAACCCCCGGCGCGGCTGCTGATTTCGCGGGGTCATGTGCCCGGCTGGCCGCCTGTATGAGCGCGGCCCCCGTCCACACCAGCGCGTTGACCTGTGAGAACACGTTCATGGCCGATCTGACCAATGCCTGCGTGTCCGCGTTTGGGTACGACGGCGACAACTACGAAGGCTGCCTAGCAGCGGCCAACGGACATACCCGCTGGGCCAAAGAAAACATGACACCCGGCCCCGCCGCTACGGGCGCGGGCACCTGACATGTCCACCTACACAGCACTTTCCACAACACAATTTCGGGGAAAGGATCTTGTCGATGAGTGAGGACGCGCCCACACAAACCCTGCCCGCCGCGCCCAGTGCGGCGGCGCTACCGTTGACAGGATTTGCCGCCGGGATCACCGGCGCCGCCCTGCTGACCGCCGGGGTATGGGGCCTGCACGTGCTCACCCCCGGTGGCGGTGCGGTGGGTTCGGTCGGCTGGGTTGTGCTGCTGTGCTTGGCATTTACCGCCCTAGGCAAGGGCATCGACCTGCTGCGCCGGGCCCTGGCCCCGCTCACCGCCGCAGCATTGGCGCCACTGGCGCCTATCTCCGCTCCTGTGCGGGCCACGGCCGGAATCGTCATCGGCGCCGCCGGTATTTGGTGGGTGCTGCGCGGCCACGCGGCCGCCTGGTGGATGCACGCCACCGGTACCAGCGATGCGGCCGGGTGGACTCTGACCTCGCAACTGCTGGCTGTAGCGCTGATCGCCGTTTTCGGTGCGCTACTGTTCGGCGGCGCCAAAACCCTGGCCGCGGCGATCTTCGCCAACTCGGGCAGCCGAGACCGTAGCCAGCACAGTCCCGACCAGCAGCGATGGGCGCTCTTCTGGTCCAGCCACCCAGGCCTGGGTATAACCCTGCTCGTCGGCGGGGCGGCGCTCGTATTCCTATCCGGGTACGTCATCCCGCGGGTCTCGGGGTGGCTTTCCGGCGATGACCCCATGGCCGCCCTCACCGCGATAGCCGCCATCCTGACGGTGGCCTTCGCCGCGAATACATGGTGGTGGAAAGCACTATCGGGATGGTGGACCTGGGCCAACACCCACGGCAGCAGCGGGGGCGGAGCCAGCCCCCTGGGACAGATGCAGGCCGGCGGCGCCGTCATCGCACTCATCTGGTTTAGCGCCATGGGATTTGGACTGGCATCCCCGGCCGATTACACCGGCCCCGGCGCCACGCCCCTTGCCCATGCCGCGTGCCCACCCGATTGCGGCGGCGGAGGCGGCCTGGACGGCCCCCCTGGAGGCGGCAGCCAGTTCAGACCCCCCGACATGCCTGCCCAGCAACCCGACTACCAAGGCGGCATCAACCAGCCGCCACTTGACCAAAACTCCGGAATCTCGATCTACAACGAAAATCCCGCCCAAGGCGGGCAACAGATCCCACAACAAAACATGGGTCCGCAAATGTCCGGTCAACGCGCCGCCCATGGCGAACCGCTACCCAACTACGGACCGTGGCAACCCGACGCACAACCCCCCGCCCAAGCACCGGTACAGCAGGCACCTCAAGCTCCGCAGCAGCCGGCCCAAGCACCACAAAACCCCGCTGGCCAGCAGCCCGCACAACAGGCGCCTCAACAGCCGGCACAGCAAGCACCAGGGCAGCAGCCTCAGGGTCAGCCTGGGCAACAACCGGCACAACAGCCCCAACCCGGTCAAACTCAACCGGGCCAGCAGCCACAAAACCCACCAAACCAACAGAACCCGACGCAACAACAGCCGCAGAAACAGCCTGATCAGACACCTCAAAAGCAGCCTGACACGCCGAAAAAGAACCCGATCGACCCCACCGATCTGGCAACAGCTGCCACCCGGCGCGGCTCGCAGCAAGCAGGCCAGCAGGCCGCGCAGCAAGGCACACAGCAGGCGACTCAACAAGCTACACAGCAGGCCACTCAGGCAACGCAACAGACACAGCAAGCGACACAGCAGGCAGCAAAACCTGGGGATCAGTTCCCCGCCGATTTCCACATGGGCCAACTCGGCGACGGCCTGAGCAAAACCGGCCAATACGCCCATACAGGTACCCATTGGTCACCAGATGCCAAGGTATCAACGATGCCGAAAAGCACAGCCGAAAATCTGATGCGACAAGGAAAAGCGTTCACTCGGCTGGGTCGTGGTCTTGAGCTTGCCCAAGGTGCATACGACTTGGCCAACGGTGCTCCAATCCCGGAGACTATTGGTAAGACTGCCGGGTCGTTGGGTGGTGCCTGGCTGGGTGCCGAAGGCGGTGCGATCATCGGAGCGTCGATCGGATCAATCTTCCCCGGTCCCGGTACCGTGATCGGCGGCGCAGTCGGCGGCGTAATCGGCGGCTTCGTCGGCAGCGGACTCGGCGCGGAAGCAGGCGAATTTCTCGGCGGTGCTGCGCGCTCTGCCGGCTCAGCACTCTCCAAAGCCGGGGGTGCCGTCGCATCCTTCTTCGGCTGGTGACAGGAAAGAAACGAGAATCAGCTTATGCTCACAATAGCGGCCACTGCCATCGGTTTTCTTGGGCTGGTCATCACACTTACTCTGATCCAGTTGCCGGCACACATTTCATTCATTCAACTATCGACACTCGCCGCCGGGGCAATATTGTTCCTAGGGCTAACAACGTTCGGTCTGTACACGCTGATGGATTCTCAAACGCTAAAGATCGGTGCGGTGTGCGGCGCTGTAATCATCCTGATAAATATCGCTAATCTGGCGAAGCGGCGCCACAACACGCCGACAAAAATTGGTGAATCATGACGGTCGAAGGTGTGCGGAACGGGCTATTTTATCTGGTGCTAATACTGAACTACGTAATTCTTATCTCTCCTGCGTTCAGTAGCGACTCGTTCGACAGACCACCCTCAAGGAGATATTGGATTACTCAATTCTTGGCGTCTCTGTTATTCATTCCGGTGGCGTCAAACCTTGCTATTGCATTCGGCTGTATCGCATTAGTCATGATTTCGTCGCTAATTTTCGCGTTATGGCAAACACCTTTGGGCAATAAAACGTTTGAGAAGGCCACCCTTCCGTTGCGGCGGCGCTTGCGCAGGAGTCGCAATAAACATGACAAGTATTGACTAATCGTGAACTAGTGAAAGAGGTTTTCCATGAGAAGCTGTAACCCAGTGTTCGGTGCATTGTTTGGCGTGGTTGTTGCGGCGGCGGGGTGTTCATCCCAACAGTCCTCGAGTGATATATCCGCCTCGTCTGCTGCGTCAGTGTCGCCGCCATCGACGTCCGCATCGTCGCCGGCGGTGGCCGCTGACGGGTGTGCCGCTAGCAATGTTCGGATGGTCGCATTGGAGTCCAAAGCCACCGACGAACCAACGCTAGCGGTGCCAGCACCCAACGGGTGGGAGTACTCGGCGGCGATGAATTCGCCGGTGATTCGGGGTGCGGTGGTCAATACCGGCCTGCGGGCCAACGATTTCTCCCCGAACGCCGTGGTGACCCTGGAAGACCTCACCGGGAAGGTGCCTTCCGCGCAACAGGGTATCGATGCCGAGATCGCCAGCATCGAGCAAGGCGGCACGGCCGTGCAGTCTCGGACCGCGGGAACTGTGTGTGGACACCCAAGCAGCACGATCACGTACACCTTGCAGAACCGGCCGGTCACGGCGCTGATCACAGCTGCCGAGGACGGCCCCAAGATCTGGGCAACGGTACTGACCATTCAAACCAACGAACCAGACAACCCCACCTATACCGCTGACAAGCAGACCATCTTGGATGGCTTCCAGTTCACGGTGCCCGGCAAGGATCATTAACCGCTGCGATGTGGCTGCGG
The DNA here is from genome assembly GCA_002013775.1 of Mycobacterium sp. D16R18. Lineage (GTDB taxonomy): Bacteria > Actinomycetota > Actinomycetes > Mycobacteriales > Mycobacteriaceae > Mycobacterium. The sequence goes on from MAFD01000072.1 coordinate 5,286, forward strand.
ATGATGTTGTGGCCGGCCCTGTTTGCCGCGATTGTCGGTTTGTCGGGTTGTTCGGCGCTGGTTGCCGGGCAACCCGTCAGGCCTGCGCCGTTGCCTGATCCGCCCGAGCGCCCGATCACACTGGTGCTGCCAGATCAAGTAGAACTGTCGCGGGTGTTGGGTTCGCCGATGCGCGCCCGGTACGGCGGCAGACCCGGCGGGGTCAACGTGCTACCGAACGGCCTGGCTGGCGCTTCTCCGACGGAGTGCATCAAAGTGCATTCGCCGGCCATGCGTCACACTTATCGGCTCGCGCCGGTGCGCGCGGCGAGCTGGATTACCTGGAAGACCGATCGCGGCCACATGCAATTTCCCACACCGGATTTGAAGACCACATTCGGTGTCATCGAGCTCGATACCCCGGCCAGTGCTCGCGCCTGGTACCGGCGGTTCGCCGACGACTGGCGGGAATGTCGCGACAAAACCGCGGTGATACGTCGCGCCAACTACACGATCCGCTACGGCATCGGCCGCACCTCCGATGCCGGCGACCTGTTGACCACGGTGCTGATGTTTTCCGGAACGGGCAGCAGTCGACCTATGCCAGTGCAGCGCGCCCTGGCCCAGGTATCCCGGTACCTGATCGATGTCGAGATCATGGACTTCGACTATTTCCGGCACCCCGCCGAGCCCACCACAAGCGACAAAGCCGAGACCATCACACAACTCATCGCCGACAAGATCAACACCGGCGACCACGTGTAAACCGAAACCAGCCAACGCCCCTCGCTAGCGAGAGCGAATTCTGGGGGGTCCCGCCATTGAACTTGCTGTTCAAAGAAGACAAATTCGGCACGGTGTCCGGGAACGGCCAGTTCGGTGTGCTGTCGAGAGGCGAGCTGGAACGGTTCTTCTACCTCGATAACAAGGATCGTCGTCTGATCGCGGGCCGCCCACCAGCGGCATCACGAAC
>MAFD01000073.1:0-5249 GCA_002013775.1 Mycobacterium sp. D16R18
TCGCCCCGGCGGGCCGGGCAGAAGGGCTAGGACGCCTTCTTCTGCTCGGCCAGCAGGTCGCGAATCTCGACGAGTAGCTCTGCTTCGGTGGCCGCCGCGGGGTCCTCACCGGACTTGGCCAGGCGACTCTTGAGCGTGTTGTACGGCAGAACGACCAGGAAGTAGACGACCGCCGCGATCAGGATGAAGTTGATCGTGGCGGTGATCAAGACATTGAAGTCCAGATACTGTCCGCCGCCGATGCTGACTCTGAGCGCGGGATGATCCGAATCGGGCCCGGTGCCAATCCGATTGATCAACGGCTGAATGACGGCGTCGCTGAACTTGGTGACCAGTGCAGTGAAGGCCGCGCCGATGACCACGGCGACCGCGAGATCAATGACGTTGCCGCGCAGCAGGAAATCTCTGAATCCTTTGAGCATGGTCTGACACTAACGCAAGGTCAGCGTTACCGCCTGCACTAACGCGATTGCGGCGACACGATTTGCCTGCTGTGGCGGCAATGCGACCATTACCACCCGCTGCGTCCCAACGCCTTTGGTGGCGGGTTTCGGCGACACCAACACGACCACGGCGCCGGTGGCCAACACTGTGGGCTCGGGTGGCGTGGAGTCTGCCGTACCCGGTCCGCGGTCGGACACGGTGAGGATGTCGACAATATCTCCGGTGCGGATCATGTCGAGGGTCGCGGCGTCGCCCAGTGGTACCGGGACGATGCGCGCGTCCCTGCCGGCGGCCGACTCTGCCAATCGCGGGCTCAATACCCGTAAATCGGTCAGCATTTCCCCGCGACGAACCGGTCCGGCAAGCGTCGCGCCCATGACGGTTCCGGTATCGGTGCTTGCGCCGTCCGGAAGAATTGTCGTGGAACGCTTTTCAAGTCGGACATCGTCGCCGGTCAGGATCGTGCCGGGCGGGAGGTCATGGACGGCTACCACCACGTCGGTGCGATCGTTGGCCGGATCGGGACGGAATGCCAAGACCGCCGCGAACAGCACCAAGATCGCCGCGGTGAGCCGCCGGGCCAGTGCGGTCCGTGCCCAATCGGGGCGAAGTGCTGTCGATATACGCTGCAGCACAGTCGGATCGAGGGGCGAACGAGCCATGCCTCACGCTAGGACGACATGTATCCCCGCGTCAGTAGGCAATGCGCGGCTGTGGATAACTCGTCAGCTGGCGGCGGCGGACGCAGTGGCGGTGGACGTCGAGCTGGAGGAGCTCGACGTCGACGACGAGCTGCTCGTCGAAGTCTCGGACGACGAGGACTTGGATTCGCTCTTGGCGCCGGATTCGCTCTTGGAGGCGGCATCCACGCTGCCTGAGCGGCTGTCGGTGCGGTAGAAGCCGCTGCCCTTGAACACGATGCCCACCGAGTTGAACAGCTTGCGCAGCTTGCCCGAGCACTTTTGGCACACGGTCAGCGCATCGTCAGTGAACGCCTGGACGATGTCGAACTTGTCGCCACAGTCGGCACATGCATAGGAATAGGTGGGCATGGGGGGTCCTCCAGGAACTGACAAGACATGAAACGCCACTAGCACTCTACCGGTTGGAGTGCCAGGTCCGCCACTGAGCGACCTGCGGATTCAGCCGAGTGTGACCAATCCGTCGGCGGTCAACACGTGACTCACCGGCACATCGTATGGGCCTGCTGGGATGTCATCGAGTATCTCGCCGGTGTACAGCGGCGAAACCAGGGCGATCGAGGGTGCGGCGAACCCCAATGATCGGTCGTAGAACCCGGCACCCCGGCCCAGCCGGTTACCCCGCTTGTCCACGGCGAGCGCCGGGATCAACACCAGCTCGGCGTCGGCGAGGGTGGCCGGACCGAATACCGGCGGTGCCGGCTCCAGCAGGCCGAAGGGGGCGTCCACCAGCTCTCCCGGTCGGTATTGACCCCAGGCCAGCGCCGCCGGAGTCCCGGTCTCGTCGTTGCGCGCGACCGGCAGGAGAACCTGTATGCCGCGGGTTATCAGGGTGTCGAGCATCTTTACCGACCCGGGCTCAGATCCCACCGGCAGGTAGGCGGCGATCACCGAAAGCCCCGAGGTCGCCGTCACGACATGCGCGGTGAGCGCGTCGTTCTGTATTTCGCGGTCGGCACGCGACATCGCCCGTCGTGCCTGCACAATCTGTTGCCGCAGGACGTTCTTGGTGTTCTCTGGGGTGCTCTGGGGATCGCCGATTCCGCGACGGTACCGCCTTGCCCGCGCAATCCCGTGGTCAGTGGTTAGGGTGAGTGGCTATGACGGCCCCTGACGTGTCCATCCCGCGCACCGCCGTGGTGCCCGCTGCAGGTCTGGGCACCCGGTTTCTGCCGGCTACCAAGACCGTGCCCAAGGAACTACTGCCGGTGGTCGACACTCCGGGGATCGAGCTGGTGGCCGAGGAGGCCGCCGAGGCCGGCGCCGAACGTCTGGTGATCGTCACCTCGGAGGGCAAGGACGGCGTCGTCGCGCATTTCGTTGAGGACTTGGTGCTCGAGGGCACGCTCGAGGACCGCGGCAAGCACGCCATGCTCGAGAAGGTGCGCCGAGCGCCCGGCCTCATCAAGGTGCAATCGGTTGTTCAGGCCGAGCCACTTGGCCTCGGACACGCCGTGGGCTGTGTGGAGTCGGTTCTTGACGACGACGAGGACGCCATCGCAGTGCTGCTGCCCGATGACCTGGTGTGGCCGCGGGGAGTATTGGTGACGATGGCCAAGGTCCGGGCCAAGCGTGGCGGCTCGGTGCTCTGCGCCATCGAGGTGCCGCCCGAGGAGATCAGTTCCTACGGTGCGTTTGACGTCGAGATTGTCCCCGATGCCGCCAACCCAAATGTGTTGCGCGTCAAGGGGATGGTGGAGAAGCCGAAGGTGGAGGATGCCCCGTCGAACTACGCGGCGGCCGGGCGTTACCTGCTGGACCGGGTGATTTTCGATGCGCTCAAGCGGATCCCGCGGGGTGCGGGTGGCGAGCTGCAGCTCACCGATGCCATCGCGCTGTTGATCGATGAGGGACATCCGGTGCATGTCGTTGTGCACCGCGGATCCCGACACGACCTGGGAAATCCCGGCGGCTATCTCAAGGCTGCTGTTGACTTTGCGTTGGACCGCGACGATTACGGTCCGGGCTTGCGGAAGTGGCTGGTCGAACGGCTGGGTCTGGGACCGACCACGCTGCCGGAATCGGAGTAAGAAAGGCACCAGTGCGTTCGGTCGAGGAGCAGCAGGCCAAAGTGACGGCGGCTGCGGTCGCGCCGCGCCCGGTTCGGGTGGCGATCGCCGAGTCCCAGGGTTTGTTGTGCGCCGAGGAAGTGGTGACTGTTCGGCCTTTGCCAGGGTTCGACCAGGCCGCCATCGACGGATATGCCGTGCGCAGCGTAGATGTGCAGGCCGCCGGTGGGGTGGTGCGCGTGATCAGCCCGGGTGAGGGCGGCGGTCCGGACGAGGAAGACGACGTAGAGGAATCCAGCGGCGAGATCGGAACGGTGGAGCTACCCGTCGTCGGCACGGTGCGGGTAGGGGAGCGCACGCCCACCCGGCTGCAACCCCGTCAGGCGGTGCGGGTGCAGACAGGTGCTCCGATGCCGACGTTGGCGGATGCGGTGCTGCCATTGCGCTGGTCCGAGGGCGGAGAGTCGCGGGTCAAGGTGCTGCGCGCGGTGCGTTCGGGTGACTACGTGCGGCGCGCCGGCGATGACGTGCAACCCGGTGATGTCGCTGTGCGGGCGGGCACGATCATCGGCGCAGCCCAGGTGGGGCTGCTGGCTGCGGTGGGACGTGATCGGGTGCTGGTGCATCCGAGACCTCGGCTGTCGGTGATCAGCGTGGGTGGTGAGCTTGTCGACGTCGACCGCACGCCGGGCAACGGTCAGGTGTACGACGTGAACTCTTATGCGCTGGCGGCCGCGGCCCGCGATGCGGGCGCCGACGTGAACCGGGTCGGCATCGTCAGCGCGGATCCCGCGGCGTTCCGCGAGGTACTCGAGGGGCAGCTGAACCGGGCAGAGGTTGTCGTGGTCTCGGGTGCTGTCGGCGGTGCCGCTGCCGAGGGAATTCGCGAGGCCCTCTCGGCGCTGGGCGAAATGGAGGTTGGGCGGGTCGCCATGCATCCGGGTTCGGTGCAGGGCTTCGGTCAGCTGGGCCGTGACGCGGTGCCGACTTTCCTGCTGCCCGCGAACCCGGTCGGCGCCTTGGTGGTGTTCGAGGTGATGGTGCGGCCGCTGATCCGGTTGGCCCTGGGGCGCCGGCACGCGCAGCGCCGAATTGTGCGGGCGCGCACCGTGTCTCCTATTACCTCTATTGCTGGGCGCAAGGGTTTTCTGCGCGGTCAGCTGATGCGTGATCAGGACACCGGCGAGTACCTGGTGCAGATACTGGGTGCGCCGGGCGCGTCCTCGCATCTTCTCGCGACGCTCGCGGAGGCGAATTGCCTCGTGATCGTGCCCGCCGAAGTGGAGCAGGTCCGTACCGGGGAGATCGTCGAGGTCGCGTTCCTGGCACAGCGCGGATGAGCGCCTGGACCGAAGACCAAGAGCCCGCATGAGCGTCTGGCGTCAGGAGAGTGCACATCCCGGTTGGCCGATGCCGCTCGGGAAACTGCGTGTGCCCGCGGGGGTGGTGTCGGTGCGGCCCATCCGGTTGCGCGATGGGATGGCGTGGAGCCGGGCGCGGTTGGCCGACCAGACACATCTGCAACCGTGGGAACCGTCCTCGGAGGTCGATTGGATGGCGCGCCACGGCGTGTCGTCGTGGCCCGCGCTGTGTTCGGGTCTGCGGGGTGAGGCCCGTAAGGGGCGGATGATTCCGTGCGCGATCGAGCTGAATGGTCATTTCGTCGGGCAGCTGACGATCGGCAACATCGCGCATGGCGCACTGCGTTCCGCGTGGATCGGGTACTGGGTGGTCAGCACGGTGACCCGGCAAGGAGTCGCGACCGCGGCGCTCGCGCTGGGGCTCGATCACTGTTTCGGGCCCGCCACCCTGCACCGGGTGGAGGCAACGGTGCGGCCGGAGAATGGGGCCAGCCGTGCGGTGCTCTCGAAGGTGGGTTTTCGCGAGGAGGGACTGCTCAGGCGGTACCTCGACGTTGATGGCGCCTGGCGTGATCACCTACTGGTGGCGATGACGGTCGAAGAGGTGCGAGGTTCGGTGGCCGCGATGCTGGTGCGTTCCGGAAACGCTGCCTGGGTCTGAGCTGGTTTGCGCCGAGTCTGCGTCTCACGACGCTTTCGGGGGGAAAACCGTCGGGAGACGCAGACTCGCGATC
>MAFD01000074.1:0-4464 GCA_002013775.1 Mycobacterium sp. D16R18
GCCGCGACATTCAGCGGAGTACGCCAGTCCACACCGACCACCGTGGCGCCGGCCTCCCCCATCGCGCCCAGCAGCTCGGCGGTGCCCACCCCGAAATGCGTCATGGGCACGCCCGCACCGGCGAATTCATCAAAAATCCTTGTACTGTGCGGCAATACAGCAGACCGATAGTCGGCCAGCGACAGCGCGCCCGCCCACGAATCGAATAGCTGTAGCGCATCCACGCCCGCATCGAGCTGTGCGCGCAGGAAGGCGATGGTGATATCGGTCAGCGCGGTCATCAACGCGTGCCAGGTCTGCGGATCTCCCTGCAGCAGCGCCTTCGTGCGCTGATGGTGGCGGCTCGGGCCGCCCTCGACAAGGTAGGAAGCCAGCGTGAAGGGAGCGCCGGCGAAACCGATCAGCGGGGTGGCGCCCAGCTCGGTGACCAGCAGCCGCACCGCGTCGCTGACGGCCTCAACCTGACCGGGCTCCAGACGCGGCAGTCCCGCCACATCGGCAGTGGTGCGCACCGGGTTCGCGATCACGGGTCCCACATCGGGAACGATGTCCAGATCGATCCCGGCGGCCTTGAGCGGCACCACGATGTCCGAGAACAAGATGGCGGCGTCAACCTGGTGCCGACGGATCGGCTGGAGCGTGATCTCGCAAACCAGTTCAGGATTAAAGCAAGCGTCCAGCATGGCGTGATCGGCGCGCACCGCGCGGTACTCGGGCAGCGAACGCCCGGCCTGCCGCATAAACCACACCGGAGGGCGGCTGGGAGCCCTGCCCTCGGCGGCCGCGAGATAAGGGGAAAGCGGCAGCTCACGACGGGTTTTTGCCTGCGTCGTGCGATCTTCGTTCAATCCGGTCATCACTGCCCATGCTGCCATGGCAACCTCGTACGGCGCGCCTTCGGGAGCATGTCGGCCCGGCGCGCTAGCGTCCATTGCTGTGACGTCTGCCGAACCAGCCCCGTTCCGCGCGGCGGTCGACGCGATGAACTCCGTGACCGCGCGTCCGGAAATCGAGCTGGGCACTATTCGTCCCCCGCAGCGGCTGGCTCCGTTCAGCTACGCACTCGGCGCTGAAATCAAGCACCTCGATACCGATAACGTGCCCGAACAATCCGAGGGCGACGCCTTCGGCAGGCTAATCCTGTTGCACGACCCCGAGGGTGATGAGGCGTGGAACGGCACCATGAGGCTGGTCGCCTACATCCAGGCCGATCTGGATGCCTCAGAGGCCGTGGACCCGTTGCTGCCGGAGGTCGCGTGGAGCTGGCTCGTGGACGCGTTGAACACGCGCACCGCGGACGTGACGGCGTTGGGCGGAACGGTGACCGCAACCACCTCGGTCCGCTACGGCGATATCGCCGGTCCGGGACGCGCTCACCAGTTGGAGCTACGGGCATCCTGGACCGCCACCGGTACCGATATCGGAACTCACGTCGAGGCATTCTGCGAGGTGCTAGAGCATGCCGCCGGCCTGCCACCGGTCGGTGTGACCGATCTGGGGTCGCGCCACCGCGCCTAGGGCCTACGCTGCTGATTCAGATATGGACAACGACTCCGAGCTCCCCGAACCGACACCACTGCTTCGCCCCGCCGAAGGGGTGCCGCCACTCACCGCCTCGACGGATGAAATCCGCATGGCCGCACAACGTTTGGCGTCCGGAACCGGCGCCTTCGCCATCGACGCCGAACGCGCTTCCGGATTCCGGTACTCCAATCGGGCCTACCTGATCCAGATTCGCCGACGCGGCGCCGGATCGGTGCTGCTGGACCCGACGAATGTTCCGGACGCACTGGGGCCGATCGTTGAGGTGCTGAGCGCCGACGAATGGATCTTGCATGCCGCCGACCAGGATCTGCCCTGCCTGGCCGAATTGGAGATGAGACCTCCGTCGCTCTACGACACCGAACTGGCCGGGCGCCTAGCCGGATTCGAGAAGGTGAACCTGGCGGCGATGGTGCATCGACTGCTGGGCCTGGGTCTGGCCAAGGGACATGGCGCCGCCGACTGGTCCAAACGTCCCCTGCCGGACGACTGGCTCAACTATGCGGCACTAGACGTCGAGGTGCTCATCGAACTGCGCGAGAAGATCGCCGAAGTTCTCGACGAGCAAGACAAGACCGAATGGGCCCGGCAGGAATTCGAGTACCTTGCGCACATGACGGCCTCGGCGACGCGGCGGGACAACTGGCGTCGCACCTCCGGAATCCACAAGATACGCAAACCCGGCCAGTTGGCGGCCGTCCGCGAACTATGGCTCAGCCGTGATGAACTGGCGCGCGCGCGAGATGTGGCCCCCGGCCGGACGCTTCCCGATTCGGCGATCGTCGAAGCTGCGATGGCCGACCCGAAGACACGGAACGAACTGATCGCTCTTCCGGTGTTCGGCGGTCCCCGGCAGAAGCAGCAGGCCGATCGTTGGCTCGCGGCGCTGGCGAAAGCCCGCAGCGCGGACACCCCTCCACCGGTCAATGAACCCACCATCGGGCCACCGCCGGTATCGCGATGGTCGCGACGCAAGCCCGAGGCCTACGCACGGCTGGAAGCCGCGCGCACAGCCCTGTCGGCGCTCTCCGAGGAGATCTCGGTGCCCGTGGAGAACATTGTCACCCCGGAGATCGTGCGACGGCTCTGCTGGGACTGGAACGGCAATGGGGACGTCGAGGAACTACTCGCCGGCCACGGCGCACGCCCATGGCAACGGGAACTCGCGGTGCCGATCCTCACCGCGACGTTGACCGCGTGAGCAGGCGATTCACGCAAGGCTCGTCGGTATCCACGTCTTCGAACTTTCAGGGAACCAAATAGCGTCGAGGCCCGTCGTAGTAAGTAATCAACGACCATGTCCCCGGCCAGGAGAACACCCATGACTCTGCGCACTAACCCGGAGAGCTTGCGCGATCTGGCGAAACGGTTCGAAGAGATCGCCGACAACATCACCTACATCGCGGGGCAATACGACGCATCCGGCGCCACCGGTGCCCTTCCCGGCAGCAAAGCAGGTTCCACAGCAGCGGCGACGACCCAGCCCGTACGTGACGCGTACGAAGGCACTGCGAAGAAACTGCAATCAATGGCCACGACCACGCGGGGAAACGCCACCAACTTCGAGCGCTTGGAAGATGCCAACACTGCGGCAATACGCGGGGAAGCACAACGATGAGCCTGACCGTTTCGCAGGCGCGTGCCTGGGATCCGTCGTTCCTCGACAAGCTAGCCACCGGACTCGACAACGGAAACACAAGCTACGAAAGCCAACTCGATAAGGCCCTCCGCGAGGCGGAGGAAGAGCACAGTCGAGGCAGCGGCAAGGAGGCCGACGCCCGTCTGGCGGCCGCACAGAAAGAACACTCGATGGGTATGCGGATCGCCAAGGCGATCGATGCCGGTGTCGCATCGTTACGCGCGGGGGCGACCCGTATGGGCGACGCACGCAACGTGGCACTGGCCCGCGTCGACGATGCGCTCCACGAACAGTTCGATGTTTCCGACGCCTGGAAAGTCACCTTGTCGGCGGCACAAGCGAACGACAAGAACGCACCAGCGCGCCGCGATCATCACCAGAGTCTGGTCGAGGATGGACGCCACAAACTCGTCGAGGCAGACGAGGCCGTGTCCTTCGATCTAGACGCCAAGTTCGACGAGATCAAGGCCTGGTCAAAAGACGAGGCTCAGGGTGACGACTACGAACCTCCTTCCCTGCAAGGAAAGTCACCCGAGGAAGTCTCAAAGATCGTCCATTCCGCCGAGTTCCAAGAGTGGATGAAGGAACACCCAGACGCGGCGAAACCGATACTTGACGCGGCCGTTGACGCCGGACAGCTCGATCCTGCAGGTGACGTGTACAAACCGTTTCTGCAAGGGTATTGGCAGCGAGAAGCACTGGAAGCAGCCGGAATTGACCTGTCGACATGGGATCCTTCTAAGGGCGCGCAGGCAAACGCAGAAACCATCCGCAAGGTCTACGAGTACTACGGCAAGCTTTTCCTAGACCACCCTGAGCTTCAGTGGGCCGGAATGGCCAACATGATCGGACCATCTTTCGCCGGCGCGTTCTATGATCTCGACGCGATGCAGAAGGTCGCCCAGCAGCTCAATGACAAGATGCCGGACATTCCTGGGATTCCGCAGGAGGTCAAGGACAGAATCCACCAGCTCGCCAACATGCCGGCGAGTGAGCTCAAGTTCTATCAGACGACTCTGCTTTCCATGCAGAAGGAAATCTTCATGGATCAGGCCGCTATGCATGAGGCGTACCTCAACGGTGGAACGGCTGAAATCGACAGAATGCGCGCCGCAGGTCTCCTCGATGACCGTGCACAAGGTGCATGGAAACAGATTGCCGAAGGCACGGCCACCGGAAACCAGGACCTTATCGCAAGCGGCAACAAGGACCTGCTCTATCGGGAACAGTGGCAGATCATCGCCGACGACTATGACACCATGCGAAATCACCCAGGTACTGGC
>MAFD01000075.1:0-4345 GCA_002013775.1 Mycobacterium sp. D16R18
CCCGCCGACGCCACCGCCGATGGCCATCTTGGGGCCGCGGCCCATGCCGCCGCCCGAGGTGGTGCTGGTGTCGATCTGCATGCCTTCGTTGAAGGTCATTGGTCCGTCACTCCCATGTCGTGTCTCTGCCACTCAGCTATCGGCTGCTGTCGGCTGCCGATACCTTTGCATACTCCACGAACGGGCGTATCGCTACATGGCGAAGAGTTCATGTCCGGCCCAGGACTTTCCGGCGGGGCCTTCGCCTCTGTGGCGCTGATCCGCATTACGATTCGATACGTGGCCGTTGACGTCGCCCTGCCGACCGTCGTCCGCACGCCGTTGGGGGACCTGCGTGGAACCACCGAAGGCGGTGTTTCGGTCTGGCGCGGGGTGCCCTATGCGCGACAGCCGCTCGAACAGCTTCGATTCCTGGCGCCCGTCCCGCTGGAACCCTGGGACGGAGTGCGCGACGCCATCGACCACGCGCCGTTGCCGCCGCAAGGTAAATCGTTCGTGGGGGCAGGCCGCGATGACCCCAAGATTCGTGGCGAAGACTGCCTGACCGTCAGCGTCTGGTCGCCGGACATCCACGCCAACCTGCCTGTCATGGTCTGGATCCCGGGTGGGGCTTTTGTCTTCGGTGCCGGGCAGCTGGAGTTGTACAGCGGAGCGCGCCTCGCCGCCAACGGCAATGTCGTCGTCGTCAACGTGACCTACCGGATCGGTGCCCTGGGCGGACTGGAGCTCAGCGCCCTGGGAGAGGGTTTCGACGACAACCTGGCGCTGCGGGATCAGATCGCGGCGCTGAAATGGGTGCGCGAGAACATCGCGGCCTTCGGCGGCGATCCCGACCGCGTCACCATCTTCGGCGAGTCGGCGGGGGCGACATCGGTGCTGGCACTGCTGGCGAGCCCGGCGGCGGCAGGACTATTCGGGCGTGCCATCGCACAGAGCCCCGCGCTGCCGCTGATCGCCGACAAGGCGCTGCGTGATCGGCGTGCGCACCGTTACATGGAGCTGCTCGACGTCACCGATCCCAGCCGGCTCAAGGTCTTGCCGCAGCGGGAACTGCGCCGCGGTGCCGCCAAATTGCAGATCGAAAGCGCCACCGATACGCCGATCCTCGGATATGGCCTGACGCACGGTACCGAGCTGCTGCCGCATCACCCCATCGAGGCGGCACGGCGCGGCGAGGTGCACCAGGTGCCGCTCATCATCGGGTCCAACAGCCACGAGGCCTCGATGTTCGCGCGCGTGAAACCGCCGATGCTGCCCACCACCGAGCCGACCGTCAACGGCTACTTCAATCGGGTGGGTCCGGAGTACCAAGACGCGATCATCGCCGTGTACCCGCGATACCCGAGCCGTTCGGCGCTGGTGGCGGTGGGCTCAGATGCCATGTTCGCCGCACCCATGTGGGCGTTCGCCGACGCCTATAGCGCCTTCGTCGACACCTACATGTATCGGTTCGACCACACCGCGTGGGGGCTTAAGCTCCTCGGCCTGGGCGCCACCCACGGCAGTGAGATCGTGCATGTCCAGCACAGTTATGGGTCATTTGTGGGGATGCTGCTGAGCCCGCTCGGTGCGCGGATGATGCCCTCGGTCGGGCGCCGCATGCAGCGGGCCTGGCTGGACTTCGCCACGGGCGAAGGGCCGAACGACTGGCCGACCTATGGGGCGGACGGCCGGCGTACGCGGATCATCCGGTCTCGCTCCGATGTCACCATCGAGGACCCGGATTCGGTGCGCCGGACCGCCTGGGCCCAGGTGCACTGAGTCTCGACGCGGCGCCCCGACAAGGCAGCGAACGCGGGCCGCTAGGCTCAAACGTCTAAACACTGGCCTTTTGTAAAACAAGCACTGTCGAAGGGATCTTTTGTGCTGCGCACTCACGACGCGGGTACGTTGCGGGAGTCGGACGCCGGACAGCGCGTGACGCTTGCCGGCTGGGTGGCTCGACGGCGCGACCACGGCGGCGTCATCTTCATTGACCTGCGTGATGCCTCCGGGGTGTCCCAGGTGGTGTTCCGTGATGACGCGGTGCTCGAGCAGGCTCATCGGTTGCGTGCCGAATTCTGCGTCGAGGTCACCGGTGTGGTGGAGGTCCGGCCCGAGGGCAACGCCAACGCCGAGATCCCGACCGGCCACATCGAGGTCAATGCCGCCGAGCTCATTGTGCTCAACGAGAGCGCGCCGCTGCCCTTCCAGCTGGATGAGACCGCGGGTGAAGAAGCGCGCCTGAAGTACCGCTACCTGGATCTGCGTCGCGAAGGTCCGGGCAACGCAATCAGGTTGCGCTCTAAGGTGAGCGCCGCGGCGCGCGGTGTGCTGGCCCGCCACGATTTCGTTGAGGTGGAGACTCCGACGCTGACGCGCTCGACCCCGGAGGGTGCGCGCGACTTCCTGGTGCCGGCGCGTCTGCAGCCGGGCAGCTTCTACGCATTGCCGCAGAGCCCGCAGCTGTTCAAGCAGCTGCTCATGGTCGCGGGTATGGAGCGGTATTACCAGATCGCGCGCTGCTACCGCGACGAGGATTTCCGCGCCGACCGGCAGCCCGAGTTCACCCAGCTCGATATCGAGATGAGCTTCGTGGACCAGGACGATGTCATCGCGCTGGCCGAGGAGCTTCTGGTCGCGCTGTGGGATCTGATCGGATATCACGTGCCCACACCTATCGCGCGGATCACCTATGCCGAGGCGATGCGCCGCTACGGCAGCGACAAGCCGGACCTGCGGTTCGGTCTGGAGCTGGTGGAATGCACAGAGTACTTCTCCGACACCAGCTTCCGGGTGTTCCAGGCGCCCTATGTGGGTGCGGTGGTGATGCCCGGCGGCGCCGATCAGCCGCGCCGTACCCTGGATGGCTGGCAGGAGTTCGCCAAACAGCGCGGTCACAAGGGTCTGGCCTATGTGCTGGTGGGGGAGGACGGCACCCTCGGCGGCCCCGTCGCCAAGAACCTGACCGACGCCGAACGCGATGGGCTGGCAGCGCATGTCGGCGCCAGCCCGGGTGACTGCATCTTCTTCTCCGCTGGTGCCGTCAAATCCTCACGGGCGCTGCTGGGTTCGGTGCGCGGCGAGGTTGCCCAACGGCTCGACTTGATCGCCCCCGACGCCTGGGCATTCGCCTGGGTGGTGGACGCGCCGATGTTCGAGCCCGCCGATGACGCCACCGCCGCCGGTGATGTGGCGGTCGGTTCCGGTGCCTGGACCGCGGTGCATCACGCCTTCACCTCACCGAAGCCGGAGTCCGCGAACTCCTTCGATACCGATCCGGGGTCCGCACTCGCCTACGCCTACGACATCGTGTGCAACGGGCACGAGATCGGTGGTGGATCGATCCGCATCCATCGCCGCGATGTCCAGGAACGCGTGTTCAAGGTCATGGGCATCAGCAATGAAGAGGCCCAGGACAAGTTTGGATTCCTGTTGGACGCCTTTGCCTTCGGTGCACCGCCGCATGGGGGCATCGCCTTCGGCTGGGACCGCGTGACCGCGTTGCTCGCAGGCACATCGTCCATCCGCGAAGTCATCGCCTTCCCGAAGTCCGGTGGCGGTGTGGATCCGCTCACGGATGCCCCGGCACCGATCACGGCGGCGCAGCGCAAGGAATCCGGAATCGACGCAAAACCCGATAAGGCCGATAAACCGGGTAAGCCGGACGCGTAGCGCACGTGCTGCACGTCCGGGTCATCGCACCTGCCGATCTCTCCGATCAGGTGGTGGAGTTCCTTTCCACCACAACGGGGGTCGCGCATATCGTGCGTGTACCCGGGGTGGCGATCAGTCCTGCGGGTGATGTGATCACCGCCGACGTTGCTCGCGAGACGGCCAACGACGTGCTCGACGGGCTCAAGGCGATCGATATCGACAAGCGGGGATCAATCACCGCGGAGGTGCTCGATACGGTGATCTCGCAGACCGCCTATGAGGCCGAGGACGATGCCGAAGGTGACCCCGCCGATGCCGTCATCTGGGATGAGCTGATCGGGCGCACCCGCGAAGAATCCACTCTCAACCTGACGTTCCTGGCCTTCCTGTGCCTGGCCTGCCTGATCGCCGCAGTCGGCGTGGTCACCGATTCGCCGGTCACCATCGTCGGCGCCATGGTGGTTGGACCCGAGTTCGGTCCTCTTGCCGCGCTGGCAGTTTCGATCGTGCGGCGGAAATGGTCGCTCGCGCGACGGTCGCTGCTGGCATTGGTGGTGGGATTTCCGGTGGCGATGGCGGTGACTGCCATCGGGGCGCTGGTCGCCGAGGGCGCCGGCTGGGTCACCTTGAAGAGTGTGCGTGAGCTGCAGCAAGTCGACTTCATATTCCAGGTGGGGCCGTTCTCATTGGTGGTCGCGTTGTTGGCGGG
>MAFD01000076.1:0-3773 GCA_002013775.1 Mycobacterium sp. D16R18
GGCCCCCTCGCCGACGCGCCGGAAGCTCTCCGCGACGGCGGCCTGCTGCGGCCGGGTCAGTCGAGTCAGGTAGTGCTCACGGACGCACTCCGCGTAGGTGGACATCGCCGCCTCGCCCAGGGTGCGGCCCTGCTCGGTGAGTGCCGCCAGCACCGCCCTGCGGTCCTGCGGCATCGACCCGCGCTTCACCAGGCCCTGATCCTCCAGACGGCGCACTTGGTGCGTGATCCGGCTACGCGAGGCCAGCAGGCTGGTAGCGATATCCCCCATCCGGCAGCTGCCGTTAGCTGATCGCAACAACTGTTGGAGCACTTGGAAGTCCGTCAACGAAATACCGTGCGATGCAACCATTTTCCGGTTCAACAAAAAGTACAACCGATTAGTTGCCACCCAAAAGTTTTGCCACGAACGAAATTCGGCGAGGTCAAGTCCCGGGACTTCACTCTCCGAACGCGTACTCATACACAATCCCCCCCTTCCGCCGACCAAGCTACGGCCCCGACCGCGCCTCCATCCGCAGTGATAACCCGGCGACCACCAATAGCTCGGCATAGTCTGGTTGCTATGCACGCTATCACCGTTGACCAGCCGGGCGGGCCAGAAGCGCTGTGCTGGACCGAAGTTCCCGACCCGACTCCAGGACCAGGCGAAATACTGATCGATGTGACCGCCGCCGCAGTTAACCGTGCGGATCTGCTGCAACGACAAGGCCTGTATCCCATGCCTCCCGGTGCGAGTCACATACTGGGCCTCGAATGCTCCGGAATCATCGGCCAGGTTGGCACGGATGTCACAAAATGGACTGTGGGGCAACCTGTTTGCGCGCTTCTCTCTGGCGGCGGGTACGCCGAGAAAGTGGTGGTACCCGTCGGCCAGTTGCTGCCGATTCCGTCAAATGTCGATCTAGACGTCGCGGCAGCACTGCCCGAAGTCGCGTGCACCGTGTGGTCGAACCTGGTGATGACGGCGAGAATGACTGCCGGACAATCCATCCTGATTCATGGTGGCTCCAGCGGTATCGGCACCCACGCCATTCAAGTCGCCAAGGCACTCGGTGTGCGGGTTGCCGTGACCGCCGGCACACCTGACAAACTCGACGCCTGTAGTGATCTTGGTGCCGACCTGACAATCAACTACCGGGACACTGATTTTGTACAGGCAGTTCACAACTTCACCGACGGCGCCGGCGTCGACCTCATTCTCGACATCATGGGAGCGAAATACCTGGACCGGAACGTCGATGCTCTGGGCAACGACGGGCACCTGATCATCATCGGCATGCAAGGCGGCGCCGTGGCGGAGCTGAACATCGCCAAGCTGATCACCAAGCGCGGCTCTGTCACCGCCACCACCCTGCGCGGGCGGCCACTGGACGGGCCGTCAGGCAAGGCCGCAATCGTCGACTCCGTCACGCAGAACCTGTGGCCGCTCGTCGAAGCGGGGAAAGTCCGGCCTGTCGTGGGGGCCGAGATCCCGATAAGCCAGGCCGCCGAGGCGCATCGCCTCCTGGAGCGCGGCGAGGTCGTCGGGAAGGTACTGCTCACGCTCTGAGCCGTCTCAGCAAGGCCGAAGCGATCAGCCCAGCGAGGCGACCGCACGCACCAGCTGGTCGACCTCGGCAGCCGTCGAATAGTGCCCCAACCCAACCGTTATCGCCCCGCCGATCTCGTTCACGCCGATGGCGTCGAGCACCCGCGAACTGGTGTTGGCGATCGCACACACCCCGTTGTCGGCCAGGCGCTGCACCACGCGATCGGCCGGAATCCCGATCACGGTGAAGCTCAGCGCGGGAATCCGGTCCTCGGGGGAACCGATGACCATGACGCGCGGCAGGGTCCGCAGGGCGCTCACCAGATACCGGAACAACCAATCCAGATACGCGCCCGCCGAAGTCAGGGACGTCAGCAGCCGCTCCCGCCGGGTGCCCGACGCGGACTCGTCCAAACCGGCCAGATACTCCACGCTGGCGACCAGACCCGCCAGCATCGCAAACTGATGCCCGCCCAGCTCCAGTCGCGCGGGCCCGCTCGCCAACGGGTTGAGCGAGATCGAACTGATCGAATCCAGCAGGGCAGGGTCACGAAACACCAACGCGCCCACCGGCGGTCCACCCCATGCCGTGGCGTTGAAGGCGACGACATCGGCGTCCAGGTCCTCGATATCGAAGGCGCGATACGGCACCAGGCTTGAACAGTCCATCACCACGAGACCACCGACTGCGTGCGCGAGCTTGGTGGCCTGCTGCAGATCCGGCACCGTGCCCAGTGTCGACGAAGCCGCCGTCACCGCCACCAGCCGGGTCGGTTTGGTAATCAACGACTCCCACTGCCAGGACGGCAGATCGCCGGACTCGATGTCGACCTCGGCCCACTTGACCTTGGCGCCGTATCGGTTGGCCG
The DNA here is from genome assembly GCA_002013775.1 of Mycobacterium sp. D16R18. GTDB lineage: Bacteria > Actinomycetota > Actinomycetes > Mycobacteriales > Mycobacteriaceae > Mycobacterium. The sequence continues at coordinate 2,400 of MAFD01000076.1, forward strand.
AACGCAGCCACGGCTGCACATTTGCCTCTTCGTCGAGTCTGGACACCACCAGCTCATAGCCGAGCCCCGCCTTGGAGGACGATCCCTCCGCCAGGGAGTTGAGCAGAACGGCGCGGTCACTGCCCAGCACCACCCCGCGCGCGTCGGCACCCACCAGATCGGCGGCAGCGTGCCGAGCGGCCTCCAGAACGGCGGCACTGCGCCGCGCGCTGGGATGCGGCCCCCGCGTGTCGGAAAAGGATCCGCGGAACGCGGTGGATACAGTCGTAGCAACCGCATCGGGGATGAGCATCCCGGCTTGGGTATCGAAATGTACCCACCCGTCGCCGAGGGACGGGTGCAAACCACGCACCCGGGCGACGTCATAAGCCATGCCAGACACCTTAGATGCTCACCACAGGTCACGGCACTGAACCCGTCCTTGCACCACGTCCCGACGGACGACGGTCAACGGCGCCGTCTCGTGTAGTCATACTAGAGCAATGTCGTTCGCTTTCGGGGTGGCTACGGCACTGCTGTTGCTGTTCATCCCAGGCTGGCTGATTGGCCGAGCCTTCGGGCTACCAACGCATTCGGCCGCCGTCACCGCACCTGCATTGACCTATGGGCTAGTTGGGCTGTGCATCGTCGCCTTCGGCTCAATCGGCATACCGTGGAACTCAGTTTCCGCCGGGTTTGCGCTACTCGGCGCGGTCGTCGTCGCTCGGCTGATCTGGCGCCGTCTGCGCCCGAAAGAGCACGCCGAACAATTCCCGTCACAAAATCGTGCGGCACTCATCGCGGTCACGTTCGGCATCGCGATCGGGACCGCGCTCATCTTCTACGCGTTCCTGCGCGGGCTGACCAATTGGCAATCGATCCCGAGCACCTGGGACTCGATGTGGCACGGAAACACCATCCGCTACATCCTCGACACCGGGCAAGCATCGTCGACCCGGATGGGTGACCTCCGCAACGTCGAGACACATGCCACGCTCTACTACCCGTCGGCCTTCCACGGACTGGCCGCAGTGCTCTGCCAACTGACCGGCGCGGCTCCCACTTCCAGCTACACGCTGTACGCGGTGGCCGGGTCGCTGCTCTTCCCACTGAGCGCGGCGGCGCTCACCTGGCAGCTGCTGCGCGGCCGCACCAGTCGTACCTTCCAGGCAGGTTCCGCGGCCACCGCCGCAGCACTCTCGGCGTCGTTCACGGCGCTGCCCTACGTGGAGTTCTACGTCGCGGCCGTCCCGAATCTGGTGTCCTTCGCCCTGGTGGGCCCCGCCGTGATCGCCATCACCAGCGTGGTCGCCGACCGCAGCCGCATACCCGTGGCCGTGCTGGCATTCGTGGGAATCGCCTCGGTACACACCTCGGGCGCCATTGTGGCGGTTG
>MAFD01000077.1:0-3685 GCA_002013775.1 Mycobacterium sp. D16R18
TGCCATGTTGTCTTTGGCCCAGCGGGTGTGTCCGTTAGCTACGGCTAGGCAGCTCTCGTAGTCGTCGCCGTCGTGGCCGAAGGCCGTGACGCATGCATTCGACAGGTCGGCCATCAACGTGTTCTCACACGTCAAGGCGCTGGTGCGGGCGGGGGCTGCGCTCATGCAGGCGGCAAGCCGGGTGCATGACGGCACGAAATCAGCAGCCGCGCCGGGGGTTCCGTCGTTATCGGCGCCGCGAAACTCTGGCGGCCCGGACACACACCGTCCAGCTGCACTGTCAGCTGGGGCTTTGGGTGCGGGGTCGCCTTGAGTCACCGCCGGGGTAGTAGTGGTCGGCCGGTAGGCCACGGTGATGGTGACCGGAAAATTAAGTAACCCGACATCGCCGACGTTCAGGTTCAGATCCGATTGCTGATACAGATAGCTCGCGCCGATCCACGGGGACACAGAGATGGCGTTCCCCGCTCCGTCGCGGGCCTCGGGAATGCTGAACGCCCCGATAATCGCTGCCGGTCTACCTGGGGAGGCGTCAGTCTCGACCACCACTGCTTGACCTGCTTGGCGCAGATGCGTGCTCTCGGGGTATCTGACCCCGAGCGAGAAGTCGCTGGGTGAGATGAAGGTTTTGCGGATCATGCGGATGTCGGCGCCGCCTCCGGCATCGGGGATCACCACGTAATCCACTGGGCCTGACCCGTAAGCGGCCGCGCCGCCTTCACCCCAGTTAGCAGCCGTCAGGGCGCGTTCGTTGGGTAGGTGGATGACGATTTGCTTACCTGGCCAAGCGGTCGCGGCGTGCACGCCATCGGTAGCGACCGGAGGCACCGCGGCCACCGAGCGTTCTCGCGGCTCCGATAACGGCCGCCCGGTGCCGTCTCCCATTCCCTGCGGAACATTTGATTTCACTTGAGCGCCACCGATATTGACGGTGCGCGACAGATTATCCGGTTGCGGAACTGCCAACGGCGGCGGAGCCGGAGCAGGAGCAGGAGGCCCCGGCTGATTCGGGTCAGCCTCCGCCTGCCAACCGGCACCAGCGACCAGCTGGACCGTCGCCGGCACGGCCATCATGGCCATCGCAATGACGACCACGGCGACACGACGGGCATTCGGACGCCGACCAGGAGCGCGGTTAGGTTGCTGGAAGGCTGCACGTGCAGGCATCCGGCGGCAAGTGATCACCCGCACCCCCGCCTGGGCCATGATTACAATCCTCCGCGAGATAGTAGTTGCCGCTCGACTGGCAAGTGCAGCATACAGCCACTCATTGCGGACTATCCTACCTCATAGTATGGCTGTGTAGTTACCAAGCCAACCCGATAGTTGAGTGTTTCCTCTTTGGTCACCATGCGACCCGTCGGATCGGGAGTGTCACCGCCAGCGCGATACGCATGCCGATCGGTTCCTCACCTGCTTCTAGAGGTCTTTGGGTTAGCCATAGGTTACGGCCGTCCCGACTGTGCTCTCCATAGTTATCCGAGGCGTGTGATGGGCACGGTTGATGCTTGCGGGGCGGCGCCGTCGCTTAGGGTTATCGGCACCGACGCTGATACGTGATGAGACTTTGACGAGGACGGTAGTACGTTGACACCGCAATCGGCCCCACCTGACAACACCCAGGGCACCGCGAATCCGGTGCGGCGTGCCTGGCGCAGCATCAGGCCCCAAGTCTTCGTTCCGGCATCGTTGGTCATCATCGCGATGATTGCCCTCGCCGTCGTGTTGGCGAAAGGCAAACAGGATGCGTTTGCCCAGCTGAACAAGACAATCGGCGAGGGGGTCGGCTGGTGGTACATCCTCATTGCCACTGGATTTGTGGCGTTCGCGTTGTACTGCGGCCTTTCCCGAGTCGGCACCATCCGGCTGGGCCGAGACGATGAGCAGCCCGAATTCAGCTTCCCCGCGTGGCTGGCCATGCTGTTCAGCGCAGGAATGGGGATCGGCCTGGTCTTCTACGGTGTCGCCGAACCACTAAGCCACTACATGCATCCCCCCGCGTCGCGTGGTATCCCAGCGCAGACCACCGCGGCAGCAAACCAGGCCATGTCATTGACCTTGTTCCATTGGGGACTGCATGCCTGGAGCATCTACGTGGTCGTCGGCCTCGGCATGGCCTATATGACCTATCGCAAGGGACGCCCCTTGTCGGTGCGGTGGTTGTTAGAGCCGCTACTAGGACGTCAGCGCGTGGAGGGATTCATCGGCGATGTAGTCGATGTCGTGGCGATCGTCGGCACATTGTTCGGTGTCGCGACCTCACTAGGTTTCGGCATCACACAGATCGCGGCCGGTTTGCAATACCTGGGGTGGATTCAGGTCACCAACGGGTGGAAGGTCGCCTTGATAGCCGTGATCACCTCAGCGGCCACGCTCTCGGTTGTCAGCGGGGTCAGTAAAGGTCTTAAATGGCTGTCCAACATCAACATGATGTTGGCCGCGGCCTTGACCGCCTTCGTGCTGTTGCTAGGTCCCACACTGTTTCTCCTGCAATCTTGGGTGCAGAACCTCGGAGGTTACATCCAATCGCTACCGGCATTAATGCTGCGCACAGCGCCGTTCTCTCACGATGGCTGGGTCATCGACTGGACAGTGTTCTATTGGGGTTGGTGGATGAGCTGGGCACCGTTTGTCGGCATGTTCATCGCCCGTATCTCGCGCGGACGAACCATCCGCGAGTTCGTCGGCGGAGTACTGCTGGCGCCCACGGTGATCAGTTCACTATGGTTCACCGTTTTTGGCGGCGCCGCGTTATTTCAGCGCAGAGCAGTCCCGGAGACCGGCGAGGCCGTTGACCCCAACACCTCGTTGTTTCAGATGCTCGAAGGGCTACCACTCGGCGTGATCACGAGCGTGCTCGCCATCGCCGTCATCGTCTTTTTCTTCGTAACCTCCTCGGACTCCGGCTCTTTGGTGATCGACATACTGTCCTCCGGAGGCGAAATGGAGACGCCCAAGCTCAGTCGCGTCTACTGGGCGGTGTTGGAAGGGACCGCGGCCGCGGTCCTACTGCTTGTTGGCGGGCGCGGTTCCCTGCAGGCGCTACAGACGGCATCGATCGCCACCGCGGTACCGTTCTCTGTGATCATGGTCGCGGCATGTTTTGCCATGATCAAGGCATTTCATTTCGATGTAGCCACCACGCCCCGGTTGCTGCATATCTCAGTAGCCGATGCACTTCCGACACCGAAGGGTCGGCGTGGTGGCGTCTCTGCAACTCTGTCCGGGCTGTTCGCAGTGCGCGATGTCGACGCGCATTCGTGCGAGAGGCACCCCGATACCGGTGAGCTGACCGTCCTAGATCCACCAGATCCCCTCGGAGATAATGACTTTGATCCCGATGAGCAAGAGTTATGGGCAGCCACAGCCAACGAGGATCCATCGACGCCACACGATTAGGCAAGCGGCTACTCGCCTGCAACGTAGCGCCAGGCTTGGCCGCTGGACGTACCCCGTAGTCGAGACGAAAGTGATGCCAGGCAGCAGATGCGATGTTCGATCGAACACAACGCGGTTGGCCCTGGGATCATCTCGATGGTTGCATCCCTGTGGCGCTGCAGATCCTGTCGCGGATCGGTGATCGTCTGGAGCATGCGTCCTGGTCCGTCTGAGCCTCGACGACTTGCCTGAAAGTCACTGAGAGCACCCCACTGCGTCGAATAAGGTGAAGTACGTGTCAACAAAA
>MAFD01000078.1:0-3584 GCA_002013775.1 Mycobacterium sp. D16R18
TTTCGGGTGGGAAGGGGCGGTGGAACGACGGCGCGGGCGCTGGGGCCTGCCGGTGCGTTTCCATCCGCGGGGACCTCCCAGGTGAGTGCGGCCACCGGGTCGACGGTTCCGGTACCCACCAGATTTGACGGAGACCGGCCCGCATCACGAGCTGTCCTTTGCAGCCGCGAAACAACCTGCTGTGCGGTCAGATCGGGGAATCGGCTGCGCACCAGCGCCGCGACGCCCGACACGTAGGCGGTCGCGTAACTGGTTCCGAAGAGGGGGTGCGGCTTGCCGTCCTGGCCGACCATTCCGTTGGCCAGCCCGCCCTCTCCGTCGTTGGACAGCGATGTCACGTTTTCGCCATTTGCCGCGATGCCCACCCACGGGCCGGGCATGGTGAACTTCGAGGGAGTGCCGTCGGCGGACACCGATCCCACCGACAGGACGTACGGCTGCCACCATGAGGGAACCGAAACAGATTCCACCCCGGCCCAATTCCTCGGATCGGCGCCGGAACCGCTGAGTGGATTCGGTTGGCAGTTGGCGCCGCCGCCGCTGCTGTTACCGGCTGCCGCGACCACGACGGCATCCTTCTCCTCGACGGCGTACCGCAGGGCCGCACCCAGTGCGGCCTGGTCGATGGGCTTGGCCGCCGGAACGCACACAACCGACGAAATGTTGATCACACGCGCCCCGAGGTTCGCGGCGTGCACGATGGACCGGGCCAGCGTGTTGACAAAGTGGGTGGCGCCATTGGTGGTCGGATCGCCACCGGTGATTCGTGGGGAGAACTTCGAGGACTCCTGGCGAATCGAGATCAGCTTGGATGCAGGCGCGATACCGGAGAATCCGTCAGGGCCGGGCTGGCCACCGATGATCCCCGCGACCATGGTCCCGTGCCCGTCGCAGTCGGTGAGTCCGTTGGTGGACTGCACGTAGTCGCCCCCGCCTTCGACGCGCAGCCGTGAACTCGGCTGCACGCCGGTGTCGATGATGGCGACGCTTTGCCCCTCACCGCGAGAGAAGCGCCATGCCTCCTCGAACTCCGGGGACGGTTTCCCGCTTGTGCCCGTACCGGGCATCAACACGGTGGTGCTGCACGCGCCGGACTGCATGCCAGCGGTAGCGCTGGGGGCCGAATCCCGTGGGAGCGCAGCGGGATCAGCGTCTGGGCGGGTCACCGCGTACGCGGCCGGGGCTGTCATAGGAGACAGCGCCAGCAGCATCGCGGCGACAGCGCCCACAGACATGAATCGGATCATCGGTTGAGGATCCAGGTGAACAGTCCGGTGAGGTATGCGATCACCGGCAACAGTGAGGCGTCGATCCCCGAGGCGAGGAATCCCAGCAGGCGACGGCTGGGCAGCGAGTAGGTCTCTGCCTCACCGATCTTCGGGTTGAAGACCACGACGGTAAGCGCGGCGACCAAGAACGCCAGCACTGCGAGTGCCACCAGCGCGCCGGTGTAACGCCCCGCGAAGGCAAAGATCACCAGCAGTGCGGACGTCACCACGAACGGCACTGCCAACAGCCAGGCCTTGCACACCGCCGAATCCCACACGCGTGCACGCAGCGCCGCTCCCGCGCTCACTGCGACCACCAGGTACCAGGCCCAGGGGTTCACCGGTGCCGAGCCGCCCACCAGGGCCAGCGATCCCAGGATGGCCAGAAGTGAAGCACCCGCGATGAATCCGCTTTGGTGCGAGTCGCTCAGCTGGACGCGTCGTGGGAGGTCCTTGAGAACCGACATCGCCGGCGCGGAGGGCGTCGGGTCACCGGGGGCGGGAATGGTCGGCAGCGGGAAGCGCGCGGCGAATGCCGACAGTTGCGCGGCACGCACGGTGACCAGCAGTGCCACCACGATCAGTCCGGAACCCACGGCCAGCAGGGACGGGTGCCACAGGATCTGGGCGCCTGCGGCACCGGCGATACCGAGGGACAGCACGGTGGTGGCGGTGAAGAACGCGGTCTGCTGGCGCGCCACGATCAGGTAGATCAGCGACCATGCCGCGACTCCAGCGGCGCCCAGGAGCGCATGGGGGGCCAGTGCATCTCCGGGTATGGCAAGGGCGAGCGCGCCGGCAACGGGAGCCAGGGCGGTGATCGCCAGCTCCGCGCCCAGACGCGGTGAGCGCACGTGTGCCACTAGCGCCCCAATCGCGGCGGCAACCGCCACCACGGCCAGGCCGGCGAGGCTCAGCGCGGATCCGGTGCGAACGTTGTGCACGATGGCCAGAACCGTTGCCGCCACGATCAATCCGAGGACACCCAGGCGGGTGACGCGGGCGATGTGCTCGGCACCCCACGGGCGCTTGCGTGATTCGGAGAAGATGACGGCGGCATCCGCGATGTCCTCGACGATGCCGGGCGCGGCAGGTCCGACGGGAGTCGGACGCAACGTGAGCAGGTCGCCGTCGACGACGCCCACGGTGTCCAGGGTCGCATCGGCACTGAACGGTGCACCGTTGATCGGGGCCAGGCTCAGCCGCTGAGGTGTGGCCTCAGTGGCATCGGGGGCCACCATCCGGTGTACCGCAGGAATGATGTCGCGCATCGGCAGCTGAGTCGGTAAAGCGACCTCGGTCAGCTTTTCTTCACCGAGCACGGCTACCCGGACGATGGGCATCACGGCGTTGTCAGACATGGTGTTTCGTTTGACTCTCTCGATAGGGGGGTGGAGCACAGTAGGGAACTAATAGAGGGACAGCATCAGTCGAAGTCTCGGGTCAGTCGGGCATCCGGGAACCAGTGCCCGTCCGGGAGCGTGGCCATCAACTGTTCGACGGCCACCGCGATCGCGAATGGGGCCCCGGGGGCAAAGGTCGACAGCCAGGTGCCGTCCCCTGCGCGGTGTGGGCTGACGAGGATGCGCCCAGCGCTGGTGTCCAGCACGCTGATACCCACTTCGGAGGTCTGTTGAGTTGCGTTATTGCGTTGCCCGGCAACCACTTCAACATAATTTCGGTTTCCGACGAACGCCGATTCCACCACAGCCTGCGCGGCGGGTGGGACGCCCAGGTATCCCACGACGTCGGCCAGCGAGGCGCCGGAACGCAGTTGCTCGTCGGCCTTTGCTCCGACATGGGCGGGCAGTGTGAACTCGGGGAACTGTGCGGGTGTGCGCCATCGCAGTCCCGCGATCACGCTGGGCACAAGTGCCGAGGGGTCATCGGCGTCGACCGCGGTGAAGGTGATCAGGTGGGCATTGCGCAGCGACACTACGGTCTGCGGGCGACCTTGCAACTGCCGGTGGGCGATGATGCCGCGCATCACGTCCGGATTCTCCGAACCCGCCGCGACGTATCGCAGTTCGAGCCAACGTTCGGGGCGGCACACGGTACGGATCCATTCCGCCACAGCGGGATCCACCGCGCCTTCGGCGTTGAGGACGCCGACCCGGGTGAGTTCCTGGACGCGCTGAGCATTGAATCCCGCGCGCTGTGTCTCATCCCGGAAGGGGACCGTGATCGCCAGCACCCAGGGAAAGGTGCCGGCGCTCAACGTGTCTGCGAGGAACCAGGCCTGGTCGACCGTCAGCTCGACGGCATCCGGTGACCGGGTGGCCTGGTTCATCGCACGATCAGGTGCAGGAGCACCAA
>MAFD01000079.1:0-3293 GCA_002013775.1 Mycobacterium sp. D16R18
GGGGTCACACTCGTCCATCGCGGTAATCGTCGCACAGATCCCCGCCGTCGCCAGGAGCTTGTGCACTGAAGTGGCCGCGATCTCGGCGTTGCCGGTCTGCGACGTCCACAGAATTGCGATGTCCCCCAGCGCTTGTGCGTGCGTGTCGGGCGCGGTATCGACAATTGTCCGCCCGGTGGGACGCAGCGCGACGGCGCTCACCTTGAACTCGGGTTGCAGCGAGTCCGGGTCGACAGCGTCGTTGGTCACCGCATTGATCGCCAGGCCCGGCCCCTGCGCGTCATTCCAGTGGAAGGGGACGAAACAGCTTCCGCGCCTGGTTCTGTCGCTGATGATCGCGGGTAGCTCGGCTCGGCCGCGGCGCGAGGCGATTTCGACAACATCACCCTCGGCGATCCCGAGGGTTGCGGCGTCATGCGGATGAATCTCCACAAAGGGCGACGGATGAAGCCGGTCAAGAGCCTTGATACGGCCAGTCTTGGTAAGCGTGTGCCAATGATGTTGTAAACGACCGGTATTCAGGATCATGGGATATCCGTCACCCGCGAGTTCCGCGGGATCACGGTGCGCCCGGGCGTGGAACACCGCCCGGCGAGACGGGGTCGGGAACGCCAGCCGCGGCATGATGCCATTCTCATCGACGTACAGGTCCTGGCTGATTCCGTCATTCAGGTAGCGGATCGGGTTGCGGTCCCCCGCATCCTCGGGCGGGCACGGCCACTGCACCGGCCCTTGCCGTAGTCGGGCATAGCTCACGCCCCGCATGTCATACCCGGTGCGTGGATTCCAGAATGCGCGGATCTCCTCGAAGATCTCCTCGCTGCAGGAGTAATCGAACGCATCGCCGAACCCCATCGCGGCGGCGACATCGCAGATCAAACGCCAGTCGGGTTGGGCGTCGCCCGGTGCGTCGACGACCCGGTTGGTCAGGGTCACCGTGCGCTCCGAGTTGACCGATACGCCATCGGATTCGGCCCACAGAGCTGCAGGCAACAGCACATCGGCGTAGTCGTTGGTGGCGGTAGCCAGGAACGCGTCCTGGGTGATCACCAGCTCGGCGCGTCGCAGACCGTCAATCACATTCTGCCGATTAGCCACCGAGGCAACGGGATTCGTGCAAATAATCCAGCATGCTTTGATGTCTCCCGCGGCCATCTGCGCGAACATGTCGACCGTGCCGGCTCCGAAGTCCGTGCGAAGGGACCCGGGCGCGAGGTCCCATTGCCTCTCGACGAAGTCTCGATCTGCGGCGGATTTCACCGATCGCTGGCCCGGCAACCCTGGGCCCATGTAGCCCATTTCCCTGCCGCCCATCGCATTGGGCTGGCCGGTCAGCGAGAACGGTCCGCTACCGGGGCGAGAGATTGCCCCGGTGGCAAGATGCAAATTACAGATGGCGTTCGTGTTCCAGGTGCCATGGGTGCTCTGGTTGAGGCCCATCGTCCACAACGTCATCCATTCGCGCGCCTCCCCGATCCACCGGGCGGCAGTGCGGATGTCGTCCTCGGACAACCCCGTGACCGCCGCCACCACCGGCGGGGCGTAGCCGGCGAGGAACTCCGGCATTCCTGCCCAGCCCTCGGTGTGTTGCGCGATGAATTCGGAGTCGATATCACCGTTTTCGACAAGCAGATGCAACAGTCCATTGAGCAGGGCCAGGTCGGTTCCCGGACTGATCTGCAGGAACAAATCTGCACGTTCGGCGGTGGCGGTACGGCGCGGGTCGACCACGATCAACCGAGCTCCGCTGCCGAGCCGGTCGGCCATGCGCAGGAACAGAATCGGATGGCAGTCGGCCATGTTCGCGCCGATGACGAGAAACAGGTCGCTCTGCTCCATATCGGAGTACGACCCGGGAGGCCCGTCGGCCCCCAATGATTGTGTGTATCCGGTGCCTGCACTTGCCATGCAGAGACGAGAGTTCGATTCGATCTGCGTGGTGCGGATGTAGCCCTTCGCGAGCTTGTTGGCGAGGTACTGCGCCTCCAGGCTCATCTGACCGGATACGTACAGCGCGATCGCATCGGGCCCGTGGGTGTCGAGGACCTGGCGTAACCGCCGGCCCGCCTCGGTGGTTGTCGCCGCCAACGGCGCCGGAACAGGCTCCTGTCCGCGGCCGGGACGAATATGTGCCGTCGTCATGCGTCCGTCAGCGGCCATCAGTTGGGCGTGAGTGGCGCCCTTGGTGCAGAGGCGGCCGTGATTACTCGGGTGCAGGGCATCGCCCTCTACGGTTGCGATGGTGACTGGACCTGCCAAACTGGTGTCGGCGCGCACGACGACACCGCAGCCGACACCGCAATACGAGCAGGCGGCGCGGCGCGCGGTGGGCGGCGCGCTCAGTTCGGTCACCCCGTCATGGTGAGTCACGCAGATTCCCGAATTCTTCCGCCGAGGTTATCCGGCTGTCACGGCGTCCTCACCGCAAGGATCTACGGTGCGTGAGGTGGCGAGCTCGCCCGCGCCGTGTCGTTAGAGCACCGACGAACCAGGTGTTCCATTAGCATCATGCAGCGGGTCGACGCTCGTTTCCTCAGTACACATACTCGAAGGAGCTAGACATGGTGTTGAACATCATTTGGATGATCATTCTTGGCCTGATCGTTGGCTGGATCGCCCGGTTGATCGTGCCCGGCAAGGAGAACTTCGGCTGGATCGTGACAGCGTTGCTGGGCATCGTCGGTGGTTATGTCGGCGGGACGCTGGGAAGTCTGGTGTTCGCTCCACACAAGTTCACGGTTACCCCGCCGATCAATCACGCCTTCCTCGGCGCGTTAGTGGGCGCGGTGCTCCTGCTTGTCGTCTACAAATTCGTCGCAGGCAAAACCAAGAGCTAGTCGGCAGGGCGCGGCAATGCCGGCGCCGGATCGACGTCACGCCTGCGCCGCACTCCCGGCGAACGTGTTGGCCGGCCCTCGAGTTCTTCACTGAACTCGAGGGCCGCGTCAACCATTGGCCACGTGGCCCGTACTGATCGTCTGGGCCGACGCGGATCAGATCTTCACCGATAACACCGTGCGCGGTGCGAAGCGCAGTTCTGCGACGCCGTCGAATCGTGGCGCGCAGAACTGGCCGAGAGCTAGACGGGGACGCCGGGCGCCGGTGGCGCCGCGGGCGGTGCCGGAGGCGCGGGCTGCCCCGGAGCAGCAGGTTCGGGAGCCGGTGCACCCGGTGCCGCGGGAGCCGGTGGGGGCGGCGGCTGGTTGGGGTCCGCGGGCGGCGGCGCAGGCTGGTTGGGGTCCGCGGGCGGCGGCGCAGGCTGGTTGGGATCGGCGGGCTGCCCGGCCGGAGGC
>MAFD01000080.1:0-3202 GCA_002013775.1 Mycobacterium sp. D16R18
CGGTTCGGGTTCTCATAGCGGATCCGGTTCGAGCGGGGGGAAGCACTCGGCGGGCGACTAGGCCCGCACGGCCCCAGGCACACCGTGTCCAGGGCTCCTTCGGCACCTGACGCTAGAACCGTTGTCCCGCAGGCCCATTGCCTCGGCGGGGACGATTCCGGCGATGTAGCGGGCATGCGAAATGCGCGGCGTGGAGGCCCTAATTTTTAGTTAGGTAAGGATAAGTCGAGTATCTGGGCACGGGGAGCTCCTGCAAATTCACTGTGGGTAGACGGTATCGATTTTTCAACTACCAGTTGGGCTGCCCGCTTACAGTGCTGCTCAAGTTCCCAAGGAGAGGCGTTGTGTGCTCATGTCGCGTCGGCATAGTCGGTCGTCGAAAGATGTTCCCAATCGGTCAAGGAAGCGCTTCCCTGGCGGCATGTCGCTGGGGTCTGTGAGTGTGATCGAAGAGGCGGGTGGCGGGTCGGCGCCTGTCCGCCGGCCGCTTCCTACCTCGCGGGCGATGTTGGCGACGACGGCGTTGGTGACTGCGACGGCACTGGCGGTCAGTGCGGCGGCGCCCACCACCGTCAATTTCCCGCGCCCCGAGCTCCCAGCGGTCGCAACGCTGGCTCCACGCGCGATCAATCTGGACGTTCAACTTGCCTCGATGGTGGGAATGTATGGGGTGGGGCCTGTCTTCGAGGCGTTGCGCCTTGCCGGGGTAGGCAGCCCAGACGCAGTCCTGACCAATGCGGTTGGGCTGCTTAACAATCCCAATCTATCGTCGGCCGTGAAAACGCTGCTCAACGTGCTCAACACGGTGAGCCCTCTCGAGGCCAAAGTGCCCGGTTTTGGACCGGTAGGTGTTTACGACTCCGTGAACGAGCTGGGTTACAGCATGGGCGCATTCAGCGGGCTTGAAGGCGTTGTCGACACCATCAATAGCCCGTGGATCAATTGGATTCCCGGTATCGGCGCGATCAGCAACGATTTACTGACACTCCTCAACCAGCGACGCGCATTCATTCTCGGCGAGGGGCTTGGCGGCACCGATACGGCACTCGCGCTGCGCCAGATGATCAAAGATGTCGAGTCCGATAGTGCCCTGTGGGGCGACGACAAGCACGGCGTGACTGGGGTTGTCGCCGTACTCTTCCGCAACACGTCCCGCCCTGGCGGCGGCCTGATGGCGATGGTCACCCCCATCTCGGAGTTGTTTGGGCTGAACCTCAGTAGTCCCGACGCGGGCAGCTACACGAATGCGGGGGCCGCTGGTCTTGCCACCAAGGTTCTCAACATTTCCGTTACCGATGTCGGGTGGAAGTACGACCTGCTTTCGGATGCTCCGTCAACGCTCGACCCACTTGCCTGGGCGAATTCTGTCGCGGGTGTGGTCATGCCTACCTACCTGATCCCCGATAAGGACAAGGCAGTGCCGGTGGTCGCCAACCTGGTCGGCCAGTTGCTTCCTGGGCTCATCAACGCAGGGCTGGTCACTACCGATCCGACGGGCGGACAGGGGCTTCACCTGCTCACCCAGGGCACGATCCTCGACGCTGTCAACGGCCCTCTGAACACTGCGCTGAATGCGGTTTTGGGGCCGGTCTTCCAGTCCATTCTCGGCGCTGACTTCAAGTTTCCGGTAGAGGGCACCTCCACATACGTCACCTATGACTCGGGCAATCTTCCGCTACTGGAGCCCTTCCACATGCTGCCTCGGCTGCTCGGATCCGCGGGTCTGGCGGATATCACCACGCCCGTTGCCGACTCATTTGAGAATGCGCTTACTCAGCTGGTTGCGCTTGGTTATCAAGATGTCAAGGGCACCACCGACGCCAATGGCGTGATGACCTTTACGCGCGGTATGGATATGGCCGGTGTGCAAGCGGATGTCTTCAGAGCCCCGACAAACATCAACTGGGCGCAGCGTTTTGAAGTCCCGCAGACGGTGTTCAACGCGCTGATCGACGGGTTCAGTAACAATCTGCTGAGCCCGGAGAAGCAGCGGCTCACGTTGTTCGGTAACAGTGCGCTCGGGGATGCCATCTATAAGAACGCGTTGGTCATCTCCGTGGCTCACGCGGTGCGCGACGGGCTCACTCAGCTCAAGGGCATTGCGAACCCAATGTTCAACCAGGTACAGACCATGCTCAAGCCGGTGGCCGACGCGCTGGATGTCGCCACAGTTCAGGTGAACAAGGTCATCGATCAGGGGTGCACCGCGGTAAAGGGCTTGAACATCGACGTGAGCAAGCCGCTGTTCGACGCCAATCGCGCGATCAACGAATCAACCAAGTCGTTGGACAACGGTGTCCTTGGAGCAGTGCAGAATGCGGGCGCCCATGCGCTGGCGGCGCGTTCCACGGCCGCCCTGATCGCTATGCCGGAAACTCTGCCCGAGCCTAAGCAGCTCACCGCTGGAACACCGGATCATGCGTCGAACCTGCTGGGCAGTAGCGGACCAGGCAGGGAGAAGGAAGCGGTTGTCGTCAATGCCGACGCTGTGCCGGCGCTCGAGAAGGTCTCGTCCGCAACGCTTTCCGCATCGAAACCACATGTGGTTACGGACAGTGAGCCCTCGCGGCCTGCTGCCGAACCGGCCAAGGACATCGCGAAAGAAGAGCCCAAGGCCGAGGCGAAGGATGCCGCAAAGAGTGCGGACAGGCCTAAGAACACCGGCGGTGTCGCCGCTTCCACGGTGACCAACACCGATGAATCCGCGGCTTCAGCGAAGACAGACAGTGCGAAGCCGGCTCCTGCTGCTGATGCATCCAAGGATCCGAAGAGTAAGCAGGACAATGATTCTGGTCAGCATCGGGACAACTCGAAAGGTAAAGACAGACCCACCAAACCGGTGGTGAAGGAGAAGCTGCAGGACAAGGTCGACAAGGCGAACCAGTCGCTCGCGGATTCGGCGAAGGGCGGCATTAAGCAGACCAGGGGTGCGATCACCTCTACGGTGACCAACACCGATGAATCCGTCACGTCAGCGAAGACTGACGGTGCGAAGGCGGCTACTGCGGCTGATTCCTCCGGTTCGTCCGGTTCGTCCAGGGAAGCCAAGACCAAGCGGGACAATGACTCTGGTAAGCATCACGTCGATGAGTCCACTGGTAACTCCAGCAAGGTGAAGGTCACCGCGCCCAGTGATTCGGGTGGTAAGCATCGTGCGCCCGATGGCGGCTCTCATGGATCGAGTGCCGGTGGTGGCTCGGAT
>MAFD01000081.1:0-2776 GCA_002013775.1 Mycobacterium sp. D16R18
AACACGAGCCAGTGCAGTTCGACACCCAGGATGTTCTGCCAGATGAGCACCGAGAGGCCGAACGCCGCACCCAGCGAAAGTGCAACTGTACCAACAATAACCAGCGCAGCGACAAAGCTTCGCGTCATGATCAGCATTATGCCGAAGATCAGACAGAGGGCCGCGACACCGGCAATCAACAGATCGTATGCGGACCCGTCGCGCAGGTCTTTGAATGTCGCGGCGGTGCCGGCGAGATGGATTTGGGCGTTCTCCAGCGGCGTTACCTTGAGCGCCTCTTCCGCCGCCGTGCGCACCGCATCCACCCGCGACAGACCCTCGGGTGTCCCCGGATCGCCCCGGTACGTCAGGATCAGCCGAACAGCCTTCCCGTTCGGCGAAAAGAACAGGGACATAGCGCGTTTGAAGTCCTCGTTCTCGAAGACCTCCGGAGGCAGGTAGAACGAGTCGTCGTTCTGGGCACCATCGTAAATCTTTCCCATGGCGGTCGCGTTCGCTGCCGTTTGGTCGATGAGAGAGAAGATCCCCGACATGGTGCTGTGCATCGTGAGCATCATGGCGCGCATTGACTTCATGGTCGCGATCATCGGCGGGAAGAGGGCGATCAAGTCCCGCTGATACCCATTCATCTGCTCGACGCGTTCGAGGATCTGGTGTGTCCGAAGACTGAGCTGATCAGTGCCATCGAGCGCCTGAAATACCGATCTGATTGCGAAGCAAATCGGGATGGTCTCGCAGTGCTTCTCCCAATACAGATAGTTGCGAAGAGGCCTGAAGAAGTCATCGAAATTGGCGATGTAATCCCGCAACCGATCGACCGTCGCCGTCAGCTCCCTGTTCATCAGAACCGTCTCGTTGGTGATGTCCGAGATGCTGCTCATCAGCTCGTAGGTGTGCTGCATCTGGTTGATCATCTTCGTGGTGTCATCGGCCTGTTTCAGCATGTCGTCCACGCGTTCTTTTCCAAACGGCAGGATCTGCAGCATCCCGGCGCTTTGCAGGCTGATTTGAAACGGTATGGAAGTGTGCTCGATCGGGCTTCCCTCTGGCCGAGTGATGCTCTGCACCATGGAAATACCCGGAACGGCATAGAGCCCCTTTGCCAGTTTGTGGAGAACCACGAAATCTGCCGGGTTACGCATATCGTGGTCAGCCTCAAGAATCAAGACATCGGGGGTCATTCGCGACTCGGGAAAGTGCCGTTCAGCCGCCGCGTACCCCAAGTTGGCGGGGATGTCCCGGGGCACATACAGCCTGTCGTCATAGCTCGTCTGATACCCCGGAAGTGCCAGCAGCCCAATAAGTCCGACCGCGCACGCCCCGGCAAGGATCGGCCCTGGCCATCGAACGATCGCCGTACCAACCCAGCGCCATCGGCGCACCATCATCTTCCGTTTGGGCTCGAAGAGCCCGAAACGACTGCCCAGACCTATGACGGCCGGAACGAGTGTGACAGCCACTGCCACCGCAACGGCCATACCCACCGCTGCGGGAACACCCATCGTTTGGAAGTAGGGCAGCCGGGTGAAGCTAAGGCAGAAGATTGCCCCCGCAATCGTCAATCCAGATGCCACGACCACCTTGGCAACGCTGCTGTAGGTGGTATAAAACGCCATCTCCCGGTCTTCGCCGGACTGTCGGGCCTCCTGATAGCGCCCGGTGAAGAATATGCCGTAATCCGTTCCCACCGCGATGCCGAGTGACACCAAGAGATTCACCGAGAAGGTCGAAAGCCCAATAACCCCATGGTCTCCCAGCAGCGCGACGATACCTCGAGCCGCCTGCACCTGTATTCCCACCATGATCAGCAGCAGGACCACGGTGACAATCGAGCGGTATACAAAGAGCAGCATCGTGAGGATCACCACGAGCGTGACAACCGTGATCTTGATGATGGACGTGTTCCCGGCGTGGTTCATATCCGTCACCAATGGCGCGGGTCCCGTGACATAGGCCTGGACACCGGGCGGAGGTGACGACCGCTGCACGATGCTCCGGACGGCCTCGACGGACTTGTTCGCCAAGGCCTGGCCCTGGTTACCCGCGAGATTGATCTGGACATAGACACTCTTACCGTCGGCGCTCTGCACACCCGTCGCGGTAAGTGGATCACCCCAATAGTCCTGGACATGCTGTACATGGGCTGTGTCGGCCCTCAACTGGCGAATCAAGTTGTCGTAGTAGCCGTGTGCGTCATCACCGAGCGGTTGCTGACCTTCCAACACAACCATCGCCACGCTGTCGGAATTCGATTCTCCGAAAACCTGCCCCATACGTTGCATCGCGTGGAACGACGGCGCCGCTTGGGGAACCAGCGACACCGAGCTTTCCCGCCCGACTTGTTCCAGTGACGGAACGGCAAAGGTCACGACGGCAATGACCGCCAGCCAGCCAAGGATGATCGGCACCGACAGCTGACGGATCAGACGGGCCACCAACGGTGGCCGACTGACCATCCGGTGAATACTCATGCGGTTATCGCCACGCAGTAGACAGAGGCATCCATCGCGGTTAGCGCTCTTCCCTCTGCAGAAGGAAACTCACCAACGGGCGCGAGGCGGTCGAGTGCCGTCGTGCTCTGGCGGGGCGTTGGAGCACCCGCTGTGGCCACCAGAACCACCGCCCCAATAACGCGGCGATCGCCGGCGTCATGAACGCACGCACCACCAACGTGTCGAACAACAGACCGATCGCGATCGTCGAACCCAGCTGGCCAATGGTGACGAGATCGCTGACCACCATGGACAACATGGTGAACGCGAACACCAGACCGGCA
>MAFD01000082.1:0-2448 GCA_002013775.1 Mycobacterium sp. D16R18
TCGCGAACATCGGCGGGCACCACCGAGTTGGTGGAGTCGTCCCAATCGGCGTTGACGTTGCTGGAGTCGACCTTCTCCTGCTGAGCACGCCACCACATGTAACCGGAGAGTACGACGAGCAGGGCGAAGATGATGAGGTCGCCGACCATCGGAGTGGTGAAGTCGCCGACGGCCTTGGAGAGCCAGTAGGACAGCGCGCCGACGATACCGGCGGCAGGCAAGGTGACCAGCCAGGCCAGCACCATGCGGCCCGCCACAGCCCAGCGCACCTCGGCACCGGGCTTGCCGACACCGCTGCCCAGGATGGAGCCGGTGGCCACGTGTGTGGTGGACAGGGCCATACCGGCGGCACTGGAGCTCAGGATGATCGCGGCCGAGGACGCTTCGGCAGCCAGACCCTGCGGGGACTCGATCTCGACGAGTCCCTTACCCAGGGTGCGGATGACTCGCCACCCACCGAGGTAGGTGCCGAGGCCGATCGCGAGCGCGCAGCTGGCGATGATCCAGAACGGCAGGCCCGTCTCCTTGACGTTTCCGGACAGGTGGCCGGTGGTGATGAGCGCCAGGGCGATGACACCCATGGTCTTCTGCGCGTCGTTGGTTCCGTGCGATAGCGCAACCAGCGACGCGGTGGCGATCTGGCCCCAGCGGAAGCCCTCCTCGCGACGCTTCTTCACCACGTTGCGAGTGAGGCGGTAGACCAGCCAGGTACCGGCCGCGGCGACCAGACCCGCGATGAGGGGCGCGGCGAACGCGGGGACGATGACCTTCTGCAGGATGCCGTCCCATTTCACGCCCGACAGGCCGATGGCGGCCAGGGCGGCACCGATAAGGCCACCGAAGAGCGCGTGCGACGAGCTGGACGGAATACCGAAGAGCCACGTCAGCAGGTTCCACAGAATGCCGCCGATGAGACCCGCGAAGATGATCGTCAGACCCATGGACGGGGTGATGTTGGGCAGCAGATGACCGGTCTTGCTGTCCTGCACCTTGATGACCGAGGTGGTCACGGTCACGGCGACCTCGACGGAGAGGAAGGCGCCGACGAGGTTCAGGACGCCGGCGAGCAGAACCGCGGTCTTGGGCTTGAGCGCACCCGTTGCGATGGACGTCGCCATGGCGTTACCGGTGTCATGAAACCCGTTGGTGAAGTCGAAGGCCAGTGCCGTTGCAATCAACAGCACCAGAATGATCATGGTTGCGTCCATGGCGCTAATTCTGGGGTAAAGGCCTTGACTTTGACCAGCTGATGGAAGAGCAAGTTTGGGCGCTGACCGGCCAGTTTGATATTTCCCGCAAGGAGTTCACATTCCGTTAACCTTCCGGGTGCTGACTGTTCGGACTGCGCGCGGGCTTCCTGGCTGATTGCGGCTAGTTTTGCCTGGCGACAACACCAGCCAACGGCACTACCATCCCTAGCAGTCGATACGAAGAGGACGGCCGCCCGTCCGTACAGGAGTTTGAGGCCGTGAACGCATTTCTGAGCAAGATCGTCACCTGGCTTCGGGCCGGATACCCCGAAGGCGTCCCGCCACCTGACTATGTCCCGCTGTTGGCGCTGCTGGGGCGCAGATTGAGTAATGACGAAGTCAAGACCGTGGCGCGCGAGCTGATGGCCCGGGGCGATTTCGACAACATCGACATCGCCGTACTCATCACCCAGGTCACCGATGAGCTGCCGACCGGAGAAGATATCGAACGCGTCCGCGAGCGACTGGCGAAAAAGGGGTGGCCCCTTGATGATCCACGTGAGCCCGCGGATCATCCTGACGAACCGGGCTCCGGTCAGGCCTCCGACCACCCGGCGTGACCCGGCTACTGCGCGCCTTGCCCGTACCCAGCGGGCAGACCATGCTCGGCCTCCTGCCACGCCTCGCGGAGCTGCTGGACGGCCGCGGCGACGCGGTCTTGCCCGTGCCTGCCGACGACGCCGATCAGGCCCATTTCCTCGCCTCTGAACTCGCCGCCGACGAACCGATCGCCGAGGACGTCGCGGTGGTGGTCTCAACGTCAGGCACAACGGGAAAACCTAAGGGCGCCATGCTCAGCGGTACCGCCCTCGCGGCCAGCGGTTCGGCCACGCACGCCCGCTTGGGCGGTACCGGCCAATGGCTACTGGCGCTGCCACCCCATCACATCGCCGGAATGCAGGTGCTGCTGCGCAGCATCCAGGCCGGTACCGAACCCGTCGTCATTGACGTCTCGGCCGGTTTCTCCATATCCGACTTCCTGCGGGCGGCCGCCGAGATGACCGGGAATCGTCGGTACATCTCTTTGGTGGCAACACAACTGGTGAAGGCGCTGGATGATCCCGCGGCATCAGAGGCGCTCGCCTCCTTTGATGCGGTGCTCCTGGGTGGTGGTCCGCTACCCGCCTCCGTCGCCATCAGGGCGGCACAGGCCCGCGTCCCAGTGGTCCGGACCTACGGCATGAGCGAGACCTGCGGC